>NZ_LT896587.1 GCF_900186615.1 Parabacteroides bouchesdurhonensis
TACCTTAGTTGCCTGCGTACGGTGTACAACTCGGCGGTAAGCGACCGCCTCGCCCCGAAGGATTCCAATCCTTTTTCGCATATCCGTTTCAGTCCGAAGCGTACGGATAAAGCCACGATAGATGTGGATGCACTGAAAAAGATTGCGTTGTGCGACCTGGATGGCGAAGGTGAACTGTCGTTTGCGCGTGACCTGTTTATCTTTAGTTTTATGACTTGCGGTATCCCGTTTGTAGACCTGGCTTACCTTACCACGGCGAACCTGGTGGACGGTTTCCTGGTTTATTACCGCCGCAAGACGAATATCCGTATCAGTATCCGCCTGTCCAAGGGGATGAGCGCGTTATTGAATAAGTATTCCGGCAAGGGCGTTGGCGATTACCTTTTCCCGATCCTTAAAAAGGCTGATCCTTCGTACACGGAATACAAATCCAGCCTCCGTACGTATAACCGCCGTTTGTGCCGTATCGGGAATAGACTGGACTTACCGGTGAAGCTTACTTCTTACGTGGCGCGTCATGCGTGGGCGATGGAGGCGAAGCGTTTGCATACGCCGTTAGGTATAATCGGTGAATCCCTGGGCCATACGTCGGAGAAGACAACGCGTTTTTACCTGAGCAGTTTGGACCAGATGGTATTGGATAAAGCAAATATGCAGGTAATCCGGAGCTTGGATAACATAGTGCGCCGCTCCCGGTGACGCTTATTTGTGAAATAAGGGACATCCCCTATTTTTAAAGTCAGAACAACACGAAATTTCACCCTTTTATTTCCCCAAAACCCGAAAGTCAATGGGGTTACGCCTGCAAAGGTAGATATTAAAAATAAATGTGAAAGGATTTATGTGAGGTTTTTGACAAATAAAAGTTAAAAAGGCTTATTTTTATAAATAGTTCAGGCTAAATCTAATCAAAAATTGAAAAAACGCCTCATCAAAGCTCAATTATAGACAAAGTTTGGACAGCCCCTTTTTTGCCCTTAACATCCATTTACATCTTTGTGCCCAAATTCGCCCCTAAATATGTAAATAAACATTTATAAAAAGCGGTAAACCGTAAAAAAAAGATAAGGGATGCTGACATTTTAGCCAAATATCGCCCTCATTTTCCTATGCATAAAAACTTACTCCCAAGTATTGTAATTTAACCTCTATCAAGAAATATAAAACCGGCGTATAAATTTATTATTTTGGTCAGTAAGGCTTTGTATAGCATTGAAAATCATTATTCTACGTCTTTTGTCCCTTATTTCACAAATAAGGGACATTAAAAGAGTTTATAAAGCTCTTTTAGAAAAAAGAAGATAAAATGGTTAGAATATTGTTACAATTGCTTATTTGTTTGCTTTCTGCCGGCAATTTATACGGCCAGCACATAGCAACCAAAACGAACCTTGCTTATTGGGCCACTACGACGCCGAATCTAGGCGTTGAGATCGCTTTGGGTCATAAAACTTCCCTTGATATTTCCGGCAATTATAACGCGTGGACATTTTTGCCCGACGGTATGAGCCTGCGTCATGTTTTGGTTCAGCCCGAGTTCCGTTACTGGCCTTGCAAGAGTTTTGAAGGTCACTTCTTCGGCGTCCACGGCCTTTGGTCTAAATACAATATCGGTCAGATACCTTTTATCCCCGAACTTGATCAATACACCTATCGCGGCCACCTGTATGGCGGCGGGGTATCATACGGTTACCACTTTGCCCTCGGCAGGCGTTGGGGGTTGGAGTTGTCGTTAGGGGTTGGTTACGCCTACCTGGAATACAATAAATATGTATGTTCCGAATGCGCTGAACTGATAGGCCGCTATAAACGCCATTACTACGGCCCGACGAAGCTGGGCATTTCGATTATTTACTTGATTCATTGAAGAAGTAGTTGGTAGTTAGTAGTTGGTAGTTGGTAGGAGAGAAGAGAGAAAAACGGGGAAAAGAGAAGAGAGAGAAGAGAAAAAATAAAGATATGGGAATGGATATAGTCTTATTGCACACAGATGACATGGATCGTACAGGTCTACGCAGATGTTTTTTTAAAGAAAATCTATCTGTGTTGATCTGCGCCCGTCTGTGTTATCTGCGTGCAATAATACTGTTTATTGCGTTGCTTTTGTGCAGCGCGTCGGTTCGGGCGGATTCAAAGAAGACGGTTTCAGGTTCGGAGATAGGTATCCGTATAATCCCCCAGAACATGGAGGTAAGGGATGACAGTGTGCGTATCGATTTGAAGATCATGGCTAACGGTATCCGCATCCCTTCTGAGCAGTCGTTGAGCCTTGTCCCTGAATTGCATTATAAAGGCAAGCGTATCGTTTTGCCTCCGATCGTCTTGTCGGGTAGCCAGCGCGCCCGCTTCGACAGACGTGAAGAAACGGTCGATCCCGACCCGAAGAAAATAGAGCCTTACCACGTTTGGGTAGGTGTCAGACGGGGCAGCAGTTATAACCTGCGTTACCGCGTCAGCATCCCTTACGCTTCTTGGATGGAGCATGCCTCCCTTATTCTTAAACAAGTCAGCAAGGATTGTTGTACGGAACTGCTCCTTGCCAACGATGTCCTTACTAAAGACATTAACCTGACGCCGCCTTGCGCTCAGCCGGGTGTTCAGCAGCCTGCTTTGGCAACCGTTCCTGCTGTGCGTGTCATCCGCGAGGTGGAGAGTTCTGCTTTCTCGGATATGGTGAATTATTTAGTCCCAAAAGACGAGCCTGTCAAGGTGCGTACCTCCACGGCTACGGCTTATATAGATTACCCGAAAGGCGTCTCCACAGTCGTTCCTTCGTTTGGGAACAATAAGGCCGAACTGTCAAAAGTGGACGTTCTTTTGCAACCTCTTCTAAAAGATAATATGGCCCGTTTCCGCCATATCCAGATCACGGGTTATTCCTCGCCTGACGGCGCTTATTATGATAATGAGGCCTTATCTAAACGTCGCAGTGAAGGCTTCAAGACTTATCTCAGCCGCTATTACGATTTGCAGCAATGCCCCTTGCTCACTGCTTGGGTGGGGGAAGACTGGGAAGGTTTGAGAAAGCTGGTAAACGAGTCCTCGTTACCTTATAAGAAATCGGTGAACTTCATCATCGACAACTACGGCATCTTCGAGGGTAGGGA
>NZ_LT896588.1:0-194881 GCF_900186615.1 Parabacteroides bouchesdurhonensis
CTGTTCGGTATGGGAAGAGGTGGATCCCTCGTGCTATAACCACCTTAATATCTTTTATTTCTTAAACACTCTGGACTATCAATAAAGTCTTTTCAGTAAAACTCCTTTCCTACAAAACTATCATCCCCCTTCCCTTCTGAAAGTCTCGGGCGATTAGTACTACTCGGCTCACACATTACTGCACTTACACCTGTAGCCTATCTACGTCGTAGTCTACAACGACCCTTCAGGGATATCTCATCTTGAGGCTGGCTTCGTACTTAGATGCTTTCAGCACTTATCCAATCCAGACTTAGATACCCGGCAGTGCACCTGGCGGTACAACCGGTAAACCAGTGGTCTGTCCAACACGGTCCTCTCGTACTAGTGTCAGAACCCCTCAAATATCCTGCGCCCACGATAGATAGAGACCGAACTGTCTCACGACGTTCTGAACCCAGCTCGCGTGCCACTTTAATGGGCGAACAGCCCAACCCTTGGGACCTTCTCCAGCCCCAGGATGTGACGAGCCGACATCGAGGTGCCAAACCATTCCGTCGATATGAGCTCTTGGGAATGATCAGCCTGTTATCCCCGGAGTACCTTTTATCCTTTGAGCGATGGCCCTTCCATACGGAACCACCGGATCACTATGCTCTAGTTTCCTACCTGATCGACTTGTCGGTCTCTCAGTCAAGCACCCTTATGCCATTACACTCTACGACCGGTTACCAATCGGTCTGAGGGTACCTTTAGAAGCCTCCGTTACACTTTTGGAGGCGACCACCCCAGTCAAACTACCCACCATACAGTGTCCCCACTCCTGCGGGTTAGAACTCAAACAATAGAAGGGCCGTATTTCAACGNTCGGGAGTATTTAGCCTTACGGGATGGGCCCCGCTGTTTCACACAGGATTTCTCGTGCCCCGCGCTACTCAGGATGCCACTAAGCTTCGTTAACCAGTCGTGTACCGGGCTATCACCGTATATCGCTGTTCTTTCCAAAACATTCCACTTGATTAAGTTCTTGCTATATCGTGGTCCTACAACCCCGCTATTGCCTAAACAATAACGGTTTGGGCTGTTCCGCGTTCGCTCGCCACTACTTGCGGAATCACTTTTGTTTTCTCCTCCTATGGGTACTTAGATGTTTCAGTTCCCCACGTTTGCCTCCCATTAAGGGATGACAGGCCTTCAACCTGCCGGGTTGCCCCATTCGGATATCTTGGGATCAATGGTTATTTGCACCTACCCCAAGCTTTTCGCAGCTTATCACGTCCTTCATCGCCTCCGAGAGCCTAGGCATCCACCGTCTGCCCTTACTTACTTTCTTTCCGGTGACACTTACAAACTATTACTAGCTGTCGTGTCGGGATGATATCTCTGTAAGTTCGCTCTACTTCTTTACTTTATTGATTCTGTCCATCATGTCAAAGATCTTTTCTCATTACTGAGTGTTGTGGAGAATAACGGATTCGAACCGTTGACCCTCTGCGTGCAAGGCAGATGCTCTAGCCAGCTGAGCTAATCCCCCCTCTTGTTTTAGTAGGTAGTAGTTGGTAGTTAGTAGTTGGTAGACTTCTCTACGTTAACTTCCTGACTACTTTGACTGCTTTTACTACTTCTACCAGAGTGTAGTCCCAGGCAGAGTTGAACTGCCGACCTCTACATTATCAGTGTAGCGCTCTAACCAACTGAGCTATAGGACTGTCAACTTTGCCTCGGCCTCCAAGCCTCAGCATCATCTTTCTCTTTTCTTTTTCCGGGTATTTCCGGAAAACAAGATCATATTGTGTTACATCTCAACCGTAGTACAAGGCAATTAATACCTCATAGAAACTCTACTTACGAAACCTGTGCTCCAGAAAGGAGGTGTTCCAGCCGCACCTTCCGGTACGGCTACCTTGTTACGACTTAGCCCCAGTCACCAGTTTTACCCTAGGCCGATCCTCAACGGTTACGGACTTCAGGTACCCCCGGCTNCCTCATTACGAGGTGACAGGCCTTCAACCTGCCGGGTTGCCCCATTCGGATATCTTGGGATCAATGGTTATTTGCACCTTCCCCAAGCTTTTCGCAGCTTATCACGTCCTTCGTCGCCTCCGAGAGCCTAGGCATCCACCGTCTGCCCTTACTTACTTTCTTTCCGGTGGCACTTTCAACTATTACTAGCTGTCGTGTCGGGATGATATCTCTGTAAGTTCGCTCTACTTCTTTACTTTATTGATTCTGTCCATCATGTCAAAGATCTTTTCTCATTACTGAGTGTTGTGGAGAATAACGGATTCGAACCGTTGACCCTCTGCGTGCAAGGCAGATGCTCTAGCCAGCTGAGCTAATCCCCCCTCTTGGTTTGGTAGATAGTAGTTGGTAGTTAGTAGTTAGTAGACTTATCTACTTTAACTTCCTGACTACTTTTACTACTTCTCCCGGAGTGTAGTCCCAGGCAGAGTTGAACTGCCGACCTCTACATTATCAGTGTAGCGCTCTAACCAACTGAGCTATAGGACTGGCTTATCTTTTTCTTCCTGAAACTTTCTTTCCGCGGGGATACCGCGTCGAAGCTTCTGTTTTCTCTACTGGGTTGTCCAGTTTTAAGATCATATATAAATACATTACAACTAAAGCAGCACAAGTAAGGAAGTTAATACCTTCGTTACTATACTCGGTAATTCTGTGCTCCAGAAAGGAGGTGTTCCAGCCGCACCTTCCGGTACGGCTACCTTGTTACGACTTAGCCCCAGTCACCAGTTTTACCCTAGGCCGATCCTTGCGGTTACGGACTTCAGGTACCCCCGGCTCCCATGGCTTGACGGGCGGTGTGTACAAGGCCCGGGAACGTATTCACCGCGCCATGGCTGATGCGCGATTACTAGCGAATCCAGCTTCACGGAGTCGAGTTGCAGACTCCGATCCGAACTGAGACGTGGTTTGGAGATTAGCGCCCTGTCGCCAGGTGGCTGCTCTTTGTCCACGCCATTGTAACACGTGTGTCGCCCCGGATGTAAGGGCCGTGCTGATTTGACGTCATCCCAACCTTCCTCACAGCTTACGCTGGCAGTCTCACTAGAGTCCTCACCTTGATGTGTTAGTAACTAGTGATTAGGGTTGCGCTCGTTATGGCACTTAAGCCGACACCTCACGGCACGAGCTGACGACAACCATGCAGCACCTCGCAAATGGCTATTGCTAGAAAGAATGTTTCCACTCCGGTCCAAATGCGTTCAAACCCGGGTAAGGTTCCTCGCGTATCATCGAATTAAACCACATGTTCCTCCGCTTGTGCGGGCCCCCGTCAATTCCTTTGAGTTTCACCGTTGCCGGCGTACTCCCCAGGTGGATTACTTAACGCTTTCGCTGTAGAGCTTACTGTATATCGCAAACTCCTAGTAATCATCGTTTACTGCGTGGACTACCAGGGTATCTAATCCTGTTTGATACCCACGCTTTCGTGCTTCAGTGTCAGTGATGGTTTAGTATGCTGCCTTCGCAATCGGAGTTCTGCGTGATATCTATGCATTTCACCGCTACACCACGCATTCCGCATACCTCAAACATACTCAAGATAAACAGTTTCAACGGCAATTTTATGGTTGAGCCACAAACTTTCACCGCTGACTTATCTATCCACCTACGCACCCTTTAAACCCAATAAATCCGGATAACGCTCGCATCCTCCGTATTACCGCGGCTGCTGGCACGGAGTTAGCCGATGCTTATTCGTAGGGTACATACAAAACAGGACACGTCCCGCACTTTATTCCCCTATAAAAGAAGTTTACAATCCATAGAACCTTCATCCTTCACGCGACTTGGCTGGTTCAGGCTCTCGCCCATTGACCAATATTCCTCACTGCTGCCTCCCGTAGGAGTTTGGTCCGTGTCTCAGTACCAATGTGGGGGACCTTCCTCTCAGAACCCCTATCCATCGTCGGTTTGGTGGGCCGTTACCCCGCCAACTGCCTAATGGAACGCATGCCTATCTATCAGCGATGAATCTTTAACAAATATTCCCATGCGGGACCCCTGTTTTATGCAGTATTAATCCGACTTTCGCCGGGCTATCCTACTCTGATAGGTAAGTTGCATACGCGTTACTCACCCGTGCGCCGGTCGCCACCAAAGTATTGCTACCTCGTGCTGCCCCTCGACTTGCATGTGTTAAGCCTGTCGCTAGCGTTCATCCTGAGCCAGGATCAAACTCTTCGTTGTTAAATTGTTTTATATCTCTGCCCAGAATCTCGTAATTTATTTCAAGTTTTTGACGGTATTAATCTTTAATACTTGTACTACTTGTTGATAATGTAATGTTTTCAAAGAACTCTTCTTGCTTGCACCCGCTTTTTTAGCGAACGTGGCTATAAAGATATTAACTTTTCCGTTCTTGTTCCAAATATTTATGAAACTTTCTCACAAAAAGTATTGTTAAATATTTGCACCCACATCCTCTCTCGAATGCGGGTGCAAAAGTATTATCATCTATGTTATTTTCCAAATATTTCAGGAACTATTTTGGAATTATTTTTTCAACTATTTGTTTTATAGCTGTAACACAATGGCTTATTATATCTAATATTTTTTTTATTCTCGTAATGTTCATAATTACTTATTTATTATCATACAGCATGCGGACGATCACATTCTACGGTTACTACTTCCGGAACAATCTTTGTAAAATCGGTAGTTGCTTTAGTTTCCCTCAGTTCCTTGCCCGGAGTAAAAATTATTTTAGGCTTTCTCAATAAACTATTGTCAAACGCCTTTTCGTCATCTACTCCATCACTACTAACGGATAAACGAAAGTTTCCAAACTCACCCAACTGCACGATACGTCCTTCCTGAAGTTCCACATCCATTACAAAATTAAGGTTATCCAACACCGCCTTCACATCAGCACTCGACACCGTACTGCGAGCCGCAATCATTTTGCACAAATGCTTTAACCCAGAAGTTCCGTTACTTTTTGCTACTGCATAATACTTTTTCGCTGCATCTTTTTCACCCGGCTTACTTGACCGTTGAACTAATTTAAATCCTTGTGACATAATTATAAAATTTAAAATGTTTATGTGTCCACCATTGAACACGTCACAAAAGTAGAGCAACCCCAAAACAGCGAATTAGGCTACAATATTCATTAAATCAGCTCAGAATCAAAATATTACATTACAAACGCCCGAGAATATACACTTTTCAGACACAATTGACATATCTGTTTTTTATAATAAGTTTATCTTTTAATAGTACAACATAAGGATTTACTGCTTCGCAACATCCTCCACAGGCCCTACGCTAATCCCTTTCTCTTTCCAGATTTGCAATAAATTATCCAGAGAAATCTTGAAACGGTCAAAGTCCTTGTTTTGCGGCAATGTCCATCCGCACTCGGCATAAGCTGCGATTCTCGGAAATACCTGATAGTTCATCTTCTCCGGAGTATTAACCCATTCCGTCCACAATTGACAGCCGCATCCTAAAATCTTGTTATGCAAATTGGCAGGTAAATCATCCGGGATCGGATTAAAACTGTATGCTTTACTCAGAGAAATATTGTCGTAACCGTAATCTAAATAGGTTAACACATTATTCGAGTTGACAATATCGTACCCCTTCTGTGCAGTCTCTTTTATCAAACCGATATCCCCTTTCCAAAACTGGACAATCGTTCCGTCGGCAAGTCGCCTCGTATTGCTGGCATCAGCAACATCTTCATTGTAATCGTGCAGTTTCGAGCCGGTAATGTCGTTCCATCCCATCATTCTTTTTCCTTTACCAACAACATAGTTTGACATATTATTAGTAAACTCCACCTGCAATTCAGCCATCGAATTCAAGCCGTGTGATTTGACATAATTACAAATAGACGGAGATTGTTCCCACATGCTAAAATGAACCTCATCACCTCCGATATGAATAACCGGACCGGGAAAAAGAGCGGCAACTTCCGCAATCACATCATCCAGAAATTGTATAACTTTCGGGTCTGCCACATTATAAATATCCAGTTCCGTACCGAAACTACAAAGCGTTTTAATAGGTTTCCCTATAGAGCCTAGCCATGTATAGGAAGCAATGGCAGCGCTGGCATGTCCCGGCATTTCTATTTCGGGAACAATTGTAATATGCCGTTCTTTTGCATAAGCAATAATTTCCTTTGCTTTTTCCTGTGTATAAAACCCATAATGCGGATTTGTATCAAACTTATTGCTATACCAGCCTCCAATCTCGGTAGAGTCGCGATATGCACCTATTTCTGTCAGTTTCGGATATTTTTTAATTTCGAGCCGCCATCCCTGGTCGTCAGTCAAATGCCATTGGAATACGTTCATCTTTAAACGGGCCATTTCATCCAACAAATGTTTTACTTCTTTCTCTCCTTTAAAATTACGGCCTTCATCCAGCATGAACGAGCGCCAGCCGAAAGCCGGAAAATCGTTTATCACTCCTTTTTGAACGGATAGTTGCCCTTCCCCATCCGGTAAAATCATTTGACGGAGACTTTGAATACCGGAAAAAACGCCATCGGATGAAGCTGCCGATATCTGGATATTCCGGTCGGTTGCCAGCACATAACGTCCGTCTTTATCCCCCAAGGATTCGTCTAATTTCAGTATAATATCCCCGGATTTCTTTGCGCGTTTCAGGTCCACTCGCAATCCGAAGTCTTGTTCCAAATATTGCTTAAGCATGTTTGCTTCCGAACTGAGAGGAGAAGGAAAAGCCACGGAAATACTTTTCTTTAATTTCAAACAACCGTCGGAGTAACTAATCTGTTGTGGTTGCGGAACAATTTGATATTCCTTTACATTAGTGGCATTACCTGTCAAGGCAAACAATCCAACGACCATAAATATTAATAACATCCTGTTTTTCATGTAATTAATTATTTAAATGAGTAATTATTATTTAGGTAACTATAACTTTACTATATCAAAAGGGATCAAATAAAAACACGAGAAATGTTTAATTTTCTCGTGTTTTTTGCATATATATAATACTGATCTTTAAACGAGTAAAGATTAAAGTATTAAAATAATCCGTTTTGTAACATACAAAGTTAATGACTTATACCAGATACGCAAATATTTAAAAGAAAGAGTTTTTATAATAAAGTGATATATAGTTACCACTACAAATTACCTACTTTTACGCCATCAAAAGAGTGGCATATATCCGGAGTTCCGAAAGTCATGGCTTTCGGTAGGGTGATACATGTAAATTCAGTAATCTACCGGCTAATAAAAGATTTTATAGCCGGTCTTTATACAGAATTGAGCTTTTAGTTATCAGGTCTATTCTAAAAAGAAAGGTTACTTCTTCGTTCTGCCTGCGGCTGGACGCCGAAATGGCAATGACGGTATTTCCTACAGTTTGGCTAACGAAGGTGATTACTGGTCTTCTTCTTTAACTGTGGCAGGTCAGTCTCCTCGCCTGGCTTTTACAGATGGAGTCGCCAATATGAATACAACAACCTTTGCGAACGCTCTGTCAGTCCGTTGTGTCCAAGCATTTACAGCCACTCTTTTGATTCTTTATTTTCAAATGCTAATAACCTTTCATCATTACAAATTACCTACTTTTACGCCTTCAAAAGAGTGGCATATATCCGGAGTTCCGAAGGCTAAGGCTTTTGGTAGTGTGATACATGTAAATTCAGTAACCTACCGGCTAATAAAGGAGTTTATGGCCGGTCATCATACAGGGGTGTCAAAATGAAGTTCGAACGCTTTAGCAGGTCATTGCGGGCTTGACCCGCAACCTCATACTAAACTAATTTACAGCAACTAGCATAAGATGGCGGAGCAAGCCCGCCAGGACAAAGACGCTATAAATAGGACTTTTGACACAACCCTACAAAGAAAGGTTACTTTTTCGTTCTGCCTGCGGCTGGCTGCCGTAACCGCACTGACGGTTCATCCGACTATGAGGCAGGAGAGGGCGACTATTGGTCTTCTACGCGAGGGGTAGGTGAATGTCCCCGCCTGGTCTTCAACAGTAGTACTGCTGGTACGAATGCGGCCAACTTAGCCTTTGGCTTCTCAGTCCGTTGTGTCCAAGCATTTACAGCCATTCTTTTGATTATTTATTTTCAAATGCTAATAACCTTTCATCATTACAAATTACCTACTTTTACACCATCAAAAGAGTGGCGTATATCCGGAGTTCCGAAGGCTAAGGCTTTCGGTAGAGTGATAAGTAAATTCAGTAACCTACCGACTAATAAAAGAGTTTATAGCCGGTCATTAAACAGAATTGAGCTTTTAATTATCTGTTCCATTCTATAAAGAAAGGTTACTTCTTCGTTCTGCCTGCGGCTGGATACCGAGAAGGCAGTAATGGTTCATCCTACAATCAGGTTTCCATCAGCTACTATTGGTCCTCTACGTTAGAGGCTGGTAAGTCTCCCCGTCTGAACTTCAACAATAGTAGTGCCAATACGGATGCGGACCGCCTAGCCCACGGCTTCTCAGTCCGTTGTGTCCAAGCATTTACGGCCGCTCTTTTGATTCTTTTTATTCTCAAACGTTAATAACTTTGCTTTATCACGAATTACCTACTTTTACACCATCAAAAGAGTGGCATATATCCAGAGTTCCGAAGGTCAAGGCTTTCGGTAGAGTGATAAGTAAATTCAGTAACCTACCGGCTTATAAAGGAGTTTATGGCCGGTCATTATACAGGGGGTGTCAAGGACTTTTGACACAACTCTACAAAGAAAGGCTACTTCTGCGTTCTGCCTGCGGCTGGCAGCCGTAACAGCAGCAGCGGTTTGTCCAACAATCAAGCTTCCAACGGCTACTATTGGTCTTCCGCGCTGGAGTCGTCGGGTACTTCTCCCCGTCTGAACTTCAACAGTGGTACTCCCAATACGACTGCGAGCAACCTTGCCAACGCTTTGTCAGTCCGTTGTGTCCAAGCATTTACAACCACTCTTTTGATTCTTTATTTTCAAACGTTAATAACTTTACATTATCACAAATTACCTACTTTTACGCCATCAAAAGAGTGGCATATATCCGGAGTTCCGAAGGTCAAGGCTTTCGGTAGGGTGATACATGTAAATTCAGTAACCTATCGGCATTGTAAAAATCGAAGATTAGAGAACAATGTCTGTGTTTATGCCGGTTATCCATTCCCGCTTTTCGGTTTGCCGGCTTTTGCCCTCATTCCGTTATGCTTTTACAGGTTACTTCTTCGTTCTGCCTGCGGCTGGCTACCGAGACAACAGTAATGGTTTATCCAACAACGAGGCTTCCAACGGTCGCTATTGGTCGTCTGTGCTAGAGGCTGGTAAGTCTCCCCGTCTGAACTTCAACAATGGTAGTGCCAATACGGATGCGAACAATCTAGCCTACGGTCTGTCAGTCCGTTGTGTCCAAGCATTTACAGCCACTCTTTTGATTCTTTTTATTCTCAAACGTTAATAACTTTGCTTTATCACTAATTACCTACTTTTACACTATCAAAAGAGTGGCATATATCCGGAGTTCCGAAGGCTAAGGCTTTTGGTAGTGTGATAAGTAAATTCAGTAATCTACCGACTAATAAAAGAGTTTATGGCCGGTCATTATACAGAATAGAACTTTTTGTTATCTGTTCCATTCTATAAAGAAAGATTACTTTTGCGTTCTGCCTGCGGCTGGTCTCCGCGGCAGCAATGACGGTTCATCCAACAACCAGGCTTCCTACGCCGACTATTGGTCGTCTACTCTTACTGAGGCCGGTAAGTCTCCTCGCCTAAGCTTTACCGATAGTAAGGCCAGTATGAATACAGAGGTGCTTTCATTCGGCTTCTCAGTCCGTTGTGTCCAAGCATTTACAGCCGCTCTTTTGATTCTTTTGATTCTTTTGATTCTTTTGATTCTTTTGATTCTCAAACACTAAGAACCTCGTATTATCACAAATTGCCTACTTTTACGCCTTCAAAAGAGTGGCATATATCCGGAGTTCCGAAGGCTAAGGCTTTCGGTAGAGTGATAAATGTAAATTCAGTAATCTACCGGCTTATAAAGGAGTTTATGGCCGGTCATCATACAGGGGGTGTCAAAATGAAGTTCGAACGCTTTAGCGGGTCAAGCCCGCCAAGACACAGACGCTATAAATAGGACTTTTGACACAACCCTACAAAGAAAGGTTACTTATGCGTTCTGCCTGCGGCTGGATACCGAGATAACAACAGTGGTTCGTCCATCGGTCAGGCTTCCGGTGGCAACTATTGGTCTTCAAGGCTAGAGTCAGGTAAATCTCCCCGCTTGGAGTTCAGCAGCAGTAGTGCCTCTATGATTGCGATCAGCCTAGCCTACGCTCTGTCAGTCCGTTGTGTCCAAGCATTTACAGCCGCTCTTTTGATTTTTTATTTTCAAAAGCTAAACACCTTGTCTTATCACTAATTACCTACTTTTACGCCATCAAAAGAGTGGCATATATCTGGAGTTCCGAAGGCTAAGGCTTTCGGTAGTGCGATAAATGTAAATTCAGTAATCTACCGACTAATAAAAGATTTTATAGCCGGTCATTATACAGAATAGAATATTCAGTTATCCGTTCCATTCTATAAAGAAAGATTACTTCTTCGTTCTGCCTGCGGCTGGCTACCGTTCCAACGTTACTGGTTCATCCAGCAACCTGGCTTCCTACGGCAACTATTGGTCGTCTACGTTAGAAGCTGGTAAGTCTCCCCGTCTGTTCTTCACCAGTGGTGAAGCCAATACGAATGCGAACAATCTTGCGAACGGCTTCTCAGTCCGTTGTGTCCAAGCATTTACAACCACTCTTTTGATTCTAATAACCTTTCATCATTACAAATTACCTACTTTTACGCCTTCAAAAGAGTGGCATATATCCGGAGTTCCGAAGGCTAAGGCTTTTGGTAGTGTGATAAGTAAATTCAGTAATCTACCGACTAATAAAAGAGTTTATGGCCGGTCATCATACAAGGAGTGTCAAAATGAAGTTCGAACGCTTTAGTGTGTCATTGCGGGCTTGACCCGCAACCTCATACTAAACTAATTTACAGCAACTAGGATAAGATGGCGGATCAAGCCCGCCAGGACAAAGACGCTATAAATAGGACTTTTGACACCACCCTACAAAGCAAAGGTTACTTCTGCGTTCTGCCTGCGGCTGGATACCGAGATAACAACAGTGGTTCGTCCATCGGTCAGGCTTCCGGCGGCAACTATTGGTCGTCTACGTTAGAGGCTGGTCGGTCTCCCCGCTTGGCCTTCAACAATAACAATGCCGATACGGCTGCGTACAGCCTAGCCTACGCCTTCTCAGTCCGTTGTGTCCAAGCATTTACAGCCGCTCTTTTGATTTTTTATTTTCAAAAGCTAAACACCTTGTCTTATCACAAATTACCTACTTTTACACCATCAAAAGAGTGGCATATATCCGGAGTTCCGAAGGCTAAGGTTTTCGGTAGGGTGATACATGTAAATTCAGTAATCTACCGACTAATAAAGGAGTTTATGGCCGGTCATCATACAGGGAGTGTCAAAATGAAGTTCGAACGCTTTAGCGTGTCATTGCGGGCTTGACCCGCAACCTCATACTAAACTAATTTACAGCAACTAGGATAAGATGGCGGGGCAAGCCCGCCAGGACAAAGACGCTATAAATAGGACTTTTGACACAACCCTACAAAGAAAGGTTACTTCTTCGTTCTGCCTGCGGCTGGATACCGTATCAACAGTAGCGGTTCATCCAGCCATATAGCTCTCGACGGTCTCTATTGGTCCTCCACGTTATTAGAAACCGGAAAAGTTCCCCGTTTGGATTTCTTCGATAGTGGTGCCAATTTGGGAGCGGTCTCTCTGGCAGACGGTAATTCAGTCCGTTGTGTCCAAGCATTTACAGTCACTCTTTTGATTCTTTTTATTCTCAAACACTAATAACCTCGTATTATCATAAATTACCTACTTTTACGCCGTCAAAAGAGTGGCATATATCCGGAGTTCCGAAGGTCAAGGCTTTCGGTAGAGTGATACATGTAAATTCAGTAACCTACCGGCATTGTAAAAATCGAAGATTAGAAAACAATGTCAACGTTTATGCCGGTTATCTATTCCTGCTTTTCGGTTTGCCGGCTTTTGCCTTCATTCCGATCTGCTTTTACAGGTTACTTCTTCGTTCTGCCTGCGGTTGGCTTCCGTCACTACATGACTGGTTCGTCCGTCAGCCTGGCTTCCAACGGCAACTATTGGTCGTCTACGTTAGAGGCAGGTAAGTCTCCCCGTCTGTACTTCAGCAATAGTAGTGCCAATACGAGTGCGGATATCCTTGCGAGCGGCTTCTCAGTCCGTTGTGTCCAAGCATTTACAGTCACTCTTTTGATTTTTTATTTTCAAACACTAATAACCTCGTATTATCATAAATTACCTACTTTTACGCCATCAAAAGAATGGCATATATCCGGAGTGCCGAAGGCTAAGGCTTTCGGTAGGGTGATACATGTAAATTCAGTAACCTACCGGCGTAGTAAAAATCGAAGATTAGAGAACAATATCTGCGTTTATGCCGGTTATCCATTCCCGCTTTTCGGTTTGCCGGCTTTTTCGGCCTTCATGCCGATCTGCTTTTACAGGTTACTTCTTCGTTCTGCCTGCGGCTGGCTACCGTTACTGCATTGACGGTTCATCCAAGAATCAGGCTTCCGAGGGCGACTATTGGTCGTCTACGTTAGAGGCTGGTCGGTCTCCCCGCCTGTACTTCGGCAGTAGTGCCGATACGAATGCAAACAACCTTGCGAACGGCTTCTCAGTCCGTTGTGTCCAAGTATTTACAACCATTCTTAAGGTATAGGCGCAGAAAGTTAAATCTGCGCCTTTTCCACTTTTAATCTTCCCAGATTTCAACTTTACCAAGTAATTGCAGCAATTCATCCGGTGCATGGCGACAAACGCGTAGCTTTTCCGCCAGGGTGCGCAACGTGTTCGGTAGGTCGAACGACAGCAAAAGGCACGAAGCCAGATGGAGATACGAAATCTTGCCATTCTCTGGCTCACAAGCCAGCAAATGAACCATTTTCAAAAAAAGACCGGGATGGACAAGACGGTAACGAAGACCGCCCAACGGAGTGTGCTGAGTAAGGTAAGCGGTATAACCCAGACGGTCGTGTTTAAGGTATTTACACACGAACTTCTTATAACGCAAAGGCAAACGGTCGTAATAACCGAAGGACAGGCGGAACACCAGCAAACGCCAGACGGCGGATTCCGCCAAAGGCAACTTTTCCATTTCAGACTCAAAGAGAGCAACTGTAGGCTTTACTACGCCGAACAACGACTGTAAACGCTTCAATTCTTTTTCCATGTATACGTACGGAGGGGGAATGTGTATCCCTCCGACGCAAAGGGCCGGTGCTTCTGTTTCCGCTATCCTACAGATACGAAAAAGCCGGCTTCCCGCCTCCCTTCCGGGAGAAAGAAAACCGGCAATCGTTCTCGAGAACCTTTTCTAAAAAAATCTCTTTGCCTTTACCTTAACTAGCCTATATTATAATTTTACGTTCAATCTTCACCGTTGGCGTTGATTGCGTTCAACAGATACTTGCCCGGTTTGAACTTTACGCTTACACGTTCACGGATCATGCAGGGTGTACCGGTTTTGGGATTACGACCCAGACGTTCCGACTGCTCCCACGGCAGAAACGTTCCGAAACCTTGAAGGACAATACTGCCTTTCTGCTGCAATTCGGTGGTTACCACCGCCTGAACCGCATTCATGTAACGGATTGCCTCATAATGAGGGATGGACAATCGCTCCGCTATCTGTTTTGTCAACTCTGTCTTGTTCATAATGTATTGCTTTTATTTGTTAGTAATTTTTATTCATTAATATATTTGCATTAATCTGCGTCCGGAAATACAGACCTAAACCACGCCGTACGGCGGTAAGCCTTGTTCAGTTCCGGATATTTAGCCTGTTCCATATAAGTCGTCAAACCGCTATGCTTATACAGCGGCACATTCACAAACGAAGGGGTGGAGACTTTATACAGCACCACTTTGGATAACGCAGACTCTACCTTAGGGTACAAAGCAGGATTCAACTGCTCCATATAATCGCCGAAGTCGAAGAACAGCTTATGGCTGCCACGGTCGAAACTCTGAACCGTGCCGGTTTCCATTGTTTTCGATTCCGTATTCTCAAGGACCGTGCGCGTTACTTCCGCCAGCGCGTCCATGGCCCGTAAATCTATCAGGCTCAGCGTGGCACTCCGGTAAACACCCGGAAGCGTGTTGCAATATTCATAATAACGATGGATAAAACCTTTCAGGTTCACATCGTCTTCAAAAAGGTAATTGATAAGCTCCGGATAAACCGGACTAAAACCGGGACTCAGTATTTCCGTTGAAGAAGCCACCAGATAATCCGCTTTATTACGCAACTCGTAAGCCACCTCCACACCGGACATCAGACAAGCCTCCAGCACAATAAAGTCGAAGACATGATCCGGAATAGAAACGGCAAAGTCCGCCAGCTCCATCTCACGGCCATTATCCTCCATGATAGAACGGGCGGAAACCGAACGGGGTGTTACAAACATCCCCGCCGGCAACCAACCCGTGCCATGGCTGAAAACCAAAAGGCCATAACCGGGGGCAGGATAGAATGACAGAACGTCGTGTATCACTTCCGAGAAAACCTCCGGACCGGCCGAGTTATTCTCCGGATATTCTTTTATCACCTCTATATGAGGGTTGGAAGCATCACCTA
The DNA here is from genome assembly GCF_900186615.1 of Parabacteroides bouchesdurhonensis. GTDB lineage: Bacteria > Bacteroidota > Bacteroidia > Bacteroidales > Tannerellaceae > Parabacteroides > Parabacteroides bouchesdurhonensis. Next base: position 14,701 of record NZ_LT896588.1, read on the forward strand.
TAACGCGCATCAAAGAAGGCGTACCCTTCTCTCCGTGGGCATCCTGATATATCAACAGGTTATCACGCCGGTTATGCCAACCCGAGGTTATGCTGTCTATCTTGGTGAACGTTTCGTCGCTCAGGTTATTATCGCCCGCCATGTAAACCAAAACGGTACGTTCCGCCGGGGGAGCTACAATAGAATGCTCCTCCGTACAGGATAATAACAACAAAACAGATAACAACAAACAGAATCCTGTTCCGTTCCGGAAGCTATTATTTCTCATTTTCTTTTTCTATAATTACTTACTCAAAAAAACGCCTGTCATTTATTTCATAAAATCAAAGACAGCCCTGTAAATACTTGGACACAACGAACTGAATAACCGTTCGCAAGGTTGTTCGCATTCGTATTGGCATCGCTACTGTTGAAGTTCAGACGGGGAGACTTACCCGACGACTCCAGCGTTGAAGACCAGTAGTTGCCGTTGGAAGCCTGGTTGTTGGATGAACCGTCACTGTTGTTGCGGTAGCCAGCAGCAGGCAGAACGAATAAGTGACCCGTAAAAGCAGATCGGAATGAAGGCCCCAAAAGCCGGCAAAACCGAAAAGCGGGAATGGATAACCGGCATAAACACAGACTCTACTTTTTTTGTGATTTTTACCATGCCGGTCGGTCACTGAATTTACATCTATCACTCTACCGAAAGCCGTAACCTTCGGAACTCCGGATATAAATAAACTGTCTTTATCTTTGTTCTATTTTAATTTTAAAAGAGTACTTTGTAAATGCTTGGACACAACGAACTGAGAAGCCGTTGGCAAGATTGTTCGCATCCGTATTGGCACTACTACTGTTGAAGTTCAAGCGAGGAGATTTACCTGACTCTAGCGTTGAAGACCAATAGTTGCCGTTGGAAGCCTCGTTGTTGGATGAACCGCTACTGTTGTTACGATAGCCAGCAGCAGGCAGAACGAATAAGTGACCCGTAAAAGCAAATCGGAATGAAGGCCCAAAAAGCCGGCAAGACCGAAAAGCGGGAATGGATAACCGACATAAACACAGAAACGATCCTCTTATCTATGATTTTTACTATGCCGGTCGGTCACTGAATTTACATCTATCACTCTACCGAAAGCCGTAACCTTCGGAACTCCGGATATAAGTAACTCTTTTTATTTTTTATCTTTGTTTTATCTGTTTTCGTCTTTCTAAGTTTTCCCGTTTTTAAAATCGACCGCCTATCGGCGGTGTAGAAAAACCCGGCGCCTGAAGCGCCGGGTTAAAAATAATCAAATCAATCAAATCTTCGAATGCGGTCGGCAATTCGCCTCCCTTTATTCTTGGACACAACGGACTGAGAAGCCGCTCGCAAGGATATCCGCACTCGTATTGGCACTACTATAGCTGAAGTACAGACGGGGAGACTTACCTGCCTCTAACGTAGACGACCAATAGTTGCCGTTGGAAGCCAGGCTGACGGACGAACCAGTCATGTAGTGACGGAAGCCAACCGCAGGCAGAACGAAGTTACCGTTAGAAGGAGACTTCCACATACCATTAGACTGCCTAGGACCTTCTGCCAAAATCTTATTCAACTCTTCCTTAGTAGGTACACGCCAACCTGCCGGACATGGCTGGTTTTCACGTGGCCATTCAGTCATTCCTAATGTCTTATAATCACTGAACCATGTATAATCTGCACTTGACAAACCTTTTATGAATTTATTTTCATAATCTGCACTTCCTATTATTTCCACATAAGTTTTATTTGGATAATCTATAATATCATTTGTTGTTCCATAACTAAACGGTACATCTCTACCCCATTGATACAAATAACCGCAAGTTTCCTTAGCCCATGCAGTAAGAGTACCGCTAGGTATCGTAGTTGCACCGCAGTTTACAGGCGCCCAATACTGGTCTTTATACCATACAGGAACAATACTTGTTCCTTCATAATTCGGGAAATAACGCAATGTTATAGTATCGCAGGCATCGGGTACACTACCGTTCTGAATGATAACAAACGCATCCAGAGGTACTTTAATAGAATCCTGAACAGGAACAGGGATTTCATAAGTACGGGTCACACTGGCCTTTTCTGTAGCATAAGTTACAACAGGAGTTCCTTGTACAATTTCGTTCTTATACTTTTCACCATCCCATTTAATAGAACTACCGGTAGTATTATACTTAAACTTAACGGTGTAAGTACTTGCCTGAGGAGCAGAAGAAGTTAACGTAACTTTTCCATTGCCGACATAAGTACTACCAACAGTAACCACTTTTCCGTTAAGGGTCAAACCTGTAGTTGTACCATCCAGTTTAAGATCTTTCAATGTTGGAACAGGGAAAGAAGGTTCAACTGTAATCGTATCGGAAACAGTCCAGTCGTCTACCTTTATATCCCAAACAATATCGGTAGAGTCTTTAGAAGGATTGATATTTACAACATAACGCGTATTACGTGCCAATGCTATCGGATCACCCGGTGTGCCTACTGCGTCTGCTTTCTTAAATGCAATCAGTTTAGACATCTTGGCGCCACGATAGAAACCGTTTACCTGCAAGGCTGTGGCAGTTGTTCCGTCTGCATTCGTATTTTCGTACGTGTAAAGACTGTCCAATGTCTGGATGGCTCCCACTTCTACTACGTTTGCATGAGCCGGAAACTCTGTGATGGTAGGAACGGCATTGATTTCTTCCGCTGTTTTTGTATCCATAATAAATGAATACTGCTTCGGATTCAACAACTGAGCCGATTCAAGGATAAATCCTTTGCTGGCATCCGTATTATACGCATAATTCTTAACGTCGATACGTGAAACCAAACGTTCCATCTTGATAGTTTCCGCTGCGACACCACCACCTTGGTTCGTCCATGTTACCAGATTATCAATCTTACCGAACATCAACAAAGGAGTGGAAGGGCCGGCTGTCAGCTGTGCACTCATCAATGCAGCAGGCAGTTCATCCCATTCCTTACTACCAACAATACCGGCAATATCCACACCATTTTCCTTATAATTGGCTATAACCAAAACCTTTGGAGTACCCCATCCCAAACTCTTTACCTTGATCTGGCAAGTATACGTGCTGTCGCCTGCACCGGGATCTTGCAAAGTAAGCGGTTCGGTAAACCCGTTCGGAGACAGCAAGTCTTCTTCGCTCAGGTAATAATTATAAGTACCGGCGTCTCCGTCTACCGTTTCCGTTTTTACGATGAAGGCTACACTATTTATTGCCTTCTCTTCCGCAAACGCCACATCATCGGGCGCATTGTCACCCACTGCTCTGGTAGATGCTCCATTATGAGTCATCGCAATTGTCAATGCACCATATCCCTTTTCTACAAAACCGGGATTGGTCTTGATAATCTCTTCGTCGTTACACGAAGACAACCCCACCACTAAAAGGGCTGCTAAAGCTATAAATTTCTTTCTCATTGCTTTATGTGTTTTTATTCGTTATAATTTTTATCTCTTTTCAGGATTAAACACCTGCTTGTGTTATAGTAATTACATTAGAAGAAACTACTGTTCCGTCAGTATTATTAGTCAGTTTGATAATAGCTTTACGTTCTGCTCCTGTAGAATTTGTTTTCGAACCATCACTAGCCATAGCAACTGTCAATTCAGTTGCACTAGTCAATGTAGCAGTTAGCCATGTAACAGTAGCATCGGCTTCGTCTACAACAGAAACCGTCCAATCTGATGTATTATCTATATCACCGTTAATAGTTATTGTTGAAATATCCAAACCTGTACCATCAACTGCAACAGAACCCGTTTCTGTTGCAAAAGACGGTTCCGTCTTTCCGGCAGGCTGAGAAACAGTGATTGTTTTTGCTTCACTTGTTGCTGATTCCGTAACAGTAATAGTTGCTGATATTGCCTTATAAGTCTCGTTAGCAGCATCCGGAGCTACAGTAAAGTCACCATTACCTGTTACAGTTGTATAAGAACCGCCTAATGAAAAACCGGCACCTGTTAAAGCAGCAGTCCAGGTATTTGTCTGATCTCCCAGTGTTACGGCGATTGTTTTTGTATTAGTAGAAGTTTCTGCTGCGGTAAAAGAAAGAGACGATTGATCTACCGAGATAGCCGCAACAGCTGCCGTACCTGCTTTCTGAGTAATCGTAATCGTTTTATAAACTTCTGTCGGTTTCGTTGTATTAGCAATCTTCAAAACTGCTGTACGCGGGCTTGTTGTATTGTTAGCAGCGGCTGAAATACCGATATAACCGTTATTTCCATCTACAAGAGTCTGAGCTTTTGAAATAGTCAACCAATCATTACCACTTTCAACAGAAGCAGTCCATGCAGAAACAGCAACAACTGTTACTTTACGTTCGCCTGCTGATGTTTGTCCGATAACAGCTGCATCAGCAAATCCTGTTGCAGGAATACTATCCATCTTGTAATTATTAGCATTATCCTTGTCAACCAGTGTACCACGTGCAGCCAAACGGATAGAACCGATATTCTGGGCAGCCTGTTTTACTACGATATACTGAACCACTTTATCAGCGCCTTCTACGCCTGCAATAGTAATCTTGATAGAATCCACACGGGCATTATCCGTATTGTTCTTGTCTGCTACAATAGAGAATGTGCCCGAGCCTGTGCCGGTTTTATCGGCATTAGCATCTGAGAAGGCAGGATCTACAGTTCTGGTTAAAACGGCTTCATCCGTCAGCGTGAACCAGTCAGCGCTTTCAGATGCTGTCCATGTAGCTGCTACCGGTACGTCTACATGAATGTTCATAGAATCGGATGACATCTTTTCACCGGAGAAGCTGATTACGTTTCCAGCCAATAAAGAACCGGACAAATCGATATAAGAGGTTGCATTAGGAGCCTGTTTAACAACCAACGGTTGTTTGATGGAAGGACGTTTTACGTTCTGAACGATCACTGTTCCCACGCGGGCTTCTTTACTGCTTGGGTTTGTAGTAAGAGTAACCAGTTTGAATGACTTCATTACCGAATCACCCGGCAGAGCAGAGAATTCGATCCAGTCGCAATCGTCAGACTTGATCAGTTCCCATTCTTCATCGGCTGCTACGTTAATAGTTACAGAGTCGGTAGAAGCTATACCAGTTGTTGCGGCTGGCAAAGAAAGCGTATTGTCCGCAAATTCCTGACCTTCTTTTAATCCGGCAGCATCAACGCTCAGCTTGATAGTTCCGTGAGTAACATCGGTATTAACCGTATCGCCAACCACCCAGTCTTTAACTTCCAATGTAGCGTCAAGCGTACCCGAACCTACATTTAAAATACTCAATAAATAACGGTTGTTTGCTTCAATAGGAATTGTGTTCGGATCACTCTGAACCTTTTTAAACTCTACATTGTAAACCTGAGCTGCTCCGGCCAATGTTTCGCCTACCAGAGATAACTTGATATCTTTAGTTTCTTCGGCTGTTGCAGGATACATATAAAATACGCTCTTGCTTTCACCGTAGTTGCTGTTTTCGTAGGCAGTAAAGTCTATGATAGGAAGACTGGCCACGATAGCCGGTTTATAAGGAGTAGCCTGCGGGAAGATACTGTTGTTTCCCGGTACGTCTTTCAACACGATCTCGCCGATCTTGAAAGATGACTCTTCACACCAGTTCAACACGTCGAAACGTGCCATACGGCGTGTCAGGCGAACTTCCTGGTTTCCACCTAATCCACCTTCGGGTACTGTAACAGTTCCGCTTTCAGGGAAAGAGGCGCTCATAAGCAACGGACATTCGATATGGCCTTTTAATGTATTTGTAGCCTTTGCCAGGAACGCGGTAGTATCCGTTACACCCAGTTCCAGACTATCCAGCGACAGATGTTCGCGGCCGTTGGCTACGAAATAGAACTTTTTCTGTTCGCCCGGATAAACCGAGATGGTTGCCTGGTAAGAGTTTCCTACCGGCAAAAGCGTAAACGAGCTGTTAGCCTCTCCGCTTCTAAAGATTTCTTTCAAAATCACCGGTTTAGGATCTGCAGCCAATGAGTCTTCGCCGAACACATAAATGTCAAGCGTTTTCAATTCATTTTCAGCATCCGTTGCCAATGCTGCGTAAGGCACTACTCCCTGAGCTGTGCCCGGAAAAACAAACGTAATCGTTTTCCCGTCGATGTTGCCTGTACCGCCACCACCGGGGAAAAGAGAATCGTTGTCATCGCTACAAGCCGTCATCATCAGACCGGCCAGAGCCACTAAATAATACTTCTTTTTCATAACTAAATAATTAATTAATAAATTAGTAAATATGGGTTATACCATTTCATTATCTTTTTTCGGAACGCCCTACATGAAGCCGCCGATGTTTCCGCCGTCATTCCAGTCCATCACGATGGCTGATGATACGATTATCCCACCGGAGGGATCAACCTCCACCACCAGGTCAAACTCCTGGCGAAGATTATTATCAAGATCAATCTGCATCGAACGAAAGTATTTCCAAAGGTCAATCTCCTTGATTAGCGGACTGTCGCCGGCGTAAAGGCAGAAGACAGGATGCGTGTCGTTCGTCAGACGGTAGGTTACAAACTCCCCCGAGACACTGCCCGTTATCTCCATCTTCACATCTATCCTGTGGTGCACGAAAGAAGCATCAGCCTTGCCCGGGATATAATAGAAGACGCCCGAACGCGTGACCGTTTCGTCCGTCTCATTGTAATAAGAGTGAGGAGAACCTTTGATCTCCGAACCGGGACGGAACTGATAGGAAGACGGTATATCTTTCAGCGTCATCACAAAGTTCCGGGTATTGGCCGGAGCACGCCCCTTCCACTTTACCATAATATTCAGCTTGCAATGGCTGTGAACCATGTCGATGCGCTGACGGCTCACGCCTTGGCCTTGCACCGAAAACGTGGTATGACCGTAGTACAGCTTTTCGGAGTTCTTATGCCACGAAGCCGTCGATTTAGTTTGGCTGTATGGATTATCGAGATACAGTTTCATTTCATCCAGCGTGGTCTTGCCCACCTCGAAGGGGGTTACGTGGCTTGCCGTGTCCAGGTTCGCCCAGTTCACCAGCGTGTATTTGCCCGGACCTAATGTGAACTCGCCATATAATATCTTATTCCTGTCAACCAGATCATTAACCTGACGGAGGATACCGTTCTCATCGTACACGAACTCACGCATACTGTGGATATAATCAGGCAACACGTTCGCCGTACCGCTACCCGTATACCAATATTCCAAACGTACATTATACGGACACTCACCCAGTTCCCCGTCAAGCGTACACGAAGCGGTTAAGCCCAGTGCAAACAAAGCCGGAAAGATGGCACGCAGATGACACAGACAGGCACGGATTAACGCAGATAGATTTTCTTTAATAAAGAATCCGCGCATATCTGTATTATCTGTGTTATCTGTGTGCCTTAGTTTTAGTGTACTCATAGCTGCACCTCCAATCTTAAAAGGTTCTCACGGGCTTTAGGGGCATCCGATTTCAAGGCCTTGCGGAAGTAATACTCGGCCTCCGCACGGTTGCCTTCGATAAAGCACAATACACCGTAGTTGTTGTATGCACGCGGATCGTCCTTAAAGCGGTCCAGGTATTCGTGGGCTGATTTGGTATCGCCAACCAACAGGACGGCGGCAGCCGCATTCACGTTGGCTGTGATGTCATCCGGATAAAGGTTAGCAGCGATCTCGTAAACCTCCCGGAACTGAACCGTACCCGGGCGGTAGAAATGCGATACGCTCATGATCTCTTCCAAGCTGAGCAACTCAGGATGGGTATAAAGAAGTTGGGAAGCCTCCCGGTCTGTGACGTTCCTCACCTCGTAGGCGACCATCAGTTCGATACGGCGCAGTTTCGGGAAGTAATCCCGCAACAGTTCCTTATAAGGCGCACCGCCGTCCAACTCCATCAGGTAACGCTCCCTACCCTCGAAGATGCCGTAGTTGTCGATGATGAAGTTCACCGATTTCTTATAAGGTAACGAGGACTCGTTTACCAGCTTTCTCAAACCTTCCCAGTCTTCCCCCACCCAAGCAGTGAGCAAGGGGCATTGCTGCAAATCGTAATAGCGGCTGAGATAAGTCTTGAAGCCTTCACTGCGACGTTTAGATAAGGCCTCATTATCATAATAAGCGCCGTCAGGCGAGGAATAACCCGTGATCTGGATATGGCGGAAACGGGCCATATTATCTTTTAGAAGAGGTTGCAAAAGAACGTCCACTTTTGACAGTTCGGCCTTATTGTTCCCAAACGAAGGAACGACTGTGGAGACGCCTTTCGGGTAATCTATATAAGCCGTAGCCGTGGAGGTACGCACCTTGACAGGCTCGTCTTTTGGGACTAAATAATTCACCATATCCGAGAAAGCAGAACTCTCCACCTCGCGGATGACACGCACAGCAGGAACGGTTGCCAAAGCAGGCTGCTGAACACCCGGCTGAGCGCAAGGCGGCGTCAGGTTAATGTCTTTAGTAAGGACATCGTTGGCAAGGAGCAGTTCCGTACAACAATCCTTGCTGACTTGTTTAAGAATAAGGGAGGCATGCTCCATCCAAGAAGCGTAAGGGATGCTGACGCGGTAACGCAGGTTATAACTGCTGCCCCGTCTGACACCTACCCAAACGTGGTAAGGCTCTATTTTCTTCGGGTCGGGATCGACCGTTTCTTCACGTCTGTCGAAGCGGGCGCGCTGGCTACCCGACAAGACGATCGGAGGCAAAACGATACGCTTGCCTTTATAATGCAATTCAGGGACAAGGCTCAACGACTGCTCAGAAGGGATGCGGATACCGTTAGCCATGATCTTCAAATCGATACGCACACTGTCATCCCTTACCTCCATGTTCTGGGGGATTATACGGATACCTATCTCCGAACCTGAAACCGTCTTCTTTGAATCCGCCCGAACCGACGCGCTGCACAAAAGCAACGCAATAAACAGTATTATTGCACGCAGATAACACAGACGGGCGCAGATCAACACAGATAGATTTTCTTTAAAAAAACATCTGCGTAGACCTGTACGATCCATGTCATCTGTGTGCAATAAGACTATATCCATTCCCATATCTTTATTTTTTCTCTTCTCTCTCTTCTCTTTTCCCCGTTTTTCTCTCTTCTCTCCTACCAACTACCAACTACTAACTACCAACTACTTCTTCAATGAATCAAGTAAATAATCGAAATGCCCAGCTTCGTCGGGCCGTAGTAATGGCGTTTATAGCGGCCTATCAGTTCAGCGCATTCGGAACATACATATTTATTGTATTCCAGGTAGGCGTAACCAACCCCTAACGACAACTCCAACCCCCAACGCCTGCCGAGGGCAAAGTGGTAACCGTATGATACCCCGCCGCCATACAGGTGGCCGCGATAGGTGTATTGATCAAGTTCGGGGATAAAAGGTATCTGACCGATATTGTATTTAGACCAAAGGCCGTGGACGCCGAAGAAGTGACCTTCAAAACTCTTGCAAGGCCAGTAACGGAACTCGGGCTGAACCAAAACATGACGCAGGCTCATACCGTCGGGCAAAAATGTCCACGCGTTATAATTGCCGGAAATATCAAGGGAAGTTTTATGACCCAAAGCGATCTCAACGCCTAGATTCGGCGTCGTAGTGGCCCAATAAGCAAGGTTCGTTTTGGTTGCTATGNTGTGATGTCATCCGGATAAAGGTTAGCAGCGATCTCGTAAACCTCCCGGAACTGAACCGTACCCGGGCGGTAGAAATGCGATACGCTCATGATCTCTTCCAAGCTGAGCAACTCAGGATGGGTATAAAGAAGTTGGGAAGCCTCCCGGTCTGTGACGTTCCTCACCTCGTAGGCGACCATCAGTTCGATACGGCGCAGTTTCGGGAAGTAATCCCGCAACAGTTCCTTATAAGGCGCACCGCCGTCCAACTCCATCAGGTAACGCTCCCTACCCTCGAAGATGCCGTAGTTGTCGATGATGAAGTTCACCGATTTCTTATAAGGTAACGAGGACTCGTTTACCAGCTTTCTCAAACCTTCCCAGTCTTCCCCCACCCAAGCAGTGAGCAAGGGGCATTGCTGCAAATCGTAATAGCGGCTGAGATAAGTCTTGAAGCCTTCACTGCGACGTTTAGATAAGGCCTCATTATCATAATAAGCGCCGTCAGGCGAGGAATAACCCGTGATCTGGATATGGCGGAAACGGGCCATATTATCTTTTAGAAGAGGTTGCAAAAGAACGTCCACTTTTGACAGTTCGGCCTTATTGTTCCCAAACGAAGGAACGACTGTGGAGACGCCTTTCGGGTAATCTATATAAGCCGTAGCCGTGGAGGTACGCACCTTGACAGGCTCGTCTTTTGGGACTAAATAATTCACCATATCCGAGAAAGCAGAACTCTCCACCTCGCGGATGACACGCACAGCAGGAACGGTTGCCAAAGCAGGCTGCTGAACACCCGGCTGAGCGCAAGGCGGCGTCAGGTTAATGTCTTTAGTAAGGACATCGTTGGCAAGGAGCAGTTCCGTACAACAATCCTTGCTGACTTGNTAGTAATTACATTAGAAGAAACTACTGTTCCGTCAGTATTATTAGTCAGTTTGATAATAGCTTTACGTTCTGCTCCTGTAGAATTTGTTTTCGAACCATCACTAGCCATAGCAACTGTCAATTCAGTTGCACTAGTCAATGTAGCAGTTAGCCATGTAACAGTAGCATCGGCTTCGTCTACAACAGAAACCGTCCAATCTGATGTATTATCTATATCACCGTTAATAGTTATTGTTGAAATATCCAAACCTGTACCATCAACTGCAACAGAACCCGTTTCTGTTGCAAAAGACGGTTCCGTCTTTCCGGCAGGCTGAGAAACAGTGATTGTTTTTGCTTCACTTGTTGCTGATTCCGTAACAGTAATAGTTGCTGATATTGCCTTATAAGTCTCGTTAGCAGCATCCGGAGCTACAGTAAAGTCACCATTACCTGTTACAGTTGTATAAGAACCGCCTAATGAAAAACCGGCACCTGTTAAAGCAGCAGTCCAGGTATTTGTCTGATCTCCCAGTGTTACGGCGATTGTTTTTGTATTAGTAGAAGTTTCTGCTGCGGTAAAAGAAAGAGACGATTGATCTACCGAGATAGCCGCAACAGCTGCCGTACCTGCTTTCTGAGTAATCGTAATCGTTTTATAAACTTCTGTCGGTTTCGTTGTATTAGCAATCTTCAAAACTGCTGTACGCGGGCTTGTTGTATTGTTAGCAGCGGCTGAAATACCGATATAACCGTTATTTCCATCTACAAGAGTCTGAGCTTTTGAAATAGTCAACCAATCATTACCACTTTCAACAGAAGCAGTCCATGCAGAAACAGCAACAACTGTTACTTTACGTTCGCCTGCTGATGTTTGTCCGATAACAGCTGCATCAGCAAATCCTGTTGCAGGAATACTATCCATCTTGTAATTATTAGCATTATCCTTGTCAACCAGTGTACCACGTGCAGCCAAACGGATAGAACCGATATTCTGGGCAGCCTGTTTTACTACGATATACTGAACCACTTTATCAGCGCCTTCTACGCCTGCAATAGTAATCTTGATAGAATCCACACGGGCATTATCCGTATTGTTCTTGTCTGCTACAATAGAGAATGTGCCCGAGCCTGTGCCGGTTTTATCGGCATTAGCATCTGAGAAGGCAGGATCTACAGTTCTGGTTAAAACGGCTTCATCCGTCAGCGTGAACCAGTCAGCGCTTTCAGATGCTGTCCATGTAGCTGCTACCGGTACGTCTACATGAATGTTCATAGAATCGGATGACATCTTTTCACCGGAGAAGCTGATTACGTTTCCAGCCAATAAAGAACCGGACAAATCGATATAAGAGGTTGCATTAGGAGCCTGTTTAACAACCAACGGTTGTTTGATGGAAGGACGTTTTACGTTCTGAACGATCACTGTTCCCACGCGGGCTTCTTTACTGCTTGGGTTTGTAGTAAGAGTAACCAGTTTGAATGACTTCATTACCGAATCACCCGGCAGAGCAGAGAATTCGATCCAGTCGCAATCGTCAGACTTGATCAGTTCCCATTCTTCATCGGCTGCTACGTTAATAGTTACAGAGTCGGTAGAAGCTATACCAGTTGTTGCGGCTGGCAAAGAAAGCGTATTGTCCGCAAATTCCTGACCTTCTTTTAATCCGGCAGCATCAACGCTCAGCTTGATAGTTCCGTGAGTAACATCGGTATTAACCGTATCGCCAACCACCCAGTCTTTAACTTCCAATGTAGCGTCAAGCGTACCCGAACCTACATTTAAAATACTCAATAAATAACGGTTGTTTGCTTCAATAGGAATTGTGTTCGGATCACTCTGAACCTTTTTAAACTCTACATTGTAAACCTGAGCTGCTCCGGCCAATGTTTCGCCTACCAGAGATAACTTGATATCTTTAGTTTCTTCGGCTGTTGCAGGATACATATAAAATACGCTCTTGCTTTCACCGTAGTTGCTGTTTTCGTAGGCAGTAAAGTCTATGATAGGAAGACTGGCCACGATAGCCGGTTTATAAGGAGTAGCCTGCGGGAAGATACTGTTGTTTCCCGGTACGTCTTTCAACACGATCTCGCCGATCTTGAAAGATGACTCTTCACACCAGTTCAACACGTCGAAACGTGCCATACGGCGTGTCAGGCGAACTTCCTGGTTTCCACCTAATCCACCTTCGGGTACTGTAACAGTTCCGCTTTCAGGGAAAGAGGCGCTCATAAGCAACGGACATTCGATATGGCCTTTTAATGTATTTGTAGCCTTTGCCAGGAACGCGGTAGTATCCGTTACACCCAGTTCCAGACTATCCAGCGACAGATGTTCGCGGCCGTTGGCTACGAAATAGAACTTTTTCTGTTCGCCCGGATAAACCGAGATGGTTGCCTGGTAAGAGTTTCCTACCGGCAAAAGCGTAAACGAGCTGTTAGCCTCTCCGCTTCTAAAGATTTCTTTCAAAATCACCGGTTTAGGATCTGCAGCCAATGAGTCTTCGCCGAACACATAAATGTCAAGCGTTTTCAATTCATTTTCAGCATCCGTTGCCAATGCTGCGTAAGGCACTACTCCCTGAGCTGTGCCCGGAAAAACAAACGTAATCGTTTTCCCGTCGATGTTGCCTGTACCGCCACCACCGGGGAAAAGAGAATCGTTGTCATCGCTACAAGCCGTCATCATCAGACCGGCCAGAGCCACTAAATAATACTTCTTTTTCATAACTAAATAATTAATTAATAAATTAGTAAATATGGGTTATACCATTTCATTATCTTTTTTCGGAACGCCCTACATGAAGCCGCCGATGTTTCCGCCGTCATTCCAGTCCATCACGATGGCTGATGATACGATTATCCCACCGGAGGGATCAACCTCCACCACCAGGTCAAACTCCTGGCGAAGATTATTATCAAGATCAATCTGCATCGAACGAAAGTATTTCCAAAGGTCAATCTCCTTGATTAGCGGACTGTCGCCGGCGTAAAGGCAGAAGACAGGATGCGTGTCGTTCGTCAGACGGTAGGTTACAAACTCCCCCGAGACACTGCCCGTTATCTCCATCTTCACATCTATCCTGTGGTGCACGAAAGAAGCATCAGCCTTGCCCGGGATATAATAGAAGACGCCCGAACGCGTGACCGTTTCGTCCGTCTCATTGTAATAAGAGTGAGGAGAACCTTTGATCTCCGAACCGGGACGGAACTGATAGGAAGACGGTATATCTTTCAGCGTCATCACAAAGTTCCGGGTATTGGCCGGAGCACGCCCCTTCCACTTTACCATAATATTCAGCTTGCAATGGCTGTGAACCATGTCGATGCGCTGACGGCTCACGCCTTGGCCTTGCACCGAAAACGTGGTATGACCGTAGTACAGCTTTTCGGAGTTCTTATGCCACGAAGCCGTCGATTTAGTTTGGCTGTATGGATTATCGAGATACAGTTTCATTTCATCCAGCGTGGTCTTGCCCACCTCGAAGGGGGTTACGTGGCTTGCCGTGTCCAGGTTCGCCCAGTTCACCAGCGTGTATTTGCCCGGACCTAATGTGAACTCGCCATATAATATCTTATTCCTGTCAACCAGATCATTAACCTGACGGAGGATACCGTTCTCATCGTACACGAACTCACGCATACTGTGGATATAATCAGGCAACACGTTCGCCGTACCGCTACCCGTATACCAATATTCCAAACGTACATTATACGGACACTCACCCAGTTCCCCGTCAAGCGTACACGAAGCGGTTAAGCCCAGTGCAAACAAAGCCGGAAAGATGGCACGCAGATGACACAGACAGGCACGGATTAACGCAGATAGATTTTCTTTAATAAAGAATCCGCGCATATCTGTATTATCTGTGTTATCTGTGTGCCTTAGTTTTAGTGTACTCATAGCTGCACCTCCAATCTTAAAAGGTTCTCACGGGCTTTAGGGGCATCCGATTTCAAGGCCTTGCGGAAGTAATACTCGGCCTCCGCACGGTTGCCTTCGATAAAGCACAATACACCGTAGTTGTTGTATGCACGCGGATCGTCCTTAAAGCGGTCCAGGTATTCGTGGGCTGATTTGGTATCGCCAACCAACAGGACGGCGGCAGCCGCATTCACGTTGGCTGTGATGTCATCCGGATAAAGGTTAGCAGCGATCTCGTAAACCTCCCGGAACTGAACCGTACCCGGGCGGTAGAAATGCGATACGCTCATGATCTCTTCCAAGCTGAGCAACTCAGGATGGGTATAAAGAAGTTGGGAAGCCTCCCGGTCTGTGACGTTCCTCACCTCGTAGGCGACCATCAGTTCGATACGGCGCAGTTTCGGGAAGTAATCCCGCAACAGTTCCTTATAAGGCGCACCGCCGTCCAACTCCATCAGGTAACGCTCCCTACCCTCGAAGATGCCGTAGTTGTCGATGATGAAGTTCACCGATTTCTTATAAGGTAACGAGGACTCGTTTACCAGCTTTCTCAAACCTTCCCAGTCTTCCCCCACCCAAGCAGTGAGCAAGGGGCATTGCTGCAAATCGTAATAGCGGCTGAGATAAGTCTTGAAGCCTTCACTGCGACGTTTAGATAAGGCCTCATTATCATAATAAGCGCCGTCAGGCGAGGAATAACCCGTGATCTGGATATGGCGGAAACGGGCCATATTATCTTTTAGAAGAGGTTGCAAAAGAACGTCCACTTTTGACAGTTCGGCCTTATTGTTCCCAAACGAAGGAACGACTGTGGAGACGCCTTTCGGGTAATCTATATAAGCCGTAGCCGTGGAGGTACGCACCTTGACAGGCTCGTCTTTTGGGACTAAATAATTCACCATATCCGAGAAAGCAGAACTCTCCACCTCGCGGATGACACGCACAGCAGGAACGGTTGCCAAAGCAGGCTGCTGAACACCCGGCTGAGCGCAAGGCGGCGTCAGGTTAATGTCTTTAGTAAGGACATCGTTGGCAAGGAGCAGTTCCGTACAACAATCCTTGCTGACTTGTTTAAGAATAAGGGAGGCATGCTCCATCCAAGAAGCGTAAGGGATGCTGACGCGGTAACGCAGGTTATAACTGCTGCCCCGTCTGACACCTACCCAAACGTGGTAAGGCTCTATTTTCTTCGGGTCGGGATCGACCGTTTCTTCACGTCTGTCGAAGCGGGCGCGCTGGCTACCCGACAAGACGATCGGAGGCAAAACGATACGCTTGCCTTTATAATGCAATTCAGGGACAAGGCTCAACGACTGCTCAGAAGGGATGCGGATACCGTTAGCCATGATCTTCAAATCGATACGCACACTGTCATCCCTTACCTCCATGTTCTGGGGGATTATACGGATACCTATCTCCGAACCTGAAACCGTCTTCTTTGAATCCGCCCGAACCGACGCGCTGCACAAAAGCAACGCAATAAACAGTATTATTGCACGCAGATAACACAGACGGGCGCAGATCAACACAGATAGATTTTCTTTAAAAAAACATCTGCGTAGACCTGTACGATCCATGTCATCTGTGTGCAATAAGACTATATCCATTCCCATATCTTTATTTTTTCTCTTCTCTCTCTTCTCTTTTCCCCGTTTTTCTCTCTTCTCTCCTACCAACTACCAACTACTAACTACCAACTACTTCTTCAATGAATCAAGTAAATAATCGAAATGCCCAGCTTCGTCGGGCCGTAGTAATGGCGTTTATAGCGGCCTATCAGTTCAGCGCATTCGGAACATACATATTTATTGTATTCCAGGTAGGCGTAACCAACCCCTAACGACAACTCCAACCCCCAACGCCTGCCGAGGGCAAAGTGGTAACCGTATGATACCCCGCCGCCATACAGGTGGCCGCGATAGGTGTATTGATCAAGTTCGGGGATAAAAGGTATCTGACCGATATTGTATTTAGACCAAAGGCCGTGGACGCCGAAGAAGTGACCTTCAAAACTCTTGCAAGGCCAGTAACGGAACTCGGGCTGAACCAAAACATGACGCAGGCTCATACCGTCGGGCAAAAATGTCCACGCGTTATAATTGCCGGAAATATCAAGGGAAGTTTTATGACCCAAAGCGATCTCAACGCCTAGATTCGGCGTCGTAGTGGCCCAATAAGCAAGGTTCGTTTTGGTTGCTATGTGCTGGCCGTATAAATTGCCGGCAGAAAGCAAACAAATAAGCAATTGTAACAATATTCTAACCATTTTATCTTCTTTTTTCTAAAAGAGCTTTATAAACTCTTTTAATGTCCCTTATTTGTGAAATAAGGGACAAAAGACGTAGAATAATGATTTTCAATGCTATACAAAGCCTTACTGACCAAAATAATAAATTTATACGCCGGTTTTATATTTCTTGATAGAGGTTAAATTACAATACTTGGGAGTAAGTTTTTATGCATAGGAAAATGAGGGCGATATTTGGCTAAAATGTCAGCATCCCTTATCTTTTTTTTACGGTTTACCGCTTTTTATAAATGTTTATTTACATATTTAGGGGCGAATTTGGGCACAAAGATGTAAATGGATGTTAAGGGCAAAAAAGGGGCTGTCCAAACTTTGTCTATAATTGAGCTTTGATGAGGCGTTTTTTCAATTTTTGATTAGATTTAGCCTGAACTATTTATAAAAATAAGCCTTTTTAACTTTTATTTGTCAAAAACCTCACATAAATCCTTTCACATTTATTTTTAATATCTACCTTTGCAGGCGTAACCCCATTGACTTTCGGGTTTTGGGGAAATAAAAGGGTGAAATTTCGTGTTGTTCTGACTTTAAAAATAGGGGATGTCCCTTATTTCACAAATAAGCGTCACCGGGAGCGGCGCACTATGTTATCCAAGCTCCGGATTACCTGCATATTTGCTTTATCCAATACCATCTGGTCCAAACTGCTCAGGTAAAAACGCGTTGTCTTCTCCGACGTATGGCCCAGGGATTCACCGATTATACCTAACGGCGTATGCAAACGCTTCGCCTCCATCGCCCACGCATGACGCGCCACGTAAGAAGTAAGCTTCACCGGTAAGTCCAGTCTATTCCCGATACGGCACAAACGGCGGTTATACGTACGGAGGCTGGATTTGTATTCCGTGTACGAAGGATCAGCCTTTTTAAGGATCGGGAAAAGGTAATCGCCAACGCCCTTGCCGGAATACTTATTCAATAACGCGCTCATCCCCTTGGACAGGCGGATACTGATACGGATATTCGTCTTGCGGCGGTAATAAACCAGGAAACCGTCCACCAGGTTCGCCGTGGTAAGGTAAGCCAGGTCTACAAACGGGATACCGCAAGTCATAAAACTAAAGATAAACAGGTCACGCGCAAACGACAGTTCACCTTCGCCATCCAGGTCGCACAACGCAATCTTTTTCAGTGCATCCACATCTATCGTGGCTTTATCCGTACGCTTCGGACTGAAACGGATATGCGAAAAAGGATTGGAATCCTTCGGGGCGAGGCGGTCGCTTACCGCCGAGTTGTACACCGTACGCAGGCAACTAAGGTACGTGCACTGGGAATTGGGGCTGAGGTTGGCCAGCCTCATCGAACTCTCGAAGTCGCGCATGAAACGCAACGTTACCTCCTTGAACGGAAGGCTGGAAGAATTGATAAAACTCTTCAAACGGTTACGTGTACTACGGTAAATACCCGCCGTACCCGAACGACGGTTCTTTTCCAACATCTTACAACGGGAATCCATGTACGCCAAAAGGTCACGGCCCGAATACTGCTTTTCTGTCTTCATACTTTTCTGTTTTTTTATTCAACATAAGAGTTATTGATAAACAAAAGAAGAGAAGAATTTGTTCCCAAACACGAGAAAACAGAAATCTTTGCATTCCCTTCCTGTCAAGCCGACTCCATTATTTGTAGAAAAGAATGAAACTATGGCAAAAACGATAAACCCCTTTATTGTGACTGGCAAAATCGAACCGGAATACTTCTGTGACCGGATACAGGAATCCGCCCGGCTGGTGAAATCCATCACAAATGGGAACAATATGGTCATTATCTCTCCCCGTCGTATGGGAAAGACGGGGCTTATTCAATTTTGCTACGAGAAACCGGAAATCAAAGAATCCTACTACACCTTTTTTATTGATATTCTCCATACATCGAGTTTGCGGGAGTTCACTTATATACTGGGCCGGGAGATTTATGAAACATTACTGCCCCGCAGCCGGAAGATGACAGACCTTTTCATTCAGACCCTTAAATCCATCAGTGGAAAATTCGGATTCGATCCGATTTCAGGCACACCGACATTTAATATCGAACTGGGTGACATAGACCGTCCGGAATATACGCTGGATGAGATTTTCCGTTATCTGGAAACAGCGGACAGACCTTGTATAGTGGCTATCAACGAATTTCAGCAGGTTGCCAAATATCCCGAAAAAGATATCGAAGCCTTACTGCGTACCCACATTCAGAAAATAAGGAACAGCCATTTCATCTTTGCAGGCAGTGAACGACATATGATGCAAGAAATGTTTCTGTCTGCTGCCCGTCCATTTTATCACAGCGCGGATATATTGGAACTGAATGTGATTGCTCCGGAAATCTATATTCCATTCATTGTAGGGCATTTTGAGAAACAGAATCGACGAATCGACGCGGCAGACGCAGAACGAGTATATATGCTTTTTAAGGGGCACACCTACTATATCCAGAAAACTTTCAACGAAGCTTTCGCCGATACGCCGGAAGGAAAAACGTGTACGCTGGAAACAATACGAACTGCTATCGGCAACATTGTAGCATCGAATGATACGATTTTCCGTGAAATCCTGTCTAACATTCCCGAAAAACAAAAAGAACTGCTTTATGCTATCGCCAAAGACGGAGAGGCTGAGCGTATCACGTCCGTTCAATTTATCAAGCAACATAGCCTGTCTTCGGCAAGTTCGGTTCAATCCGCCGCAAAGAAATTGCTCGAAAAGGACATCATCACTGAGATTAACAAGTTTTTTTCGGTAACGGATAAACTATTCGCAATGTGGATTGCCCAAATGTACGGGAACAAAATTATAATCTAACTCTGGAAAAATCCAATTAACCGAAGAAATTAACGCCAAATTACTGAATTGTGTTTTAATCAAAAACATATCTTTGAGGTAAAATATAGTGTTAAGGTTGTTATTCGCACATAGTATAATATGAATAATAAAATTACGTATAACTTTTGAGTATGAACTATTTTTTTACGTTCTTTGCCGGCAATTTACTCAATTAGGGAAAAGCTCAAGACTATGGGCGTGCCCTTTCTTTAAATATTTTACAATAAAACCAGAATGATCTCTATAGACGGACTAACAGTTGAATTTGGCGGTAGCGCACTTTTTTCGAACATTTCTTTCGTGATAAATGAAAAAGACCGTATTGCCCTGATGGGTAAAAACGGGGCAGGTAAATCGACATTACTAAAGATACTTGCAGGAGTACGCGAACCGACACGTGGAAAGGTTTCCGCCCCTAAAGACACAGTAATAGCTTATCTCCCTCAGCACCTGATGACGGAAGACGGAAGAACCGTATTTGAGGAAACAGCACAGGCTTTTGCCCATCTGCATGAAATGGAAGCGGAAATTGCCGCTATCAATAAAGAACTGGAAACCCGCACGGATTATGATTCGGAAAGTTATTACGAACTGATAGAGCGCGTTTCCACATTAAGTGAAAAGTTTTATTCCATTGAAGAAATAAATTACGATGCCGATATAGAAAAAACACTACTCGGGCTGGGATTCAAACGGGAAGATTTTAACCGGCAAACCAGTGAATTCAGTGGCGGATGGCGGATGCGTATAGAGCTGGCCAAACTCCTGCTGAAAAAGCCGGACGTCCTTTTACTGGATGAGCCGACCAACCACTTGGATATAGAGTCTATCCAATGGCTGGAAGATTTCCTGATAGACAACGGGCAGGCGGTAGTCGTAATCAGCCACGACCGCGCATTTGTAGACCGTATCACGACCCGCACGATAGAGGTGACAATGGGACGTATCTATGACTATAAAGTAAACTACAGCCAATACCTTCAACTGCGCAAAGAACGCCGTGAGCAGCAACAAAAGGCTTTCGACGAGCAACAGAAATTTATTGCCGAAACAAAAGAGTTCATAGAACGTTTTAAAGGGACTTATTCAAAGACCTTGCAAGTACAGAGCCGCGTCAAGATGCTGGAAAAATTGGAAATACTGGAAGTGGACGAAGAAGATACTTCCGCCTTACGCCTGAAATTCCCGCCTTCTCCCCGCTCCGGCTCTTATCCCGTCATTATTGAAGGCGTATCAAAAAGCTACGGGGAACATACCGTATTCCGGAATGCCAACCTGACCATAGAACGCGGAGATAAAATAGCGTTTGTAGGGAAAAACGGCGAGGGAAAATCGACGCTGGTAAAATGTATCATGAAAGAGATTGAACATGAGGGGATGCTGACCATCGGGCACAATGTGATGATTGGCTATTTCGCACAGAACCAGGCTTCTTTATTGGACGAAAACCTGACTGTTTTCCAGACAATTGATGATGTAGCGCAAGGAGATATCCGCAACAAGATAAAAGATTTGCTCGGTGCATTTATGTTCGGCGGGGAGAATTCTGCCAAAAAGGTAAAAGTCCTTTCCGGCGGAGAACGTACGCGACTGGCGATGATTAAGTTGTTGCTGGAGCCTGTGAACCTGCTGATATTGGACGAACCGACCAATCATTTGGATATGAAAACCAAAGATATATTAAAGCAGGCATTACTCGACTTTGACGGAACTCTGATCGTTGTTTCCCACGACCGTGACTTTCTGGACAGCTTGGTTACAAAGGTGTACGAATTCGGAAATCAAAAAGTAACCGAACATCTGGAAGGCATTTACGAATTCATGCAGCGGAAAAAGATGGAAAACCTGAGAGAATTGGAGCGGGGAAATTAAATCCTCACTCCTAAACTTAACATCACATCGTATGTAGAGCTTTCTATATCATCATAATATTTATAATGCGTACGACGGGAAAAATAACGATTGCTCAAAACGATATTCCACCGGTTCTTTATCATATAAAATAATTTAGTGGAAAAGACCGTCAGACGTGCATTGCCCGTATCGCCTTGCACGTTGAGCGTTGTAGGGTCTATTGTATTCCAATCTATATCAGGATCATAGCCTTTCCATGTAAAAATATGATAGTTTTCCAAATCGAGCAAAAGCCCCCAACGCTTATTATAAGCCAATCCGGTATATAATTTCACACTGTATCCGCTACCCAGGTTATAGTCCCGTTCTTCCAATTTCAGATAATCGGAAACGCTGGCGCCAAGCGCAACCCCGGTAGTGTAAAATTCGGCAAACACATCCACTTTGTCGTCGGGTGTAGATTCTTTATAATAAATCAATCCCCCGCCTAAAGCAGCCGCTTCCGATATACGGTACGGGGCAACTTCCCTCGAACTGTTCGTACGCAGTTCCGAATCATAATAATCAAAATGCTGGAATATACCGGCTGTCAAAGCGCGCGGTCCTTTACTCCAGATTCTTTTTCCCCAAAGAGCCCCCACAGCATTAACCTGGCTTACAACAGGCTGGGTGGAAAAAAGGTCTATGCCGAAACGGAACTGAAACCATTCATACGGTGAATAGAATTCGTCGTGAAACGGATTTCCGTAATCCAACCGGAAATCTATATTCAGGCTGGTAGTTCCATGCTTGGAATGCTCCTGTTCCGCCAGAAAACGAGGTCCCATGCTCACAATGAAATTTATCGGAACCTTTGAATAAGTACGCCCTTTTGACGTACTATGCCGCCATGCTTCCCCCGTTATAATACGATTGAGGGCACGCACCGGAGAGAGCACGCCCGCCAGCACTTCACGCCCTACGCGCTCCATACCCGACGAACGATTATCTATAAACAAATCCGATAAACGGAACGTAATTTCCCCCAGTTCCACACCGCCGAAAGTAGTTGCCAGCATATCGTTAATGGAAGGAGGTTCGGCTTCCATAAAAAACTCCCACATCAAGCTGCCCCCGGCTGAAAAGGGTATAGATTGCCAGAAATTCATCCCGTTACTACGGGCCGCATTAAAATACAATGATCCGTGATAAGGATGCGAAAACAAATTGGTGGAAAATTTATCGGTATCCCACACCGGGCCTTTCCTGAAATTACTCTTTATCGTACTTCCGTTAATACGGGCGAAATCTTCATTCAACATATAACGGTCGAAAGCCCATACGGCCATATTCAATCCAAAAACTTCGGCCGCAGCCCTCCACGGATTACGAGGAGTAAACAAGGTTGTATCACTGATATAATTTCGACTGTCCGTCATCGGAAAATGCTGCCCCCATGACCATTGAGCCGATAATAACAGAATCAGCCCGGATATCACTAATATTCTCATCCTTACTCTCTTTTCTTCTCTTCAAAGTATGATTTTAAACACAAACATATATATAATAAACAGCAAAGCATTCGTTTCGTTTAAATTATTGTTAGGTATTCTTAATACAAACCCTCAGATTACAAACAAATCCGTATTTTTGCAGAAAAAACAAAATGATCAACTTTATCACCCTCTGCGACTATACAGGAACATTTGCATTCGCAATAAGTGGTATCCGGTTAGCTTCGGCCAAACAATTTGATTGGTTCGGCGCATACGTCATAGGTGTGGTAACCGCCGTGGGAGGAGGAACATTACGTGATATTCTGTTAAACACGACCCCTTTCTGGATGGAACAGGAGTCTTATCTTATCATATCGGCGCTGGCCCTGTTGTTCGTGATCATTTTCAGGAAATACGTTATCAGTTTAAATAATACATTCTTCATTTTTGATGCCATAGGATTGGGGCTTTTCGGAGTTGTAGGTATAGAAAAAGCATTATCGTTCGGTTTCCCGATGTGGGTAGCCATCGTTATGGGAACAATAACGGGCGCGTTCGGGGGTATGATCCGCGATATACTTATTAATGAAGTTCCTTTGATATTCCGGAAAGATATTTATGCCCTGGCATGCGTATTGGGAGGCGTTGTATATTATGTATGTATGCTACTTTCATTCTCACCTCCTCTCACACAGCTTATAGCGGCAGCCAGCATATTCATCTCCCGTGCGTTAGCAGTAAAGTATCATATAAGTGTACCTGTATTGAAGGGAGAAGAATAGCGGTATTATTTGCTTGTACCCATCCAAGTCCATTTGTGCCAGATATGCTCCAAAGGCCCTTGTTTATGCTTACTTAACCACCATTTACAGAACTGTACCTGCAGCAAGAAAGTAAATATACCAATCAACAGGCTTATTGTATATCCGCAGTAAGGCGCAAGATACAGACCGAATGGGAAATAGATAACAGCTCCTATAATGGACTGGCTGATATAGTTTGTAAGGCTCATTTTACCATAAAAACGCAGATTGCCCAGCATTTTACTGAATGTTCTGTTTTGGTAAAGAATCACGAAGGACGCAACCAGTACCAACGTAAAAGCCAATTTTTGCCACATATCAAATGCTGTTCCTGCCGTCTGTTGTATAATTGTGTCATTTTTCATAACAAGCTCTTTCAGCGTGTATAAAGGTGCAAATACAATTGCCGAAACAATCAATGTTTTTATCCATAAACGCAGGCTATTTTCTGAAGAAACAAACAGTTGCTTTCTACCGATGTAGAAACCAAGCAGGAACAGGCCGGCAGTCTGAAAGAAACGTCCGGCATTAACAGCCCATAGCAAGCTGGCTTTTTGCCCCAATGTGATATTTCCAAAAATGAACTTTCCGAAATTTCCGGCTTTTGTGTATTCTGCCACTTCTGCATACATTTCACCGACTTTCAAGTCGGGCAACTGATGTGCCGGATTTATCAGGTTGGCAATATAGTGATACCATTCCACAGGTTGTAGCAGAAAGACTATAGAGGTTATAAGAATAGCCCTGTCGCTCCAGTTACGGGTAAAAAACAGCACAAGACCGACTACTGCAAACAGCAGCAGCACATCCCCTGCCGGGAAAAAAGCGGCATTCAATGTCGCAAAACCGACCAGCAACACCAAACGCCACAGGAAACGATACCCGAAATCCTTACCTTGTTTTTTCTGATTGTTAGTCTGGATATAGAATGTCAAGCCGAATAGCAGGGCAAAGATTGCATACGCTTTTCCGGCAAAAAGACTGAAAATTACATTAAAAACTCCCTGATCCAAAATGTTCAGCCAGTCCGGTGAGTCTGTCGGATATACCGGAAAGATGAAATGTTCCAGATTATGGACCAAGATAATAGCCATTACAGCAAACCCACGCAAAGCATCCACGACCTCAATGCGAGATTCTTTTTTTAGAAGCTGTTCCATTTTATTTAGGTGATTATATACCTGTTTTCATTCGTTTAATTTGATGTTTCGCATCCCGACCTACCAACCATAAATTCAAGTTCTCCACCGGTATTATCAAGTTTATATTTGAATGCTTTTATCATATTACAAATATGGTCACTTAATAAAATATATACAAATTATTAAGAAATCATTTTGGCGTAAAGTCGTATATAATTACCATAATTACTACCTTTGTGTCCTAATGACAGCGAATATGAATAACGAACAGGGGAAAGCCTCTATTCTACTGATATATACCGGAGGTACTATCGGTATGATGGAGAATTCGGAAACAGGCGTACTGGAATCTTTTAATTTCCAGCATCTCAAAGATAATATGCCGGAGCTTAAAAAACTGGGATATTCAGTTTCTACCATCCAATTCGACCCGCCGATGGACTCGTCGGAAATGGGGCCTGAGTCGTGGATGAAAATTGTAAAAATCATTGCGGAGAACTACCAGCAATATGACGGGTTTGTAGTATTGCACGGAACAGATACAATGTCATTTACAGCCTCTGCTTTAAGCTTCATGCTTGAGAATTTGAGCAAACCGGTTATTCTGACGGGTTCCCAACTGCCAATCGGCATGCTGAGAACGGACGGGAAGGAAAACCTGATTACCGCCATAGAAATAGCGGCCGCCAAAGAGAATGGGATACCTGTCGTTCCGGAAGTCTGTATTTTCTTTGAGAACGATTTGTTACGAGGAAACCGTACCAGCAAAATTAATGCCGATAATTTCAACGCTTTCCGTTCCTATAATTATCCGGCATTGGCGCATGCGGGAATTTACATTAAATATGATGTTTCCCAAATATATCATCCGGTATCACGCAAGCCGTTGAAACCTCATTACTTGTTGGACAGGAATATTGCCATACTGAAACTGTTTCCGGGTATTTCACCGCAGGTAATAGAAAGTATCCTGAATATTCCGGGATTAAAAGGAGTTGTAATGGAAACATTCGGTAGCGGGAACGCTTCTTGCCAGGAATGGTTCCTTCATATGCTGAAAGATGCGGTAGACAGGGGTATCGTTATTGTAAACGTAACCCAATGCAGCGCAGGAAGCGTGGAAATGCACAGGTATGAAACCGGACACAAACTGCTGGAGGCAGGCGTAATAAGCGGCTTCGACAGTACAACGGAAAGTGCCGTAACAAAACTGATGTTCCTTTTCGGACACGGGCTGACACCATCTGAGGTTAAGGATCATATGAACTGTTCACTTATCGGAGAAGTTACTATCCCCGATTCATTCCGTCCCTGAATAAACAGGTACGGAAAACGTTATGTAGAATACAAAAGCAGTGATGCGGAATATAAGATTATGAAACTATCATTTCTAAGTTTAGCAAGCGGAAGCAGCGGTAACTGCTATTATCTGGGTACCTCCGAATTCGGGGTGCTAATTGATGCAGGCATCGGAATACGTACAATAAAGAAAGTGTTGAAAGACCGGGATATCGATTTTTCCAGGATTGTTGCGATCTTAATTACACACGATCATGCAGACCATATCAAAACCGTTGGCTACTTAGGCGAAAAGCTTTGTATACCGGTCTACTCCACCGAAGGAGTACACAAAGGGATAGATAAAAGCAGGTATGTAGAAGAAACATTAATCCGTTCGCGCAAAATTATAGAAAAAGAAGTGCCTTTTATGATACGGGATTTCCGGATTACCGCTTTCGAAGTTCCGCACGACAGTACCGACAGCGTAGGTTACCATATAGAATACGGAGAGCATAAATTTACTTTTGCCACCGATGTAGGGCATATCACTGAGACTGTAAGTAAATATATGTGTAAAGCGACGGAGTTGATTATAGAGGCGAACTATGATGAGGAAATGCTGAGGTTCGGTACTTACCCCGCTTTCTTAAAAGAACGCGTAGCCAGTCCGACAGGTCACCTTAGCAACCGTGAAGCCGCCGAATTTCTTGCAACTCATTACGATCCGAAGCTGAAACACATCTGGCTATGCCACCTCAGCCGTGACAACAACCATCCGGAACTGGCATATAAGACAATAGACATACGTTTGTTTGAGGAAGGAATACGTGTTGGAAAAGACGTTTTACTAACGGCTTTAAAACGCACAACCCCTTCTGAGCTATTCGATTTTGAGTAAATATATATATTCAAAAAAAGCAAAGAAAAGTTTGCGGAGAAAAATTAAAACTCTATCTTTGCACCCGCAATAAAGAGAGAAATGACTTGGTAGCTCAGTTGGTAGAGCAAATGACTCTTAATCATTGGGTCGAGGGTTCGAGCCCCTCCCAGGTCACTTGATAAATAGAATATCCAACAAAAAAAATTCCGACTCGGTAGCTCAGTTGGTAGAGCAAATGACTCTTAATCATTGGGTCGAGGGTTCGAGCCCCTCCCGGGTCACAGATAAGCAACAAGTTAATAAACAGCATTTTACAGTTTAATCTGTGAAGTGCTGTTTTTGTTTTTATCCCATTTCAACGGAAAAAATGCCAAAAACAGCCGAATTTAATGTGTTTATATTATTTGACAATCGGATAAAAATGGTTTTCTTTGTGCACGTTCATGCAAAGTGTGGATATCTATCAGGGTATGAAGACAAAGAATACTAGTAATTGAATAAAGGAAATAATGAAGAAACTCATATTATTATTAACTATACTTCTTGCATTTACAGGATGCAGCAAAGACGATGAAACCTCTAATGTCGATTTAACAGGCAAATACATTTCAGAAGAAGCCGGTATTAAAGAGATCTTCCTTTTATCCTTAGATAAGGATATGACAGGATCATGGGAAAATTATAATTTAGGTAAATTGGAAGATAAAGAATCATTTACATGGAGTGTTTCAAACAAAGAGTTATCTCTTAACTACTTAAATGGAGAAACTGAACAATCGTCCTATAAAATAAATGCAGATGAATTGTTTGTAGGAGATGTTACGTACAGGAAAATACCGGACGGAGAGTTTTCTGATCTGGCAGGACATATATATGCAGCAGCAGACTGGCTACCATCATCACACCAAACAATCTATGTTACTTACTATTTCAAACTAGATGGAACTATTGAAATCGAACATAGATATGAAGGACGTGAAGGTCAATTATATTCTAAAACAAAAGGAAAATATAAAACAGAAGCATCTAAACTCCTTCTAACAATTCAAAGTATTCAGGACTGTGATGATTGTTTTAATAATTTTGATGCAACAATATCCATTGATAAAAAATCCTTCACATATGAAGTATATGATGTTTCAATCGGCAAAAAAAGGATATTAATGTTTTATGCTGTAAAATAGTCAAAACGATGAATCTAACAAAAACGAAATTGTTAAATTCATACCGATTTGAAACTAATTTGAAAATCAAAAAACAATTTGCAGCCACAAAGAATTACAATCACATATCTTCCATTGAAAAAAGCCTGCTCCCTATTTCATATTTAAATAAAACCGTCTTCCTCAACACTTTTACTTTAATCGAAATTACAGTACATTAAAAAGCAGAAAACCTTAATCGCATACACCTATTATCATCAATCCCTTAACTGTTTATAAACAACCATCTATTCATTTCCATTGTTATGAATATCTAATGACACCCGAATAATAGTATAAACGCTAAAACAAAATGTACATGAGACGTTTTTTTACTTTTCTTTTTGCCGTATCGTCGGTAATATCGATAAATGCAACTCCTGTTGATTTAAAACAGGCGGAAAATGTGGCTCTCAGTTTTATGAACAGTAATTTTCCACAAACCAGAGCCAAACAAATAGAATTAGTTCCGGTATGGTCTGATGTCACGATGACAAAATCGACCGCAGAAACAAAAGCCAGTTTTTACGTATTCAACTTAACCGATAAAAAAGGCTTTATAGCTATCGCCGGAGACGATAACGTATATCCTATCCTTGGATACAGTATGCAATACCCCTTTAAGGCAGACTCCATGCCTCCAAATCTGAAAGCCTGGTTCGAAGGTTACAGGCAACAAATTTCATGGGTAAGGAAGAATACATCCTCCGTCTCTAAAAAAGTGAAAGAAGCCTGGAGCAATCTCCGTAACGCCAGTTACCAATTAAAAGCAGACGGTGTACAACTTACAACCGTATTATGGGATCAGATGGCACCATACAATAATTTATGCCCCAGTGTAAACGGAGAAAAAACACCTACCGGATGTGTTGCGACGTCGACTGCCATTGCCATGCAATATCATAAATGGCCGGATGTAGGACAAGACAGCCATACTTACACCTCTACAACATACGGTTTCACTCTGTCTGCAACATTTGATACTCCTTACGCATGGGATAATATGCCTGCTACTTATACGGCAGGAGAATACACAAGCGAACAAGCACAAAACGTAGCAACATTAATGTATGATTGCGGCGTCTTTTCAAATATGGATTACGCTCCGGATAACAGCGGCGCTCTTACTTTAACGGCAGCACAGGGGCTAGTGAACTATATGAAATATGATAAATCACTTCAGGTATTACAACGGAATGGGTATCAGGATACGGAATGGGAAAATATCATTAAAAACGAGCTAAATAATAACCGTCCCGTTGTTTACGCCGGGCAGAATGACAAACAGGAGGGGCATCAATTTATTCTGGATGGTTACAATGAGAGCAACTACTTCCATGTGAACTGGGGTTGGAGCGGACTTGCCAATGGTTTTTATCTGCTATCCGTACTGGAACCGGAAGTTCAAGGAACAGGAGGCAATAGCGGCGGAGGCTTCTCCGTCAACCAAAGCGCTATGATAAGCTTAAAAAAAGCAGAAGCCAACTCCTCTTATCAGGATGTACTTTATTTATTTGCCGGAGAAAGCGACGGTGAAATATTCAACGGACTATCGACTACCACATCTCCTATTATTTCAAACACCGAGTTTATGGTAAAGGCCGGATTCATAGGTAATTTCAGCATACGGGATTTCACAGGGACTATCGCTTTGGCTTTAGTTGACCAAAGCGGAAATACCAAACAATTCATTTCTCCGCAAGAAACCCTGACCGCTTTGGAAATTGACAATGGAACTGCCGGAGAATTCCCATGTATAATAACGACTAATATCGCTTCCACAGACCGTATCCGGCTAATGTACAAAAGCAGTGATTCCGATAATTGGAAATGGGTTCGCAAAAGCGGAAACACGACCGACGAAATAGTAATAAGTAATCCGACATCTACAGATAAGATTGAAAACGACCTGAATATATCCATCGCATCAGACGGCGAAGGAAATATAGCCGTCAACTCACCGTCGGTAATCCATGAAGTAACGTTGTACGATACAAACGGACGTATGCTAAACAAACAGGAAGGAATAAACAGCCGGACTGTTTCACTTTCTTATACCCAATATCCGCAGGATATTTACATTCTCCATATCTTTACGGCAGACGGCAGAATCAGTCATAAAATTGTAAAGAACTAAATTGTAGATTAAACAACATATTAAAGATGAAAAATAAAACCTATTTAAAACGCGTAGCAGCCATTCATGATTTATCCGGCTTCGGCAAATGTTCCCTAACGGTTGCACTCCCTATAATATCGGCCGCTGGTATTGAAGTAAGCGCACTTCCGACAGCCGTTTTATCCACTCATACAGGAGGCATTGACGGTTATACTTACCGTGATCTCACAGAAGATATGCGTCCTATTACAAAACACTGGAAGTCTTTGGATATCCAGTTTGATGCCATATATAGCGGTTTCCTGGGCTCCTTTGAACAGTTGGATATTGTAAAAGAATTTTTCCATCAGTTTAGAACAGACAAGAATCTGATTCTTGTTGATCCAGTAATGGCCGATAACGGAGAATTATATAAAATATTCACTCTCGATTTTGCAAAGGGTATGAGATCTTTATGCGAAAAAGCAGACATTATCGTCCCCAATCTGACAGAAGCCGCATTGCTTCTGGATGAACCATATCAACCTGGTCCCTATACGCAAGCCTATATAGAAAACACATTGAAAAAGTTGAGTAAACTCGGACCGAAGAAGATTGTATTAACCGGTGTATATTTCAAAGAAGACGAATTGGGCGCCGCCACTTACGAAACAGCCTCTAACACCACCGGCTATTTCTTTGTAAAAAGAATACCCGGTTATTATCACGGGACAGGTGACGTTTTTGCCAGCGCATTGTTATCGGCCCTGCTTAACAACTTCAATCTGGTAGAATCGACAGCTATAGCCGTACGTTTTACAGCCAACAGTATATTAAGGACATACAAAGCGCAAACAGATTACCGGTTTGGGGTAGATTTTGAACAATGCATACCGGATTTTCTGAAAGAACTAAAACTTGTATAAGTCAATTTCGATTTTATTTTCCATCTTTGCAAAATACAAGACAGATCATTATGAGTAAATTAAAAATTGCAATTTCCGGGATAGGCGCCGTAGGAGGCTACTATGGTGCTATGATGATTTTACGCTATAAAGAAAAACAAATAGCTGATTTCTATTTCATCTCCAGAGGAGACAACCTGCGCGCTATTCAAGAACGTGGCTTACAAGCAAGAACCGGTATACGTACAATTACAGCTATTCCAACTCTCGCAACCGATAATCCGGCTGAAATAGGCCCGGTGGACTATGTGTTTTGCTGTACGAAAAGTTATAATTTAAAGGAAAACATTTTACAATTAAAACCATTACTGGGCCCGGAAACCGTTATTATTCCATTACAAAACGGCATTAATATCACCGAACAAATACAAGAATTGCTGCCCGGCCAGCCTGTCTGGAAGGGGTGTACTTATATTGGTTCCCGGCTAATAAGACCCGGATATGTAGAAAAATTCAGCGGAAAGGAAAGGTTATTCTTCGGTTCGGAAAACGGAGATGAAGAAAAGCAAAAAACGTTACTTACCCTATTGACAAACGCGCACATCAAAGCCTATAATCCCAAGGATATGAATACTCGTATCTGGAAAAAATTCATGATGATATCGCCTGCCGCAACCATCACTTCTTTTTTCAACCAGAACATCGGTCAGGTTATAGATCAACATTATGACATGTTTGTTACACTTAGCAGTGAGCTAAAAAATGTCGCAGAAGCCAAAGGGATACAATTTCCCGGCAATATTGTGTACAAATCCATTGAAGCACAAAAAATGATGCCTGCCAACGCAACGACATCCATGCATTCCGATTTTCTTTTGGGCAAGCCTACCGAGTTGGAAACTTTGACCGGTTATGTTGTCCGTACAGCCGAAGAGCTGGGAATAGAAGTGCCGACTTATAAGTTCATGTATAAAGGGCTAGCTGAAATCCCTTATCCCCGTTCATAAACGGATAAAAAAACAGAAGCCCCCGTTACATAATCGAATCGATTCACGTAACGGGGGCTTCTGTTTTCTTTTCTATTTTTATTCAAACATTTTATCTATACCACCTATGTCTGCAGGAGCATTCCTTGTATCTCGGGAAGACTGGTTCTCACATGGATTAGAGAACTGTTCCGGTACTTCAAACGCATCTTCCTCCGAATATCCTAACGTTTTATCGGCATAAACTTTCTGCATATACAAACCATAGATAGGTAACGCCATACTTGCTCCCTGTCCTTCTGCCAAACGGTCGAAATGGATAGAACGATCTTCTCCTCCAACCCAGCATCCAGACACCAAACTAGGCGTAAATCCGATAAACCAGCCATCCGAATTATTTTGTGTCGTACCTGTTTTTCCTCCCATAGGAGCTTTGATTCCATAACGGAAACGGACACGTCCACCAGTACCTCCGTCTATTACACTTCGTAGCATATACAGCATCTTATAAGAAGCATCTTCGGTAAGCACTTCATTCATCTGAGGAGCAAAATTCGCAATCGTATTACCATAAGGATCTTCAATACGAGTTACATACAGCGGCTCCACACGAATACCTTTATTAGCAAAAGTAGTATAAGCACTTACCATTTCGCCAACCGATACATCCGGTGTTCCAAGACATACGGAAATTACCGGATCAATATAATTCTTCAAACCGAACGAATGCAACAAACGGACGAACGTATAAGGAGATAACTGGCTCATAAGATAGGCTGTAACCCAGTTATCAGAATTCTGCAACCCCCACTGGATAGTAACCATTTCCCCTATCCTCTTGGCACTGGCATTACGGGGAATCCACAAGCGCCCGTTTTCATCCATCAACTGCTGCTGCACATGCAACATTTCATCACACGGACTGAATCCTTCTATCATAGCCAAAGAATACAAGAATGGTTTGATGGTTGAACCTACCTGGCGACGTCCGCCATTTACCATATCATATTGGAAATCATTATAATCAATACCACCTACATACGCTTTGACTTGTCCGGTACGCGGATCCATCGACATAAACGCGGAACGAAGAAAACTCTTATGATAACGGATAGAGTCCCAAGGAGACATGATTGTATCAATAGGTCCGTCCCAACTAAACACGCGCATTTCGACCGGCTTTTTAAATTCTTTACGCATATCGGCCTCATTCATGCCGCTACTTTTCATAGCTCGATAACGGTCTGTCTGATGCATTGCCCGAATCAACATCGTATCCACCTGTCCGACAGAAACATCACGAGAGAACGGCGCATAGCTCCTACCCTTCTTTTCCTTGAAAAATGAAGGCTGCAAATCATTTCCTATATGTTGACGGACAGCTTCTTCGGCATATTGTTGCATACGTGAATCAATGGTAGTATATATCTTTAAACCATCCGTATAAATATTATAGTTTTCACCGTCCGCCTTCTTATTCTTATTACACCAGCCATACAACGGATTAGTTACCCACGATAAAGAATCTTCGGCAAATTTCTGCGATTGCCATGAGGCATAATTGCTACGTTCCGGTTTCTTTGCAGTTAATGTTAAGCGGAGATATTCACGGAAATAAGGAGCTAAACCATCCTTATGATCCATACGGGTAAAATGAACCGTAAGAGGTGTCTGTTTTAAAGAGTCGCATTCCGCTTGTGTCAGAAAGCCGGCCTTTACCATTTGTTCGAGAACAGTATTACGGCGTCCGCGTGTACGTTCATTATGTCGTACAGGATTAAAATAAGAAGGATTTTTACACATTCCTATCAATGTAGCCGCTTCTTCGGTTTTCAATGATTTTGGTGTCTTTCCGAAATAAACACGTGCAGCCGATTGAATACCGACAGCGTTATACAGAAAGTCGAACTTATTCAAATACATATTGATAATTTCTTCTTTCGTATAATTTCGCTCCAACTGGACGGCGATAACCCACTCTATCGGTTTCTGAAACAAACGTTCCATTATATTATCGGCACTTGGAGAGAATAATTGCTTAGCAAGCTGCTGCGTAATCGTGCTGCCTCCACCACCACTTTTTTGCATCAACAAACCACGCTTGACAATCGCACGAAACAAGCCTTGCGCATCAATGCCGCTATGTTCGGTAAAACGAATATCTTCGGTAGCAATTAACGCTTTCACCAAATCAGGAGAAAGGTCCTTATAATTTACGTAAATACGATTGTCTTTGCTATGGGCATAGCTACCTAAAGTTTTTCCGTCGGAAGAGATAATTTGTGAAGCGTATTTATCAATCGGATTTTCCAATTGTTCAACAGGAGGCATATAACCTATAGAACCATCAGCTATCAACTTAAATATCAAAGCAACAGCACCCAATGCCACTACATATATAACCCAAAAAGAAATGATAACGCCTTTTGTTATTCTTGAAGCCATAATTTTAATTGTTGACAGTTGACAGTTCGTTGCCTTCACTTGCCGACTGCCAACTATTATGAAATGCAAAGGTAATAAAAAACAATTACATAAGCATGATTACCCCAAGACTGATAAGACCAATAAAAATCCAAAGTATTACGCCTTGTATCATCGGACGGACTCCCACATTTTTAATCACTCTACGTGAAAGTCCCGTACCAATTAAAAATAAAGTAACCGTTAATCCTTTTTTAGCCAACCAAACCAAAGAGCCGCTTACCATTTCAGGAATAGACAGATATGTATTTGCTATCATCGCCAAGATGAAGAAAAAGATAAACCAGGGAATGCTGATTTTTGCCCCTTTTTGTTTAAAAAGAAACATAGTAACTATCGTTACCGGAATAATCCATAAAGCACGGGTAAGCTTTACCATAGTAGCAATCTCCAACGCCTTTTCACCATAAGCAGCACCGGCTCCAACTACCGAACTCGTATCATGTATAGCAATAGCAGCCCACATACCAAACTGTTCCTGCGTCATTCCCAAAAGATGTCCGATAGGCGGAAATATAAACAACGCAACAGCATTCAGGATAAAGATAGTTCCAAGAGCCATAGACATCTCATTATCGTCTGCTTTCACCACAGGAGCTACCGCCGCGATAGCACTGCCACCGCATATAGCCGTTCCGGCAGAAATAAGATAAGCTGTTTTTCTATCCATCATCAAACGCTTCCCCAGATACATGCCTAAAAGTAAAACAGCGGCAACAGAGATGACTGTAAAAACCATTCCTTCTTTACCGGTTTGCAAAGACTCATGCAGATTCATTCCGAAGCCTAATCCCACCACAGAAAATTGAAGCAAATATTTAGAAGTTTTTTTAGCAAATAGAGGAAAGGGGTGTCCTGCTGTCATTGCAAATGCAAGACCTAGAAACAGAGCTACAGCAGGTGATATAAACGGCATTAAACAGAGGATAAACAAAAGGATAAATAAGGGTTTATTATATTTACCAAGAAATTGTTCG
Source organism: Parabacteroides bouchesdurhonensis (assembly GCF_900186615.1). GTDB lineage: Bacteria > Bacteroidota > Bacteroidia > Bacteroidales > Tannerellaceae > Parabacteroides > Parabacteroides bouchesdurhonensis. The sequence goes on from NZ_LT896588.1 coordinate 50,299, forward strand.
ATTACATTCATTCTTCTATACGTTATTCATTCATAATTTATTCGGGTGCAAAAGTACAATGATTACATACACAAAACCAATCATTATATAGAATAGACAATAACCTGAAGTTATAAATTAGCGATAGTTACTGGCATAACGTATAAAACTCTCTTCAATCCCTCCATTTTGTCCCTGCGGTTCAACAAATAAAAACATACGTTCCGCCCTAAAACCATCCACTTCTATAACTTTTAAAGTACCAGACATCAACTCTCTGGTAACTGCCCGGACAGATAGAATGCCTAAAGCGTCCGAATTTTCAAGAAATAGCTTAATACTTTCCGTACTTCCCAATTGCATTAACACATGAAGCTGCGATAATTTGATCTGATGAGCAGCCAACGCCGTTGCTAAAACATCCAAAGTACCTGAACCGTTTTCGCGTAATACGAGAGGCAAAGTACAAAGCTGGCTCAAAGTCAACTCATCAAAACGGGCAAATTGACTTCCCGTATGTGTTACTACGACTAATTCGTCTCTCATAAAAGGGCTATAATGCAATGTGTTCTGGCGTGTACTTCCTTCTACTAATCCCAATGTTATTTTTCCATCTCTAAGTGCTTGTTCTATATCATGGCTATTGCCATTCAAAAGAGAGACTCGTATATCCGGGAACTTTTTTATAAAAGAAGAAAGAATAGGAGGCAAAACATATTGGGCAATTGTAGTACTCGCCCCAAGGCGTAGTTCTCCTGAAAAATTATTCGTAAGCAAATTCATCTCAAAATCAAGCTGCCGGTATGCCGACAAGAGAACATTTGTATGAGAAAGCAGCAATTCTCCAGCCCTGGTCAGTTTAACCCGTCCGCCAACCCGTTCGAACAAAGGTGTTTTATACTGTATCTCCAATTCATGAATATGCTTGCTTATAGCAGGTTGGCTAATAAACAATTCACGCGAGGCTTTAGTAAAACTCAAATTACACGCAACACTATGAAACACTCTAAGGCGGAAATCCATTGTTTTTACGTTTTAAATATACTTATTTATCACAAAGATACGCGTTTAATCGGTAATATTACATAGAAAGTGGAGCCTTTCCCCAATTGGGACTCCACCTGAATCTGTCCACCCATTTTTTCAATTAAGCCTCGACAGATAGCTAATCCCAAACCTACACCTTTCGTCCAATTGCTCAACTGTACAAAACGGCTAAAAATATGTTCCAACTGGTCGGCAGGAATACCTTCACCTGTATCTTGAACAAAGAAACGCACCTGTGTATCAGTCAGTGTATATCCAAAACGGATAAACCCTTCATCCGTATGCTTTAAAGCGTTATTCAATAAATTCGTCAGAATCTGAGTCAAACGATTACGATCCGTATCCAGCACCAATGCCGGACATTCTGCCAATTCCAAACGGATTGTATCGGGGGTTCTTAATAAAATAATATTATAAATTTCCTTCATTAAAGCTGGTATATCCTGTGGGGCATAAAATAAGGACATCGAGTTCGACTCTATTTTTGAAATATCCAAAACATCTGCTATCAAGCGTTGTAACAATTCGTTATTATTTTGTATAATTTCAGCCAGTTGTTGACGCGTATCTTTATTCTCTTCATCTACCAGCACTTGAGAAAAACCAACTATAGCATTTAATGGCGTACGAATTTCGTGATTCATATTAGCGAGAAAAGCAGACTTTAACTGATCCGCTTCTTCCGCTTTCTCTTTCGCTTTTTTCAGTTGTAATCCATAACGATGACGGGAATAGGCAACCCAACCCAGCGTACAGCAAACCAAAATAAGCAAAATCATACCACCTCCCATCTGAAGTAACCGCGTGTGTGCATGGGAGGCCTGCAATTCCATTTTCTTATTATTCAGCTCCAGTTTATCCAGATCATGCTGATTCCTCAACTGGGCTAGTTCATCATAATATTTTTTCTGCGTAATTGAATCTTTCAAATCTATATATACACGATAACAATCGGAAGCTTCCGCCATATGATGAGTATTATAACATAATTCAGCTTTTTGGAGTAAAAGAGACATATAGCTTTCAATCCGTTTTGTTTTTTTAAAATAATCGAATAGCCCATTCACATGATATGATGCATTATCATAATCATTCACCATCCGATAATATAAAAACCAGACTTGGTGCATAGTCATTACTTCTTGGGACATATTATGTTTTTTCATTAAAGAGTCCGCAATTTTTGTATTTTCATAAGCTGCCTTCTGGTCAAGAACCCCCATTGAATAAAGGGCATAAGAACGATGATATAAATAATCTATATAATATAAAGGGGTTTCTTCATCCAGCATTTGAATATCTTTTGCCTTGCATTCATTAATATAACCATTCAATTTCTCCAAATATAAGAAACGAGTGTTCATACCCGTATTACTATTTAATATCTGACGAATTATATTAATACGTTTAATAATGGGAATATTACGCGTTTCCATACTATGAAGAACTTCCTCATATAAACGAAGTCCTTCTTCATACAATCCAGTTTTGAAATAATAATCGGCCAAAGCCTGATTAGCCATATCCTCACCATCTCTATACTTAACTTCCTGGGCCAATCTTCTGAGTTCATTAACTTCGGGAATAATTTCATCCCGATTACCTCTGACAGATAAAGCATAAATATACCATGCTTTCATTCGAAAAAATTCTTCATACGTTCCATTTTTCAGCATAATAGGTTCTGCTTTCCGAATATAATAACGCATGCTATCCAAATCTCGGGAATAATAATATTTAGTGATCTGAAAATATGCTTTTGCCTGAAAAACTTCATTCTTTTGTCTTTCCGCTTCGTTTAGAAATATATTAAAAAGAGGGATATTATCACTTTTTTTGGAAACATTGTTTTTTACAATACTATCCAGATAGATTAATTTAGTACTGTCTGTTTTTTCCGCAAGAACAGTATATAAGCTATCTATATTGATGCTCATTGATTTTATAGAGGCAACTATTAAAAAAGAAAATACACAAAAAAATAACCGTGTGTTTTTCATTCCATAGTAAATATTTTTTCATTTTGTTATAAGTATGGGCAAGATAGCTATAAAATTCAAGAAGCCATATAAATCATAACAAATTTTTAATTATTTAAGCTTCACAGGATCGTTTTTCTCCAAATTTATAATATAAAATAACAGTTTCGGCATGATTCCGCATCAACAAAACACGAACTATAGTAAAAACATCCAAGTATTTACAAATCATCCCTTTATTCTTCAAATGGTATAAAATATTTATATCTTTGTACAGGAATAAGAAAAATAGTCATGACAAAGAGCAAAAAAAAAATAATTACAGGCTGTTTAATAGCATTTTTTACCTTTTTTTTCATCTTACCATCCATTGGGTTCAGTATACTTCAATGGGGTATTCTTCCTCCCGAAAAATTAACACCTCTTGTTATTGAAAAAACAAATGAATTTCTGGATGCTCATCTGGAATGCGAAAAGATTGAATTGACTTATTTTGAAACTTATCCTCATCTAGGTATACGCCTTACGAACGGGAAACTAATATCTCATTCGGCAGAAGATTCTACAATGCACGAGGAAAGTCTTTCTATTCCATCAGATTCTTTGCTGAGTTTCCACAAAGCAATTATTTCGCTACGTCCTACAGATTTTTTATTTAGCGGAAAAATAACAATAGGAGAAGTAATCATTGAAGACCCTCGTTTTTATGGTTATGTAAATAAAGAAGGAAAGGCGAACTGGGATATTTACCATAGCGAAAATGACAGTACTGTTTCTGATGATGAACAAAAACAAAAATCGTTGCCTCCCATTGACCTGCAAAAAGTAAGAATATCCAACGGACATTTTACTTATGACGATCAACAACAGAATACGTATGCCGAGATAAAAGGCTTCTTCTTCAATTTGAACGGCTCGTTAACCCAGGATGAAAACATATTGGATTTGCAAGCAGGAATCAGTTCTATTCTATTCCATAGTCCGGCTTATACATTGGCGAACAATTTATCGCTAAAGTTAAAAAGTCAGCTGCAATTAAACAACCACTACAACACCATTACGCTACACGAAGCTGAGCTTCTAATTAATTCTTTACCTTTTACCGCCGATGGTAGCATTACGACAATACTTGAAACCCAACGAATGCGAATTGACATGAAAATGGGATTGAAGGTTGCAGATATGAATGATTTACTTAGTTTCATTCCGAATGCCTATTTTCAAAACCGGGATAAAACACATGCAAAAGGAAATATAATATTAGACGGGAATATATATGGTGAACTGGGTGACAGTATTGTTCCATCCATTAACCTCTGCTGCCAAATTAAAAATGGTTCATATCATATTTCCGGCATTAAGCAAGGCATAGATACTTTACAAATGGATTTAGACCTTCACCTGAACGGCCTGCATCCCGATTCATCATTTATATCTCTTGAAGAATTAAAGATTAAAGGGTTAAACACGTCTTTATCCATGAAAGGAAAGGTTACAAATGTATTCCAAAACCCGGATATCAATACAGAAATAAACGGACAGGTAGATTTTACACGGATGGCAAAGGATTTTCTGAATCCTGATACATTATTGTTGCAAGGAATGCTGAATGCCAATCTCCGGACAGCATTTACCATAGACGACCTAATAAATGGCAGATATGATAAAGTACAGGCTTCCGGGAAATTGGATATAAATCAATTTAAAGCTTTCAGCCAACCGTTTGGCATAGACGCATACGTTACAGGAACACATTTTTTTATAGGTTCCACGCATAAAGAAAGCATTTATCTAAACAAAAAAGGATTGCTGAATGCAACTCTCTCTATCGATACGATGAATATAAAATATAAAGATGAAATAAATACAAATATCTACCTTCTGGAAATGCAAGCCAACACAACTCCGGTTATTGATACTTCAGCAGTAATCCCTCTGACTGCCAGTGTCAAATTTGAACATTTAAACAGTCGCTTGCCGGATTCCATATGGATTGCTGCCGGACATACCGTATTGCAAGGTGGAATGAAAGCATCCGCCACTAACAAACGGATACCTACAGCCGGTGCAACAATCAGTGTCGATACATTAAAATATTTTATTGCTCCTATACGTACAGGCATGACGTTGGCGGGAAGTCAATTCAACATCACCGCATTGCCATATCGTGAAGCCAGGCAGCAAAAAAGGCAACAAACAAATACGCCCCAACGAACAACACGTACGCGTATAAGAACATCTCAGACAACAAAAAAAGATTCTTTAGATCAGACCACCAGTATACTACGTAAATGGGAAGCACGTGGAAATGTCCGTTTCAACCAAATGCAGGCATTCAGCCGCCTTTTCCCTATTCCAATACGAATGGAACAAACGAATGTAAAGTTTAACACCAATACGATTACTCTTACCGACGCCCGTTTACGTATAGGTAAAAGTGACCTGACATTAAATGGTGAAATCAATCATATCAGACAGGCTCTACTTCGTGGAGGAAAATTAAAAGGCAACTTTGCCCTGACATCCAATTATATTGACTGTAACCAAATAATGAAAGCGATGAACAAGGGCATGCAATATTCAGAGCAACATGCTATTTCTGCCGATCTGGATATGTTAAACAACGAAAATATCACCAATCTGGAAACACACAACTTGTCTGTAACAGACACAGCGGCAGTTGATACAACCGACCAGCTTTTCGTGCTTCCGGCAAATCTGGACATGACACTCCACACGGATGCCAAACGTATAGACTTCAAAGATTTATCTTTGGAAAATGTACAAGGTGAAGTTATTCTTCGTAACCAAAGCGCCAACCTGAGTAACTTAAATATGCATTCAAACATGGGTGACGGAAACCTGACTATGGTTTATACCGCTAAAAATAAACGCGGAGCAACAGCTGGTTTTGACTTAGACATGGAGCATATTTTAGTGGAGAAACTGATAAGCTTGTTTCCTTCTATGGATACATTAGTACCCATGCTTCGTTCTTTCGAAGGCGTTGTTGACTGCCAGATTACAGCAACCTGCCAGATGGATTCAACGATGTCTATCATCCTCCCGTCTTTAAACTCAGCCTGCTTCCTGCATGGAAAAAACATGGTATTGCTAGACGGTGAAACTTTTACTGAGATATCTAAAACTCTTATGTTCAAAAACAAAAAACGTAATATGATAGATAGTATTTCTGTGGATTTGGCCATTAGAGACAATAAAATAGAGGTTTTTCCCTTCCTTGTTGAAATGGATCGCTACAAGGTAGCTGTAGGAGGAACACACAATCTTGATATGACATTCGATTACCATATTTCCGTATTAAAATCTCCCGTACCATTCAAATTAGGTATAGATATTCGAGGAAATATGGATGACTTCAAGTTCAAAATTGTAAAATGCCGTTACAAAGATTTTCTAAAACCTGCCAAACAAGCAGAATTGGATAGTACACGCACCAATATACGGTACAATATACGTGAAGCGATACGAAAACAAATAAAAGAGGCTGCACCGGAATTAGCGGGCAGCCTTGCAGCCAATACGTATACTCATGCGGAAACAGAAAATGAGCAAACCGAATGACCGGAAGATTACTTTATTTCTCTTCCGGCATACATTTGTTCATAATATTTCATATAATCGCCACCGGTTATATCCTCTACCCATTTTTGATTTTCCAAATACCAACGAATGGTCTTTTCAATTCCAACTTCAAAACAAGTTTCAGGAATCCAACCAAGTTCTTTGGTTATTTTTGTCGGGTCGATGGCATAGCGTTGGTCGTGTCCCAAACGATCCTTGACAAAAGTTATCAAATCATCATTAATCCATTCGATAGATATTTGCCCATCCGGGCCTATGTCTTTCTTTTTCAATACCTGACGATATTCCGGATGTTCTGTCATCAATTGGCGGATAGTCCGGATAGTAAGTTTCACGATCTCTATATTTTGTTTTTCGTTATGTCCTCCTACGTTATAGACTTCTCCCACTCTTCCATTGTGGATAACAGCGTCAATAGCCTTACAATGATCTTCCACATATAACCAATCGCGTACATTCGTACCATCACCATAAACAGGAAGTTTTTTCCCCTCTAAGATATTTTTAATAATAAGAGGTATCAGTTTTTCCGGAAAATGATATGGTCCATAATTATTAGAACAGCGAGTTATACTCACCGGCATTTTATAGGTTTCAAAATAAGCTTTTACAAACAGATCGGCACTGGTTTTTGATGCACTGTACGGACTACGAGGGTCTAACGGAGTTGTTTCATGGAAAAATCCCTCAGCACCTAAACTGCCATATACTTCATCTGTTGATACCTGATGGAAACGCACATTGCTTTTCCAGGTAGGATAACCGGATTCATCTTTCCCCGTCACCCACGCTTTACGGGCCGCATCCAACAGATTTTGTGTCCCCAAAATATTTGTAACAAGAAATAATTGAGGATTTTCAATACTACGATCCACATGACTTTCGGCCGCGAAATTAACAACGTAATTAAATTGATATTTAGCAAACAATTCATCAGCCAAAGTTCTATCGCAAATATCTCCCTTCACAAATATGCAACGTTCGTTATCTATATCATTGGCTATTGTGCCTAAATTACCGGCATAAGTAAGTAAATCTAAAACAACCAGTTTTATATCCTGATGCTTTGAAAGCATATATTTAATAAAATTAGCTCCAATAAAACCGGCAGCACCGGTAACCAGGTAAGTCTTCATATTTATATTTTTTTGAATGTAAAATTAAGTTCGGCTTCATTCAGACAAGGTGCATTTTTATCTTTTTCTGAAAGGTTAATCAACGACAAATCTTTTATTCCCCAATCCACATGAATAGCAGGATCGTCAAAGCGAATGCCCCTTTCATGTGATGGCGTATAAGGATTATCAACTTTATATGTAAAAACAGCTTCTTCGCTCAGAACGTGGAATCCATGTGCAAATCCTTGCGGAATAAATAATTGCCGTTTATTTTCGCCGGATAATTCTACAGCAATATACTTCCCGAAAGTAGGAGAACCGGCACGTACATCAACAGCCACATCCAATACCCGACCTTTTATTACACGTACTAATTTGGATTGGGAATAAGGCGCTAGCTGATAATGTAATCCTCTCAAAACACCTTTCGTTGAACATGATTCATTATCCTGCACAAAATCAAATTTTCCTATACATGCTTCAAATTCATTCTGCTTAAAGGCCTCCATAAAATATCCCCTTGCATCACTAAATACTTTCGGTTCAATAATCCAAACGCCGGGAATATCTGTCTCCGTATATGTCATATTTTCTATTTTATCTTATCAGACAACAAAGTAACTGTATTTTTCCTATTTCTACAATATTCCGTTTAAAAGATTACACTTATCCGGATGAATCCGTTATAAATTATGTACAAGGACAATCTGGAAGAGGATTTTAGCAAGCAATAAAAGAATAAAAGATTTGGATATTCCAAATATATTCTATTTCTTTGCACTCGCAAAATAAGCTGGTTGTTTTGCTATAACGGTTCCTTGGATGAGTGGCTTAGTCAGTGGTCTGCAAAACCATGTACGGCGGTTCGAATCCGCCAGGAACCTCTAAAAAGCAATCATCTACTTGTATAAAAACATTTTGGTTCCTTGGATGAGTGGCTTAGTCAGCGGTCTGCAAAACCGTGTACGGCGGTTCGAATCCGCCAGGAACCTCCAAAAAGAAACCTCTTCGCATCATATCTATGCAAAGAGGTTTCTTTTTTATATTTGTTTTCTCTTTATATATTAAATACTCTAGAACGTCAGGTGCATGCTAAATCGAACACCTCGTGTTTGAATTCCCGGATGGTCTTTATAGTTCAAACGCCAAACATAATCCAAACGCAAGAATTTAAAGATGTTTTCAACTCCCACTCCTACTTCCATATAAGGAGTACTGCTCATAGCATATGAACCGGCAGGAAATAAATATAACCCTTCTCCTCCTCCATTAGCCGGATTATTTTTTTCTGAAAGATGACCATATAAACCACGGAAAGAGAAAACTTCTCTCCATTTCAATTTCTTCACTAAAGGTAAACGATTCAACAAAGCTCCATTCATAAAATAAGTCACATCCCATGAAGCATATTCATCATTCAGAAACTCCATCGCGTTCATACAAGTATATGACTCCGGTTGCACAGTATAAGAAAGGTTTGCATTCGGAATAATCAGTAACGGATATGGCACTTTATCCCAAACCTTACCTGCCTTACCAATAATATCTACATATCCAAAAGCAGAGAACCAAAAACGTTTCTGAATACCCACATCTGTACGATTATATGTATAAGATGAACCTAAAACACCTTTAAGAGCCGTTACATGGCTTACAGTAAAGACAGGAGCATCCAATGTTATTGGATAACGATAATTTCGGGTCTGATAAAATTTCTCATTCGGAGCATATCTGAATTTAAACTCCATCTCTGTCATAGAGTAAGACTTTACAGGTGTTATCTGATTATCCGGGCCGATACGGTCGAAAGCAGAATATTCGGTTGCATATTCTTTTTTATTTCTGAATACGGCACCATAAGCCAAGCCATTATAATGTTCACTATAATAAGTAAGTTCCGCATTACGCAAATAAGTGGCACGCGTATCCCGTTGGCGTTTCCATGCTAAAAAGATATTATCCTGATTAGTATACATATATTGCTGCCCCAACTGATTGATATCATATTTATACTCGGCACGGATAGAATGCACCGGAAATTCTTTACGATATTCTTTCTTTTCATTGAAAGAATATTCTACAATAGCATCATACTTAACCTTTTCATCTTTAGTTCCGTACGCAACATATCCATCAAGGAACAGGTTCTTACTAAATGCCGTAGTAGTAGTTCCTCCCACACGAAAGCGAGCCCCCTCGATAGCATTACCGCTAATTGCCGTATTCATTGGGCCGAACTCGAATTTACTTTTCATCGGATCCTTGTTCGTTGCTATATATCCCGAAACCAATATGGAAACGACCTTTTCCGTAATATAAAAGATTGGAACAGAACGTAGCTTTGCCATTAAAGCTTCAACCGTATGTTGCTTTCGTTTGCCGGCTTCTTCCGGCCTGTTGATTTCCCAGAAATCTTCCGGCCTGCGAAACGCCTCCTTATCCGTTATAACAGGCGCACTTTCTTGGAATATAGAAGCATCCTCCGGTGGAGAAAAAGCCTGATTACTATAAATATTAAGCCTACGGGCATACATACCTTTCGACTTTTGCGATAATTTAAAATCTACATTTATATCATCCTTCGTAATGATACGAGTTCCGTCTTCGGCCCTATCAAAAGTTTGTTCAATAGTCATTCCTCCCACGAAGTTAAGGTTGATTTTCTTAGGGACATTCAGCTTCACACGCTGAACAAAATAAGTTGAATCAAGCGTAATATAAAGGTGTCCTGTAAAACCAAACGTTTCCGAATTAAATGGAACAAAACCGAGATCCACGCATTTTTGATTATTAATTTCCAAAGTATCCAATAAATAGTACTTATAGAAATTCGGCCCCATAGTTGATAAAGGACTTACAAAACGATTCAGGAATAATGGAATATCATTCTGAAAGATATTCACTTCACGAAATACCTCATCCAAAAACTGCTGAATACCATCTCTTGAAAATATTTCATCTATACCGGCGGATTTCGCACCCTTTACTAATCTTTTCTCCGACTTCGGATTTTTACGAAAGTAAACGGAAGAAACCTTTTCTCTTTCAGATACCGGTAATACTGTTGTTCCTATTTCCAAAGTATCAACAAAATCAACCAAGAAGTCAAATTTGCCCACTTTTCCATCCGGTTTCTTCGGCTTCGGTTGAAAGTCATTCATAGCGAAGACCATCTTTTCATACTGGTCATAACGAAAATAATCGTGATTACGAGGATCATTGCTCTCTCTTCTTTCTATGGCATTCTTTACAAATGCGACAGCCGGATTGTCTTTCTTTTTATACTTGTCTTTACCTCCCTTTACTACTACTTCCGAAAGAGTAATAGAAGAAGGTGCCAATTCTATTTTTAAATTATTAGTTCTCCCCGGAGTAATTCGAATCTCTTTCTCTGCATAACCTAAGTATGAGAACTGTAATATACGAACTTTTGAAGAAGTAGATATAGAAAACTGACCGTCCAGGTCCGTAGTAGAACCAATAGTCGTTCCTTTCAACAATACAGAAACATACGGCAAAGCCTCACCCGTAATAGAGTCATTAACAACCCCTTTTATTATAGTATTTTGCCCATTCGCCACCCAGACGATAAGCATAAAGAAAATACAGCAAATATATTTTGTCCCCATTACATCATTACAACCTTTTCCCCATTAAAAAACTTCGCAAAGGTATAATTTCTGTTGGAATAGCAATGTTCCAAATAGCAATGATTCTATTCCATTTAGCTACAAATATTTTGTAAAATCCTATGAGCGGCTCACTTGCAAACCTTTAGTGGACAAATTCATCTCTACAAAACGGGCATTCTGATTCTGGGAAAATGTCGCTAATACTTTACGAATCTGTAATGCAGCTTCAGGGTCTTTCGCTACCATATATAAATAGCCACCTCCACCTGCGCCAGGCAATTTATAACCTAAGGTATAGTCTTTTATCTGATTTATAATCTGCTCCACAGCTAAAGGATTCGTACCCGAATCCAATGCTTTATTTTGCACCCAAGTTTTACCAACCAGATTTCCATACGTTTTAAAATCTCCACGTTGGATTGCTTCATACATATCCAAAGCATGTTCTTTCATTTCGGAAAGCAAAGTTAGATGTACACTACTATTCAAGAACATACCTCTTACAATCTCCGCTAATATATCTTTTGCCGTACGCGTGATACCTGTATAATACAAAAGATGACAAGCCTGAAACTCCGGTTCCGTAAATAAATAATCGGGCAACCATCGTACTTTAGGAGATTGGATGAAACCTTCTCCTGTCTGCAATAATTTCAATCCGTGAAGAATACCTCCGTATTGGTCTTGCCATCCTCCTCCGGTAGTCAATAATTGCTCCAAGATAAGCGTACGGTTTCCTATTTCACTTTTATCCCAAGCCAAGCCACAAAAATCGGAGATTGCCCCTAACACCGTAGCAGCTAAAATAGAACTGGTTCCTAACCCGGAACCGGCAGGAATAGCCGCCAGTAAAGTAACTTCCAATCCACAACCAAAACTTTTCAACTGCTCTTCCAAAGAAGAATATCTCTCAGCCGCAAACTCCGGAATAAATCCGGCTAAAGCCAAAGCCGCTTTCGGTATAGAGAATGGAGAACCCACTTTATTATAATTCTTCAACTCATCCCAGGAAGTAATGCACTCCATTGCCCCCAGGTCTATTGAACGTAAGATTATATTATATGCTTTAGAAGGCTTCACATAGACTTGTAAAGGCGGTTGCCCATTTAGTTCTATAGCCACATTCACCACATTTCCTCCGGAATACATACAATATGGAGGCGTATCGGTCCAACCTCCGGCCAAATCAATGCGAACAGGACTTCGTCCCCAAACAATCTGATCTCGATAGACGTTTAAGCAAGGCGTTTGTTTATTGTCTGCAATTGACCCTATTAAACCGTCGCGCAAAAGAGAGAAAGCCTTTTGCTGTTCATCTGAATAATTTTTACCGGAAAGCTGTAATATACGGGCACGGAACATGTGGTCATGTATCTGCTTCATCAATGAAACGTTTTCCGATAAAGGTTCTGGTAAAGCAATATTATTTTTCACGAACTCTTCCGCCGCATCAGCTAAATCCAATTGATAAAAAACACTTTTCTCATGATTAGCAGCAAGCATTGACCAATCTTTTTTCCGGAAAGCCTCACGTTGGAAAATTAAACGAGGCAAATTTGCTTTATCGGACAATTCATTTGCAGACATCTTTTGGGCAGACTCCCATATATTCCTGCCTTTTTCCAAATCCGGTTCCGAAATCATCCAGCGTAGAACGATGCCTAAATCGTCAACAGATTTACAAACCGGAAAAATAAGAGCATTCTGAATATCTTCGCATTCCGGCAATCGCACATTTCTTTCCGATGCCCATTCAGAAACAGGATGTCCCATAAATAAGGTTGATATATCCGCCGGATTTCCTTTAAAAGCATCATTAAAACCATAAGGACGAGCTACGTAATCTGTTTCATTTACAGGAACAACATCCACACAAACACCTTCCAGCAAACGCAACTTCCAGTTATTTACAGGAACACCTGTGATAATATGTTTATTATTTAATATCCAATACGGACCAACATAACTATTCTCTACCCATAATTCGGAATTGTTTACTGTCAGTTTCTGATGTATCTCGGCATTCTGCACAAACATTGCAGGATGAGGTTTTATCTTCCGTTGCATAATAGCACGCTGGTCTATCACAAGATTCTGTATGGCTAAAGTAGATGAAATCAACTCTCTACTAGTTCCATAATGGTAAAACTCACCTCCCGGCAAAGGCAAAATAGCAACGGTTAGCTTATTTAACTCCGGATCCGGAATCTTTGGGTTTGCTCCCAAAGCTAAACCGAACTCAGAATATAAATCATAGAATTTCAAAGTTTTACCATCCGATTTATAGGAACGTTTCATTAGCAATTCTACGGCACGATCACTTAACAGCCAAATACCAATATCCATTAAGAACAGATGAGAACCCGCCAGTTGTCCCAATTCCTCTAAAGAAGGTTTCTGCAACATAAAATCCAACTTGCCGGAAGATTTGCGACTGGAAACAAAAACGCCATGATTAACAGCCAATCCAGGCTCTACCCACATGCCATAACAAACAACATCCACATCGGGAATATCTTGTAACGGCTCTCTGTTCCGAATATATACATCGCCGCTGGCAATCAACGTATGTAATGTATCCGGCGCCTTTTGCATGATTTTTTCATACAAAGGCAATTGCAATGACAGCAAATTCTGAGACAGTTTTTGCCCTCTCGCCCAACGAAAAACAGGTATCGGCGTTAACACCTTTCCGGAAGGAGCATATCCCGGCAAACGACGGCTTTGTCCGCCGGCATGCAGCAATATTCTTTTTTCCATAGATAACCAATCGACTATAGATGAATCTCCCGCTTCTCTTTCACGACAAGACTCTAACAGCCAGGTTGTTCCTCCACCCGATCCCAACCGTGCGCCTTTCGGATCAGAAGTACAAAACCATTCTCTCGAATCTACATTTTCTATCTTATGAAAACAATCCACCAAATTTGGCGGTAAAGACAACAACTTCTTCATGATGTTTTTTAACTAAACCTGTTTCAATATATTGAATTAAACAGTTTCTATATTTATGCTTGTAAAAGTACAAGAAATCCATGATATAAAAAACCTCCGGCATTTAAGCAACAATCCATTAAACACAATATTCGTTCATTATCCGCCTTTTTACCCCGTTTATTTTATTTAATTTTTTCATCTTGCCATTCCATTGATTTAAATTTGTAATTTTAGTCATGAAAAATATCTATTTAGACTACAATAAAAAAGTTTGTTTTTGCTAATCATATAGCCATTTCCAAACATAAAACGTATCTTGTTTCATATTAATTTAATAGTAGTAATATGGTATATGGTTATGTAAGAGTCAGTACCGACAAACAAAACACTGACAATCAAAGGTTTGAAATTGAAAAATTCGTCAAAGCCAGAAACATGCGTGTTGATAGCTGGGTAGATGAAACAATCAGCGGAACAAAAGGGATATCCGAACGGCAATTGGGTAAGCTATTAAAGCAAGTCCGCAAAGGCGATATTTTAATTACAACAGAACTTTCACGTCTCGGACGTAATTTAATGCAAGTAATGAGTTTTCTGCATCAATGTATGGAAAGAGACATCATTGTCTTTACAGTAAAAGAAGGTTATGAACTTGGGAACAACATTAATAGCAAAATTTTGGCATTCGCTTTTAGCCTAAGCGCTGAAATTGAACGCAACCTTATTTCGCAGAGAACAAAAGAAGCTCTGGCACGGAAGAAAAACCTAGGTGAAAAACTAGGTAGACCAAAAGGTTTCTCTTTGGAACAATGTAAATTATCAGGAAAAGAAGAAGTCATACGAAAACTTCTTCAAGAAAAAAGAACAAAGCAATATATCAGTCAAAAATTAGGGGTGAACAGACAAACGTTGCGTAATTTCATGAAGAACCATCTAGGTATGTAAATATCATAGACCTTTTAACAAACAGACGAACATTTAACCTATGTTAAAGAACGCAAGTTCTCACATATTTTTCTGCATTTATTGACTATTCATGATTAACTTGCAGAACTATATAGAGAAAATATGTTTGAAATATCTAAAATTATGCTTTCTTTCCAATCTACTGAAAACGAATAAGAGAAGAAAAATTCATACATATTTTATTTTATATACTTTAGTTTAATCTCTTAATATAATTCTAAATGGAAAAAACACTAGTAATTTTAAAACCGTGTACCATTCAGCGAAGCCTGATAGGTGAAATTGTTTCTCGTTTTGAGAAAAAAGGACTCCGTTTAGCCGGTATGAAAATGATTTGGCTGAGCGATGAAATATTAAGTGAACATTATGCTCATTTGAAAGAAAAACCATTCTTTCAAAGAATTAAGGATGCCATGAGCGTATGTCCTGTAATTGTATGTTGTTGGGAAGGAGTGGATGCCATAAATGTTGTACGTACACTAACTGGTGCTACAAATGGAAGGAATGCCGCTCCGGGAACAATCAGAGGAGACTATAGTATGAGTGTACAAGAAAATATTGTACATGCATCCGACTCTCCGGAAACAGCTGCGATAGAAATAAAAAGATTCTTTTCGGATACAGAAATATATGATTATAAATTAAACAATCTATCAAGTCTGTATGCCAATGACGAATTTTAAACATAAAAATAGCCGGAATTGAAAGAGAAGTTTCTTTACAATTCCGGCTATCATATTTATAACCCTACATCCTATCCTCACGAACCGGATGAAATTACTAATCTAAAAATCTAATACCATGAAAAACACACTATATTCTGATAACAATAGCTTCTTTAAAAAAGTTTCAGTCATAAGAGTTTTTTCTGTTTCATCCCGATGAAACTTTTGTTTCTTCCTGATGAAACTATATTTTCATCGAGATGGAATAAAAAGAAACTTTATTGTATTTCTCCCCAATTGAATCTATATTTGTACCCTTATTATCTAAAAAAGTACAGATAAAATTAAAACGTAATAAATATGCACAATTGGTTTGAATGCAAAGTGTCTTTCGAAAAGATACTTGAAAATGGAATGCAGAAAAAGGTTACTGAACCTTACTTGGTAGACGCTTTGTCTTTCACAGAAGCAGAAGCTCGTATTATTGAAGAAATCCGCCCATTCATTTCCGGCGAATTTACCGTAACAGATATCAAACGTGCACGCCTGTCCGAGTTATTCTTTAATGAAAACGGAGATCGTTTCTACAAAATAAAAGTATATTTTATCACATTAGACGAAAAAAGCGGAGCTGAAAAGAAAACAGCGGCTCAAATGTTGGCGCAAGCAAGCAATCTAAAAGAAGCTATCGCCGTATTGGAAGACGGGATGAAAGGTACTTTGGCCGATTATACGATTGCATCAGTAACAGAAACTCAATTGATAGACGTATTCCCATTTGATGCAAATAATGTTCCATCCGAACCTAAAACTGGAGAAGAATTAATTGCCGAACAGAAAAAAGCAGCAGAAGAAAAACAACAAGTATGAGTATCACCCAGAATTTAGTACAACTAAAAGCTTCACTACCTGAAAATGTGAAGCTTGTGGCTGTGTCAAAGTTTCATCCGGTAGAAGCATTGAAAGAAGCTTACAATGCAGGACAACGCGTGTTTGGCGAAAGCAGGGCACAGGAACTGACCGCCAAACAGAAAGTACTGCCGGGTGATATAGAATGGCATTTTATCGGACCGTTACAGAGCAATAAAGTAAAAGATATTGCTCCGTTTATTTATATGATTCACAGTGTTGACTCTTTAAAATTACTCGAAGAGATAAATAAACAGGCTGCCAAACACAAGCGGATTATCCGTGTATTATTAGAAATACATGTGGCCGAAGAAGACACAAAGCATGGTTTTACTCCTGACGAATGCAAAGAGTTGCTTAACAGCAAAGCTCCTTTTAATATGGAAAATATTTGTATTTGCGGAATAATGGGAATGGCAACTAACACGGACGATGCAGAACAGGTCCGAAAAGAGTTTCATATGCTGCACAATTTGTTCAGCGAAATTAAAGAAACATATTTTAAAGACAATCGAGACTTCGCTGAATTGTCTATGGGAATGAGCCACGATTATCCGATAGCCATCGAAGAAAACAGTACCATTATCCGGGTAGGGACAAGTATTTTCGGAGAACGGGAGTATTAGGCTTTTAACCATTTTAAATAAGGTAGATAGAAGCCTGTTAAAATAATTATCTATATTTGTGAAGTTGAACGTAATTAAATCAAATATGATTGACATAAAAACTCAATATGCAGGTCTTACTCTTCGTAACCCTCTTATTGTTGGTAGTTCAGGGTTAACCAAGAAAGCGGAACGCAATAAAGAATTTGAAAAAGCAGGAGCCGGTGCAATTGTATTAAAATCTCTTTTTGAAGAACAGATTGAGATGCAAAGCGACTTATTAATGAATGACTCGGATTATCCGGAAGCTGCTGATTATATTCGAGGTTATGTTAAAGCTAACCAAGTAAATGACTACATCGAGCTTATAAAAAAGACAAAAGAACTTTGTACAATTCCTATCATAGCAAGCATTAACTGTTATAAAGTTGATGCGTGGATTGATTTTGCCCGTCAAATAGAATTGGCAGGAGCTGATGCTCTGGAATTAAACGTTTTCTTTCTGGAAACTGAAATCGGACAAGATTGCAACGACATGCGGGATTTATACGTAAACATTATCCGTAAAGTAAAAGAAACCGTTTCGATTCCCATTATAATGAAAATCGGCAAAAATTTCAGCAATATTCCGGATATTGTAAACACGCTAAAGGTAAACGGAGCCGATGCCGTTGTCCTTTTCAACCGTTTCTATCAGCCTGATATAGATATTAATAGTATGCAACTTGTATCCGGTAATGTGTTTAGCAGTCATTCCGACCTGAGTGATACTATCCGCTGGACAGCAATCATATCCGGTAAAATTCCGGGAATCAGCATCGCTTCTTCAACCGGAGTACATGATTGGGAAGATGTTATTAAGTGCTTATTGGCAGGGGCTTCCGCTGTACAAATGTGCAGCGCGGTTTATACGCATGGGGCTGAGATTATATCGCAGGTTCTCACTTGTGTAGAAGAATGGATGCATCAAGCGCATTATCAATCTCTATCTCAGTTTTGTGGTAAGCTGAACTATGCTAATATTCCTAATCCTGCTATGTACGAACGCTCGCAGTTTATGAAATACTTCTCTAACAGAGACTAAGAAAATATACTGTAACACATATTGCCCGGAAAGCTGTTCTCATATCACTTTCCCGGGCATTTTTTTATACGTCTAAATATTTTCCACTAAACATTATTATTATTGGAAATTATTTATATATTTGCATCATCAACTAATAGATAGCAACATGGAAGAAATTTGTGCCATAAAGGATATATACAAAACGTTATATACATTTGAAAAAACATTTGCCGAAAACAATGATATAACCATTAATGAAGCAATGCTGCTTTGCTGCCTGAAAGATGGAGAATCCAAATCAGCAGGAACAATCAGTGAATACATCGGACTATCCAATTCCAGAGTATCTAAAGTAATTACTTCCGTAGAAAACAAAGGTTATATCCGCAGAAACATTAACAAAAATGATAAAAGGCAAATGTTTTTCTCTCTTACTCTTAAAGGGAAAGAAAAAATACAGCTAATGACAAATAAGGAACTCCATTTTGATATACTTTTCAAACAATTGCAAAGTTGTATACAAAAAGGATAAAACCTTTTTTACCCAAATATTGTCTACTAGCAAATATGTATAATACAAATAAAAAACAGAATATTATGAAGTACTTGATTATTGGAGGTGTAGCCGGAGGAGCTACCGTTGCAGCCCGTTTACGTAGACTGGACGAAAAAGCTGAAATTATTTTATTTGAACGCGGAAAGTATGTTTCGTATGCCAACTGTGGTTTACCCTACTACATCGGCGACACAATCAATAACCGAAACAAACTCTTTGTACAAACCGCAAAAGGTTTTACCGACCGCTTTCGTATTGACATTCGTACAGAGCAGGAAGTTATTGCTATTAACCCGGAAAAGAAGCAGGTTGAAATCAAAAAACTATCTACCGGAGAGAATTATGTAGAAACATACGACAAACTAGTACTTTCCCCCGGAGCTGAACCCTTGCGTCCCGGCATTGAAGGTATCCAAAGTAAAAAAATATTTACTCTGCGTAATGTTCCTGACACTGATACAATAAAGAATTATATAAATACTGAAAAACCAAAACAGGCGGTTGTCGTTGGAGGAGGCTTTATTGGTTTGGAAATGGCCGAAAATCTACAGGAACTAGGGATACAGGTTTCTGTTGTTGAAATGGCAAACCAGGTCATGGCCCCATTAGATTACTCTATGGCTGCTATCGTACATCAACATTTGGCAGACAAACAAATAAATCTGTTATTGGAAGACGGCGTTGAGCGTTTTGAAGATGTCGAAAGCAAAGTAATCGTACATCTGAAAAGCGGCAAACAGATAACAGCCGATTTAGTATTACTAAGTATAGGCGTCAGACCGGAAACAAAGTTGGCAAAAGAAGCGGGATTATCTTTGGGAAAACTGGGAGGAATCACTGTAAACGAATATATGCAAACCTCAAATCCGAACATCTATGCACTAGGAGACGCGGTGGAAATAAAGCATTTGGTTACAAATAAGCCAGCTTTAATACCTTTGGCCGGACCGGCAAACAAGCAAGGTCGTATTGTTGCCGATAATATTGTATCCGGTAATAAGGAAACTTACCCGGGAACAATGGGAAATTCCATTGCTAAGATATTCGACCTGACGGTGGCAACAGCCGGAGCTAATGCAAAACTACTGAAACGGGAAGGAATTCCATACTATTCTTCATATACACATTCAGCATCCCATGCAGGTTATTATCCGGGAGCTGTTCCTCTTTCCATCAAAATATTATTCTCTCCGGGTAATGGCCAATTGCTAGGCGCTCAGGTAGTTGGTTTTGGAGGCGTTGATAAACGTATCGAAATGTTGGCACAAGTAATTCAGCACAAAGGAACCGTTTACGACTTAATTTCTATTGAACATGCCTATGCTCCTCCCTACTCTGCTGCCAAAGATCCGGTTAATATGGCAGGTTATGTCGCCGAG
Organism: Parabacteroides bouchesdurhonensis; assembly: GCF_900186615.1. Lineage (GTDB taxonomy): Bacteria > Bacteroidota > Bacteroidia > Bacteroidales > Tannerellaceae > Parabacteroides > Parabacteroides bouchesdurhonensis. The sequence goes on from NZ_LT896588.1 coordinate 70,743, forward strand.
AATATATTGGCAGGGAAAGTAAAAATTGCACATTGGCGAGACATTGCCAATATCGATAAAGAAACCTTATTAATAGATGTGCGTACGCGTGACGAATACAATCTTGGTTCTTTACCCGGAGCAATTAATATTCCGGTAGATGAACTCCGCGAGCATTTGCCGGAATCACCCAAAGATAAACCTATAATAGTAAGCTGTGCGGTTGGTCTGCGTGGTTATCTGGCTTATCGTATATTAATACAAAATGGATATACTAATGTTCGCAACCTATCGGGAGGTTATAAAACCTGGTATGCTGCAACAGCTAAGCATACAGCAAAGAATCACCATCTATCAGCCCAACCAACGAATGATGATGGCGTAGAAAAGGCTTCCGGCAAACTGATCGAGATTGACGCCTGTGGACTCCAGTGTCCCGGCCCTATCCTCCAACTCAAAAAGCATTACAGTGATTTAAAAGTTGACGAACGTTTACGAATCACAGCCACCGATCAAGGTTTCGCAAGGGACGTTTCTTCCTGGTGCAATATGACCGGAGCACATTTGGTTAGTGTGGAAAATAAAGCAGGCATCATTCATGCTACGATTGAAAAAGGAGAGCCTCAAAGTTCCTGTAAGATGATTAGTAGTGGAGATAATAAAACGCTGATTGTTTTTAGTGACGACCTAGACAAGGCTCTTGCTTCCTTCGTTATTGCCAATGGAGCAGCTTCCACAGGAAAGAAAGTAACGATGTTCTTTACTTTCTGGGGATTAAATGTCATCAAAAAGCGTCAGAAACCTTCTGTCTCCAAAGATATATTTGGCAAAATGTTTGGTTGGATGATGCCTTCACATAGTGGAAAACTGAAACTATCCAAGATGAATATGGTAGGAGCCGGCAGTTGGATGATGCGTCTCATCATGAGGCGCAAACATATAGACAGTTTGGAAAATCTCATTGCCCAGGCTATAGAAAACGGCGTAGAAATGATTGCCTGTACCATGAGCATGGATGTTATGGGAGTAAAACAAGAAGAACTGCTGGATAATGTAACATTAGGAGGCGTTGCCTCTTACCTGGAACGTGCCGAAGATGCGAATGTAAATTTGTTTATATAACCCATGTTGATAGATAGTTATCTTTAGGAGATGTGTCAACAAAAGAGCTGACTTTCGAACATCAAAGTCCCGTCTTAACATTTCAAAAGTCAGCTCTTTTAGAATGTTAAGACGGGACTTTAATGTTCGAAAGATATATCCTTTAGAAAGGTAAAAAGAATGATTTATCTATAAAATGGTTCAACCCTTCAGGTTTAACAATAAGTTGTTGATTACAATAAGAATAGCAGCTGAATAGTTTTATTCCAAACCTGTCATGCCCTGAATAGTTTGTTTCTTAACTATTCAGGGCATATTTTATTTATAATCAAATGATTAATATCGTTCTGAAAGGTTGTACAGTTTTTAGTTGGAAAGTAAAACGAGGATGTATCATTTTGAGATGACCCCCATTCAGCCCCAAAACAAAAGGGCGAGTTGCCCCGCCCTAAATGTTTTCACAACGGAATAATCCTTATTGTGATTTGCTTCAAATTATCTTTATATTAGCAAAGATATACATTTTTCTATAAAAACAAGAATATGTTTACAAATATTTCTTATTTTTGAAAAAACACAAATTTAATACGCATGAAAAAGATATTAGGCCTGGATTTAGGTACAAATAGTATTGGATGGGCAATGGTAGAAGAAGACTTCGACAGTAAACAAGGAAAAATTTGGGGTATGGGGAGTCGGATTATACCTATGAGCCAAGATATTTTAGGAAAATTCGATGCCGGAAATTCCATTTCTCAAACAGCAGAACGTACCGGCTACAGAGGACATCGAAGATTGTATGAACGTTGTAACCTAAGACGAGAACGTCTCCATAGAGTTCTTAATATTTTAGGATTTTTACCTGAACATTATGCCAAAGACATTGACTTCGTTAATAATCTCGGTAAATTCATACCTGAAACCAAAACCAAACTACCTTGGGTTAAAGATGAAGAAGGAAGATTTAAATTCCTTTTCCAAACATCCTTCAATGAAATGCTTAATGACTTCAAAGCAAACGGACAAGAAATAAAGATCCCTTATGATTGGACAATCTACTATCTCCGTAAAAAAGCTTTAACTCATAAAATTTTAAAAGAAGAACTTGCATGGATTATTCTAAATTTCAATACGAAACGAGGTTATTACCAGCTGCGTGGAGAAGAGGAAGAAGAAATGACTAACAAATCTGTGGAATTTCATTCTTTAAAAATCACTGATGTTGTTGCAGATGAAAAACCGAATAGCAAAGGCGAAACTTGGTATTCACTATATTTAGAAAACGGTTGGATTTATCGCCGTTCAAGCAAAAATCCTTTATATGATTGGAAAGATAAAGTGCGAGATTTTATTGTTACGACCGATTTAAATGATGACGGTACGATAAAAACCGATAAAGACGGCAATGAAAAGCGCTCATTTAGAGCACCCAATGAAAATGATTGGACATTGCTCAAAAAGAAAACCGAAGCAGATATTGAGCATTCACACAAAACAGTCGGAACATTCATTTACGAAACTCTTTTACAAAATCCAACACAAAAAATTCGTGGTAAATTAGTACGTACTATCGAACGTACGTTTTACAAAGAGGAGCTTCTAGCTATTCTAAAAAAACAAATTGAATTACAGCCAGAACTATTTACAGAAGAAAAATATTGCGATTGTGTGAGAGAATTATATTGCAATAATACTGAACAGCAGTCCTTTTTAAGCAATCAGGATTTCGTACATCTATTTGTGAATGACATCATATTCTATCAACGTCCACTACGAAGTCAAAAGTCGTCAATAGGAAATTGCTCATTGGAATTTAGAATACATAAAGACAAAAATAACAATACTATTAAGGAATATTTAAAAGGCATTCCCAAATCAAATCCTTATTATCAAGAATTTCGATTATGGCAATGGTTGTATAATCTGAAAATTTATAATAAAGATAACGAAACAGAGGTTACAACAATGTTTATAACCAACATCGAAGATTTGGAAAATTTATTTGACTTCTTGAATAATCGTAAAGACATTGAACAAAATATACTTATTAAATATTTATTGAAACAAAAAGATATAAAGGGGAAAAACGAAACAGATAAATACCGTTGGAACTATGTAGAAGACAAGAAATATCCGTGCAACGAAACCCATACCATGTTATCAACACGTTTAGCAAAAGTAGAAAATGTGCCTGATAATTTTTTGGAAATAATTGACACGAAAGAATTTATTGACAGAAAAACAGAAGAACACGGAATCGCAAATTTAGGAACTCGTGAATATCAACTTTGGCATATAATCTATTCTGTCACTGATAAGAAAGAATATGAACAAGCTTTGAGAAACTTTGCGATAAAGTACAATCTAGAAACTGAATCCTTCGTGGAAAGTTTTAAAAAGTTTCCACCATTCAAAAGTGAATACGGTTCATACTCAGAGAAAGCAATCAAAAAGCTATTGCCATTGATGCGGATTGGAAAATACTGGAAATATGCAGCCATAGATGAAAAGACAAAGATTCGGATTTCCAAAATCATAACAGGTGAATATGATGAGAAAATAAAAGAGAGAGTCCGTGAAAAGACAATAAACTTAACAGAAGAGCAGCATTTTCAAGGCTTACAACTTTGGCTAGCTCAGTACATTGTTTATGACAGACATTCTGAAGCGGAAATTGCAGGAAAATGGAAAAACGTTACCGATTTGGAAGAATACCTGAATGAATTTAAGCAACATTCATTACGTAATCCAATTGTAGAACAGGTCATTAGTGAGACATTGCGAGTGGTACGTGATATATGGAAACAGTATGGACACAGTCGCGAAAATTTCTTTGACGAAATTCATATTGAACTTGGACGTGAAATAAAAAACACATCCGAAGAGCGTAAGAAAATGGCTAGTACGGTGATAGAAAACGAAAACACCAATCTCCGTATTAAGGCATTACTCGCGGAATTACAAAATGACAGCAATGTTGAGAATGTTCGCCCATATTCACCAATACAACAGGAAATTTTAAAAATTTACGAAGAATATGCCATTTCAAATATTGCAGACAGTGATAACGATAAAGATTTTATTTTAAAAATCAGTAAAACCGCACAACCGTCTTGTGCTGATTTACAGCGTTATAAATTATGGCTCGAACAGCGTTATCGTTCGCCTTACACAGGACAAATAATTCCGCTTGGAAAACTATTTACTTCTGCCTACGAGATTGAACATATAATTCCACAAAGTCGTTATTTTGATAACAGTTTGAGTAATAAAGTGATTTGCGAGGCTGTTGTTAATAAAAAGAAAGACAGGGAACTTGGCTTAGAATTTATAAAAAACCACCACGGAGAAATTATAGAAACAGGGCTTGGACAATCTGTGAAAATATTAGAAGAGACTGAATATATAGAATTCGTAAACCGGCATTATTCTAAAAACCGTCCCAAAAAGACAAAACTACTATTGGAAGAAATCCCAGATAAAATGATTGAACGGCAAATGAATGATACCCGTTATATCAGTAAGTTTATTTCATCTCTTCTATCCAACATCGTTCGTACAGACAGCAATGATGACGGCATTAATTCTAAAAATGTACTACCTGTAAATGGGAAAATAACAACAATCTTAAAGCAGGATTGGGGATTGAACGATATTTGGAACGATTTAATTTTACCACGTTTCGAGAGGATGAATCAACTGACCGAAACAAATAAATTTACCGCTTGGAATGAGCAACACCAAAAATTTCTGCCAACCGTACCATTGGAGTTATCAAAAGGATTTCAAAAGAAACGTATTGACCATCGCCATCACGCAATGGATGCCTTAGTGATTGCCTGTGTCACACGGGATCACATTAATTTGCTGAATAATCAGTCGGCAAAATCAGAAAAATCGCGTTACGACTTGCAACACAAATTACGTTACACAGAAAAATGGATTGACAAGGATGGCAAAGAAAGATACAAATTCTCAGAATTCAAAAAGCCCTGGAATAGTTTCACTGTTGAGGCCAAAAATGAATTGTCTAAAATCATTATTAGTTTCAAACAGAACTTAAGGATAATCAATAAAGCCACAAACAAATACTGTAAATACAAAGACGGAAAAAAAATAACAGTCAAACAAGAAGGTTTAAATTGGGCTATCCGTAAACCGTTACACAAAGAAACGGTTTATGCACAAGTTTCTTTACGGAAAACCAAAACTGTACGATTTAGTGAAGCAATGAAGAATTGGAAAAGTATTGTAGATAAAAAATTAAAAAAGGAAATAGAACGTATAATCAGTTTATATGGAGATAATTATAACACTGACACAATTAATAAATACTTCAAAGATAGAAAATATAAGTTTCAAGATGTTGATGTTTCAAAAGTTGATGTTTATTATTTCAACAATGGTTATTCCGCTGCAAGGGAGTCACTCAACACTTCTTTCAATGAAAACAAAATCAAGGATTCAGTCACAGATACAGCTATACACAGAATTTTACTCAATTATTTATCTACAAAAGAAAATAATCCTGATTTAGCCTTTTCGCCTGAAGGAATTGAAGAAATGAATAAGAATATTCAACAATTCAATAATGGCAAATTTCACCAACCTATTCTAAAAGTGCGAGTTTATGAGACTATTGGCAAGAAATTTGCAGTTGGCAAAAAAGGTAATAAGAAAGATAAATATGTTGAAGCAGCCCAAGGGACAAATTTGTTTTTTGCAATTTATACAGACGAAAGCGGCAATCGTTCATATGAAACTGTGCCATTGAATATTGTTATAGAACGGATGAAACAAGGTTTAAATGCAGTCTCTGAAATAAATGAGAGAGGATATAAATTGTTATTCCATCTATCCCCCAATGACTTGGTATATGTACCAACAGAAAGGGAAATTAAAAGAGGTATTAATTTAAATGATATAGATATAAAGCCTGAAAGAATTTATAAGATGGTTTCTTCAACAGGGAATCAATGCATGTTCGTTCGACAAGATATATCTACTCCAATCGTTAATAAAATAGAATTTTCGCCATTAAACAAAATGGAGCGTGCTATCACTGGTGAAATGATAAAAGATGTATGCATAAAACTAATGGTAGATAGATTAGGAAATATTAAAGCAATAAAAAGCTTATGATAAAAAGCACATTATATTTCGGCAATCCGGCATATCTATCATTGAAAAATAATCAATTGATAATCAAACTTCCAGAAGTGGAGAAAAATGATACTTTACCGGATAGTTTCAAGAGAGACACAGTCAGAAGTAAGTCTATAGAAGATATAGGAGTTGTTGTTTTAGATAACAAGCAGGTCACAATAACTTCCGGAGTATTAGAGGCTCTTCTTGAAAACAACTGTGCAGTTATTACATGCGACTGTAAAAACATGCCGGTTGGACTTATGCTGCCGTTATGTGGAAATACGACCCAAAATGAACGTTTTCGGGATCAACTGGATGCATCTTTACCATTGAAAAAACAACTTTGGCAACAAACTATTAAGATGAAGATTGAGAATCAAGCAACAGTCTTATCTAAAAGTCGAAATTGTGAAATAAAAAATATGCGTGTATGGGCTAATGATGTCCGAAGTGGCGACCCGGATAATTTGGAAGCGCGTGCGGCAGCCTATTACTGGAAAAATCTATTCCCTGAAATTGAAGGTTTCACCAGAGATAGAGAAGGCCTTCCACCTAATAATTTATTAAATTATGGATATGCCATTTTGCGTGCAGTGGTTGCCAGGGGATTAGTTACAAGTGGCTTACTTCCTACGTTAGGGATTCATCATCATAATCGCTATAATGCCTATTGCCTGGCAGATGACATAATGGAACCTTATCGCCCGTATGTTGATGAATTAATAATCAACATTATAAACAGTGAAAGTGACATTACAAATCTATCAAAAGAGATAAAGGCTAAACTATTAACAATTCCAATTTTAGAGGTTTCTGTTAATGGAAAGCGCAGTCCTCTCATGGTTGCTGTAGGTCAGACAACAGCTTCATTATATAAATGTTTTAGTGGAGAACTTCGCCACATAGCATATCCGGAAATGTAAAATGAATAGATTTAGTGAATATCGTATTATGTGGGTTCTTGTATTTTTTGATCTTCCAACAGACACAAAGAAAGAAAAGAAAGCTCATGCTGACTTTCGAAAGAATTTGCAGAAGGATGGTTTTACTATGTTTCAATTTTCTATTTATATACGCCATTGCGCAAGTGCAGAAAATGCAGATGTACACATAAAAAGAGTAAAATCCTTTCTTCCGCCCAATGGTCAAGTCGGTATTCTATGCATAACAGATAAACAATTTGGCAATATTGAACTTTTCTTTGGCAAAAAAGAGCAACCAATTAATACTCCCGGCCAACAATTAGAGCTTTTCTAAAGTAATAAATCTTGCTTGCAAGCAGGATTTATTACTGAATTACGACCATTTTTTTATTTTCTAATTACACGTATTAAATACTGTATTACAATCAATTGCACACAACCAGTTGTATTCAGTATGTCAAAGATAATAGTTTGAAAGCAAATCACAACCATACAGAGGAAAGTATAATTATAATCCAGTTGTATTCAGTATGTCAAAGATAATAGTTTGAAAGCAAATCACAACCGTAGCAAACACATCAACAGGGGATAATTGTTGTATTCAGTATGTCAAAGATAATAGTTTGAAAGCAAATCACAACCGTAGCAAACACATCAACAGGGGATAATTGTTGTATTCAGTATGTCAAAGATAATAGTTTGAAAGCAAATCACAACACAAAGCCATAGGAATGAATCAAAAACGTGTTGTATTCAGTATGTCAAAGATAATAGTTTGAAAGCAAATCACAACGCCAGAGAAACGCCATACACTATCAATAAGTTGTATTCAGTATGTCAAAGATAATAGTTTGAAAGCAAATCACAACCCGTTGTAGGTATCAATATAGCAACGCCAGTTGTATTCAGTATGTCAAAGATAATAGTTTGAAAGCAAATCACAACGTATCGACACAAGCTTTACATCAGGCGGAGTTGTATTCAGTATGTCAAAGATAATAGTTTGAAAGCAAATCACAACATAAAATAGCAACGAATTTTTTCTTCATCATTCTATTCATCTACGATTGTTTATATTATTTTTCGAATAAGTTTAAAGTATCTCCCAATTTCGTCCATAGCCCAATAATAATGGCTCCTAACAAATAGACTCATTCTCCCTGCAATAGGTTCTTTAATCCAGGTAGCAGGGCACAGATCTTCTGCATTTATTCCTGAGAGAGGCGTAAACCAGGGAGTAGGATAAATAACCTTTTTCTCCCGATCCGGATTAAGCCAGGCTCCCCACCAGCCAAAAGAAGAATTGCTGATTATATTGTGTTTGCAAAAAGATTGAAGGTATAAATCAATAACCGGAGATTCTGCATCTGAAAAAAAGAAATTAGTGCCTCTAAAATGTTTCCTGCACCAATCCATGTCATCGCTCATCACAAGAAAAACTGTATCCGGTGGAAAATTTGACATAGCTTTCTTATAATAACTCATTTGACAAATCGGATAAACATGCTGGCATTTGAAATAATCTCCACGACGAACCTGTATGGATACCGGATTCCTGGCAAGCACATGCCCATATTTATTATGAAGATAAGCAGCCATTTCGGTATCTATACTGAATAATCCCCTGACCAATTCTTCATCAAAATATTTTTCCGACTGAAAATACCCCTTTAATAAAAGATCCTTTTCTTCAGGCAAAGGCTGGTAAGAGAAATCAGGAACCTGATAGATCTTTTGATTTTTCGGATATTCATCCGAAAAATCAATATTACGTAATATTGATTGCCGGAAAGGTTCTACATACTCTGACATCTCAATCACATACTCTGGTATGTAAATAGAAGAACAAGTCAACGCTTTAAACGGAACATTCATCCGCTTCGCCAAAGAGGCGCCCGCTGCGATTTCAAAAAGACAGTTTCCCAGCCTTCCATCTAAATAAGTATAGATCATAATAATAATTAAAACAGTTATCCTTAATAGTTTACAGTGTTATAAAAGCCGACAGTAGAATGCCGTTTTGTTTTTCTGTTATTTCCATGAAACATTTTCACGAAGTATTTTTGCCGGATTTCCTCCGACCATGCACCGGGGTGGAAAACTTTTCGTTACTACCGAACCGGCAGCAATAACGCATCCTTCTCCGATAGTTATACCTTTTAATATGGTGACTCCCAATCCAATCCAGACATGATCTTCGATAATAATAGGAGCTGTCCCTTTCATTTCATCCATACTAAATCCATCAGAAATAAACAAACGCCAATTATATTTTTCTTTTTACTTAATCATATCAAAACCTGTATAAGGAATCAATGCTTTCGGTATACGGATGCCTTCCGGCGTCTGATTGTTTTCCAACAAAGCGGCAACGATACGTGGTAAGGCCAGCGCACTACCATTTAATGTATGACAAAGCTGCGTCTTTTTATTTTCATCGCGATAACGGCATTTCAGACGATTAGCCTGATAACTTTCAAAGTTGGATACGGAACTTACCTCCAGCCAACGCTTCTGAGCCTCTGAATAAACTTCAAAGTCAAAACATAATGCAGACGTAAAACTCATATCGCCACCACAAAGACGGAGAATACGGTACGGTAGCTCCAATTTCTGTACTAAACTTTCCACGTGTGCTAGCATTTCGTTCAATGACTCATAAGAATGTTCCGGTTTGTCGATACGCACAATTTCAACTTTAGAAAATTCATGCAAACGATTCAAGCCACGCACATCTTTACCATAAGAACCTGCTTCACGGCGGAAACATTGCGTATATGCGCAATTCTTGACAGGAAGAGAATTTTCATCCAAAATCACATCACGATAAATGTTTGTAACCGGAACTTCTGCGGTAGGAATCAGATATAAATCGTCTATCTCACAATGATACATCTGTCCTTCCTTATCAGGCAACTGTCCTGTTCCATAGCCGGAAGCAGCGTTTACAACCGTAGGAGGCATAATTTCCATATAACCGGCATTCCGTGCTTCATCCAGAAAGAAGTTAATCAAAGCCCGTTGCAATCTTGCTCCCTGTCCTTTATAAACAGGAAAACCCGCACCCGTGATCTTAACACCTAAGTCAAAGTCTATCAAATCATATTTCTTTGCCAGTTCCCAGTGTGGAAGAGCATCTTTAGGTAGTTCTGTTTCCATACCGCCCATCCTCTCAACCACATTATCCTCAGCACCAAATCCTTCGGGCACACTTTCATGAGGAATATTGGGTATTGTATAAAGTAAGTTCTGCAAGTCTTCTGCAGCCTGATCCATTTCAGACTGTAAAGTCTTATTGCCTTCTTTAATTTCGGCAACGCGGCCTTTAGCAACTTCCGCCTCTTCTTTCTTTCCCTCTTTCATCAAAAAGCCGATAGACTTCGAAATCGAGTTAACTTCTGCCAGATTTTTATCTAATTGATTTTGTGTACTACGTCTTTTATCATTTAATTCAAGCACCTTCGCAATTGTTTCTTTTGCATCTTTAAAGTGCTTTTTTTCCAACCCACGAATCACGCGGTCTGTCTCTTCTGTAATTAACTTGAGCGTCAACATACTTTTATAGATGTTTATATATTCATTTTGAAGTGCAAAGGTAAAAAATTATAATGGAGAATGAATAAGGATACAGGAAGATTTAATATTTCCATTTATTTTACACGACCGCCTATTAACCATGTGCGTAAATAGTATGGCTCGCTAAGGCTGCTTACCATCACTCCACGGGATGTACTGGTATGAATGAATCTTCCATTTTTAAGATAAATGCCAACATGATTAGGCACATTCTTTTTACCTTTCCCTCCGGTACGGAAGAAAACCAAATCTCCTTCACGCAAATTAGCACGGCTTACTTTACGACAATTATACTTCAACATATCGGCCGACGAGCGGGAAAGTTGCTTTCCATATACTTCCCTGAATATAATGGCAACGAAACCAGAGCAATCCACTCCCCTCTTAGTTCCTCCTCCCATCTTATGAGGAACGCCCAACCATTTAGCGCCTTCATTATATAAATAGATATTGTCTTCCGGTGTAATCCGGACGCCATACAAGCGGGAAAGTTCTTTAGGGCCTTTAAAGTCGGAAGGCAAAACAACTTTCTTCTTACTTCCGCAAGAAGGCAACAATAGTAATAGAAAGAATATATAAAGAAACTGCCGTTTATCCACTGTACTATCTTTTCCACAAAGATACTATTTTATCCTTTTCCCCCAGTACAATAAAATAAAAAGAGGACATCCTTACGGGACATCCTCTTTCACTATTCTTTTTCAGTAAGAAACCTTACGCTTCTGCTACCGGTTTGATAGAAACAAATGATCTATCTTCTTTACTTCTACGGAAAGTAACAACACCGTCTATCAAAGCATACAGTGTATGATCTTTACCAATACCAACGTTTTCACCCGGATGATGAACTGTACCTCTCTGGCGAACAATAATGTTACCAGCTTTTGCTACTTCACCACCAAAAAGTTTAACACCTAATCTTTTACTTTGTGATTCACGGCCGTTCTTAGAACTACCCACACCTTTTTTATGTGCCATTTCTTTTTTTCTCCTTTACAACGTTAAGCAACAATTTCTTTTACACTCACTTCAGTGAACTGTTGACGGTGACCGTTCAATTTACGATAACCTTTTCTTCTCTTCTTGTGAAAGATCAACACTTTATCACCTTTTACCAGCGGAGACAGTACTTCACATACTACCTTTGCGCCTTCTACTGTAGGAACACCTACTTTAACTTCGCCATTGTTGTCTACCAACAATACTTTGTCAAACTCAACAACAGCACCGCTTTCTGCGTTTTGAATGTGGTGAACGAATAATTTCTTTCCTTGTTCAGCCTTAAACTGTTGTCCGTTAATTTCTACGATTACGTACATCTGTCTTTTTTATTTAACAGGTTAGGTCCCGGGGGTGGGCGCTGTCTCCAACTCCTCTTGTTTACCCTCTGCGGAAATTCAGTGTGCAAAATTACAGTTTCCTTATTTATTTTGCAAATCTTTCAGGAATATTTTTCAGGAAAGATCATTTACTCTGTTTTGTTTCATGCTGGCGGAACGAATGTTTCATGCTGGTGGAACAAGTGTTTCATCCCGATGGAACAAATGTTTCATGCCGGTGAAACTAATTGGAACATTTGAACGGAGAAGGAGAAATACAAATACAGTATAAACAATATAGCCTACCATGGCATACAGTTTGGCTAAGAAGCATTATCTGTAAATATTTTTTAACACGCATCAAACCCTTAGGTAACCAACCAATTAGAGACAAATATCACCAGGCATTCGTAAAAGCGCTTGCATTCTAAAAAATAATATCTACTTTTGCGCCCGGGTAAGTCCTACACGGCATGCTCCCTCGGAATCCCCCAGGGCTTGACCGCAGCAAGGGTACTTGGTTGTAGCGGCGCGATGTAGTAAGCTTACCCACTTGCCTCTTTAGCTCAGTTGGCCAGAGCACGTGATTTGTAATCTCGGGGTCGTTGGTTCGAATCCGACAAGAGGCTCAGATAAAAGTAATAAAAAGGAAGTTCCCATAACGGACTTCCTTTTTGGCTTTTTATATATATTCTTCTTGCAAATTCTTATAATAACACTATCTTTGTAATAAGAATTAAAACAAGCCAAATCATGGGAGAAGACAAGAATATGTTGCTAAAAGGCGCAATGACTTACGGTCTTACAATGGGCATATACTGGGTAATAAAGTACATCTTCTTTATTTTCAGCATTAATATACCTGTACTGAACTATGTATATTTGTTATTGACCTTTGCCGTCCCTTTCATTGCCTACTATCTCACTAAAAAATACAGGGAAGAAATCGGAGGTCAGATAAGTTTCTTCCATGCGTGGAGATTTGGAACCATGATGTATTTTTTTGCCGCCCTTATCGTATCCCTGGAACATTTCATATTCTACCAATTTATTGCACCGCCCAATTTCCTGCCGGATGTAATAAACCAAACATTGAATACGTTAAAGGATACGAATATAGATACAGAAATCATCGAATCGGTCGGTAACATGAATTTCACGCCGATACATATGGCTATTCAGGGTATTTTCAACAATATATTTTATGGTATTATTCTGTCAATACCGGTAGCTGCTATTTTGTGTAAGAATAATGCTTCGGGCACTATCATACAAAAGAGCGAGAATGAATAAACAATAACAAATTAAATGGACATATCAGTAGTTATTCCGTTGTATAACGAAGCTGAGTCTCTGCCAGAGCTATTTGACTGGATAGAGCGAGTTATGAAAGAGCATAATTTCAGTTACGAAATCATATTTATAAATGACGGAAGCACAGACAATTCTTGGGAAGTAATAGAGGAACTACAGAAAAAGAACCCGGCCGTAAGAGGCGTTAAATTCCGTCGCAATTATGGGAAATCTCCCGGATTAAATTGCGGCTTCCAAAGAGCGAAAGGCGATGTTGTCATTACTATGGACGCCGATTTGCAAGACAGTCCGGATGAAATACCTGAATTATATCGAATGATTACCGAAGACGGTTATGATATGGTTTCCGGGTGGAAAAAGAAACGTTACGATCCTCTGTCTAAAACAATTCCGACAAAACTGTTTAATGCCACTGCCCGTAAATTCTCCGGTATACACAACCTCCACGATTTCAATTGCGGGTTGAAAGCTTACAAGAATGTCGTAGTAAAAAATATAGAGGTGTATAATGACATGCACCGCTGGATTCCTTATCTGGCAAAAATTGCCGGTTTCAATAAGATCGGGGAAAAGGTAGTACATCATCAAGCCCGTAAATACGGAACTACCAAATTCGGGTGGAACCGCTTTGTGAATGGCTATCTGGATTTAATCACATTATGGTTTACCTCCAAGTTCGGAAAGAAACCTATGCACTTTTTCGGATTATGGGGAAGTGTAATGTTTTTTATAGGTTTTATTGCATTGGTATTCGTATTGAGTATGAAACTTATATCTATTTTGGAAGGAGATTTAAAGCCGCTTGTAACTAACTCTCCTTATTTCTATGTATCTCTCACCGCCATGATCGTAGGTACTCAAATGTTCCTGGCCGGATTTATCGGTGAGTTAATTTCAAGAAATTCTTCAAGCAGAAACAATTATAAGATAGAATCGGAAATATGAACCTGTTGGAAGAAATCATCAAACCGGAAAGATTCTAGCAAATGACATTCATTGAAATCCTATTGTTAGCTATCGGCTTATCTATGGATAGCCTGGCAGTATCTGTTACCGGAGGGGCAATTATAAAAAACTGCACTACCGGTAATATAATGAAGATAGCTACTGTAATGGGAATTTTTCAGGCTGGCTTTACCATTATCGGTTATCTCGCAGGTATGGGATTTCAGAAATACATCTGCGCTTTCGATCATTGGATCGCATTCGTTCTTTTGCTTTATCTGGGAGGAAAGATGATTTACGAAAGTACAAAAGACGAATCGGAAGAATGTAAATTCAATCCTCTTTGTAATAAAACGCTGTGCGGATTAGCCATTGCAACAAGCATAGATGCTTTAGCAATCGGTATTTCTTTGGCATTACTAAATGCACCTCTATTTTTACTGGCAGCTACCATTGGACTAGTAACAATTATTCTATCAGCTTTAGGTGTCTATTTCGGCAGTCGATTCGGACGTAAAATAGATTTGAAACTTGATCTTATCGGAGGCCTTATATTAATAGGGATAGGAACAAAGATTTTAATAGAACATTTATTTTTTAGCTAAAACCTGTAAACCGGCAACTTCGTGAAAAGAGATGAATATGAATATTTTTTTTATCTTTGTGACAATAAATATTCGTAAAATGTACAAGAAGACAAACATACTTGCAATCCTGTTGATTGTAGTGTTCACTGCCTGCACAGATAAAACTCAATACTACGAAGAAAGCGGCTCTGTTTTTCATACGCTCTATCACATAAAATATCAAGCGGAGAATCCTTTGACAGAGAAAATAGATAACGCACTTCAGAACTTTAATCTTTCATTAAACCCATTCAATCCCAACTCTGTAATTTCCAGAGTAAACAAAAATGAACCTATAAAAGTTGATAAATGGTTTGCCGAAGTCTTTAATAAAGCACAAGAAATCTCAAAAAAAACAGATGGAGTTTTTGATATAACCTGTGCACCATTGGTAAACCTCTGGGGATTCGGTTTCTCTAAAATGGATAGCGTTACGCCACATATGATTGATAGCATCAAACAATTTGTAGGCTACCGGAAAGTACACATTAAAGACGACATCGTTATAAAAGATGATCCCAGAATATTATTAAACTGCTCAGCCATAGCCAAAGGATATGCATGTGATGTTATAGCCAGTTTGCTGGAACAAAATGGGGTAACAAATTATATGATAGAAATAGGAGGCGAAGTAATAATGAGCGGGGTTAATAAGAATGGCGGATGTTGGCGCATCGGCATTAACAAGCCGGAAGATGATTCTGAAGTTTCCTCAAACACAATAAAAGAAGTAGTGCAACTTTGTAAAAAAGGAGGCATTGCAACCTCTGGCGATTACCGTAACTTCTATGTAAAGGACGGTAAAAAATATGCCCATACTATTGATACCCGAAGTGGATACCCTGCCGAACAAAATATATTAAGCGCCACAATTGTAGCCAATGATTGTATGACGGCAGATGCTTATGCGACGGCATTCATGGCCATGGGATTAGAAAAAGTACATAAAATAGTAGAATCATTACCGGAAATTGAATACTTTATCATCTATACCGATGACAATGGGGAAGAACAAGTTGAATATTCCAAAGGGATGATTCAATATCTCCCTAACAGACAGACATTAGCCATTTTAGAAAATCCGTAAATTCAAATGCAGAAGTATTTTGAACAAGTAGAGTGTATTGATATAAACGCCGGCAAAACATTTTTAAAGAAGAGACTTCCTAACAATCTATTGTTATTTGTATTTTCAGGAAATCTCATAATAAACTGCAACTATAAATCTGACTTGGAAATCAATGAAGGGTATTTTGTATTACTGCCTGCCGATACATTCTTTATAGCGACTACAGTAACAACTTCACATATTGTAATTATTCATGCAGGTACATTATCTGAAATGATAATAGAAGATCCGGAATGGAATCCTGATAATCCACAGATACTTCCTATTCTTCCAGCCTTAGCAAAGACATTAAAACAAATAGAATATTTAAAGAAGATTTACAAGACCCGGCTAAATTAAAACTTCATCAATTCCCGATATAAACGTTGAACAGGCAATCCCATCACATTGTAAAAAGAGCCATTAATAGCTTCTACGCCAACATGCCCAATCCATTCCTGTATACCATAAG
Organism: Parabacteroides bouchesdurhonensis; assembly: GCF_900186615.1. Taxonomy (GTDB): domain Bacteria; phylum Bacteroidota; class Bacteroidia; order Bacteroidales; family Tannerellaceae; genus Parabacteroides; species Parabacteroides bouchesdurhonensis. The sequence continues at coordinate 87,254 of NZ_LT896588.1, forward strand.
CTCCGGCTTTATCAAACGGCTGGTAAGTATCTACATAAAAATCAATCTCCTCTTTTGTCAATTCCGCAAAGCAAACAGCGGAAGAAACCACAAACGACACCGATTTCTGTTTTGTAGTGAGGCAAACTCCAGTCATAACTTCATGCACATGATTGGATAATGTCATAAGCATATCTATAGCTTCTTCACGGTTGGCAGGTTTGCCCATTATCTTATTATATGTCCAGACAATAGTATCGGCCGTTATCAGTAACTCATCGTCCGCCAAATTTTCATAATAAGCTTTGGCTTTCTTCTCTGCTATATAGGCCGGGATTTCCTCTCCCTGCAATGAAGCAGGATACGATTCATCAATATCAGGAATGACACGAACATCGAAATCAACTCCCAATCCGGCCAACAACTCTCTTCTTCTCGGAGAATTAGAAGCCAGTATTATTTTATATTTATTCAAATTATCCAACATATGCTTCTTCTCTTAATTTCACCAGCCAAAAGCCTCCTCACTCATCCAATGGCCTTGAGCTTTAAGAGTCTGTTCTATTATATCACGAGCCACACCACATCCTCCATTCTTTAAAGAGATATATTTGGCTATACTTTTTATCTCAGGAGCAGCATCAGCCGGTGCTACCGGCAAGCCAACCTGTTGCATAACTTCAAAGTCCGGAATATCATCTCCGGCATACATAACCTCATCCGAAGATAAACCCGTCTTTTCCATAAAGTCTCTAAAATCATTTATCTTTATAGCACTACGCATATATATATATGTAATACCTAACCTTGAAAAACGAATCTCTACCGCTTCTGTATAACCTCCTGTTATAATAGCCACCTGATAGCCCTTTTTCACAGCAAGTTGTAAAGCATAGCCATCCTTTATATTAACCGTACGCATCGGATCTCCATTTGGATGTAACGGTATAACATCGCAAGAAAGAACACCATCTACATCAAATACAAAAGCTTTAATCTTTTTAAGATCATAATTGATACTACTCATTCCCCACCTCCTTATATATACTCCGGCTAATCAATTGATAGATAGCTTTCATTTCCGGATCATCCAACATCGCCAGCTGTTTATTAATAACATTTTCATCGTAACGGATTGCAGGACCGGTTTGAGCCATTGCAGGAGACATCGAATGTATCTTAGCCGCAGTTTCATCTATTAACGGCAGCAAAACATCCGTTGGTATCTTCTGTTCTGCCAGTATTTTACCCGCCAATGTATAAATATGGTTGGTAAAGTTACACGCAAACACAGCCGCAAGATGCAAGTATTTTCTTTTCTCAGAAGATAAGAACTGAACATTATCAGATAACAGACTTGCTATTTTAAACAAAATCTCTTTGTTTTCTAAAGAGTTCGTTTCCAGAAAAAAAGGAACAACAGAAAAATTCACCTCACGTTCTTTACTAAAAGTCTGCAAAGGATATAGCACACCATAATTATTTGTATATCCTTCAAAGACCTTCATTGGCATACTCCCCGCAGTGTGTATCCATAAACCATTATTCGGCTTCACTCCGGAAATGACTTCCTGTAAAACCTTATCTTTTAATGAAAACACATATAAATCGGCCTCCGCAGTAATATTCTCCAGTTCCGTTGTCCATGATGAATGCAATTTATCGGCCAAAGATTTAGCATGTCCAGATGTATGACTATAAACTTGTTCTATTGTCATACCAACCCGTTGCATATCCAAAGACAATCGAGTCGCTAAATTTCCGGCACCGATAAATACGACTCTCATTTCTGATTATTTTCCTTTTCTTCAGGCACTTTATATGTACCCAAATGTATTTTCTCCCATTGTAAATGAGATTCATCAAAAGGCTTACGGACCTGATCCTTATAGCCTATACCGATAATAGACAATACTTCCAGTTGATAAGGTATATTCAACACATTACGGACATATTGACTGGAATCCATCTCATCTTCCGTCTGACGATTACGAATCTGGCACCAGCAACTGCCCAATCCTAAATCCTCAGCCTGCAATTGCATATAAATAGAAGCAATCGAGGCATCTTCTATCCAAACCTCGCTCTCCATCACATTAGCCAACACCACAATAGCCAATGCGCAACCTTCCAGGAATGAAGATCCGTTAGCTTTGCAGCGTGCAAGGGTTTTCAGCATTTCTTTGTCTTCTACAACGACAAATTGCCAGGGATTGCTTCGCTTGGAAGCCGGCGCCATTAAAGCAGCCTTTAAAATAAGCTCAACCTGTTCCGGAGAAAGCAACTGATCTGTAAACTTTCTCGTACTTCTTCTATTTGCGATAAGAGTTGCAAAGCTTTCCATTTTTATCTTTCTTTGTACCGACTTTTATGTCATTTTGTGCAAATATAAATATAATTTTTTGCACGTTTATATACGCATCCTTCTTTTTTCACGTTAGTAAATCTATAAAATGTAGATTATGAAGATTCGTGCAATAGCTGCACTGCTATTTATATTAATAACATCAAGTGCTTTCGGACAAGGCCGTATCAAAATAACCGGATATGTTCGTGACGCAGACGGGAATCCGTTAGAATTAGTCAATATTCGGGTCAAAGGGACTCTTAACGGGGCCATGACAAACGAAAAGGGATATTATTCCGTGTCTGTTGCGCCCGGCGATTCCATTGCCCTTATTTATTCATGTTTGGGATACAATAAAGCTGAACGAATTATCCCGCAAGCTTCTACAGACATGAGATTAAATGTTCAAATGAACTATACATCTCTGGAACTGGGGGAAGTTGCGGTAACAGCCATCCGTAAACAAACGACAACAATGGAGTCTATGAATGCCGATAAAATCAAACTGCTACCGGACCCGGCCGGAGGAAGCATAGAAAGTCTGGTTGTCACATTTGCCGGAGTTTCTTCCAACAACGAATTAAGTTCCCAATATTCTGTTCGCGGAGGAAGTTATGACGAAAACATTGTATATGTAAATGGCATTGAAGTTTTCCGTCCGTTATTAATCCGCTCCGGGCAGCAGGAAGGACTTAGCTTTATTAATCCGGACTTAACGGAATCTGTAAATTTTGCGGCCGGAGGTTTTGATGCCCGCTACGGAGACAAAATGAGTTCTGTACTGGATATTACGTACAAAAAGCCCAAAACATTTGAGGGTTCGGCCTCTGCCAGTTTATTAGGCGCAAACGCCTATGTAGGAAGCTCCACCGGAAAATTCACTCAAGTTACCGGAATACGCTACAAGACAGGACGAACATTACTTAAAACAATGGATACTGACGCCGAATACGATCCTAATTTTGTAGATATACAGACCTATATGACCTACAATTTTGCTCCTAAATGGGAAATAAACTTCTTAGGTAATATGTCTGTCAACAATTATAAGTTCATACCTCATAACCGCGAAACATCTTTCGGGACTTTAGCAAACCCTAAAAACTTCACTGTTTATTTCAACGGACAGGAGAAAGACAAGTTTCAAACATTATTCGGGGCATTAACTTTAAAACACAATCCAAGCGAAAATACGGAATTGGGTCTTCAAGCCTCCGCATTCAACAGTAAAGAAGAAGAAAGTTACGATATTTCCGGCGAATACTGGCTAAGTGAAGATGGCGCTGAAAATCCAGACGATAACATAAGCTCCGCCATGTCTGTTGGGCGTTATCACGAGCATGCCAGAAACCGTCTCCGTTCTAACATTATGAATGTAGGTCATTATGGCGTAACCCGTATAAAAAACAACACGTTAAGATGGGGAACAACCGTACAATTTGAAAAAATCAATGACCGGATCAGTGAATGGGAAAAACGAGATTCTTCCGGTTACTCCCTACCTCAAACCGGCACATCAGTCAACCTGATAGACAACCTGTTTTCCGACCAAGAGATAGAAAGCACCCGTCTATCCGCTTATCTTCAAGACGCGTTCAAATTCCGGACCAAGCAAGGACTATTCACACTTGTTGGAGGAGTTCGGGGTAGTTATTGGACGTATAATAAAGAGTTTATTTTCAGTCCACGTGTCTCTATTGGTTTCATTCCTAACTTCGACCAAAATCTGACGCTTCGTTTGGCTTCGGGTCTTTACTACCAGTCACCATTCTATAAAGAATTACGGCAAACCGTAAAAGATGAGAACGGAAACAATATCACTGTACTAAACAATAAATTAAAATCACAGCGCTCCATCCACTTTATTTTAGGAGGAGATTATACTTTCCGTGCGGTAGACAGAAATTTCAAGCTCACAACCGAGCTCTATTACAAGAAACTAGATAATTTAAATCCATATACTATAGACAATGTTAAAATCCGGTATTATGGAGAAAACTGCGCTACAGGTTACGCCATGGGACTAGATGTAAAGTTTTTCGGGGAGTTTGTTCCCGGAACTGATTCATGGATTAGTTTTTCCCTTATGAAAGCAGAACAAACTATCCGGGAAACAACAAAAGCGCCTATGCCAAACAGTCAGGGATACAACGTATCGTTGTTCTTTCAAGACTATTTTCCGGGATATAAGAGAGTAAAATTAAACTTAAAAGGAGTTCTTTCCGGAGGCTTGCCTGTCACTGCTCCACGGAAAGGTTATGAAAGCGGTTATCATCGTACCCCCGCTTACAAACGTGTTGATTTAGGCCTTTCATATCAACTGGCAGGAGGAACGGATGCTATTATGGACAGAGGTTTTTTCCGCCATCTGAAAAATATTTGGTTGGGAGTAGATGTTTTCAATATTTTCGACATAAAGAACGTTAACTCCTACTATTGGATAACAGATGTCTATAGTTATCAATATGCCGTACCCAATTACCTGACAGGAAGACAATTGAACGTACGCTTAATTGTAGATTTTTAAGTCGGATTTATCCACCTCATAATATTGATAACATTTTTCAAAATCATCGGGATCATTTTTAGAAATCATCCCGATGATTTTAGAAAAAAATCCCGATCTATCCCGTACCACATTCCCAATATCAATCCGGCACAAAAAAGTCTACCTTTAAACATATTTAAAGGCTAGATAAAAATAAAGAATTATTTCTTCATTCATAAAAAGAATGTACCTTTGCAGACATAAAATAGAAATAATTACTAAATCTTTAATTTATTATTCACATGGAACTTACACATATTGAACATTTGGGTATTGCAGTTAAGAGTATCGAGGCATGCTTACCTTATTATGAACAGGTACTAGGCTTAAAATGCTATAACATCGAAGAAGTTGCCGATCAAAAAGTAAAAACTGCATTCTTCAAAGTAGGCCAAACTAAAATCGAACTACTAGAACCGACTAGTGAAGATAGCACAATCGCTAAATTCATCGAAAAGAAAGGTGAAGGTATTCATCATATCGCATTTGCCGTTCCCGATGTACAGGCTGCATTAAACGAAGCTAAAGAAAAAGGTGTCAGATTGATTGACGAAGCTCCTCGCGGTGGTGCTGAAGGCCTAAATATTGCATTCCTTCATCCAAAATCAACCTGCAGCGTACTAACTGAACTTTGTATGCCGGGAAACAAATAATACCATTGACAGTTGAGAGCTAACAGATATAAACTGAAAGAGTTATCAACTGCCATTTTCAACTAAAATAGTTCATTTCTAACAACAAATCAAAATACAATGAGTAACCAGCTTGAAAAAGTAAAAGAGCTTATTGCCCTTCGCGAGACAGCTCGTCTGGGTGGTGGAGAAAAAAGAATTGAATCACAGCACAAAAAAGGTAAGTACACAGCTCGTGAACGTATCGCCATGTTGCTTGATGAAGGTAGTTTTGAAGAATTCGACATGTTTGTACAACATCGTTGTACAAACTTCGGCATTGAAAAAACCAAATATCTGGGCGATGGTATCGTAACAGGTTATGGTACAATCGACGGACGTCTGGTATATATTTATGCACAAGACTTTACTGTTTTTGGAGGAGCATTGTCCGAATCTTTGGCAATGAAGATCTGCAAAGTAATGGATCAAGCCATGAAGATGGGAGCACCGGTTATCGGTTTGAATGACTCAGGTGGCGCACGTATTCAAGAAGGAGTAAATGCTTTAGCCGGCTATGCAGAGATATTCCAGCGTAATATCCTCGCATCAGGCGTTGTTCCTCAGATTTCCGGTATTTTCGGTCCTTGTGCAGGTGGTGCCGTATACTCTCCTGCTCTGACAGACTTTAACATCATGACTCGCGGAACAAGCTATATGTTCCTTACAGGTCCTAAAGTTGTAAAAACAGTAACCGGTGAAGATGTAACGCAAGAACAATTGGGTGGCGCAAGTGTACACACAACAAAATCAGGCGTAGCTCACTTCGCTGTAGACACAGAAGAAGAAGGTTTGCAACTAATCCGTAAACTGATTAGTTTCCTTCCTCAAAACAATTTAGAAGAAACTCCATTAATTGAATGTAAAGATCCGATCGATCGTTTGGATGATAACCTGAACGACATTATTCCAGATAATCCTAATCAGGCTTATGATATGTATGAAGTAATCGGTACAATCATTGATAATGGAGAATTTTTGGAAGTACATGCAGACTATGCCAAGAACATCATTGTAGGTTTCGCACGTTTCAATGGCCAGACTGTTGGTATCGTTGCTAATCAGCCAAAAGTAATGGCAGGTTGCCTGGACAGTAACGCTTCCCGCAAAGCCGGCCGTTTTGTTCGCTTCTGTGACGCGTTCAACATTCCTTTAGTAACGTTGGTAGACGTTCCGGGATTCTTACCAGGCACAGGCCAGGAATACAATGGCGTAATCCTGCATGGTGCAAAATTACTTTATGCATATGGAGAAGCAACAGTGCCAAAAGTTACGGTTACATTGCGTAAATCATACGGTGGTGCTTATTGTGTGATGAGTTCTAAACACTTGCGTGGTGATATGAACTATGCTTGGCCGACAGCTGAAATAGCCGTTATGGGCCCAAGCGGTGCAGTAGAAGTTATCTTTGCAAAAGAAGTAGCTGCGGCAGAAGATCCGAAAGCTTGCGCTGCTGAAAAAGAAGCAGAATACAAGAAAGCTTTTGCGAATCCTTATAATGCTGCTCAATACGGTTATATCGACGACGTTATCGAACCGCGTAATACCCGTTTCCGTATTATCCGTGCTTTGCAGCAGCTGCAGACTAAGAAATTAAGCAATCCTGCTAAGAAACATGACAATCTGCCTCTATAATTCTTAAAACAGGAAATGAATATGATCAATAAGAAAATAGGGGTACTGCTACTGTTCGCTTTGCTGGTTTCATTCGGAGCAAAAGCGCAACGTGCAACCTCCATGAGAATAAATGAAGTACTGGTCATCAACGAGGATAACTACGTTGATGATTACGGCAAACGTCATGCTTGGATTGAATTATTCAACTCTTCTGCAGGAACGGTTAACATTCAGGGATGTTTTTTGACTAACGACAAAAATAATCCAAAGAAATATCCGATTCCAAAGGGTGACGTACTGACACTCATCCCTCCACACCAGCATACTTTATTCTGGGCGGACGGAGAACCTAATCGTGGCACATTCCATGTTAATTTCACTCTTGATCCGTCAACAGAAAATTACATTGCACTATATGATGCCGATGGTAAAACACTAATTGACGAAGTAGTTATTCCGGCTCTACAAAAAGCGGATGTCAGTTATGGTAGAACAATAGACGGACACGGTGAATGGGCAACCCTTCAAAAAGTAACTCCCAGCACTAACAACGTAACACTGGACTCAAATGAGAAAATCGACAATTTTAAGGCAAATGACTCCTTAGGTATCGGTATGACTTTGACAGCTATGGCTGTTGTGTTCACCGGATTATTCCTGTTGTTCATTATCTTTAAACAAATCGGAAAGTTCTCTATCGCCGCCAGCAAACGTAATGCGCAGAAAGCTTCAGGCTCTACTTCTGCTGTTGCAGCGAATATTGGCCAGGAATCAGGAGAAATATTCGCAGCTATCGGAGCCGCTCTATATGAAATGAGCGACGATAACCACGATATAGAACATACAGTTCTTACGATCCGCAAGGTTCAAAGAGCTTATTCTCCGTGGAGCTCTAAGATTTACGGTCTGCGTGAAGTACCCAAAAAGTAATTATCTCTAAAAACAAACAAGAATGAAAAGTTTTAAATATACTATTAACGGTAACGTATATAAAGTACATATCAACTCCGTAGTAGACGATATTGCCGAAGTGGAAGTAAACGGTACTCCCTATCAGGTAAAAATGGAAAAACCGGCAAAAAAACAAATGGTCACTTTAAAACGTCCGGCTCAAGCGCCAACGACAGCAAGTGGCGAACCTGTAGTTTCCCGCCCGGCAGCTTCTACCACCAAAGGCGCGGTTAAGTCTCCGCTACCTGGTGTAATCTTGCAGGTCAACTGTAAAGTAGGTGATGCTGTTAAGAGAGGTCAGAATTTACTTATCCTCGAAGCGATGAAGATGGAAAACAATATTAACGCTGACCGCGACGGTAAGATCATTGAAATAAAAGTAAACAAAGGGGATTCCGTACTGGAAGGTGCTGACCTCGTCGTAATAGGATAATAGTATGTTAGGATCAATATTATTACAGGCAGCAGGTGTAGCTCATGAAAGTTTTCTCCAGTTCCTTGGAAAAAACCTAGAGTTATTCCTTACTTACACAGGAGTTTACAACGCTACACCAGGTCATCTTGTGATGATCCTTGTAGGTTTGGCGTTTATTTTCCTGGCTATTAGATATGAATTTGAGCCTATGCTTCTTATCCCTATCGGATTTGGTATACTGATCGGTAACATTCCTTTCAAAGATGCCGGATTGCAGATAGGTATTTACGAACAAGGTTCTGTACTTAATATCCTCTATCAGGGTGTAACTTCCGGATGGTATCCGCCGTTAATATTCCTCGGTATCGGGGCCATGACCGACTTCTCCGCTTTGATTTCCAATCCAAAGCTGATGTTGATTGGCGCCGCTGCTCAATTTGGTATCTTCGGAGCTTACATTATTGCTCTTCAGATGGGATTTGAGCCTAACCAGGCTGGTGCTATCGGTATCATCGGTGGTGCAGATGGTCCTACGGCCATCTTCCTTTCATCCAAACTAGCTCCAAACCTGATGGGTGCTATTGCGGTATCTGCATATTCATATATGGCATTGGTACCTATTATCCAGCCCCCATTCATGCGTTTACTGACAACTCAAAAAGAACGTCTGATCCGTATGAAACCGCCAAGAGCCGTTTCTTCTACAGAAAAGATTGTTTTCCCGATCGTAGGTTTGTTGCTGACTTGCTTCCTGGTTCCTTCCGGCCTGCCTTTGTTAGGTATGCTGTTCTTCGGAAACCTGTTGAAAGAAAGTGGTGTGACACGCCGTTTGGCTGAAACAGCCCGCGGTCCGCTGATCGATACGATCACAATCCTGTTAGGTGTAACAGTTGGAGCTTCTACTCAGGCAACTCAATTCCTGACATGGAATTCTATCAAGATATTCGGTTTGGGTGCTTTGTCGTTTGTGATTGCAACTTGTGCAGGTATCCTGTTTGTTAAGTTCTTCAATCTGTTCTTAAAAGAAGGCAACAAGATCAATCCGCTTATCGGTAACTCCGGCGTATCTGCCGTACCGGATTCAGCTCGTATCTCTCAGAACGTTGGTTTGGAATACGATCCTACCAACTATCTGTTAATGCACGCTATGGGCCCGAATGTAGCTGGTGTAATCGGTTCAGCCGTAGCAGCAGGTATTTTATTAGGATTCTTAGGATAATTAACCTATACATATAAAAAGCCTCCGCATCATCTGTTGCGGAGGCTTTTTTATATAATTACATTTCATTTAATCCATCTGATCAATTGTAATCGGATTTATAACCGGTTCGGTATCTTCTTCCAAAGTAGTCCCTAAGAATAACCAAACCATCAAAAGAACAATAGCAATTACCACTCCAAAGATCAACAGCATGTTTGCATTTTTTCGTCTCATGTTATTTCATATTGATTTATGAATACAAACAAGAAAATTGACCATTTAGTTTTAATAAGTTATTAAACGTTACTTCCCAATACTTTATTCTTCGCTATTGTTGCCTGAAATTCTTTAAGATAGAATGGTTCGAAATACGCTACATCTTCAAATGCCCCTGCAATAAATGCTCGTTCAGAAAGGGGAATCATATTAACCGCCAACGGGTAAATATTATCCATAAATAGTGCATTAGGAGAAGTAATAATCGATTTACATTTTTCTGCGCCATTACCAAAGAAACAAACTTTATCTTTTTCTAAATAGGACATATAAGTATCAGCATTAACTATATCTGCAGAGATTCCACGAATAACTTCTAAACCTGAATTATAAATAGCAGCATAAACTTCCATCCGTCGAGCATCCAACATGGCACAATACAAACGATCATTCGCCTCCTTCTGCAGTTTTAGTGCAGCTATTGTCAGAATATCAAGCGTATGGATACTTATCAATGGAATATCATAACCAAAACAAAGTCCTTTAGCAACCGATACACCTATACGTAATCCCGTATATGACCCCGGACCACTACTTACCGCAACAGCACTCAGTTTTACACCTTTCTTTTTCGCCACAGCGATTGCTTCCTCCACATACACTCCCAACAAAACGGCATGAGACGGACCTTCATAAGAAGTTTTTTCAAAAAGTACTTGCCCATCCATTGATAAAGCAACGGAACATACGGAAGTAGATGTTTCTATATTTAATATGCAAGACATAACAGTTGACAATTAACAGTATTATATTAGCGAGACAAATGTACAAATTACTCCGCGATAAGAACTTTAATAAAATAACTTTTTCTAGCTCAAAACTAATAATTGTCAATCATCTGCCATCAACTGTCAACTGAAACAGCTATCTTTGCACAAACTTTTGAGAAAAATGATACAATCAATGACTGGATTCGGCAAGGTTACAGCCGAACTCCCTTCTAAAAAAGTAACCGTTGAAATAAAGGCTCTTAATAGTAAACAATTGGATTTGTCTACCCGTATTCCATCCATTTACAAAGAAAACGAAATGGAAATACGTAGCTTATTATTACAAACTCTGGAACGCGGCAAGGTTGAATTCAACATATTTATAGAATATATAGGTAAAGATACTCCTACTCAAATCAATTTGGTTGCTGTAGAGAATTACTACAATCAAATTAAAGAAATTGCCAACAAACTGAATATACCTGTTCCATCCGACTGGTTTCAAACCTTATTACGCATGCCGGATACTATAAAATCGGAAACGGTTGAACCGGACGAGACAGAATGGGAAACAGTTCTAAAAGCCATTAATGATGCAATCAAACAGTTATGCGATTTCCGTATACAGGAAGGAGCTATGTTGCAAAAATTATTCGAACAGAAAATCAGTAATATCGCACATTTGCTTTCAGACGTAGAAGTATACGAAAAAGAGCGTGTAGAAAAAATCAAGACACGCATCATGGACAACCTTGAAAAAGTAGCGAATCAGGATTACGACAAGAATCGTTTCGAACAAGAAATGATCTATTATATTGAAAAACTGGATATAAACGAAGAAAAGAACCGCTTGGATAATCACCTGAAATATTTCTTAAGCACAATGGAATCCGGACACGGACAGGGAAAGAAATTAGGATTCATCGCCCAGGAAATGGGACGAGAAATTAACACGTTAGGTTCTAAAAGCAACCATGCAGAAATGCAGAAAATCGTTGTTCAGATGAAAGACGAACTCGAACAGATCAAGGAACAAGTATTAAACGTATTATAAAAGAGTTTTGATATGGCTGGTAAACTTATCATATTTTCCGCCCCTTCGGGCTCAGGTAAATCAACCATCATCAATTACCTGTTAAAACAAGATTTACATTTGCACTTTTCCATCTCTGCCACCAGTCGTGCGCCGCGTGGAACAGAAAAAAACGGTGTAGAATATTATTTCCTTTCTCCCGACGAATTCCGTACCCGTATCGCTGCGAATGAATTTCTTGAATATGAGGAAGTTTATACCGACAAATACTACGGAACGCTGAAAAGTGAAGTTGAACGAATTCTAAATGAGGGCAATAATGTAATATTCGATGTTGATGTGGTAGGCGGTTGCAATATTAAAAAGTTTTATGGCGACCGTGCACTTTCCGTTTTCATCCAGCCTCCCAGCATTACCCATCTGCGTGAACGTCTTGAGAAACGAGGCACAGATGCTCCTGATGTGATCGATAGTCGTATTGCAAAAGCAGAATATGAACTGAGTTTTGCTAATAAGTTTGACGTTATCATAGTGAACGATAATTTAGAAAAAGCACAACAAGAAGCACTAAAAACAATCAAGGAATTTCTAAATATACCATGAATAATAGAAAACTGTCCGTCAAATGGCTGTACACTTTTATTGCTATAGCTATTATTGCTCTGGGTACCGGCATTGCCAGCCTCTATTATAAAGAATATCTGATTGCCGGATGTATGGGATTGGTGTTTATAGCACAAGTCATAAACATTATAAAGTGGAAAAAGTAACTGCTAATAACTCTGTCAACAGATTGAAAACCGGTATTTATTCAGGCTCTTTCAACCCGGTTCACATCGGTCATTTGGCCCTTGCCAACTGGTTGTGTGAATATACAGAACTGGATGAGTTATGGTTTCTGATCACTCCCCACAATCCGCAAAAAGACAAGGAAGACCTGATGAATGATCAGCTCCGCTATAAACTGGTAAAGAAATCTATTGCCGGCTATCCCAAATTCCAAGCCAGCGACTTCGAATTCTCACTTCCTCAGCCAACCTATACGATCAACACGCTTCGTGCGTTGGAGAAAGCTTATCCCGACCGGAAATTCTATTTTATCATGGGGGCAGACAATTGGAACAATATCAGTAAATGGAAAGATTATCTGCTAATACTGGAACAATATCCTATATTCATTTATCCTCGTATCGGATTTGATATACATATTCCCGATTGTTATCCCAATATCCACGCGGTAGATGCTCCTATTTTGGAAATATCATCTACTTTCATCCGGGAATCTTATCAGCAGGGAAAAGATGTTCGCTTCTTTTTACCGGAGAATATACGTCATTATTTCAAACTACCCGATATAAATATAAAATAAGTTCCTCTCGAAAGGAATTTGAATTTCTCTCGAAAGAAAATTTATTTCCTTCCGAATGGGATATGAAAAGGAGCAACAACACCAGCGGTTTTTAGGAAAAGTTTTGTACTTTTGCGCTGTATTATACAAAATAATAGCGTAATGAATCTATTAGAACTGAGTGAACAGGAAATATTTAGACGTAACAGCATGGAGCAGTTACGCCAGATGGGAATAGAACCTTATCCCGCTGCAGAGTATGTAACAAACGCTTTCTCAAAAGAAATAAAAGATTCTTTCAAAGATGACGCAGAACCTCGCTCTGTAAGCATTGCCGGTCGTATTATGAGCCGCCGTATCATGGGAAAGGCATCTTTTATGGAGCTACAGGATTCAGAAGGCAGAATACAAGTATATATTTCCCGTGATGATATTTGTCCGGGTGAAGATAAAGAACTATACAATACCGTATTTAAAAAATTATTGGACATCGGTGATTTTGTCGGAATCAAAGGTTTTGTATTCCGTACACAGATGGGTGAAATTTCTGTTCATGCACAGGAACTGACAGTGTTATCCAAATCACTCAAACCGCTGCCGATCGTTAAGTACAAAGACGGCGTAGCTTACGACGGATTCAATGATGCAGAAATGCGTTACCGCCAGCGTTATGTTGACCTGGTAGTAAACGATGGCGTAAAAGATATTTTCTTGAAACGCGCAGCAGTCATCAAAACCATGCGCGCCGCATTGGACGAAGCCGGATATACGGAAGTAGAAACTCCTATTTTGCAATCTATACCCGGAGGAGCAAGTGCGCGTCCATTCATCACACATCATAACTCTCTGGATATCGGCCTCTATCTGCGTATTGCAACTGAGCTTTATTTGAAAAGATTGATCGTTGGAGGATTTGAAGGAGTTTACGAAATTGGTAAGAACTTCCGTAATGAAGGTATGGACCGGACACACAATCCGGAATTTACTTGTATGGAGCTTTATGTCCAATATAAGGATTATAACTGGATGATGAGCTTCACCGAACAATTGTTGGAACGAATCTGCATTGCTGTTAACGGTACAAGTGAAAGCACAGTGGACGGTAAAACCATCAGCTTTAAAGCCCCATACCGCCGCTTGCCAATACTGGATGCCATCAAAGAAAAAACCGGTTATGACCTGAACGGTAAAAGCGAAGAAGAAATCCGCTCAATCTGCAAGGAATTAAAACTGGAAATAGACGATACGATGGGCAAAGGTAAATTGATCGATGAAATATTCGGTGAATTTTGTGAAGGCACATTCATCCAGCCGACCTTTATCATAGACTATCCTGTTGAAATGAGTCCGCTTACCAAGATACACCGAAGCAAACCGGGACTGACCGAACGATTCGAGTTAATGGTAAACGGCAAAGAATTGGCCAACGCTTATAGCGAGCTAAATGATCCGATTGATCAGGAAGAACGTTTCAAAGAACAGTTGCGTTTGAGCGAAAAAGGAGATGATGAAGCAATGTTCATTGATCAGGATTTCTTACGTGCCCTGCAATTCGGTATGCCGCCTACATCCGGCATAGGAATCGGCATTGACCGTTTAGTGATGCTGATGACAGGTCAGACCACCATTCAGGAAGTACTGCTTTTCCCGCAGATGCGTCCGGAAAAAACAGTAAAGAAAGATACTGCCGACAAATATGCAGCATTAGGGATTGACGAAGCTTGGGTTCCTGCATTACAAAAAGCAGGTTATGTAACAATAGATACTTTGAAAGAAGTAAATCCGAATAAGCTAAGACAAGAACTCTGTGAAATGAATAAAAAATATAAACTGGAATTGCAGAATCCGTCGGCGGAACAGGTAGAAGCATGGATCTCCAATGCAGCCAAATAAAAGTGGTACTATGAAATTGCCCGGAAAAATTGCAATAATGGGAGGTGGTAGCTGGGCTACCGCCTTAGCCAAAATTGTACTTTCTACACAAGACAGTATTAATTGGTATATGCGCAGGCCGGACCAGATAGAAGAGTTCATGGAACTTGGGCATAATCCGAGCTATCTTACCGCTATAAAGTTTGATATTGAAAAAATTAAATTTTATACAGATATAAATGAAGTTATCGAAGAATCAGACACACTGATATTCGCTACGCCGTCTCCCTTCCTGAAGCAACACTTAATGAAAGTCACCACTTCAATGGCTGATAAATTCATTATTTCCGCGATTAAAGGCATTGTACCTGATGAAAACATGCTGGTCGCCGATTATTTCGCAGAATACTATAATGTTCCTATCGAGAATATTGCGGTTATTGGCGGTCCGTGTCATGCTGAAGAAATAGCTCTCGAAAGATTATCATACATTACGCTTGCCTGTCCAAACATCGAATACGCCCAGGCTTTTGCTTCTGTATTTAAGAATCAATATCTGAGCAACTCATGTTGCAAAGATGTCACAGGAATTGAATATGCTTCCGTTTTAAAGAATGTATATGCTATTGTTGCCGGTATTTGTCACGGAATGAAATACGGAGATAATTTCCTTGCCGTATTCATTTGCAATGCCATTGAAGAAATGCGTAATTTTCTCAATGCAGTGCATGGCTTGGAGCGCGATATTACCGATTCCGTTTACCTCGGAGATTTATTAGTTACCGCTTACTCCCGTTTCAGCCGAAACAGGACATTTGGTACAATGATAGGAAAAGGCTATTCCGTAAAAATAGCCCAATTGGAAATGGAAATGATTGCAGAAGGTTACTATGGGACCAAGTGTATCCACGAAATCAATGAGAAATACAAGGTAAATATGCCTATTCTGGACGCCTTATATGATATTCTATACGAACGAAAATCACCGACAACCATTATCAGGCAATTAACCGAAACATTCAAATAATATAAATATAAAGGTAGGTGTAAACCTGCCTTTTAATACCGATATAGATTATGAAGAACATCAGTCTAAACATTGACAAAGCACTGGGCTTTATTACTAAAGAACAAGTATACGCTCAAGCTGCAAAGGCAAACGAATGCAATACCACTTTACAAAATGGCAATGGAGCCGGCAACGACTTTTTAGGGTGGCTGCATCTCCCCTCTTCTATTACAGATGCTGAGTTAACAGACATCGAAAATACGGCAAACGTACTTCGTTCCAAATGTGAAGTTGTTGTAGCCATTGGTATCGGTGGTAGTTATCTGGGTACAAAAGCAGTTGTAGAAGCACTGAACAACAGCTTCGACTGGTTACATTCAGACCGAAAAAATCCGGTTCTGGTTTACGCCGGCCACAATATTGGAGAAGACTATTTATATGAGCTTTGTGAAATATTAAAAGGGAAACAATTCGGTCTTATCAACATCTCCAAATCAGGAACAACAACCGAACCTGCTTTAGCATTCCGCATGTTGAAAAAACAACTGGAAGATGCTGTTGGTAAAGAAGAGGCCAAACATCGTATCGTAGCAATTACCGATGCTAAAAAAGGAGCTTTACGGACACTTGCCGATCAGGAAGGTTACAAAACATTTATAATTCCGGACAATGTAGGAGGCCGTTTCTCTGTACTTACTCCGGTAGGTTTGCTGCCTATCGCTGTGGCTGGCATCAGTATCCGCGACCTGGTTGCAGGAGCCGTTTCAATGGAAAAGGCAACTGATGTAAAAGTTCCTTTTGCCGAAAATCTGGCAGAAATTTACGCTGCAACACGTAACGAATTATATAAGAGCGGTAAGAAGATTGAAATTTTAGCAAACTTCCACCCGAAACTTCATTACATTGCTGAATGGTGGAAACAATTATACGGCGAAAGTGAAGGTAAAGATGGCAAGGGTATATTCCCGGCTTCCGTAGACTTGACTACAGACTTGCACTCTATGGGACAATGGATACAAGATGGCGAACGTATCATCTTTGAAACGGTTATTTCCGTTGAAGAACCAAGTCATAAAGTGGTTGTTCCTACCGACGAAGCCAATCTGGACGGTTTGAACTTCCTTGCAGGAAAACGAGTTGACGAAGTGAATAAGATGGCAGAACTGGGAACTCAGCTAGCTCACGTAGACGGTGGCGTTCCCAACATAAAGATTACAATGCCGGAAGTAAATCCTTATTATATCGGACAGTTGTTTTACTTCTTCGAAAGAGCGTGTGGTATCAGTGGTTATATGCTGGATGTTAATCCGTTTAACCAACCGGGAGTTGAAGCATACAAGAAAAATATGTTTGCTTTGTTGAATAAACCGGGATACGAAAAGGAAAGCGAAGCCATTAAAGCAAAACTTTAAGAACTCAGTTCAAATAGTTACAACTATAAAATAAGAAAAGGAGTAAATTTATCGTTTACTCCTTTTCTTATTTAGACAATGAAGTTATCAGCCTTATATCACATCCTATATCGTAATCCTGCCATTGCTACTCCCATATGGCCAATACCAACTTCTACAAAACCGGCAAACTGACGCCCAAGTTCTATACCTATCGGCGAAACTTGATACATAAAGAATGGTGTTACTTTTGTCTTTTCTTCTGTCTGATGTTCCGTTTCATTAAAGAAAGAGGCTTTGGATGTGGCAATCGTTACTCCTAAATTCACTCTCGAGTATAACGTTATAAAATCGTAGTTATACCAATTGTATTTAAATGACGGTGCAATAGTATGAAAAGAATTGTTGAAATCTCCCACAGGCAGTAAATTATTCAATATACGTTTATCACTATTATTATATGAATAAACAAGCCCTATACCCCAATTCTCATCCGGAAAAAACAGATAACTAATATTAAATGAACCAAACTTCCCTTTATCATCATAGAAGTCAACCGAACCTTCTACAGGATTAAAATGATTCTCATAGTAATCCAACATATCAAACACTGGAAAACCACCATAACTAAACGAAACCTCATGCTGCAAATCCGTCCAATCTTCTGCCTGTACTTCATAAATGGCAAAAGAGAACAATATAGCTAAAAACAATACTATTTTTTTCATACCTTTTATTTTTAGAGGTTAAACTGTTATTTGTCAATCCACACCCTTCGGATTATATCTATCAAAGGTAAGAGTTTCTACATAATTGCCAACAGTTATTAAATAATATTTCTGTACCAAAACGCTCTAAATGTTGTACTTTTGTAATCACTTTAAGGTAATATTCAAAATGATTCAAGAAGCTATTACGCGTTACTTAAGAAAAAACAAGCAAGTAACCCTCTCTCCTAAGGCTGTTCTTTTTGACATGGACGGTGTATTATACGATTCCATGCGTTTCCATGCAAGAGCTTGGAAAGAAGTTGCCGATAAACATCACTTACAATCCGTTCTTCAGGACTTCTATCTGTTTGAAGGACGTACCGGTGAAAGTACAATCAACGAATTGTACCAACGAACTTTCCATCGTGATGCCACTCCTGAGGAAAAACAAAACATCTATAAAGAGAAGTCCACTCTGTTCAGCCAATACAATGATGGAGAACCCATGTCTGGCGCTATCGACGTGTTAAAACAGGCCAAAGCCTCCGGATTACAAACTTTAGTTGTTACCGGCTCAGGACAACACAGCCTGATCAATAAACTGGAGCATACATATCCCGGATATTTCACGCGGGAAAAGATGATCACTGCTTTCGATGTAAAGTATGGCAAACCTCATCCCGAACCTTACCTAATGGGACTACAAAAAGCCGGTGTGAAAGTCAATGAAGCTTTTGTTATTGAGAATGCTCCCATGGGAATACAGGCAGGCGTTGCAGCAGGAATCTTTACAATAGCAGTAAACACCGGACCACTTAACAACCAGGTATTACTAGATGCCGGCGCCAACTTGCTCTATCCGAGTATGACAGCCTTGGCAGAAGATTGGAAAAATATAATGGAAGCGATAAATATTTCACTATCTTTGAAGTAGATAAATGAACTTAATTACATAAGACCATGAATAGATTATCAATTCTTGCAACAGGCCTCATTTTATTTTTGACCACATCATGCAACCGATCAGACAGCGGGATGTTATTTGACGGAAAAGACAGTAGCAAATGGAATACCTCCGAAGGAGTTTCCATAAAAGACAATTCTCTCACATTCACCGGACAAGGAGCAAAAGCCATTCTAAAAGATGGTAAGTACAAAGACTTTGAGCTGACGATGGAAGTAAAAACCAGTCCGGGAGCAAAAGGCGACGTCTGGTTTCATACCGACAATGCGCTCGACAAAGGATACTGTATCGCAATCAATAACGACCGGAATGATCCTGTCTGGTGGAAAATGACCGGCAGCCTCGAATCTGTGCGTAATTTAACTAAAAGTTTCGTAAAAGAAAACGAATGGTTCAAAATGCGAATCGCAGTAGAAGGTAAAGCTATTACGGTAGACATCAACGGAGAACCGGTAGTTGAATATATAGAACCCACAGCCCCCTATCGTATCGCTCCAAACACAAAAGCTTTGTTATCGGAAGGAACATTTGCCATTGTCAATAATTCAGGAAAAGAGATACAATGCCGTAACATCACTGTCAACGTGCTTGATACCAAAACACTGGATACAACAACCCAGCAGGTAAATGCAGTAGACGAGCAAAAAGATGAAATCATCCGACTACATCAGGAAGATTTTCCAGTATTGGATTATCACGTTCACCTCAAAGGTGGCCTAACCAAAGAAGGAGCAGCACGTCAATCACGCCATGTAGGCATCAACTATGCCATCGCACCTAACTGTGGTATTGGCTTCCCTATCACAAATGACGATGAGATAATGGCCTATCTGGACAGCATGCGCACACAGCCTTTCATACTTGCCATGCAAGCGGAAGGACGCGAATGGGTGACAACTTTCTCCCCCGAAAAACGTAGTGAATTTGATTACGTATTTACCGATGCTTTGACCTTTACCGACGACGAGGGACATCGTACCCGTCTTTGGATACCGGAAGAGACGTGGATCGGGAAAGATCAACAGAAATATATGGATATGATAGTTGACCGTATCTGCATGGTATTAAAAGAACCGATGGACATCTATGTCAATCCATGCTTCCTGCCTGCTCCAATGGATCAGAAATATGATGAGTTCTGGACAGAAGCCCGTATGAACAAATTTATCACAGCGTTGAAAGAGAGTGGAAAAGCATTAGAGATCAATGCCCGTTACGAAATTCCCAACAAAGCAATCATCCAGAAAGCGAAAGCAGCCGGTATCAAATTCACATTTGGTACAAACAATGTCGTTCCGGAAGTAAGCCTATTGGAATATTGTATCCGGATGAAGAAAGAATGCGGGATCACGGCAAACGACATGTATAAGCCTAAGATCAAAATCTGATTATTACTATTGGTCACTTTTGGCTTGATCCAGAAGTGACCTCCGAAGTATTTGAAACCGGTAAATAACGCAAGCCAAAACAAAATAGACGCCTGCCTGTATCCACAAAATATGGTATTCGTGAGCTACCTCGTTTAAAGTTGCACCGCAAGTATTGATACGGATGAATCCTTGTATTCCAGGAGTAGAGGGGAAAAAGTACCCTACTGCTTTCCAAAACGGCGGTATAGCCTCCTTAGGCCAGGAGACGCCCGAAATAAACAAGAGAATAACCGAGGTAAAGACAAATACCATCATCGGAGATTCTCTCGATGTCATAAAACCAGACAATGTCATAGAAAAGAAAATACAGGCAAACAGATACGGTAACAAAAACAGCAGGATGGTCCATCCTTCACCGACCTGCGGCAAACCAAACAATTTAGGAACCACAAGCAGCACCCAAATACAGACCACAACATAGAGCAATATATAGGTAAGCGATTTACCCAATACAATACGCAACGTTCCATTAAAATGACGACAAACAGGTACCAAGCTATGAAAACGGTTCTTTTCACGAGCTGTCCCCCCCAGCATACCAATACCCAATATCAAAGTTTGTTGAATAACCAGTATCAGAATAGCAGGTACCAAAAAACTGGCAAAGCCATTTTGTGTATTATACAAGGCCACGGATTCATACGGTATGGGATTCACCGTAATCTCTTGCATCTTTTCAGTAGAAACAGGATTGTTATGAGCCCTCAGTTCCGCACCTAATTCCAGCGAAACCTCCGTTGCAGCCAATAAAAAAGCTTTATAGAAAAGCAGACTGCTCATATCACAATATAGCACAACTTCTGTCTGATTACCTTTATGTATTTCCTTACTAAAATCGGAAGGGAAATAAAGAATTCCGTATGCTTCTTTTTCATCAAGCATCTTTTCTGCAGCTTTCATATCGGAACAGACTTTCACCACCTGAACATCGGATGTAGCATTAACACGGCGTACAAACTCGCGGCTCAGATAAGAATCAGATTGATCAACCACAACCATCTTCGCCTCATGCACGACCTCATTGTTATAAATAAATGAATATAATAACGGATAAATAAAAGGCACAAGAAAGAAAAAAATCATCACACCGGAATCCTTGAATACATTCTTCAACTCATCCTTCCAGACATAAAACATATCCAGAATACCTTCCTTGATAATATATCGCAAACGATGCTCCTTTTTCATCACCTTTTTCTTTTAAGGAATATATTTAAAATATAATAGAGCGTTTTTCAAGTTCTTCCCAATAAGGAAAGGAAGAATAAGAAAACCTGCCAACCAAAAATACTGGTCAATAGTATAATACAAAGCACGGCCATTTAAGGCCTGGTCTACATATATAAGAAAATAATGACGCAAGGGAAACAGATTGCTCAAAGCCTGTAATGTCGGGTCCATTCCCAACACAGGAAAAGAAAAACCTACAATAGAAAAAGCGATCATGCCGAATAAACTGGCAAAACTCAGTCCCAAACGTAGCGTAGGCAGTATACCTATCATAAACACACCCATCGCCTGGGATGCCAGGACCAAAAGAAAAACGGCCACAAGCATCGGCATCCAACCACAATGCAAAGGAAAAGCATTGAAACCATATAAAGCGGCTATACAAAGAAATGCAACCATCGTAAAAATAAGTGTATGAGGTAATAATTTACCTAATAGGCTTATTGTTAATGAGCCGTTTCCCATCTCCAACCAGTTACGTGAAGTAGCATGCTTTATTTCCATTCCAATACTGAACACTGTTACGAGAAATATCATTAGTTGCAACACACCCGGCAGCAATGTATTATTCAAGTAAACAGAATAATTGAGCCATGGATTTCCTATAGGATGAGTATCTATTACGATAGGTTGCAGTTGCCCCATAATCTGTGCGTCGGTATATCCTTTAGCTTGTCCGGTCTGCAAACCAACAGATGCACCTGCCAATACAGACATCGTTTTCATATCCCTAAACAACAATGAGGCGGCAATCAGGTAAGTACCATTGGTATAAAACGATAATGTAGGTTGTTTACCTGTAGTAGCCTTTACCGAGAAATTTTCGGGAATGTAAAAAATACCATAAACACGTCCTTTTTGCATCTCCTGACGAGCCTCAGAAAACGATTGAGTCCGCACAATCACTTTTGTTTGCTCGAAAGCATCCAACTGGCGAATCAGATTACGTGATGTCGCCGAGCCATCCATATCCACTACAGCAACAGGCATATCTGTAGGCAGCCCGTCTTTCATCAAAGATAAAAAGAAGATAATACAAAGCACAGGTGCCACCAGCATGCAAAAGATGTAAATAGGCCTTTCTACCAGACGGTGTATCTCCCGCCGAGCGATATTACAGATACTATGTAAACTTTGTTGTAATGTCATAAACTGTTACTTTGCTTTACGCTTCAGAATAACAGACATACCTGGACGAAGATCGGCCACTGCCTGTGCAGGACGAGCCCGCACTTCAAAGGTTTTAAAATCATACTGTCCGTTAGTTTTCGTAGCCTTCCATGCCGCATACGAACCCATATCCTTCATGTAATAGACTTTTAGAGTAACCAGTTGATTATCAAAAGCCGGAATAAATGCTTCCAATTCGGAACCTATTTTAATATCTTTCAGCAGATCCTCACGAATACTGAAAGTTACCCACATATCATTCAGGTCTGTAATATTCATAATAGGAGCTCCTGTTCCAACTAACTCGCCAACTTCAGGAAAACGTTCAGAAACTTCACCGTCTATCGGAGAAATCAGTGCAGATTCATTCAGATAAGATTCCACCTCTGCTACGGCTCCGCCAGCCTGTTGCACCAAAGCAGCAGCAGCAGCTTTATCTTCTCTGCGAGCCCCTTCTTTAGCCATTTCATATTGGGAACGAGCCGCTTTTTCAGTAGCAATCATAGCGTTATAATTAGCTTCCACTTCATCACGTTTCTGAGCAGACATAACCCCTTTCTCATACAGGTTCTGAATACGATCATATGACTTTTTGGCAATATCCAAACCCGCCTTAGCCTTCTGCCACATTTCATAAGCACCGGTTATCTCCTGGCTACGTGCTCCATGCTGGGCTTTTGCACTCTGGGCTTCGGCAGCCAGGCGCACAGCTTCTGCCTGTTGCAACTTAGCTTCGACCTCAGGAGTATGGAGGAAAACAAGCGTATCTCCGGCTTTAACCCGATCTCCTTCACCAAAACGGTAAGCATCAATACGTCCGGGCACTTTACCGGAAATACGAACCTGCGTAGCTTCCGCCTGTCCCATTATAATATCATCCGGAGGAGTAAGCAGGAAGAACCCGGCCAATGCTACTAATCCTACCACCACCAGCATTGTAATAAATGCCAGCATCATGTTACTGATCGAAAACTTCTTATTCTCGTTCATCGTCTATATCGTTTTATTTGTTATTACTTGATTGATCGGCAGAAAGTTTTCCCAATGCTTTATTGAGATAAACTTGTGTCAACTTAACTTCGATTTGTGCATCTATCAACTGAGAACGGGCAGATACCCAAGCTGTTTGCGCTTCCATCAAATTAAGTGCAGGGATAACTCCTTCTTCAAATCCATAGTTGGCATGACGGAGATTCTCTTCCGCCTTTTCCATATTACGCGAAGTAGCAATGAGTTTTTTACCGGCCTCATTTACCTTATAAACGGACTGATTAACCTGCAACTCCACCTTTTCACGTGCATCTTCCAATTCCAATGACTTTATGTGAGTTTCTGCACGGGCAGAATTACGTTTATAAGTTCCTTCCCACCATCCGGTAAGTGGAACTTTTACCATTACCCCAACATTAAACATACCAGAGAACTCATTCTTAAAACCATTGTGTAAATTAGGATTGGTGACAAAATAATTAGCAGAAAGTGCCACGTTTGGTAACATTTCAGATAATACAATACGTTCTTTCTTTTGATAAATCTTCCTGGCCAAATCTAATCCTTTCAATTCATTACGGTTCAAGAAAGCTTCATTCACATCAGCCGTTACATCCGGCACTGTGACAGGAAAGTCTTCAATTTTTTCATCCGCCAGATTCATAGGATTTTCCAATGGCAAACCGCATATCTGAGCAAGCAACATGCGAGAAAGAGCCAATCCGTTTTCCACTTTTGTTTGTGCCATTTCCGCCTCGTTCAACTTTACTTTTACAGAAAGACCGTCGGCTTCAGTTGCTATACCTTCAGCTATCATAGCAGTTACATCACTATCCATCTTACGAAGCAATTGCACATAAGCATCCGCCAGTTTTTTCTTATTTACCAAAGAAATAACCTGCCAGTAAGTCTCATCTGTCTTATAAATAATATCTTGCAGTTGGAGGTCATTCATAGAGAGAGCCAGTTCTTTGGCATATTGGGTAATCTGATTATACGAGATAATCTTCCCCCCCATAAAAACAGGTTGCACCAAAGAAACACTTCCCACCCATACATTTTGAATGTCGAGATGCTGAAGGTTATCCACACTTCCTACTACTTTATCCACAATAGGCAATTGGGCAAGTTCTCCTAATGACGAACCTAAAGCAGAGCGCAGAGATCCCATATCCAACAAATTCAAGTCTTTTTGGTTCCACATATAAGCTCCCATAGCAGAAAGTTGCGGAAAATATTTTGTAAAAGCAGCTTTCTGTTCATTATCAGCCATCTTCATCTTCTCGCCTGAAATACGCAATTCTTTATTATTCTGAATAGCCAGGTTACGGCATTCTTCCAACGTCAGTATACGTTGTGAATTTACATGGCCTGCCATTAGCAGCAATGCCAATAAAACAATGATTCGTTTCATTTTCTCTCCGTTTTCATTCGTATATACCCCTTGAAGGCAAATGTATGAATATCCGGCACAAAAATATAGGTTTGAATTAAATATAATGTTGAACTAATTCAATTAAAGATACGTTTTTTCAATTTACAGTACCACGAATTACTAACGCCCATATATTGTGCAATATATTTATCAGGCACACGCTTTATAAGCCAAGCATAATGATTGTAAAGATATTTAAGGAATTCCTCAGCCGTACACGATTGCCTCACGGCAAACAAAGAATACAGCTTAGAAATAATAGTAAGCATTACATTCTGATAATATGAAGCAAACAGAGGGTAACGTAGGGAAAGCTCTTCGATATGTGCCCTCGAAAAGCAAAGAAGTTCTCCATCTTCCACCGCCTTTATCTCAAAGTCGGATGGAGCCTTCGTAAAATAACCGATAGCCGAAAGGAAAGGGTACTGACTCTCTGATGCAAAACCGGTAACAGTCTCGTTACCTTTCTCACTTATATATAAATTAATGAATAGTCCTTTGTTAATAAAATAGGCATCTTGACATAATTCCCCGGAACGAAGAAGATAGTCACCTTTCTTCACAGTAATTACCTTCGCATGGCTTTCCAACTCTCCCACAAAAGCACTATCCCTGGCAAGAGCTTCGGGGATATCAACAAGGAGTCTCGCAAAAGGGGTGTCGGTTTCCATGAGATTAATCGTTCAGTTCAAATGTTTTACGTCCGATTAAATTTCCGTCAGTAAAAATATCCGCGCGATAAGTTCCCGGAGACAAAAATTCTTCAATATCCCAATACATAGTAACCGCGACTTCTTCTCCCTCATATTCGATTAGCTTTTTCATAGAATAATTGATTTCTTTATCTTCAAAGGTGAAGAGGTTAGCACGGCTCTTTACCAAAATATCATCATCCGGTTTCATAATACGAACATAAATCATCTTTTCTCCTACCGGAGCAGTAATATTTTTCGCAATCTTAAAATTGACAACAAATTGTTGCATTTTCTTAATGCGTTTTGCCAATTTACCACGTGAATTTACAGGAGTCACACTAATATCAGTAGCATCCAAACGGCTTGCCAAAGTAACACGTTCAGTCAATTTTTCTTTTTCTTTCTTCAAATTAGCAGCGGTAGTAGTAGCCTGTTGATATTTTCTTACAACCTGCTTATTTTCCTCCTTCAATTGTGTATTTTCTTTATTCAGGGAGTCAATCTGCACAACATAATTACGCATAATCTTACGCAATGTTGCCAATTCTTTCTTTAAACGTGATATTTCCTTAGCATTAGTAGCCTTTACAGTACGTAGTTCTTCCAACAAAC
Source organism: Parabacteroides bouchesdurhonensis (assembly GCF_900186615.1). Classification (GTDB taxonomy): domain Bacteria; phylum Bacteroidota; class Bacteroidia; order Bacteroidales; family Tannerellaceae; genus Parabacteroides; species Parabacteroides bouchesdurhonensis. The sequence continues at coordinate 113,858 of NZ_LT896588.1, forward strand.
GTTGTACTTTAGCTTGTTCTGTAGACAACAAAGCAACCAATGAATCATTATTAACACTGAATTTATAACCTTCATAGGCCATAGAGAGTTCATTATATTCATCTTCAAGAGATTCTTTCTCAAGATCAAATGTCTCTACTAAGCCCACCATTTGCTGCTTCTGATGATATATATAGTATCCAGAGCCTGCAATAATGAGTACTAACACAATGACTGCTACAATAAGTAACGAAAGTTTATTTATCTCTTTTGTTTCTTTTTTTTCTGTATCCATACACACTTGTCTAAATGAACGTGCAAATTTAGCACTTAATAAGATGCATATAAATGAGGAGCGCTTGTTTTATACATTTTTAATGATCTATTTACACTCTATTATTATTTGTATGAATATCTAATTGAAATATTCTGTAGTAAAACGGAATCGCAACTTCATTTTTATCCTAAAAGTTTCATCGGGATGAAACTTTTGTTCCTTCGAGGTGAAACTTTTGTTTCATCGGGATGGAACAAAATTGTTTTTTAGAGTAAAAGACACATTCATCTATTCCAAATCAAAGATTTTATGTATGTTTGTAACTATAACGTTTTATACAAAAAAACAAAGAAATGAATTATTACGAACTAAGCTTTACATATACTTCGCAGGTAGAAACATCAATTATAAATGATGTATTGGCTGCTGAATTGGGAGAAATAGGTTTTGAAAGTTTTGTGGAAAGTAAAAACGGGCTACTTGGTTATATTCCCGATACATTATATAATATAAATGATTTAGCAGATAAACTTAGTAATTTCCCGTTGGACAATGTCACAATTCGCTACACTGAAAAGTTAGTAAAAAGCAAGAATTGGAATGAAGAATGGGAAAAGAACTATTTCAATCCTATTCGTATAGGGAATGAATGTATTATAAGGGCGTCCTTTCATAAGTCTGAGCCGGGCTATACATATAATATTATAATAGATCCCAAAATGGCATTCGGTACCGGCAACCATGAAACAACTTACCTGATGATAAGTGAAATGCTCAAACTGGATTTGAAAGATAAGGAACTGCTCGATATGGGATGCGGAACGGCCGTGCTGGCAATTCTGGCACAGAAGAGAGGTGCTAAACGTATAGTAGGGATAGACATTGATGAATGGGCTTACAACAACGCCCTTGAAAATATCCGATTAAATAATGCGGACGATATACAAATAGCGCTCGGAGGTGCCGAACAGATCCCTTTATATGGTATGTTTGATATCATTTTCGCCAATATAAACCGTAATATTTTACTTAATGATATAAAGCATTATACGCAATGCATGAAATCAGGAAGCTATCTGTACATGAGCGGATTTTATAAGGAAGACATTCCAATCATAGAAACCGAATGTAAGAAGAACAAACTCACTTTCCTTTCATATACAGAGAAAAACAATTGGGTAGCTGTAAAGGTCAAAAAGTAGAAACATTATTTAACAAGAAAAGTTAACACGCAAATAAACATAAATTCAAACAAAAGCGTTATCTTAGTAGAAACTTTAAAAAGAAAGAGTTATGAAAAACGTAGATTCTAAATTATTGCTAGGCCTCGTAGTAGGCGCTGCAGTAGGTGCTGCTGTTGGTTATCTGGCAGCTTCAGATAAGAGAGAACAACTATTGGAAGATTTAAAAGAAGTTGCAGGTAAAGTAAAAGAAGGTTTTAACACAGCTCTTGCCAAAGCAAAAGAAAGTGGATGTGATGCTTTAAAAGCTGTAAAAGAAAAGACAGCCGAAAGCGCTGAATAATAATTATTATGGAGAAAGACTCAGAAAAAATCTTCAATAAGCTGAAAGATGATATTTCAGCCTATGTGGAGTTAAAACTTGAGCTCCTGAAATTAAGCACATATGAAAGAACAGGAAAAGTAATTGCTGTCCTTTCATATGGCTTGGTATTGTTGTTTCTCGCCTTTTTTGCCATTTTATTTATTTTCCTTGCATTGGGATTTTTTCTGGGCGATTTATTCGGATCATCAGGTCTAGGCTTTGCAGGGGTAGCTATTTTATACCTGCTAATGATTGGCGTTATTATGATGAATAAAAACAGAATAAGTGATTTAGTTCTGAACGAAGTAATTGCAGCAATGACGTCGAATGACAATAAAAATAATGACACAGACAATGAAGAAGATACAGACGCCACTGGAGAAACTGATTTCTGATAAAGAACGCATTCAAAAACAATGCAGAATACAGGAACAAAAGCTGAATGGCGATTTTTCTTATATTCAAGAGAATGCCGGCAGTTTATTGCTTTCCGGTATTTCTTATTTATTATTTCCGGGAAGCAAATCGACAACAAAATCAAACACAACAACAAATACAAACACAGAAGTAGCCAGGCAAACAGGGCTATCTCTAGGACTTTCAGATTACTTATCCATAGGAAAAAACATGTTACCTCTTCTTTGGGATATAGCTCAACCTTTTATTATGACCTGGGGAATAAAAAAGGCAAAAAATATAATCTCAAATATCTTTACGAAGAAAAAGAAATAAGTCCAACAATTAATTTATGTTAGAAAGCATGTTTTTTCTAACATTTATAAGGCTCAATACAAAAAACATAGTTAAATTTGCAATCGTTAAAGACAACGACAAGATGAAACACATTATTACTCTGGCGATAAGTATTATTTTCATGTTTATAACATTGGTTTCTTGTGCAACACCTTGTGGATGTTAAACTGAATTAGAACAAATAGTATTTTTAATAAACCCATAAAAGTTTTATTACAATGATTAAAGTAGGTATTAACGGTTTCGGCCGTATCGGACGTATGGTGTTCCGTGCTGCAGTGAAGAACTTCGGCAAAGACATTCAAATTGTAGGTATCAATGACTTGTTGGATGCTGAGTATTTGGCATACATGCTGAAATATGATTCAGTACACGGTCGTTTCGACGGTGAAGTTGCAGTAGAAGGCAATAATTTGGTAGTAAACGGTAACAAAATCCGTCTGACTGCAGAAATGGATCCTGCTAACTTGAAATGGAATGAAGTTGGTGCTGAAGTTGTAGTTGAATCTACTGGTTTCTTCTTGACAGACGAAACAGCTCGCAAACATATCCAAGCTGGTGCAAAAAAAGTAATCATGTCTGCTCCTTCTAAAGACGCTACTCCTATGTTCGTTTATGGTGTTAACCACAAATCTTACGCAGGTCAAGACATTATCTCTAATGCTTCTTGTACTACTAACTGTTTAGCTCCTATCGCTAAAGTATTGAACGACAAGTTCGGTATCGTTAAAGGTTTGATGACTACAGTTCACGCTGCTACAGCTACTCAGAAGACTGTTGACGGTCCTTCTAAGAAAGACTGGAGAGGTGGCCGTGGTATCCTTGAAAATATCATCCCTTCTTCTACTGGTGCTGCTAAGGCTGTAGGTAAAGTATTACCTGTATTGAACGGTAAATTGACTGGTATGGCATTCCGCGTTCCGACTTCTGACGTTTCTGTTGTTGACTTGACAGTTGTTTTGGAAAAGAACGCTACAATGGAAGACATCTGCAAAGCTATGAAAGAAGCTTCTCAGGGTGAATTGAAAGGTGTACTGGGCTATACTGAAGATGCAGTTGTTTCAACTGACTTCCGTGGATGTTCAAACACTTCTATCTTCGATGCTAAGGCTGGTATCTCTTTGGATGCTAACTTTGCGAAGATCGTTTCTTGGTATGACAACGAATGGGGTTATTCAAACAAAGTTTGTGAAATGGCTCGCGTTATCGCTGCTAAGTAATTTATTACAATATAATAAGAAAGCCGCCCTTGAATAAGGGCGGCTTTTTTTGTATACAAATTCTTCGTACTTTTGTATATATGAATAATTATGAACTTATCACCATACTAGGGCCGACAGCCTCTGGCAAGACTGCTTTCGCCGCCGCATTAGCCTCACAACTGGATACGGAAATAATCAGTGCAGACTCCAGGCAAGTATATCGCTCTATGGATATTGGTACAGGCAAAGACCTCGCCGACTATATTGTAGACGGTAAAACCATCCCCTGTCATCTTATAGATATATGCGATCCGGGATATAAATATAATGTATTCGAATACCAGCACGATTTCTACCAAGCTTACCAAAGCCTAAAAGAAAAAGGAAAACTTCCTATATTATGTGGAGGGACAGGTATGTACATCGAAGCAGTATTAAAAGGTTATAAATTATTAGATGTTCCTCAGAATCCGAAATTAAGAGAATCCCTAAAAGATAAATCATTACAAGAACTGGAACAAATACTTGCCTCCTACAAAATATTACACAACAAAACAGATGTAGATACAGCACAACGGGCAATACGAGCTATAGAAATAGAGGAATATTATAAAAACGAAGCTCCCGATGCGAATGAATATGATCCTATCAAAAGCCTGATTATAGGAATAGACATAGACAGGGAACTCCGTCGTAATAAAATATCAAAACGGCTACGGGTACGATTGGACGAAGGTATGGTAGACGAAGTCCGCAACATCATTTCATCCGGCGTGAAACCTCAAGACCTTATCTATTATGGGCTGGAATATAAATTCCTTACATTATATATTATAGGGGAATTATCTTACGAGGATATGATCTCACAATTAGAAATAGCTATCCATCAATTTGCAAAACGGCAAATGACCTGGTTCAGAGGTATGGAACGGCGGGGATGCACAATCCATTGGATCGACTCGACGCTTCCCACCAAAGAGAAAATAGAGATTACAAAAAAATTACTTCAAAACACTTAATAATATGATAACAATAGAAGAAATAAATAAAAGCGAAAATTTTTTCCTGATGGCCGGTCCTTGTGTAATCGAGGGGGAAGACATGGCTTTACGCATAGCCGAAAAAATAGTCGGTATAACAGAGAAACTCAATATTCCATACATATTCAAAGGTTCTTATCGCAAGGCTAATCGCTCCCGTTTGGATTCATTTACAGGTATTGGAGATGAAAAAGCACTGAAGATATTACGAAAAGTAAATGAAACATTTAATATTCCTACTGTAACAGACATTCACGAAACACATGAAGCAGCAATGGCTGCAGAATATGTTGATGTTTTACAGATACCGGCATTTTTATGCCGGCAAACCGATTTATTAATAGCTGCAGCTAAAACAGAAAAAATCGTCAATATCAAAAAAGGCCAATTCCTATCTCCCGATGCCATGCAATTTGCAGCACAAAAAGTGGTTGATGCGGGAAACAAAAATGTAATGCTTACCGAACGTGGTACAACATTTGGTTATACAGACCTGGTAGTTGATTATCGAGGTATTCCACAAATGCAGAAATTCGGGTTTCCTGTAATTATGGACGTTACTCATTCTTTACAGCAACCCAATCAAACCTCCGGTGTGACAGGTGGTTTGCCTGCTCTCATTGAAACAATAGCAAAAGCGGCCATTGCTGTCGGTGCAGACGGGTTATTTATCGAAACTCATCCAGAACCGGGAAAAGCAAAATCGGACGGAGCAAATATGTTGCAGCTAGATTTATTAGAAGGATTACTTATAAAACTGACTCGTATTCGCGAAGCAATAAAATAATATAAAGTATAGAAGATGAAAAAAATAGCATTAACACTTAGTTTTATTCTATTCGTATTTGTAGCAAATGCTCAATCACCCGTCTCATTCCAGGCAAAAGCTGGCGTTGGAGTTTCAAGTTTATGGGGGAAAAACGCAGATAGCAACGCAAAATTTGCATATAAGCTTGGAGTTAGTATGGAATATACATTTAACAACACATGGGCTTTACAAACAGCATTGAACTTTGCGTCTAAAGGTGGCGAGGATAAAGAAGACCAGATCGGAACGGTAACAATGAATGAGCTTTACCTTGAACTACCTATTTTAGCAGCTGCCCGTTTTAATATTGGAACAAACACTAAATTAATAATTAATGCAGGTCCATATATAGCATGCGGAGTAGGTGGAAAAACGAAACTTGATCTAATTGAAAAAAACATTCCAACTTCCACCGGATACATAACGATAGGTGGTAAATTTGATGTAGATACTTTTGGTAAAATCAGTGACGGAAATTTAGGTTGCAACCGTTTTGATGCAGGTGCTTGTCTGGGAATAGGAATTGAATATCAAAAATTTGTCTTTGCTTTAGACAATCAACTCGGACTGGTCAACATAGGTGGTGATTTGGGAGACATAGCAAAATATTTAGGAGATGAAAGTTTCTCCCCGAAAAACATATCATCTGTTCTGACTATAGGATACAAATTCTAAAAACAAATGACAGCCGATAGATACATAAACATATATAACTATCGGCTGTCATTTGCTAATTGTTTTATCCCATTTTGCTGATTTTTTTCAACTTGTCTTCATCAATAAGTTTTATTTTTCTACCGTCCAGAGCTATAATACGTTCCGAGACAAAAGTCGATAAAGTGCGGATTGCATTAGAAGTTGTCATATTAGACAGATTTGCTAAATCTTCACGGGCAAGATATATACTCAATGTCGCACCATCTTCTTCCAAGCCATAACTATCTTTCAGGAATAACAAAGATTCTGCTAAACGACCACGAATATGTTTCTGAGTCAGGTTAACTGTACGTTCGTCTGCTACACCCAAATCTATAGAAAGTTGACGAATAAAAAACATTGCCAAGTTAGGATTACTCATCAAAAGATCAGTGACTACCGCCATAGGAATCAGGCAAACCGTAGATGCTTCAAAAGCGGAAGCATTTGTCAAGTAATTTTCCTGAGCAAAATTCGCACGGTAACCAAAATACTGAACAGGCTTAATCATACGAATGATCTGGCTTCGACCTCCAACACCTTCTTTAAAAATTTTCACTTTGCCTTTCAGTAAGCACATCATGTCCCTAGGTTCGTCTCCTTCACAATAAATTAATTCATTTCGTTTAAAGTATTGAATAGACGAATTATTACGAAGAATTTCCCGCTCTTTATCGGTCAAAACCCTCCATACTTCTGATAAACTAGCCGATATATCGACCTCTTCTTTTTGCTGCTTAACCACGACTGCTATATAACATACTTATGAAGCACAAATATACTGATTTTCTTTTGAATCAATAAAACATTTTGTATGATTAATTACATGCAATTGTAACATTTCATGTTCTTTCACCTATAATTTGAAATTTATTCATTACGTTTGTATAGAAAGATAGAGATTCGTTGAGAAGAATAGTTACAATACTCGCCCTGATTTTAATAACTGTAAGTGTAATTGCAAACTCAAAAAACACTTATAGTAACAAGACATTGCTTTCTCATAACCTTCCGGCTAAAAATGTAGAAGCAGACTCTATTATGAGAATCGTAATTAGCAGTGCTGCCGGCTACGAAGACGCAGTTTCTAAATATGATGCCGAAATTTATATTAAAGGACATACGGAAATACTCAAACATAATTTTTTAATTCGTTTTGCCAATCATCTGTTTCCTGTAGACCGTAAAAACAAAGATATAGTTTTCGAGATGGTTAGTCAGTCTAAGTTTAACGCCCCCAATACATACCTGCATAATTTTAAAGCAGTAAACGGAAACAGCATTCCCAACAGCAGCAAACAACAGGAGGTTTTAAATTATCTGAACCTCAATGTCTATTCTCCCACAGCCTATAATGAAGGCATATTAATGCCTGTCGCAAGCAATGCTTTCAGCTTGTACAATTTCACATTGGAAGGCATACAGGATACAGCCGGACTAAAAATATATAAAATCCGTTTTATGCCGAAGATATGGAGTCAGAAGCTGGTTTGTGGAGATTTATATATCATAGACAAAAGCTGGATAATAGACAAAATAGATATGAATGGCCGGCTGTCTTTTGCTGAATTCAATTTAGTAATGACATTCAGCCGAGACTTCCGCCGGTTTATTCTTCCGGAAAAGGCTGATTTATTTTTAAGGTATCATGTATTGGGTAACGCAATCGTCAGCACCTACCATTCCACGTTTAAATACAACGAAGTCGAATGGGTTGAGGAAGATAATGAAAAAGGGAAAGGAAAATCACTGGACCTAACCAGCTATTATCGTTTATCATCGGACACGGTTCCAATAATACAGGATTCGGCATATTGGAATAAAATACGGGATATTCCCTTAACTGCAGAAGAACAAAAAATATTATATACACCACTTGAGACAAGCGAAGGCAAAACGGATACAACAAACATGACAAAATACATAGAGTTAACGGAACAGTTAACAAACACGGTAAACCTGGATTACCGTACCACCCGTATAAAGTATTCCGGCTTATTAAATCCTTTTCAATTGGGATATTCCGCCAGGAACGGGATATCCTACAAACAGAAGCTTCGCCTTAGTAAGACATTTAAAGACGACCGGCAATTGCGTTTCCGGCCGGAAATAGGTTTTGTATCCAAACGGAAAGAAATATTTTTTAAAGTTGCAGGAGACTGGGAATATAAACCTGAAAAGATGGGAGTACTCAGTCTTACTATCGCAAATGGTAACCAGGGATATTCTTCCGAGATTACCCAGAAGATCAATAAAGAATTAAAAGATTCCATTTTCGACTTTGACGATCTGAATCTCAAATACTTCAAACATTATTACGTTGATTTACGTAATAGCTTCGAGTTGTTCAACGGATTCCAGTTAATGACCGGTATTTCCTACCACCGCCGTATCCCTGTTAAAAGCAAAACGAACATAGAAGCAGGAGATGATGTAAACGAACTGCTTAGTGAGAACTTTCATGATTTCCTTACAAGTGTCGGTTTCACATATACACCACGACAATATTACAGAATGGACGGACACCGTAAAGAATATGTTCGTTCTTATTACCCGACCATATCTCTTGAAATAGCGCAAGCGATTCCGAATGTCGGGAAAAGTACCGGTAATTATGGACGTGTTGAAGCCGATATACACCAGAGTATATCGTTAGGCTTACTCCGCAAGCTCAATTATCACATAAGCGGAGGGTTTTACACAAGAGCTAAAAGTACTTATTTCGCGGATTTTGAATATTTCACAAGACACAATTTTCCGGATTCGTGGAATGATAAGATCGGAGGAGTATTTAATCTGTTAAAAAGCGAATGGTATAATGCTTCCGACAAATACGTTCAAGCCCATTTCATGTATCAAAGTCCGTTTATACTATTCCAGCTACTCGAAAATAAGGAAGCCTCCAAACATATCTTTTCCGAACGGTTCTATCTCAGCCAGCTATGGACTCCTATATTACCAAGTTACACGGAAGTAGGGTATGGGCTGGGTAACAATATTTTTAACATCGGGATCTTTTTAGGATTCGACAGATGGGAATATCAAAGTGTCGGCTTTAAATTTGCCTTTGAGTTATTTCAATGATGATCCGATAAACGAAGAACCATTATCCCGATATTCCCTTTTATCCGCTTAGTATAAGACTCCAAGGATTCTTCACTAACTATTACCTTTTTAGCTGTAGAAGAAGCATGGATAAAAGTCAGTTTACTCCCCACACGGCAAGCAATTCCTACATGAGAAATGTCCAATCCTTTAATATTGGTCACAAAACAAATTATATCCCCATTTTTAATTCCATCGACACAAACACCGATTTTATCCTCAGGCAAATAATAATAAGAACGTTTATTAATTTCTTTTTCCTTTTCAGCGATGATAGCGATACGTTCCGGAGAATCCTTCAATTGAGGATAGCTTCCGGGATGGGTTGACATAAAAGAGAGATTTATATCCAATGGCTCCCCTCCTATTTCCTTTGTAACATCTTTTATCCAGCCGGCCTGTTGATTCTCATAAATCCAATCCGTTGTATAATGAAGACGATCCGTATAATCTTCTATTTTCCCGTTTCTGTAACGGGCAGAACGTAAATAATAACAATATTCGGCGAACGTCGGTGATTCCGATTGCAAAGTACGTACGAATGCAGAAGTACTTTCCACCAATGTCATGCAATCCAATCCTCTAAAATTGACGACAAGAGCTTCAGGTATCTGTTCTAACGTTGCGGCAACATATGGAACACCTAAAAAGGAACGGGCTGTTTCTACCATCAAATCCCCTACAGGTAAAGACTTCTTTGGAATCATCCTTTCCAAGCAACGTTCAAAAATAGCCTTGTCTTCATTTGTACAGTAAATTGTATCTTTAGCAGAAACAGCAAAAACCTTTCCTACTAAAGAGACAGACAATAAAATAACCAGGCAATAATATCTAAACGTCATACGCATCTCATTTTGTCGCTAATAAATCCTGTAACTTAACCAATTCATCCCGGAACTGAGCCGCCTCAATAAAGTCCAGTTTCTTTGCAGCTTCCGTCATTTGCTTCTTTGTCCGTTCAATAGCCTTTTCCAACTGTTGACGATTCATATACTGAACAATCGGATCTGCAACCAAAGTCGATTCCGGTTCCACATAAGCATAAGGCTCTACTGCAGCCGGCTGCTTTTCGGCTACCAACGAAACACTATTTCTGATAACCTGTCTGGGAGTAATACCATGTTTCTCATTATATGCTAATTGCTTCTCACGACGGCGATTCGTTTCATCCATCGTCAACCGCATGCTGTCCGTTATTCTGTCCGCATAAAAAATCACTTTGCCATTCACATTACGGGCAGCACGTCCGGCCGTCTGTGTCAATGAACGATGAGAGCGTAAGAAACCTTCCTTATCAGCATCCAGGATAGCAACCAGCGAAACCTCCGGTAAATCCAATCCTTCACGCAATAAATTTACGCCAATCAACACATCAAACAAACCTTTACGAAGATCATCCATAATTTGAATACGTTCCAACGTATCTACATCACTATGAATATAATTACAACGTACACCCATGCGGGTCATATAGGTAGTCAGCTCCTCCGCCATACGTTTAGTAAGAGTTGTTACCAATACGCGTTCATCTTTTGCCGCGCGTTGTTCTATTTCTTCCATCAGATCATCTATCTGATTTAAGGTAGGACGTACCTCTATCACCGGGTCAAGCAAACCTGTCGGACGAATCACCTGATCAACAACAATTCCTTCGCTTTTCTCCAATTCATAATCGGCAGGCGTTGCACTCACGTAAATAGCCAATGGAGTAAGAGACTCAAATTCTTCAAATTTAAGCGGACGGTTATCTATGGCCGCCGGTAACCTAAAACCATATTCCACCAGATTCTTCTTCCGGGCATAATCGCCTCCATACATAGCACGTATCTGAGGTATAGTAACATGGCTTTCATCAATAACCAGCATAAAATCCTGAGGAAAATAATCCAACAAGCAAAACGGACGTTCGCCCTGAGCACGCCCGTCAAAATAACGAGAATAGTTTTCTATACCCGCGCAATGTCCTAATTCCCGTATCATTTCAAGATCAAACGTTACACGTTCATACAAACGTTTAGCTTCAAAAGGTTTGCCAATCTCTTTCAAGAAATTCACCTGCGTTCCCAAGTCCACATCTATCTGACCGATTGCCGCATTAATACGATCTTGTGTCGTAACAAATAAATTCGTCGGATAAATATTCAGTTCATCCTGTTCGTCTATTTCCTTCCCCGTTTGCGGATCAAATGAAGACATACGGTCTATCTCATCATCCCAAAACTCAATACGGTAAGCAACTCCGTCAAAAGTCTCGATAGCCGGAAAGATATCCACCGTATCGCCGTTTACCCGAAAGCAGCCACTATTAAAATCCAGCTTATTGTTTACATATAAAGCATCTACAAAACGCCTTAACAACACATCCCTGTCAATCTTCATACCCCGTTCCAGATGTGTTACTTTTTCCGCAAAGGCACGCGGATCGGCCATGCCATACAGGCAGGAAACCGAAGATACAACAATCACATCCTTCCTTCCGGACAAAAGAGAAGCGGTAGTACGTAAACGCAATTTATCAATCTCTTCATTGATTGCCAGATCTTTCTCAATATATGTATCTGTAGACGGGATATATGCTTCCGGCTGGTAATAATCATAATAAGACACAAAGTATTCTACCGCATTATTCGGGAAGAAAGCCTTAAACTCACTGTAAAGCTGAGCAGCCAACGTCTTATTATGGCTTAATATCAAGGTTGGTTTCTGTACCTCCTTAATCACATTGGCAATTGTAAACGTCTTACCTGAACCGGTTACTCCCAATAACGTTTGAAAAGGGACACCACTTTTGATACCTTCGGTAAGCGCGGCAATAGCCTCCGGTTGATCTCCGGTAGGACTAAAAGGCGACGATAATTCAAAATTCATTCTTTTGATTCCTTCTCTTTAGGCATAATCAACCAAAGTATAATGTAAGCTATAACTCCGGAAAAAACAGTAAATATACTTAGCACCACATAACCTACGCGAACCAAAGTAGGATCCCATCCAAAATAGTCAGCAATGCCACCACATACACCGGCGATCATTTTATCATTTGAACGAACAAGTCTTTTCTTTTCTTCTTCCATTATATATTCAGGTTTTATATTCCGTCAAGAAACATGCCGGAACAGATGTTCAGAACAAAAATAGTCAGAAAAAACAGATTACATCATATATTGAACCAATAATTTAATTTTATCATAAAGGTATTTGTAGACGGAAGTCCGAACATTCTGTCCAGATTAGAAGCCCAGCCTTTGATCTGCCGGTCGTTCCTGCCAGACATTTGATGTTCCCAAACAAAATAGAGAGTCGATCCCGGCAGATATTCCCATCGTGCCACCAGGTTGGAACGAAATTCATTAAAGCTAAAGTTTGGATTCTGGAATTCATATTCTTCCTTATTATACTTAAAAGAATAACGGTTATCCGCCAAGCTAAGAGTTGACGCAGGAATCGAATAAAAACGATTATCATATGAACCGGACTTTGTATCGGCCGCCAACTTGAAATCACTGAATTTAGCAGTAGAAGTAAACGGAGATCCATAGAATTGAATGGAAATATCAGGAGTTACGTTCACTTGCAGTTTCATTGTCAAACCATATGTCTTCTGGTCCATATGTCCAACCAGATAACGAGGAGAAGACGACTGCAGCGTATTTATATACTGCATATTATCCGTATTCCAGGTATAATTCAGCTCGCCGGATAAATAAACATGATTTCCCAAACGGAAAGAAAGGCTCGGCATCATCGTATTGAAACGGTTATATCCGTCCAGATTATGATTTCCCTCATACTTAAACATAAACATTACGCGTTTAGCTTTATCCGTATTAACTCTTAAAGATGTCAGAAAATACGGATCATAACGTACGTCCGGACCACCACGAAGTAAACGGCTATCCAAGTTATTCCAGCCAAACGTCTCCTTCAAATCCAACTCGTAACGTTTCATCGTCATACTCTGCCAACGCAAAGCCACAGCGTTATTAATGGCATCACCTCCATAGTTCCAGCGGTTCGTCTGTGTCAGAGTAAAAGCATTGTAACGAAAGTTTTTCCATATATCCGTCTGACGGAAAGCAATCTCCGATTCATTCATCAGATAATCGGTTTCCTTCATATACCCCATATCGTTCAGATCGAATCCGGGAGAAGACCAACCGAAGGTTTCAGAGAAAGCCCATTTCGCATTCCCTTTCCTTCCGGCTTTTATATATCCGCCTGTACCATTCAGAGACGTTTTATTCGGATCAACGCCCAAATAGTCTGCGGAAGATTTACGTTGATAATAATGTACGGCATTTTGCTGCAAAACAGTTATCGCCTCTTTTGTTCCGTTCAGGGAACTCATCATCCCCTTTACATCTATATAATACAAACGGTTATTAAAATATTGAGTAAAATCCACGCCTGCCGTAAAAGCATTTCGTACCAGAAAGTTTTCCAGATAAGGTTCGTTCAAATCACGGTTTACCGATGTGATCATTCCCCCCAACAAGGTATTCCCTTTCCAGTTCTTTTGTACGCGGGCTACCGTATAATTCGTCAGCGGTTCTACAATTTCTTTGCTTTCCGTCCCATTCCGGCTCACTTTAACAGATGAACGGGCAGTAACACTCTGTACCACGCCAATAGTAACCCCGCTCCGATTAGTTCCGGTTAATTTTAAAGCACCGATAATAGGAACATTATCTTTCGTTCCGGAAAAGCTATTTATGTTATCTATATTTTGCGGAGAATAAGAAGGGGCCGCACCGATACGACGTGTATAAAACATCATATCACTTCCGTTGGCAAAATCAAGAATATGTTTTCCTTCAAGGAAAAAAGGACGCTTTTCATCATAAAAGGTCTCATAGGCAGTCAGATTCATCACGGAAGGGTCCAGTTCCACCTGCCCGAAATCCGGATTAATAGTAAGGTCCAAAGTAAAATCAGATAAAGCGAACTTAGCATCCAAGCCAATATTTCCTCCCCAGCTGTGTCCCTTCTGATAAGGACTGCCCGGTATTTGCGGAGATTTACGGTATTTGCCCATCATATAAGGAAGGAATTCTATGCCGCGAGGCTTGGGCAAATCCGTCATACCGTGCATTTCCCCAAAAGAAAACACATGTCCGTTATTCTTCAACGGGATCATACTCCAGTTCTGTACTTCATTATTACGACGGATTATACGACGCACGTGCAATCCCCAGACACCATCGTCCGATTTCTGGTTATAGCGAAGCTGGCTAAAAGGGATACGTAACTCAGCCGTCCAGACAGAGTCTTTCGGATTGGCATACGTACGTCCTTCCCAAACGGCGTTCCAGCTAAGATTAACATTTAGCTTATCAGTAACTACCAAATCGGTTTTATTTCCTCCCAGATTAATATTGAATTCAGAAGCAGCCCTGTAATCATGGTAAGTGTCGAAAGCGACACTAATCAAATCTCCCTGGCTGTTATCATCCCGATTACCGATAAAACGGTTCATCTTTTCCGGAACAGCGTCATTACACATTACGCCTACATAAATATATTTATCATCATAAAATAGCTTTACCCGTGTAAGAGATGGAGATATAGCACGCTCATAAGGTATAATCTGTACAAAACGATCGGACCATTCTCCCTGTTTCATCCAAAAATCCTCATCAAGCCGTCCGTCCATGACAGGTTTACTGCCGGAAACTTTCATTATATTATAAACCCGTTTGTAGGCTTTGTCAAAAGGGACAATAGAATCTTGTTGCGCAAAACAAAATGAAGTAGTCAATAGAGTGATAAATAAATAAAGGTATTTCATGGTATGTTTATATTCCAATAGTATATTGCTTCAAAGGTACGGAATATATATGAAATACGCTACACTTATTACAAAGTAATGAATATCACTTAAATACAAAGACCTTGAGAGTGAAGCCATATTAGCGTCCCCCAAAGGTCTTTGCGGTACGGGAATGAGTAGATATCAATATTTTTATTCGGAAAATTTATTATTACCGCCTAAGACCTGTTCTAAAGCCCGGCGTGCAAAATAGATACGGTTCTTAACAGTTCCTACCGGAATATTCAACTGTTCGGCAATTTCTTCATATTTATAACCGCTGATAAACAAACTGAAAGGAATCTTTAATTCACTGCTGATACTTCGAAGCGCTTTAGAAACATCCTGCATAGAATAGCTTACTGCCGAAGAACTGAATACCGAATCGGAAGAAATATCTAAATCAATCCATTTTTGTTCTTGCTGATCGGCATATTTACTTATAATCTGTTGATAATCACTTATAAAAATATTACGCATTGCAACAATAATGCGACCATTTACAGCGTTTTCGTTATTCTCCATATTTTTTAGGTATTTAAAATGTAGCTCTACGTTCCAAACAACAAAAGACACTTTAAAAAAGTTTGAAGAAATTTCCTTTTTAACTCACAAACGACTCTACTTTCCTCCTGTCTGTTTCTACCGTTTCAAACTCGGAAGTAACCGCACTACTTCCCATTGGAACATTTTCATTACGATATTCCATCTTACTGTAAACAACGCTGCGGGCAGAAGTGTGAAACTCTTTCGCCCCGGTCTCCCGTTCTATCCGCGCAATATTATTCTCCCGCACACCGCAACCCGGCATAATAATAATACGGTCGCCGGCCCGCTTCACCAGCTCGGCAATCAAAGGAATACCTTTTACGGCATCCGGCTGTTGGCCGGAAGTAAGAATGCGGTCGCAACCCAACTCTATCAATTGTTCCAAAGCGGCAAAAGGATCACGACAAACATCAAAAGCACGATGACAAGTTACCGAAAGCGGCTTGGCTGCGTCTATTAACTTCCGCATTAAAGGGATATCAATATCGCCCTCTTTCGTCAAGCAGCCAAACACAACGCCATGCACTTGTAACTGTTTACATATCTCTATATCGGCCAACATGGATTGAACTTCGGCCGGAGTATATAGAAAATCACCACCACGAGGGCGGATAATCACATTTATATCTATTGTAGAAGTAATCTCCCGGGCTGTTTTTATTTCACCATAGCTCGGTGTGGTTCCACCTTCGGGGATACCCGCACACAACTCAACACGTTTAGCGCCACCCGCCTCAGCTTCTACACAACTCTGAGCAGAGTTAGCACATATTTCAATGATACGTTTCATAGTGTTCTGTTTATTTTTTAGTTTTCTGTTTTACAAAGATAACTATTTTATACCATTTGAATAGTGAATGAAACAAAACCCACGCTCTTTTTATCTTCAAACTCCGCACAATTTAACAACGAGTGCAGCTTATTTTATTCTTTTGACCTAGGTCGAAATTAATTTTGAGCCAGGGCAAAATTGATTTTGAGCCAGGTCGTAATTGATTTTGACCAGGCTCAAAAGAATAAAATGTCCGCATCTTGTTACTAATATGTCGGAAGGATAAAACTAATATATGGTATGGATTCCGATAATTTACAGGCATGATATAAATCAAAACACTATATTTGCAGCGTTAACATAGAAACACTGATATGCGCGGCAATGAGAAATTAAAAGGACATTTATTGATATTAGCGGCAAATGTATTATTCGCAATCAATATGCCCATATCCAAATTCCTGTTGCCTTCCCATCTGGAACCGGAAGCGCTCACCGTAATGCGTATGGCTTTTGCCTGTGTCATGTTCTGGATATGTTCCTTATTTGTTCCGGCCGAAAAAGTTCCGCTAAAGGATATGGGAACTCTTTTTATCTGTGCCCTATGCGGAGTAGGGTTTAATCAAGGATTATTCATCTGGGGATTGAATATAACATCGCCGGTAGACGCTTCCATTATAGCGACAGCTGTGCCTATATTCGTTATGATCCTGGCTGCATTCATACTGAAAGAACCTATTACAAGAATGAAAGCATTCGGCGTTTTATTAGGAATCATCGGAGCCGTATCTCTTATACTTCAATCGGCAAACAGCGCCAATCAGACAAGCAGCCTGGCCGGTAATTTACTGATTACCTTTAGCGGATTCATATATTCGGTGTATCTGGTACTGTCCAAACCGTTAACGATGAAATATTCGGCAATAACAATGATGAAGTGGATGTTTTTGTTTTCCACCTTAAGCGTATTGCCATTTACCTTCGGGCATATCGCAAGTTCACCCGCATTCCACCGTACCGTATTGGATTATCAGGAACTGGGAGCTATTTTCTTCGTGTTATTCGGAGCTACTTTTGTACCCTACTTATTGATACCTATGTCTTTAAAACGCATTCGCCCCACAACGGTAAGTATGTACAATTATGTCCAGCCTATTATAGCTTCATTTATCACGGTTTTGATAGGACAAGATACTTTCAGTATAACCAAACTACTCTCCGCCCTCTTTGTTTTTGTTGGTGTTTACCTTGTAACGCAAAGCAAAAGCCGGGAAGATATGGAAAAGGAAAAAGCGGCTAAAACAACTAAAAAGTAAGAAGACATTGCCTTTTTCTCACTTTTTAGTCACTTATTCAGATAAAATTGCTTGCATTTGAAAAATAATGCGTAATATTGCCCCATAATATAAAAAGAACACGATAAATCAATGAGTGCAGAATTTGCATACTATACATGGGCATTGATGACCCCTTGGGGGGTTAGAATCTATTCACTTCGTTCCAGATGAGAGTTGACGACGGACAATTGATTGTTTACCATGCCGTCCGGATCATACGTCAACCATCACATCACATTTTTCCTTTATCAAATAAATTTCTCAGTAATAACCATAGTTAGTCGTTTGCAACCGGCAGCTCTACTTATGTGGAAATTGCCAACTGTCAACTATCAACTATTAACTATAGTAAGATGAAAGTATTAAAATTCGGCGGAACATCCGTAGGTTCCGTAGATAGTATTTTAAATGTAAAGAAAATTGTTGAGGCTATAGACGAGCCGGTAATCGTAGTCGTATCCGCATTAGGCGGCATCACCGACAAATTGCTGAGTACGTCAGCTCTGGCAGCTAAAGGGGATGTTGCTTACGAACGCGAATTGTCTGAAATCATAGCCCGGCATTTAGACGTTGTAGAAGGTGTTATTGCAGACCCGGCATTACGTAATGAAGTGCAAAAGAAGGTAATGACTTTACTGGACGAGCTGGCTAATATCTATAAAGGCGTATACCTTATCAAAGATCTGTCTGCAAAAACCTGCGATACCATAGTAAGCTATGGCGAACGTTTGTCTTCCCAGATTGTAGCGAACGTCATTAACGACACCCAATTATTCGATTCTAGAAAATTCATTAAAACCGTTAAGCAATTCAACAAACATATTGTAGACTTTGAATTGACTAACCAATTAATAAAAGAAACATTCAACCCACTGCCGAAAGTATCTTTAGTACCCGGTTTCATATCTACCAGCAAAGAAGGTGAAGTAACCAATCTGGGACGCGGAGGATCGGATTATACCGCCTCCATACTTGCGACAGCCCTGGATGCGAACGTACTGGAAATCTGGACGGATGTAGATGGCTTCATGACGGCAGATCCACGCATAATAGGATCGGCCTATGTCATCGACCGGTTAAGTTTTACCGAAGCAATGGAATTATGTAACTTCGGGGCAAAAGTTATTTATCCGCCTACGATTTATCCGGTTTATCATAAGAACATTCCTATACGTATCCTGAATACATTCAACCCTACTGCTCCGGGAACTTATATCTCCAAAGAGAAAGTAAAGGATAGCAGCAAGGCCATCATTAAAGGTATATCTTCCATCAACGACACTTGCCTGATTACCGTACAAGGTTTGGGCATGGTAGGCGTTATAGGGGTAAACTACCGTATATTCAAGACGTTGGCAAAGAACGGCATCAGCGTGTTTATGGTATCGCAGGCAAGTTCTGAAAACAATACCACCTTTGCCGTACGAAACGCAGACGCAGACCTGGCTGTAAAAGTACTGGACGAGGAGTTTGCCTTGGAACGCGCGCAGGGAGATATGAGCGACACGGTAGCCGAAAAAGACCTGGCTACTGTAGCTATCGTTGGAGAAAACATGAAACGTACTCCGGGTATTGCCGGAAAGCTGTTCGGTACTTTAGGACGTGCGGGTATCAGTGTTATAGCTTGCGCACAGGGAGCTTCGGAAACGAACATATCCTTTGTCATCAAGTTGAAATATCTGCGTAAGGCTTTGAACTCCATTCACGATTCTTTTTTCCTGTCCGAATACAAGGTACTGAACCTTTTTATAGCAGGAGTAGGTACAGTAGGCGGTAACCTGCTGGAACAGATTCGTATCCAGCAACCGAAATTAATGGAACAAAACGGATTGAAATTAAATGTCGTAGCGATATCAAACTCCAGGCATGCGCTTTTCTGCCGTGAAGGATTGAATCTTGAGAACTGCATAGAAGAGCTGAAAGAGAAGGGCGAGCCAAGCGATCCGGAACATCTTCGGGACGAAATATTGAAGATGAATATCTTTAATTCCGTATTTGTAGACTGTACTGCCAGCCCTAAGATTGCCGCTTTATATGAGACATTGCTAAACAACAACATATCTGTTGTAGCGGCCAACAAGGAAGCCGCGTCTTCTTCATTCGACAATTATAACACGCTGAAAGAAACGGCTCGTCACAGAGGTGTCAAGTTTCTCTTTGAAACAAACGTCGGAGCGGGTTTGCCTATCATCAATACAATGAATGACTTGATAAACAGCGGAGACCATATTCTAAAGCTCGAAGCGGTTTTATCCGGCACATTAAATTATATCTTCAATACCATAAGCGCCGACATTCCTTTCAGCCGGGCAATCCGGATGGCAAAAGAAGCCGGTTACGCAGAACCTGATCCGCGTATTGACTTGAGCGGTAAAGACGTAATACGCAAACTGGTTATCTTAGCCCGCGAAGCCGGATACAAGGTAGAGCAATCGGATGTGAAGCGTCTTTTATTCATCCCCGAAAAGTACTTTAACGGTTCTTTAGATGATTTCTGGGAAAATATAAACGAAGTAGATGCCGGATTTGAAGCCAAACGTCAGCAATTGGAATCTGAGGATAAACGAATCCGTTTCGTTGCCAAAATGGAGCAGGGTGCTTGCGAAGTGGGACTGAAAGAAGTAGATGCGCACCACCCGTTCTACGAACTGGAAGGAAGCAATAACATAATCATGATCTCAACCGAAAGATATCATGAATACCCAATGATCATTAAAGGATATGGAGCGGGAGCGGATGTAACGGCAGCCGGAGTTTTTGCAGACATTATCTCCATAGCGAACATACGATAATAAAGAATTAAAAGAATGAAACATATTATCATCCTTGGAGATGGAATGGCAGATGAGCCTATCGAAGCATTGGGAGGTAAAACTCCGATGCAATACGCCCATACTCCTTATATGGATAAACTGGCGGAACTGGGAGTTACCGGGCGCTTGAAAACCGTAGCAGACGGTTTTCATCCGGGCAGCGAGGTTGCAAATATGGCCGTATTGGGATACGACTTGCCTAAAGTATATGAAGGTCGCGGCGTATTGGAAGCCGCCAGTATCGGCGTAACTCTTCAACCCGGAGAAATGGCGATGAGATGCAACCTTATCTGTATTGAAGGTGAGATACTGAAAAATCACTCATCCGGACATATCTCCACGGAAGAGGCGGACGAACTGATAAAGTACCTCAATGAGAAACTGGGGTCTGATCGCGTTAAATTCCATACAGGTGTTTCTTACCGTCACCTGCTGGTTATTAAGGGAGGCGATAAAAGGTTGGACTGTACGCCTCCTCATGATGTACCGCTACATCCTTTCAGACCTTTGTTAGTAAAGCCGGAAGTTCCGGAAGCCGAAGAAACGGCTGCACTGTTAAACGATCTCATTTTGAAATCTCAAGAGATATTGATGGAGCATCCGGTAAACAAAAAACGTATTGCCGAAGGGAAAGATCCGGCAAACAGTATCTGGCCCTGGTCGCCGGGATATCGTCCGGCCATGCAGACCATGAAAGAAATGTACGGCTTCAATCAAGGTGCTGTTATCTCCGCTGTAGACTTAATCAGAGGTATCGGCGTATATGCAGGATTGGAAGTCATCCATGTAGAAGGCGCTACCGGTTTATATGATACAAACTACGAAGGCAAGGCACAAGCGGCGCTCGACGCTTTAAAAACGAAAGATTTCGTCTACCTTCATATTGAAGCCAGTGACGAGGCCGGGCATGAAGGAGACGTTCAACTGAAAGTAAAAACAATAGAAAACCTGGATAACCGTGCCGTACGTATTATTTATGAGGAGCTGCAAAAGTGGAACGAGCCTGTAGGCATTGCCATATTACCGGATCATCCTACCCCTTGCGCTATCCGTACGCATACAAACAGTCCGGTTCCTTTCGTTATATATAAGCCCGGACAAACACCGGACAGTGTAACCCGGTTTGATGAATTTTCCGTTATGAACGGGAAATATGGCGTTCTGGAAAAAGACGAATTCATAAAAGAATTTCTAAAAGATTAAATTATTATGAAATATTACAGCACAAACAAACAAGCCCCTCTCGCAACGCTTGAGGATGCCGTTGTAAAAGGCTTAGCCGGCGACAAGGGCTTGTATATGCCCGAATCTATCCCTTCGCTTAGTGAAGGAACGATCAACGATATGAAAAACAGATCCTTCCATGAGATCGCATGTACCGTTGCACAAGCATTCTTCGGGGATGATATTGAACCGGAAACTTTACATGAAATCGTAAAAGACACTTTATCATTTGACACTCCGGTTGTTGAAGTAGATGACAATATTTACAGCCTCGAATTATTCCATGGTCCTACACTGGCATTCAAAGATGTAGGCGCCCGATTCATGGCCCGTTTGTTGGGTTACTTTATTAAGAAGGAAGGGCTGAAACAGGTTAATGTTCTGGTTGCCACTTCGGGAGATACGGGAAGCGCCGTTGCGAACGGATTTCTGGGTGTGCCGGGAATACATGTATATGTACTTTATCCCAAGGGAAAAGTCAGTCCTATCCAGGAATGTCAGTTCACTACATTAGGGCAGAATATTACTGCGCTCGAGATAGACGGAAACTTTGATGATTGCCAGGCGTTGGTTAAATCCGCTTTCATGAATACGGAGCTAAACAATCACATGAAGCTGACATCAGCCAATTCTATCAATGTAGCCCGTTTCCTTCCACAGTCATTCTATTATTTCAATGCCTACGCACAATTAGACAGAATGGGCAAAGCCGGTGAACTGGTAGTAAGCGTTCCGAGCGGTAATTTCGGGAACATTACAGCCGGACTATTCGCTCATCGAATGGGACTTCCTGTCAAACGATTCATTGCGGCCAACAACCGCAACGATGTTTTCCTTGATTATCTGGAAACCGGCAAATATACGCCACGTCCATCTATAGCCACCATTGCAAACGCGATGGATGTAGGTGATCCAAGTAACTTCGCTCGTATTCAGGATATGTTTGGTATTTATGGCGATCCGCATAAAGCGATTTGTGAACTTATCTCCGGATACCGTTTTACAGATGAAGAGATTGCTTTTACAATCAAACGTGTTTACAATGAATGCGGATACCTGCTAGACCCTCACGGCGCATGTGGTTACCAGGCATTAATACAGAACACTCTGGATAAAGAGGAAACCGGGTTATTCCTTGAAACGGCTCATCCTGCCAAATTCAAAGGGACAGTAGATAAAATTCTGGATACGGACATTGAAATTCCTGCCAAGCTAAAAGCTTTTATGCAAGGTAAAAAGCAAAGCGTAGAGTTAAGCAAAGACTTTGCCGACTTTAAGGCTTACTTGCTGGCACAATAACAGATTGCGGGGTAAGCCCGCAAGGACAGGAAGAGACAGGCAAAAAACAGTAGTAACGAATGGATGAATCGCAATAAATCTATTATATTTGTTTCGTTTTTAAATCAATTCAGACCATGAAAAAGACTATTTTTACAATTGCCTGCTCTTTGGCATGTATATGCGGCATGCACGGACAACCGAAAGGATTCTTTAATAATCCCGTAATCGGCGGAGACGTTGCAGATCCGTCTATTATACGAATAGGAGAAACGTATTATGCCACCGGAACTTCTTCCGAATGGGCACCTTTTTATCCTGTATTTACTTCTACTGACCTGGTAAACTGGAAACAGACAGGGCATATCTTCAACAAACAACCCGAATGGACTTTATCCTCTTTCTGGGCTCCGGAATTGTTCTATCACAACAATAAGGTATATGCCTATTACACGGCACGCAACCTGAACGGTATTTCATACATCGGAGTAGCTACATCAGACAATCCTACTGAAGAATTTACGGATCATGGCGTATTGGTAGAATTTGGGAAAGAAGCCATTGACGCTTTCGTCTTTTATGACAACGGAGAATTATACATCTCATGGAAAGCATACGGATTGGACAATCGTCCCATTGAACTGCTTTGCAGTAAACTCTCTGCCGATGGCCTGCATCTGGAAGGTGAGATTTTCACCCTGCTGCGAGATGATGAACGTATCGGTATGGAAGGGCAATGTCATTTCAAGAAAGGAGATTACTACTATATCGTCTACTCCACCAATAGCTGTTGCGGTCCGCAAAGTGACTACCAAGTAGCTGTAGCCCGTGCCAAATCATTAAAAGGGCCATACGAAAAGTATGAAGGCAATCCGACCCTTCACGGAGGAGGCGATATACAATCGTGTGGACATGGAACTATGACAACGACACCCGACGGACGTATGTTTTATCTCTGTCATGCTTACCTGACTGACGGTAATTTCTATGCCGGACGCCAGCCTGTTTTACAAGAAATGATCATAGGTGATGATGATTGGGTACATTTTAAAACCGGTGAAACAGCACAAATACAGCAGCCTGTGCCTTTCGCCGGAACTGAACAAAAACAGGCAGCTATATTCAAGGATACTTTCAAAGATAAGAAACTCAAGGCGGAATGGTCGTGGAACTATCCGTATGCAAATGTCTGTACAAAGACCGGCAACGGTAAACTAACGCTGAGCGGCCTCATGAAAGAAAACAACAAAAACGGCTCTGCTCTCTGCCTTCGTTCCATAAAGAAAGATTACGAATTTGAGACGCAAATTATCAACCATAACAACAGTCTGAAAGGTCTTACCCTTTATGGAGACGACAAAACGCTTGTGGCTTTCGGCTGCAAAGACGATAAACTATTAATCAAAGAAATAATAGACGGGAAGGAAAACATCGTTGGTGAAATATCAATTCCGGTTTCATCACCTTATCTGAAAATAGAAGTAAACGAGGGAACTCAATGTTCTTTCCTTTGGAGTAAAGACGGCAAGAAATGGAATTTAGTTGACGGCATCACTCCTAAACGGGATTATAGTAAACAGGTACGTTGGGACAGAGTAGCACGGCCCGGATTGATTCATTGCGGAGTTCAGGAACAACCTGCCGAATTCAGTTATTTCAGCTATTATTGATAAAACGGGGCACAGGGATTTCTCCTGTTGCCCCTCCCAATTAGAATCCCGGCATTTCAGTCTACCGTCCACGCTTTCATCTCGTACATATCCTTATATTCCTCCCACTCCGTATCTACTTCCGTATAAATAGAGATCGGCAACAATTCAAATGAGGCCAGAGCTTCATTCAAGCGTTCGCCAAAGACACGTACTGTACGTGTATAGAAGACCCATACTTTTTCACCACCACCGGTATAAATACCGGTCATGATAGAAAGTTTGTCTTTCTCCATCGCTTTCTGCAAAACAGCCTGCATCGCTTCCATCCTTCCGGCTGTTTCTTCCGAAGGCATGCCCAAGCGGTCAGGTTCATACTTCCAGGTAATTTCAGCCCGTTCCTTGAATTTGCCGGATTGAATAAACTCGGTAAGTTCATCACGTCCATTGACAGTTACCATTTGTCCCGATTCATTTTCCGACAGAGCGGTAAACCACTGATTGCTTAGTCTCATATTTTTTATTTTTTAGAATGCTAAATATACACTCATCTATTTATAGTTTAAATCATTTCACTCTCTTTCTTTCTCTTTTTCCACAACTGATAGCTATTAAACAAATTTTGCCATACGACGTACGATCCCGGGCCAACCGAAGAAAGCGGATCGAGGTAGGTATAAGCCATCCAAATAGCGAGAACCGTATTTTTCTGTCCCAGAGCCTGGCCGGCACTGATACGGTCTTTATAAATCGTTCCGACTTTTTTACCCAGAAAGAATTGCACGGCGCAGGCGACGAATCCACCCAGGGCGATCATCACTTCCACAAATACCGGCGCATCACTATTGACAAGCGACTTCGTGGTCTGTGCCATCACGATTGCCAAGGCTACGCCCCAGAGATAAAAGGCCAGATCGTGGAAACCGATCAAGATATGGAGAAGTTTCGGAAAAACGTAGCGAAGCAATAAAGCCAGAAAAAAAGGGCAAAGCAACAACGGAAAGACTTTGCTCAAAATAGTCAGGAAGGCCGTAAAGAAAGTCACACTCGTATGAGGCTCAACTAAGGGGAACAACAATGGGACGGCCACAGCTGCCAGTATATTAGACAACAAAGTATAGGTCGTTAAACTGGATGTGCTCCCTCCTAATTTCCCGGTAATCACGGCTGCCGCTGTCGCTGTAGGACAGATCAGGCAAACCATCGCCCCTTCAAAAACTTCTTTATAGGCACCTCCCATCCGGATGAAGATTAATAGAGCGGCTAAGGCCGTTGCGGAAACCGCCTGAAATAACAGCAACCACCCATGCCAGGGAGAAGGCAATAATTCACGCGGGGTAATTTTACAAAAAGTAAGCAATAATTGCGCAAAGATAAGGAAAGGGGTAAGATACGCAATTAAGGTGTTCATAAACGGTTTTGTCGGCTCCAGGAATGAGAAGTTGGCAAACATAAAATAACCGCATATACCGGCCAACATGGCAACAGGCAATGTCCAGTTCTTCAGAAAATTCAACATATTACCTATCCTTTTTTATTCGGGTGCAAAGTAACAGTATATAAAGGAGAGAGACAAATATTTAAAGACAATAAAAATGGGTTTTAACTACTTGTTTCCTTGTAGCTAAAACCCATTATTGCCATGTATTTATATTCACTTCTGTGAATAAAATAATCTTAACGCAACGGGATATATTGTACAAAAGCCTCCATTGCTTCGTAAGAAGCTAAACCAAGCTGATGATACAGCTCGGCAGTTGAACGGTTACGATCTTCTGCACGCTGCCAGAACAGACGTTCGTCGTCACCAAGGAACGGAGCACTTTCCGCCTGAGACTGGTGTTTCAGAATCGCATTTCTCTTATGGCGCAATTCTTCCGGTGAAATAGGAACTGCCATTTCCACATGATCCATTTCCCATTCAGCCCAAGCTCCACGATACATCCATACGCGACAGTTCTTCATCCATTCTTCATCCTTCACTTCATCAATAGCAGCCAAAACGGCATCCAAACAAACTTTATGAGTTCCATGAGGATCAGCCAAATCACCGGCTACGAACATTTGATCCGGTTTCACTTCGAGTAACAAGTTCTTTACAATATCCTTATCGGCATCACTCAAATCATTTTTCTTAACCATACCTGTTTCATAGAATGGTAAGTCGAGGAAGTGAACATGATCATCCTTGACACCGGAATAACGGCAACCATGACGGGCTTCTTCACGACGGATCGTACCTTTCATAAATAAAACATCCTTACGTTCCGGTTCGCCATTCTCAACCTTTTCAAAACGAAGGTAGTTAATGATTTCTTCCGCTTTTTTCTTTACGGAATGATCTCCTGCCGCATACTTGTCACAGACATCACGCAGATATTCACAATAACGGATTACTTCTTCATCACCCACAGCGATATTACCGGAAGTCTGATAGGCGACATGTACATCATGATGCTGATCGCACAACCGGCGCAAAGTTCCACCCATAGAAATTACATCATCGTCCGGATGTGGACTAAACACAATTACTTTCTTTGGATATGGAGTAGCCCGTTCCGGACGATTTGAATCGTCGGCATTTGGCTTTCCACCCGGCCATCCTGTAATAGTATGCTGGATGTCATTAAAGATTTTAATATTTACATTATAAGCGGAACCATATAGAGCCAACAATTCTCCCAACCCATGTTCGCTATAATCTTTATTCGTCAATTTCAGAATAGGTTTTCCCGTCAACTGGCATAACCAAACGATAGCACGACGAATCAATTTGTTATCCCATTCACAATTGGAAACCAACCACGGATGGCAGATTCTCGTTAAACTATAAGCAGCGGAAAGATCTACCACCACTTTTGCATTAGGATGGTTTTGCAGGAAAGAAGATGGAACAGCATCACTAACCTGACCTTCAACGGTCTTAGCTATAATATCCGCTTTATCTTCACCCCAAGCCATGAGGATTGCATTTTTCGCTCTCATCATAGTGGAAATACCCATCGTTATCACACCGGCAGGCACATTCTCTACAGAAGGAAAAGTGCGGGCTGCTTCTTTACGTGCCGCACCTTCCAATACAACCAGACGAGTACGTGAATTGATAGTTGAACCGGCAGCATTAAACATGATATTGCTGGCGCGTCCCAAGCCTAACAGGATATAATCCAATCCACCCAAACTCTGTATCTTCTCTTCGTATTCGCGACAGAATTTCAGAATATCATCTTTCGGCAGACTTCCGTCAGGAGCATAAATATTAGCCGGAGCAATATCCACATGATCAAACAACGCTTCTCTTAAATGAGTCACGTTTCCGGTAGATGCGGAATTCAACGGATAAAATTCATATTCTACAAAAACGATTACATTACGGAAACTCAAATTCTCTTCCTTATGCATACGGATTAATTCTTTATACACACTTTGCGGGGAACGTCCACCGGGAAGAGCGATAACAAACGACTCGCCTATTTCTTGTTTCTTACGGATTTGATTTGCTATTTCATTTGCGATAGACAACGCTCCTTCATCAGCCGACTCGTATATATTAGTCGGTATCTTTTCCATGCGAGTTAACACAGAATTCTCAAAATCATTTTCCGGACGATAATACTTTTGCGGTATACGCGTCAGGGTAATCTTTGAACTTAGGTTTGTTTTCATACCTGATCTTTATTTTAATTCATATTTTTAACTTGAGTTACAAATATAACAATTTGCCACCAATATCCCTTTATATTGATAAAACAAATTTATGACGTAAAAGATTTGATTTATCAGGATTAAAGCATAAAAAAGGCTACCCCGAACAAAGGATAGCCTTCCTGTTTATTTTGAATATAACATTATGTCAATGTATTTGTATCCGGAACTAATTTTCCCATTGACCAAACGGCACGGACATTATAATCTCTGTCAAGAATGACAATATCTGCATCCTTATCACGCTGCAAAGTTCCCTTCCGGTTATCAACTCCCATCAAGCGTGCCGGTGTTTCAGAAGCCATACGCACAGCATCCGCCAACGGAATATCCGCTTTCTTCACCATTGTACGGACTAATTTATCCATTGTCGCAATACTTCCGGCCAATGACGAATGATCTACTAATTTACATACGCCATCTTCTATAATGATACGTGAACCGATAGCCGGTTCTCCACCGTCTGCCGCGTAGGAAAGAGCATCGGTTACCAGAGACATACGTTCCACCCCTTTCAGTTTATACACCAAACGGAGAATTGTGGATGGCAAGTGTTTACCGTCAGCAATTACCTCAACCGTCATATCATCCATAAGGAAAACACTTTCCACCGTTCCTTCATATTTATATTCACGACGTTTGTGGAAACCAGGCATTGCGTTATAGAATTGGGCTGCATGTGTAAAGCCGGCCTTATAAGCATTCTTTATATCTTCAAACTCGGCCTCCGTATGTGTAATCGCCGCCAAAAGCCCTTTAGAGGTGATATACTGCGCAAACTCATGAGCACCTTCCAGCTCGGGACTAATATCCCAACGTCTGATGCAGTTCGTACTTTCCAGCAAAGCCATATATTCGTCTTTATCCAGTTCTTTTATCGTATCCGAATATAAAAGACCTGCCATTTTCGGATTTAAATACGGGCCTTCTATATGGAGTCCCATAACCGGACTATCTTTCTCCGCCATCAAACCTTCACAAACCGATACAGCCTTGTAAATATCAGGTATGGTAGACGACGAAAGTGTAGGAAATATTGATGTAGCTCCATATTTCATATGAGCCGCGACAGCTCCCCGAAAAGCGTCTTCCGTACAATCCCGGAAATCATAATCTCCGCCCCCATGTATATTCATCGCAACAAAGCCCGGAACAATATACATGCCTTTGGCATCAACCACAGTCGCACCTGTCAAAGCAAGATCATTATTTGTGACCTCCAATATCTTTCCGTCTTTAACTAAAACAGAACCATTCTTCAACCAACCTTGTGGCGTAAGGATATGACCATTTATAATCTGAGTCAGCATAATTCCAATCCTCCTTATTTTCAGAATAATTTATTGGTGCCTTCCACCAACTTACCCATTGCCCAAACGGCTCTTACATTTAAATCGTCATCCAGCACCATCAGGTCAGCATCTTTACCACGCTGTAATGTACCCTTTCGGTCGTCCACACCCATGATACGGGCAGGAGTTTCCGAAACCATACGAACCGCATCTTCCAAAGGAATTTCCGCCTTTTGCACCATTGTACGGATCAAACGGTCCATCGTCGCAATACTTCCGGCAAGGGCGGAACGGTCTGCCAGCTTACAAACGCCATCCTCAATAATAACACGCGGATCGAAAGCCGTGTTACTGTCACTGGCCGCACAAGCCAAAGCATCTGTAATCAAACATGTTTTTTCCACTCCTTTTATCTTATATACCAAACGAAGAATCGTTGGTGGCACATGAATGCCATCGGCAACTACCTCTACCGTCATGTCATCAATCAGGTAAATACTTTCAACAGTTCCTTCATATTTATATTCCCTGCGTTTATGAAAACCGGGCATTGCATTATAAAAATGGGTAGCATGTGTATATCCGGCTTCGTAAGCCGTACGGATATCATCGTATTCGGCTTGTGTATGACCAACAGAAACCAATATGCCCTTTGATGAGACGTATTTTCCAAACTGCATGGCACCAGGTAACTCGGGAGCGGCATCCCAGCGTTTGATGCAATTTGTTTCTTCCAAAAGAGGAATATATTCTTCCGGGTCCGGATTCTTAATATTTTCAGGTAATTGTCCTCCGGCCATCTTCATATTAAAATAATGTCCTTCCAGATGAAGTCCCAAAACAGGACTGTCTTTCTCGGCCATCAACTTTTCTGTGGTAGCCGCAGCTGCACAGATCATCGGAATTGTTGAAGACGATAATGTCGGGAAAATACTGGTAGTTCCATGTTGCATATGGGCGGCAACAGCCGTACGAAACGCCTCTTCCGAACCTTCCATAAAATCTCGTCCGCCACCACCATGAACATGAATTTCTATACCACCCGGAACAATATACATGCCCTTAGCATCAATCAGCGTAGCACCGATTACTGCAAGATCGCAGTTTGTTACTTCCAGGATTTTGTTGTCTCTTATCAGAACAGAGCCGTCTTTCAACCAGCCCTGAGGGGTAAGGATTTTTCCGTTTATAATTTGAGTTAACATCTTGTAAGAATTAGGCTTTTTGTGTGTTATGTTTCATCACACAAAGCTAAGGACTTTTTACAAAACAAAGTTATTCGTTTTAAATTATTTTCAAATATAAATGCAAATATTACGTTCACGCATTTTCCGTTGTTAATCTGTCCTTTTCAATGGTTAGCTCAGTCCATTTATCCATCGTTTCGGAAAGCTCATTTTTCAGATTCGAATAGTCCGTATACAAAGAGGCATCCGATGCTCCTTCCGGAGTTGCCAACTTGGTTTCTATAACAGCTATGGAGTCTTCCAGTTCCGTTATACGGTTTTCGGCATCGGCAATTGCCTTTTCCAGTTTTTTAATTAACCGGCTCTGCTCCTTACGGGCTTCGTATGAGAGCTTATTTTGTGTAGGTTGCACTTCCTGAACATCCGAAGTCACAGAGACTTGCGCCGTACGCTCCAATTCACGCAAGCTATCCATTTTCTTATGTTCAAGAAAGTCGTAAATACCACCAAGATGTTCTACCACTTTTTGATTTCCGAATTCATATACTTTCGTAACCAGACCATCCAAAAATTCTCGGTCGTGGGACACAACGATCACAGTTCCGTCAAATTCCTTCAAGGCTTCTTTAAGCACATCTTTAGAACGCATATCCAA
The DNA here is from genome assembly GCF_900186615.1 of Parabacteroides bouchesdurhonensis. GTDB lineage: Bacteria > Bacteroidota > Bacteroidia > Bacteroidales > Tannerellaceae > Parabacteroides > Parabacteroides bouchesdurhonensis. Next base: position 145,530 of record NZ_LT896588.1, read on the forward strand.
ATGATTCGTCGGCTCATCCAGAATCAACAAATTGACAGGCTCCAACAACAAGCGAATCATTGCCAAACGCGTTTTTTCGCCTCCGGACAAAACTTTCACCTTTTTATCCGAAGCTTCACCTCCAAACATGAAAGCTCCTAATATATCACGAATTTTCAAACGGATATCACCTTGAGCAACATAATCTATCGTTTCAAAAACAGTAAAATTCTCATTCAACAGTTGTGCCTGGTTTTGGGCAAAGTAACCAATCTTTACATTATGCCCTAATTGAAGTTTGCCTTCATAATCTGTTTCTCCCATAATACATTTTACGAGAGTAGATTTACCTTCTCCGTTTTTTCCTACGAAAGCGACCTTATCACCGCGGTTAATAGTAAATGTCACATGCTGAAAGATCAAATGATCTCCATAGCGTTTAGCCACATCCTCTATAATAACCGGATATGATCCGGAACGGGGAGCCGGCGGAAATTTCAAACTCAGCATAGCAGTATCCGTTTCATCCACTTCTATACGTTCAATCTTTTCCAACTGTTTGATGCGGGACTGTACTTGTACGGATTTCGTTGCTTTATAACGGAAACGCTCAATAAAAGCTTCCGTGTCCGCCAGTTTTTTCTGTTGGTTTTCAAAGGCACGGAGTTGTTGCTCACGACGTTCTTTGCGAAGCTCCACATATTCGGAATACTTCACTTTATAGTCATATATTTTACCCAGTTCTATTTCTATTGTCCGCGAAGTCGTATTATCAATAAAAGCACGGTCATGTGAAACCAATATAACGGCATTGGCACGGGTAGCTATAAAATTTTCAAGCCATTGGATAGACTCTATATCTAAATGATTCGTCGGCTCATCAAGCAATAATATATCAGGACGGCGTAACAACAGTTTAGCCAATTCGATACGCATACGCCATCCGCCGCTAAATTCGGACGTAGGACGGTCAAAGTCATTATACGAAAATCCCAAACCAACTAAAGTACGTTCCAATTCCACATGATAGTTGTTTCCTCCTATCAACTGAAAATGTTCGGAGAGATGCGTAACACGGTCTATTAACTTTTGATACGCCTCCGACTCATAGTCTGTACGTTCACTTAATGCCATATTCAAACGTTCAATCTCCTGCTCCATTTCATGGATATGCTCAAAGGCACGTTCAGCCTCCTCACGAACGGTTCTTGAATCTGCCAATTTCATTTGCTGCGGCAAATAGCCTATCGTTACATCTTTAGGAATGCTAACTGTTCCCGATGTAGGAGATTGCATGCCCGCAAATATCTTTAACATTGTAGACTTTCCCGCACCATTTTTACCTACTAATGCAATACGATCTTTCTTATTTACAACAAATGACAGATCATCAAACAGTGTAAATCCACCAAACTCAACCGTTAAACCTTCAACTGAAATCATATCTTTATATTTTCCGGCAACAAAGATACGACAACAGTGTACATTTCCCCGCATTCGGAAGAAAAAAGAAATCCTTTCGAAAGAAATAAAAATTTCTTCCGGATGAAACAAAAAGACATCCCGATGGTTTTATAAAATCATCGGGATAATTTCACAAAAACATCCTGATCTTAATAAATTGACATTTCATATAAAAAATAAAATATGTATCTTCGCAATCAATTAACAGCTAATAACTTTAAAAACGCATGAAAAAAAGAAGTGTAACATTACTATTGGCTACAACACTTGCCAGTAGTGTATTATTTTCATCTTGTATTGGTTCGTTTGGTTTAACCAACAAGTTGTTGTCATGGAACAGAAACATTGATAGCAAATTTGTTAACGAACTGGTATTTATCGCTTTCTGGATTGTTCCTGTATATGAAATCTCTGCATTGGCAGATGTATTGGTAATCAATTCTATCGAGTTTTGGAGTGGAAGCAACCCAGTTGCCGACGTTGGTTCTGTAAAGACTATTGATGGCAAAGACGGTGTTTATACCGTAGAAACCAAAACAGACGGGTATCATATCCAAAAAGAAGGCGATGAAAAAGCGGTCGATCTCGTATTCGATGAATCGGACAAGAGTTGGAGCATTGAAGCGAATGGAGAAACAACTAAGTTGTTAAAGTTCGAAAATGACGACGAAGTTGTTATGTACTTGCCAGACGGTAAAGAAATGAATGTAGAATTAAATCAGGCTGGCGTACTTGCTTTCCAACAAGTTGCTAATAACTATTCTTATTACGCAGCAAGATAATATTCAAACAAAAGGCTGTCTTGTAAAAATAGTTTACAAGACAGCCTTTCTTTTTTGCTAATAAGAGCAAATACAATAGGAAATATCGGTTATCTATTTTATCACTTCCTCTAATTTCCGGTGAAGCTCCTCACCTGTAATATTCTTGGCAATGATCACCCCGTTCGGATCAAGCAATACATTAGCCGGAATGCCGCGAATTCCATAAAGAGCAGGAATTTCCGAATCCCAATATTTTAAGTCGGAAAGATGTGTCCAGGTTAGCTTATCATCACTAATTGCCTTCATCCATTTATTCTTGTCTTTGTCCAACGATATACCGATAATCGTGAAGCCTTTATCTTTATAATTTTGAAATGCCTTCACTACATTCGGATTTTCACGACGACAAGGAGGACACCAAGATGCCCAGAAATCCAACAATACATATTTACCTCTGAAATCAGATAAAGAAACCATTACTCCGGCTGTATCCGGCAAAGAAAACTCAGGTGCGACCTGACCAATCTGTACATGTTCCAACTGCTTAATGATTCCATCCAGATCCTTAACATAAGGGCAATTTGCCAATGAAGGAGAAAGTTTGGCTCGTGTTTCTCTCAAACCATCCAACGGTAACTGATATGTAAAATAACGATACAGGTAAAAAGCAGCAACCGGAGAACTCGGATATCTGGAAACAAGGCTATCAATATTATATCCTTCCTCAAAAACTTTCTCGGCATTTTCCCAGAAAAGGGTGTTGATCGGAGAATCCTCTATTGTAAGAGTTTTTCCATCGGCATCCAACTTAACATTCATCGTTACGTTTTCCAAGAAAAAAGACTGGGGATATCCCATTTGGTCGGTAGCCAAGCCATATAACAACGGTTGATCCACTTCGCCTTTAAAAGTAAACTTTCCATCTTTTACCTCTGCCGTATCGACATCAAAAAACATTTTGTTGCGGAAAGATTTCAGGTAGATCTCGCCATCGGACATACCTTCCACTTCACCATTAATCACATAGCCTTTCGAGGCTTCTTGGCAGCCAACCATTAACAGGCTTGCCAAGACAATCATTATTAATTGCTTCATACACAAATCTATTTATTATTTATAATCAGGATGATGATAACGTCCTTTGTTCAGTGTTACTTTGCCATACTCTATAGCTCGCACGGGACAACGGTGGATACAAGCCAAACATTGGATACAAACATATTCCCATACAGGTTTTTCTCCCTTTTCCACAGATATTGCATCATGCGGACACATCTTTTCACATTGGCCGCAAGAAATACAGGCGTCCGTTGCATAAAAATCATTACGGCGCATAAACTTGAAGAAAAGACGATTGAGAACCCGAGTCTTCAAGAATGCAGCCCATCCCCGATGATATAGCGAAGCCTTTCTATTACCGTTTATATCATCTACAATGGCAGAAATCCGTTTAGGTGCATTCTCCAATTTCCGTTGTTGCACTTCTTCCGAATCCACATCAAAGCCAGGTAACAGAATGTAATTATTAGGCATTTGAACAGAATAGGCTTTCGTTAAAGAAAGTCCTCTTATATTCAAATATTTACGCAACACTTTATCAGCCAATCCACAATCGTCGCCACACGTGCAAACAGCGTAAATAGGATTGCCATCGTAATTGTCCAGAGTCAAAAAATGAATGAACCAATGAACCGACACAGGAAGTCCCCACGCATGTATGGGAAAAACCAGAAACACTTTTTCTCCTTTCTCCAAAGAGTATTGATGGTTCATAGAACCTTTATCCCATTCTTCTTTCATTGAAATCAATGCTCCTCCGAATATATCTCTTAATGCTTTAGCGACCCAAAGCGAGTTTCCCGTTCCTGTGAAATAAAATATCATACTTGATGTTTACTTTTTCCAATGCAAAAATAATTATTATTCAATCACATACATCATTTCTGTAAAAACAAAAAATAAAAAAGAGTGTTTCTTTAAGGAAACACTCTTTTTCATTCTACAACTCAACATCCCATATTCCGGCACTTCTTTCCAATTCCACATAAGCGGCACTATAATTAAAAAGCGTCTCTATATACTGGGCCTGTACATCATCATAAGTACGCTGGGCATCCAATACTTCCAACAAAGAAACCTCTCCTCTATTATAGCTATAAATTTTACCATCTATCACTTCACGGGCCTGTCGAAGCAATCCGTTCTCATACTGTTTGACCTGATCGGCAAAAGATTGGTAATTACGATATGCCTGTACCACTTCCGTCTGTACTTGAAGCAACGCCTGTTGATATTGCAACTCAGCCTGTTGTTCGCGGAAACGGGCAGCATGCACACTTCCTTTATTAAAATTTGAGAACTTTAATGGAACTGCTATACCTGCCGTCACTCCCGTAAACGGAGGCGCAGGAGCTTCCTCATTCCGAACCCTGTTATTACGGCTTACCGCAATAGACAAATCCACATCCGTATTCCGTTCACGACGGGCAACCCTCAATTCTCGTGAAGCTACTTCCTTATTTTTCAAAGCAGCCACCAAATCCGTACGATTCTCACTTGCTGTTGAAATAAGATCATCCAAAACAAATGTACGTAAATCCGTATGCAAAGCGGCTTTTGGCTGATACAATGTATCATGGCTCAAAGTACCCATCAGCAGATTCAGATTCGAAAAAGAATTATGCAACTCTGCACCGGCTTGCACCAGTTCATTATGCAAAATACCCGCCTCTACACGACTTTGCATAGCGTCTATCTCACGAATCTGACCTAAACTAAAACGGATACTATCGCTCTCCGCCAGCTTTCGGATATTATCATACGCATTCTGTTTCACGTTATACAGTTCATTTTGTTTAAGAGCTCCCATATAAGAGATAGTAGCATCCGCCTGCAAATTACGGAAATAATCGGCAAGCAAAGCCTTTGACAATTCGCTTTCACTACGCGCAAGGGCAATACCGGCCCCTCGTTTACCGAATGAAAAAGTTTTACTAAGCTCCACTTCTACGCTTTGTCCCATCTGCAACGTATGGTCTTCATTATTGGAATATGAGACAGAAAGGTTTGGGTCGTTAAAGACCTTTGCAGCAACGATCCCGGCCTCAGATACGTTTACATTCAGTTTCTCGGCAGCATATTCCAGATTTCCGGCCGTTACCTTTTCCATATATTGGCGATAGTTAACCGGAACTAACGTCTGTGCCTGCACTGACATGAAGCAGCACAATACACTTAATACCATATAATATTTCATATTATTCATCCTTCAATTTACAATCTTCCTGTATGACATCTTTTTGGGAATAATGTTTCTCTATCATATAGTAAAGAGATGGCAATACGTAAAGAGTTATAACCGTAGCAAACATTAACCCATATACAATAACCGTAGCCAACGGACGCTGTACATCCGAACCAATTCCCGTACTAAGTGAAGCCGGCAGCAATCCTAATACAGCAACCGTAGCCGTCATTAATATAGGACGAAAACGGTGTTTCGTTCCCGTTATTACAGCATCTTTCAATTCCCGCCCTCGACTACGCAAGTTATTAATATGTGAAATCATAATCACTCCATTCTGGATAGCCACACCGATAAGGGCAATAAAACCGACAGCAGAAGAGACATTCAAGGTCATTCCCCGCACATTCAGGGCCAACATACCTCCAAACAATGCTAACGGGACTACGCTCATCATCAGAGCTGCCTGACGGAACTTTCCACAAGCGGCAAAGAGTAAAAGCAGCATAATTCCCAATGCCAACGGTACGACCGCCGCCAAACGGGAATAAGCCCGATGTTGGTTCTCAAACTGACCGGCCCACTTTAAATGAACTTCGTCATGGTTATATTTTATTTGTTTATCAATGGCATCATTCGCTTTATTCAGGAAAGCCGTCAAATCCACTCCCCGCAAATTAACACGAACGGTTAAATGCCTTTTATTCATTTCACGGGTAATGGTACTGGCGCCGGTAGTCATCTTGATTTCAGCCACCTGAGACAAGGGTATTTTAGTTCCGCTATCCGTAGTGAGCAATAAATTACCGATGCGCTCAGGGGAGTTACGGCTGGCATCATCAAAACGACAAATAACATCATAACTTTTACTTCCTATAAATATCTGGGAAATAGAAGCGCCGCCGATAGCCAATTCTATCAGGTCAGCGACATCCGATACGTTCAAGCCATACTGGGCTATACGGGCACGATCGGCAATAATCTGTAACTGCGGAAGAGGCGGTTCCTGATCAACGGCCACATCGGCAGCTCCGGGAATGGCTTTCAATACATTAGCCACCTTATCTGCAATATGGCGCGTTTCCGTAACATCATCGCCGTATATTTTCAATGCCAAATCACTATGAGCACCGGCAATCTGGTCCATAACCATGTCAATAATGGGCTGAGAGAAACCAACAGAATAGCCGGGCATGGTAGAAAGCTTCTGTGCCATTTCTTCTATCAGATCAGCTTTCGATTTCCCGAATTTCCAGGTGTTATATGGTTTCAATCCTACTCCGCATTCAATATGGGAAAGAGAAAATGCCTCAGCTCCTTCATCATCACGCCCAACCTGAGTCATGACATAAGAAACTTCATCAAACTGCTTTATCGCATTCCGAAGCTCCGCACCCATTTCCTTCGATTTCTCAATAGAAATACCCGGAGGCAATTGTACCTGTATCCAGATCGCTCCCTCATCCAACGGAGGAAGAAAATCTTTTCCCACCGTATAGCTTAATACACCTGCCGCCACAAGTATGACGATCAACGGAGCTATCACTTTTTTCGGTTTTTCCATTAACCGCACCGTTTGGTTATGATAACCTGCGGATAGTTTCTCCAACCAACGGTTATGATATATTTTACGCGGCTTCCGATAGGCATAAAACGCCAGTCCCGGTATCAGGAACAAGGCGACGCTTAAAGCACCCAGCAAAGCATATCCCACCGTATATGCCATCGGGGTAAACAATTTCCGTTCGATATGTTCAAAAGCGAACAAGGGAACATAAGCCGTAATAATAATTAATGTAGAGAAGAAAATAGGACGTGCCACTTCCGTTGTACGACGCAAGATAGATTCTTCGGTAAGTATTTCGTCCGGATGACGCTCACGCTTCTTCAATATCGTTTCCATCATCACAATAGCCCCATCTACCAATATACCAAAGTCTATTGCTCCTAACGAAAGCAGATTGGCGGGAATATCAGTGATCTGCATCAGTATAAAAGCAATCAATAACGAAAGCGGGATGGTAAGCGACACCAGCAAAGCCCCGCGCCAGCTACCCAAAAAGAGAATAAGCACAAGAACCACCAATACCATTCCTTCAAACAAAGTATGTGATACCGTGTGCAAAGTAGTATTAACCAAGTCCGTACGATCCATGAACACATGTATATGAGTTCCTTCCGGAAGAACTTCGTCATTCAACTCGTTTACAGCCGCATGCACACCATCCAGCACTTGAGAAGGGTTTTCGCCGCGAAGCATCTGAACCACACCTTCCACACCATCGGAGTAGTCGCGTTTATTATCCGTAAAACCATAGACACCTTTACGTTCCAGATTACCATATTTCAGTTTACCTATATCATTCAAATAGACAGGAACTCCATTCACTGTTTTGATCACGATACGTCCCAGGTCTTCCAAATCTTTCACCAATCCAATACCCCGGATTACGTAACTCAGATCACCATGGCTCAACATACTACCACCGGCATTCACATTGTTTTTCTCGATCTTCTCAGTAATATCAGCCAGTGTAATGTTATATTCTTCCATTTTATTTGGATTCACCTCTATCTGGTATTGTGTAGTGATACCGCCGAAATTACTCACATCAGCTACACCCGTTACCTGCTTCAAACGAGGAATAATAACCCATTTATGAATGTCCGTCAATTCACGTAAATCCAAGCGGTCACTTTCCACCACATATCGAAAGATTTCCCCTGTCGGAGAAGTCAATGGGTTCAAACCGGGTACAGCATTATACGGTAACTCTACATCTACCAGACGTTCTTGCACACGTTGACGTGCCCAATAATCATCTATACCGTCGTCAAACACCAACACAACAGTAGATAATCCGAACGTATTCTTACTGCGCATTACATTCAACCCGGGCAGGCCATTCATCGCCCTCTCTATAGGAATACTTATCTGTTGCTCTATCTCTTCCGCTGCCAAGCCGGGAACTTGCGTCACCACCTGTACTGTAGTATCGGCAATGTCTGGATAGGCATCAATAGCCAGTTGCGTCCACGAATAATACCCCACAATGGCCAGAAATAAGAATAACACGAACATCAGTCCTCGCCGATGTATCGCTGTATAAATTATCTTTTTCATAGCTATTAACGCGCGTCAAGTAAATAAAAAGCACCGGTAGAAATCACCTCGTCTCCTGGATTCAAACCGGAAAGAATGACTGTTTTATTATCTTCCGTAGGACCGGACACCACTGTCTGCTTACGATAATTATTATTTCCCAACGACACCAATACATAGGTCTGGTTTTCTTCTTGAAGGATAGCAGAAGTAGGGATACGGATCACTTCAGCTTCTTTATCGCTCAGTTTTACCGTACCATACATCGCAGGCTTTATCAGACGGGCAGAGTTATCACATTCTATCAACACTTCTACCGAACGGGTTTCTTCATCAAGCATCTCGCTGATGTGATAAATCGTTCCGGAGAAAGGCTTATCCGGCATCGCTACCAGACGGATTTCCACATCATCCAAAGCCAATATCATTCCCAAATCCTTTTCTTTCACATGGGCAACGACCCAGACCTTATCCAGATTGGCAATAACAGCAATCGGATCAGAATCCTCCTTGAGATATTGCCCTAATACAATCCGGTCTGTCACGACTTCACCGGCTATGGGGGAACGAACCACTAACGGTTGTCCAAGTACCAGTTCATCCGGATTTATCTGGAAGACTTTAAGGGCAGCCAAAGCATTCTCGTAGTCTTTCTTTTTCAGTTCATAATTTACCTCTGCTTCCTCCAATTCCTTTTGGACTCCCACTTTGTTTTGTATCAGGTCTTGTTCACGGCGAAGACTTTTCAGAGCCAGTTCCATTTCTTGTTTAGCCTGATAATATCCTTTGCCTGTTTCATAAAATGAAGGAGAACTAATTTCGAATATAGGACTGCCCGGTATTACTTTCTGTCCCAGGCGAACAAACGATTTGGTAATACGCCCCGCAAAAGGCGACGCGATCTCCGCATAATTAGAAGGAATGGCTTTTACCACTCCGGATGTAGTAAACTCCATACGATAAGGAGTAAGTTTCACAACTTCGGTTTGTATTTTGGACAATACGGGAGATTTTTCACCGATATGGACAGTATCCCCTTTTAATGTTACGGCATAAGCCTCTTCTTCACCATCTTTATGAGTATGGCAAGAACACAAAACTATTGCAGGAAGCAACAGTAGTAATAGATGTTTCATATTTAATCGCTGTAATTATGTATAAAATAGAATAAGATTATTACTGATACATAATTACATACGGGGGATCACGTAAATTGCAGAGACGGACAGACCTTACGAACGTCCTATTCCTGTAAGGTTGAATAAATACGGACAAAAGAACCCATGCCATTACTCCCAGAAATGAGTAGTGCATCAGTTCAATATACATTTCGGTTAACTCTTCAATCGTATTGAATGCGGCCGTACTATGATTGTGATGAGGCAAGCCGTCAGCACCCGGCAAATAAGGGTGAGAGTGTGTAATGGTATAAGTAGGGAAATAATGTGTATGGGTAAAGGCCGTTCCACCCACGTAGTAACCCATAAAGAGTACCACTAAAACGAATCTTAGCCACTTTAAATTACACAATGTTTTCATCCATCATCTTCTTACGACACAAAGGTATATAAAAGATAATCAACTTCATCGTTTTGCTCAATGAATCGAAAAGGATAAAGCATTATTATTTGGCATAACGCGATTTTATCCCTTTATTTGTATTCATTAAATAATACTTATATGAAAAAAGATATACTCATATTCGCGGCTATAGCCTGCATGTCATTTCCTCTTGTCCATGCACAGGATTCAGCCATAAAGAAAATCATTGAGACCGGGCAGAACGACAACCGGGTTATGCACCATCTTGACGTTTTAACCAATCGTTTTGGCGGACGCCCTATCGGTTCAGACGCTTACGAAAACGCGGCCGAATGGATGGTGCGCGAATTTAAGAGCTGGGGATTGGATGTTGAATTGCAGGAAGCCGGAACTTTACCTGTCGGTTTCAATCGCGGTCCCTGGTTCGGACGGTTACTTGGCGATAATGCCATGAGCCTGCATTTTGTTACCCCTTCATACACTTCGGGCACAAAAGGTTTGCAGCGTGGCCATGTATTACTTGAACCTCATACCCAAAACGAATTCAATCGTATGAAAGGCCGTCTGAAAGGTGCTTGGGTACTTATATCCGGCACAAATGAAGGCTGGCCTATAGATCGCTCCGCTTTTGCCGATTCCGTTCGTCAGGGAATAAAAGAGAAAAACGAAGAAATAGCCAAGAAAAATAAAGAACTGATGGAAGAAAACTGGACCAAAGGAACAAAACACGAAATGTTGCCTTACGAAGAATTTCCAGGTCTGTTTTACAAAGAGATGTGTGAAGCCGGAGCACTCGGCTTTATCCAGTCCGCGCCAGTTCCTTTACGCGCATTATACGACCGGAAGATGTTACAAGACCCGGAAACGACATTCGACAACCTGCCGGAAGTGCCCGACATCAAACTCGACGAGCATCAATACGCCACAATTAAACAGATGGTTAAAGAACGTCGCGAGTTCTTGTTGGAGTTCGACATACGCAACCATTTCAAACTTGGCCCTATTAAATATTATAATGTAGTAGCTTCGATAAAAGGCAGTAAGTATCCGGACGAATATGTTATTGTAAGCGGTCATTTGGATTCGTACGACGTAGCCACCGGAGGTATTGATTGCGGAACAGGAATCGGACCAATGATGGAAACGGCCCGTATGATAGCCCAATCAGGAGCAAAGCCGAAACGCACAATCCTCTTTATTGGTTTTGCCGGAGAAGAATTCGGGATATTGGGCGCACAAGCGTGGACAAAAAGCAACGCATCCAAACTGCCTAAGATTTCCAACATGTTCAATCGTGACGGAGGACCGGAACCTCCTGTTGGCATATCTGTTCCACAAGCAATGTACGACGACTTTGTAAAAATATGCGAACCTGTCCGGACGATACGTGCCGACTATCCGTTTGAAGTAAAAGTCCGCGAGCCCCGTAAACGTCCCATCCATACAGGCGGAACGGATGCCTCCGCGTTTGCCATCAAAGGAGTGCCCACGTTGGGATTCACTACAGAAGACATTAAAGGCTATAATTTCAGCTATGGAGAAATATGGCATACCGAACGTGATCTTTACACGAAAAATATTCCCGAATACCAAGAACACACTGCCACAGTTACAGCTATCGTTACTCTTGGAGTAGCCAATCTGGACAAACTGTTACCCAGAGATGGATTATATTTAGAGGAAAGCAATAATTAAAGATCATCAAAAGAAGAGGGACGGAAATAAAAAAGAGAGTATCTTCATCAGATACTCTCTTTTGCTTTGCGGGTGAAAGATGGGGTTCGAACCCACGACCCTTGGAACCACAATCCAATGCTCTAACCAACTGAGCTACATTCACCATGTATATCTTATCGAATGATAATTTCTTTAAGACGGTGCAAAGATAGATATTCTTTTTTATTTCGCAAGTGTTTTTATTCAAAAATCACGCTAAAATATCATTTATAGATAGCCTTTTTTCCGGCAAGCAGTGTGTTACGCATCAACGAAATAATAGTCATCGGCCCTACTCCGCCCGGTACTGGAGTGATATAAGAGCACTTAGGCGCCACTTCGTCAAACTTAACATCACCGGTCAGTTTGAATCCGCTTTTGGTAACGCTACTTGGCATACGGGTAGTTCCGACATCTACGATAACCGCGCCTTGCTTCACCATATCGCCTTTCAGGAATTCCGGAACACCTAACGCAACAATGATAATATCGGCTTCAAGACACATTTGTTTCAGGTTTTTAGAACGGCTATGGCATACGGTAACCGTGCAATCTCCCGGATAAGCTTTCTGCATCATCAAGTTCGCCATCGGTTTACCTACAATATTGCTACGTCCTAACACCACACAGTGCTTGCCTTGCGTTTCTATATTATAACGCTTCAACAATTCAAGAATTCCGGCCGGAGTTGCGGAAACAAAACAGGGAAGTCCTATAGACATACGCCCTACATTGATAGGATGGAAACCATCCACATCTTTCCGGTAATCAATTGCCTCAATAATTTTCTGCTCCGAAATATGTTTTGGCAACGGAAGCTGGACGATAAATCCATCTACGTCGGGATCATTGTTCAGTTCGTCTACTTTGCGCAATAATTCGTCTTCTGTCACATCGTCTTCATAACGGATCAGTGTAGATTTAAAACCTATTTCCCCACAAGTCTTCACCTTGCTGGCTACATAAGTTTCACTACCTCCGTCGTGACCTACAAGAATTGCAGCCAGATGAGGTATTTTACCACCGGCAGCCTTGATCTGTGCTACCTCTTCGGCCATTTCCTTCTTCATCTGAGCAGAAACGGCTTTACCATCGAGTAACTGATAATGATTTTCTTCCATAATAAATATTATTGCCTTCTGTTATTTATCGCTTGAATGAAGGAAGCTTTTTTGCCCCCGGTTTAGCTGCGGTAAGCATCTTCATCATTTTACGAGTTTCGTCAAACTGTTTAAGCAATTTGTTTACTTCCTGGATACTGGTGCCGCTACCCTTAGCAATACGCTGACGGCGTGAACCATTCAGCACAGCCGGATTAGTACGTTCGGTAGGAGTCATTGAATAGATAATAGCTTCAATACTTTTGAAAGCATTATCATCTATATCTACATTCTTTAAAGCCTTGCCCACACCCGGAATCATGGATGCCAGTTCTTTCAGGTTACCCATTTTCTTTATCTGCTGTATCTGGGAAATGAAGTCGTTGAAGTCGAACTGGTTCTTTGCAATCTTCTTCTGCAAACGCTTGGCTTCTTCTTCATCATACTGTTCCTGCGCACGTTCAACCAACGAAACGATGTCACCCATACCCAGTATACGGTCTGCCATACGTTCGGGGTGGAATACGTCCAGCGCGTCCATCTTTTCGCCCGTACCTACAAACTTGATAGGTTTGTCTACTACGGTACGGATAGAAAGAGCGGCACCACCACGAGTATCACCGTCCAGCTTAGTAAGAACAACTCCGTCGAAATCCAGACGGTCGTTAAATTCCTTAGCGGTATTAACGGCGTCCTGACCGGTCATAGAATCTACCACAAACAAGGTCTCATCCGGTTGGATAGCACTCTTGATAGCAGCAATTTCTTTCATCATCTGTTCATCTATAGCCAAACGGCCGGCAGTATCGACAATCACCAGATCATTGCCTTTTTCTTTCGCTTCTTTAATAGCGTTCAGAGCAATCTCCACCGGATTTTTACTTTCCAGTTCCGCATATACAGGAACACCGATTTGCTCACCCAACACCTTTAACTGCTCGATAGCAGCAGGACGGTATACGTCGCAAGCAACCAATAACGGAGATTTGCTTTTCTTGGTTTTCAACATATTGGCCAGCTTGCCGGTAAAAGTAGTCTTACCAGAACCTTGCAGACCGGACATCAGGATAACAGCCGGATTTCCTTTCAAATTCAGTTCCGTAGCCGTACCTCCCATCAAGGTCGCCAATTCATCGTGTACGATCTTAACCATCAACTGGCTAGGTTTTACAGAAGTAAGCACGTTCTGTCCCAATGCCTTTGTCTTCACCGTATCGGTAAAGCTCTTTGCCACTTTATAGTTCACGTCGGCATCCAGCAATGCTTTACGCACATCTTTCAGCGTTTCCGCCACATTGATCTCGGTGATTTTACCCTCACCTTTCAACAGTTTAAACGATCTGTCTAACCTTTCGCTTAAATTTTCAAACATAATTCAATATGTATATTTTATTATTTTCTACCAATAGGCGGCAAAGATACAAAAAAATCCCTTATCTCTGATTTACTTTTCCAGCACTTTCAGCTTCTCTTTCAAAGAATCTTTTCCACAACCTTTCCATATATCTATACTATTTACTTCCGGCTTTATCAATTCCACAAGCTGGAACTTCCATTATCACAACAGTAAGCAACAGAGCAAGCAAAGCATCCTCTTTACTTATCGGAGATTTGTTTCATTTTGTTTCATGCCGGTGAAACTTTTGTTCCATGCTGGTGAAACTTTTGTTTCATGCCGGTGGAACAAAAACATAGAAACGACCTTAAATTTATTATTACTTGAATGTCAATTTTAGTTCCCAAACGCAAATCTCTTGGAATAACGGAACCAGGCCGCCAGCAAGAGACCTCTTAGTAATAAATAAGTGAGGAATGCCAACCAAAGTGCATGATTCCCCAGATTTGTTTCAAGCATATAATAGATACCGAAAAAGCTGGCCATAGCCATAAACATAGAATAAAGCATCGGACGCGTAACGGTTGCTCCTATAAATATCCCATCCCAAAGAAAAGCGGAAAAGCCTGCCAACGGTATGGCTAATACCCAATAGAAGTATGTATTTGCCTCTATTATCACGTCACGGTTATTTGTCAAAAGGGAAAGGAATCCTTCTCCTCCTATTCCATATAATAAGGTAAATGACAAAGCCAATCCTGTTCCCCAATAAAACAGCAAACGGACGGCACGGCGGAACAGCACTTCGTTTCGCGCTCCGATATAACGTCCGGACAACGCTTCCCCCGCATATGCGAAACCGTCCATGATATATGAAAAGAGAGTAAACAACTGCATCAGTAATGTATTGACAGCCAACACAACATCGCCATGCTTTGCTCCGGTAGACGTAAAAAAGGCAGTTACGGCAATCAGACAAAGCGTTCTGAAAAAGATATCTCCGTTTACAGAAAAGAAGCGACGCATAGCCGGATATTGCAAGCTTTGCTTAAAATGAAGCTTGACCGTTAGTTTTTTATAATAACGCAACCATAAAAAGACAGCCAACAAAAGGCCTCCATACTGGGCAAGCAATGTGCCCAAAGCTACGCCTTCCACTTTCATGTGGCATACAAACACGAAAAAAAGACTGAAACAAATATTCAATACGTTCTGCACGATAGCTATAACCATAGGAAAACGGGAGTTCTGCATTCCGATAAACCACCCGACAAAGCCGTATAATCCTAATACGGCAGGCGCTCCCCAGATGCAAATCCGAAAGTAAATAGTGGCCAGGCGTTGCACTTCCGTACTCGTGTCTAATAAATGAAAAGCAATGCGTTCAATCGGATATTGAAGGATAAATAATAGCGCGGCAACGGAAAATCCGACACTAACAGCACGTACCAAAACGTTGACGGCTTCCTCCATATCTCTCTTTCCATAGGCTTGGGAAGTCATTCCGCTAGTTCCCATGCGGAGAAAGCCAAAACTCCAATAGATGATATTGAACAACAATCCTCCTACGGCAATAGCCCCGATATAAGCCGCCGAACCTAAATGACCAACTATAGTTACGTCTATCAGTCCCAGCAAAGGAACGGTTATATTGGATATAATGGAAGGTATAGCCAGTTGCAGTATCTTTTTGTTCATAGAAGCCCATCGTTTTGAGACAACAAACATAGTAAAATAATAGAATATTTACGAACACACCTTTCTTGCTTCCCGAAATATTACTACCTTTGCCCCACTTCAATTAAACACAGACATTGCATGCACGAGAAAATTATTATTCTTGATTTCGGCTCGCAAACAACTCAGTTGATTGGCCGTAGAGTCAGAGAGTTGAATATGTATTGCGAGATTGTTCCTTACAACAAGTTTCCGCATAACGCAACCGATGTGAAGGGTGTGATCCTTTCCGGCAGTCCGTATTCCGTTTATGATGCCAGCGCTTTTAAAGCGGACTTAAGCGAAATACGAGAAAAATATCCTGTATTGGGTATCTGTTATGGAGCGCAATTCCTTGCTTACACATCAGGAGGCAACGTAGAACCGGCCAACTCGCGCGAGTACGGACGTGCCAATCTGTCCTATATCAACAGCGAAGATCCATTGCTGAAAGGTATCGATACGGGTTCGCAGATATGGATGTCTCATGGTGATACAATTACGGTTTTACCGGAAAACTTCAAAATTATTGCCAGTACAGACGATGTTAAAGCCGCTGCTTATCATGTGGAAGGTGAGCCTACCTGGGGCGTACAATTCCATCCGGAAGTATTCCATACAACAGATGGTACAAAGCTGCTGGACAATTTCTTAAATATCTGCGGATGTGCCAAAGACTGGACTCCTGCTTCGTTCATAGAATCTACTGTTGCCGAACTTAAAGAGCAGTTGGGTGACGATAAAGTAATTCTGGCTCTATCCGGCGGTGTAGATTCATCCGTAACGGCTGTTTTGCTTAACAAAGCCATCGGAAAGAATCTGACTTGTATCTTCGTTGACCACGGTTTGCTACGTAAGAACGAATTTGAAAACGTATTGAAAGATTATGAACATTTAGGATTGAATGTTATCGGTGTTAATGCAAAAGACCGCTTCTACAAAGAACTGGCAGGTGTAAGCGAACCGGAACAGAAGCGCAAAATCATAGGAAAAGGGTTTATTGATGTATTCGACGAAGAAGCCCGCAAACTGAAAGACATTAAATGGCTGGGACAAGGTACGATCTATCCGGATGTTATCGAATCTCTATCTATTACCGGAACGGTTATCAAAAGTCACCACAATGTAGGCGGACTGCCTAAGCAGATGAACCTGAAACTGGTAGAACCGCTTCGTCTTCTTTTCAAAGATGAAGTCCGTCGCGTAGGTATGGAATTAGGGATGCAGCCGCATTTGATTAAACGCCATCCGTTCCCGGGTCCGGGTCTTGGTATCCGTATTCTGGGCGACATCACTCCTGAGAAAGTTCGTATCCTTCAGGATGCCGACGATATTTATATGACTTTGATGCGTGAATGGGGCTTATACGATAAGATATGGCAAGCCGGAGCAATCTTGCTTCCTATTCGTTCGGTAGGCGTCATGGGTGACGAACGTACATACGAGAATACTGTTGCCCTGCGTGCTGTAACTTCTACGGACGCAATGACTGCGGATTGGGCGCAATTGCCTTACGAATTTCTTGCTAAAGTTTCCAACGAAATCATTAACAAGGTGAAAGGTGTAAACCGCGTAGTGTATGACATCAGCTCCAAACCTCCTGCAACTATCGAGTGGGAATAATCAAATTATTAGAAATAGGAAAGGGCGTCGTAAAGTTATTTTACGACGCCCTTTATGTATTTTACATTTTATAAGTTCCGAATGAATTACTGATTCAGTATGTGAATCGTATGGCAAGCGATTAAAGCTGCTGTTTCCGTGCGTAAACGGCTTTCGCCTAACGAGATCGGTTCAAATCCGTTTTGCAAGGCAAGCTTTATTTCCTCCGGGCTGAAATCACCTTCAGGACCTATCAGAATAAGGGCATTTTCTCCCGGACGATAAGTCGCTTTTAGCAGAGGTTTTTCTCCTTCTTCGCAATGAGCTATGAATTTCCGTCCATCGAAAGAAGAAGTGACAAACTTTTTGAAATCTGTCATCCCTGTCAATTGTGGCAATGTTGCTTTCTGAGATTGCTTCATGGCACTTATCAGAATCTTCTCCAAACGTGCCGGCTTGATTTCTTTCCGTTCGGAAAAGCGGCAATTCAGACAAGTAATTCCATTAATCCCAACCTCCGTAGCTTTCTCTGCAAACCATTCCATCCTGTCCATATTCTTCGTCGGCGCAACAGCTATATGGATATTAAAGTTCCATAAAGCTGGTTGTTGCCAGCTTTCCAGAATATTCACTTCACAATGCTTGGGATGCGCACGGCTAATTGCTGCTTTATAAAAACTACCGGCTCCGTCTGTCAACAGGATTTCATCGCCTTCCGACAAACGAAGTACACGGATACAATGCCCTGCCTCCTCTTCGGGAAGTTCATTGTTCACCGCAATATCAGGAGTATAAAATATCTGCATAATCTTATCCCAGTATCATACCTATAATTGTAGCGGAAAGGACAGACACTAACGCTCCTCCAATCATGGCCGGAACACCAATGCGGGAAATCAGTCCGCGTTTCTCCGGAGCAAGCACCCCCAATCCACCCAACAAAATACCAATAGATGAAATATTAGCAAAACCACAAAGTATATAAGTAGACATCAATATCGATTTTTGATACATAAATAAACCGGCATCCTTCCATTGTTGCAATTGGAAATAAGCAACAAATTCATTCAATATCGTTTTCTGTCCCAATAGAGAACCAACAAGCATTATGTCTTGACTGGGCACACCTATCAGCCACATAAAAGGAGAAGCAATTACTCCTAAAATAAACTGGAACGTCAAACCCTGGGCTTTTCCATCCGTGATCTTTACAATCCAGTCGTTCAAGCCTGTATAACGTCCGATAAGACCTTCTGTTATATAGTTTGCCAACGCAACCAAAGAGATAAAGACTAATAGCATAGCTGCAATATTAGTCATTAGCTTTACTCCGGTTAGCGTCCCCGATGAAATAGCATCCAATATATTTGACTTACGGCCTTCCTTCTCTAAACCTATAGCATGATCAGAAGCCGGTTCAGTTTGCGGACAGAGCATTTTTGCCAACACAATAGAACCGGGAACGGCCATCACAGAAGCAGAAAGTAAATGTTTTGCAAACAATACCTTGGAAGCAGGATCTGTTCCTCCTAACATCCCGATATAAGTTCCCATCACAGAGCCGGCAATTGTTCCCATCCCGGATACCATTACTAAAAATATTTCAGAGCGGTTCATTGTCGGTAAATAATTCTTAATCAATACCGGCGATTCGGTCATTCCCATAAATATATTGCCGGAAGCAACCAATCCTTCTGAACCGGAAATATTCATACATTTCCTCAATATCCACGAGAAAGCGCCGACTATTCGTTGAATAATCCCCCAATGATAGAACATAGAAACCAATGCGGAAAAGAAAATCACAATAGGCAGTGAATGAAGCAAGAAGCTAAAACCTGCACTTTTAGAAGCATACGGGCCTAATAGAAAAGATAATCCCGCATCTGTAAAATCCATCAGTTTAACAAAGACCCTGCCCAAACCTTCAAGAAGTCCACCAATAAAAGGAATGTACAATACTGCCAACGCAAATACAATTTGCATGAACAGTCCGCCTCCTACTAATTTCCAATCGATTTTTTTCCGGTCGTAACTTAAGCCATAAGCAATGGCTAATATCGCAATAATACCCAAGATTCCTCTTAATAGAGAAATCAATCCAAATCCTCCTTGTTGTTCAATCATTTAGTTTTGTCCTCCTCTTCCCGGCGACGTAATTCGTCTTTATACATTTTGGCATATTCGTAGTTCTCATCAGCAATCGCTTCTTCCAGACGCTCGCTTATTTCTTCTTTATCCAAAAGCGAAAGCCATCTTTTTAACTCGGCTTCATCATGAATATCTTCAGGCTCCATATCCAGTAAATCATCGTCGAAATATTTATCATCCTTTACATCTATAATAGGAGCTTCCTCTAAGACAATTCCACTTTCACGAACAATATCTTCTGTTGTATATATATCACATTTTACACGAAGAGCGATAGCAATGGCATCGGATGTACGTGAATCCAAGCGAACCTGCCTTGTGCCATCGTCAAACAGGAGTTCGGAGAAAAAGACCCCATCTTCAAACTTATAGATAAAGACCTCAAGCAAACGTACGCCAAAGGCTTGAAAAAATGTAGAAAACAAATCATGGGTTAAAGGACGGGGAGGCATTATATGCTCTAAAGCAATAGCAATAGATTGAGCCTCTGATGTTCCGACAATGATAGGAATACGGCGTGGTCCGTCTTCTTCTGCCAAAATGAGCGCGTAAGCTCCAGATTGCACTTGACTGTTCGTTAATCCCTGAACCCGTAATTTTATTCTTGTATCCACAACCTGATATGTTTAATAATCTTATACAAAGGCAAAAGTAATATTATTTTATAATTTATTGCTTACTTCCTGAAAAGAAAAGCAGCAAAAACAAGCGGTGTAAGTCTCATTAATAACAACAATACATAAAAAACGGATGCATTAAGATATATGAATAATGTATATAAAAAAGAAAAGGTTGTCATCCCGACAACCAATCTTCATTGCTAACCTTAAATCTAATACCATGAAAAACACTGTGCAAAAATACGCTTTTTATGCTATACAGCATAACCGCAAAGCATATTTCACACTTATTTTAGCAATATTTTCATGTTTTCAGATATTATTTAAAGGTTGTTAATATTATAATATCTATTTAGAATATTCTTCCGCTTTCGCCTTCATCCGTTCAACACGCTTTTGTGTGTCAGGATGACTAGAAAACATCTGACGGTATTTAGAGGATTTTGGTTGGCCATCACTTAAATCCATTAGCTTCTTTAGCGCATCATGCATACTATAAGGGTCTTGACCATTATCAACACTGAATTTGAAACCATAATCGTCTGCTTCACTTTCTTGTTTTTGAGAATACTGAGCGTTTGCTAAAGCTTCTGCCAGATCACCAAGTTGAGAATCTGTTAATTTAGCAACCGTACCGCTAACCGAACCCACTGCATTTTTAGCAGCCGATGTCATATAAGCACTTTTCATTGCATCTTTTGAGTCTGTATGCACCACATGACCTATTTCATGACCAATAACAGCCAGTACTTCATTATCGTCCATTACTTTCATCAAACCGCCACAGACGCGTACGCTCCCGTCGCCACAAGCAAAAGCATTAACATCGATAACATTATACACTTTAAAATTCAAATCAAGGCCATCTATCTTTTTTAAGTTCGCAGTAATCCGCTCTAAACGCTGTCCCATTTCCGTATCCAGGCCTGCCACTTCATTATGTGTATCCATCCATTGGATATACTCTTTTGCCATAGCAGCAACATCCGCATCCGACAAAGTTGCAGCATTTGCAACGTCAGACGCTGCATTCACTAACTTCTTTGTGTTAATAGACTTTCCTCCAATCTTAAATTGGGCAGAAGCTGTCACACTAACTCCTGCAAGAAAAACCAATGATAAAAAAATCGTTCTCATAATTTATCGAGTTTGTTGTAATAAATAATCTTCAAATTGACGGAATGTCGCATCTTTTAAAAGTACATTTTTATTTTTATCCAAGAGATATAGCGTTGGTATAGCTTTTAAATCATACACTTCATCATTCTTCAACCCAACGGTTTCATCATACGAGTTTATCCAACCGGAAGGCATACTGGAAATATGTGCAGTCCAAGCCTCCAAATCTTCATCCGGATAAACAGCCAGCACTTTTATCTTTTTATTCTTCTCCCATTCTTTTAAAACACCAGAAGCCGCCAGTTGCTCTGTTACTTCTTTACAAGCATGGCAATCCGGATTATAAAAGTATAATAACATATAATCGGATTTCACATCATATAAAGTACCTTTCTTTCCGTTGGCTAACGTAAAGGTAAAATTGGTAGCCGGCTCTCCTACTCTATTTTTCATGGCTAATTCCAACTGATGGGACGGACGAATTTTATTTACTTCATCTATCATTGAACAATTAATGACAGATTGCAAAACGGGAATATATAATTCTTCATTCCGCATGGGAGAATTCGGATCATACAAGTATTTCTCGTATAAATCTGCAAAATAGACAAACATCGTACTATCCGCTTCGGCTTTACTCATCATACCTTTAATCGCAGAATCAGCAGTTTCAGAAGAAACATATTTCAGGACATCAATAAAATCGGAAAAGGCTTGCTCCGTTATTTCCGGTAAATGGATAAAAGCAGTATCCTTAAAATTAAATTTATCCCAATAATGAATGACTAAATAATTGGCACGTTGCCCTTCATCTGTAATCATAGCAGGGACGGAAACCATCTCAAAAGCAGGCGTTACTGCTTGCTCTTTATTGGGCTTTACACGCTGTTGTCCGTTACACGCATTAAATATCAACAACAATGAGAAAACACATAGAATTTTCATAATCATGTATTTATGTTTTTCGGTGCAAATATAAGGGTTTTCTTTCGTAACCCTCTCTTGCCGAACCGGAAATAATCGCTACATTTGTCTTCGTTAATTCACCAAAAAGAATGATTGACCAACCAACCATAGACAGGATACTGGATGTTGCTAATATAGTAGACGTTGTTTCTGAATTTGTAACACTTCGCAAACGAGGTGTAAACTATGTTGGTTTATGCCCGTTTCATTCCGATAAATCACCTTCTTTTTACGTATCGCCTTCCAAAAACATTTGTAAATGTTTTGCCTGTGGTGAAGGAGGAACAGCTGTTCACTTTATAATGAAGCATGAACAACTAAGCTATTTTGATGCTCTACGGTTTCTCGCAAAAAAATACAATATAGAGATTCAAGACCGGGAATTGACGGATAAAGAGAAACAAGTGCGTAGCGACCGCGAAAGTATGTTCATTGTCAACAGTTGGGCACAAAAATACTTCACCAGCCTGCTTTATGAACACGTAGAGGGAAAAACAGTCGGCCTTCGCTATTTTGCCGAACGAGGTTTCAGAGAAGATATTATCCGAAAGTTCCAGTTAGGATACAGCCTTGATGAAAGAGACGCATTGTATAAAGCCGCTATTAAAAACGGTTATAAAAAAGAATATCTTGAAAAAAACGGATTGATTATTCTTTACGACAATGGAGGAGCACATGACCGTTTTCGAGGTCGTGTCATATTTCCTGTCCATAGCCTCAGCGGTAAGGTGGTTGCCTTTGGTGGCCGTGTTCTTAAAAAGGACGATAAGACAGCTAAATATGTAAACTCTCCAGAAAGTGAAATTTATCATAAAAGTAATGAGCTTTATGGAATTTATTTTGCTAAGCAAGCTATTGTAAAACAAGATAAATGTTTTTTAGTAGAAGGTTATACTGACGTCATTTCCATGCATCAGGCTGGTGTAGAAAACGTTGTTGCGTCATCAGGAACAGCCCTTACACAAGGGCAGATTCGTTTGATTCACCGGTTTACCAGTAACATTACAGTTTTATATGATGGTGATGCGGCCGGTATTAAAGCCGCTTTACGTGGAATTGACCTGTTATTGGAAGACGGAATGAATATAAAAGTCGTTCTCCTTCCCGACGGAGAAGATCCCGATTCGTTTGCCCGTAAACATAACGCAAGTCAGTTTGCCGAATTTATAAAACAGAATGAAACTGATTTTATTCGCTTCAAGACCAAATTATTATTGGATGATGCGGGCACAGACCCGATAAAGCGTTCCTCATTGATTTCTGATATTATTAAAACTGTTGCTATCATTCCAGACAATATTGCCCGCTCCGTATATATACGCGAATGCAGTGCCATGATGGAAATAGATGAGCGAGTACTGTTAAATGAAATAAATAAGATACGGCTAAAAAAAGAAGAAAACCGGGCGAAGCCTTCACTGAAACCATCAAGCTTTTCGAACAAAGTAGCCGAGCCGTCTTCCGATTATCCGACCAATCCGGAATATCAGGATTACCAACTTTATCAGGAAACTGCAGAAACAGCTCTTCCGGAGAATATTCCGCCTCCTCCGGAAGAAGACTATCCGGCAGAAGATAATGGAGCAACGCATGTGCCCCCTATGGAGTTGCCACCACAAAGAACTACTTCAAAACGTTCGCCTTACGAACCTTATGAATTAGCTCTATTACGTTATGTCGTACGTTATGGTGAGTACGAATTATTTAATTATAAAGATGAAGCTACGGGAGAATCGGTTATTTTCCATGTGGCAGATTACATCCGCTTTGATTTAAAACGTGACGATTTATCATTTTGCACTCCTTTATTCAAGACTATATTAGATGAAGCGGCTGATCGCTGCCAAGAAAAAAATTTTGTAGCAAGCCGATACTTTTTGTCACATCCGGATCCGAATATCAGTAGACTTGCAGCCAATCTGATTAGTGATAAATACCAACTGAGCAAATACCATACAAAGTACAGGGAACTGGAAAGCGAGTCGGATAAGCTTGACCAATTTGTATTGCGGGATTTATTCGCAATGAAAGATGCTTACGTTTTACATCAAATAAAGGAAATACAAATTAAAATAAAGGAGGCACAAACAAATGGGGATATGGAACAAGCTGTTGAGTTGATAAAACAACTTACCCGCTTGAATGAAATTAAAAACGTGCTCAGCAAAGAACTGGGAGAACGTATCGTATTAAAAATGTAAACACAAACACAGCCTATGAACTTCTTAGAAACAGAAGATGTAGTAAAACAATATTCTAACCATCTCGCTTTAAACAAAGTGAGCATACAGGTTCCCGAAGGAAAAATATTCGGTTTGCTAGGTCCAAATGGCGCAGGAAAAACTACTCTAATCCGTATTATAAACCGTATTACAGCACCAGATAGTGGCAGAGTGATGTTCAATGGACGAGAATCACGTCCGGAAGATATTTATCAGATTGGTTATTTACCCGAAGAACGCGGTTTATACAAAAAGATGAAAGTTGGCGAACAAGCTATTTATCTTGCCCAACTTAAAGGCCTCTCCTATTTAGAAGCCAGGAAACGCTTAACCCATTGGTTTGAAAAGTTTGACATCATGCCTTGGTGGAACAAGAAATTGGAAGAACTTTCTAAAGGTATGCAACAGAAAATACAGTTCATTACAACCATAATACACGAGCCGAAACTACTTATTTTCGATGAACCATTTAGTGGTTTTGACCCGGTGAATGCAGAACGGTTAAAGCAAGAGATATTGGAATTGAAAGCTGCAGGGCATACAATCATTTTCTCTACCCACAATATGGCTTCCGTAGAAGAGATTTGTGACAATATTGCATTGATTAATCGTTCGCAAGTTGTTTTATCAGGTAATGTCCGCGACATAAGAAATCAATTCAAAAGTAACACATACATTTTAAAGGTACATTCGGACGAAATTAAATTCCTTTCGAATGAAATGGAAATTCCTTCCGAATGGAACACTTTTTCCTTCCGGATACAAAAGACGGAAGATGGCATTTCAGAACTTTATATTCATAAGGAAAAAGAAATAAGTAATTCCGAACTATTAGTGTCACTAGCCAGCAAAATCAACATCCTTTCATTTACTGAAAAAATACCGTCTATGAATGATATATTTATCAATACCGTATCCGGTTCTAATACAACAAAAGCATGAATAAAATAGGACTTATCGTAAAACGTGAATATCTTCGCAGGGTAAGTAAGAAGTCGTTTATTCTTATTACATTTCTTGCTCCTCTCTTATTTGCAGCCTTAGTATTTGTACCTCTTTGGTTGTCCGGTATCAAAGGAGACGAAGTAAAAAAAGTTGCAATTATTGATACGACAGGTAAATATGCACCGTTATTCAAAAACACAGATGAATATATTTTCATTAATTCAAACGGGAATCTGGAACAATACCGTACAGCAAAAGACAAAGAAGTATTTGCTTTCTTAAATATAACCGGAGATTTATTGGAAAATCCGAATGCTGCAACACTATACTCCGAGAAGCAAATACCTATCGGTTTAAAGAAGGAAATAGACAATGTTTTATCTAAATATTTAAAGGATGAAAAACTATCCTCTTTCAATATTCCCAACTTAAATAAAATCATAGAAGAAAGTAAAATAAACTTTGACATCAAAACCATAAAATGGGATGCCGAAGGGAATGAAAAAAGCACTTCTGCAGAAGTAGCCTCCATTTTGGGAATGATGCTTACTTTCATTATATACATGTTTATCATGATGTATGGAGCTATGGTTATGCAAGGAGTAATGGAAGAAAAAACAAACCGTATCATAGAAGTTATAATTTCATCGGTTAAGCCATTCGATTTAATGATGGGTAAAATTATCGGGATAGGTTTTGTTGGCCTTACTCAAGTATTCTTATGGGGAATCCTCACAACAGTTCTTGTATCGGGAACTCTATTTTTCATGGGAGGAAGCACTACTCCGGAAGATTTAATGAATACCCAAATGGCTGCTCAAAATTTAGGTAATATTTCAATGACGGCTCAAGCACCGGAAATGAATACAAAAGTGCTGGAAATCATTAATTCCATCAATTTCACACAAATAGGTATTTGCTTTATTCTTTATTTCATCGGAGGATATACTTTATATGCTGCCCTTTTTGCTGCAATAGGCAGTGCCCTTGAGCAGCAAGAAGATACGCAACAGTTTATGATGCCAATTTTAGTATTGATGATATTTAGTTTATACGCAGGTATTTACAGCATGAATAATCCAGATGGTCCATTAGCCGTTTGGTGCTCATTTATACCTTTTACGTCTCCTATTGTGATGATGGTACGCCTACCATATGATATTCCAATATGGGAAATACTGATATCCGTAAGTTTATTATTTGCAACAGCTCTGTTAATTGTGTGGGGATCGGCTAAAATATATAGGGTAGGAATCCTTATGTACGGTAAAAAGCCAAGCATAAAAGAAATGCTCAAATGGATAAAGTATAAATAAAACAAAGTCCGTTATTCTTCTCAGAATTAACGGACTTTTAAACTTGTTGTTCAACCAGGATTCGAACCTGGACTAACAGGACCAGAATCTGTTGTGCTACCATTACACCATTGAACAATTATGTTCTTTCTGTCGAAGATGAGTGATATTGCTTTATATTGTTGTTCAACCAGGACTCGAACCTGGACTAACAGGACCAGAATCTGTTGTGCTGCCATTACACCATTGAACAATAAAGTCTAAATCATCAACTTCCCCGATAGCGAGCGCAAAGGTATACAGTTTTTCAAAAACTACAAATATTCCATTGAAAAAAAAACGGTGAATAAACATTTTCTTTTATTCATTGTTTTCATTTTAGAGTGATTTACACATATATTTATATGAAGAAAAGGTGTTCAAAATAAATTTAAGAAGTATATTTGCGTTCCAGAATATTACTCAATAAAAAATAGATGAATCAAACAAAAGAATTAGTAAAAACGATTGTTGAAGGCCTTCAGGAGAAAAAAGGCAAAAATATTGTAACCGTGGATTTAACACAACTATCCGGAGCCGTATGCGAATATATGGTTATTTGCGAAGGAAACACCCCAACTCAAGTGTCGGCACTATCAGATTCCGTTTGGGAATTTGCACGTAAAGAAGCAGGAGAAAAACCGCTATCTATAGATGGAGGCCAAAATGCACAGTGGATTGGCATGGATTATGGCACGGTTCTTGTACATATATTTTTACCGGAACAACGGGAATTTTATAATCTGGAAAACCTTTGGGCTGACTCCAAGGTAATACAGATCCCGAACCTTGATTAAAAGCCGGTCTAATTATTCAGATTATCTCTTATGGAAAATAAAAAAGACATGTTTAATAAATCCCCGAAAAACGGTAAGCCTAAGATGTTCCGGTTCAATTTATATTGGATGTACGGACTTATCTTTATGATGCTTATAGCTCTATACATGACAAATGATTCTTCGGGGTCAAAAGAATTAGGCTGGACAGAATTTCAAAAGCTGGCCAAAGATAATGTATTTGATAAAATGGTAGTTTACAACAAGAAGAATTTGCTGGAAGCTACCGTCAAAAGCGGCAAAACGGATCTTGTTTTTAAAGGAGACAACAGCCGTTTAGGAGCCTCTCCGAAAGTTTATGTAAAAATACCTTCGGCTGACAAATTCTCTGATTTTTATGATAACGCAGTAACAAATAACCATATTGACACACAAGTCAGCTATGAAGAAGGCGATGATACACTATGGAATTTCCTGGTGTCTTTCGGTCCTATAATCCTGTTAATCGTAGTATGGATATTTTTGATGAAACGTATGTCCGGTGGCGCTGGAGGAAGTCCGGGTGGAGTATTTAGCGTAGGAAAAGCGAAGGCACAACTTTTTGATAAAGAAAACCAAAAGAAAGTAACATTTAAAGATGTTGCCGGTTTATCCGAAGCAAAACAAGAAGTGGAAGAAATAGTGTCATTCTTAAAGAATCCGGATAAATACACCGAACTTGGAGGTAAAATACCTAAAGGAGCTTTGCTGGTAGGCCCTCCGGGAACAGGTAAAACTTTACTTGCTAAAGCTGTGGCAGGAGAAGCAGATGTCCCATTCTTTTCACTTTCAGGTTCCGATTTCGTAGAAATGTTCGTAGGAGTAGGAGCTTCCCGAGTGCGTGATTTATTCCGTCAGGCAAAAGAAAAAGCACCTTGTATTGTATTCATTGATGAAATAGATGCAGTTGGCCGTGCCAGAGGAAAGAATGTCAATATGAATAGTAATGACGAACGGGAGAACACCCTAAACCAATTACTTACAGAAATGGATGGTTTTGGTTCCAATAGCGGTGTCATCATTTTGGCTGCTACCAACCGAGCTGACATTCTGGATAAGGCATTACTTCGTGCAGGACGTTTCGACAGACAAATTCACGTTGAATTACCCGATCTGAACGAAAGAAAAGAAATTTTCGGCGTACACCTTCGTCCTATTAAAATAGATGAGAGTGTAGATACTGAATTTTTAGCCCGTCAAACTCCGGGATTTTCAGGAGCTGATATAGCAAATGTCTGTAACGAAGCTGCTTTAATCGCAGCCCGTAACGGTAAAAAGTTCGTTCAAAAAGAAGATTTCATGAATGCAGTAGACCGCATTGTTGGAGGTTTGGAAAAACGAACAAAAATAACAACATCTGATGAACGCAATTGCATTGCAAACCATGAAGCAGGACATGCTACATTAAGTTGGTTGCTTGAGCATGCCAATCCTTTGGTAAAAGTAACTATTGTACCTCGAGGAAAAGCACTGGGTGCTGCATGGTATCTTCCGGAAGAACGGCAGATCACAACTCGTGAACAATTACTTGACGAAATGTGTGCGACCTTGGGCGGACGTGCAGCCGAAGAATTATTCTTAGGAAAAGTATCTACCGGTGCTTCTAACGACCTTGAACGCGTGACAAAACAAGCCTATGCAATGGTTGTTTACTTTGGCATGAGTGACAAATTACCGAACCTAAATTATTATGACTCTAGCGGACAAGACTGGGGTTTCACTAAACCATATAGCGAAGAAACAGCTCGTCTAATAGATTCGGAAGTTCAAAGAATCATCAATGAACAATATGAACGGGCCAAAGATATATTATCCAAACATGCAGAAGGGCACAATGCTTTAGCAAAAGTATTATTGGAACGCGAAGTTATCTATTCGGAAGATGTTGAACATATCTTTGGTAAGAGGGCATGGGTTTCACGTTCGGAAGAAATTCTCGAGTTACAAAATAAGGCAAATAGCAATAAACCTGTTGAGCCTGTAACAGAAGAAAACAAAGATGAAAAAGAAGAAGGTGACAAAAATGTCGTACTACAAAATGACACTAAGGCAGAACAGGCAAATTGACCACTCTTTTTAAAGACCTGATTAAATCTGTATATATTTTGGCACGGATAACAGAGTGAATATCTGTAATCCGTGCTTTATTCATAATTTATTACTTATATTTGCAGGCATAAAACACATTTGGAAACGAACAAAACATTACAGTCTTGAATAATTTGATAAAACGTGCGTTAACCGGTATAATCTTCGTTGCAATCTTGTTGGGAGCGTTATGTTTCCATCCTATTTTGTATTTACTTGTTTTTAGTTTAATCACAGCGCTTTCTTTATGGGAGTTTTATGGACTAATAAAGTATTATGAGAATGCAAATATCCAGAGAATGATAAGTTGTATTGGTGGAGCTTACCTGTTCATTGCAACATTTGCTTATGCAAACGGCCTTACAGACGGAAAGATATTTCTGCCTTATATCCTATTCATGATGTATACATTTATTGCTGAATTGTACAATAATGTTTCCAACCCTATAAATAACTGGTCATTCACTTTACTGGCACAAGTCTACTGTGCCGGCTCTTTTTCTTTATTAAATTTTATTACTTCTACGCCAAACACACCCGGCGAAGTGGTCTTTAATCCGATTTACACAATAGCTTTATTTGTATTTATCTGGCTAAATGATACCGGAGCCTATTTAGTTGGTTCCCGGATCGGAAAAAGAAGATTATTTGAACGAATCTCTCCCAAGAAATCATGGGAAGGCTTTTTCGGAGGCTTAATTGTCGTATTGGCTGCATCACAAGCGTTTGCCTGGTATGCTCCGGAAATTAGTTGGTATAACTGGCTTGGATTATCTTTCTCTATTGTCTTATTCGGAACATGGGGAGACTTAACGGAATCCTTACTTAAACGCACACTAGGAGTAAAAGATTCAGGCAATCTATTGCCTGGACATGGTGGCATGCTTGATCGCTTCGACAGTGTCATGATGGCAATACCGGCAACCTATATTTACATCGAACTTTTTATTCGAAATTAAATGTTAGTACTACCATTCGGGAAGTTGCTTTAGAAAGAGCATCTGTATATTTTATCAAATCTCTATCGTTTAAACTTGCACGATCTTTTTCCAGCAAATCAAGCAACCCGAAACAGAATTTAAGTTCGGGGCATAATTTAAAGAACGGTAAATAAATATCACATCCAATACCAAACTCTAAACCAAAGTCTGTTCCTTTCAATAATATTGGATTATCTTTTTTTCGTCCAAGATCAAATGAGCCATAAATACCGCCAATCAAATAAGGA
This sequence comes from Parabacteroides bouchesdurhonensis, assembly GCF_900186615.1. Lineage (GTDB taxonomy): Bacteria > Bacteroidota > Bacteroidia > Bacteroidales > Tannerellaceae > Parabacteroides > Parabacteroides bouchesdurhonensis. Next base: position 176,584 of record NZ_LT896588.1, read on the forward strand.
CGATAATTATTAAGACGCAAAGCCGTATATTTTATATCCAAAGGAAAAGATAAATAAGTAGAACGAGTGTTTGTTGTGAATTCTTCTCCCGTTGACTGTTCGCGGAATATAAACTTCTTATCTCCAAAATGAATTGTAGGAGTCAATCGTAAATTAAAATAAGGATTCAGATACAGATCACCTATAACTCCAACACTAAAGCCCGGAGAATACGAAGGAATTTCAGCAAACCAGGTTTCACCATTTGTTGTAACACCGGAATTAGTCAACAACAAATCTTGTGCATGCAAACCAACATGGAATCCTAGATGAAACCATTTTAGATCTGCATACGGCTGATTCTTTACCTTCTCTTTCTGCGCCATAGCTCCAGTAGCTATCACGCACAATGTACATAAAACAAATAACAGTCGCTTCAACTCTCAATCAATTTTGAATAATAAACGGAAAACGTACGAAGATATTGCAAAAAAGCAGATATTTGATAAAATAAAGCTGAAGAAGTTTTTTAAATACAAAGAAAGCTCTATTTTTGCATCCACTAATAGTTATCAATTTAAACGTTTAATAAAATGGCTTACGTAATTAGCGACGATTGTATTGCCTGCGGTACTTGTATTGACGAATGTCCGGTAGGAGCAATTTCAGAAGGTGATAAATATCATATCGATCCTGAAATGTGCACAGAGTGTGGAACTTGCGCAGATGTTTGTCCCACAGAAGCTATCCATCCGGCATAATAAAAACCGTGGTAAAAGTAGGCAAGCCTGTTCAATGCAGGCTCCTATAAATGTAATGGGCTATTTTCTTAAATTAAGAAAAGTAGCCCATTATCATTTATCTTCCTATTCAAAACTCAATATCGAGTTTAATATCATCTGAAGTACTCTCTGTTTCTCCTTCATCAGATTGAATCTCCGAGATTCCTCCTTCGTTACGCTCTTTAATGTAACGGATAACATCATTCATACCGTCCATGAATTTTTCAAAATCTTCCTTATATAAGAAAATCTTATGCTTCTCAAAAGACACTTGCGTTCCATCTTTAGGTTGCACCTTTTTACTTTCCGTAATGGCCAAAAACAAATCATCTTTCAAGTTCTTCTTCACGTCCAGGTAATAAATACGTTTTCCTGCCTTGATGGCTTTAGAATACAGAATTTCCTTATCGCCACCTTCAACATGTGCTTTTCTTATAGAATCTTCCATGACAGCTAACATTTATTATAATACACCCACCCATTTTATCATAACTAGCCTCAAATATGTGCATTTTTTTTTAAATAGCAACTATTTTAACGTATCAAAATACACCTCTAATCTCCATTACTTACAAAATATCATCTAACACATGTAAAATTAAGCAAACTAGCTCTCTATTATAAAAAGATTAACTACCTTTGCAACCTAAATTTATAACAAGTAGCTCCTTCAAACGATGATCAACAGAATTTTAATCCGCATTAAAGTCTTACAGATAGTTTATTCATACTATCAAAATGGAAATGGCGACCTCAAAGTAGCGGAAAACGAATTGCTTTTCAGCCTTCAGAAGTCTTATGACTTATATCACTATTTTCTCCTCCTTATCATTGAAATAACAAACTTACAAAAACGTCTGCTGGATATTCGCAAGAATAAATATATGCCTACGGAAGCAGAGCTAAATCCTAATACACGTTTAATTGATAACAGGTTTGCAGCACAAGTAGAGCAAAACGAATTTTTACAAAAACATGTAGCAGAACAAGGTATCTCATGGAGTAACGATGAGGATTTTATTAAATCTGTACTTGATCTGATTCTTAACTCAGATTTATATGCTGAATATCTAGACAACAAAGAGGATTCTTACGAAATTGATAAAGAATTCTGGCGTATGGTATTTAAAAAAATTATTTGTAACAATACCACTATAGAAGATTATCTGGAAGACAAAAGCATTTACTGGAATGATGATGTCGAGATTATAGAAACGTTCATATTAAAGACAATTAAGAAATTTGACGAAGAGGCAGGAAGTAAGCAACCTCTTTTACCTATGTTCAAAGATATGGAAGATAAGAACTTTGCCATTCAATTATTCAGACAGTCTATTCTGAAAGGTAAAGAATTCAGAGAACGTATCAATAAACACATGAAGAACTGGGAAACAGAACGTATCGCCAATATGGACCTCATTATTATGCAAGTAGCATTAGCTGAAATCATGTCATTCCCAACAATCCCAACCAGTGTGACGTTAAATGAATATATTGATGCTGCTAAATATTACAGCACACCTAAAAGCGGAACTTTTATTAACGGCATACTGGATTCCATTGTGAACGAGTTAAAAAAAGAAAAGTTATTGCTCAAAGATTAATTATTATACTTACATTTGCAAATATCGCTATTGATATTAACTTGTAAATTGATTGATATTGTATGAGCTTACTTAGTATTTTACTCCAAGCTGCCGGAGGCCAGTCTCAATGGTCTGGTATTTTAATGATGGTAGTAGTTGTGGCTATCTTCTATTTCTTTATGATTCGTCCGCAGCAAAAGAAACAAAAAGAAATCCAAAAAGCGCGTGAAGCCTTAAAGACCGGAGATAAGATTATTACCGCTGGAGGTATTTACGGAAAAATTAAAGAGATTGGCGATACATATATGCTAATTGAAGTTGCCGATGGAGTACGCATACGCGTTGATAAAACGTCTGTATTTGCTTCGGCTGAAGATGCACAACAAAAATAATAAATAAACATGTTACGGCTTGAAAGCATAAAACAACCATTCAAGTCTGCCCTGCAAAAGATTAAAGTTTTTTCTCGTTGTCAACGATGGAAAGAGACTTTAATCTTTTGTGCATTTATACTCTTGGCTTTAGGCTTCTGGCTTCTACAAAGTCTCCAACAAGAATACGAAATTGAAATAAATATCCCAGTCAGATATAAAAATGTCCCGCCGGATATTGCATTTACAGATTCTATACCAAACAACATCACAGCACACGTAAAAGACAAAGGCAGTGTTCTTCTAAATTATTCCTTTGGCAGGCGCTTTGCTCCTATCGAAACAGATTTAAAAGACATTAAAAGCAAAAACGGGACAATTAATATCAATAAAAGAAGTATAGAAAGTGACATTCTAAAACAACTCATATCAACCACAACCCTGACAGGTTTTGAGCCTCAACAGGTAGAACTCCAATATGGGGAGAAAATGCATAAACAAATCCCTGTGAAATTCAATGGAGATATACAGATAGCAAGTGGATTCCAACAATCCGGCGATATTACTATTGATCCTTCTACCATTACCGTATATGCCAGTAAAGTATTACTCGATTCATTATCAAACGTTCAAACAGTTTACACCGAAATAAAAAAAGGGAACAAAACGATAACAAGAACGATTCCGTTACAACGGATACAAGGCATCAATTATAAACCGGAAGCCGTAACCGTAACCATTCCTATTGAAGAATACACAGAGAAAACATTGGAAATTCCTATTATCTGTACAAACCTTCCTACCCATTACACGTTACGGATGTTTCCTGCTATGGCAAAAGTAACGTGTAGAATTCCTCTATCCCGATTCAAAGAATTATCGGCAGATCAGTTTACCATTCATATTTCTTTTTCCGATCTTGAACAAAATGTGTCAGGCAGTCTGCCAATCCAGCTAACATCTAAGCCGGACTGGGTTCGCAACATCACCTTATTACCAGACAAAATAGAGTTCATTTTAGAGCAAAACAAACATGATTAAACTAGGTATAACCGGAGGAATAGGAAGCGGCAAATCTGTGGTAGCCCAACTTTTGCAATTATCTAAAATACCTGTATATATTGCAGACGAAGAAAGTAAAATACTCACCAACACCTCGCCCATCATACGAAAGCAACTGATAAGTTTATTCGGAAAAGATATTTATACGGAAGACGGACTAAATAAAAAACGTCTGGCTTCATATATATTCAATAATCCCGAATACTTAAAACAGGTAAACGCCATCATTCATCCGGAAGTAAATTATCATTTTCAAGAATGGGCAACAAAACAACAATCAGAAATCTGTGCAATCGAATCGGCTATTCTATTTGAATCCGGCTTTAATCAATATGTAGATTACAGTCTCATGGTATATGCACCAATAGAAGTGCGCGTTATGAGAGTTCTTGCTCGCGATAAAGCATCACGGGAGGAAATTATACAACGTATTTCCAATCAAATGCCGGACGAACAGAAAAAAGAACTTTCAGATTACGTCATATACAATGACGATATCCATGCTTTACTTCCACAAATTCAAGACCTTCTATCTGATTTATCTTCCAGATAAGCCTGAAACCGGCAATACAAAACCGTTGGTTAATACATTTTTCCTTTAAATTATACTGCTATTATCGGTTAGTTATACTACATTTGCAGCTTTAAAGTTTAACACTATTAGAAAAATAAAGAATATTATGTTGAAGACTATTCTGTCTATTTCAGGAAAGCCAGGTTTATTTAAACTGGTATCTCATGGAAAAAATATGCTGATTGTTGAGTCATTAACAGACAAGAAAAGAATACCTGCTTATGCCAAAGACAAAGTAATTTCTCTTGGAGACATCGCCATCTATACAGACGAAGCAGAAGTACCTTTACATGAAGTACTCACAAGCGTGAAAAATAAAGAAAACGGAGAAAAGGTAACAGTCCCTTCCGACACAAAAGAGCTGCGTACTTATTTTGCAGAAGTTTTACCAAACTTTGATCGCGAGAGAGTGTATCCCAGCGATATCAAGAAGTTACTGAGCTGGTATAATATTCTCATAGGCGCAGGCATCACGGATTTTACTCCGGAAGAAGAACCTGCTGAAACAGATACAAAAGCAGAAGCTGCTGAAGAAAAAGCAGAATAATATAATTCAATTATATAAAAAAGCCGGTGCAATTGATTTTGTACCGGCTTTTTTACGTATTTCCTTTTATCAGAACAAAGGATTACGGACCTTTTCTCTTAGCAAGGCTAAATCCACTACTTGTTGAATATCCTCCACATAATGGAATGTAAGTCCTTTCAAGTATTCCGATTTTATTTCTTCTATATCTTTCCGGTTCTCTTTACAAAGAATCAACTCTTTAATACCTGCGCGCTTTGCCGCCAGAATCTTTTCCTTGATTCCACCTACAGGAAGTACTTTTCCACGTAACGTAATCTCACCCGTCATAGCCAAATTACTCTTTACCTTTCGTTGAGTAAAGGCCGAAACCAGAGAAGTAACCATCGTAATACCTGCACTTGGACCATCTTTAGGTATTGCCCCTTCGGGTACATGGATATGCACATTCCAGTTTTCAAACATATCTTCATTGATATTGAACAAAGAAGCATGCGCATGAATATATTCAAGAGCCAACATGGCAGATTCTTTCATTACGTCACCCAAGTTACCGGTTAACGTAAGCTTGGCACCTTTACCTTTGCTTAAACTGGATTCCACAAAAAGGATCTCTCCGCCAACCGCTGTCCAGGCAAGGCCTGTAACCACTCCGGCATACTCATTTCCCTGATATTTATCACGTGTATATTCTACCGCACCTAAATACTCATGCAAATCTTCCGGCTTGATAACAGACGGAATTGCTTCATCCGAAGCAATCTTACGCGCCAGTTTACGCATGACCTTGGCAATCTTCTTATCCAGTTCACGTACACCGCTTTCCCGCGTGTATGATTCGATAATAGCTTGCAACGCCTTCTTCTGGAACTTCACCTTTCCTTTATCTATACCATGTATACTCAACTGTTTCGGCACAAGATGCTTTGTTGCTATTTCCACTTTCTCTTCCATGATGTATCCACTTACTTCTATAAGTTCCATACGATCCAATAATGGTTGAGAGATTGTGTTCAAATTATTGGCAGTAGCAATAAACATCACTTTACTCAAATCATAATCGATATCCAGATAATTATCATGGAAAGTATTATTCTGTTCCGGATCAAGCACTTCCAGCAAAGCCGAAGCAGGATCGCCCTTAAAGTCATTTGTAACTTTATCTATTTCATCTAAAATAAATACAGGATTGGAAGTTCCCGCTTTTTGCAAATTCTGGATAATCCGTCCGCACATTGCTCCTATATATGTACGCCTGTGCCCTCGTATTTCCGCTTCATCATGCAAACCACCCAAAGAGATTCGTACATATTTACGGTTTAAAGCCTCCGCAACAGAACGTCCCAATGATGTTTTACCCACACCCGGAGGGCCATATAAACAGATAATAGGCGACTTCATATCCCCTTTCAGTTTCAAGACTGCCAAATGCTCAATGATACGTTCTTTCACCTTCTCCAACCCATAATGGTCTCTATCCAATACCTTCTGAGCATGAGCCAGATTGAAATTATCCTTGCTGCATTCATTCCAAGGCAGATTGACAATGGTCTGTACATATTGCGTTTGAATAGAAAAATCGGGAGACTGCGGATGCAAACGTTCCAGTTTACGAATTTCTTTCTCGAATATTTCAGCAACAGAAGCCGGCCACTTCTTCTTGGCTGCTTTCTCCCGGAGCTCTTTTATCTCCAGTTCATTGATATTTCCACCCAACTCTTCCTGGATAGTTTTTATCTGTTGTTGAAGGAAGTATTCTTTCTGCTGCTGATTAATATCCTCATGTGTTTTCATTTGGATGGAAGCTTTCAACTCCACCAACTGATATTCGCGATTCAATATAAAAAGCAGACGATATGCCCTGTCCTTTAAATCACTAATCAACAAAAGCTGTTGTTTCTCGGCGGCGCCACTAGGAATATTGCTACAAGAGAAGTTTATCAGGTACAGAATATTCTTATTGTTCTTGATTGAAAAGATGAGATCACGAGGCGGATCGGCAACAGCGCCCAGCATCTTCACAGTCAAATCCTTTATCGTAGAAATAAGTGCTTCAAATTCACGGTCTGTTTTGTCCGGCATCGTATCTTCCAATATCGTAATCTTACCGGTAAGGTACGGTTCCGATTCTGAAATCTCATTCAGCTCAAAACGTTTCTTTCCTTGTAATATAACAGTAGTAGTTCCATCCGGCATTTCCAGTACGCGAACAACATCCGCAATAACTCCCGTTTCATACAAGTCATCAAATCCGGGCTCTTCTGTAGCCATATCTTTCTGGCAAACAACCCCTATCAGACTTTTCTTATGGACGGCTTCTTTGATTAAGCGCATAGATTTAGGGCGTCCTACAACTACAGGCAAAGCCACTCCGGGAAACAACACCATATTACGAAGCGGAAGAATAGGCAAAACATCTCCCACCTTCTCCATCCCTTCCGTAAAGTCTTCGTCCACATCACAATCCGTAAGAATTGGCATCACTATACCAATATTATCATCGATATCATCAAACGATTCTGTCCCTAATACTCTCTTTCTTTCTTTCATATATACTTTAATCATTGTATGCGTTAATACAATAAACGTGCCAAAGTTACGGCTTTTAGTTCAAATCTGACTACTTTTGTACCATCATTATATAGTAGTTGTATGGCAAATCCTTACTTTAAATTCAAAAAATTCACAATATGGCACGATAAATGCGCCATGAAGGTAGGAACAGACGGAGTGCTGCTTGGAGCTTGGGCCAACGTAGACGGCTGTGTTAACATGCTGGACGTAGGAACAGGTACCGGGCTTATAGCTTTGATGTTAGCACAAAGATGCCAGGCCAACATTGATGCAATCGACATAGATATGGACGCATGCTTTCAGGCGAAAGAGAACATTGAATCCTCTCCTTTTGCCTTACAAATTGATATACACCATATATCTTTCCTGGAATATGTAACAAGAACAAATAAAAAGTACGATTTGATTGTGTCTAATCCGCCTTATTTTACCGATTCATTGAAATGTCCCGACAAAAAACGAACTGTTGCCCGCCATACAGACAGCCTTGTCCTTTCGGATCTGATTAATGGTTGTTGCAAGCTATTATCTTCCGGTGGACGAATTGCCTTAATAGTACCCTTTGACAAAAAAGAAGAATTAACCGATATAGCCAATAGCTGTCAGTTATACGCAATCCGTACAACCCATGTTATTCCTGTCCCCGAAGCCGCTCCCAAACGTTTATTAGTTGAATACACCAATGTACCAACACCCACCTGCCAGGAAAACGCGTTGGTAATTGAAGAAGCCCGTCATCAATACACGCCGGAATTTAAGGTATTAACCAAAGATTATTACCTGAAATAAGCAATGAGTGAGCCATGTTTTACATTGGCTTTACATTATCTGTAATAGCTGTTTCTTTAAGATACACATTTTCTCTCCTTGCATCATCGGTAAGCACAACAGATATTTCCGTTCCATCTCTATCAGAAAATGGGTTTTATTACAACTCATTCCCGTAATGTCTTCGTACCTGCGGATTATACCGTCAACACAAAACGTTGTCTCATCACAAGAAAATTCCAGTTCGGGGAATTGTGAACAAAAGTAGGCAGAATAGAAAGCAAACATATTCTGAGCCTGTTTGATATTACAGATATCCATACGCCAGTATTTTTTATCAGGTTACATCTGAGACTTTATAGGCGCGGAAGTATATGGCATTATTCAGAAAAATAGTCCGTTCATAAAAGAAGGGGCGGCAGGCTGAACTCTGTTAAGTGGAGGTTCGACTAAGACCCAACGATGACCAAAGTCAGCCCGCACACCCCTCTTTATCTATATACCAAACGTATCCATACTTTACAGCATAGATAACATGTATAGACAACAAAGGGTTGCGGGGCTTTCTTTGTGCACTCATCATTGAAAATTTAGTCGATTTCCACTTAATTGCACAAATATTTCACGCAACGAAAGCCTTATTCAAGAGCTTTTCTCAGTCAGCAAAGATAAACATTAATAATATGTAAAACCATAAAACTCCACAAAATCCATAAGAGTAGTTTATTCAAAATAAGTATTACCTTATTACCGGTGGCGGTTTTATTTTGTTCCATCGGCATGGAACAGTTGTTTCATCAGCTTGAAACGTTTGTTCCATCAGCATGAAACTTTTGTTCCACCGGGATGAAACAAAATGGAACTTATATGTTCACGTTTTTAGTTGACTGTATTTTGTCTTATTAATAAAAAAGGTTGACTTGGTTTAAACTTAAGTAATAATAAAGGTTGACCTCTTTCTTATTTAAAAATAAAAGGAAGTCTTTTATCAAAAAAACGCGTTACCTGTTCAAAGAAATAATGCACTTCTTTAGTAAACGACACTACATCAGGAGTAAGAACCTTGAGCGCTTTCGGCTCTACAGTTATATCAATACGACTGTCGGCCATGACAGGTTCGCCATCCAGATGCATTACACCGGGATTCTGGCGGATGATTGTAACCTGTTGTGCTTTCCTTGTCTTAATTTTACTGTTACGGTCTATCTGTTTTGTAAATAACTGAATGGCAAGTGGAGCTATATCCAGTGGGGTAAAAGGTGATAATATCGTAACGTCCATCTGCCCGTCTTGTATATTGGCATGAGGAGCTATAAAAGCATTATTGCCATATTGGGAAGCATTTGCACAGGCAACAAGAAATGCTTTTTCCTTTATCGTCTGGTTATCAACCAAAAGCTCATACGGTTCCGGTTTATAACTCAAGTATTCTTCAATCGTATTCTTTATATAAGTAAGAGAGCCGCGGCGTTTCTCATTCGCAAATTTTTGGCTTACGGCAGCATCAAAGCCAACACCGCAAGTACAAAAGAAAACACGCCCGTTAGCTTTGCAACAATCTATCGTAGTAATATGCCCTTTGCTAATCAGGTCTATCGCACGGCGTACATCCATAGGAATATGTAACTCGCGAGCCAGACCGTTACCTGAGCCTTTCGGGATAATGCCCAATACAGCATCCGAATGTATCATAGCACGGGCTATCTCATTCACAGTTCCGTCTCCCCCTACAGCTATTATATAATGCACGCCATTTTCTATCGCCTGTTTGGTCAGCTCACTGGCATGTCCTGCATACTCTGTGAAAGAGATAGTTAACAAACAATGATAACGAAGGCACATTTCCTCTATCATTTTCGGAATTTTACGCTTCGAACCTACTCCCGATATAGGATTGATTATGGCATGTACCTTTATTTCTTGTCTGTCCATATTAAGTTCTGCATTGAATTTGAGAGGACAAAAATAATGCTTTTGTAAAACTTTTAAAGCATTTGAGCAACTATAAGTTATTTTTTTACTACTTTTGCCGCTGGATTTGCCCAAAATAACTATTTATGGATAGTTAGGCAAACCTGAATTCTTTTGGATAAACAAATAGCGAGAAATCATTCTCTTTAATAATAATATGAAACTTTTACAAGAGAAATTAGCAAAGTACGATGCTCCTCAACGGGCTATAGCAGCAGGAATATATCCTTATTTCAGAATGATAGAAAGCGATCAGGACACTGAAGTTATAATCAGTGGAAAAAAGGTTCTGATGTTCGGCTCAAACGCGTACTTAGGATTGACCAACCATCCTAAAGTAAAAGAGGCAGCTATTGAAGCCATAAAGAAATATGGCACAGGTTGTGCCGGTTCACGGTTCTTGAATGGTACGTTGGATTTACATATCCAGTTAGAGAAAAGATTAGCAGAATTTGTTGGTAAAGAAGATGCCATCGTATATTCTACAGGTTTTCAAGTTAACTTAGGAGTAGTATCCTGCCTTACCGGCCGTGAAGACTACATTCTTTGGGATGAGTTAGACCATGCTTCAATTATTGAAGGCCATCGTCTCTCATTTTCCACCAAACTGAAATACAAACATAACGACATGGACTCTCTGGAGAAACAACTCCAGAAGTGCGAGCCTGATAAAGTGAAGCTAATCGTAACCGACGGTGTATTCAGTATGGAAGGAGATGTAGCCAAGCTTCCCGAGATAGTTGCATTGGCAAAGAAATATAATGCCAGCGTAATGGTTGACGAAGCACATGGTATTGGTGTATTCGGAAATCACGGACGTGGCACTTGCGACCATTTCGGAGTAACAAATGATGTAGACCTGATTATGGGTACATTTAGCAAATCGTTTGCTTCTATCGGAGGATTCATTGCTTCAGACGAACCGGTCATAAACTACCTTCGCCATCATTCTCGTTCTTATATATTCAGTGCAAGTAATACGCCTTCCGCAACAGCTGCCGCCAATGCAGCATTGGATATTATGTTATCCGAACCGGAACGTATCCAGCACTTATGGGATTTGACCAACTACGCATTAGACGGTTTCCGTAATATGGGCTGCGAAATAGGACATACATCAACTCCTATCATCCCCTTGTTTATCCGTGATAATGACCTGACATTCCTTATCGTAAAAGAATTGTTTGAAGCAGGCATTTTTGTTAATCCTGTAGTTGCTCCGGCTGTAGCTTCGGAAGATACGTTAATCCGTTTCTCATTAATGGCTACCCATACAAAAGAACAGTTGGATTATGCTTTGGAAGCAATTCATAAAGTATTCAAGAGCCATGGTTTGGTAGACTAATCCCTATCAACATAAGATAAATATAAAAAGCCCGGTAGTGAACGTTTACTGCCGGGCTTTTTGTTTATTTTCATCCACTCTTGCGGAAGTGTTAGAATAAATAATTATTTTTGCATAATTGTACATTGCATAAACACACATATATACAACCTAGTAAAATGGATTTTAAACTAAATACAGGAAGTTGCTGCATGGGAAGAAAAGGATGCAGCAAAGTACAAAATACAAAACTTAATACATACGACTGGCTTTGCGATGTGCCGGATGCCGAAAACGCAACCGACTTCGTTGAAGTACAATTCAAGAATACACGTAAAGGCTATTATTTGAACAACACCAAGATTCCTCTTGAAAAAGGAGACATGGTAGCCGTTGAAGCAAGTCCCGGACATGACATAGGAACAGTTACTCTTACCGGTAAATTGGTTCTCTTGCAAATGAAAAAGAACAATGTACGTACCGGGGATGGTTCTGAACCCAAGAAAATCTATCGCAAAGCAAAACCTACCGATATTGAGAAGTACGAAGAAGCAAAAGGCAAAGAACATGCTACAATGATCCGCTCCCGACAAATTGCCGCCGATTTAGGCTTAAATATGAAAATTGGTGATGTTGAATATCAGGGAGACGGCAACAAAGCAATCTTTTACTACATTGCGGATGAGCGTGTAGACTTTCGTCAGCTTATTAAAGTATTGGCAGAGGCTTTCCGGGTTCGTATCGAGATGAAACAAATAGGCGCCCGTCAAGAAGCAGGACGTATTGGCGGTATTGGACCTTGCGGACGAGAACTTTGCTGTTCCAGTTGGATGACAAGCTTTGTTTCCGTAGCAACAGGAGCTGCCCGCTATCAGGATATTTCCATGAATCCTCAAAAACTGGCAGGTCAATGCGCCAAGCTAAAATGTTGCATTAACTACGAAGTAGATACTTACGTAGAAGCACAGAAGCGTTTGCCTTCCCGTGAGATTTCATTGGAAACAAAAGACAATACTTATTATCACTTCAAAACCGATATTTTCAAACGTGAAATTACTTATTCTACAGACAAGGCTTTTGCAGCAAACCTGATAACTATATCAGCCAACCGCGCTTTTGATGTTATCAACATGAATAAGAAAGGCATGAAGCCGATTTCACTGGAAGCAGATACAAAACCGCAACCTCCTAAAAAAGATTCTCAAGATATCTTAGGTCAAGACAGTGTAACGCGTTTTGATTCTGTTAAGAAGAAGAAAAAGAAGCGTAATAATGGCGGCGGGGAAACGAACAGTACAAATAATGAAACTGAAAACAATACGAGTGCTGCTCCCGTAAATAATGAAAACGGTAATAATAGAAATAACAACCGGAACAATAACAACAATAACCGGAATAATAACCGTCCGAAGCAGAGGCCGAAAGGAAATAATAACAATGAGAAATCTGTAAATAATGACAAATCTCAGCAACCAGCCAGACCGGGGAATAAACCGGAAAACAAGCTTGAAGCTTAGGAGTATCATAACAGCTTTTATCAGCCTCTTATTCTTTTCCTGCGAAAATCAAGCTTTGTACGATCAATACCAGGCAATAGATAACACAACGTGGGAAAAGGATAAGGAGTATTATTTCACTTTCCTGGTTACGGATATATCCGTTCCATATAACCTGACACTGGAAGTACGGAATAACAACTTATATCCTTATCAAAATCTATGGTTGTTCTGCAAAGAAGAACTACCTATAGGTCCGCTAAAGAGAGATACGATAGAGTGTATGCTGGCTAATGAATATGGAAAATGGCATGGACACGGTATTTCTCTATTCCAATCCAGTTTTCCTATCCGGACAAATTACGTATTTCCTTATGAAGGACAATATACTTTCAGCTTCCGGCAAGGTATGAGAAATGATAAACTTTCCGGCATTCAAGAAATTGGTTTCAGAGTAGAAAAAGCCCAATAACGCTTTCGTTATTACCGGTCATTTCTTGAAGCGTCCAAACGAAGAAAAATAAACAACAGGATAGTAAATCCCCACAATGAAGAGCCTCCATAACTAAAGAAAGGCAAAGGAATACCAATCACCGGAGTAAGTCCGGTAACCATCCCTACGTTAATGGCCAAATGAAAAAAGAAGATAGAGGCAACACTATACCCGTAAACCCGCCTGAAAGTGTTTCCCTGTCTTTCGGCCAGCATAATAAGACGAATTATAAATATACCGAATAAAATCAATACGGCTGTAGCTCCTACAAACCCCTGTTCTTCCCCTACTGTACAGAAGATAAAGTCGGTATCCTGCTCCGGCACGTATTTTAGCTTTGTTTGCGTACCGTTCAGGAAGCCTTTCCCTGTAAGGCCGCCCGAGCCAATCGCAATCTTGGACTGATTAACGTTATAACCTGCCCCACTCGGATCATCTTCAAGTCCTAAAGAGACTTTAATACGTATCTGCTGATGAGGTTCAAGCACATTATTGAAAACATAATCCACCGAAAACAAAAAGGCTAACGAGGCCAAAGCGAAAAAGCCGATAAGGATATAATGCCAAACCCAATTCCTCGCGGATAAGTATATCAGATACAGAACGGAAAGTAATACTAAGCCTTCTGCTATCAAAGCAAAGTCTACCGGAATAAATAAAGAAGTAATATAACCTGCCACATACGCTGTTGCTATACCAATCAACATAATAAACGCAGCCTTATTATCTTTTCGTTCCAGATAGACCAACACCATTGTTATAGCTAATATTATATTCGAGACGATAAATTCTCCCATCGACGTAATGCCGACAATAACTTCCGAATATTTCATCTCCGTAACAAAAAAGACAACCGCGCAAACTCCGGCCAACAAAATATATCCCGACATACCTTCCCTGTATAACATCAGAAAGAAAGCCAGATAAACTAATGCCGAGCCTGTCTCCTTCTGCAAAAGGATACATACCATAGGCAAAAATATCAGCACTAAAACAATCAGAAAGTTCTTCGGGACTGTCAATTTAAAGCCATAGATATTCATTAATTTAGCAACAGCCAATGCCGTAGCGAACTTAGCAAATTCCGCAGGTTGTAAACGAATAGGCCCTAATACGAGCCAGGAATGCGAACCTTTAATATTCGGAGCTAAGAATATAGTAGCAATCAACAAAAGGATAACGACAGCATAAATTAGATAGGCAAACACATCAAAGAAGTCACTCTCTAACATCAAAATGACAAAGATGATTCCAACAGACAACCCCATCCACATCAACTGAGAACCCGGACGGCCTGCGATATCAAATAGCCCTACATTATCAAATTCATAGCTGGCACCACAGATGCTAAACCAACCGGCTACCACCATCAACACATAAAGTATGACAGTAAACCAATCTATGGATTTCCATATTTCTGTTCTTCTATAACTCACGATTAGGTAATGATAAAATGTTCGGCGACACTACGGCATTTGCCATTGTTTCCTCTAATAACTTATCCGATTCCGGTATCTCTCCCAATAAATATTTCTCCATCATCAATTTGCCGATCGGAACTCCATAGGTAGCACCAAAGCCTCCATTTTCGACATACACACATACAGCAACTTTCGGATCGTGATACGGAGCAAACCCGATAAAAGCAGAATGGTCTTTACCATGAGGATTTTCGGCTGTACCTGTCTTACCACAGACTTCGATACCCGGAATAGCAGCACGCCTGCAAGTTCCTCCTAAAACTGCATTACGCATACCTTCCGCCACTATCTCATAATATTTCTTATCTACTGTCGTATAGCGTTTATCTGTATAAATCGAATCCAAAGGTGTATCCTGTATTTCTTTCACAACATGAGGCGCAACAAAATAGCCTCTATTGGCAATAGTAGCTGCCAGATTACATATCTGCAACGGGGTAGCCAATATCTCCCCCTGTCCGATAGCAATAGATATTATGGTACTGGAATTCCAACGTCCGGAGTAATACTTATCATAATATTTACTATTAGGAATAAATCCTCGCTTCTCTCCCGGCAAATCAACATCCAATTTATAACCATACCCCATTGATACCAGATAGTTTTTCCAGATTTCATACCCTTCCTGAACAGAAGCATAACGCTTACGACTATCAATCATATCATGCAATCCCCAACAAAAAAAGGAATTACATGAAGTTGCCAAAGCATATACAACATTTAGTGGAGAAGCATGTCCGTGGCAAGCAGGCTTACCTCCTCTAAAGGTATATCCGTGGGCACACGTATATTGAGTTTCTGTTGTAATCACTCCTTCCTGCAGGAATGTAAGTGCCTGAGTAGGTTTAAATGTAGATCCGGGAGGATATGTACCCATAATAGCCCTGTTCAACAACGGTTTGTCTTGATTTTTCTCCAACAGTTTATGATTCTTACCTCTCTGACGGCCAGACAACATTCCAGGATCATATGAAGGGGAAGAAACCATGCACAATATCTCACCCGTTGAAGGTTCTATCATTACAATACTGCCTCTTTTATTTTGCATTAGCCTTTCTCCCAACTCTTGCAGTTCCATGTCAATCGAAAGAGTCAGATTCTTTCCGGATACAGGTGCGACATCAAATTTCCCTTCCTCGTAACGGCCTTTTATACGTCCGTGAGCATCCCGAAGTAATATTTCCACCCCTTTTACACCACGTAATACCTTCTCATAGGATTGTTCAATACCACTACGCCCCGAGTTATCCCCCTGTACATAATAATTATCATTCTCAATATCTTTTCGATTTACTTCCCCGATAGTACCCAACACATGTGCGGCATACGGGTATTCATATTCCCGGATTGTTCTATTCTGAATATAAAAGCCCGGAAACTTATATAACTTCTCTTGCAACACGCCACATTCACGTGAGGATACCTGATTCATAAACACCTGAGGTACATATGACGAATAACCCGGATTCAAACGACGATTCTTAACGTCTGCCATACGTTTTATGAACATATCTTTGGTTATTCCCAATATATTACAGAAATCCAATGTATCAAAAGGCTGGACTTCACGCATGATGAACATCACATCATAAGCCGGTTGATTATAAACCAGTAATTTACCATTCCGGTCATACATAATGCCTCTGGATGGATATATTGTTTTTTTCAGGAACGCATTACTGTCTGCCCATGCTTTATAATCATTATCTACTACCTGTAAATAGAATAAACGAACAATAAAGATGAGTACCAGTAAAACAACAGCACTACTTATTATATAGCGCCGGTTTGTGTACATTGCATTATTCTCCACTTTTTTGGGACTCTACATTAAATGCTTCTACCGTGCAAATCAGTAACGTTGTCATCAATACACTCGCACATACGCGGAGGGCAAGAAACAACGGATCGAAAAGGGTAAGAGATTCTATCAGGAACAGTGTCACATGTTGTATAATCACAAATGAAAGCACATACCGGAAGAATCCCCCGTAGCCAAATGTTTTATAGGAAGGGTAAATTCCTTCAGGAAGGTCTTTACCCATAAAGAACCGTATCAAAGGCCTACGAGAGAAACCAGCCAACGTACAAGCGGCGGCATGCATTCCGGGAGTATTGGAAAACATATCAATCACAAGCCCTATCAGAAAAGAAAAGAATACGACTTGGGTCTGAGACGTTCCTACCGGAAGCTTAATGATAAAATAGAGATATAGAAACGGAGTTGCGATACGCAAAAAGTGAATATTGTTCAGTAAAATCACCTGAATCAATACAAACACCACAAAATACAGCAGACCCCGTAATAAATTATTAATCATTTCTCTTAGCCTCTCGTTCTACATCCAATTGTTCCGCCTGACGGTAATTCTTTATAATACGGACATCATTCAATGTCCTGAAGTTAGTAGCCAGCTTCACCTCCAATGAATAGAAATTATCATCATGTTGTTTCCTAAAATCAGAAACGACCCCTACTATTATACCGGCAGGGAACACAGCCGAATAGCCACTTGTTACAATCGTATCGCCTTTATCAAAAACCACATGTCGAGGCAGCTCATCCAAATTGGCATACTGGGCATTACGTCCATTCCAGCTTAACGAACCGAAATAACTGCTTCCCAACACCTTGCAGCTTAACCTGAACTTCGGATTCAATAAAGGTATCACCACTGCAAAATGGTCTGATACAGTAGAAACAATGCCTACTACTCCACGCTCGGAAACGACTCCCATATCAGGAGCTACACCATCCTTACGCCCTTTGTTGACGGTAATATAGTTGGATAAGTGCGATACACTATTGTTTACAACTTCCGCCATCACAAAGCTATAAGGGAACTGCTCTGTAGAATCCGGAGCAAAACCGGCAAACGTAACAGTGTCTGCCGTCATCATATCCAAGCGATCTCTCAGTTCCAACAATTCGAGCTCCAACTGCCCATTACGTTCCAACAACTCCTTATTGATTTCACGAAGATTCAAATAAGAAGTTACATAACCGGATGTAGAGGCAATATGTCCTGTTATTACATTTGCCGAACTAAGTATGATATTCCGCTGATACGCATTGTTACGGTAAACAAGTGCCAGCGAAACTACTTCCAGCAATATGAACAGAAACCAATGCCTTTTCCGAATCAGGAACTCCAGCAGTTTTTTCATCTCTACTAATGTGACAATTCTACAATAAAGCAATATGCCAATTAATCAATACCCAGCATGACAATCCCAATGATCGACACACAGACATATTGATTAACCGGCATACGATATAAACTACCTTATAAGGAAATTAAACTTATCTA
>NZ_LT896588.1:196424-280726 GCF_900186615.1 Parabacteroides bouchesdurhonensis
CGGCATACGATATAAACTACCTTATAAGGAAATTAAACTTATCTATATTCTTTAACGCAATACCAGTTCCTCTCGCTACAGCATGCAACGGATCATCAGCCACATGGAACTCAATCCCCATCTTATCACGAAGACGTTTATCTATACCACGCAACAAAGCACCGCCGCCAGCCAGATACACGCCATTTTTCACAATGTCGGCATACAATTCCGGAGGAGTCTGTTCCAGCGCGCTCAGCACGGCTGCTTCAATCTTTGAGATCGACTTATCCAGACAGTGGGCTATCTCCTGATAAGATACAGGCACCTTCATAGGGAGCGCCGTCATCTGGTTAGGGCCACAAACTTCAAAATCATCCGGCGCATCGTCTAAAATGCTTAAAGCCGAACCTACATTTATTTTGATACGTTCAGCCATACGTTCACTGATACGGATATTATGTTGGCGACGCATATATTCAACAATATCATTCGTAAGGTCGTCTCCTGCCATTTTGATTGACTTGTTGGATACAATACCACCCAGCGATATAACGGCAATTTCAGTAGTACCGCCGCCTATATCAACAATCATATTGCCCTCGGGAGCCAAAACATCCATACCTACACCTATAGCAGCAGCCATAGGCTCGAACAGCATATATACTTCACGTCCACCCGCATGTTCGGCAGAGTCACGTACGGCACGGATTTCAACCTCCGTACTTCCGGACGGAATACCAATCACCATACGAAGCGATGGAGTAAACCAGCGTTTACGTCCGCTAGCCATCTTTATCAGTCCGCGCAACATTTGTTCGGCAGCATAAAAGTCTGCAATAACACCTTCACGGAGAGGACGGGTTGTACGAATATTCGGATTCGTTTTTTCATACATCTCACGAGCCTGTCTACCTACCGCCAGTACCTTCTCCGAACGAGCGTCGAGGGCGATAACCGAAGGTTCATCTACAACCATCTTGTCATTACAGGTAATGATGGTATTTGCAGTACCCAGGTCTATTGCTAATTCTTGTGTAAAAGAGAATAATCCCATTTTTAATAACGTGTCAATTTACAATACGTCAATTTGCCAATAAAAGAGCCATCCCAGGCACATCTGCATACCGGCGTATTGAATAATTATTAATGTTTAAAGTGACGAACCCCTGTCTTCACCATAGATAAACCATGCTGATCGCAGTATTCTACAGAGAGTTTATCGTTAATAGAACCACCCGGCTGTATTACAGCTGTAATACCGGCCTGATCTGCGATCTCTACACAATCGGGGAACGGAAAGAAAGCATCGGATGCCATAACAGCCCCGCTTAAATCGAAGTTAAACGATTTAGCTTTCTCTATAGCTTGTTTCAAAGAATCCACACGTGAAGTCTGGCCAATACCGCTTGCACAAAGTTGCTTGTTCTTAACCAACGTAATAGCATTAGACTTGCTATTCTTTACAATCTTATTAGCAAACAGCAAATCCTCTATTTCGGATGTCGCAGGTTTCTTTGCTGTCATTGCTTCAAGATCGGATTCTTTTTGAATGCTTAAATCTTTTTCCTGCATCAAAACGCCATTCAACAATGAACGGAACTGCACCGGACAAGTTTTGCATTCTTTACGTATCAGGATAATACGGTTTTTCTTTTGCTTCAAAACTTCCAAAGCATCCGCATCATAAGCCGGAGCTATGATTACTTCAAAGAATATCTTATTGATTTCTTCGGCAGCTTCTTTATTTATTGTCGTATTTGTAATCAAGATTCCTCCAAATGCAGAAACCGGGTCACCGGCCAAAGCATCCTTCCAGGCTTCTACTACATTTCCACGGGAAGCAATACCACAAGCATTATTATGCTTTAAGATGGCAAATGTCAATTCGTCAAACTCGTCTATCAAATTGACGGCAGCATCTATATCCAACAAATTGTTGTATGAAATTTCCTTACCGTGCAATTGTTCAAACATGTCATTAAATTTACCAAAGAACTTGGCAGCCTGGTGAGGATTTTCGCCGTAACGCAAGTGCATAGGCGAATCTACTCCGGCACGGAAGTAAGAGCCTTCGCGGGCATCGAAGTAATTAAAGATAGCAGAATCATAACCGGAAGAAACGGCAAATGCTTCTTTAGCGAACCATTTACGGTCATCTATCGTTGTTTCCGCTCCTTTTTCATTCAGTAAATTCATCAATGGTTGGTATTGAGCTTTAGAAGCGACAATAACCACATCCTTGAAGTTTTTTGCGGCAGCGCGTATCAATGAGATACCGCCTATATCTATCTTTTCAATAATAGCCTGTTCTTCTGCACCGGAAGCGACCGTTTCTTCAAACGGATAAAGGTCTACAATAACCAAATCTATTTCCGGTATTTCATATTCGGCAATCTGATTCTTATCGCCGTCATTATCTCTGCGAGTAAGGATTCCACCAAACACTTTCGGGTGAAGCGTCTTTACACGTCCGCCCAAAATAGAAGGATACCCTGTTAAATCTTCAACAGCATCACAAGGAATACCCAATGATTCAATAAAAGCCTGTGTTCCTCCTGTTGATACAAAGCTCACGCCTTCATTATGGAGTTTCTTTAATATTTCATCCAGTCCCTCTTTATGATACACCGAGACCAAAGCACGTTTAATTCGTTTCGTTGCAGCCATCTTTGTTTCGTTTACTTTAATGTTTTAGAGCACAAAAGTAGACATTTATTCTGATATATATAAGTCTATTTATAAGAAAAAGATATTGGATATTATCAAAAACAACAGAAAGTAGCATCCTGTCGCTACAATTAACAACGAGCCCCTTCAATAAAAGCCTTTAATTGACTAAAACTCAGATAAAACAACACATGTGCGTATCTATTCCAAGCACCCGTAAATTAAGTCAAACCTCCCTATCTGTTATTTCTTTCCTCAGGACTATTTAGGCACGAGATCCCGTCATTTTATTCTTTTGACCTGGCTCGAAATTAATTTTGACCTAGGTCGTAATTGATTTTGACCAGGCTAAAAATTGATTTTGTCCTGGCTCAAAAGAATAAAATGACGGGAACTTTTTGTTAGATTATGCTGTATTAAACTATAAATTGCGGGATGTCTTTATTTAAATCATTCCTTTTGGCAAAGAAAAGATTAAGCAATATTTTTCGTATCTTTGCAAGTTCTATCGCAATTTAATAGGTATATAAGATATGATTACAGTAAACAATCTGGACGTACAGTTTGGAAAACGCATCTTGTTTCAGGATGTCAATATGAAATTTACACCGGGCAACTGCTACGGTATAATCGGGGCAAATGGAGCCGGAAAGTCTACTTTCCTGCGCGTTATCAGCAAACAGCTAGACCCTACGCGCGGCAGTGTTTCACTCGGACCGGGCGAACGTTTGTCCGTTTTAAGCCAGGACCACTTTGCTTTTGATGAATATACGGTAATGGACACCGTACTGATGGGACACACTACGCTGTGGGAAGTAATGAGTGAAAAGAACGCTCTATATGAAAAACCGGATTTCAGTGATGCCGACGGCATACGCGTATCGGAACTGGAAGAAAAGTTTGCCGAAATGGAAGGATGGAATGCCGAAAGTGATGCGGCCAGCTTGTTGAGTGGTTTAGGAATCAGCGAAGAATTCCATTATAATATGATGAAGGATTTAAGCGGTAAGCAAAAAGTTCGTGTTTTGCTGGCACGCGCGCTATTCGGACAGCCCGATAACCTGCTGCTGGATGAGCCTACCAACGACCTGGACCTTGAAACCGTATCCTGGTTGGAGAACTATTTATCCAACTTTGAACATACGGTATTGGTTGTAAGCCACGACCGTCACTTCCTCGATTCCGTATGTACACACACTGTAGATATAGACTTCGGCAAGCTACAGATGTTTGCCGGCAACTATAGTTTCTGGTACGAATCAAGTCAATTGGCACTTCGTCAGCAACAAAACCAAAACAAGAAAGCGGAAGAAAAGAAGAAAGAACTGGAAGAATTTATCCGCCGGTTCAGTGCCAATGTAGCCAAGTCTAAACAGACAACAAGCCGTAAGAAGATGTTGGAAAAACTGAATATCGAAGAAATCAAACCGTCTTCACGCCGCTATCCGGGTATTCTTTTCACCCCGAACCGTGAACCCGGCAATCAGATATTGGAAGTAAAAGGACTGACAAAGAAGATAGATGGCAAAGTATTATTCCAGGACTTGAATTTCAATGTAGAGAAAGAAGACAAGATCGTCTTTATCAGTCATGACCCGCGTGCTATGACCGCCTTGTTCCAAATCATCAACGGAGAAGAAAAAGCCGACGCCGGTACTTATCAATGGGGACAAACCATTACAACAACATATCTTCCTCTGGATAATGCTGTGTACTTCAATACGGATTATAATCTGATCGAATGGTTAAGCCAGTTCTCTCCGGACACAAACGAGGTGTTCCTGAAAGGGTTTCTCGGACGTATGTTATTTTCAGGAGAAGAACTGCTGAAAAAGGTCAATGTATTATCGGGAGGTGAAAAAATGCGTTGCATGATTTCGCGTATGATGCTAACAGATGCAAACTGTTTGATACTGGATACGCCTACCAATCATTTGGATTTGGAATCTATCCAAGCATTCAATAATACATTACAGACATTTAAGGGAAATGTTTTATTCTCCAGCCATGACCATGAATTTATACAGACTGTGGCAAACCGTATCATTGAATTAACTCCTAACGGTATTATCGACAGAATGATGGAGTATGATGATTATATTACAGATCCTGCGATTGCCGAGCTGAGAGAAAAACTATATAAATGAAACAGAGAGTATTATTTATCGTAGCCATATTTATTGCATGGCTTCCGGTATTTATGATACAAAAGCCATTATTCATGGCTTATCATCATCAGTTAGCAAGCAGTTGCTTGCTAACTGATTACCTGCAGGTAATACTTCACGGGTTAAAACTGGACTGTACCATATCCGGATACCTCACAGCAATACCGCTACTTCTTACACTAGGCTCTATATGGCTTCCGGGAATATGGCTACGGAAATTACTATCCGGTTACTTCTTCATAATGGCAATTCTTATAGCCGCTATTTTCTCTATAGACGTTGCTTTATATGGTTTCTGGGGATTCCGGTTAGACGCCACTGTTTTATTTTATCTCCAATCGCCTAAAGATGCGATGGCTAGCGTACCTGTCGGGCTATTTATCCTGCAATTTATTTTCTTCCTTGTCTATACATATATTATATACCGGTTTTTCAGAAAATGTATCCTTGCATGGACTCCGGAGACGATGGTACGTAAAAGGATAACCGGAACTGTCATATTCCTGTTGATGGGCGGTATTCTCTTTATCCCGATACGGGGAGGTGTTACTACTTCCACGGCAAACGTGGGAATGGTATATTTCAGCCGGAATCAGTTTCTGAATCATTCGGCTATCAACCCATGCTTTAGTTTGCTGGCGTCTTTATCCAAACAACAAGACTTTGCCACGCAGTTTGATTTTTTCCCCGAAGACCGCAGGGCTGAATTAATGAAGTCCCTCTATCCTTCGCAAGGTGTAGTACAAACCTCCGATTCTACTTGTACGGAAAAGACTAAATTACTGACAACAAACCGTCCGAATATTCTTATTATCCTGATGGAGAGTTTCTCAGCGAACGTTGTAGGAACTGTCGGCGGAGAGAAAGACGTCACTACCAACATCGACAGATTGAGCAAAGAGGGTATCTTATTTACTAATATGTATGCCAACTCTTTCCGCACTGATCGTGGAATAGTTTCGGTATTAAATGGCTATCTGGCACAGCCTACCACATCTATCATGAAGTATCCGGCAAAGAGCCAGACGCTCCCTTCTATAGCCAAAAGCCTCAATAAAGAAAATTACACAGCAGATATGCTATACGGAGGAGATATAAACTTCACCAATATGCAGAGTTATTTTTTCAGTTCAGGATATAACAAAATCACGGCAGACCGCGATTTTCCGTTATCCAGCCGACTAAGTAAATGGGGAACAAACGATGATATTACATTCAGCTGGCTATATGACAATATAAAAGGAAGGGACACCGAAAAGCCTTGGTTGACAACGTTCCTCACCTTGAGCAGTCACGAGCCTTTTGAAGTACCTTTCCATCATTTGGATCATCCATATCTCAACTCGGTGGCTTTTACGGATAGCTGCCTTGGCAGTTTCATTGACAAGATGAAACAATTACCTGCCTGGAAGAACACGCTGGTTGTATTGGTTGCCGACCATGGATTCCGTTATCCGGAAGACTTAAAAGACTTTGAACCTCGTCGTTTCCATATACCAATGCTTTGGTTAGGAGGTGCAATAAAAGAGCCTATGGTTATAGATAAATATGCCAATCAAACAGACTTTGCAGCAACATTGCTTAGTCAATTGGATTTACCGCACGAAGAATTTACATTCAGCAAAGATTTATTCAATCCCGATTATCCGGCTTACGCGTTCTATACATTTACCAATGGTTTTGGGTTTATAGATAACACCGGATATTCTGTTTATGATAATGAAAGCAACAAAGTACTAATGGAATCGTCCGCCGACAGCAATAGCGAAACCCGGCTAAATAAAGGGAAAGCTTTATTGCAAACGCTTTACGATGACTTAGGAAGCAGATAACAAAAAAGCCGGCTCATACGAACCGGCTTTTTCTCTTCTATAATCTGATTTCTTTACACAATCCGGGTCTTTTACTTTGCATAGCTTACAGCACGTGTTTCACGTATTACTGTAATCTTAACTTGTCCTGGATATGTCATTTCATCTTGAATCTTCTTTGCTATTTCCGTAGACAGATTTTCTGTATCCTTATCGTCTATCTTATCTGCTCCTACAATTACACGAAGCTCTCTACCTGCCTGAATGGCATAGGTCTTAACAACTCCCGGATATGACAAAGCCAATTGTTCCAAGTCATTCAAACGCTTGATATACGCTTCCACGATCTCACGGCGAGCACCCGGACGGGCTCCTGAAATAGCATCACAAACCTGAACAATCGGAGCCAAAAGTGTTTGCATTTCCACTTCATCGTGGTGAGCACCAACGGCATTGCAGATATCTGGCTTTTCCTTATACTTTTCGCATAACTTCATACCCAATATTGCGTGTGGCAATTCCGGTTCATCATCGGGCACTTTGCCTATATCGTGTAACAAACCTGCACGTTTCGCTTTCTTAGGATTCAACCCTAACTCAGAAGCCATCACTGCGCATAAGTTAGCTGTTTCACGAGCATGCTGCAACAAGTTCTGACCATAAGAAGAACGATATTTCATTTTACCGATCATACGGATCAATTCGGGATGCAAACCATGTACACCTAAATCAATTACGGTACGTTTACCGGTTTCAACAACTTCGTCTTCCACTTGTTTTTTCACCTTCGTTACGACTTCTTCTATACGAGCCGGATGGATACGTCCGTCTTGTACCAACTGATGCAAAGCCAAACGGGCAATCTCACGACGAACCGGATCAAATCCTGAAAGGACAATGGCTTCCGGCGTATCATCAACTATAATTTCAATACCGGTAGCAGCTTCCAACGCACGAATATTACGACCTTCACGACCAATAATACGTCCTTTAATTTCATCAGATTCGATATGGAATACAGTAATGGAGTTTTCTATTGCCGTTTCTGTTGCTACTCGTTGGATGGATTGAATAACGATCTTCTTGGCTTCCTTATTCGCTGTCATCTTGGCTTCTTCCACGATTTCATTGATATAGGAAGTAGCCTCCGATTTTGCTTCATCTTTTAAAGACTCAATCAAGCGTTCTTTAGCTTCATCGGCAGATAATCCGGAAAGAGCTTCCAGATGCTCGACTTCTTTCTGGTGAAGTTTCTCCAAGTCTTGTTTTTTCTTCTCTACAATTTCCAGTTGGGAAGCCAGGTTTTCCTTTACTACCTCTACTTCGGAGTTCTTACGTTGAAGTTCTTCCTGACGTTGGTTTATTGTCAGTTCTTTTTGTTTCAACTTGGTTTCTATCGATTGGATTTTAGCGTTCCGTTGAGAAACCTGCTTTTCCAGATCGGCCTTTAAGTGCAAGAACTTTTCCTTTACTTCCAACAATTTATTCTTCTTGATTACCTCGGCCTCCTTTTCAGCCTCATGAAGTATAGAATCATACCTCGACTTCAAAAGGAAACGCATACTTAACCACGTTAGCAATCCTCCTACCAGGAAGGTTACTATTGATATGATTATATACTCTCCCATTTAACTAATAAATTTTGATTCATATTTATATATATAAAAAAAGCACTACAAATACACGGCATTACCGTGTAAAGCAGTGCGGAAAACAATTCTTTACAATATGATATACAATTTATTCTTCCTTCAGATACTCTTCCAGTTCATCTGTAAGTTGCTGTATCTTTTCCGTAAAAGGACTTGTATCATTTTTATCTTTCAACTGTAAATTCTGGAGAGCCAGATGTACAGCTGCCATGGCTAACAAATCTTTCATATCCCTTCCAAAGCGCGATTGATAAAGAGCTACCACTTCACGAACCCTAAGTTCGGCCTTCCGATATATTTCTTCATCTCTACGTTCTATGGTAAGCGGATAACTCTTACCTGCTATATTTAAATGTATACCTAATGGGTCATTCATCGCGTCTATTCATTTAATAGTGCAATGCATTTGTCTACTTCCCGCACTAATCTCGATAACCGCAAACGTGCGCCTTTCGCTTCTTCTTCATTTATGGAAACTACACGTGCCGTAAGCATGTTATCACATTTGGCATTTAGTTCGTCAATCTTCTTTTTTGCTTGCTGCAGGTCAACATCTTTTGTATCCAATGCTGTTGTAAGTTCGTCAATTTTATGCTTCTGTTTCTCACACAATGCTATCAAATCACGAACTCTAACTTCAAATACAGCTAACAATCTTTTATGATCTTCGGTCATTTCACACCAAATTCTAGACAAAAGTAAACTATAGAATTGAATTAAACAACAGTCAATACAATTATTTTAACAGAAAACGTACAAACACACAAAAGGCCGTCCAATTAAAATCGAACAGCCCCTCTTAGATCTTTAATTTATCTCGCTATTATACTAACGAAACAAAAACTTCACCTTCAATTTCATCAAAGGCTAATTTGCCTTCTTTAGCTAACCAACCAAAAGCTGCGTAGATATCCTTCTCAGCTTTGATCTTTGTTGCTTTCTTTACTGCCTTAACACTCATTTTGCCTTCCTCGTTCAAGACATTCCATACTAGGCCGGCGTTTGTACCAATCAATTCAATCATTTCTTTTGATTTCTTTTTTGTTATCGGGGGCAAATGTATAGATTAATCGATTAAAACAAAAAGAAAAAGATGTTTTTTAGCATAGAAATAGCCAATTTTATGCTTTATAAACATAATTAACATGCCTATAACACTATTTTTGTTCTATCAAATGAAGAAACAAGCTCTACATCTATGTTTTCAGCTGAAACATATCTCTTTAATAAATCAACAGCATAAGAACCGGCCTCCAGCAAACCCTCTTTTCCCGAATATCCATTTATAATCATTAACAGACATCTTGTATCTATTCCTATCTTAGTACGTTCTTCATCACTGGTAGGAGTTCCGATACCACCTATTTCATCACGGTAAACAGGAAGCCCTGCTATATTCAATTCTCCACGTCCTATTCCATGATATAATTCACCTTCGTATCCTACTCCCAAAGTCAGATTACCCTGAATTTTATCTGCATCAAAACCGCCGATAGAATAGCCACTCTTAATAGACACCAGATTAATTAAATCAACCAATGTGTCTACTTTATACAAGCCTAAGCCGCGTAAAATACGTCTACGCAAGGCTTCTGAAGAAGGACGGTAACGATTCGGATCTTTCCCTAATCGTTTATATGCTTGACGGGTAGCTTTAACAGGTTGCCACTTATTAATATCTTCCAATTTACAGGTAGAAACTATAAGTTCTTCCATGCTATTTATTTCTTCCCATAACGAAGGATCAGACTCTGTATTTTTCACATGACATGCAATGACCAACACCTGTAAATCAGGACAGACAGAAGAGACTTCCTTTGAAATTGAAACGTGAATCATATACTATTTTCATTATACCATTTGTCTTTTATCATTATACCGGACAGTATCCGTCCGCTTTTAATACCTAGGCGACGAGCCGAGAAGAACTCATCGCAATACATATATGTACAAATACCGGAGATTTCAATTTGTGATACCGGCACACCGGATTTTACCAATTGTAGACGATTCTCTTCCCATAAATCAATATGCGCTTTTCCTGTTTCAGGATTTCGGAATGAAATGTGTTCCATATCCGCTCCAGACACCCGAAAAGCGTCGACCACTTCATCTCCAACTTCAAAAGCGTCTCCCGATATTGAAGGAGCAATACCGGCAAACAAGTATGAAGGATCACAACCATACTTATCCACCATAACAGAAAGTGTCTTCGCCACAATTTGCTGAACTGTTCCACGCCAACCTGCATGTACAGCTGCCACCACTTTCTTATCCGCCGCGTAAAGAAGTACAGGAACACAGTCGGCCGTAGATACAGCAACACAAAGTCCAGCTACATTCGTAATTAAAGCATCCGTACCATATATATAAGCTTTCCGGCCCTCATCAGACAGTGATAAAAAAGAATGGTCCAACTCTGCTATTTCACATCCGTGTACCTGATAGGGAGCATATATACATTCGGAAGAAATTCCAATTCCTTTCGAAAGGATTTTTCGATTCTCTCGAACGGAATCAATATCGTCCCCGGAATATTCACCCGGATTCATAGAAGCATAATTACCTTTGCTTACTCCTCCATGACGAGTTGTTATAAAATGAGAAGTGTTGCAGAATCCGCTTAATCCGGAAAACTGCAACACTTTCAATTTATCACTTTTCAGTATCCTCATTTTCGTCCCAATCATATTCCTCATATTCTTCATCCGGATCATCGTCATCTTCCGGGATAACAAAATCGTCATCATCGTCATCCAAAGGTATTGTACTCACATCTATATTTTTATGTACAATACGTTCCACTTCATGGAAATTCTCTTTATTCAGTTCTTTCCACAGAATATCTTTCAGTTCAGTAATACCCATACCCGTGACAGAAGAGATAAAGACAGACGGAACACCTTCGGGCAGTTCTGCAGAAAGAGCTTCCATCAATTCGTCATCCAACATATCACTTTTTGTAATAGCTAATACACGACGCTTATCCAATAACTCTGGATTATATTGAACCAGTTCATTATGAAGAATATCGTATTCCTTCTTTATATCATCGCTATCAGCAGGAATCATGAACAAAAGCAAAGAATTACGTTCAATATGACGAAGGAAACGAAGTCCGAGCCCTTTCCCCTCACTGGCTCCTTCTATAATTCCGGGAATATCAGCCATCACAAACGAACGGTTATCACGATAACTAACAATTCCCAAATTCGGCTCCAATGTTGTAAACGGATAATTGGCAATCTTTGGCTTAGCTGCAGATACAACAGATAATAAGGTGGATTTACCTGCATTCGGGAAACCGACTAATCCGACATCAGCCAATAACTTCAATTGAAGTATAACCATACGTTCCTGGGCTGGTTCTCCGGGTTGTGCATACCGGGGAGCTTGATTAGTCGCAGTCTTAAAATGACAGTTACCTTGTCCGCCGCGTCCACCCTTCAAAAGCATCACTTCTTGTCCGTCTTCTGTTACATCACAGATAAACTCTCCGGTTTCAGCATCATACACAACCGTTCCACATGGGACTTCGATTGTACGGTCTTCCCCATCTTTACCATAACTACGTTTAGCACCGCCGCTTTCGCCATTCGTTGCCATAATATGACGTTCATATTTCAGGTGGAGGAGAGTCCAATAATTCCGGTTACCACGGAGATACACATGGCCACCTCTCCCTCCATCACCTCCGTCGGGACCTCCTTTAGGAATATATTTTTCACGACGAAAATGAGAAGATCCCCTCCCGCCTTTTCCTGAGCGGCAATAGATCTTTACATAATCTACAAAGTTCGATTCAGCCATAGAATATAATTATTTAATGTGCCAATACGTCAATTAATGTATCATTATTGGATATTGGCACATCTATTAATTTACAAATTATTAACCGCATCTTTAATGCGTCCGAAGATTTCTTCGATTGTACCCATGCCTTGGATGGCAACATGCTTTCCTTCACCTATATAATAATCAGCTAAAGGAGCTGTTTGTTTATGATAAACATCCAATCTTGACTTGATAGTCTCCAAATTATCGTCTGAACGACCTGAGACTTTACCACGTTCCAAAAGACGTTTAATTAA
This sequence comes from Parabacteroides bouchesdurhonensis, assembly GCF_900186615.1. Classification (GTDB taxonomy): domain Bacteria; phylum Bacteroidota; class Bacteroidia; order Bacteroidales; family Tannerellaceae; genus Parabacteroides; species Parabacteroides bouchesdurhonensis. The sequence continues at coordinate 208,796 of NZ_LT896588.1, forward strand.
TTCCTCTTCATCAACCTGCAAGTTCAACAGAATAGACACATCCGTTCCTCGTTTGTTCAACATCTCTTTTAATGCTTTCGCTTGTGGAATAGTACGAGGGAAACCGTCAAAAATAACACCTTTTGAGGCCTTCTTGCTATCTAGTACTTTCGCAAGCATGTCAACGATCAATTCATCAGGAACTAATTGTCCTTTTTCGATATAACCCTTGGCAATCTTACCCAATTCTGTTTCATTCTTCATTTCCGAACGCAACACATCACCGGTTGAAATATGATCCAAACCATATTCCTTAATAATCATTTCGCTCTGTGTTCCCTTCCCAGAACCGGGAGCACCAAAAATAACAATGTTCAACATAATCTTGTTCCTTTAAATATATAATTTCTAATACTTTTAATATATCACCTTATATATATCACGAAAAGCACGGCCGGCTTCATCATAATCCAAACCGTGCCCCACTATAAAATCATTAGGAATCTGCAGACCTACATAATCAGGCTTCAAGTCGCACTTCAACGCGGCCGGCTTAAAAAGCATCGTAGCCAGTTTCACACTGGAAGCACCTTGTTCACGTAGTTTATTCATAACGAACTGCATAGTATAGCCTGTGTCGATAATATCTTCCAGAAGAATTAACGGACGATCCTTAATATCCACACGTATCGGCATAATTTCATTTACCATTCCAGTGGTAGAAGTTCCGCGATAGGAAGAATAACGGGCAAAAGTAAGTTCATACGGACCATCTAGAAAACTCATAAGCTCCGATACAAACATGAATGCACCATTCAATATACCGACAAACAGAGGATCTGTGCCTTTTACATCAGCCTCTATTTGATTTGCCATCCGACGAATAGCATCCCTTATATCATTCTCAGGGATAAATAATTCAAATTCTTTGTCTTTTAGACGAATCTTCTTCATATTATCAATTTGAATTTACGAGGGAACAAAGTTATAACTTTTTCGGGGATGCACAAAAAAGAGTAGCAACATAGGAAAGTTTATTATACTTTTGTAAGCATAATAATTACCTGAGATTACATAATAATTATGATTAAAATTTTTACAACCGACAAAGTAAAGGAGCTCGATCAGTATACCATTTTAAATGAACCTGTCAGTTCTATTGATTTGGTAGAACGTGCCGCAACGGTATTTCTTCATGTATTTTGCCGTCGGTATTCCAAACAAACACGTATTATTATATTTGCAGGCCAAGGCAACAATGGAGCTGATGCCCTAGCCATCGCCCGCCTGCTAACAGATGAATCGTACAAAGTAGAGACCTTTCTATTCAATCCTACCGGAGTATTATCTCCTGATTGTGAGATTAACAGACAACGTCTGCGAAACATGGAGCATATTGAATTCACCGAAGTGGTAGCAGATTTTGACCCTCCTACTCTAAACGAACGGGACATTGTAATTGATGGTTTATTCGGTTCCGGCCTGAACCGTCCGCTTACAGGAGGTTTCGCCATGATGGTAAACTACATCAACCAGTCTGATGCAACAATAGTATCCATAGATATACCTTCCGGATTATTTGGCGAAGATAATCGTAAAAACAATCCGGATGCAATCATTAAAGCAGATTTCACGTTCACGTTCGGTTTTCCTAAATTAGCCTTCTTCTTTCCGGAAAACGCTCAATACGTTGGAGAATGGAAAGTTCTGGATATTGGCCTTCATCCGGAAATTATAGAAGAAACGCCCGCTCCATTCATGCAGATAACAGAAGACGACATTGCACAAGTATTTACGCCACGAGAACGTTTTGCCCACAAAGGGAATTACGGACACGCTCTTCTTATAGCCGGAAGCAAAGGCAAAATGGGAGCGGCATTACTGTCCGCCAAAGCTTGTTTACGTAGCGGAGCCGGATTACTGACAGCACATATTCCTCAACGTGGAGAAAATATTTTCCAAACAGCATTTCCGGAAGCAATGTTAAGCTTTGACCCCAATGCAGACCACTTCTCTACCGTACCGGAAACCAGTACATATTCAGCTATTGGAATAGGTCCGGGATTAGGTCAGCACATGGAATCGGGAGCAGCTTTAGAACGTCTATTACAAGCGACTGAAAAGCCGATGGTCTTAGACGCAGATGCCATAAACCTGCTTGCATCCAACAACACATTATTGGAACGAATCCCAGCCCGTAGCATCCTTACTCCGCATCCTAAAGAATTTGACAGGCTAGCGGGAGAAAGCAGTTGTACATATGAACGTTTGCAAAAAGCAAAAGCCTATGCAGCGGAACACAAACTATGTATCATATTAAAAGGAGCTTATACGGCAACTTGTACACCGGAAGGAAACATATACTTCAACAACTGTGGTAATCCGGGTATGGCAACAGCCGGAAGTGGAGACGTGTTAACAGGCGTTATCCTTGGTTTGTTAGCACAAGGATATGAACCTGAAACAGCTGCTGTTGCCGGAGTATTCTTACACGGCACTGCCGGTGACCTGGCTGCAGCTTATCGTTCTGAAGAAAGCATGATAGCCGGAGATATTACCGAGATGTTGGGTAAGGCTTTTAAACAATTAAAATAACACATAATAAATAATTTATGTTACGTCCAAAAGAGGTCGTTAGTAGATGGGTAGATGCCTTCAATAATGCCGATGTGCAATCATTAATCGCACTATACCATGACGACGCTATAAATCATCAGGTTGCAAACTCGCCGGTTACAGGTATTAAGGCAATCGAAGAAATGTTTACAAAAGAGTTCGCTGTAGCCGAAATGGTCACTATTGTTGAAAATATATTTGAGGATGGACAATGGGCTATTTTGGAATGGAGAGATCCGTTAGGACTACGGGGATGCGGTTTTTTCCATGTAGTGAATGGCAAAATATTATACCAAAGAGGATATTGGGACAAACTTTCTTTTCTAAAACAACATAATCTGCCACTCGAATAGAACAAGGCTAAAGAAATCAAATATTCATTTTAGTTTTTATCCAACATCATCCCGGTGATTTGTACAAATCATCGGGATGTTTTTATAAAATGATCGAGATGTTTTGTAAAAAGCGTCATTATAATAAGCAAGAACCTCTTTTGCACTTGTTCACACCGAAAATATTTCCTAGTTTTGTGCAATCATTCATCCACTTAATTTGGTGTAGAACATGAAGAATCTTATCATTATAGCAAGTTTACTACTGACCGCTCCGATTATGGCACAGACAAAAGTAGTAAAGAAAAATGCTGTCAAGGCTAATAATTTCGGTATTACTTATTCGCTTCCTAAGACCTCTTTAGTTATAGATGCAGAAGTAACCAAAGTAACCTGTAAATCAGGCCATTATTACAAATATGCTGAAAAATATCTGGGAGTAAAAGACGCTGTCACAGAAGATAAAGTGTATTACGAATTGGGTAAAATCAGTCTAATTAACAAAGGACTGCCTGATGCTGATAACACTTACGTTGTAGAATTCAAACCGGGAACCGTAGCTCCATACGCTTATCTGACGGAAGAAGGCTTACTTTGTTCCATCAATGCGGAATACACGCCGGAAGAATCGGAACTAGAGGTAATAAAGAAAAAGAAACCAGTCTCCGACAAAGTAGAAGACGCTTCTGTCTTCTCGGAAGAACTTCTAATGGCCGGATCTACAGCAAAACAAGCCGAAGTGGCCGCCAAACAAATCTATCGCATCCGCGAAAGCCGTATGAATATCCTAACGGGCGAAGCAGACAATCTTCCACCGGATGGAGAAGCCATGAAGCTGGTTATTCAGCAATTGGAAGCACAAGAAAAAGCGCTAACCAACCTGTTCACAGGCATACTGACTAAAGAAACAGAACATTACGAAGTAAACATTATCCCCAATGATGACTTAGAGAAAGAGGTTCTCTTCCGTTTTTCCAATCAATTAGGTATTGTAGATGCCGACGATCTGGGAGGTGTACCTGTATATATGAACTTAAAGGCTATCGAACGTGCTCCTGCACTGGACCCTAAGGAAGCGGAAAAGAAAGAAAAAGCATTAAAAGGTATCGTTTATAATATACCGGGTAAAGCAAGTATCGAAATTCTTATGAACAATAAATCATTATATAAAGGAGAAGCGCAAATCGCACAGTTCGGAAGCCGCGAAGGCTTGGCGCCTGTGATGTTTGAAGACAAAAAAGCTCCTGTTAAGGTATTCTTCTATCCGGAAACCGGTGCCATTAAACAGATCATTCAATAATTTATAAACCTAATAGTATCTAAAACACATGTTACAAGGACAACCTAAAGGATTATTTGCCCTGGCATTAGCTAATACCGGCGAACGCTTCGGCTACTACACCATGCTTGCGATCTTTACACTGTTTTTGCAAGCTAAATTTGGCTATACGGCAGCTGAGACGTCAACTATCTTCGCCAGCTTCCTGGCATTCGTCTACTTTACCCCGCTGATCGGAGGTATGCTAGCCGATAAATTCGGTTACGGAAAGATGGTTACCAGCGGTATTATCGTTATGTTTTTCGGTTATTTGCTGCTTGCTATCCCAACCAGTGCCGAAGCAGGAAAAGTAATGATGTTTGGTTCATTAGCACTGATTGCCTGCGGAACAGGCCTCTTTAAAGGAAACCTGCAAGTAATGGTAGGAAATCTTTACGATGCCCCCGAATACAAAAGCAAACGCGATCAGGCTTTCAGTCTTTTCTATATGGCGATCAATATCGGAGCAATGTATGCCCCGACAGCAGCAACCAAGATGACAGACTGGATGCTTGCCAAATATAACTTCTTCTATGAGTCACAGATTCCGTCTTTGGCACATCAATTCCTGAATAATACAATTTCGGCGGAGAACAAAGATGTACTTGCCGGACTTCAGGCAGCACAACACTACACAGGAGATATGGCTTCTTTCTGTAACGCATATATCGAAAGATTATCCGAAGCATATAACTACGGATTCGGCGTTGCCTGCATCTCATTGATTATCTCTATGGCTATTTATATGGCCTTCCGCTCTACGTTCAAACGTGCAGACGTAAACACAAAGCAAGCTCAGGCAGCCGCAACCTCCGATACACATCAGGAAGAATTATCGCCTGCTGAAACAAAACAACGCATAATTGCTCTGTTGTTAGTATTTGCCGTAGTATTGTTCTTCTGGATGGCTTTCCATCAGAACGGTTTAACAATGACATTCTTCGCACGCGACTATACAGCTAATCAGGCTACCGGTTTGGATCGTCTGGGATTCGATGTATTAAACCTTACCTTCCTGGTTGTAGCTATTTATGGTGCATTCTCCATTTTCCAGTCAAAAAAGAAACTTATCTCTATCATCGTAACGGTAGTTGCATTAGTAGCTTTAGGCATCAATTATATGTCTATGCCCGAAACAATGACAATCCTGCCTCAACAATTCCAACAATTCAATCCGTTCTTCGTTGTTGCCTTAACGCCGGTATCGTTGGCGATCTTCGGCTATCTGGCCAATAAAAAGAAAGAACCTTCCGCTCCGCGTAAGATCGGTACAGGTATGTTGATTGCCGCTTGCGGTTTCTTAATTCTGGCAATCGGTTCTATGGGCTTGCCTACGCCGGACGCTTTAGCCGCCGACAGCAAATTACAGGTATTGGTTTCTCCTAACTGGTTGATCTCAACTTATCTGGTTCTTACATTTGCTGAATTACTGCTATCTCCGATGGGTATTTCATTCGTATCTAAAGTAGCGCCACCTAAATACAAAGGAGCTATGATGGGCGGATGGTTCGTTGCAACAGCCATAGGAAACTATATGGTAGCCATTATCGGTTATTTGTGGGGTGGCATGCAATTGTGGATGGTATGGAGCGTATTGATCGTTCTGTGCTTACTGTCCGCATTGTTCATGTTCTCTATCATGAAGAAACTGGAGAAAGTAGCTAAATAAAGACCAGCATGAATCTGTCGACTGTCCACTATCAACAACCAACGTCTCTCCGCTTCAAAAGGTGGAGCAGGAAAAGATATGCGGCATTCGTCAGCATACAGCGGGCAGTTACGATAGGACAGTTATCGGCTAATGTATCGGAACGGTTCCAAACGAAGCAAACCTCTTTGCATTCGGGTGCTAACCTTTCCGAAAACAGTTGCAGGGAAGAAGAAGTAAGCATTGGTAGCCTAAACGAATCAGTCACAGACGAAATTCCGGGACTTTCATTGGCTACTATAAACAGCTTGCTGTCAATAGAAATACAGTCTGCCTATACAGCGTCAGATTCATGCAATAATAAAGAAAACATTCATAATTCCGAAGAAGCGGAAGGTAGCCGGCATAACACCGGTTTCCTTCCGCTTTTTTATGCTTATAAACGAACAAACATATGACAATCGAATCATTAAAGCAACAAGTACTGGACGGTCACTTAGTAAACGAGCCGGAAGCGCTTTTCCTTGCCGCAGCCGACAAAGAGGCGTTATACGAAGCCGCCCATCAAATCACCCGTCACTTTATGGGTAACAAGTTCGACACTTGTTCCATTATCAATGCCAAGAGCGGGAATTGCAGCGAAGACTGTAAATGGTGCGCCCAGTCCGGACACTACAAAACCCAAGTAACCCTTTACCCCTTGCTTCCGGCCGAAGAATGTATCCGCCATGCCGTTTACAACCGCCGGCAGGGAATCAAACGCTTTGCCCTCGTTACCAGCGGCAAACGGGTCAGCGACAAAGAGATGGAAAAGATCACCGATACCATACGCCGTATCAAGCGGCAAAGCGATATCAAGTGCTGCGCGTCAATGGGACTTCTCACCCGTGAACAATTGCAAAAGTTATACGACAGTGGCGTAGAGAACTACCATTGTAACATAGAGACAGCCCCCTCCTATTTCCACCGGCTATGTACCACGCATACAACAGACCAAAAGATGGAAACGATACGCACCGCACGTGAAATAGGATTCCGTATCTGCTCCGGTGGCATCATCGGTATGGGCGAGACAATAGAACAACGCATCGAAATGGCTCTCTTCCTGCAAAAGGAAGGCATCCTTTCTATCCCGCTTAATATGCTCCAACCAATACCCGGCACGCCATTAGGGGAAACGTCCGGGTTGAGCGAAGAAGAGTTTCTTACCACCATTGCCCTTTTCCGCTTCATCAATCCGAACGCCTACCTCCGTTTCTCCGGAGGACGGGCGCTATTAAGTGAAGCCACTCAGCGAAAAGCGCTTCGTATCGGCATCAACTCTGCCATCATAGGCGATTTACTTACTACCATCGGGAGCAAGGTGGAAGAAGACAAAGTACTCTTCACTTCCGAAGGCTATTCATTAACAGATAATACAGACTGGGCACAATGACAACAGAAGAACTACTCCGTTACGACCGCGACCATGTTTGGCATCCCTATACCTCTACAATAGATCCAATCCCCGTCTATCCCGTTGCAAAAGCGGAAGGCGTCACTATCACGCTTGTCGACGGCAGGCAGCTGATAGACGGCATGTCATCCTGGTGGGCAGCCGTACATGGTTACAACCACCCCGTATTAAATGCCGCTGCCGAAGCACAGCTACAGAAGATGAGCCACATCATGTTCGGCGGCTTTACCCACGAACCGGCTGTTGAGCTGGCCTCCAAACTACTGCCGCTGCTGCCGCCTTCGATGGATAAGCTGTTCTTTGCCGACAGCGGATCGGTAGCCGTAGAAGTAGCCATGAAGATGGCTATCCAATACTGGCAATCGCAGGGGAAGACAGCAAAGCACAAATTCGCCACTATCCGTAGCGGTTACCATGGCGACACGTGGCACGCCATGTCGGTATGCGACCCCGTTACCGGCATGCACGGTCTCTTTGCCGGTAGCCTGCCTGCGCAATACTTCCTTCCGCAGCCCTCCGTCCGTTTCGGCGAAGAGTGGGACGAAGAAGCTATGTATCCACTGAAAGACCTGTTGGAGAAGCACGCCGGCGAAATGGCTGCCCTCATCCTCGAACCTGTCGTGCAAGGTGCAGGAGGCATGTACTTCTACTCGCCCACCTTTCTGGTGCGTGCCCGGGAATTGTGTAATATATATAATGTATTACTGATCTTCGACGAGATAGCCACCGGATTTGGCCGTACCGGTAAACTCTTCGCCTGGGAACATGCCGGTGTGGAACCGGATATTATGTGCATTGGCAAAGCGCTGACCGGAGGTTACCTCACCCTCTCCGCTACCGCAACAACGCAACCCATAGCCGACACGATTTGTTCGGGCGAAGCAGAATGCTTTATGCATGGCCCTACCTTTATGGCTAATCCGCTGGCCTGCGCTATTGCCTCCGCGTCTGTAGACCTGTTGTTGCAGAGCGGCTGGCAAGAACGGGTTAAAGCAATAGAGACGCTGTTGCGTGAAGAACTTGCCCCTGCCGCCCGGTTGCCCGGAGTGCTCGAGGTCCGGGTATTGGGGGCTATTGGTGTAATAGAGATGAAAGAGCCGGTTAACATGGCTGTCCTCCAAAAGCGTTTTGTGGAAGAGGGCGTCTGGATTCGTCCCTTCGGACGGTTGGTGTATATCATGCCGCCTTTCATCATTCATCCCGATGAATTGAGGAGGCTCACCACTGGAGTGATCAAAGTTCTACTACTTTTCTCTTGACAGAAAAGTAGCCAAAAGGTCAAGATCGTTCTACTACTTTTGGCTTGACCCAAAAGTAGCCAAAAAGTCAAGGCTGCTGCCTGCTCGCTGCTCCGGGCCTTTCGTTCGCTGAACCGTCCGAACTCGCTGCGCTCAAACAGCGGACGCTTCGGACGCTCTCTGCAGGCACTACGCTTGACGCTCACCGGCAGAGGCCGTCCTGGAGAAAGCTCCGCTTTCTATGGGGATGGCCGATACCGCCTCCTTTATGCTGACTTTTCCTCTGTCTTGGCGGGATTGGCTTGGCAACGCGAGGATGGGTTTCAAGAGGTGTCATTGCGGGCTTGACCCGCAACCTCATACTAATTACAGGAATGCTGCTTAGGATGAGATGGCGGATCAAGTCCGCCAGGACAGGGAGAAGAGGCCGGCTGGCTTTGCGGGCTGGGCTCATACAACAAGGCAAGCTGCAGGAGGACTTTAACACACCCCCTACCCCCTCTCAAGAGAGGAGATTAGTTACCATCGGTCACCCTTTCGAGGATTATCAACGGAATCTCTTTTCCGGATTTAGCAATGGGAGTACCTTTTCAGGGGTTTAGTGTCCGAAGTATCTTTTTGGGGGATTAGCAGCAAGAGTATCTTTTCCCCTCTAGAGAGGGGGAAGGGGGTGTGTTAAAGCCAACTTGCAACTGGCCTTTCCGGAGGAAAAGCTGTCAGTATCGGCCATCCTAAAAGGGAGCAACGCTCCCTCGATAGCGGCCTCAGCGGGCGGGCGTTAAACGGAGGTAAAAGATGCAGCGATAAGAGCGGCGGCTGTCTGAGCGTAGCGAGTTCCGCCGCTCAAGCGAAGTCTCTTGCCGGAGTAGCCCGGACGGTGCAGCCTTGATCTTTTGGTTACTTTTCCATCAAGGGAAAAGTGACATTAATCAGCAATTGCATGCAATTGCAAAACAAATAGTAGATTACGACAAACAATATAAATTACAATGAAAGATTACAATAAACTATTAAACGACTTGAAGGCAAGCGGCGGCCTCCGCCACTTGCCAGAAGTAGCACACCAAAGCATCTACATTGAGAAAGGCGGGCAAACAATGCTCAACCTTTCATCAAACGACTACCTTGGATTAGCCGCCCGCCTCGACCTCCGCAACAACTTCCTCGACCGGTTAAGGGAATCGGGACTGCCGCTATCGTCCACCTCCTCACGTCTGCTGACGGGCAACTACAGTATCTACACCGAACTAGAGCAGGATATGGCAGACCGCTTCGGACGTGAAGCCTGCCTCCTGTTCAACAGCGGTTACCACGCCAACACAGGCATTCTTCCCGCTCTGGCGGACAAGCGCACGCTGATACTGGCCGACAAACTGGTTCACGCCAGCATCATAGACGGCATACTGCTGAGCAACGCTCCCTTCCGGCGCTTCCGCCACAACGACTACGGGCAACTGGAACAGCTATTGGGCAAAGAGGCGGCGGACTACGAGCAGGTAATCATCGCCACCGAAAGCATCTTTAGCATGGATGGCGACGTGGGCGACCTCCGTCGTCTTGTCTCCCTCAAAAAGCAATACCCCAACGTAATGCTTTATGTAGACGAAGCCCATGCCATCGGAGTACGCGGCAACAACGGACTGGGCATTGCCGAAGAACAAGGCTGCATCAAAGAGATAGACCTGCTGGTAGGAACTTTCGGCAAAGCCTTTGCCTCAATGGGCGCCTATCTGCTATGCAGCGATACAATACGCCAATACCTGATAAACACCATGCGCCCGCTGATATTCAGCACCGCCCTGCCGCCTGCGCAGATAGCCTGGACGAAATACCTGTTCGACCTGCTACCCTCCTTCGACAAGGAGCGCGAACAACTGCGCACAACAAGTCGCCTGCTGCGCGAACAGCTGCAAGGGCATGGCGGAGAAATCAGCGACAGCCACATCGTGCCCTACATCATTGGAGAGAACGATGCCTGCATCGCCAAGGCCGAAGAACTACAGCGCAAAGGCTTCTACTGCCTGCCCGTACGTCCGCCCACCGTGCCCCAAGGCACATCACGCATCCGCTTCTCGCTAACGGCGGCAGTGGACGCGGAGGCGATAAACAACCTGTCATCCCTATTAAACAAGTAAACAAGATGAAGATTAAGAAGATCGTAAACAATAGAAACCCGAAGCTGCTGCTCTGCTTTGCCGGCTGGTCGGCTGCGCCCGAAGCCTTCGCCCACCTGGAAGCGGAAGACGACCAGGACGTATGGGTCTGCTACGACTACCGCGACCTGTCGTTCGGCGAAGACCCGGGCGGCTACAAGCAGATAGACCTCGTGGCCTGGTCGCTCGGCGTATGGGTAGCGGCACAGGCGGTAGCCGGCATCCCTCTGCACTCCGCCACAGCCGTGAACGGCACGGAGCTTCCGGTGGACGACACCTTCGGCATTCCGTCCGACATCTTCCTCGGTACGCTCCGGAATGTAACCGATGATGGCATGTCGCGCTTCAACCGGCGGATGTGCGGCAGTCGCGAACTGTTGGAGATGTACCGGCAGTTCCCCGCACGTCCTGTCAACAAATTGCAAGAGGAACTGCAAAGCCTCTACGCCGGCATCACCCAAAGCCGCAGCCCGGAGATGCACTGGACGAAAGCCATCATCTCCACCCGCGATAAGATATTCCCCGTCAATAACCAGCGAAGCTACTGGCAAGGCCGCTGCCCCGCCGGCGAAACAGACGCTCCGCATTATCCGTTTTACCTATGGAAACGATGGAAAGAGATAACCGGTTGATAGAACCGCCACGCATCCGGCAACGCTTTGCCCGCGCCCTGCCCAGTTACGACAATCATGCCATAGCACAACAGCAGATTACGGCAGAAGCCGCCGCGATGCTGCAACGCACCCCGCGGCCTTTCGCCCGCTGCTTGGAAATAGGCTGTGGCAGCGGAGGCTTCACCCGCCTGCTGCAACAGATGCTGCCCGAAGCGGACTGGACGCTGAACGACCTGTGCCCGGAATCGCTCTCCGCCGCCGCTCTGCACTGCCCTCACTCCGCCCACCTCGTAACCGGCGATGCCGAAAGCGCAGAGCTGGGCACAGGTTACGACTTGATAGCCTCCACCTCCGCCTTTCAGTGGTTTCGCCATCCGCAGGGTTTCGCCCGGAAGCTGGCCACGATGCAACCTCCGGGCGGCACGTTGCTATTCACCACCTTCCTGCCCGGCAACTTGCAGGAAGTAAAAGAGATAACCGGAAGAGGCCTCACCTACCCTTCTGCCGGGCAATGGAAAGAATGGCTGGCACACAGTTACCGGATAGAGGTATGCCGCGAAGAAACGATCCGCCTCCTCTTTGGCAATCCGCTCGAAGTGCTTCGTCACCTTAAATACACCGGAGTAACCGCCACCGGCACCGGACAATGGACACGGGGCATGCAGGCCGATTTCATCGACCGTTATAACAAACAGTTTTCAACGGGCGACAACCAGGTAACACTGACCTACCGCCCGCTCTACATACAAGCTATAAGGCGGTAAAAGACGTCTCCGTTTTCGGTAACGCCTTTACCGTGTACACGGTAATGCTCTTACCGTTATAAGGGTAAAAGCTTTACCGAAATCAGCAGAATGTATGCCGTTATAATTCCAGACCCTTTAGAGTTATAACTCCAGACACTCTGCAAGCGTAACTCCAGACACTCTGCAAGCATAACTCCAGACACTCTGGAATTATAACTCTAAAGAATATCCATCAAATTAAAAGATAAACGTATGAAAGGAACCGTATTATTCGTATCAGGCATAGACACCAACGTAGGCAAAACCTATGCCACCGGAATCATAGCCCGCCGGATGGCGGCAGAAGGCAAAAGCGTGATCACCCAGAAGATGACCCAGACGGGAAACGTGGATGTATCCGAAGACATCGAGATGCACCGCCGCCTGCAAGGCATCCCCTTTACCGACGAAGACAAGTCCGGGCTGACCTGCCCCTACATCTTTACCTATCCCTGCTCTCCGCACATGGCCGCCGCGAAAGACGGCCGCGAGATAGACCTCCGGGTCATTACGGAAGCAACCCGCCGGCTGCAGGAGAAGTACGACTACGTGCTGCTTGAAGGCGCCGGCGGACTGATGGTGCCCTGCACTGCCGATTCGCTCACCATAGAATACGTGCGCGACATGGGCTACCCGCTCATCCTCGTCACCTCCGGTAAGCTGGGCAGCATCAACCATACCCTGCTCAGCCTCTACGCCTGCAAACAATACGGGATAAAAGTGCATACCGTAGTGTACAACCTCTATCCCCGTACGGATGAGCTGATAGAGCAAAACACATTGGAGTATCTCCGCCGCTACGTGGCCCGCGAACACCCCGAAACGGAGATCAGGCTGCTGGAAGTTCAGGATTAAATATCCTGCGCTTCCCTTTACAGATGCAAGTGCAGGCCGATGGAGACGGGATATAATTCCGGCCCTTTATTATGCTTAAATGCGCTGACAGGTGAATACCGGGCATAGATTCCGATCCAGTCCAGGCCGGCTTGAAGCATAATGTCCATAGATACCGGACGGAGGTTCATACCGCCGTCCATCTTCTCTTTACGCGTCTTGCCACGGTCGTCTGTATAAACAACTTTGGATGACGACATGGTTTTGACCACTCCTACCACACCGGCGGAGAAGAAATACGACGTCTTATGGTGGCGACGCTTCTGCCACTCCAACAAAAGGGGAATGGTAAGGCTGGTAGTATTCAGCTTGCTGGCCTTATACGTAATGCCTTCGGGGGCGGGCTGCAAGACGGTTACCCCGTCCACTTCCTTGAAATAGTTGTTTGTATCCAACCTGTAACGATTCCAACGCATACCGGCACCGGTTACCACTGCCCAGTTGTAACGTGAGAACGGGAAACTCCACTCCATAAAGTTCAGGTTATATTCCAAAGACTTTCCTCCCCGCAACGATACGCCGTCTACGTCATTGACATGCAGGCTTCCGTCGGCAAAGTTACAGAAGCCCATGCCAAACCCTGCCCAGTGAGCCGAGAAGTCCTTATCCCATGTAGGCACAGGTATATTGAGCGACCGGATGTGTTTGCGACGTTCGTAATTCTGGCCGTCGCGGTAATGGCCTTCAAAAACCATGTCGCTATCGATAGAGTCGCCTTCTTCCGTCAACTCATAGACTTTTACTTTCATGCGGTCGCCATTGTCTTTCACTTCAATCCGTTTGTTTTCTACCACGATAACCGTATCGGTGGCAGCAGGCTGTACGCCTGTAGTTGCTACGGCCGCCAAGGGGAAACAGGTAGCCAGGAATAACAGTACGTTTTTCATATCTGTATCTATTTTATACGTTTACAAATCCTTTTTAGTAAAGAGAAGAGTGATAAGGTCGTCGCTGTCCAGGTCGCCCTCTATATAGACCAGAGTAACTACTCCTTTCTTGTTGACTTTGAAAAGGACAAAGCGGTTGATGTCTTCATCTTTGCCCGGCAGCTGGTAATAAGCGGACACTACCCCACCGTCGTCGGTAACTTCCTTAATCTTGCGAGCCCCTTTCTGATCGGCTTCCAGACAGCTCCTGACAAAGGCCAGCGCCTCATTGTCCTGCTTGATGGTAATGCTCTTGTAACGGGTCATCCCGTATGTCTCGAGCATTTCGTTGGAAAGCTCCACCATCGTCACATTCTTTTTCTTTCCGTACCGGACAAATACGTCTTGTATCTTTAAGTCTTTCTGCATCCCGGCAGCAGAAAGACTATCCGGTTGCAGGCTGAATGCTGTTATTAGCAGCAGCACGAATACATATTTAATCTGTTTCATAAGACAGTGTGTTTTATTCTTCATCATCGCTGAACAAAGAGCCCAGTTCTTTTAATTGATTATCTACTATCTCCTGCGTATCGGGTTCGCTATCCGTTTCCGGAAAGTACTCGTCGGCAGGAGTCGCTACTTCTTGCAAGGCCTCAATAGCCAAAGTACGCACTTTGTGGATATCGGTATAGCAACGTCCGTTTATCACCACATAGTTGTCCGAGCAGAAACAAGGATCAAGCGGGTGAAGCAGCTGCCCTATTCCCAATGCCAGCAGAACACAAGCCGCTATTCCGGATACCAGATATAAAACAGTGCGCCGGGCAATCGAACGATGGACAGGCTTGGCCGGTTTTCCGGCTTGCTTGTCGATCTCTTCCCGAAAGTAAGCAAAGAGAGGCTTATAAACGGACAGGTGTTCGGGCACATCGTCCGAAGCAAAGAAGGCGCGTAGCTGAGATTCCTCAGCCGAGGTTGTCTCGCCTTCAAAATATTTATTCAGTAATTCGTCGATATTCATATTCGTTGTCCGTTTAATTGTAAGTATTGTTCGCGTATCTTTTTTCGTGCCCTGGATAGATTAACACGGATGGCTTCAGGTTGTGTGCCTGTTATTTCGGCAATCTCCGCTACTTCATACCCTTCTACGTCTTTCATCCGGATAATTGTCTGCTGCAACGAAGGCAACCGGTCTATCAAGCGGCGTACACAAGCAACGGCGTCTTGTTGTTCCAGTCGTTCAGCAGGGTTCATAGTTCCGGAATCGAGCGACAGGTTATCCAGTTCCGGCCCTTGCGGCTTCCGCTTCCTTAGCTTATCCAGCGTAAGGTTGCGTACAATCATCATAGCCAGTGCTTCCACGCTATCGTATTCGTCTAGCTTACCGCGGATATTCCATAACTTGAGGAATGCTTCTTGCACAACATCCTCAGCATCGGAAGTGTCTTCCGCCAGCTTCCGCGAAAAGTTAAACATCTTCTCCCGAAGCGGTAGCACGGTTATTTTGAATGTCTCTAATTCCATTTCTATTAATAAGACGACAAAGGAAGGAAAACATAACACGGGTTTGGTTATTTTCCTGTAATATTTTCAGGGAAGGCAGGATACAGGTTAACGTCCGCCTATAGACAATAACTGACCTACAGGCGGATACAGAAAACGGCTACAGCTTATTTTTCCAGATCAAAGCCCAGCATCATACCATCGTATTGCTCAGCAAGTTTATTGATCGTTTGTAAGGTTGCATTGCTTGAAACAGCAGATATGGTAGAGAGGAATTTTAAAAGCTTATCGGCGTCGAAAAGCAAGGTTAGCTGATTACCGGACAATACAACATGAGCCGTCAACGTAGTAATCTTCATTTTCTTGGCTTTGCCTAACGAATAATGTAAAGAAAGTGTTTTGGCATCGGCATCAAACGAATAAGTTCCATTCAGCGAACCTTTCTTTAACGTATTGGTGAATGTTGAATCAGGGTTCAGCGCGTAGTTAAACACGCCTTCTACAATACCAACTTTGGCGCAATATTCTTTCATCTTCTTCTCGGCCTCTGTTGAAGCAAGGCTTGCGGCAACGTTCTTCAATGCGTTATCTCCCTCCAACTGAATTGCAGGATTAACGTAAGTCCACGTACCTTGCAGGTTTTCAACCGTCAACGCTTTTCCTCCGGTAACAGCGGTCACAGCATCTTTTACTGCCGATGATTTCAGAATATCCTTCAACGACTGGGCACTTGCTATCTGAGGCATCAACAAAACGGCAGACAAAGCCGTTACAATCATCCAAACCTTTTTCATTTCGTTAAAAATTTAATGTGTTATATTAGCATTCCGCAAAGATAAGAATATTATCGCTACATTTGTGCCGTTCCTTCCTCAAGGCAAGTTTCAGAACAGGTAAAGTAAAACACGAGAAGATGAAGATCAGAAACCGCGTAACCGCAACCAGCGATATGGACGGTCTGCCTTTAAACAAGCGTTATTGGGCTATCCTTGCTACAGCTCTGGGAGTATCCATGTCCGTTATAGACGGAACAATCGCCAATGTGGCTCTGCCCAGCATAGCGAATGATTTAAGTATATCACCTACTACATCTATCTGGATTGTAAATGCTTATCAATTAGCATTGGTTATATCATTACTATCCTTTTCTTCCCTGGGAGATATTTATGGTTACCGGCGTATATTTATCACAGGGGTCGGAATATTCACGGTTACCTCTTTAGGTTGCGCCCTGTCCGATTCGTTCTGGACACTAACGATAGCACGAGCCTTACAAGGTGTAGGAGCTGCTGCCATAACGAGTGTAAACACAGCCATCTTACGCATTATCTATCCGCGTAAGTTCCTGGGACGGGGAATGGGTATAAATGCTTTAGTTGTAGCTGTGTCCATAGCATCCGGGCCATCGTTGGCTGCCGCAATCCTCTCCATAGGTTCGTGGAACTGGTTATTTGCCATCAACGTACCGATAGGTATTTGTACTTTCATAGTAGCATCGATGTTTCTCCCTGCAAATCCGGTAAAAACAATCAAACGGAAGTTCGACATGATAAGCGCGTTGGCCAATGCGCTTAGTTTCGGACTGTTGATTATAGCTTTGGAAGGAGTTGCGCACAAACAAAATCCTACATTTATAATAATAGAAACCATCGCGTTACTGCTGATAGGTTATTTCTTTGTACGACGTCAGTTAACTCAGGAATATCCGCTCCTACCGGTAGATTTAATGAAAATACCCATCTTCTCTCTTTCCATAGGCAGTTCTATTTGTTCTTTTACAGGACAGATGCTGGCTATGATTTCCCTGCCCTTCTTTATACAGAACACATTAGGGAAAAGCGAAGTAGAAACTGGGTTATTACTTACCCCATGGCCTTTGGCAACCATGTTCATGGCACCGGTAGCCGGCAGGTTGGTAGAACGCATACATGCCGGACTGCTGGGAAGTATAGGAATGGTCCTATTCGCAACCGGACTGTTCCTTTTGGCTATCTTACCGGATAACCCAGCCAATGGAGATATTGTATGGAGAATGATGCTTTGCGGAGCAGGTTTTGGTATTTTCCAGACACCAAACAATAGCACAATCATTTCTTCCGCACCAACCAACCGCAGTGGAGGCGCCAGTGGCATGTTGGGCACGGCACGTCTGGTTGGCCAAACTCTGGGAGCCACCTTAGTTGCCATGATCTTCGGATTGGTACACGACAACAGCACACACTTCTGTCTTCTTCTTGCCGGTGGATTTGCCATTACAGCAGGTATAATAAGCAGTCTGAGACTTTCACAACCGAGGCCTCTTAAGGAATTTAAGTAAAAAAACGACGAATAATGATTCGTACAATATCAGACTCCTAACACGATGTTAGCATCAATATTCAATTTTCGGCTCATTTCTCTGGCGACTTTCAAAGTAGGTTCGCACTTACCCGAAAGATACTCGCTTACCCGTGAAGGACTCACATTCAATAATTCTGAAAGTTTAGTTTGAGTAAGGCTCATTTCATACATCCGAAGTTTAAGAACATCTACCAATGAAGGTGATTCTACAGGAAAATGCTCTTCCTCATAATCGGCCACTAAATCTGAAATCAAATCAAGTTCAAGATAATTCTTATCATCTGCCGGAGTATCATTGCCAACAACCTTCAATAATTCTTCAATTCTTGCGCAAGCTGCTTTGTATTGTTTTTCAGTCTTTATCTTTGCCATATCAATTTACAGTTTGTAAGTGTGTCTCACTAATCCAATATCTTAAACTGAGGAACAATCTATTCTATCATATTCTTTATGTGTACCTATAAAGCGAATAAAAACTTTCTTCGTAGCAAATAAAACGATTGCAACCAATCAACAGAAAAGGGATATGTTTTTACAAACATATCCCTCACCTATAACTATAATTAATCAACTACATAATTAAAGTTTGTTGTCTGAACCAAGTACATTGATAATTTTATGCTTGTACAGTTTTTCCATGTTATCACGAGCCGGGCCCAGATATTTACGTGGGTCGAATTCAGCAGGTTTCTCAGCGAAAGTCTTGCGGATTGCAGCAGTCATAGCCAAACGAGAGTCTGAGTCGATGTTGATCTTGCAAACAGCAGACTTAGCAGCCTTGCGCAATTCTTCTTCAGGAATACCGATAGCAGCCTTCAAAGCACCACCGTATTTGTTGATAGTTTCAACTTCTTCTTCAGGAACAGAAGAAGATCCGTGAAGTACGATAGGGAAGCCCGGAAGTTTTTCCATTACAGCATCCAATACTTCAAATGCCAATGGAGGAGGAACCATCTTACCAGTCTTAGGATCGATATGGCACTGTTCCGGAGTGAATTTATAAGCACCGTGAGAAGTACCGATTGAGATAGCCAAAGAGTCGCAACCTGTGCGAGTAGCGAAATCAATTACTTCTTCAGGGTCTGTATATGTGTGATGGTCAGAAGAAACTTCATCTTCAACACCGGCCAATACACCCAGTTCACCTTCAACTGTTACATCAAACTGATGAGCATAGTCTACCACTTTCTTAGTCAAAGCTACATTTTCTTCATATGGCAAATGAGAACCGTCGATCATTACAGAAGAGAAACCAGAGTCAATACAGCTTTTGCAAGTTTCAAACGTATCACCGTGATCCAAGTGAAGAACGATCTGAGGATTCGGACAACCTAATTCCTTAGCATATTCTACAGCTCCCTGAGCCATGTAACGCAACAAAGTAGCGTTTGCATACTGACGGGCACCTTTAGATACCTGCAGGATAACCGGAGATTTAGTTTCTACAGCAGCTTTAATAATAGCCTGCATCTGTTCCATGTTATTGAAGTTAAAAGCAGGAATAGCATATCCGCCTTTAATAGCCTTTGCAAACATTTCTCGAGTGTTTACAAGACCCAGATCTTTGTAATTTACCATTGTGTATTTGTTATTACGTTAATGATTAAAAATTTCCCACAAAGATAATAACTAAGTTCTAACATTATGCTCTCGAACATATAAAATAACACAATTTCAACCTCTGGAGAAAAAATAACTCAAATTTCTTTGTTTGTTTGACACTTATCCATACCTTTGCAACCCAAATTACCGGTTACCAAACAAGTAAAAGAATATAAATTAAAATAGAAATAAAGCAATGAAAAAAGGTATTCATCCTGAAAACTATCGTCCTGTTGTATTCAAGGACATGTCTAACGACGATGTATTTATTACGCGTTCAACTATCAGCGCAAAGGAAACGATCGAAATTGACGGTGTAGAATATCCATTGGTAAAAGTGGAAATCTCTAATACTTCTCACCCATTTTATACTGGTAAGTCTAAATTGGTTGATACAGCCGGACGTGTTGATAAGTTCATGAGCCGTTACGGTAACCGCAAGAAATAAGGAATACGACCTATTCTAAATTTATAGAAAAAGGTGTTGATTAAAATCAGCACCTTTTTTTGTTGTCTAATATTATTTCCTATTTTTGTGAAGAATTGAATTTATAATACCATGACAAAAACAAAAGAAGAATTATTGGACATCCTGAGCAGATTCCAATTAGATGAGAAAGTAGTTTCCGCAGAACCTTTCGGAAACGGACACATTAACGACACGCTGAAAGTAACAAACGAAAAAGGTGAAACAAAATATGTATTACAACGCATCAACCACCTTATATTCACCAATGTGGAAATGTTGCAGAACAATATACACACCGTTACATCACACATACGTAAAAAACTGGAGGCACGGGACGAAAAGGATATTGATCGCAAAGTATTAACATTTCTCCCTACAAAAGAAGGAAAGCTATATTACTTCGACGGAGACAGCTATTGGCGTGTCTGCCTGTTCATTCCCCGAAGCAAAAGTTTTGAAGAGGTTACTCCGGAATTATCCTATGAAGCAGGTAAAGCATTCGGCGACTTCCAGTCTATGCTGGCAAACCTTCCGGAAGGAGCTATAGGGGAAACCATACCCAACTTTCACAACATGGAGTTCCGTTTGGAACAATTTCATGATGCAGTAAAAACGAATGCGGCCGGGCGTCTGGATGAAGTGAAAGACCTGATCCGGGAGATTGAGAAACGAGCCGATGCCATGTGCATCCAAGAACGATTATACCGCGAAGGCAAGCTCAAGAAACGCACGAACCATTGTGATACGAAAGTAAACAACATCATGTTTGATGAAAGCGGAAAGGTACTTTGTGTTATTGATTTAGATACCGTTATGCCGGGCTTCGTATTATCGGATATAGGCGATTTTATTCGTACCGGAGCCAATACCGGAGCCGAAGACGATGAAAACCTGAATAATGTAAACGTTAATATGGACATCTTCCGGGCTTACACGCGGGGATACATGGAAACGGCAAAAAGTTTTCTTACTCCGCAAGAAATAAAGCTGTTGCCTTATGGCGGACGATTACTTACCTATATGCAGACGGTCAGATTCCTCACGGATTATATAAATGGGGATACTTACTATAAAATACATAGTCCGAAACACAATCTGATACGTACAAAAGCGCAGTTCAAGCTGTTACAGAGCCTGGAAGAGCACGCAAGCGAAATGGATGAGTTTATGAATCAATATCTGAACTAATTGTTCCATTCAGTTTTATCGGCTTGAAACTTTTGTTTCACCGGGATGAAACACTTGTTCCATCAGGATGAAACTTTTGTTCCACCGGCATGAAACAGTTGTTCCATCAGCTTGAAACATTTGTTCCGCCGGCATGAAACAAAACAGAACGAATATAGATCAAGAAACATCTATATTCGCTCTGTACATTAATGGCGATACGCCTTTGTGCTTTTTGAAGAATTTACCGAATGAAGACTGGTCTGAAAAATTCAGCATATCTGCTACCTGTTGCACCGTAAACTCAGGATCACGAAGACAGATTTCCGCCTCGCGCATTAAAGCTTCGGCAATCCATTTATTCACGGTCTTACCACTAAAATCCTTCAATATACGCGACAAATACTCCGGCGTTATACAAAGTTCGCGGGCATAAAAAGCCACCGAATGCTCTTCTTTACAATGTTTATCCAGCAACTGGATGAATAGAAACAACAATGTATCTTTACTTGGCGGATTAATATGGACATGTTCATGAAGAGCCTGATAAATGATATTATTCATCTCCAATAAGAATCCACGCAATTCATTAAAAATAAGATCGCGATGCCAGGCATGTCCCGAACGATCCATATTCCGTTCTATACGATGGATATAACTCTCCAGAAGGTCTGCATCTTCTTCATTCAGCTTCAATACCGGACGGCTACGGCGGGTAGCGATATACGCAGCTGGCATCCGGCGGCTATTCAATATAATCTCTGCAAAAAGATTCTTTTCAATTATCAAATGATATCCTAAAAAATGAGGGGATAAACGCATGTTCTTTATCTGATGCATATCCATAATATCCAGCAATAAATTATCAGACAAATGATACATGAAATCGTCAATTGTAATATCAATCGTTCCCCGGCGAACCAAAAATATAGAAAAAGCATCCAAGCGAACCGAAACCCCTTCTTTGAAACCTGATTTTTGGGTATCATCACTATGCATTTCAACAATAAGTAATTTGTTTTGATAGGATTTGATATCCAAATTAAATTGAAGAAAATCCTCTATGCTAAGCTGCAATACAGACTGTTTCATTCATTCCTTTTTTAATTGATACCAAAGATAAGTGATTTTATCAAACAAAGGTAAATGTGTTCTGATTTGGAACAGCAATATTCAATTTACAACCACCCGGAATCAGAATTATTATCAGACCTTTGCAGAGGTTATTAGTTAAGGCAGTAAAGATCAATAAGTAACATACTTTTCACACAAAAAAAGCAGACCCTATTGGTTTAAATTTTGGAACAATCCTACTGCTATAGATCAATAAAAGTAACAATTAAAAATGAAGAAGAAATTAATTACCAGATGCTTAAATGGCATCTGCATAGGGCTTTTTTGCCTTATTGCAAGCTCTTGTAAAGAGCAACCAGCTATGACGGCAAATAACGAGTACAAAGTATTAAAAGTATCCACAGCAAACAAAACGCTGAGCAGCTCTTATTCAGCAACTATACGCGGACGGCAGGATATAGACATTTATCCGCAGGTATCCGGTTTTATAACCCGCTTATGTGTGGAAGAAGGACAAGCCGTAAAAAAGGGACAATTACTATTTATTATCGATCAAGTTCCTTACCAGGCAGCTTTACAGACTGCAACGGCCAATGTAGAAGCAGCTCAGGCCGCCCTGAACACAGCAAAACTGACGTATGACAGTAAAAAAGAACTTCATGCCCAACACGTAGTTTCCGCATTTGATTTACAGACAGCCGAGAATTCATGGCTAAGTGCAAAAGCACAGCTTGCACAGATGAAAGCTCTTGAGTTAAATGCACGTAACAATTTGTCATATACAGAAGTAAAAAGCCCATCCAATGGAGTTGTGGGTACTCTTCCTTATCGCGTAGGAGCATTGGTAAGTGCCGGTTTGCCAAAACCGTTGACAACTGTTTCCGACAATTCAGATATGTATGTTTATTTCTCCCTGACAGAAAACCAACTGCTCTCCTTAACCCGGCAATACGGATCAAAGGAAAAAGCTCTTGAAAGCATGCCGGAAATAGACTTGCAATTGAATGACAAGTCGCTCTATCCTGTAAAAGGGAAGATTGAAACCATAAGCGGCGTTATCGACCGCAGTACGGGAACTGTAAGCCTGAGAGCTGTCTTTTCAAACAAAGACGGCATGCTCTATAGCGGCAATTCAGGGAATGTCATTCTATCCATTGAAAAGAATGACTGCATTGTCATCCCGCAAACAGCGACATTCGAGATACAAGATAAAGTGTATGTATATAAGGTAGTGGAAGGGAAGGCTTCATCTGCCCTCGTAAACGTATCACGCGTAAACGGGCAGGAATACGTTGTTAACGACGGTCTGCAACCGGGTGATATAATAGTTGCCGAAGGTGTAGGTCTGCTACGGGAAGGAACTTCTATTACAGCAAAACAATAATAAAAAAGGAATATGAAACTAAAAGCCTTTATAGAACGTCCCGTACTGTCTGCGGTCATCTCCATCGTAATCGTATTTATGGGAATCATCGGATTGATGAGTTCGCCGGTAGAACTTTATCCGGACATCGCACCTCCAACCGTAATGGTGAATACCACTTATTTCGGAGCCAGTGCCGAAACGTTACAGAACAGTGTAATAGCTCCATTGGAAGAATCCATAAACGGAGTGGAAAACATGACTTATATGACATCTACGGCAACCAATGCAGGTACTGTCTCTATCATGGTTTACTTCAAACAGGGAACTGATCCTGACATGGCTGCCGTAAACGTGCAGAACCGCGTTTCTAAAGCAACGGGCCGGCTTCCGGCAGAAGTAACACAGGTGGGAGTAACCACCATTAAGCGTCAGACCAGCATGTTGCAGATTTTCTCCATCTATAGTCCTACTGATTCTTATGACGAAGGATTCCTTGCCAATTACCTAAACATCAATTTAAAGCCTGAGATACTCAGAATTTCAGGTGTAGGCGAACTGGTAGTCATGGGAGGAGATTACAGTATGCGCGTATGGATGAAGCCGGACGTGATGGCTCAATACAATCTGATACCTTCGGATGTTACTTCGGTATTGGCAGAACAGAACATAGAATCTTCAACCGGCTCATTCGGAGAAAACTCAAAGGAGACTTATCAATATACGATGAAGTATAAAGGTCGTTTGCTTACTCCTGAAGAATTCGGCGACATCGTTGTAAGATCATCTGACGACGGTGAAGTTTTGAAACTAAAAGACATAGCAGATATTGAGTTAGGTCGTGAAAACTATTCTTATATCGGAGAAACCAGCGGGCACACAGGCGTTTCCTGCCTTGTATTCCAAACAGCCGGTTCTAATGCAACGGAAGTAAACGAACAAATAGATGCTTTCCTCGACGAGGCGCGGAAAGACTTGCCTAAAGGAGTGGAAATTGTACAAATGATGAGTTCCAACGATTTCTTATTCGCTTCCATACACGAGGTTATAAAGACATTGATTGAAGCCATACTTCTGG
Organism: Parabacteroides bouchesdurhonensis; assembly: GCF_900186615.1. Classification (GTDB taxonomy): domain Bacteria; phylum Bacteroidota; class Bacteroidia; order Bacteroidales; family Tannerellaceae; genus Parabacteroides; species Parabacteroides bouchesdurhonensis. Next base: position 233,291 of record NZ_LT896588.1, read on the forward strand.
TAATTTTAATTGTGTATCTGTTTTTACAGGATATCCGCTCTACGGTTATTCCACTGGTCGGCATTATTGTTTCTTTGGTTGGAACATTTGCATTCATGGCAATAGCAGGTTTCAGTATAAACCTCATCACTTTATTTGCTCTCGTATTGGTAATCGGTACGGTAGTAGACGATGCTATTGTTGTAGTCGAGGCAGTGCAGGCCCGGTTTGATGTAGGGTACAAATCCTCCTATATGGCAAGTATGGATGCTATGAATGGAATCAGTGCGGCTATCATTACTTCTTCAATGGTATTTATGGCAGTATTTATTCCAGTATCATTTATGAGCGGAACGTCCGGTACTTTCTATACACAGTTTGGTCTGACCATGGCTGTAGCCGTCGGTATCTCCGCCATTAACGCTTTAACCTTGAGCCCGGCTCTGTGTGCATTAATTTTAAAGCCTTATATAAATGACGACGGTACACAAAAGAATAATTTCGCAGCCCGTTTCCGTAAAGCATTCAATGCCGCATTCGACTCTATATTGGATAAATACAAGAGAGGCGTACTGTTTTTCATTAAGCGCAAATGGCTCACATGGTCGTTGTTAGGCTGTACTATAATAGCACTTATCGTATTGATGAACAGCACAAAAACAGGATTAGTCCCCGATGAAGACCAAGGCGTGGTATTCGTTAATGTAACCACTGCTTCCGGTAATTCCCTTGCTACAACAGGCGATATTATGACACAGATAGAACAACGCATCAAAGATATGCCGCAAATAAAAGAATATACGAAAGTATCCGGTTATGGTTTGATAGCCGGACAAGGCAACTCATTCGGTATGTTTATCTTGAAGTTGAAGCCATGGGATGAACGCCCTCAGAAAGAAGATCATGTACAGGCCGTAATCAACCAGATATATGGACGGACCACCGATATAAAAGACGCTACTATCTTTGCTATGGCTCCGGGTATGATTCCGGGATATGGCACGGGTAATGCTCTGGAGATGTACACACAAGATAAAAAAGGAGGAGATCTTACCGAATTCTATAACATTACCCAGCAATACCTGGGAACTTTGCGTCAACGCCCGGAAATAGCGACTGCATATTCAACTTTCTCTATCAACTACCCGCAATGGCAGGTGGAAGTAGACGCAGCCAAATGTAAACGCGCCGGCATCACTCCCAATTCCGTATTAAGCACGCTTTCCGGATATTATGGAGGGCAATATGCCTCCGACTTCAACCGGTTCACAAAAGTGTATAAAGTCATGATACAAGCATCTCCGGCATATCGTTTAAGTGAGAATTCATTAGATAACACCTTTGTACGTATGTCAAACGGAGAAATGGCACCACTCAGCCAATTCGTTACTTTAACGAAGGTATACGGGGCAGAGTCATTAAGCCGTTTTAATATGTATAATTCCATCGGCATCAATGCAATGCCGGCAAACGGGTATAGTACGGGAGACGCTATTCAGGCGGTAAAAGAAACAGCTCAGATCACGTTACCCAAAGGATATGGATACGATTTTGCTGGAATCACCAGGGAAGAAAACCAACAAAGCAATACGACAATTATCATCTTTGCTATCTGTATCTTGATGGTTTATCTGATTCTTAGCGCTCTATATGAAAGCTTCCTGATACCTTTTGCAGTCATTCTTTCCGTTCCATTCGGATTGATGGGTAGTTTTCTGTTCGCTAAAATGATGGGATTGGAAAATAACATTTACCTGCAAACCGGATTAATTATGCTAATCGGTTTGTTGGCTAAAACGGCTATCCTTCTTACCGAATATGCTACGAAACGGCGTCAGGCCGGTATGAGCCTCACTTCGGCGGCTCTCTCCGCAGCGAAAGTCCGTCTGCGTCCTATCTTGATGACAGCATTGACTATGGTATTCGGTTTGCTGCCGTTAATGATGGCAACCGGCGTAGGAGCTAACGGTAACAGTTCGCTAGGAACCGGTGCGGTAGGCGGTATGATAATTGGAACATTGGCACTATTGTTTATCGTTCCTTCTCTATTTATCGTATTCCAATATTTACAGGAAAAAGTACGCCCTATCCAATTCGAGCCAACACACGACTGGCAGATACAGGAAGAAGTAGTACAAGAATCTACGGAAAGACAAGAATACCTTGACAGCAAAAAGAAAGAAGAATAACATGAAAAGAAATATAATCCTATTCTCCATAGCTGCTTTTTCATTAAGCAGCTGTGGCATATACAAAACATATAAGCCAATTGATTCTGTGCCGGAAAATCTATACAGGACAGAAAACAGCACGGAAAACGATACCGCCAGTATCGCCTCATTGGCTTGGCAAGAACTCTTTACCGATCCTTATTTACAGGAATTGATAGAAGAAGGTTTGGCAAACAACACAGACATGCGTACCGCCCACCTGAAAGTTCAGGAGGCGGAAGCCAGCCTGTTGACTTCGCGCCTTGCTTACCTTCCGGCATTGTCACTGAATCCACAGGGGACTCTGAGTAGTTTTGACGGAAGTAAAACAGCCAAGAGCTACCAGCTTGCAGCTTCTGCCAGCTGGGAAATAGATATTTTCGGTAAACTTACAAATGCCAAACGCAGTGCACAAGCGGCATTAGCGCAAAGTAAATCCTATAGGCAGGCCGTCCGGACACAACTAATTGCCACTATAGCCAATACCTATTACACACTATTACTACTAGACGATCAATTCGCCATTAGTGAACGGACGGCTGCCCTTTGGAAAGAAAACGTGCAAGCTATGCGTGCTCTTATGAAGGCCGGTTTAAGAGACGAGGCTGCCGTATCGCAAGCCGAAGCCAATTGCCTTGCGGTAGAAGCATCCCTCCTTACCTTACGTAAACAAATAAACGAGACAGAAAACAGTCTTTCCACTCTTCTAGGCAAAGTTCCGCAAAAGATTGGCAGAGGAACGCTCAACGGGCAGCAGTTTCCACAACAACTTACAGCCGGACTGCCGGTAAAGCTACTCAACAACCGTCCGGATGTTAAACAGGCCGAAGCAGCATTAGCACAAGCCTTCTATTCCACGAATGAAGCGCGCAGTTATTTTTATCCCAATATCACATTAAGCGGTACGGCAGGGTGGACAAACAACGGAGGAGGAATAATAACCAATCCGGGAGCTTTGCTACTTCAAGCAATAGGTTCACTCACCCAGCCATTATTCAATAAAGGGACAAATATAGCCCGTTTGAAAATAGCAAAAGCACAGCAAGAAGAGGCAGCTTTAGCCTTCCAGCAAAGTCTGTTGAATGCCGGTAGTGAAGTCAACAATGCGTTAACTCAATGGCAGACCGCACGGCAACGTATTGTCTTAGGTGAAAAACAAATAACCTCGCTTGAAACTGCAGTCAGAAGTACACGTTTACTCATGGATCACGGCACAACAACCTATCTGGAAGTGCTAACCGCTCAACAAACATTATTGCAAACTCAACTGACTCAATCATCCGATCGCTTTGACGAAATACAAGGAATTATCAGCCTTTATCAATCGTTGGGAGGAAAGTGAAGTTTTTTTGTAACCGGAAACAGTTTAGCCCCGTCTTATATAAAGATTGGTTCTAATCTGTACTGTGGAACAAAAATTCCGCCGGAATAGAAACGAATTCATAAATTTTTGCTGTAAAGCTCCGGCCTGCGAAGGTCGGAGCTTTTGTTATATCCTAATCAACCGAACAAAATCTTAAATCTTGTCAGCCCGTCCGAACAGGTTCGTAAAGAAAATGTACAATTATGTTTGAGCAACACTTCGCGAATGAAAATAAGACCAATACCTTGTCCGTTAGGTTTCGTAGAAAAGAAAGGACTGAACAGTTTCGCTTCTGTCTCCTTATCTATTCCTTTGCCGGTATCAGCTATTTCAAGGCACACAGGGGAATTGGACGTGCGAATATGGATTTCACCATCTTGTTCTATCGATTCTGCAGCGTTCTTTATGATGTTGACCAGAACTTGTTCAAAAAGGGATGAATCGAGTTCAGCTACCGGAGAGACCTCTGCCAACTCCATGACGAGGCGTATATTACGGTTTTGGCACACCATTTCCATAAAACGTTTACAGGAACCAACTACTCCGTTTAATTCTACCGGCTGCAACTGAGGTTCCGGGATGCGCACCACGTCTGCAAAATTGGTTATAAAGCGACTTAAACTATAGCAACGATCCATAGAGACCTGCAAAACCTCACAAACATCTGCCATATTATCCGCTTCACTGAAAGCCGACTGTAATGTATCTAAAGTGGATGTAATACCGGCCGTGGTATTATTCACCTCATGAGCTATCATACGGATCACCTTTTCATACGCTTTCTTTTCCGCTTTAAACACTTCCTGTGTAAGTGTCTCAATCAAATAAAATGGATGATGGAATCCTCTGTCTACAAATGACGAATGAGTACATTTATAAATATTGGCATCGTTTAACCGGACGGTTTGGGAATCGTATAACGGAATCTGCAATAGCTCGGCAGCCAACGGAGTATCTATTTCCGACAATTGTTTTCCTACTACTTCTGACGCAGCGTAAGCACCGAACATCTTACAAGCAGCAGGATTTGCAGATAACACCTCCCGGTCCAGATTTAATATAACAACTCCCATAGGGGAAGCATTAATCAGCAGATCGAGGAAATGGTTTTGCTCACGAAGATGCAGCCGTTCGTTCTTTAACTGCTCCATCATCTTATTGAAGACATCCACCACACGGTCGGCTTCGGTCTGCCCTACCCGGCTCAACCGCGAGCTGAAATCTTGTTCCTTCAATAACTCCATGCCGTTTCCTATCGTATGCAATGGTTTGATAATGCGACGATAGAAAACAAACATATATATAACCGTCAGGAGTACCAGACCTTCTACAACAAAGAACAAATAGCCGGAATAAAGAAAAAGGACGTAATAGGTGAGTATCGCTAATATTGTCAGCAATAATACGGTAAATCCCCAAAACAATCCCTTTACTCTCATTATGCCATCTTTACTTATTTATCGACAGGAATATCGTATTTCTCTAACCTCCGGTACAAGGCAGCCCGGCTGATGCCTAAAGCTGTTGCCACATGAGAAAGATTACCATTATGTGTTTCCAATGCCCGAAGGATAGTTTGCTTTTCCAGTTCATCCAGAGTAAGACCTTCAAAGGAAGCCGGCATAGGACGCTTCATTTCTCCGGCATTGTGGCATTGCCCTTCAAAGTCGGACACCTCCAACACCTGTTTACCAGACACCAACATAGTACGTTCTACCAGATTTTTGAGTTCACGGATATTACCCGGATATGGCAATCGTTGTAAATAAGCTAAGGCTTCCGATGAGAACTGAACTTTTGCCAAACCGTTTACCTCCGCCTGCTTATCCGCAAAATAACGGGCTAGCAAAGGTATATCTTCCCTGCGTTCGCGCAAAGCCGGCAGATGGATTGTTATCAGGTTTATGCGATAGAAGAGATCTTCCCTGAATGTACGTGCCGCTACCATTTCCTGCAAATTACAATTGGTAGCGCTCACTACACGTACATCTACTTTATGGGGACGGCTGTCGCCCAACACCTCAAATGTCTGATCTTGCAGCACGCGAAGCAGTTTTACCTGACATGACAGTTCAAGGTCTCCTATTTCATCCAGGAAAACAGTACCTTTATTCGCCATTTCAAAGCGTCCTACACGGTCGATATAGGCATCGGTAAAAGCGCCTTTCTTATGCCCGAACATTTCGCTTTCAAACAAACTTTGTGAAAGACCACCCAGGTTGACCTTTACAAACGCTTCCTTTTCACGAGGGCTATTGGCGTGGATCGCTTCGGCAATCAGCTCTTTGCCGGTGCCGCTTTCTCCGGTAATCAACACAGAAGCATTCGTCGGAGCAATGCGGGAAACCGTTCCCAACACGTCCATCAACACAGCACTTTGTCCTATTATCTTATCGAAGTGGAATTTGTTATCGGCATCCGTACGGTTAAGCGGCTCATTCTTTTCGGCCTTCTGTTCGCTCAATTCCAATGCCGTATTAATGGATTTCAAAAGTACAAGGTTATTCCATGGCTTCGTAATAAAGTCGAAAGCTCCGGCTTGCATACCTTGCACAGCCAGAGAGATAGACCCCCAGGCCGTCATCAGTATCACCGGAACATCAGGACGGAAGATCTTTACCTGCCTCAGTAGCTGGATTCCCTCCTCGCCTGTCGTAGTCATGGTAAAATTCATATCCATCATTATAAGCCGGGGCGCAACAGCACGAACCACTTCCAGCGCCTCTTTAGGGCCGGGAACGGCTTCCGTTTCATAACCTGCACGCTTCAATAAAAAAGTGAGTGAAGAACGTACAACGGCGTCATCATCTATAATTAATATCATAAACCCTTCTGTATTTGAAGACAAAGGTAGTTTTTAATTATCAAAAGTATATTATCTCCTGACTATTTCCTCGAAGTCGGCATCCAGATTGTGATTGTTAATAAAGTCGTACAACGTCATGCTGCGGATGTTGTAGAAATAATACCAATAACTATATAATTCTTGAATATGTTTCTGGCGTGCGTTGTCTTTAGAGTTCTGGGCATCATTCAAATCAAGAATATCTATCTTACCGATCATGAAGGTTTCTATCGAAGTCTTATACCGCTTGCCTGCCAACGTATCCACTTCCGCCGCAATCTCAAGCTGGGCAGCCTGGTTATTGAAGTTCTCCACCAGCAGAAACACATTCTGATTGAAGTTCATTTGTTCCTGACGGGTTTTGGATAATACAACTTCACGATTCGATTCGGCTACTTTAACCTTCCCTTTCCGCTTTCCCCAGTCCAGGATTGGAATAGTCAGCCCCACTTCTACAATCTGGTTGTCTTTTAAATGGTTATAGGCAGCCCCCATCGTATGGTCTTTGCCGGTATATCCTACAGAAGCAAAGAGGTTAATGCTGCGGCGGTTTCCTTTGGCGGTTGCTACATCATAATCGGCTTCCAGTTGGCGGCGAAGAATATTCTTTGCCAGCGAGTTGTTTTCCTGAGCCTTTGCCAACACCTCCTGATAATCCATCCGCACACCCGGTACAGTCTCCGGCACTACGGGAACAATCACATCCTGTTCACTCATTCCCAAAAAGGAACGAAGCTGGAACATATTTGCATTGAAGTTAGACTGTGCCTCAGTCAGCAACCCTTTAGCCTGTAACGCGGATTGTTTCAGACGCAACAACTCGCTTTCAGAAATATGCCCTATCTTACGCTTCGCCACAGCAATATCATACAGCTTGTTGGCATTTTCCAGGTTCTGCTGTGCAATGTGCAAGTTCTCCTGAGCAAGTAAGAGGTTGAAGAAGTTGTTGATTGTAGTAAGCGTGACGTTCTCCACACTTTCAATATAAGAGGCTTTCGCTTCCTGATAGCGCACCGGTTCGATACGGCGTTTCCATTTCTGGTCGTTCACTCCAAAGATTGGTTGGGTCAACGTTAAGCCGACAGGTACACTCATATACTCGTTATAAGCTCCCGTCCCCAGCTGACGGGTAAAATCAAGAGATGTATTCAACGCTATTTTACCACCTGTCAATGCTATATTCTGTTCGATAGAAAGCTCTCCCGTCAGTCCCAAAGCATTATCCTGCACATACGTATATGCACCGTCGGACTGCTGGTATTTACTGTATTTCTTATTATATGAAGGTAATGTACCGGCAAACACTACTTCCGGAAGCTGGTCGGCACGATGCGTACGATATTCCCAATAAGCGGTACGCAATTCATTCAAAGCCACGGTAGCATCTACAGACTGCATCTGTGCAATCGTGATGGCCTCCTTTAGTGTAAGCTGTACCCTGTGTGTATTATCTTCCGCCCGCAAGCAGTTTGAGGTAATCAATAAGCAGGCTATAGCAATATAGAACTTCTTCATCCTGTATCTGTTTTTGACACGCACAGGGCAAAAGCCATGCCAAAAACGTACTTTACTGATAATCTGAAATGTATCAAACCCGGCAATGTCCGTTTCCGAACACTCTGTCCGTTTTTGAAATCATCCCCGATGATTTATCTTAGAATAAAGAAACAGTGCTGTTACTTTCCTTTTAACAGAAAAGCAACAGCACCATGTTTATCATTTTATTACCACCTTCCGGGGCTTTCCTATTTCCGTATGCACGATATAAATACCAGCCGGAAGTCCGTCTATCCTGCTTCTGCCTGCCGGAAGCACTCCTTTATAAACAACCCCACCGGAAGCGCCTACCACACAAAGCCGGGAAGTTACAGGAAGATCTATGGAGAATGCCCCCGGTTCAGTTTCTATCCGCATGCCTCCCGGAACATCTTCAATCCCGGTTGGTAAATCATTACGATGAACGCCCGACACGATAATCCGGACATTCCCCCGTACATCCCGCAATACATACCGACCATCCGAAACACGAGGCTCAAGCTCTCTGCCATCGGAAGTAGTCACCACCGGATGCGATTGGTTGTACGCCTCATGCAATACGATATCGAAACTGAAAGAGCTTCCCTCCAATACACTGTACATACTATCTCTTAACACTTTACCGGAACGGACATAGCTCACACCTTCCACCTCCGGCAAACAAATATCATACCAATTGAACACGGGCGGAGACACCGGTTCATTCCCAATTCTGAACACACGCGAGGTGGTAACCGTATTACCCGCAGCATCCGTCACCATAAAGTCCAAAGTATGGCTGCCTGCCACGCCGGTATATTCATAAGAGATCTTTGCATTATCTGCAGTCAGGCCGGTTACGTTCTCCAGCTCTATCAAACCCTCCTTTACTACATACGAAGCGATGCCGGAGAAGCCATCTTCAAGCACAAAAGCAGCCATCTTGCCACTCACAGAAGCTTCACTCACCACCGGTACCGATTTGTCTATACATATATCTATCGTATGGTCGGTTACATTGTCCCGGCGCGTCAGTTTATACTGGTATTCGTACTCACCCTCTTCAGAAATCGTGATAGCAGTACTGCTGCCTGCCGATTTCGTAACTACCCCCACACCCTCAATCGTAAAACCTTTGGGAGCTTCCAGTGTAATGTCCGAGCTATACCAGTTCTTATCGCCTGCAACAGAGGAAGGGGTTTCCTTAATCGTTACGACCAGATCGGAAGCCTTTTTATCAATGCATTCTATTGTGGGAGAAGAAGCATCCAGCGTCAATGTATAATTGCGGGTAAGAAACGATCCGTTGTCTTTCAGTTTCAGACTTCCCATCTTAAATATACCACTGTTCGTATCCCAGCCCAATTTACCGTCAAAGTCGGGCGTTTCGCCGCTTATCGGGTTTTCGCTGCATGTATAAGTGGGGGCGTAATCGGTTTCATCTTTATAAACCACCTGCCCGGCGACCGGCGTAATGGTCAATTCTACCGGCTTAATGGTAAACTCTTTCGTAATATTATTGCCATAAAGCCTGCCGGTAGGTGTTGCAGACACAGTTACCTTTGCCGTACCGGCATGGGTGTTATCTGTGTATTCCAGCGTATAATCTGTACCTTGTGTATAAGAAGAAACAGTTACGGCCGGAGTTAGAGGAGAACCTGTATAACTACCGGCATCGGCTATGTTTAACATCCCGTCCATCAGTTTTGTGCGTGGAGTATTTCCAGCAACAGTTCCACTAATTGTTCCCCCTTCAATACTAACAGTACCATTATTAGTAAACGTTACACCATCAGCAATTGTCAAAGTCTGCCCGTCGTTAACCGTCAACGTAAAGCCGCTCAGAAGAGTAGCATCCGATTTCAGCGTAACGTCATTGCCATACATTCCCCCCGCACCATTTTGGTAGATAATGCCTGTAGGATTGCTTTGAAGCCCTGCTATGTGCGTACCATTACCGCCGGTGACTATGACAAAACCACCGTTAATGATCGTTGTGCTGTTGTTGCCGGTAGCTCCACCGGAACCTATTCCGCACGCATTTCCGGCTACAATCACCGTCCCCCCGTTTATTGTCACCTTGGCATTCTCATAAAACCAACCTCCAATCCCGGCATGATTCGAAGTGGGGCGTTCTACTGTTACCGCTCCGGTACTCTCTGCCGTAATAATCAGTTCTCCATCTTCATCATGGGTATGTATTCCTGATCCATTAGCCGGATGCAACACACTATTCCCTTTCAGGGTGAGATACAATGTACCTTTATCTATGTTTATCGGGTTATCGCAACCTATGTCCAGATCCTGAATGGTGAGATACACAGCATCGTTCTTAGTGGGCAATGAAATCGTAATAAAGTTGGAAGTCCGGTTGTTATTACCTGTAATAGTAATCATGTTGGTACTGGGAGTTTTAATTACCGCCGATTCGGTAGTAATGTCGTGCGTATCTCCGGGAGAGAGTTCTTTTGCCATACTGCTCTGCCCGGCAAGAAACAGAGAAACCATTAGCGCTACACCCTTGCCATAAAAAAAACCTTTCATATAAAGTTAAGTTACTCCATGCAATCCCCCGGACATGGTATAAAAAAAGAAGGACGTGGGGACTGTTGCAATATATCTGTAATGAGGCTCTCGACTGCCCGTATGACTGATATATAAACAACAAACCCACGTCCCCATATCCTGAACATACACAAAGGCACACGTATAAACATACGTATGCAAGCATGGGTATATAACAAGATGGAGTACGTGAGCGTTCAGTTGCCTATTATCCAGTCATACTGAAATTGTCGAGATTTCATTACAGGATAATATCTTTAAACGCTCTTCGTATCTAAATTAAAATAGCCAGGGCAACGCTTCGCCCTGTTATGCGTGCCAAAGGTAAAAAGGTTTTATGAAATAATAAACATGCGCAGCCGTTTATTTCTTTGCAGAGTAAAAGCGAGAAGCTATCTTTGTACCCATCAGGTTGCTTTTCCTTCAAGGGAATATAGTATAATACATAACAATGTACAGAGAATATGAAGAGTAACGGTTTCTCATTCGGCAAGAGGCTGCAAAGCTTCAAATACGCCTTCAACGGCATACGGTTATTGATAACCAAAGAGCATAACGCCTGGATTCATTGCTTCGCCGCCATCTGTGTAATCGCGGCCGGCTTCTGTTTCGGTCTGTCGCAAACGGAGTGGATCGCCGTGTCTATCGCCATCGGAGCGGTGCTGGCGGCAGAAGCCATCAACTCCGCCATCGAAGTCCTGGCCGACCATGTTTCCCCCGAATACAACGAAGCCATCAAACGCACCAAAGACCTTGCCGCCGGCGCAGTCCTGCTCATCGCCATCGCCGCCGCAACGGTAGGGCTCATCATCTTTATTCCGAAGATAACGAGCCTGTTTTAAGATCAAGTATTATCTTTTCTATCACACTAAGTAACTCCGGAATATTCACCTTTACTATGCGGAATATGATTTCTTCATCCACATTAAAATACTGATGCGCTATAATATCCCGCAACCCCATAACACTACGCCAATTGATGGAAGGATAAGCAGAGAACAACTGCTTTTGTGTATATTTGTCAATATTCTTTATAGCCTCTCCTACAGTAACTAACTGCATACAAATACTATCCATACGCATCATACCATCTCCGGAATGCGTAAAGTCCTCGGGACAAGATATACACGCCGACCGTTCAAGTATAACCTTTAAGGAATTATCGACTTGTAGTAACAACAAATAGACTTCTTCTTTACACATAAATTCCATCCCTTTCTATATTACGTTTCAGAAGAGCGTTCATGTTTTCACGCAAACGGATTATGTCGATCTTACAATGCAGCAAGTCCTCTAATTCATATTTAATATCCAGCAGCACAAAGCCGTCCGGTTCTTTCATTTCCACACAAACATCCAAGTCACTGCCTTCCTTATGTTCGCCTCGTGCTACAGAACCGAAAATACCCAGACGGAGAATGCCATATTTGTCCGACACTTTTTCCTTATACTGTCTCAATGTATCAATATAATCTTTTGTTGTTCTCATACTGAATCGTTTATTCGGTTACAAATATATGAATTCCCATGTAATATTACAGCACATTCTCCGTTCTCATTATCATATCAACGTTTACCGGATAATACATGAAGCAATCGATCTTAGGAATATTAATGCTGTTCTTCCTCTCTCTCGGTCTGAACGCTCAGGAGCTGGAAGTAACCGGCAGCCGGAAAGCCGTACGGACATCCGGCGATGTACTGGCATTTGTAACCCCTGTTGCCAGTCTGGCTACAACGCTGGCCATGCAAGATTGGCAAGGATTGAAGCAAGGCGCACTGGCCGGCGTAACCACCATAGGCGTTACCTACGCACTAAAGTACATCGTAAAGAAAGAACGTCCGGACCATAGCGATCGCCACTCTTTCCCCTCCATGCACACCTCGGTATCATTTACGGGAGCGGCCTTTATACAACGCCGTTACGGATGGAAATGGGGCGTACCCGCCTACCTGCTCTCCACCTACGTAGGATGGAGCCGCGTATACAGCAAGAAGCACGACTGGTGGGACGTAACGGCCGGCGCCGCCATCGGCGCAGGCAGTGCCTACCTCTTCACCCGGCCTTTTGCCAAGAAACACAGCCTGACGATCAGTCCTGTTGCCGGCAACGGACACTATGGCGTGTACGCCTCAATGAATTTCTAACACCACGCAGCCCGGACATGTATCACTACAACCCGGGCTGCCTCTATTAATTATTTACAAAAAAACTCTCCATACCTATTCATAGCGTAACGCCTCGGCAGGAGTTAGTCTTGCCGCCTGATGCGCCGGATACCAGATGCCGGCAATGATAATAACCGCCATCGTTACATACGTTATTGCCGCCGTGATGAGAAAACGCGAGACGGACAAATCCATCCGCTTCGTATCCAGCAGGTCGGTAAGCGTGATGTTCAGGGCAATAAGCATGGCCACGGCAAAAGAGACGGTGAGCAGCACAAGCCCTTCGGCTATCAGCAGGCCTTGCAGGCGCGAGGGGGCTGAACCCAGCGCAACACGCAGCCCCATCTCCCCCTTCCGTCCCTGGGTGCGAAACCAGAACGTGCCCAGTATCCCCAGAAAAATGTTGACAAGGAGGAAGAAGGCTATCGCCCCATACTCCCTCACCTCGTTGCTGTTGCCGCGCCCTTTGTTGTAAGAGTCGGCAATGTCCTGTACCGGACGTATATCCATCAGGTAGAGATTGCCTATGCGTAGCTGTTCCTTCATCTGCCGGCGGAAGGTTTGTGCAAAGTCCGCACCATCCTTATCGGCCTCCACGCGGAGACACACCTCCATGCTACCCGGATCATACTGTTCTATAATGTCATCATTCCCGGCATAGAGGAAGACGCTATTGTTCGGCTTATCATATTCCGTCATCCGGTAGAGCGTAGTTACATCCGCCACCTTGACCACCACCGAGTCACCAAAGGGAGAAAGCAGCTCTTTACCCGTAGCCTCCTGACCCGGGAAGAGCTCGGCGGCTACATCGGCACTGAGCAGCACCGACCCCGACTTCCACCCCCGCTTCGCGGTGGCCAGCCCTCCGTCGAGGCTATGGACGCGGAAGACACGGAAGAAGTCTGGCGTCACAAAGCGTACTTGAGCCTGCTTGCTCAGCGTATCGGCCCGCAGCGGCGCCCAACCGTTGCCATGCGAATAGGGCATACCCCACATCGACACGCTCACGCACTCCACACCGGGATAGGTGCGGATACGGTCAAGCGCCGTCATAAAGTCGTCGCCCGGCCGGGCGGGATGCTGCTCGGCCGTAAGGAAGTCGTCGCTCTGCTTGTCCACCAGCTCGAAGTCTACCTGATAAGTATGGCTGATGTCGAAGCCGGTGGGACTGTAAAGGAGCGTAAACGTCGTGAACATGAAGTCCACCACATACCAAAGAACCACCGATATAAGGAGCAGCTCCGCCCCTATCCACGCATTCAGTTTGCGCTGGTTCCATATCATTTTAAAGACATGCTTTATCATCATCGTTCGTTACGTGTTATTGTTGGTTTAAAGACTCGGTGATGTTCTTGCCCGACGTGCGCCACGCCGGAACGCCGGCGCTCAGCAGGTTCATCAGGAGGCAGAACAGGAAGGCGCAGGCAAACACCGCCGGGCTGAACAGCATCTCGGCATTGAGCAGCGTAGCGCCGTTCAGATAGCCTCCCATCTGCGTAGACAGCAGCCAGTCGCGCAGGGCCGCTACGGCAAAATAAGACAACGCCAGCCCTACCACGCCGCCCAGCAGCGTGAGTACCATGTTCTCATACAATATCTGCCTCACCAGCTCCCGGCGGGTAGCGCCAAAAGCCTTGCGTACGCCCAGTTCCTCCATCCGCTTCGTCATCCTCGAAAGCGTCATGCCGGAGAGGTTGATGGCGGGTACAAGCAGCATAATGAGCACAATGATGGCATAGCGCGCCAGCATCCCCTTCACATCCGGCTCAACGTTGATAAGCGGACGCGAAAGCTGTTCCAGACGCGTGTCGGGCTGATTCACCAGATCCCACGAATGCCCGTCGGTAAGGGCGGCATTGAACCCCTTGGCCCGCTGCGCCACCTCCGCCTTGATGGCCGGGAAGTCGTCCGCCGAACGCGCCAGGATGAAGCAGAAGAAAGTGCCGGTGATGCCCCTCCCTTCCTGCTCCGGCTGGTAGTGGTACGTCCCCATCGAGGTGAACGGCACCCACACGGAAGCGTAGGCCGACTCGGCCAGCAGCGACACCGCAGGCACTACGCCGCAGATCGTGTAGTTCACAAAGCTAAGCTGCAGCGGCTTGCCCACCACATCCACCGAGCCATACAGCCGGCGCGCCACCTCTTCGGTAACCACCGCCTTGTGCAGCCCGCTCTCCACATCGGCCTCCGTGTAAGGCTTACCGTCCACGAAGCGGAAGCCGAACACCTTCCAGAAAGCAGCATCCGTACCGCTCACGTCACACTTAAATTCGTTCGTACCGCCCGGCACGGAAGCCAGCCGCGTGATGTAAGGGCAGACGGCCGACACCGCCTCTGCACTCTTCAACGGATAGAGAGCGTCGTGAATCGCCTTATATCCCAAATAAGCAATATCATGCCCGCCAGTCCCGTTCTGGTCCACACCGGCTTTAAGGTAAAGCATCCGGTCGCGGTTCGTCTCCGGCTCATAGTTGGCGTTGCGCACCTCGTACACAATGACTATCACCATAATCATGGCGATGGCAAGCGCCGTACCAAGTATGGAGATCACACTAAGCAGCGGGTTCTCCCCCAGCATACGGACGGCCTGTTTGAAATACTGTTTATACATATCCACTGTACGTTTACGTTATCTACCCCTCCTACGAGCAAAACACGTGCCAAACATTTAACCCCCTCTCTTTCAACCCGCCTTGCCACCCCACCGGTGTCCGTTTACGGACAGTGTACCATTATCGAACACCACGCAGGCAGGCTTGGTTTGTATCGTGCTATTAGCACGATGTCTGTATGCTACTTTTCCATCAAGGGAAAAGTGACAGTACAAGGCTTGCAACGCAAGCCAAAAGAATGGCCAGGACTGCCAAGCCAAAAGTAATAGACTATTCATCATGCAACGCCTCTGCCGGTGCCATCCGTGACGCCTTATCCGCAGGAAGCCAGATGGCAACAAGAATAGCCGCCACCAATAACACAAAGGTGATAACGTTGGTCAGGATGAAACGCAGCAACAGGCGGTCGGGCAGGTAGACCTGGCTGTCCTGACTGCTCTTGCCCAGCGTGTCTATCATGCCGAGGTAGACAAATTGCCCCTCTATCAGCATGGCGGGCACGACGACAACGGCCAGCAGGCAAAGCCCTTCGACGTAAAGCAGCCGGCGTACCGAGGCGTGCGTAGAGCCAAGCGCCATGCGCAGGCCTATCTCTTCACGCCGCTGACGGATGCGGTACCAGAACGTCCCCACTACGCAAAGCATGATGTTGAGCAGGAAGAAGAGCATCAGGGCGACACGGACACGGTAGTTGTTGGTCACCCCGAAAAGCGCCTCGGTTTCCTTCTCGAGGCTCTCCAGCGAGCGGATGCGTTTGAAGTAGAAGTTACCGATGCGCAGCTCCTTCTTCATCTTCTCGGAGAATAGCTGCCGGAAACGGGCGTCGGAGACGGACGAGCTGCTGCGGATCACGATGCTCTTGCGGTCGATGTTGGAGTAGCCGGCACGCTCGGCAACGTAGAAGTTTTTCTGCGGACGCTGGTAGTCGAAGCGCTTCACGTCGCCCACCACGCCTTTCACGACGAAGGACTGTTCGGTATCCATGCCATTGTAAAGGCCCTTGTCAATGGCGGTGTGTTCGCCGGGGAAGAGGCTGTTTTGGGCGGACCGGCTCAGCACGATGGCCTTGGGGTCGGAGAAGTCGAAGTCCGACACCGACACGGGCTTGCCGTCGGGGGTGGTGATGCGGAATACATGGAAGTAGTCGGTACGCGGATCAAAGCAGATGCGCTGCCCTCCGGCAGAGGGGGAGACCGAGTCGGGACTGCTTTTCAGCATCCATCCATAGTAGCTTCCGGCGCCGGGCAAGTCTCCGCGGTTCATGACGGCAAGTTCTTCCACGCCTTCGCAGTTGCGGATACGGTCCAGCACACGGTCGAAGTTGGCCGGCAGGGTAGCCGAGTCGCTTTCGGCCGGCCGGTAAGCGGGCGAAAGTTCCGGTATCTGAGCCACGTCTACCAGCCAGGTGTGGCTTACGTCGCGGCACAACGGGATACTGCGGTTGTATTGAAGGACAAAGAAGTAGTCCGTCATATACCATACGAGGCAGAAGACAAGGAGGAGTTCCATACTGATCCACACGTTCGATCCCCAGCGGTTAAGCAACTGTTTGCATATAATCTTCAACATAGGGCTTCTCTTTATTTAGCATTCAACGAATATATGATCTGACGGCGTGAAGCGCGCCAGGCGGGAATCAGCGCAGAGAGCAGGTTCAGCACGAAGCAGACGGCCAGCGCAATGCCAAAGACGGTATAGTTCATCAGCATGGAGGCAGGGATGACCACCTCGGCATCTTCGTGCACAATCTCTACAAAGGAGATCCCAATCTGCATCACCCAGTCGCGGGTGAGGAAAAGCAGCAGGTAGGAAAAGAGCAACCCCAGCAGTCCGCCCAGCAGGGTGAAGAAGAGGTTCTCGGACAGTATCTGCTTCATCAGCGCGCCCACCGGAGCGCCAAACGCACGGCGTACGCCCATCTCGGCCAGCCGGCGTTCCATGCGCGAATCGGTCATTCCCGAAAGGCTCACCGCCGGAACGAGCAGCAGGATGAGGAACACCAGGGCGTATTGCAGTATGAGCTTGCCGAAGTCGATGTTGTCATCCCAGGTGCGGAGGACGGACTGCCAGTAGTAATCCGGTTGCCCCATCATGCTGAAGGTGTAGTCGGGCAGCGTGTTGCTGTAGCGTTGCACATTGGCTTCGGCCGCCTGCTTCACCTTCTCGATGTCGGCATCGGGAGCTACCAGCACGGAGGCAAAGTAGCTGCCCTGCGCGGAGGTGTCGCCCCAAGTATCTTGCTGGTAAGATTCGCTTACGGTGTAGGGTATCCAAAGCTGTGCATAGCTCCGTGAGGTCAGGAAAGAGGCATCCTGTACCGTGCCGCATACCTTGTACTGGCGGAAGTTGAGCGAGATGTATTGCCCCACTGCATCCTCATCGCCAAACAAGCGGCGCGCCAGGCTTTGGGCTATAACTACAGTGGGGAGCCTCGATAGCTGGTCGGCTTCGGTAAAGGGCTGTCCGCCGGTGAAGCGGAAGGGGAATACTTTCCAGAAGTCCGTATTCACGAACTTGGCTGCTACCGGCAGTTGGGTTTCTTTACCGGCTGGCTGCACATAGAAGTCGCTCCTGTCGTTCAGTTCCAGAGCTATTGCCTCCACCCCTTCCAGAGAGCCGAGGCAGGTCCGGATAATCGATTCGGAGAGGTAGCCGGTAGAGACGTATCCGGGACGGTTGCGTTCCTCCACCCTGCTCCGCTCGGCTATCAGTATGCGGCTGCGGTTGGTTTCGGGATAGATGTCCGCCAGGCGGATGTAGAACACGATGGAAAGCACCATCACCATCGAGATGGAGAGACCTGTGCCGAGAATATAAACGGAACTGAACAGCCGTTCTTGCCGGATCAGATTCCAGGCTTGTTTGAAGTATAGTCTTATCATTGTATCTTTAGTATTGTTACTTTATTAATCATTAATCCTCTTTCTCACTCATAGTGCAACGCCTCCGCCGGCGCCATCCGTGCAGCCCGCTGCGAAGGATACCAGCAAGCGGCTATAATGACAAACGCCAAAGCAAGCCATGACAGCAGGCTCACCACCGCAAAGCGCCAAACAGATACCGGCATTACGTCTGTAGACAGGATTTCCATATAGGCCAGATTACCGCAAACCAGCAGGGCGGGTACGGATGCCAGGAACAGGAGCATCAACCCCTCGCCTATCATCAAGCCACGAATGCCCCGATGGGTAGAGCCTACGGCCATACGCAACCCTAACTCGGCACGGCGACGGTTCACACGAAACCAAAACGTACCGATCACGGCCAGAAAGACGTTTACGAGGAAGAAGCCGGAGATGATGGAAAGTACCTTCTGCCCGCTTGTCCCCAATGAGTTATCCAGGAAAGAGGCGCGTATCTCGGTATAAGGCTTCACTTCCGACACCCAGTAGTTGCCGGCTGTCAAAGATTGCTTCGTTTCCTTCATAAAGCGTTCTGCAAAGCCCTGCGGATTCACTCCCCGGCGGGTTCGGAAACAGATATCCATATAACTCATGCTACGTTCGTCAAGACGAAAGGCTTCTATGAAGCGCTCATCCAGCAATCCAAACAGTTGGATGTTACCATTTGTGGCATACTCGTCATTACGTAGCGGTTCGGATACAGCTACGATAGGATAGCTCTCCGATTCCGATGTATAATAACGCTCGCCTGCCACGTCTGTCCTGCCAAACAATTCCTGTGCCGCAGTAGCCGACACGATTGCCCCTTCCGGCAAACGGCGGACAAGCTCTTCGGCGCTCCCTCCCGAGGCGGGGTGGATATCGAACACCTTAAAGTATTCGGGCGTTACGTTCAGGCACCGTGCAGGCACATGTATCGAATCATGGTAGATATCAATCCCCCAATTGGAGAAAGTATAGGGCAGGGCTACATAAGACATGCAAACCGCTTCCACATCGGGGTGGGCCTTGATGCGGTCTACAATACGATAGAGGTTCTGCCGGGGTTCGTCGCTCCCGTCTTCGTACTTAACAAAGGAAGGGGCGTTAGCCGGACGTATGGAAAGCGTTACCTTATATACGTTTTCCACATCGAAGCCTACCGGACGGTTTGCCAGGATACCACGCATCAGGAAGTAATCGGTAGTAAACCACAGTACAACGAATACCACCAGTAACTCTACCAGCACCCAGATGTTACCGTGCAGGTTTGTCTTTATCAGTTTCAATATATGCAGTATCATAAGTGTATCCTCCGTTGTTAATTGGTTGTATTGGCCAGTGCATCCGTAATATGTATCCGAAGGGCTCGCATGGCGGGTACAATGGACGAGAGCAGGTTGAGCACCAGGCAGATCAGGAAGGCATACCCGAACACCTGCATGTTTACCAGCATCGAGAGCGAGAGGCTCATATCCATGGCTCCTCCGGACATCATCGTTATGAACGATCCCAGCAGTAGGTTGCGCAACAACCAGACCAGCAAGTAAGAGAAAAGCAATCCGGCAATACCTCCGGGTAGCATCAGCAGGAGATTCTCTGTCAATAGCTGCATCAAAAGAACTCCTTTGCATGCACCAAAAGCCCTGCGCACACCCAACTCGGGAATACGGTCGTGCATGTGAGACATATTCAGGCCGGACAGGTTCAATGCCGGGACTAGCAAGAACAGCAGCAGGACAAAGAAAAGTATAAAAGAGGTCTTCTTCCAGTCTTGCATAAATAGCAGATGCAGCATGTTCCGAGTGTACATAAGAGGCTCTTCTCCCTCCAGTTTCCCATCGGCCAGCGTTGTGTTGTATTGCTTTATCTGCTGACGCCATTCTTCAAGAAACCGCTCCATATCGCGCGGACTATGCAGTAATACGCAAACGGTAAACGGCCCGAGAGATGATCTTTGTTCAACAGAAGAAACCTCCGACAGACCGGGAATACTGCTGTATGGTATCCAAACATCGGCATAAACATCTTGTGTGATGGCGGAGACATCGGCTACTACACCGCATACGGAATATTCCACTCCGTTGAGCAGCACGGTTTCATTTATCACATCCGTCTTTCCGAACAATTTACGTGCGGTCTTCTCGTTCACAACGGCACGGGATAGAGAAGAAGACACATCCGCCCCGTCATACGGTTTACCGACCAGGAAACGAAAGCGGTATATCTGCCAGAAACTATCGTTGGTTGCCATCAGGCTTACTTTAGGCGAGACATCTCCCCCCGGTATCTGGAGATAACTATCACCTACAATATATCGCAAGAACATAGGGCCTACCTTTATTGCTATCAGTTCGGGGGTAGTCATCGGCAATATACATTCCTTGATTGTACGCAGGCCATAGCTATGAGAGTTACGGCTCATGTTTCCCTGTACATACGACAAGCTGCTCAAATAACACATCCTGTCCCTGTGTACCTCCGGCGCTATATTGGCCGTACGGATATGATAAACCACAGCCATGACCATCACCATTGAGATAGCCAGCCCTGTACCTATAACATAAACGGTGCTGAAGAAGCGGTTCTGCTTCATCAACTGCCAGGCTTGTTTAATATATTGTTTATACATGGTATTCCCTGTTTATTTGTTACTACCGGGATGAATCTTCCGGCTACTGCACCTGCCGTCCGTCGAAGAAGCGGATGGTGCGTGAGGTTTGTTGCGCCTGCTGTTCGTTGTGGGTTACCATCACGATAGTACGGCCGTCTTCCTTATTCAGTTGGTGAAGCAGCTCCATGACTTCGATACCCATCTTGGAATCCAGGTTACCGGTAGGCTCATCGGCAAGTATTATATAAGGATTACCTACAATGGCACGGGCAATAGCCACACGCTGGCACTGACCTCCGGACAACTGCGTGGGGAAGTGGCGCATACGGTGGCTCAGTCCTACTTTCTCGAGTACGGCCTCGGCGGCCTTACGGCGTTCGGAAGCGGATACTTTGCGATAGAGCAAGGGAAGCTCTACATTGTCCAACACATTCAGGGAATTAATCAGGTGGAAGCTCTGGAACACAAAGCCCAGTTGCTTATTACGGAAGGCAGCCAGTTCCTTGTCGTTCATATTAACCGTGTTCACACCGTTGATCTCCACCATTCCGGATGTAGGAGAATCAAGCAGTCCCATAATATTGAGCAGGGTGGATTTACCGCAGCCGGAAGGTCCCATGATGGAGAGGAACTCGCCTTTCTGAACTTCCAGGTTTACGTTTTCCAATGCAACCGTTTCAATCTCCTTTGTACGGTAAATCTTCTCGAGGTTTGTCAACTTAATCATGATCGTAATGTTTTAATTGTTATGTATTCTTTTTTAGTAGTTGGTAGTTAGTAGTTAGTAGTTGGTAGTTAAAGTAGTTACCACTCGTTAGTAATTAAGAACAGTATGCTATTTCTACTTAACTACTAACTACCAACTACTAACTACTTTACTCATAATGCAGGGCATCTGCCGGAGCCATCCTCACAGCCTGGCGTACCGGAAACCAGATACCAAGTATAATCATTCCTCCCATTAACAGGTAGGTCGCGCCTAAAGTTACCAACACCCTTGCAACCGACAAGGATTGCCGGTAAGTATCAATATAGTCCGTCATCAACAGGTTGACGCCAAACAATAGAACCAAGGGCAAGGTGAATGCCAGCAAACAAAGCCCTTCGGCATACATATACTGTTGCAAAGTAATACGATGAGCGCCTAGCGCCATCCGTAACCCGATCTCACCTCGCCGGTTCTGCATGCGTAGCCAGAAAGTACCGATGATGCCGAAGAAGACGTTGATGAGCATGAAAAGCATAAGCGAAAACTTATTGCTCATATCCCGTTCCTTGCCACTAAGCTGTATATCGCGAAACTCTTGCATGGGGGTGATACCGTATACCATAAGGTTGTCTGCTGTAAGCCGGTCGCCCATACTGTCAAGAAAGAGATTCATATCGTCGCGGCTAAGGCTGCGTTTCATGCGGACGCAAAGTTCCGCATCGCGGGCACCAAAGTAATCCACCATAAAGTTGTATATCTCGCCGTTCAAGCATTGAAAAAAGCAAGGCTCCGGACGTTCGTACTCGTTTGCCCGTATCGAACTGCTTACGGAGGCAATGGTAAAAGTTCCACCTGTATCGGTATAAGACAACTGCCGTCCACGCGCTGTCTGACCGGGAAAGAAAGCATCTGCCATCTCACGGGAAACAACTAAGGCATTGCGGACACCTGATACTTCGTCGTACACAGGCTTCCCATCGGAGTTCTGCACATTAAAGAGGCGGAAATACTCGGGCGTTACGTTACGTATCTGGAAGCTCTGGGCAGAAGACAAGGTAGTGTCGCCACCCAATGGTGTGATGTTTCGCCATGAGTTACTGAATGAATAAGGAGATGAATAGAAGGCAGCACAGACTTCATACACTTCGGGGTTCTGCCTGATCTGTTCTATCAGGCGGGTGAGCTTCTCCGGCTCGGAAAGGCCCGGAAGGGTGTCGGTACGCGCCTCTTCAGTCAGCTTAAAGCGCCACACATTAGTTATATCGTAGCCCAACGGTGAGCGGTAAGTAACCATATCCACATAAAAAGTATCTATCATAACCCAAAGGAAGCCGGCCACGATAAGTAATTCGGCAAATATCCAGCCGTTACTGCGACGCTGGTTCCATATTATCTTTAATATATGCTTGATCATTGTTATCTGTTATTTATGTAAATCAGTTGTTTTCATATCCTTCCTCACTTATTCTCATCTTTTAGCGACTCTACAATCTGCCCCCTCGACATGTGCCAGGCCGGCAAACCTGAACTTAGCAGATTGATCAACAGTGTAAAGAACAGCGCCGCCACAAACAGGTAGGGCTGGAAGATCATGCCAAACGTAATAACCGTATCTCCCGATAGCAAGAACGACCTGCCAAAATAGAGCAAAGCTACGGAAAGTAGGATACCGGCCAGACCGCCGATGAGAGTAATCACTAAATTCTCGCTCACCATCTGTGTGAAAAGTCGCCCTCCGGTAGCTCCAAACGCCATGCGAAGTCCCATCTCCGAACGCCGTTTCTGTATGGACGACTGCACAATACCAGTCAGATTCAGCGTAGGAACAAGCAGGAGGAAGAGCAGTACCAATCCGGTTGTTCTCAGGTATTCCATCCATCCGATACGGTTCTCGCTATAATTGCCACCATTACCCAGCGTCCGCTCGAGCGTTGTTAACGGTTTGCCTATAGAGAGAATATAATCAGCCTTGCTATCGTTATAGCGGGCGGTGAGTTTCTGTATTTCGTCTCCTATTGTATCGAAGTCCAAAGTACTACGCGCAAGGATCACGGCCGAGAAAGAGCCGCAGATACCGTCACAGTTTCTCGATTCGGTGTATGCACTGTTACAGGTATAAGGAAGCCACACGTCGGCAAACGTATCAGTCACAGCCTTAGTAGGGCGTGCCACCACACCAGCCACGCGACATTCCATTAAATTGTTCAGCAACAGTTCGTGCCCTACCGCGTCAGTGGTATTAAAAAGTCGCCAGGCCAGGTAATCAGAGATAACAACGTTGGGAAGGCCGGAATTGAAGTCTGCTTCCGTAAACGGTTGTCCATGCAGGAAACGGAAGTCGAACACCTTCCAAAAGGCCGGATCGGTATAGATCACCTGATATTCGTCGAACAGGCGTTTGCCGGGCAATGAAACTACCAGATTGTCATATGCTTTCATGCTTACCGCCTCAACGCTGGTTAACGGATAAAAGCATTCGCGCGCTACCTGAACAGAAAGGCCGGTGTTGTTGTTATCGTTTCCTTGTTTTGACCTGGCATTGATGCCCTGAACATAGAGCATGCGTGAACGGTTAGAGACCGGGCTGTATTCGGCCTGCCGTATCTGGAATTGAAGCACCACCACAAGAATCATGGCAACCGAGAGCGTAGTCCCCAAGATAGAGATCACGCTGGTAAGGCGGTTTTCCCTCAGTGTTTGAAGGGCTTGTTTGATATATTGCTTTATCATCTTATTTCAATTTAAGCTTATTCTTTTCTTTATACGAGCTTATGTCCGAAACAACTACCTCGTCGCCAGGTTCGAGACCGCTCACCACTTCCACATATTCAAAATTGCTATCGCCCAATTGTACTTTACGCTTTATCAATTGATCGCCTTTTACCACAAAGAGTTCATATTCACCTCTACCCACATAGTAAGAAGCGTTGGCAATACGCATCACGTCTTCCTTTACGGCATTCATCACATAGACATCCGTCTTCAAGCCGGAACGCAGACGCTTATGATTATCTTCCTGCAACTGGACAGTAAAGGAGATCACTCCGTTTTTAGATAATGGAGTAACATCACTTACTGTTCCTTCCAGTTTCTCACTACCTATCTTAACAACCGCTTTACTGCCTGCCGCAATACGGTCGCCATAGGTATCCGCAATCTCGCCTTCTATCTTGAAATGCGAGAGATCGGACACTATCGCCACTTTAGTGCCTTGTCCCACCTGTGCACCGACTTCATTATTTACATAGGTCAGGATAGCCTTGCGGGGTGAGCGGATGCGAGCATCTTCCAACGTACGTTTAGTCTCTGCCAAACCTTTACGGAATATATTCAGTTCCAGTTCTTTCACTTTCAGATCGGCTTCGGCAAGAGCTTGTTCGTTCTTGTATTTCTGTTCATCTTCCTTTAATTGAAGCTGACTCACATTATAATCCAGTTCTGTTTGACGAACCTTATCAGTAGTGCCTGCGCCAAGACTGTCGAGGTAGCGTTCGTTACGAAGTTCCACTTCTTTACGGTTCAGCGTCATGCGGGATACTTTCAGTTTCATCTCCATTTCGGAGAGCTTGTTGCGGTTGGTCACCCGAAGCTGTTCCAACTGCAAGCGCTTCATTTGTTCTTCATCCAATAGTTTATTATAATCCGTCTCAGCGCTTTGTAAATCCAATTTAAGGATAGGTGTGCCAACATCAACGGAATCTCCACCCTTTTTGTAGATTTCTATGATACGGGAATTGATAGGAGAATTTATAATCTCTTCAAAAGCAGGAACTACTTTACCGGAAGCACTGACGGATACTTCTATCAAGCCTTTATCAACTGTGGATATACTCAGGTCTTTCCGGCTCAGGCTGGTCTGCATAAAAGCAATGATACCGCCTATCACCACACATGCAACAACCACACCTCCTATCAGTTTTACCAACTGTTTACGTTGTTCCTTCCGTTGCACCTCTTTTGAAATCTCTCTGTCCATATTTAATAGTACTTTTTATTTTCTGCCACCCAAAGGGCAAACTCCATGCCAAAAACGTAATTGTTTGATTGCGTGATATTAGTGCAATAACCAAGTGTTCAATATCGGACAGTGTGTTCGCTTTCGTGCAAAACTTTTCGCAGTGTACGCTTGTTTAGCATAAGCATTGACGGAGCATAAACACTCCGCTTTTCATTAATCGCTAAAACAATCAAGTATATGAACACAAAATTTACCCTTTTATCTATCTGTACCGGTTTAATCTTGTTTCTTGCCGGTTGTAGCAAAGACAACGACGACAATCACGAAGGCATTATACCGGTTGAAGAAGTAGCCAAAGCATTTAGCCAAAAATATCCGAATGCAAAGAAGATTTCCTTCAATATAGAAGGTAATTACTACGTTGCCGACTTCATGAACGGCACGGCCTCCACATCGGCCTGGTTCACCGACCAGGGCAAGTGGATGATGGAAAAAATAGACATTTCGTATAATCAACTCCCTTCTCCCGTTATTACAGCCCTTAAAGCAAGTACTTATGCAGACTGGAAAGTAGACGAAACGGACCTTATCAACCGCGCCGGCATGGGCATTGTCTATAAAATCGAAGTAGAAAAAGGAGATACGGAAACCGATCTGTATTATTCCCAATACGGCAATCTGATCAAAACCGTAGATGATGCCTCTGACTACAGTGATGCACCTATTGTAATACCGGACGCCGTAACCCAATTAATGAATCTTACATTCGCAGGCGCAGAACTTCTGGATATCCAGCCCAATTCCGAAGGTTACGAATTGAACATACTGGACAACCGAATTTACAAAATAGCCCAGTTGAACAAAGATTACAGATGGCAAAATACAATGTGGCAAATCACTCCACATGAAGTTCCATCCATTATCGCGGAAGCATTCGAGAAATCCGCTTATGCCAACGATAAAGTAAAAGCGATCTTTACATTAATCAATGCCGACGGATCATTCCAACTCTTTGAAGTTATCCACGGAGGACAAGACACCTTTGTTGCTTTCGATGTATTCGGCAACATTGTTAAGTCCTGAACTGCAAAGAAATACAACCGCCTGAAAAAAGCTGCGCAGTTTCCAACCCAAACCTTTGCGGTTCGCCGTTATAAGCTGCGCAGCTTTTTTAATTCAGACGTCTATTATATTTAGTTACATAAAGATGCGTCAATTGTAGCAATCTATTTGCTAATCAATTCGATCTTCGCCCCTTTCACTCCCGAAGCAGAAGCCTCGAAGAAGATGATACCCGGCTGTTCGGTTGTCTGCACAATCGCTGTCAACTGCCCGCTGAACAGTTTCATCTGAGGAGCCTGGAACGACTCGAGGCTCGCGCTGTTGCCATTAGCAGCCGCACGATACGATCCGGCACCACGCACTTCAAATTTAATCTGACGGGTGTCGTCCGGGCAAAGATTCCCTTCTTTATCTACCACTCTGACAGTGATAAATGAGAGGTCTTTACCATCGGCCGCCAGTTGTTTACGGTCGGCAATCAATTCAATATGATGAGGTTTTCCGGCCGTATGCACTTCTTCTTCGGCAACGGCATTCCCCTCTTTATCGTAAGCAACCACTTTCAATGTACCCGGTTCATATTTCGTATCCATCCACATTAACCGGTAACGTTTCTGACGTTCAAAGCCGGCCTTGGCCGCATCGGTATAACTGCTGTCTATACCTACGGATAAATCTTTGGTACGCTTGCCCTGGCTTTTCCCGTTAATAAAGAGTTCGGCAGACGGATAATTGGTGTAAACGAATACAGGAGTAACTTCACCTTCACGTCCCGGCCAGGTCCAGTGAGGCAGGATATGCAATGTACGTTCCGCCTTATTCCAATGGCTGCGATATAAATAATAACGGTCTTTAGGTATACCGGCCAAATCAACAATGCCAAACAGGGAGCTATGGCTTGGCCAATTGGTATAGTAAGGAGTAGGTTCACCCAGATAATCGAAGCCTGTCCATACGAACTCACCTATACAATACGGCAAATCTTCATGCTGAATAAAATCGTCTTCCGGTAAGTTAGACCAACTGCAATGCTCTACATCGTAAGAAGAACTCTGATGATCGTCGTACACAGCCATTGCCTTACGTTCCACAGGGAATTTATAAACGCCGCGAGAGCTTACCGTAGAGGCCGTCTCGCTACCCAACAGGATACCTTGCGGTAGCTTCTTGTAGTTCACCTTATAAAGCTGCGGGCGGTAGTTGAATCCTGCCACATCCATCACAGCGGCAAAGTTATTGTTTACCACCGCATCTGGAGCATCCATTCCTTGCGTAACCGGACGCGTAGGATCTTCACGATGGCAAATATCCTGCAAACGTTTGGCTATCTTGCAATCACCTTCGTTCCACTGGTTAGGCACTTCATTACCGATACACCACATAACAACACTCGGATTGTTACGGTAATGCCGGATCAGGTTCACCAAATCTTTCTCTACCCATTCATCAAAGAAGAGGTTATAACCGTTCTTGCATTTGGCAACATTCCACTCGTCAAAACTTTCGGCCATCAGCATCATCCCCATTTCATCGCAAGCTCTCACCAATTCGGGAGCCGGCATATTGTGGGAGGTACGGATTGCATTGCATCCCATATCTTTTAATATACGTATCTGCCTGCGGACGGCAGCATCATTCACAGCCGCGCCCAGCGGCCCTAAATCGTGATGGTTGCAAACACCTTTGAATACAACTTTCTCTCCATTCAGAAAGAAACCTTTCTCCTGTATGATTTCGATAGAACGCACGCCAAAAGGGGTAGAATAAATATCTTTTAGTGCAGAACCTTCATACAAACGGGTTTCGGCCGTGTACAACGCCGGCATGTCAAACGACCATAATGTAGGTGTTTGAACAATGAACTCCTGGTTAGCTGTGCCATTATTATATGGCAACTGTGCCAACGAAGTGGTCACCTCCGTCAGTTTCTGCTTGTTCGGATTCCAGATGCTCGTCACCAGGTTATAGTTGGAAGGATCAGCCCCTTCGGGCAGTTCCACTTGCGTCTGTACGTTTATTTTGGCAAACTTCTTATTTACTTCCGGTGTAGTTACATACGTGCCCCATACAGGTATATAGGCATCTTCCGTAACAATCACATGTACGTTTCTATACAATCCGGCCCCCGGATACCAGCGGGAAGATTCCGGCAAGTTCTCTAAACGAACGGCCAAGGTATTCTTTTCACCCGGCTTGAGGTACTTGGTAATATCAAAATGAAACGAGTTATACCCGTAAGGCCAGTAACCTGCTTTCTCTCCATTGATATAGACATTGGCATGGCTCATAGCACCGTCAAAAAGGATAAAAGCACGTTTGCCGGAAGCAAACTGAGGCACTTCAAACTGAGTACGGTACCAGCCCACTCCCACAAAAGGAAGTCCGCCGGTACGTCCGGCATGCTCCATGGCTTCTTCCTGCCCGTCTTGCGCAATAGCTACTTCTTGCTTATCGTTCTGAGAGCTAAACGGACCGTAAATCGCCCAGTCGTGAGGGACGGTGACGGATTGCCATTTGGAATCGTTGAAAGAGGGAGTTATAAAATCCGGATTATCTTCACGCGTAAACTTCCAGTTCTTTTCTAACAGGAATTCATTACGAACCTGGGCCGTCAGAGTTGTTATCATACCGCATAATCCTAATATGCCTAAACAGATCTTTTTCATTCTCATTTTTGTGTTTAAGTAGTTCATAGCGCAACAAAAATAACTAAATTTGCATCCAATACAAACTAAATCTATCATTTATAAAGATATGCTGATACAATTAATCTTCGTATTAATAGCAATTATAATAGGAGCCAGACTCGGCGGTATCGGACTTGGCGTGCTGGGAGGAGTAGGGCTTGCTATCCTTACTTTCGCTTTTGGCTTGGAACCAACCTCGCCACCGATAGATGTGATGTTGATGATTGTAGCCGTTATTGCAGCAGCCAGCTGTATGCAGGCTGCCGGAGGACTTGACCTGATGGTGATGTGGGCAGAGAAACTGCTTCGTAAGAATCCGCAACAGATAACGATACTTAGCCCCATTGTTACTTATCTGTTCACTTTTATCGCAGGAACAGGACACGTAGCTTATTCCGTACTTCCGGTAATTGCCGAAGTGGCGACAGATACCAAGATCAGGCCCGAACGTCCGCTGGGCATTGCCGTCATCGCATCCCAACAAGCCATTACGGCAAGTCCTATTTCCGCGGCAACGGTTGCGTTGCTCAGCTTGTTGACAGCGAAAGGTTTCGACGTCTCTTTATTTAACATCTTAATGATTTCTATACCATGTACATTGGCAGGCGTACTGGCAGGCGCATTTTATTCCCTCCGGGTAGGGAAAGAATTAGATGACGATCCTGAATATCAAAGACGCCTGGCTGCCGGAGAGTTCAACAACAAGCACTATGAATTAAAAGACGTCCATAACAAACGTTCCGCACTCATATCGGTTATCCTGTTTATTCTGGCAACTGCCGGTATTATTTTATTCGGTTCTATTGAAAGTTTACGCCCGGTTTTCACCACAAATGGAATAGCACAACCGCTATCTATGTCATATATTATTGAAATATTGATGCTTACAGCCGCCGCTTTAATTCTGATAATCACAAAAACAGATGGTATCAAAGCAGCGCAAGGGTCGGTATTCTCGGCCGGCATGCAGGCAGTAGTTGCCATATTCGGTATTGCCTGGATGGGCGACACTTTTATTGCCGGCAACATGGTAGAATTAAAAACGTCCATAGAAAGTACGGTAACGTCAATGCCCTGGTTATTCGGTCTTGCCCTTTTTCTGATGTCTATATTATTATTCAGCCAGGCGGCTACAGTACGCGCGTTGCTTCCGCTAGGTATCACTCTGGGTATTTCTCCCTATATGCTGATTGCTCTTTTCCCGGCAGTAAACGGATATTTCTTCATACCGAACTATCCTACAGTTGTTGCCGCCATCAACTTCGACCGGACAGGAACAACACACATCGGGAAATACGTATTAAATCATTCTTTTATGATTCCGGGACTGATTGCAACCGGAGTATCGGTGGGATTAGGATTGTTATTAATACAATTATTCTAAATACCCTTCAAACCTTTCAACCTTTCATTATACCGATATTCAACTACAGTTCAGGCTTATATATTAAAACAGCAGACAATCGAAGATGTTAAAAATATCAAACCGTTTTAACAGAGTAGAGGTCTGATTTTAAAAGAGCTGACTTTTGAACTTAAAAGTCCCGTCTTAACACTTCAAAGGTCTGCTCTTTTGAAATGTTAAGACAGGACTTCTTTATGCAAAAGATATATCCTTTTTTCTGCAAAAAAAGGACCTTTCAAAAGCATCCATAAATGATCTTCGATTCATTGCGGGCTAACTCCGCCTGCCTCTTATGACAACAATCTATTTTTAGTTCATCGGGATCATTTTTAGAAATCATCGGGATGTTTTTAGAAAATGATCGGGATGTCTATAATAATTTATCTTCTATCAATTTCTTCAATTCCGGTTTACCCATAACTCCCAAAAGCTGTTCTTTCGGTTTGTCTACAGGACATAGCAAAAGGGTCGGTATTGTCCGGATATTGAAAGCCGTTTCTAATTCTTCCTCCTGGTCTACGTCTACTTTATAGATATATATTTTACCGTCAAACTCTTTAGCCATCTCATCCAACAGTGGGTTCAAACGTTTGCAATATCCGCACCACGGAGCGTGAAAGTCTACCAAACAAGGTTTGTCTCCAATATATTTCCAGTCTTTGGGATCTGCCTCAAAGTTGCCTACTTTAGCAATAAAGTCATCTTTCGTCAAGTTCGTTATTTCCATAATATTCTCCTTTTATTTTGTTGCATAACAAAGATAATACGAAATATGTTATAGTATGACAGAATTAATACATATAAGTTTTATATTTTTGCACCCGGTTTTAACAATAAGGACATGCTCACACTCGATAAAATTTACCAGGCTTCATTTGTATTGAAAACTGTAATAAGACGTACTGATTTAATCAAGGCGCCCAATATCAATCCGGAATGCAACATTTACCTAAAGCCGGAAAACTTACAAATAACCGGTTCTTTCAAAGTTAGAGGAGCTTGTTTCAAGATATCCCAATTAACCGAAGAAGAAAAAGCCAAAGGCGTAGTGGCCTGTTCTGCCGGGAATCATGCGCAAGGCGTTGCACTGGCAGCCAGTTCACAAGGCATCCGTTCGTTAATCTGCTTACCGGACAATGCCCCCATTTCCAAAATAGAAGCAACCAAAAAATATGGTGCAGACGTCTGCCTGGTAAAAGGCGTTTACGACGATGCCTATAAAAAAGCATTGGAGTTGAGAGATGAAGAAGGATATACATTCATTCATCCGTTTGACGACGATGATGTAATTGCCGGACAGGGAACTATTGGTTTGGAGTTATTGGAGCAACTTCCGGAACTCGATGCCGTAATCGTACCTATCGGTGGAGGCGGCTTAATATCCGGCGTTGCTTACGCACTCAAGAAGCTAGCGCCACAGGTTAAAGTATATGGAGTACAGGCAAGCGGAGCACCCAGCATGGTTGATTCTATAAAGCATGGTAAAATCCAACGGCTGGAAAGCGTCCGTACTATAGCCGACGGAATTGCCGTAAAAGAACCGGGACTGCATACTTTTGACCATTGCCAGAAGTACGTAGACGAAATCGTATCTGTTACGGACGATGAAATTTCTACGGCAATCCTTGCTCTCATCGAGCAACAAAAACTAATTGCGGAAGGAGCCGGTGCAGTTGCCGTGGCTGCTGCCATGTTCAACAAAGTGCCAATCAAAGGAAAAAATGTAATTTGCCTGGTTTCGGGAGGTAACATAGATGTAACCATTCTGTCCAGAGTAATAGGACGAGGCTTGCAGAAATCAGGACGTTCATGCAGTATGACCATTGAGCTGGTTGATAAACCCGGACAATTGCAGCATGTCTCTCAGATTATCGCAGATTTAGGGGCAAACGTTGTTTCCGTATATCACGAACGGGTAAGTCATACTACCGACATTAACGGCTGCTATCTCCGTTTAGAAATGGAGACGCGAGACCAGCGTCAGATTAACGAAATCAGACAGGCATTAGCCATTGCCGGATACAAAATCATACCGGGATAAACGGTTCGGGAAAGTTCAGTCTGTTTCTCTTACCGTGATGTGAAAACAGCCTTGTTTACGCTCGTGTTTGATATAACAACGTTTTTCCCGGTGTAAATCACGGAGCACGGAGGCTAAAACCATCTTTAACCGGTCATTGTCTATGTTCAGCGTATCTTTTTCATCCACTTTCGTATAACGTACCCAAGAAACATCAAACGTAGTTCCGTACTGATGGGCAGAATTAACGGAAGAATTGACATTACGTTTCTTTAATTTTTTCACATCGTCCACTGTACGCGTAACACTCGTTACTTTAATCTTATAAATCGAAGCATTCAAGTTAGAAAGAGAATCTTGAAAGTTCTTACCGATATCTTTAAGCAACGAGGCGGCTTGCGGAATCAGATACGGAATGGAATGTTTCAATTCTTCCACTTCATAATATTTATTAGACTTGATTTCTTCCATCTTTTTTGAGGCCTTTTCAGCTTCCTCGCGTGAAGAAACAGGTTGAACACCCAGCTTTTGTGCCTCTGCCAAATGCAAATCATTCAAATCTTTAAAATCACGATTATAGCTTCCGTTGTACCAAATCTTTTTCAATTCCCCACGTTTTTCCTTACAGGAAGAAAATGATGTCGCTACAGAAAGAACTATTAGCAACAACACAGCATTGAGTATATGTTTCATCATGTTTCCTTATTTGCGTGACAAAAGTAAAGAAAAAATGAAAATTACTTTCGCCCAAAACAATTAATAACTAATTTTGTGTTCCTAAAAAAGGTTACTGAATGATTGAACGAATTTATATTCTTGAAAGCGTAGATCCGGTTATTTTCTACGGAGTTAACAACGCAAACATGCAGCTTATTAAAACGCTGTTTCCTAAATTACGCATTGTTGCCCGTGGAAATGTGATGAAAGTAATAGGCGATGAAGACGAATCCGAACTTTTTCTCAAGAAAATTCGTGAAGTAGAAAAATACTGTGAAGAATTTAATTCACTCAACGAAGAGGTTATTCTGGATATTATCAAGGGAAAAGCTCCAACCGTTGTAAAGCAAGAAAACCTGATTATACACGGCATGAACGGTAAAGCTATCGTTGCCCGTACCGATAACCAGCAAAAACTGGTAAAGGCATTTGAAGAAAACGATCTCGTTTTCGCCACAGGGCCGGCAGGTTCGGGCAAGACATTTGTAGCCATTGCATTAGCCGTAAAAGCTTTAAAAAATAAACAAGTACGTAAGATCATATTAAGTCGCCCCGCCGTCGAGGCCGGAGAAAAATTAGGATTTCTTCCGGGCGAAATGAAAGACAAACTCGACCCGTATTTGCAGCCTTTATATGATGCGCTACAAGACATGATACCCGGAGCTAAACTCAAAGAATACATGGAAAACAACGTCATACAAATAGCTCCACTCGCTTTTATGCGCGGACGTACCTTGAACGACGCTGTCATTATTCTGGATGAAGCCCAAAATACGACAACTCATCAAATCAAAATGTTCCTCACACGTCTGGGCATGAATGCCAAGATGATTGTAACGGGTGACATCACCCAGATAGATTTACCTTCTACAGCAACCTCAGGGCTTGTTCAGGCGATGCAGATTCTGAATAAAGTAAATGGTATCGGCAAAATAGAGTTCAACAAGAAAGACATTGTCCGCCATAAACTGGTACAGCGTATCGTTGAAGCCTATGACAAATTTGACGACAAGAAGAAAAAAGAGGCGAGAGAAAACAGGGAACAAAAAGAAAGGAAAGAAGAAAGAACAATAGACAATAAACTTAAATAACACAGTTATGAAGAAGGCTTTAGTCAGAACAGATTTCAATTTTCAAGGACAAAAGAGCGTATATCATGGTAAAGTACGCGACGTGTATAACATTAACGACGAAGTTCTGGTAATGGTTGCGACAGACCGTATTTCAGCATTCGACGTTGTTTTACCGGAAGGCATTCCTTACAAAGGACAAATGCTGAACCAGATTGCCGCCAAGTTCCTCGACGCAACAGCCGACATCTGTCCGAACTGGAAACTTGCTACACCGGACCCAATGGTAACAGTTGGTGTACAATGCAAAGGTTTTCCTGTTGAGATGATTGTACGTGGTTATCTTTGCGGTAGTGCATGGCGTGCTTACAAAAGCGGTGTTCGTGAAATCTGTGGTGTGAAAATACCGGACGGAATGCG
The DNA here is from genome assembly GCF_900186615.1 of Parabacteroides bouchesdurhonensis. Lineage (GTDB taxonomy): Bacteria > Bacteroidota > Bacteroidia > Bacteroidales > Tannerellaceae > Parabacteroides > Parabacteroides bouchesdurhonensis. Next base: position 268,093 of record NZ_LT896588.1, read on the forward strand.
TGAGAACCAACGTTTCCCCGAACCAATTATTACCCCTACAACTAAAGCTGAAATAGGCGAGCATGACGCCGACATTTCCAAAGAGGAAATATTAGCTCAAGGTTTGGCTACTCCGGAAGAATATGAGGTATTGGAAAAATATACAATGGCGTTATTTAAACGTGGCACTGAAATTGCCGCACAACGCGGTTTGATACTTGTAGATACTAAATATGAATTCGGCAAGCACAATGGAACTATTTATCTGATGGATGAAATCCACACTCCGGATTCTTCACGCTACTTCTACTCTGAAGGTTATGAAGAACGCTTTGAGAAGGGAGAAGCCCAAAAACAACTTTCTAAAGAATTCGTTCGCGAATGGTTAATGGATAACGGATTCCAAGGCAAGGCCGGACAGAAAGTTCCGGAAATGACACCTGCTATTGTAGAAGGTATCAGCGACCGCTATATAGAACTTTACGAACATATCACAGGTGAAAAGTTTGTGAAAGGCGATACAGACAATTTAGCGAACCGCATAGAAAAGAACGTAACCGAATATTTGAAGAATAAATAAGAAATATGGCAAAGTACGGTTCAGAGCAGATTCTTCCTTATAACAATGAAGAACATAAAGGCATGCAAGTCAGGCGCATGTTCGATAACATCGCCGGAAAATACGACCTATTGAACCATACGCTTTCGTTTGGAATAGATAAATGGTGGCGCAGGAAAGGCATTGCTTTTCTGCGCCCTTTTTCTCCGCAAACTATACTTGACATTGCTACCGGCACGGGCGATCTGGCTATTTCCATGTACCGGAGTCTGAATGCTGAACGTATAATCGGAGCTGATATATCGGAAGGAATGATGGAAGTAGGACGCCGTAAAGTATCCGATGCCGGTTATTCGGAGCATATTTCATTCGAGCAGCAAGACTGTATGGCGCTTAGTTATCCGGATAATTCGTTCGACGCGGTAACTGCTGCCTTCGGAGTGCGCAATTTCGAAAATATAGAGAAAGGTATTGCGGAAATGTACCGCGTACTAAAACCAAGCGGACATATTATGATTCTGGAATTGTCTACTCCCGGACATTTCCTTATGAAGCAGCTCTATAATATCTATTCAAAGACTGTGATTCCTAATATCGGCAGATTATTTTCCAAAGAAAAAGCAGCATATAGTTATCTGCCGGAATCAATAAAAGTCGTTCCTCAAGGTAAGGTTATGGCAGAATTACTCAGCCGTCAAGGTTTTTCCGAAACGCGTGTTAGAACCTTCACATTTGGAATTTGTTCATTATACACTGGGATAAAAGAATAAACAAACATTTGAACAGACTATGCAAAAATATGGATTATTAGGATTCCCTTTGGGACACTCATTTTCTAAAACATACTTCAATCAGAAATTTGAGGCGGAAAAGATCGATGCCAAATACATCAATTTTGAAATCCCGAGCATCAAGGATTTAAAAAATGTATTGAAAGAAAATCCGGAACTGAACGGGTTAAATGTTACCATTCCATACAAGGAGCAGATTATTCCTTATCTGGATGACTTGGACGAGGACGCACGCCTGATCGGTGCTGTAAACGTCGTTAAATTTACAAAAGGCCTTTTTGGCAAAATCAAACTGAAAGGATACAATTCGGATATCATTGGATTCAAGCAGTCTATCGAGCCTCTACTTAACGAAAGTCACCGTAAAGCGTTGATATTAGGTACGGGAGGCGCTTCTAAAGCCGTATTTCAGGGATTAAAGCAACTAGGCGTTGGGGCTACTTTGGTTTCACGTACACCAAAAGAATTCTGTATCACCTACGATGAGATTACTCCGAAAACAATGGAACAATATACGGTCATTGTTAATACTACTCCACTCGGGATGTTTCCCAATATAAACACTTGTCCGAATATTCCTTACGACATGCTTACGCCCGATCATTTATTATATGATTTACTTTATAACCCGGACGAAACTCTTTTCATGAAGAAAGGTAAAGAAAAAGGTGCTGTAGTTAAGAATGGATTAGAAATGCTTTTATTACAAGCATTTGCCGGATGGGAAATTTGGCAGAAGTGATATTCATTCATTGCGCGGGCAAACTCCAGGTTAAAATAAAATCGGGAGTAACAAGATAACCCAATTGAAATGAAGTTCTTTCCTGAGTCCGAGTTTCCTGAACAGTAAAAACACCGGATTCGGAATACGGGAAAGGCTTTACATGTAAATGCTGACAGAAATCCACATTATCCTGCCCTATCATCTTAAACAAGGTTTCTTTAGCACACCAATATATTAAGAGATGATTCGTTTCGTGTGCAGTATCGATATTTATCTCTTCCTCAGGATTCATAAAACGACTTCGTATCTTTCTAACACGATCCGACTTATATTCTATATCAATCCCTGCCGCCGGCGATTCCTGTAACAAAACCACTGCATAATTATTCGTATGGGAGATACTGATATGTAAAGGAATATCCGGCAAGAAGGGCGCTCCATCAGGATAATATTCTACGCGAACCTCCTGCCCTAACAATTCTTTTAATAATACACGGCTGGCCAGCCATTCTTTCCGACGGTGTTCTGTTTTTATAGTATGCAGAAAAGGCTGATAATCTATGACATTATCAAGCATTGACAATAGTTCATCAGAGCTTTCGCTCATCAGCCATATTCCACGTAAAGGATTACTATATTTCTGTAACAACGGCATTACTTCTTCCAGCTAAATGATTGGATAAGCTCTATAATATCTTCCCTAAGATATTGGGTAACCGGAGCTAATGAATCGGCATTCGGTTTACAATCATAATACAAAGCTCCCCGGAAAAAGTTGGATACACTATCTGTCAACATAAACTGTATAGGTGAAGCAGAACCTTCATCCAGTAAAAAGAGAGAGCCATATACATGTTCTTCCGGATTACTGTATGCCTTCTCCTGAATAAAGTCAGGATTTTTGGTCTGCCGGGAAACCAATTCTCGTGATTCGTTTTCTATTTGATGTAACGAAAGCGGAGTAACAGGGAAATAACTACAATATATTTTTGCTCCCAACGACGGATAAGAAAGATTAATCCAACCGGCTGTTTTATTATCCACCGGAGGAAGTTCTACTGTTGATAACTGAGATACATTAAATGTATAAGGCAAATTGTCCAAAGGTAATTTTTGATAATGAGCAGATGCCGGTTCTATACGAAAATAGCCACGAGGTTTAGGTGTATATTCTGTGCAAGAACAACACCAGAATATCAAAACAACAATACATATAGGAACCTGTTTTTTCATAAATACTACTTATCGGCAGTTTCCTCCTCCTTTGAAACACGATTGAATTTCACTTTCAATATACGACGATTATCCACTTCCAATATCTGGAAACGGTAATTATTATATTCTATTATCTCACGCCTGTGTGGAAAATCACCTTTTATCTCAAGAAGAAGACCGGCTAGAGTTTCTACTTCTTCGGTCAGCTTTCCAAATTCATTTGGATCGGCATCTATAACGCGGAAGAAATCTGTCAGCAATATTTTAGCCTCGAAAATCAAACTTCCGTCGGCAAGCCTAATAAATTGCTGTTCGTCTTCGTCATATTCATCGGATATTTCACCTACAATTTCTTCCAGAATATCTTCCATCGTTACAATACCGGAAGTTCCTCCGAATTCGTCTACCACAATCGCCATGTGTATTTTATTTGTACGGAACTCTTCCAATAAATCATCTATCTTTTTCGTTTCAGGTACAAAATAGGCAGAACGAATCAAACTTTGCCAACGAAAAGTATCCGGTTTTTCCAAATAAGGGAGCAGGTCTTTTATATATAAAATACCTTTAATATTGTCTTCTGTTCCTGCATAAACAGGGATACGGGAGTAACCCGATCTTACAATAAAATCTACAACCTCACGGAAATTAATTTTAATATCTACATCCTCCATATCCAAACGAGGTGTCATAATTTCGTTGGCCGTTTTATTATAAAACTTGATAATTTCAGCAAGCATTTCCTTTTCTTCCGGAATTTCGGTAGAAGTTAATTCCAATGCTTTTGAAAGTTCATCTACAGACAAATCGTATTTCTTTTTCGCGAGGGCTTTATTGATTACGGAAGTGGATGTGACTAATATTTTCGAAACCGGACGGCAAAAACGTTCCAAACCACTTAATATCGGGGCGGCAAAACGAACAAAATGCAAAGAATTCTTCTGAGCATAAATTTTAGGCATAATTTCGCCGAAAAGTAAAAGCAGGAAAGTTAAAACAATTGTCTCAAGAACAAAACCCAATAAAGGAGCAGCCGAAAAGTTTATCCATGAATTGATGCCGTATGTACAAAGCATTACGACCGCTACATTCACAAAATTATTAGCTATCAAAATAGCAGCAAGAAGATATTCCGAACGTGTAAGAAGGCGTTGGATAATTGAATCAGAAGCAAATTTCTCTTCCCTGATATCATTTATATCTCCCGGAGAAAGAGAAAAAAATGCAACTTCTGATGCAGACACAAAGCCAGAAGCAAACAGCAACAGGATAGCAAGACTAAATGCTATTACAGGGCCTGCTGTCAGCGCCTGCATTGTTACATGGCTAAATAAGCCCGAATAATAATCTGAGTCCAAGGAAAACCGTATTAGTTAAACAATATCAGAACGGGAGATCATCTGCGTCACTGGTTTCAGTAAAAGCATCAGACGAAGGTGTCGCCGGCTGCTGATAAGTCGTTGCAGCTGAAGATTGAGTTGATTGTCCGGCTACTGGTGTGCCTGCATTTGCATTCTGCTGAGTTCCGTCTGCCGGACGAGTACCTGTACTATAGAATTCTATACGATCCGCATGTATCTCGGTTACATAACGTTTCACACCGGTTTGATCGTCATAAGTACGAGTACGAATCTTTCCTTCCAAGTAAAGACCTGAGCCTTTTTTTACCCATTTCTCTACAAAAGGAACCAAATCCCGTCGAACAACAATATTATGCCATTCTGTACGCTCCGGTACAACAGTTCCATTTGCCAACGTATATCCTCTTTCAGAGGTAGCCAATGGAAAATTAGCAACAGCAGCTCCGCTGTCAAAATAACGCACGTCGGGATCTTTACCCACATTGCCAATTAATATAACTTTATTCAACGACATAATTTCAAATTCTTAATTATCATACAAAGAAACATAAATTCAATCATTCTTACAAGTTTCGACCTAATTTCTCTAAATAAATATGTATCAAACGAGGAACAGCATACTTTTCAATCTCTTCACATGATAGAATTGAAAAATTTCTCAAAGCATCCGTTTCACGTTCTATCTCTATTTTATAGAAAGTTGCATAAATAATCTGATGAGACAACACATGTTTTACATCTTCCATCCCGATAGAAATATCCAGTTTGCCGGCGTCATTAAACAAACGACGAAAGCCTTTGGTTTGCTGCAACTCCGTAAAATCCATTGCACGTTCTGTTTCAATCAAAGGAAATTCATATAATCCGGTCCATATATCTTTTTCTTCACGACGATGCAACCATGTTTTTCCCTTACATGTAACATATAGATAATAAAAAAAGCGGTTACGCGTCTTTGTCTTTCCTTGTTTTACCGGAAGTAATTCGATTTTATTTGTGGCATTTGCTACACATTTATGTATAAGAGGACATTTCAAACAGTCAGGATTTTGAGGAACACATTGTAACGCACCAAACTCCATTATAGCTTGGTTATGTAAGCCGGCTTGCGATTTATCCATTATCAAACCGGCCAAATGGGAAAATTGCTTTTTTCCATCTGTTGTGTCTATTGGAACATTCATACCGTATAACCGAGAAAGCACACGAAAAACATTTCCATCCACTACCGGAAAAGGTTTGTTCCAAGAAAAAGATGCGATAGCTGCTGCTGTATATTCCCCGATTCCCTTCAAAGACAAAATATCTTGATAGGCATCAGGGAACGTTCCCCCAAAACGATTCATTATATCTTGAGCAGCCATTCTCAAATTTCGGGCACGACTATAATAACCTAATCCCTGCCAATATTTTAGTACTTCGTCCTCACTTGCAGCAGCCAGAGAAGCAACATCCGGAAAACGTCCGATGAAACGGTTAAAATAGTCCAATCCTTGTATTACGCGAGTCTGTTGAAGGATAACCTCTGATATCCAGATAGCATAAGGATTATTCGTATTCCTCCAAGGCAGATTCCTTTTATTTTCATTATACCATTCAATTAAAATATGACTTAGCTCCAAATCGCTCTCACTCTGCAACATAACAATGCATTTTAGGCTTCAACAACAAACATAACTATTTGATTAATGCAAACATACACAGATATAACGGATTCTAAGGAATCTTTTTTATTAAAAATTGAGCGTCATTTCTTTTTACACTTAAATAAAAAGCTATATATTTGCATTCCAAAAAATTAATAGGTCCAAATCAATTAATTAATTTATAGACATGACTAAAGCAGATATTGTTAGCGAGATTTCAAAAAGTACCGGCATTGACAAATCCACGGTATTGGCAAGCGTTGAATCTTTTATGGACATTGTAAAAGATTCTTTAGCACAAGGTGAAAACGTTTACCTGAGAGGATTCGGAAGTTTCGTGATTAAAAAAAGAGCTCAAAAGACAGCCCGTAATATTTCAAAGAATACTACGATCATTATTCCGGAGCACAACATCCCGTCATTCAAACCGGCTAAAACTTTCTTGAACGAAGTTAAGTAATTAGTAATTATACGTTTAATTTAAATTTAAAAAACGATGCCTAGCGGAAAAAAAAGAAAAAGACATAAAATGTCTACGCACAAGCGCAAAAAGAGACTAAAGAAGAATAGACATAAAAAGAAATAAGTCTATTTATAAAACTCTAAAGAACAAACTTAATAAGAGACCTTTTAAGTTTGTTCTTTGCGTATTTTAAGGTCTGATAAAAACCCCTCTTTATAGTGATTAGTGAATTAGTAGTTGATGTACAGCCCAAAGAGGTATCTATCGCCGTACTGGAAGACAAGAACCTTGTAGAACTCCAAAAGGAGGCTCGCAACGTGTCTTTTGCCGTCGGAGATATTTATCTTGGTAAAGTAAAAAAACTGATGCCGGGGCTCAACGCTGCATTCATTGATGTAGGTTATAAAAAGGATGCATTTCTTCATTATTTGGATTTAGGCCCAAATTTCAATACTCAACAAAAGTTCCTCAAACAGGCGTTAAGCGATCCGAAAAAAGTTCCTCCTATCTCTAAATTGCAAATTTTGCCGGAAATAGATAAGGACGGAAGCATAAGCGACGTTCTGAAAGTAGGACAAGAAGTATTAGTTCAAATAGCAAAAGAACCTATTTCGACAAAAGGTCCACGATTAACTTCCGAGCTTTCCTTTGCCGGAAGATATATCGTATTAATTCCATTTGCCGATAAAGTTTCAGTCTCCACTAAAATTAAATCAAGTGAGGAAAGAGCACGTCTACGCCAGTTGATTCAAAGCATTAAGCCGAAAAATTTCAGTGTTATTGTTCGGACATCTTCTGAAGGCAAACGCGTAGCCGAACTCGATCACGAGCTAAAGACATTAGTAAAACGGTGGGAAGATAATATAACGAAAGTATCTAAAGTAAAGGTGCCAGCCATTATTTACGAAGAAACAGCACGTGCTGTTGCACTCTTAAGAGATATATTCAATCCTTCCTTCCAGAATATCCATGTAAACGACTCGGAGGTATATCACAACATACGAGATTATGTTAGCCTGATAGCACCGGGAAGAGAAAGCATTGTACAGTTGTATACCGGAGAACTTCCTATCTTCGATAATTTTGCAATAACCAAACAGATTAAATCGTTGTTTGGACGTACAGTAACTTATAAAAGTGGAGCCTACCTTATTATCGAACATACCGAAGCCATGCATGTAGTAGATGTCAATAGCGGTAACCGCTCTAAAGGCAGCGATGCCCAGGAAAAGACGGCTATTGACGTAAATATTGCAGCAGCCGACGAAATTGCCCGCCAGCTTCGTTTGCGTGATATGGGCGGTATTATCGTAGTAGACTTTATCGACATGGCAGAAGCTGCCAACCGACAAAAGCTATTTGAACATATGTCAAAAGCAATGGCAACCGACCGAGCCAAACATAATATATTACCATTGAGTAAGTTTGGCTTAATGCAAATTACACGTCAAAGAGTACGTCCGGCGATGGACGTAGATACGTCGGAAACTTGCCCTGCTTGTTTTGGAACAGGTATTGCAAAACCATCCATCCTGTTTACTGACAGTTTGGAAGGTAAAATTGACTGTTTAGTAAATAAACATCATTTGAAGAAATTCACCCTACACGTACATCCTTACGTTGCAGCGTATGTGAATAAGGGACTTTACCCTTTAAGCTGGAAATGGAAATTTAAATATACCAGAGGCTTAAAGGTAATCCCGAATCAAAGTCTGGCTTTTCTTGAATACAGATTCTATGATGAAGACAAGAACGAGCTGGATATGAAAGAAGAAAAAGAGATTAAATAAATCTTACTGACAAAAGTTCCGAGCGAAATGAATCGCCCGGAACTTTTTTTATTCTCCCCGCATTCCAATAAAAATCCATTCGGAAGAAATCTAAATTTCATTCGAGAGAAAATATAATTTCTCCCGAATGTACAAAATATCCGCAATAAAAGCATCCAGGGCCCACTCCTGCCAATCTGTCATACAATCTAAAAAGGAAGAGTTTCTATCGTGGTCAAACAACTTTGGCACGAGGTTTGTTGATTAATCAATGAATCGCTCGGAAGGCGATGAAAAACGCAGAATAATAATAATTAAAATATTTACAATCATGGGAAAGATTATTGGAATCGATTTAGGAACAACCAACTCTTGCGTTGCTGTATTGGAAGGTAACGAACCGGTTGTTATTGCAAACAGCGAAGGTAAAAGAACAACTCCTTCAATTGTTGCATTTGTAGAAGGCGGAGAACGTAAGGTAGGTGATCCTGCTAAACGTCAGGCTATTACCAACCCTGAAAAGACTATATTTTCTATCAAACGTTTCATGGGTGAAACTTATGACCAAGTACAGAAAGAGATCTCACGTGTCCCTTACAAAGTAGTACGTGGTGATAATAACACTCCTCGCGTTGATATTGAAGGTCGTTTATATACTCCGCAAGAAATATCTGCTATGATTCTTCAAAAAATGAAGAAAACAGCAGAAGACTATTTGGGACAGGAAGTAACAGAAGCTGTTATTACCGTTCCTGCTTACTTTAGCGATGCTCAACGTCAAGCAACAAAAGAAGCCGGCGAAATTGCAGGTTTGAACGTTCGTCGTATTGTTAACGAACCAACTGCCGCATCTTTGGCTTATGGCCTTGACAAGACAAATAAAGATATGAAAATTGCCGTATTCGACTTGGGTGGTGGTACATTCGATATCTCTATCCTGGAATTAGGAGACGGTGTATTTGAAGTAAAATCTACTAATGGTGATACTCATCTAGGTGGTGACGACTTCGACCATGTAATTATAGATTGGTTAGCAGAAGAATTTGAACGTGAAGAAGGTGTTGATTTACGTAAAGACCCGATGGCCTTACAGCGCTTAAAAGAGGCTGCAGAGAAAGCAAAAATCGAATTGTCAAGTACAACAAGTACCGAAATCAACCTGCCGTATATTATGCCGGTAAACGGTATACCAAAGCACTTGGTTAAGACTCTGACTCGTGCTAAATTTGAGCAATTGGCTGACGGATTGATCCAAGCTTGTATAAACCCTTGTCGTCAGGCTTTATCTGACGCAGGTTTAAGTACTTCAGACATTGATGAAGTAATCTTAGTAGGTGGATCTACACGTATCCCGGCTGTACAGGCTGTTGTTGAAAAATTCTTCGGTAAAGCTCCTTCAAAAGGTGTTAACCCGGATGAAGTGGTAGCTGTTGGTGCTGCAATTCAAGGTGGTGTATTAACTGGTGAAGTAAAAGATGTATTGTTGCTGGATGTTACTCCTCTATCTCTTGGTATCGAAACAATGGGTGGTGTAATGACCAAATTGATTGAAGCCAATACAACTATTCCTACAAAGAAATCTGAAACATTTACAACAGCTGTAGATAATCAGCCTTCTGTAGAAATTCATGTATTGCAGGGTGAACGTTCTTTGGCTAAAGATAATAAATCAATCGGACGTTTCCACTTGGATGGAATACCTGCCGCCCAACGTGGTGTACCTCAAATTGAAGTTACATTCGACATTGATGCAAACGGTATCTTGAACGTTTCAGCTAAAGATAAAGGTACAGGTAAAACACAAAGTATCCGCATCGAAGCTTCCAGCGGTTTAAGTGATGATGAAGTAAAACGTATGAAGGAAGAAGCTGCTGCTAATGCCGAAGCTGATAAGAAGGAAAAAGAACGTATCGATAAGCTGAACCAGGCAGATAGCTTGATCTTCCAGACAGAAAAACAACTGAAAGATCTAGGAGATAAACTTCCTGCCGACAAAAAAGCACCTATCGAAGCTGCTTTAAATAAGCTTAAAGAAGCTCACAAAGCTCAGGATATTGCAGGCATTGATACAGCGATGGCTGAATTGAACAGTGTATTTCAAGCTGCAAGCCAGGAAATGTATAACGCTCAGGGAGGTGCTCAACAACCGGGTGCAGACTTCGGAGGACAGCAAGCTGGCGGCAATGCAGGCAATGATAATGGTGGCAATAAAGATGGCAACGTTACAGATGTTGATTTTGAGGAAGTGAAATAAACATTAACTCCACATAAGATAAGTAAAAGGATGTGTCTAATTAGATAGGCACATCCTTTTTATTTAATTATCTACAGCTGAATACCTGCCTTTTATGTAATTCTTTAAAATATGAAATGCAGGTGAAGCCATTGAACCGTGATCATAACCTCCGAGTTCATAGATATAAGTTTCTTTATGTCCTACAACTTTCATCATGCGCCAGAAATAGGCATTTTCCTCATAACGACCAAGCATTTCCATGTTACGATCGCCTGAGACAATAATTAAAGGAGGTGCGTCAGGACGTACATAATATAAAGGAGCAAATTCATCTATACTTGGTTGAGTATCTTTCATCCCTTTAGATTGTCGATATGCAAAATGACTAATTGCATGTCCGCTAAAAGGTAATAAAGCAGCTATCGAATCAGCATTAATACCATAAACTTGCAACCATTTCTTATCTAACCCGATCATATTTGTGAGATAGCCTCCTGCAGAATGTCCGGATACAAATATTTTTCTACGATTTCCACCATATTTCTCAATTTCCCGGAAAGTCCAGGCTACAGCAGCGGCTGCATCATTTATACAATCCGAAAGAGTTGCTTTTGACAATAAACGATAATTCACGGCAACAACAGCTAAACCACAATTCTTCAATTCCTCAGGAATAAATTTATTACCACTGGATAGTCCACCTCCATGAAACCAAACAACTGTTGAATAATCCTTTTGATTTTGGGGATAATAAACATCCAGTTTGCAACGTTCCATTGCATAAGTATCTTCCGATTCAGTATAAGAAATATTTTCAATAATCTGATAATCCAAATTCTGTGCCGTAAGAATACTACAAACAAATAAACAGAATAGAAATAAACTAGTTTTCTTCATGATATTAAATAACAAATTGATATAGATTATAAAGATAGAGTTTTTAAACCAAAAAAGGAACCAACCTTTCGATTGATTCCTTAAAAACGGCGGCTACCTACTCTTCCACTTTTACGCAGTACCATCGGCGTGACGAGGCTTAACTTCTCTGTTCGGTATGGGAAGAGGTGGATCCCTCGTGCTATAACCACCTTAATATCTTTTATTTCTTAAACACTCTGGACTATCAATAAAGTCTTTTCAGTAAAACTCCTTTCCTACAAAACTATCATCCCACTTTCCCTTCTGAAAGTCTCGGGCGATTAGTACTACTCGGCTCACACATTACTGCACTTACACCTGTAGCCTATCTACGTCGTAGTCTACAACGACCCTTCAGGGATATCTCATCTTGAGGCTGGCTTCGTACTTAGATGCTTTCAGCACTTATCCAATCCAGACTTAGATACCCGGCAGTGCACCTGGCGGTACAACCGGTAAACCAGTGGTCTGTCCAACACGGTCCTCTCGTACTAGTGTCAGAACCCCTCAAATATCCTGCGCCCACGATAGATAGAGACCGAACTGTCTCACGACGTTCTGAACCCAGCTCGCGTGCCACTTTAATGGGCGAACAGCCCAACCCTTGGGACCTTCTCCAGCCCCAGGATGTGACGAGCCGACATCGAGGTGCCAAACCATTCCGTCGATATGAGCTCTTGGGAATGATCAGCCTGTTATCCCCGGAGTACCTTTTATCCTTTGAGCGATGGCCCTTCCATACGGAACCACCGGATCACTATGCTCTAGTTTCCTACCTGATCGACTTGTCGGTCTCTCAGTCAAGCACCCTTATGCCATTACACTCTACGACCGGTTACCAATCGGTCTGAGGGTACCTTTAGAAGCCTCCGTTACACTTTTGGAGGCGACCACCCCAGTCAAACTACCCACCATACAGTGTCCCCACTCCTGCGGGTTAGAACTCAAACAATAGAAGGGCCGTATTTCAACG
>NZ_LT896588.1:281360-520214 GCF_900186615.1 Parabacteroides bouchesdurhonensis
TATCGCAAACTCCTAGTAATCATCGTTTACTGCGTGGACTACCAGGGTATCTAATCCTGTTTGATACCCACGCTTTCGTGCTTCAGTGTCAGTGATGGTTTAGTATGCTGCCTTCGCAATCGGAGTTCTGCGTGATATCTATGCATTTCACCGCTACACCACGCATTCCGCATACCTCAAACATACTCAAGATAAACAGTTTCAACGGCAATTTTATGGTTGAGCCACAAACTTTCACCGCTGACTTATCTATCCACCTACGCACCCTTTAAACCCAATAAATCCGGATAACGCTCGCATCCTCCGTATTACCGCGGCTGCTGGCACGGAGTTAGCCGATGCTTATTCGTAGGGTACATACAAAACAGGACACGTCCCGCACTTTATTCCCCTATAAAAGAAGTTTACAATCCATAGAACCTTCATCCTTCACGCGACTTGGCTGGTTCAGGCTTTCGCCCATTGACCAATATTCCTCACTGCTGCCTCCCGTAGGAGTTTGGTCCGTGTCTCAGTACCAATGTGGGGGACCTTCCTCTCAGAACCCCTATCCATCGTCGGTTTGGTGGGCCGTTACCCCGCCAACTGCCTAATGGAACGCATGCCTATCTATCAGCGATGAATCTTTAACAAATATCTCCATGCGGAGCCCCTGTTTTATGCAGTATTAATCCGACTTTCGCCGGGCTATCCTACTCTGATAGGTAAGTTGCATACGCGTTACTCACCCGTGCGCCGGTCGCCGACAGTGTATTGCTACACCTCGCTGCCCCTCGACTTGCATGTGTTAAGCCTGTCGCTAGCGTTCATCCTGAGCCAGGATCAAACTCTTCGTTGTTAAATTGTTTTTTTATCTCTGCCCAGAATCTCGTAATTTATTTCAAGTTTTTGACGGTATTAATCTTTAATACTTGTACTACTTGTTGATAATGTAATGTTTTCAAAGAACTCTTCTTTCTCGCACCCGCTTTTTTTAGCGAACGTGGCTGCAAAGGTAAGGACTTTTTTCTTTCACGCAAATTTTATGAACAAAATTTCATAGAAAGTTTTTATCCCTGTTTCCCACCGCACAAACCGACTTATTGCTTAGATGCTTCTAACCTCAGTGGCCCGACACCCGGAAAACTATTCCTTCCAATACGTAAATCAAATGCCCTCTCGCTTGAATGCGGGGACAAAAGTAGTGTTCTTAAACATATACTCCAAATATTTTGACTGTTATTTTTACGGTTTTTGAAACTTGAGAATAAGAGTAACTAGTTTTGTGAAGGTTAAAATATATTTCTAAAGTAATAAATAAAAAGAAGAAATTCTTAGCTATATACAAACAATGATATATATTTGTAATCATATCATAAACAACGTACGATTCATGAAGAATATATTACAAGAATTTAAGCAGTTCGCTATGCGCGGCAACGTCGTAGACATGGCAGTAGGTATCATTATCGGTAGTGCTTTCGGGAAAATCGTTTCTTCTGTTGTAGGAGATCTTATCATGCCTACCGTAGGATTATTGGTAGGTGGTGTAAACTTCACCGATTTGAAAATAGTGTTGAAACATGCGGTGATGGAAGGAGATAAAGTGATTACTCCTGCCGTGACAATCAACTACGGTAACTTCTTACAGGTGACACTGGACTTTATCATTATTGCATTTGCAATCTTCTTAATGGTCAAAGGGATGAATGCGCTGAACAAAAAGAAAGAAGAAGTTCCGGCTGCCCCGGCTGCACCTCCCTCAGATGTGCAGTTACTGACAGAGATACGCGATTTACTGAAAGAGAAAAAATAAATTATATTCTGATTGAAAATAGGAAACGCAGACTTCTGCGTTCCCTATTTTTACGTACCTACCGACTCTGCGGCATCAGGCTTTGAAAACAGCCGGGTGCTTAATGCCTGTAAAGCACGCGTCTTATCTTCAACCTTCATGACCAGAGAGACATTACTACTGCTTCCTCCGTAAGAGATCATACGCACAGGGATATCTTTCAAGGCATCCACAATCCTGGCTTCAAAACCTACGTTTTGCCATTCAAGATCTCCGACTACGCAGACAATCACCATATTCCTTTCTACATATATGGTTGCATATTTCTCCAGGCTGCTTACTATTTCCTGTAAATGTTCGGGATTGTCTATCGTAACGGATACCCCTATGTCGGAAGTCGTAACCATATCGACAGCCGTTTTGTAAACGGCGAACGTATCGAACACCAGGCTCAGGAATTTATGGGATGGCAATATATTCAGCGACTTCATTTTAACAAAGACAATATTATCTTTGGCTGCCACTGCCTTGATCCTCCCTTTTTCAGCCGTATTGGAAATTAGCGTTCCCGGCACCTCCGGTTGCAGGGAGTTCAGCAGACGAACCGGGATATTATTCTCTTTGGCCGGACGGATGCAATAAGGATGGAGTATTTTTGCCCCGAAGTAGGCCAGCTTGGCCGCTTCTTCAAAATTCAATTGCCGGACAGGAGCTGTGTGGTGGACGACGCGGGGATCATTATTATGCATTCCGTCGATATCAGTCCAGATCTGTATTTCTTCGGCATGAATGGCAGCGCCGATCAATGAAGCACTGTAATCGCTTCCGCCACGCTGCAGGTTATCGACCTCTCCGTAGGCATTCCGGCAAATAAATCCCTGGGTAACAAATATCTCTGTATCGGAATATCCAGCCAACTGACCGTTCAAATGCCTTTCAATATAAGTCATATCCGGTTCGCCTTCTGCATTAATCCGCATAAAATCAAGAGCGGGAAGCAAAGCGGAACGGATGCCCTGCTCCTGCAAATACAAATGCATCATTCCGGTAGAAATCAATTCGCCTTGTGCCAGGACAACTTTTTCGTCAAACGCAGTAAAAGGTTTATTGGCAAACGTCCAGATCATGTTAAAGCGTTCCATAACCAACTCCAATGCTTTTTCCCGATAAGCTTCAGAAGCATATAATTCTTCTATATGACAGGCATACGTTTGTTCCAGTCGACTGATGATTTTATTTGCTTCATCAATATTTTTCCGGTAGAAGCAACCGGCTATATCTACCAGGGAATTTGTTGTACCCGACATTGCTGACAATACGACGATTTTAGGCTCGCCGTTATGGATTATAGATACGACATTCTTCATCCGTTGGGCTGAGCCAACGGATGTACCGCCAAATTTTAAGACTTTCATGATTATTTTACAGTGTTTCTTTAATTGTTTTCAGACATTGAATTTTATAACAAACGTACTTCCTTTTCCGATCTCGCTCTCCACGTGAATCGTTCCGCCATGCGCCTCGATGAAGTCTTTGCTGATGGCCAGTCCCAGGCCGCTTCCCTGCACTTTCGTGCCGGGGACGCGGAAGTAGCGGTCGAAGATACTCTGGTGGTAACGGGGATCGATCCCTTTCCCGAAGTCCTTTACAAATATTTCCACTGTTTTATCCTCCTGGCGGGCACCGATGATGATGCGGCCGTTTTCCGGTGTGTAATGGATGGCGTTCGACAAGAGGTTTGTCAATACCCAGGCGATCTTTTCGCTGTCGACAAAGAGTTTGGATATTTTCTCCGGATATTCCACTTCGATATGGCAGCCGAAACGTTCTGCCTGCACGCGGTTCGCCTTGATCGCATAGTCGATCAGTTCGATCGGCTTGGTGATCTTCGGGTTCAACTGGAGTTTTCCGGTTTCGACCTGTGTCATCTTAAGGAGTTCGCCGGTTATTTCGAGCAGACGGTCGCTGCTTTCCTTGATGCTTTCGGCTAATGCTTTCTGTTCGTTGTTCATATCCCCCACCCGCTTGTCTTCAAGCAGTTTAAGACTCATCATGATGGCAGAGATAGGTGTTTTCAACTCATGTGAGATGGTGGAGATAAAAGTTGTTTTGGCAGAATCCAGTTCCTTGAACTCGGTGATGTTCTTCAAAAGGATTACATCGCCTACGTATTGGCTTTGATCCATTTGCTCGTCCGTTACATGGATCGGGATATACCTGACCTGGAAATAGCTTTCTTTATTGTCGGCATAAATCTTCAAAGGTTCCTTCTTTTCATCCGGCTGAACCAATTCCCGGACAAGGCGGCGCAATAGATCGTTCTTCAACGCCAGTTCGGCTGCCGACTTGCCGATTACATTTTCTCTTTTCACGTTCAGGATAGTCAGCGCCACGTCGTTGGCAAAAAGGATTTTACGGTTGCCGTCCAGACCGATGATCGGTTCGGTAATGCTGTTCACAATCGCTTCGATGTATTTCTTTCCCTGGATAATATCAGAAAGGGTACTTTTACGATATTCGGTCAGGCGCTCGGCCATCCGGTTGAACGAGTTTGCAACCGCGGCAAATTCATTATATTTCCCCAGGTCGAGACGTTTCTCATAATTGTGGTTGGCTATTTCCATGATACCGTCGGTCAGCTTCCTGATCGGGGTGTTGATGGAACGCGGGAAGCGAACCAGAAAAGCGAAAGCGATGATACAGCAAACGGCGCCAATGATACAAATCCACAATAACGCTTCATGTGCCGTATGTTCGGCCAGCTGGCTTTTCCGGTAAATGGAAGCCATATTCAGACTCATCACCTCGTTCAGCGCGATGCGGACACGCTGGATGGATGTGTCGTTCATCTCTTTCTTCATGGCTTCATATTGCGTAGCCAGGTGAGTGGTCGCCACGTTCTCGTCGATCTCGGTTATATTTACTTTTTGCAGGTCGAGGTTCTTTTCGAACTCAGTGCGGGCTACCGGATCGGTTTGGATCCGTTCAAGGGCATCCAACATACGGTTGGAATACAATAAGGTATTGTAGTTATCTGCCAGTATGTTTTGCGTATCTGCGGACATACGGTAGATGTTCTTTACCGACAAACCGCCCAGCAGGACGATCATTGCAAACAGCAGGCCTATACCATAGGTGAGCTTCGTTTTAATCTTTAAACTAATGGACTGTAACATATTATGCCAATATTATCAGGTCGATATTCATTTGTGACAAATTATTCAGCAATTTCCGGTATTGGAAACAGGCAAGGAGAACCGATGTGAATGTAAAGGCAGGCTTCCCGATGCAAACGGTCGTGATCTGCTTCTCATGGCAGACTTCGACAATGCTGTCGGGAATGCTTTTCGACTGCATCTGGATGATCTCACCTCCCAGTTCCGTTGCCAGTTTGAAGTGGTTCGACAGATAACGCTGGTTGGCCAGCGGGATGCGTTCGATACTTTCGCGGGGCGTCTGCACATACAGGACAAAGAACTTCGTGTTATAGCGGGTAGCCAGCCGGGCAGCCTTGCGGATCACTTTCCGGGGCGTCTTCTCGTGACTGCTGATGCAAGCCAGGAATTTCTCATGCCGGACACCGGTATTGACGGGAACGGCACTCTCCACCTTTTTCTCTACACGTAAAGCGACCTCTTTCAGAGCCAACTCACGTAATTGGAGAATGTTTTCGGACTTGAAAAAGTTGCTCAGTGCCGTCTGAATCTTTTCCGGCTTGTATATTTTGCCGGCTGTCAGGCGGTTCACCAGTTCATCGGCTGTCAGGTCGATATTCACGACCTCGTCCGCCTGTTCCAGGACACTGTCGGGGATGCGTTCCTTTATCTCGATGCCGGTGATATCCTGCACATCTTCGTTCAGCCCCTCCAGATGTTGGATGTTAACGGCAGTGATCACGCTGATGCCTGCCTCTAAAATATCCATCACGTCCTGCCAACGCTTTTCGTTCTTGCTCCCTTCTATATTCGTATGAGCCAGTTCGTCAACAATCACGACCTCCGGACGGATATTCAGAATAGCCTGCAAATCCATCTCCTCCACCTCTTTTCCTTTATAAAACGACTTGCGGCGCGGAATCAAAGGTAAACCTTCGACCAGCGCCTCCGTTTCAACCCTGCCGTGTGTTTCGATATATCCGATCTGCACGTCGATGCCGCTACGAAGCAATTCGTGCGCCTCCTGGAGCATGCGATACGATTTGCCTACACCGGCAATCATGCCGATGTAGATCTTGAAATTACCGCGACGGGATTTTTTCAGCAAATCTAAAAAGTGTTGTACGCTTTGTTCTCTATCCATGAGCTTGAATCATTCTGTTGCAGTCTTCCTGTTTTAGGGTCTCAATGTAAAGCCAAAGACCAGATGCGCATTCTCCAATCGGGGATTCCATATTGCCTGGGCAAATATAGGCAAAGAAAATGAATCGGTGACCTTTATCGCCGTCGTTCCTTTTAAAGCCACATTCGTTACGGCAAAACCGTTCGTACAATATTGCGGAGCTTCATAGGGAACGATGCCGCATGTCACGTTCAGATCGACCTTCTGCACGCTGAACGGATAGTTGAGTTCTATATAAGAAGAATAGTTCTGATCTCCTTTTTCATCTTTATCCTGTCCGGCAAACATCGTATACCAGGCGATCGAGAGCGGGAACTTTTCTACCGGAAGTATATACGCCAGTCCGGCTTCAAAATGATGTGCCGTTTCATGGCTCTTGAAATTGAAATACTTATTATTGTTCGTTCCGTTTTCTCCGGCCCACCACAAATCGGCAATGGAAAGCGTCAGACCGGAGTTTCCGAACGCATAGGCTGCCGTCAGGTCTATTTCTTTATTTGCTTTGCCTTCCGCAGAGCTATTCCCGTCGAAATCGGTAGATCCCCAGGCAGTCAAGGAGAACCCGCCGACGCTCAAGCCGAAAGTCGGCGGGAAACTGGCGCCGGTCTGGTACATGCCGCGCCAGATATAAGAGCTGACCAGGTCACCCTGCACGGCAAATTTTATTTTGTTTTCATCCTCCTGTGCCTGTGTGACCGGGAAAGATTCCGCATGCATTACCGGGAAGGAGAAGGAGCCTATTACCGCTCCCCATATTATTTTCTTTACGATAGATTTCATAGCTGATAATTTTTTTTTGTCCGTTATTTATATTCACTTTATTCCGTCCTCGTGATTTTTGGCAACTGCTTTTTCGAGGGCTACGTTTAATTTAAGTACATTTACCTTTTGCGGACCGAAAAGACCTAACAGCGGTCCTTCGATATGGGCGTTTACCAAGGCCATCACTTTATCGACTGCGATTCCCCGTGCTTCGGCGACCCGCTTAGCCTGTGCATAAGCTGCTTTCGGAGAAATATCGGGATCCAGGCCCGAACCGCTGGCTGTGACCATTTCGGCAGGCACCTCTTCGCGTTTCAGATAAGGGTGATGCCAAAGGAAAGTATCGATGCGGGCCTCTACGTCGGCGAGATATGCCTCGTTGGAAGGACCTTTGTTGCTACCGCCGGAAGAGGAAGCGTCGTAACCGTCGCCGGCATGTGACGGACGTCCCCAGAAATAGATATCCTGCGTGAAAGGCTGTCCGACATGGGTAGCTCCGACTACTTTGCCGTTCAATTCGATAACTGCGGCATTTCCTTTATTCGGGCCCGCTACCTGTGCAAAAAGCCACAAGATGAAGATATAGCACACACTGAGCAAGATGCAGAATGCAACTGTCAGTTTCAATGATTTGAAAAGAGTTGATATCATGATTTTATTTTCTTTATTCTATTACTAATGAATGATTACATAAACAGACTTACGATCAAGTCGATGATTTTAATACCGATGAACGGAGCGATTATACCACCGACACCGTAGATCAACAGGTTGCGGCGCAGTAAGGCGGACGCTCCGATCGGCTTGTAAGCGACTCCGCGCAATGCCAACGGAATCAGGATCGGGATGATCAGCGCATTGAAGACAACCGCACTCAGAATAGCGCTTTCCGGACTATGCAGATGCATGATATTCAGGGCAGCCAACTGCGGGATGGCGATCATGAACAAAGCCGGTACGATAGCAAAATATTTAGCGACATCGTTCGCGATACTGAACGTAGTCAATGTACCACGTGTCATCAGCAACTGTTTACCGATCTCGACGATCTCGATCAGCTTGGTCGGGTCGTTGTCGAGGTCTACCATGTTGCCGGCCTCCTTGGCGGCCTGTGTACCGCTGTTCATGGCCACGCCGACGTTTGCCTGGGCCAGAGCAGGCGCATCGTTCGTACCGTCGCCCATCATGGCGACCAGTTTGCCGGCTTCCTGTTCTTTCTTGATATAGTTCATTTTATCTTCCGGCTTAGCCTCGGCGATGTAATCGTCTACACCGGCTTTTTCGGCGATGTATTTTGCCGTCAGCGGGTTATCGCCCGTTACCATGACGGTTTTCACCCCCATTTTGCGCAGGCGTTCGAAACGTTCCTGGATCCCCGGCTTGATAATATCCTGTAACTCGATCACACCGATAATAAAGTCATCCTGCGAAACGACCAGCGGAGTGCCTCCGTTGCTTGTAATTTTCTCCACCAGGTCAGCCACTTCCTGCGGATATTTGTTTCCGGCAGCTTCGCTCATCCGGCGGATGGCGTCGAAAGCTCCTTTGCGGATACGCGTACCGTCTTTCAGGTCGACACCGGAACATTTGGTTTCCGCCGTAAATTTAATCATGCGGGAACCGGAAGTACTCAGGTCGCGGATACGGACTCCCTTTTCGCGTCCCAACTCTACGATAGATTTGCCCTCGGGCGTTTCGTCGGATAAAGAGGCCATCAGGCAGGCTTGTACAAATGCCGGTTCATCTATCCATTTTACCGGATAGAACTGGGTTGCCTTGCGGTTACCGATCGTGATCGTTCCCGTTTTATCGAGCAACAGCGTATCGATATCGCCCGCTGTCTCTACCGCTTTACCGGATTTGGTAATCACATTGGCACGCAAGGCACGATCCATACCGGCAATGCCGACGGCTGAAAGCAAGCCGCCAATCGTTGTCGGGATCAAACAAACGAACAGAGATATAAAGGCTGCAATCGTAATCGCCGTATTCGAATAATCGGCCAGCGGTTTCAATGTACCGCAAACAACCACGAATACCAATGTAAAACCTGCCAACAGGATCGTCAAAGCGATTTCATTCGGTGTCTTCTGACGGGAAGCGCCTTCTACAAGGGCAATCATTTTGTCTAGGAAACTTTCGCCCGGTTGGGTAGTTACCTGCACACGAATCTGGTCAGACAATACTTTCGTGCCACCCGTTACGGAACTTTTATCACCGCCTGCTTCGCGGATTACCGGAGCAGACTCACCCGTAATGGCACTCTCGTCGATAGAAGCCAAGCCCTCGATAATCTCCCCGTCGGACGGGATCGTATCGCCGGCCTCACAAATAAATACATCGCCCTTTTTCAATTGCGAACTGCTAACTGTCGTAATGCTACCGTTGGCAGCCACCATCTTGGCCGGTGTTTCCTCACGGGTTTTACGCAGGCTGTCCGCCTGGGCTTTGCCACGTGCCTCAGCGATCGCTTCGGCAAAATTGGCAAAGAGCAAGGTAAAAAACAACACAGTGAAAACCAACAAATTGTATCCGAACGAGCCCTGTGTCTGATCGCCTGCTACGGCCGCCCAGACAGTAACGATCAACATCACGAACGTTACGATCTCTACAATAAACATAATCGGATTCCGGAACATCGTTTGCGGATTCAGCTTCGCAAACGATTGTTTCAAACTTTCTATAACAAGCTCCTTAGGAAATAAGGAAGCAGCTTTCTTATCTTTCATAATTACTTATTCTTCTTTATAACTGTCAATTTTTTTCTATTGACTGTCACTTAATTAGTAGATGCTAAAATATTCCGCAATCGGCCCCAGAGTCAGTGCAGGGAAGAAAGACAATGCAGCGACGATAAAGATTACACTGAACGTCATTACGGCAAATGTGGCTGTATCTGTCTTTAATGTCCCTGCACTTTCCGGTATAAATTTCTTTTGCGCCAGCAATCCTGCAATGGCCACCTGCCCGACGATCGGAAGATAACGGCTGATGATCAGTGCCAGACCGGTCGTAAAATTCCAGAACCAGGTATTATCGCCCAGTCCTTCAAAACCGGAACCATTGTTGGCCGACGCCGATGTATATTCGTAAAGCATCTCACTCAACCCATGAAAACCGGGATTGTTCAGCCAACCGCCTTCCGCCTCCACAAAGGCCGGATTATAGACCCAATAATAGCAGGCAACCGCCGTACCGATCAGGATAACGAACGGGTGAGCCAACGCCACGATCGTTGCAATCTTCATCTCCCGAGCTTCCACTTTCTTTCCGAGGAACTCGGGCGTACGACCTACCATCAGACCACTGATAAAGACGGCGATAATCAGAAAAGCATAATAGTTCATAAATCCTACACCGACACCGCCGAACCAGGTATTAATCTGCATGTTCAGCATCTCCATCATACCCGAAAGAGGCATCGTACTGTCGTGCATACCGTTTACAGAACCGTTGGAAGTGACAGTCGTCGTGCAACTCCACAACGCTGTGGCAGCCGCCCCCAACCGGGTTTCTTTTCCTTCCATCGCGCCGGCATCCTGATCGATTCCCATTGCCGAGATCATCGGGTTACCGTTCATTTCATAGTAAGTATTGATCCCGATGCTGGCCAGATAGGCAAATAGCATGACACCGAAAATCGAAAAAGCCAGCTTCTTCCGTTTCAGATAGAATCCCAAAGCAAACACCATTGCCATCGGCAATACCAGGATCGCCCAGCATTCCACCATATTAGTCAGATAAGTAGGGTTTTCCAGCGGATGCGACGAGTTAACACCGAAGTACCCCCCACCGTTCGTTCCCAACTGTTTGATCGGAATGATTGCAGCAGCCGGCCCTTGCGAAACCATCTGTTCCTGTCCTTCCAATGTCGTCACTTTCATTTTCCCGTCGAATCCCATCGGAGTACCCTGCATAATAAGGATAAAACCGACTATCAGTGCCAACGGCAACAGGATGCGGGTCGTGCTTTTCATCAACAGGTTCCAGAAGTTACCGATCGTTTGGGTCGTCTTGGCTGCCATTGCTTTATAGATACCGGCTAGGGCCGCCATACCGGTTGCCGCCGTAATAAACTGGAACAGCATAATGACGAACAACTGAGTAAAATAAGTCAACCCGCTCTCGCCACTGTAATGCTGCAAGTTACAGTTCACCATAAAACTGATACAAGTATTAAACGACAGATGCGACGACTGCCCCGCATTGCCATCGGGATTCAACGGCAGATACTGCTGGAAATACAACAGAAACATACCCCAGAAAAACCAAAATAAATTAACGGTCAAAAGCGCTTTCAGGAAGCCCTTCCAACTCATTTCCACATTCGGATCGATTCCACACAGTTTGAAAATCCATCTTTCGACAGGGGCCAGAAAGTCCAGACAGGTCTTCTCCCCTTTATAAACCTTAGCTATGTATCTTCCCAGCGGATAAGCCAGAACGATCATCATTACTATTTGCGCGATGCTACCTACTAATTCCGTATTCATCTTTTCACCTTACATTATTTGTTTAAAACTTTTCGGGTTTGATCAACACATACATCAGATACCCGAAGATAACCAAGCAGAGTATAAACAGTGCAACAAACATACTCATCCTCCTTTCTTTAAATCTTTTCGAACCAATCTACACACTTGAAGAAAAACCAGTAGCAGAGGCCACCCACTGCACACAAAAAAACAAATGATACAATTTCATTCTCTAACATACTTCAATCTTTTATTTGATTATTAATACACCTCCTTATACTAAGTACGTGCCAAAAAAGGAAGGGAAGATTCTCTGTTCTGATTAGCAACCAGTTATAATTTCACAATAAATTCAAGGCACAAAAAAACCCTTCCAAAATGGAAGGGTTGGCTTATCAAAATGAAATAATCGGGTTATAATCCGTATTCTTCTATCTTACGATATAAAGTTGTCAGTCCGATTCCCAGCAAACGGGAAGTTTCTGTTTTATTACCGTTTGTATATTTCAGCACTTTCTGAATATGCATCTTTTCCATACCACTGAGGTCGAAACCCGAATATGATTCCTGGCTATTGGCATCCGGTTGTTGGAAATTCAAAGGGAGAGAATCCGAACCTAATGTGTTTCCATCGGCAATAATCAGGCTACGCTCTATTACATTACGCAATTCACGAACGTTTCCTTTCCAGGAATACTGTTTCAAAAGATTGACGTAATCGGGAGAGATTGTCTGAATCTCTTTTCCCATTTTAACAGATAAAGTGGAAACAAAAGCTTTTATATGTAAGGGAATATCTTCTATTCTTTCCCGCAAAGGCGGAAGATGAATCTGAAAGACAGAAAGCCGGTAAAATAAATCTTCACGAAAATGCCCTTCGGCTATTTCCTTGGAAAGATCACGATTTGTTGCAGCAATAATACGAACATTTACTTTAATAGGACGTGTATCTCCTATCTTCAAAAACTCACCGGTTTCGAGGATACGAAGCAACTTGGCTTGCAAGTCGAAGGCCATCTCTCCTATCTCATCCAAAAAGATCGTACCGTTATCAGCTTCTTCGAAAAGGCCTTTTGTTTCTTTCATAGCACCGGTGAAAGCACCCGCTTTGTGTCCAAACATCTCACTCTCCAGCAAATCGCGACTGAATGAGGAACAGTTGATTGCTACAAAAGCTTTTCCGCTACGTGAACTGCCCTGATGAATGGATTGGGCAAAAACCTCCTTACCCGTCCCCGTTTCGCCGGTCAGCAACACCGGTACATTGGTTTGGGCAACTTTTCGGGCTAGAGATATGGCTTCTTGTATAGCTGGAGATTTACCAATAATGGCCTCAAAAGAATATTGCTTGCCAACCGGAGAAGAAATGACTTCGTTTCGCCGATAGGCGGCAGATGCTTTATCCATCGCCTTAGCAATTAAAGGTAAAATCTTTTGATTATCGTCTCCTTTTGTGATATAATCGAAAGCTCCGTTTTTAATAGCCTGCACACCATCCGGGATGTTGCCGTGGGCCGTCAACAGAATTATTTCAGAGAGAGGACGTAGCTTTTTTAGTTCGCATACCAGTTCAACCCCGCTTCCATCAGGCAAACAGACATCACATAAAATAACTTCAGGATTATTTTGTTCCAGTTGTTTCAAACCAGTTTTACAGGTCGCTGCCTGGAAAACATCATATCCTTCCAATTCGATAATTCGCGACAATAAACTCAATATTTGCTTTTCGTCATCAATAATCAGAACTTTTGCCATACTCATTAACTCTTCTTACAGAGGGTAAATGTACAACGAAAGCACAAATGTAGTAAATTGCGCCATAAATTTTTCGTCATCATGAAAAAAACATTTTGTATCGTAGCTTCCATGCTACTTGTTTGCACATCATGTGTAACAAAAAAAAAGTATATACTGGCTGAAAACGGACGTTTGGAAGCTATAGGACGTGCCGAAGAATTAAAAGAACAACTTGGTAAATGTGGAGACGATAATAATCAATTGTCAGTCCGACTTGATGCGCTCTTGAGGGATACTGCTAATATGGGACGTAATATACGTAATTACCAAACAATGCTGAACACCAACATGAGCGAACAAGACAAGTTAAATTCTTTGCTTAACCAGAAAATGAATGAACTTGATGAACGTGAGCGTACTATTAATGAATTACAAGATTTGATCAATGCCCAAAATGAAAAAGTACAAAACCTTTTAAATAGTGTAAAAGACGCTCTGTTAGGATTCAGTAGTGATGAATTAAGTGTAACCGAAAAAAACGGTAAAGTTTATCTTTCTATGTCCGATAAACTTCTGTTTGAATCAGGCAGTGCACGAGTAGACAAACGCGGAAAAGAAGCTCTGGCTAAATTGGCAGAAGTATTAAATAAACAAACGGATATAGATGTATATATTGAAGGACATACAGATACCAAACCTATTAATACCGTCCAATTTAAAGATAACTGGGATTTGAGTGTAATTCGTGCAACGTCTGTTGTTCGTATTCTCACCAAAGATTATGGAGTAAACCCTCTACAAATACAACCTTGTGGAAGAGGAGAATTCATGCCTATTGCAGATAATGAAACAGCAGAAGGGCGCAGTAAAAACCGACGAACAGAAATTATTATGGCTCCAAAACTGGATAAACTATTAGACATATTAAAATAAAGGATGCCTTAATCGGAGCATCCTTTTACATATCCAACTTGTTCTTTTCAATCCAATTTCAACACGGCTAAAAATGCTTTCTGTGGAACCTCGACCGTTCCAATCTGCTTCATTCGTTTCTTCCCTTCTTTCTGCTTTTCAAGAAGTTTACGCTTACGGGAAATATCTCCACCGTAACATTTAGCCGTTACATCCTTACGAACAGCTTTTATTGTTTCGCGAGCTATAATCTTTGCACCAATAGCAGCCTGAATAGCAATATCAAATTGCTGTCGCGGGATAAGTTCTTTCAGCTTTTCACACATCCTACGACCAAAAGAGACACTATTATCAACATGCGTCAAAGTAGAAAGAGCATCTACCGGTTCTCCATTCAATAAAATATCTAGTTTCACCAATCGGCTTGGTCGGAAATCGTGAATGTGATAATCAAAAGAAGCATAACCTTTTGAAATACTTTTCAGTTTATCATAGAAATCAATTACTATTTCACCTAAAGGTAAATCATAATGAATCTCCACTCGGTCACCGGAAATATACTCCTGTTTGATAAGGATGCCACGTTTTCCCAGACAAAGTGTCATTATCGGACCTATATAAGTGGTGTTGGTTATAACAGAAGCACGGATGAAAGGTTCTTCTATATGATCTATCAATGTTGCATCAGGTAAGCCGCCCGGATTATGTACCTCTATACATTCACCTTTCTTAGTATACACATTATAAGAGACGTTCGGAACCGTAGTAATTACATCCATATTAAACTCACGATCCAAACGCTCCTGAACAATCTCCATATGTAATAAGCCTAAAAAACCGCATCGAAAGCCAAATCCTAATGCTGCAGAACTTTCCGGTTGGAAAGTAAGAGAAGCATCGTTCAATTGTAACTTTTCCAAAGATGCACGCAGGTTCTCAAAATCTTCACTATCGATGGGATAAACCCCGGCAAACACCATTGGCTTTACTTCCTCAAAACCAGCAATCGCTTCCTTCGCCGGATCATTCACATGAGTAATAGTATCACCAACCCGCACTTCTTTCGAGGTCTTAATGCCGGAGATAATGTAACCAACATCACCGGTACGAATCTCATCACGTGGAGACATCTCCAACTTCAAGACTCCCACTTCGTCTGCGTCATATTCTTTACCAGTAGCAATGAACTTCACATGGTCTCCTTTACGAAGTACTCCATTTACCACCTTAAAATAAGCGATAATACCACGAAATGAATTAAACACCGAATCAAAGATAAGACATTGCAGCGGAGCATCCGGATCACCTTTCGGAGCTGGAACTTTCTCTATAATCGCATCTAATATCTGATAAACCCCTTCACCTGTTTTACCACTTGCCCGCAAAATATCTTCACGTGGACAACCCAACAGTTCTACAATCTGATCTTCCACTTCTTCCGGCATAGCACTTGGAAGATCTATTTTATTCATTACGGGAATGATCTCCAAATCATTTTCTATTGCCATATACAAGTTAGAAATAGTCTGGGCCTGAATACCTTGTGCCGCATCTACTATAAGTAAAGCACCTTCACAAGCAGCTATCGAACGAGACACTTCATACGAAAAATCAACATGCCCCGGAGTATCAATAAGATTCAGAATATATTCTTCACCTTTATAATTATACTTCATTTGAATAGCATGACTTTTAATCGTAATACCACGTTCACGTTCCAAATCCATATCATCCAACACCTGAGCCTGTAGATCTTTACCTTCTACAGTCTTAGTATATTCAAGCAAACGGTCTGCCAAGGTACTTTTACCATGGTCAATATGAGCAATAATGCAGAAATTGCGGATATTCTTCATCAGCTAAACTTATTTGTGTGCAAAGATAGGAATTTTAGGGCAAAAAATATACCTTTGGCATACCATTTGTTGTTAATAGGATATGACGATACAAGAAATAAATAAAGCATATAACCGTATTATTGGTTCTTTAGATAACAGAGAGTTAAAAAATGCCTTCGATTTTCTGCAAGGACTTATTGCAGGAAGCCGAGAATACGCATCTCAAGAAAAATTGGATGAACTGCAAGAAACATATAAATATATGTTACGTTATCGAGGAGAAGGAGCTAAAGATCCTATGCAAGAAAAAATATACAACAATATGGTTGCATCTACCTACGAATTGGCAGACTTAGTAAAACACAAAGCCTTAGCTACAGATTCACCGATCAGCTATTATAGCTTCCGGCGTACATTACAAACCCAATCTCAAACAAATTATCAAGAGTTACACAATATACTGTCTGCTTCTATAGATTTGATAAAAGATGACATAAAAAAAGAAGCTGCACTTATCACACTTTTCAGTAAAATATGGGTATCAAATCTACTCTCAACTGAAGATGTTGTAGAAATTAAAAAGATTCTTAATGACACTACATTACCTTATATTGCAGGCTGCCAAGTCGTATCCGCATTAATGTTAGGATTACAGACTTCCTTCGATAAAGAAAAGCTTCTGCTGCTATTTGATGCAGCATCCGTTGAGAATGATGAAATCCGTATTCGTGCACTTATCAGTATCTTACTGACTTTATGTAAATACAGGAAACGTACATCTTTATATCCCCAAATTGAAAACAGATTAGCTGCATTAGCCGAAGAATATCCCAATTTCACAAAAGCTATCAGAACAATCATCTTACGATTTATTCTTGCTCGTGAGACTGAAAAGATTACCAGAAAGCTTCAAGACGAGATTATACCGGAGATGATGAAACTAAGCCCTAAAATCAGTAAGAAAATTAATTTATCAAATTTCACTCCTGAACATTTGGGAGAAGAAATGAATCCGGAATGGCAGGATATGTTATCACAAAGTTCTATCGGCAAAAAGATGGAAGAATTCAGCGAATTACAACAAGAAGGTGCAGACGTAATGCACTCAACATTCGTTCATCTCAAGAATTTTCCCTTTTTCCGTGAAATAAGCAACTGGTTTCTGCCTTTTACAACAGAACATTCTGCATTTGGTAATAACTTTAATAATGACAATGCAGAAAAAGCAATGCTAGACACCATGACTACAGCAGGATTTATGTGCAACTCCGACAAATATTCATTTTACTTCAGTATGCAACAACTGCCCGAAACGCATCGCAAAGCAATGATGGCCCAGTTTGACAGTCAAGCTAGTGAATTGATCCAACAAAACAAAGAAGAATTAATCAGTAAAAGAGGTAAACTTGAAATAATAACAGGACAATATATCCAGGATTTATATCGTTTTTTCAAGCTATACCCAAGTCATCTTGACTTTGATGACATATTTATGTCACCAATTGATTTTCACAATCTTCCTATATTGGAACCATATATTTCAGATGAAGAGAGCTTAACTACAATAGCCGAATATTATCTTCGCAAAAACTATTTTGCCGATGCTCTGGTAATCTATAACCGCCTGTCTCTAACAATACAGGACAGTGAGATATTATACCAGAAAATAGGTTATTGTAAGCAAATGATTGATGATCTGGAAGGAGCTCTTGAAGCTTATCTTCACGCGGATTTATTAAATGCTGAGAGTAAATGGGTCATCCGAAGAATTGCCGGCTGTTACCGTACATTAAAACAACCGGAAGAAGCGTTGAAATATTATCACCGTTATGAAAAACTAAGTCCGGATAACTTATCAGTCCAGATTTGCATAGGACATTGCCATTTGGAGTTAAAGAACTACAATGAAGCACTCAAGTGTTACTTCAAAGTAGATTATCTTGATAATAAAAGCCACAAAGCATGGCAACCTATCGCTTGGTGTTCTTTCTTAACAGGAAAGTATGACCAAGCCCGTAATTATTATAAGAAAATCATAGAAAACCAACCAAATGCACAAGACTATCTGAATGCAGGTCATACAGAATGGGCTTTACAAAATATTAAAGGCGCACTAGCCTATTACAAAAAGGCTGTAGAAAGCGAAGAAAATGATTTCAACAAATTTCAAGAACAGTTCAATCAAGATATACCGGACCTGGTAGTTGCAGGCATCGAAGAAAATGAGATTCCGCTCATGTTAGACCAGCTTCGATATACATTAGATGGAACTTTGTAACATAAAAACCAATAAGAATATGGAAGCCTCAAAAGTTTACTTCACTAATTTACGTACAACTCCATCAAGCAACCTGCTTGACAAAATGGAACGTCTGGTTAAACGTGCCGGAATTACAAACATTGATTTCAAAGACCAATTTGTAGCCATTAAAATCCACTTTGGAGAACCCGGCAATCTTGCTTACATTCGTCCTAATTATGCCGCACGGATGGCAAATATACTTCGTAGTCTGGGAGCAAGACCATTTCTTACAGATTGCAACACACTGTATTCCGGACGCCGTTCCAATGCTGTAGATCATTTGCAAAGCGCAATGGAAAATGGATTCAATCCCATCTCCGCCAATTGTAATGTAATCATTGCCGACGGGGTAAAAGGTACTGACTGCCGCGAAATAGAAATAAATGGAAAATATTGCAAAGCTCCAAAAATCGGTGCAGCCATTGTTGATGCAGATATTGTTCTTTCCATGAATCACTTTAAAGGACACGAGCAAAGTGGCTTTGGTGGCGCATTAAAAAACTTAGGAATGGGCTGTGCCAGCGTAGCCGGTAAGCTAGAACTACACGGGACTTCACAACCTAAAATAGAAACAGACAATTGTAAAGGATGTAATATTTGCGTAAAACATTGTGCTCATGATGCTATCCATCTGAATGACAATCATAAAGCAGTGATTGATTACGACAAATGTGTAGGTTGCGGACAATGCGTAGCTCTTTGCCAATATGAAGCAGCAGTATTGGCTTCATGGGACACATCCGAACGACTGAATTATAAAATTGCAGAATACACAAAAGCCGTATTACTCGATAAGCCCAATTTTCATATCAGTTTCATAATGAATGTTTCACCGGAATGTGACTGCTGGAATCATAACGATGCCGCAATTGTTCCCGATTTGGGTATTGCCGCATCTTTCGATCCTGTTGCATTAGATAAAGCTTGCGCAGATATGGTAACCAACGCCCCTGTATTAGGAGGCAATAAATTATCGGAAGCCCATCCTCATCAACATTTGGTAGGTGAAGACAAATTTCATATGATTCATCCGGACACAAATTGGCAGGCAGGCTTAGAACATGCAGAAAAGCTAGGAATAGGAACTCAAAACTATGAACTTATAACTGTATAATAATTTATGAATCAAGACACAATCTGTGCCGTATCAACAGCACCCGGAACCGGAGGTATTGCAGTAATCCGAATCTCCGGTCCTGAGGCTGTAGCTATCTGTGACTCTATTTTTATTCCGAAAAAAGAAGGAAAAAGTCTTTCAGTTCAAAAAGGCTATACACTCAGTTACGGAAGCATCCAACGGAATGGAGAGCCATTGGATGACGTAATGCTCTCATTATTCCGTAATCCACATTCGTTTACAGGTGAAGATACAGTAGAGATTACCTGTCATGGTTCTATTTATATACAACAGCAAATATTACAATTACTCATAGAAAAAGGTTGCCGTTCCGCTTTGCCGGGAGAATATACCCAAAGAGCATTTCTTAACGGGAAAATGGATCTCAGTCAAGCAGAAGCGGTAGCCGATCTCATAGCCTCCACATCTGCAGGACAGCATAAATTGGCTTTAAGTCAAATGCGTGGAGGGTTTAGCAATGAATTGAAAGGATTAAGGGCACAGCTCTTGCATATTACATCATTAATGGAGCTGGAATTAGATTTCAGTGACCATGAAGAACTGGAATTTGCAGACCGTAGCGAGCTTCGCTCTTTAGCAGACCACATAGAGCAAGTCATTAGTAATCTAGCCCAATCATTCAGCATTGGCAATGCTATTAAAAACGGTATTCCTGTTGCTATCATAGGAGAAACAAATGCCGGTAAATCCACCTTACTGAATGCCTTACTAAACGAAGAAAAAGCAATAGTAAGTGACATACATGGAACAACTCGCGATGTAATAGAAGATACTATAAACATTAACGGTCAGTTATTCCGTTTTATTGATACGGCAGGTATCCGGGAAACGAATGATACAATCGAAGTATTAGGAATTCAGCGTAGTTTTAAAGCATTAGACCAAGCACAAATCATAATTCTGATGTATGATCTGAGTCGTGATTGCAAAACATTCGAAGCATTTTACCAAGAAATAGCATCTCGATTGGTAAATAAAACGGTCATTTTAGCAATGAATAAATGTGATGTTTCCAATACATTTACCCCAACACATCCATTCCCTGATGAATGGCATAAAATAGCAATTTCAGCAAAAAAGAGACTTCATATTCCCGAACTGCAAAAGCTACTTATTGAAATATCCGCTATTTCTTCTATCCAAGAAAATGATATTATTGTAACAAATGTCCGCCATTATGAAGCTCTCACCCATGCGCTTGAAGCAATTCACCGGGTACAAGAAGGTCTAAACACAAACCTTTCCGGAGACTTCGTTTCTCAAGATTTGCGGGAATGTATTTTCCATTTATCAGATATCGCAGGAGAGGTTACAACAGATCAGGTTCTCCAAAATATTTTCCAACATTTTTGCATCGGCAAGTGATTAAGAGTATAGATGTAGCTTATTTAAAATAATATAGTATATGACCAAAGAAATTCTATTTGTATTGCTCAATGATTTTGCCGACTGGGAAGGAGCTTATATTGCTCCGAGCCTGAGTTGTGGTGTTGAGCCCGGAAGCGAACGTAAATATGTGGTTAAAACGGTGGCGGTAACAAAAGACCCCGTTATATCGTGCGGAGGCTTCAAGGTGTTGCCGGATTACTGCATCGACGATATTCCTGTAGATTATGCCGGAGTGATTTTAATTGGCGGAACAAGATGGTTTACACCGGAAGCCGAGCAAATCGTCCCGCTGGTGAAAGATGCTATACAGAATGAAAAGTTGGTTGCAGGAATATGCAATGCCTCTGTGTTTCTTGGAATGCACGGATTTCTTAATGAAGTAAAACATACCAGCAACGCATTGGAGTATCTAAAAGCGTTTGCAGGGATGAATTACAAGGGCGAATCGCTCTACATCGACAAACCTGCTGTTAGGGATGGCAACATGGTAACGGCCAACGGACTTTTCCCCCTGGAGTTTACCCGTGAAATACTCTATGCTTTGGAAGCAGACACTTCCAAAAAGATAGAGAAGAGTTATCGTATGTATAAAACAGGCGTTTGGGAAGCACCTGAAGCAGAATAGATTGAGAAAAACATCCATAATTGAAAAATCATGACAGACAAACTCGACTTATTATCCAAAGAAGAACTTAAGAACTTAATAAGAATATACGCCAAAAACATCTATGCTCTTGACGGAGTGTGGTTTCAATCTGTAGAAGAAGAAAGTGGCATGGATAAAGCAATGTTGCATGATAAAAATGCCTGGATAAAATTTACTCGCATAGAAGCCAAAAGGATTAAGACATTTCTGAACCTTCCGGACAATGCCGGGCTCGAAGGATTAGAGAAAGCTTTAGCTATAAGGTTCTCTGCATTGTCGAATCCATCAGTAAGTATTTTCAGGGAAGGAGATTCTCTTATATACCGTATAAATGAATGCAGGGTACAGTCTGCCCGAAAGGCAAAAGGTATGCCATTTCATCCTTGTGCGCCGGTTGGCTTTATCGAACATGATGGGTTTGCACAAGTTATAGATAAAAGAATCGTTACCGAAATGATAAGTTGTTATCCGCATGTTACCGATCAAGAATGTGCCTGTTGTTGGAGATTTACCATAAAATAGTCCTATACCTTACTGATTAAGCCCACATAAAATCCTTTATAATTGGAAAACAACAAAAGCATAAGACATAAGACCTATACTAATTATCATTCTCCGCTCAATAATAGACCATGCACACAATGATTACTCCTTGTGGAGTGAATTATGGACAATCTCATTTCTAACAACAAAAAATTACTATCTTTACATGTAATTATACAACCGATATAAACTGAATATAAATGAAACCAAATTTTGATTACAAATCAGTACCTTACAATTTTTCCTACTGTTTCAATGACAAATGCAAGCGCTCTGCCGAATGTCTGCGCCACGAGATAAGTATTCATATTCCTTCCGAATATGGAGTGATCAGCACAATCAGTCCCATGTACAAAACGCCCGAAGGGAAAGACTGCCCTTATTTCAAACCAGACAAGCAGGAACGTTTTGCGTTGGGCATCACGCACTTGTTGGATGAAATTCCTCATAGCGATGCCGTTGTCATCAGGCGTCAAATGATTGATCATTTCCAACGAAGCACCTATTACAGATGTCAGCGCAAAGAACGCCTTATCAGTCCCGATGAACAAGAATATATTCGCCAACTATTTGTCAGACATGGAATTAAAAACGAGCCCGTATACGATAAGTATGTGGAACAATATAATTGGTAACTTCTTTCTTTTCACCTATGATTTGTTTCATGCTGAAGAAACAAGGGTTTCATGCCGGTGGAACGAATGTTTCATGCTGATGGAACAAGTGTTTCACCCCGATGGAACAAAAGTTTCACCGGCATGAAACAAAATGGAACACTTGAGTGAAGAATAAGAAAAAAAGAAATACAGTATAAAGAAGATAGAGCATCATGGCAGACAACTACCTGGAAAAGAAAATGGAAGCTTATCAGTCCCGGAAACCATCCGGTATGAAAAAGGCAAACATGCCACCCAAAACCCGGAGAGTATTCGTGACCGGTGGCGCCGCAGGGATAGGCAAAGCCATTGTGAAAGCATTCCGTTCGGCCGGACATCGCGTAGCTTTTTGCGACAAGGATGAGACTGCAGGCAAAGAAACAGCTCTCCGGACGGGAACGGACTTCTATCATGTAGACGTAAGTGACAAAGAGGCTTTGGAAAATTGCATGCAGCAAATATTTGCCGATTGGGGAGATATTGATATCATCATAAACAATGCAGGTATCAGCCAATTCTCACCTATTACGGAAACCAGTGTAGAAGATTTCGACCGGATTCTGTCAGTTAATCTGCGTCCGGCATATATCACATCGAGGCAACTTGCTATCCACCGTCAATCACAGGAAACTCCTAACCGGTTCGGTAGGATTGTGAATATTTGTTCCACCCGTTATCTGATGAGCGAACCGGGCAGTGAAGGATATGCAGCCTCCAAAGGCGGCATTTATTCATTGACACATGCGCTCGCACTGTCGCTGACTAAATGGCAGATCACAGTCAACTCCATCGCTCCCGGCTGGATACAAACACATGACTACGACCGGCTTTTACCGGAAGATCATGCCATGCATCCGTCCGGACGGGTGGGAAAGCCGGAGGATATAGCCCGGACCTGCCTCTTCATCTGTCAGGAAGAAAACGATTTCATCAATGGTGAAAATATTACTGTAGATGGAGGCATGACGAAAAAAATGATTTATTAATCCTCTCATTTTCAAAGAAGAACTTTATGATAGAATTACCCGAAGCAATCACCATTGGCCGTCAGGTAGAACAAAAACTTGCAGGACGTACGGTAACAGATGTATATGGAGCAACGCATCTGCACAAGTTTACCTTCTTTAATGACACGCCCGAAGCATACAAGAAGCTACTTGTTGGCAGACGTGTAGAATCGGCAGAAGGGAAAGGGATATTCGTCGATATCAGATTCGACGACAATGTCTTTCTAAGTATTTTCGATGGTATAAAAATGCGTTATAACGAAAGTACAACTGCTATCCCAAAGAAATACCAGATGTTGATTACTTTCGATGATGATTCATTCATCAGCTTTAATACCACCATGTATGGCGGTATCTATGTTTTCAAGGGATCATTGGAGAATAAATATCGAACCCTCAGCATGGATAGTATCTCACCTTTAAGTAGCAAATTCAATGAATCTTATTTTGAAAAACTGATTTCTTCGGAAAAGAAGAATATAACGGCAAAGGCCTTATTAGCTACAGAACAGCGCATTCCGGGGGTAGGAAACGGAGTTTTACAAGATATCCTGTTCAATGCCTCCATACATCCTAAACGTAAGATTCTATCTTTTACAGAAGAAGAGAAGCAACGTTTGCTTCGTTCGCTCAAAACGACATTACAGCAAATGACTGACAATGGCGGACGCGATACGGAAACCGATTTCTTCGGAAACAAAGGAGGTTATAAGTCTATACTATCGAAAAACACATATGACTTACCTTGTCCGAAATGCGGTAGCACAATCGTGAAAGAGGCCTACATGGGAGGATCGGTTTACTATTGTCCGGAATGTCAGAAACTATAAAACCGACCGGGATGTTTCATTTGCTTCATACATCAAGCTCCTCCCCCGTCCTTCCCCTACGGTTCACATACCCATTCCACTATACACCTCATCCGTTATGTGTAACAGCCGCCCAGGAAGTACAGGAATATCTTGCCGGACAAACAGAATGGAAAGAAGAACTGGATCAGGGAAAAATGTTCGGTGTTTTGATTGTAAAGAATAATTTAGGAGAACTCGGTTTCCTGTCCGCCTTTTCGGGGACATTAGCAGGGAAGAACTTACATCCCTATTTTGTCCCTCCCATATACGATCTACTTGAACCGGACGGATTCTTCAAGCCCGAAGAAGACCGCATATCTGCTATCAATGTACAGATACGCACAATTACGGAAAGCAAAGAATATCAGACCTGCAAGCAACGTCTGGATCAAGAAACAGCCGATGCTGAATCTTCTTTGAAGGCAGCCAAAGCCCAACTGACCATATCGAAAGAGAAGCGCGATTTATACCGTCTTAGCAATCCGGGAGAAGAGGAACAAGCCATTATGATACGGGAAAGCCAACACGAGAAAGCAGAGTTTAAACGTTTAAAAGAGAAATGGAAAAACCGGATCAACATCCTGCAGGCCGATAAAGATAAGTTTGACCAAGAGATAAACAAACTAAAGACTGAGCGCAAAGCCCGTTCGGCCGCTTTACAACAAAAACTATTTGAGCAATTCAAGATACGCAATGCACGCGGTGAAGTCCGAAGCCTGTTATCTATCTTTAAAGAAGCAAAGCAGCAGCTACCTCCTGCCGGTGCCGGAGAATGTGCCGCTCCCCGACTGTTACAATATGCCTATCTGAATAATCTGAAACCTATAGCTATGGCAGAGTTTTGGTGGGGAAAGTCACCAAAGACAGAGTTACGCCGGCATGGTTATTACTATCCGGCTTGCAAAGGGAAATGCGAGCCTATTCTCAACCATATGCTCCAAGGGCTGGATGTAGACCCGAATCCGCTGGCTAATGCAGCGCATCAAGATACCAAACTTAGTATTCTTTGGGAAGACGAATGGTTGTTGGTATTGGATAAGCCGGCAGGAATGCCCTCCGTTCCGGGCAAATTGCCTGTTAAATCGGTTTACAGCGAAATGCGAACCCGCTATCCGGAAGCAACAGGCCCTTTAGTTGTTCACCGGCTAGATATGGGAACTTCCGGATTATTACTGGTAGCCAAAACGCTAAAAGTTTATCAGGAATTACAAACCCAATTTAGTAACCGGACAGTCAGTAAACGTTATATTGCTTTACTTGACGGCACAGTTACCCCGTCAAAAGGCATCATCGATTTGCCTCTTTGTCTGAATCCGATGGACCGACCCAGGCAAATGGTCAGCAATGAATACGGGAAAAGAGCTATCACGGAATATCAGGTCTTGAGCTACAACAAAGGAGTCACCCGTATTGAATTTCGCCCTCTTACCGGACGCACACACCAACTGCGCGTTCACGCAGCGCATATACTTGGGCTAAATGCTCCTATCATAGGCGATGAATTATACGGAAGAAAAGCGGAACGACTTTATCTAGACGCTATAGCTATTACGTTCCGCCATCCAATAACCGGAGAAACTATCAGTATCGAAAAAGAAGAAATGTTTTAGAAGAATCAATGTTTGAACTTTAGAAACGGCAAAACAAAGAAGACTGGAAGGCAACAAATCATCACCCAAATGAAGAAGTGTTGATAACCGATCTGCTCTTGTATCCAGCCGGAAATCATTCCGGGTAGCATCATTCCCAAGGCCATAAATCCGGTACTGATTGCATAATGGGATGTTTTATACTCGCCTTCGGCAAACAACATCAGATACATTGTATAGGCAGTAAAGCCAAAACCGTAACCAAACTGTTCGATAGCAACACAGCCGTTAATGATGAAGATATTTTCCGACATGGCATAGGCCATATACAAATAAACCAAGTTTGGCAACGATATGGCCAGCGCCATTGGCCAAAGCCAGTGCTTCAATCCATTGCGGGCAATTGCCATGCCTCCAAGAATACCGCCCAAAAGCAAAGCTATTACTCCTACTGTTCCGTAAGCAAAGCCAACCTGTCCGGTACTAAGCGCCAAACCTCCTACTTCGCGCCCATCCAATAAAAACGGAGAAGCCAGCTTCACCAACTGGGACTCACCCAACCGGAAGGTCAACATAAACAGAAGTGCAGGAATAACACCTTTCTTTTGAAAGAAACTGGCAAATGTCTTAAAAAACTCAACCAATATAACAGAAGGTGTAACGTTGAGGCGTGGCGCATCTTCTACAGGTCGGGGCAGAATGTATTTATGCCACATGGAAAGTCCTACAAACGTTCCTGCCAGTATGAAGAACACGATACTCCAGGCAAAAGGAATCTTTCCTGTCGACTTTTCCAAAAAGCCTGCCAACATAACAAGCAAGCCTTGTCCGGTAATCATTGCGATACGATAAAAGGTATTACGAATACCTATGAAAAAAGCCTGCTGGTCTTCTGTCAGTCCCAACATATAGAAACCATCGGCGGCAATATCGTGTGTGGCAGAGCTAAAAGCCATCAACCAGAAGAAAGCCAATGTTGCTTGCAGGAAAAAATCACCCGGAAGCACAAAGGCAATACCGGCCATTCCGCCGCCAATAAGCAACTGCATTACATAAATCCACCAACGTTTTGTTTTTATCAAATCGACAAAAGGGCTCCATAAAGGTTTGATAACCCAAGGAAAATACAACCAACTGGTTAATAAAGCAATGTCTGTATTTGACACTTCCAGCCG
Organism: Parabacteroides bouchesdurhonensis; assembly: GCF_900186615.1. Lineage (GTDB taxonomy): Bacteria > Bacteroidota > Bacteroidia > Bacteroidales > Tannerellaceae > Parabacteroides > Parabacteroides bouchesdurhonensis. The sequence goes on from NZ_LT896588.1 coordinate 308,493, forward strand.
TTTATACATAATGACAGAGAGTGTCATAACGGCTATATAAGGCAAACCTTCCGCAAAATACAGGGAAGGAATCCAAGTCCAGGAAGAATGTGGTTTCATAATAATTGAAATGAATCTTCGTCTTTCCAAACAGGGAATTTAGTCCGCAAATCGTCCAATTCGTCTTTTTGAAGTGTGCATGTACGTGTAATCTCTTCCCGTTTGCCGGCATCTGCCAGTTTCTTTCCTTTGGGAGAGAACACCATCGAATCTCCATGATATACGAATCCTTTGCCGTCTATACCAACACGATTCACACCGCAGACATAGGCCATATTCTCAATTGCACGTGCTTGCAGAAGAGCTTTCCAGACTTTCTTACGAGGTTCCGGCCAATTGGCTACGTAAACCAACAGGTCATATTCATTCTTCACATTACGGCTCCACACCGGGAAACGGAGGTCGTAACATACTTGCAAGCAAATGTTCCAATTTTTATAATTCACAATAACACGCTTATCACCGGCAGAGAAATGTTTGTCTTCTCCTGCCATACGGAATAAATGACGCTTGTCGTAATAGTATTCTTCCCCTTCGGGTGTGATAAAGAAAGCACGGTTATAGTATGCACCATTCTCTTCGGCAATAAAGCTGCCAATGATCGCCATGTCATACGTCTTCGCCCAGTTTTTAATGGTAGGAATTGTTTCGCCATTCATTGTATCTGCCAGCTTTTCCACTTCCATAGAGAAACCGGTAGTAAATGTCTCCGGCAACACGGCTATATCGGTTTTTCCACTCACTCTACGAAGTAATTCACCATAATACCCCAGGTTTTCACTTCTGTCTTCCCATATAATATGGGATTGTATCATACTAATACGCAAACTATCGGCCATAATATTAGATTATTAAACAAATAAAGGAAAGAAGCCTGTGTGAAACTTCTTTCCTTATATAATTATACATCTATAAAGTTCTCAGGATGGCATGCCGTAACACCACGGTAATGTGTACGGATTTCATGTATATCTTTCTCCATCTCTCCTGTAGGATAGAATATACCTTTTGTCCCTGCTTCCTTTTTCCCATAATCAAAGTACGCCATAAGAATAGGCACATTTGCTTTCACGGCGATATAATAAAACCCTTTCTTCCATTCTTTAGCGGGTTTTCGTGTACCTTCGGGAGTAACAGCCAGCTGAAACCTTTCACGTGTTTTAAACACCTCTACCATCTGATCGGTCACAGAAGTCTTTTTACCACGGTTTACCGGTACACCGCCCATCCAGTTGAATAAAATGTTAAAAGGAAAAAAGAACCATTCCTTTTTAATAAGGAATCCGGCATTACAACCGATTGAGGTATAAAACAGTTTTCCTACAATAAAATCCCAATTACTGGTATGGGGAGCAACACAAACAACACATTTCGGCAAATCAACGCCATCAACCGGCCCAAGTTTCCATCCTGCTAAGCGGAGAATTGCCTTACTTATCCTTTTCTTCATTCCTTTATTTCTTTGCTGAGAGAACCTATTTCGGCTGCAATAGCATCGATCTCCTCCTGCAAATCTGATCTTAATTTACGATAATATTCTTTTACCAGTTTCTTATTATCCTTTCCGTCCGGACGACTAACGCGGCTTATAAAATTATCTTGCATATCCAGAATTCTGGACATAAGTATATCCGTTTTGTCTGCATCAACGCCGGGGATATACAGCTTGCAAACCAATACTTCTGTAAATAAATCGCCAGCTACATAACCGATGTCTTTCTTTAAAATTCTTCTTTTAGCCATATTTTTTGTGTTTTAAATATCCACAAAGTTAGAAATATTGTTATTAAATACCCGGTAATAGCAAAGAAAAAACATAAAATAGATTATCTTTGCAACCGTAAAATCTCTGATTATAAACAAAATCATATATGAGTAACATCACATCAACGCCAGAATATCTGTTTGAAAGCAGCTGGGAGGTTTGTAATAAAGTAGGAGGAATTTATACTGTTCTTTCTACAAAAGCGCATACATTACAACAACTTTTTAAAGATAAAATCATTTTTATTGGTCCTGATGTGTGGACAAATACTGAAGCTTCCGACTTTATCGAGGAGGCAACTTTATTTGCAGACTGGAAGAAACATGCGGAATCGGTAGACAAACTAAAACTAAAAATAGGACGATGGAATGTACCCGGAATGCCCCCGGTTATTTTAGTAGACTTTAAACCCTATTTTGAGGACCGCGACCAATTGTTTTACACAATGTGGGAAAGTTATAAAGTAAATTCATTAAATGCTTACGGTGATTATGATGAATCATGTATTTTTGCTTATGCCGTAGCAAAAGTAATTGAAAGCTTTTACCGCTTCTATAAACTTGAAACCAAAAAGGTAGCCGCCCTATTCAACGAATGGATGTTGGGTATGGGAGCTCTATATATACAAAAACAGATTCCGGCAATAGCTACATTATTTACAACGCATGCTACATCTATCGGACGTTCCATAGCAGGAAATAACAAAGCCCTTTATGCTTATATGGATGGCTATAACGGAGATCAGATGGCTACAGAATTGAATATGGAGGCTAAGCACTCTTTGGAGAAACAAACAGCCCATTATGTAGATTGCTTTACAACCGTTAGTGACATTACAGCCCGTGAATGTAAACAATTACTGGATAAAGAACCTGATATTGTTACCCCGAACGGTTTCGAAAGAAATTTTGTGCCCGACGGTAAAGAATATACGAAAAAACGCAATGCAGCCCGACAAACATTGATAAATGTTGCGGAAAAACTGCTAGGTTATCCTATCTCACCGGATGCTTTGCTAATTTCAACAAGTGGCCGGTATGAATACAGAAACAAAGGTATCGACGTTTTCATAGAAGCAATGAACCGCGTACGCACCTCCGGACGTCTACAACGGGAGGCTATTGCTTTTATCATAGTACCTGCCTGGGTACGTGATGCCCGTGCAGACCTGAAAGAAGTCATTGAAAAAGACATAAAAACTACGTCACCGTTACAAGTACCGTTTATCACCCACTGGTTACACCAGATGCGTGAAGACAAAGTACTAAACTATATTATGCATGCCGGCTTTACGAACACGGCTGCCGATAAACTAAAAATAATATTTGTTCCCTGTTATCAAGACGGACACGATGGTATTTTCAACAAAGTGTACTATGATTTATTGATAGGAATGGATGTTACCGTATATCCTTCTTATTATGAACCATGGGGTTATACGCCATTGGAAAGTATAGCTTTCGGCATCCCGACAATCACTACAAACCTGGCAGGTTTCGGATTATGGGCAGAGAAGACAGTGTCGGGGAATAATATTGACGAAGGTGTTGCTGTAATTAATCGCACAGACTTCAATTATTTTGAGGTAGCAGATGCTATCACAAACTTCATTTTATCATTAGCCCAAAAAGATAAAAAGGAGATAGAGACTATCCGGCAGCGTTGTTTCGATCTTGCAGGTAAAGCAGAATGGAGTAAGTTTATAGCCTATTATCAAACAGCTTTCAGTATAGCTTTAGAACATGCAAAGAAAAGAAAAAGCTAAAATATAACTCATAATTAAGAAGATAATCCTATCTTTGCCGCTGTTTTTACAGAAAAAAACGAGGAAAGATTATCCACGATTTCACAAAATGAAAACTTATTAAACTTCACGATAATGAAAATCAAAGCGAATAACGCAAACAATCCTATTTGGAAAGAGGTTTACTCACATTCAAAGCTTCCACAACAACTGGAACCGCTTCATGAGATGGCAACAAATCTCTGGTGGGTATGGAATCATGAAGGTGCTAAACTATTTGGTAAATTAGATCCGGAGCTATGGAAGTCTACAGAAGGTAACCCGGTTCTTCTACTTCAGAGTTTATCATACAAACGAGTAGAAGAGATTATGGCCAATAAAATGTTAATGGCTGAAATACAAAGAGTCTATACGGATTTTAAAAATTATATAAACGTTAAACCGGATAAAACAAAACCGTCTGTTGCTTATTTCAGTATGGAATATGGCTTGACTAACGTATTAAAAATTTATTCCGGAGGTCTGGGTGTATTAGCCGGAGACTATTTGAAAGAAGCCAGCGACAGTAATATTGATTTATGCGGTGTCGGTTTCTTGTACCGTTACGGATACTTCACTCAATCGTTATCTATGGATGGCCAACAGATTGCAAACTATGAGCCTCAGAATTTCAATTCTCTTCCGCTGACTCAGGTTATGCAATCAAACGGTGAACCGATGGTATTGGAAGTACCTTATACAGGAAGAACTGTTTATGCCAATATATGGAAAGTAAACGTTGGACGTATTCCTTTGTATCTGATGGATACAGATATCCCGCAAAACAGTGAATGGGACCGTTCTATCACTCACCAATTATATGGTGGTGACTGGGAAAACCGTATGAAACAAGAATACTTGTTGGGTATCGGTGGTATCATGATGTTGAACAAGCTGGGTATCAAAAAACAGATTTATCATTGCAACGAAGGTCATGCCGCTCTTATTAATGCACAACGTTTGGTTGATTATATCCAAAACGACGGATTGACATTCAACCAAGCATTAGAGGTTGTTCGCGCTTCTGCTCTTTATACGGTACACACTCCGGTTCCTGCAGGACACGATTACTTTGATGAAGGCTTGTTTGGCCGCTATATGGGTGAATTCCCTGGTAAATTAGGTATCAGCTGGCAAGAATTTATTGACATGGGACGTGAAAACCCCGGTTCAAACGAAAAGTTCTCTATGAGCGTATTCGCATTAAATACTTGTCAGGAAGCAAATGGCGTTAGCTGGTTGCATGGAAAAGTATCGCAGAAAATGTTTGCGCCGGTATGGAAAGGTTATTTTGCTGACGAATTGCATGTTAGCTACGTTACCAACGGTGTACACATGCCGACTTGGGCCGCTACGGAAATGAAGGAATTCTATGCCGACAAATTTGACGAAAACTTCTTCTTCGATCAATCAAATAAGAAGTATTGGGAAGCAATTCAAAATGTTCCCGATGATGAAATCTGGGCTCTTCGTAAGACGTTAAAAAAGAAATTAATTAATTACATAAAGGACGAATACCGTACAACATGGTTAAAGAATCAAGGAGATCCGTCAAAGGTTGTTTCTATCTTGGATAAAATCAACCCGGATGCCTTATTAATTGGTTTCGGCCGACGCTTTGCAACCTATAAACGAGCTCATTTGCTATTTACAGACCTGGATCGTTTGGCAAAGATCGTTAACAACGAAAAATTCCCAATCCAGTTTGTATTCACAGGAAAAGCTCATCCTGCCGACGGCGGTGGACAAGGTTTAATTAAGCACATTGTAGAAATTTCCCGTCGTCCAGAGTTCTTAGGTAAGATTATCTTCCTGGAAAATTATGATATGCGTCTGGCTCGCCGCTTGATTTCTGGTGTTGATGTATGGTTGAATACGCCAACGCGTCCGCTGGAAGCTTCCGGAACATCAGGAGAAAAAGCTGAAATGAACGGCGTTCTCAACTTCTCTGTCTTGGACGGATGGTGGTATGAAGGCTATCGTGAAGGAGCAGGTTGGGCATTGACAGACAAACGTACTTACGAAAACCAACAGTATCAGGATCAATTAGATGCTGCAACGATTTACCACATTTTGGAAACAGAAATTATACCTACTTACTATGCAAAGAATAGTAAGGACTATTCTCCGGAATGGATTCAGTATATCAAAAATTCTATTGCAAAGATTGCTCCAGATTATACAATGAAACGAATGCTGGACGATTATATCAGCCGTTTCTACAACAAGTTGGCAACCCGCTCAGCCCATCTGCACGAAAACAACTATGCTACAGCAAAAGAAATCGCAGCATGGAAAGAAGAGGTAGCAGAGCATTGGGACAGTTTCCAGGTAGAATCATTCACTTGCGATCAAGACTTGCAAGCTAATGGTCCTGTAGTGGGAAGCAACTATACATTCAATTTGGTTATTGACCGCCATGAATTAAAAGGAATGTTGGGCGTAGATATGGTCGTTACTAAAGAAGATCCTGAAAAACATACATTGGAATTACTTAATGTTTCTCAGTTTAAGCTAATGAAAGAAGAAGGATCAAAACTATTCTTTACGTTAACAGCAGCTCCAACAGAAGCAGGTAATCACAAGATGGGATTCCGTGTTTATCCCGTAAACAAAGAATTACCTCATCGTCAAGATTTCGCATATGTTCGTTGGATTCAACAATAACATAAGAAAATAACCATTTAAGAGGATGTTTCATTATAATATGAGACATCCTCTTTTATTTTTCCAGGAACTCTAACATACAAACTCTTTCCTACAAACAACAAATAACCCCTATTTATAAATAGTAGGAAATAAAAAACCTAAAGAGAAAATTCAGAGTATTAAATTTTCTCTTTAGGTCACTTAAAACAACTCTATCAAGTTATTTTAGAATGCGTATGCAACACCAATAGACGGCATCAATGCATAAATATTGTAATGTCCTCCGAATTTACGTTCAGCACCACTAACCAAAGCTTTATCTGTATAAGAACCATCACGTCCAAACCCTGTAACATAAGAGAAAGCAAAATCTACAGAAAGACGGTCTACCGGACGGAAGCTCAAACCTCCTGTAATACCAAACTTATTCATACTTGGTGTTTCAGGATTCAGGAAGTCATCTTTTACCGGAGATTCGTCATAATAAGCACCCATACGAACGTCCAGTCTATTGGTAGCAGCAAATTGAGCACCAACACGATAAATACGAGAATTCATATATTCCTTTTTAGCCACCATATCATACTGGCTCAATGAAGACGGAGAGAAATTGATCTCCAATTTTTTATAAGCACCCCATCCTACAAACTGAACTTCGCCGGAAAGAATCCAACGGTTGGTCGGTTTATAAGTAACGCCCACATTCCAGTTTGAAGGCAACGGCAGTTCAGCAGAGAAAGTACCCTGATCCAAAGCCGGTATCTGTAAATTTACAGGAACCGAAACGCCAAAACTTTCAGCCGTCTTAATAAGGGTTTCAACCTGTTTAAAGATATTTTCCTTTAAATCAGTTTCATTTGCGTAACTCAATGCGATATCACCTTCTTTTACACGAGCCTTTACTTTTGAACGATAAGAAACACCGACTGTTACCTTATCATTAATATCATACATAGCACCGACATTGAAGCCCAGACGAACACCGGCATCTCCTTTCAGGTTTACAGATGCAGCGGAAGCATCATCATATTTAGCCATATCAGCTATTAATTTATCAATCACAGGCTTGGCAATTGCGCCTAGCTCAGGATGAGCTTGGAGGAGCGGACCGAATTGTTCCATTAAGCCAGAAGCCATACCAGACATTTCGCCCGGACCAATCAAAGCACGGCTCAATTCTATATTACCGAACTCCATCATTAAACCGGCTCCAATACTTAAACGATCCATGATTTTCCATGAAACAGTTGGCTGGATATTAAATGCTTTCAAAGAGATATCCTGTATCAAATGTGCCCCTTTCCAGTCTTTACCCCAATTCATAGAACTTCCATACGGTGTAGTAAGGCTTATACCTGCGGCCAAGTTATCATAAATCTTGAAACCCGCATATACATATAATGGCGTACTAGGGGTATTATCCGGCTTTTGTACATACTCACCATCAGTAAATTTGCCTTTTGAAAAAACTCCGGAAACACCGGCAGACAAATGTATTCTATTTTCCATAAAAACCAATCCGGCCGGATTAAAGTGCATGCTCTCTGCCCCAAGTTTCATAGCAGTCCCTACATGGCCCATACCTGCCTGTTTTGTACTCTGTGCATTTACCTGATAACCTTCTGCCGCTGCATAAGATAGAGGAAGCATGGAAAGACATGCTAATGCGATAACTTTCTTCATAAATTATTTATTAATTAGTACCTATCTTCATATGCCATTCCTAGCATAAACGGCGGCAAAGATAAATACTTTTCCTTAATATTGCACATTTTACACAAAAATGTGCGGCACATATAAATATTTCATGTGCAATATCAAAATATACGGCATTCGGAAGAAAAAACAATTCCTTCCGAATGAAATTCTAATTTCTCTCGGAAGAAACCCAAATTAGAGATAGGGAAAAGTCATCTGGCTTTTCCACATTTTATAGAGAAATAGAATATATATGCAAACGCAACCAAAGGAACGATAAAACCGATAGCCATATTAGTCTCACCAATGTATCCCATCAGTATTGGGCTAAAAGCCCCACCTGCTACTCCCATAACGATATACGAAGAAGCCTTCTTTGTATAAATCCCCATACCTTCCAGCCCCAAGGCAAAAATAGTAGGAAACATAACCGACATGAAAAAGAACGAGAGATATAGAGCATAAAGAGAAACCGTCCCCAATGATGCCACAACTAAACTCATACAAACGATACTAGCTAAAGAAAATAAGGCCAACAAACGATTAGGATACATCCACTTCATTGTAAAACTACCAGCCAAACGGCCTATCATAAACAATGCCATTCCACCAAAAGCCAGTATCCGCGAAGCTTCTATATTGGAAATATGCGAATTCATTTCGGTTACGTAGTTTATAAAAAAACTGAATATACCAGTTTGTGCTGCGCAATAACAAAACTGAGCAACTACAGCACGTACAAACTGACGATGTTTCCAGATTGATTTCTGAGTAGCAACTTCATGCAAAGGCTTATCTACAGTTTCATCAGAAAAACCAGCAACCGTTTTTATCTCCGGTAATTTGGTGAGAATAAAAAGCAATGCTACAAATAATACGATGCCACCAACCAAAATATAAGGCTTTGCCAAAGCAAAAATATCGTCTTCTGAAGCTCCGAATATTAATAGACCGCCAACTAATGGTCCTAATATCCAACCTAATCCGTTGAATGATTGAGATAGGTTCAAACGTTGAGCTGCAGACTCTGCCGGTCCCAAAATTGTAGAGTACGGATTAGCTGCTGTTTCCAATATGCAGAGCCCGCAAGCAATCACAAACAAAGCGATCAGAAAAGGAACTGCCGAATGCAAAAATGCGGCCGGTATAAAAGCAAATGCGCCGCCGGCAAATAATAACAGTCCCAGGATAATTCCTTTTTTATAGCCATACCGCTTCATAAATGCTCCTGCCGGAAGAGCCATCAGAAAATAAGCAATATATGTTGAGAATTGCACCAATCCGCTCTCAGCTTTCGTCATGGTAAAAGCTCCTTGAAAGTGTTTATTCAACACATCCAGTAAACCATGGGCAAAGCCCCATAACAAAAACAAACTGGTGATAAGAATAAATGGTATAAGATAAGATTTACCGTTTGGAGCAGCAACTAAAGATTGTTTATTTGTGTTTTTCATAAAATTATAGTGATTCAGATAACTTAAAAATACATTCCATCATCTGCCATTTTTCTGAAGATGAACAACCGGGAACTGTTTTTTGAAAACGTGCAACAAAATCTTCCCATTCTGCCTGTTTATCCATTTTTGCCAAACGCGCAAAAGCTTCATCCCAATTAAAATTGTCTGAGGTTTCAACAATCATAAACAAACGGCTTCCCAGCCGGTAAATTTCCATATTCAAAATGCCCACAGCACGAATACCTTGAGGAATTTCCGGCCAAATATGCTCCGGAGAATGCCAATATGAATATTCTTGAATCAGCGTCTCATCATCCTTTAAATCTAAAGTTTGGCAATATCTTTTCATAATCCTATTTTATTTTCTAAAAGGTCGTAAACTTACAAAAAAACACTATCACCCGAAATTAATCTAGTCTAAATAAACTGTTTGTACAGAATTTTTATAGTAATCAAACATCTGAAATATCTGTTCGGGAAGCACACGTTCAAGAGATAACGGAGGAAGTTCATCCAACTTAAAAAAGCGTTTTCCCACAATATCAAAGACATTTGTAAATTCACCTCCTTTTATATCACAAAGAATAAAGAATTTATATACATAAAACGGAATTAATGGATACGGATGCTTGCTCATATCCATAACTGCCAGTAAACGGACAGCTTCGACATCCAAACCCGTTTCTTCTTTCACTTCCTTTACGGCAACTTCGCTCGGTGAATAACCAACATCAGACCAACCGCCCGGAAGCGACCAACAACCATCAGATTTTTCCTGAACAAGCAAAATTTCATCTTTCTCATTAAATATAACCGCCCGGATATCTACCTTAGGCGTAGTATATTCTTTCATCAGGTGATAACAATCATCTATCTGGATCGCATCCAGACCTGTAGCCAAAGCAGTTATCTGATTGCTTATTTGGATTAATTCTTCATAGCGTTCTGTATCATATTCACTGAGTGAGTAGGTAATACCATTCTGTGCCAATGCACGAATTCGTTGAGCTAACAAAACCAATTTTTTTTCTTTTTCCATCTCTGCTTATATCATCATTTTAAATAACATTTAGGAAGCATATAAACCCCTTGATAAACCGAATCCCGTTGAAAATAAATATAATCCAGAATCAATGCAGCCGAATCCATATCAATTCTCAACAAATCCGGATAAACCGATTCCGGTATTGAATCATAAGGGGTAAGACCTACTTTTCGTAACTGACTGTAAAATAAGGAATCCGTTTGCTCAGCAAAAAGGATACTTTCATCCGCATTATATAAAATAGTTGAATCTTTACCTCCGGAAAAATAGAATCCTTTATCTGTCGGATAGTTGAAAACCTTATGCATCATACGGAATCCTTCGATGTCTACAGGGATGTCGCTTTCAATATAACCATCTTCCTTCAAACCGGCATAGTTGGTTTTCGGAGGATAATTATCTCTCTTCATCTGTGAAATCCGTTCTATATCTTTTGCCGTTATACCCGGAATATAGGTAACTGCCGATAAAAGAGCGATTGCTAAAAGGGAAACATACAAATATCTCCCCGCCCGTTTGGAGAAAAATAAGAAAGCTGTTCCCGTTAATATCAATCCAATTATAACCAGATAAACACGGGCCTCTGTAAACCCATATTGATTAATACGGTAATACACCCCAACCCAATACATGACCAAAGCAGGCAACACACCCCAACTACTCCAACGGTAAAGCCAATCATAATAACGTTTCGACACAAAAGCCTGAAAACCTTTCAACAGAAAAGTAGCCGATGTAAAACTAATTACAATATAGGCAACCGCACCTTTAGGCAACGACCATATTACCGTCACTTTTATAAAATACAAATAAAGAATCACTGCATAAATCAACAGAGCAGGAGACAAAACAAAGTTAACTAATACATCAAATACCTTATTCTTCACTTTTCCATTATCTCTATTCTGGTTAAACATCAGAAAAAGCAACGACATTACTCCTGCAAAAGCGAATGAAGTAGCATACGCTATGAAACGCTCTTCATAATTACCCCATATTTCAAATATGTAATGAATAGAGAAATAAATCGAGATAGCCAATAACCAAGCAATCACAGTCAATAAACAAGCCGCCAACCAAGCTGCAATATATCGGATTCCCACTTGCATAAAAGCATCATTATCCAACTTCCAGCGACTTACCATATATATTAGTTGCATAATGATTAACGTAATCCAAAACGTTATATCAAAAGTGTTTTCAATCCAAATATAAACAGGGATAAAGAACAAAACGGATATATAATAAAAAACACGTCCTTTCTTACCTAATGTTAGATAGTTCAATATATATGTTGTAAGGAACAGTACCGGAGAATATGACAATACAGACTCCCAATCTTCATTTCTCGATTCGAAATAGTAACATCCCAATACACAGAAAAACACAGCTAGCAATACTTCCGCCGGATTTTTCTGAACGGCCAATAGCAGGCGTGTCCACAAGGCTTCTATTTTCTTGTTCATACTCTTTTAAATTGGTTTGATTATAACGTATAAAGATAAAAGATTATTATTATATATGTCAAAAAGGTCGGGATTATGCCATTTTTTACAAGAAAAGCACGATTTCTTCCTGTCATTTTTTCAGCGAATAAAATTTCTTATTTATCCACTTTCCAAAACTTCTTATTTGTCAGTTTCCGTAAGGTCAATAAAAATAAGACATGAAGAACACTTTAAATATCATTTATTTAATTTCATTCTGATTAACAGCCACATGCCCCATTTGGCACAAGATTTGAATTATATCATGTGAATTCGGAATCGAAAGAGAACGAATACGAAAGAAATTAATAATTTATGTATAACTTAAATTGGAGGACTGTATTATGACACCGATGAGAAGAAGTCAAAATTGGTTACCTTATGTATTCAATGATTTGTTTGACAATGACTGGATGATTAAAGCAAACTCTACAGCTCCAGCCATTAATGTAATTGAATCAGAGAAAGATTACCGTGTAGAAGTTGCTGCACCTGGCATGACCAAGGATGATTTTAACATTAAAATTGATGAAAACAACAATTTAGTTGTTTCCATGGAAAAAAAAGAAGAAACAAAGGAAGACAAAAAAGATGGACGTTATCTGAGACGGGAATTTTCTTACAGTAAATTCCAACAGACAATGGTACTTCCTGACAATGTGGAAAAAGACAAAATTGAAGCAAAAGTTGAAAACGGAGTGCTGAACATCATCATTCCTAAAATGACGGAAGAAGCAGCTAAAAAAGCGGAAAAGGTTATTGAGATTAAATAATCTCCACCTAGTATAAACTAAAAGCTCTAGTGGTTTGTTTTATTGGAAAATTAATCCATATAAAACAAACCATTATGATTTTAAGTAGAAAACTATCCGACGCTTTAAACGAGCAAATTAATGCAGAAATGTGGTCTGCAAATCTTTATATGTCCATGTATACCCACTTCGTCGTATTAGGACTTGACGGATGTGCCCACTGGATGCGCAAACAATCCGAAGAAGAGCTTGAGCATGCCTATAGCCTTATCAATTATTCAGTTAAAAGAGGTGGGCAAGTAGTTATAAATCCCATCAATTCTGTCCCTACTGCATGGGGAAGCCCTCTTGAGATATTCGAACATGTTTACAAACATGAAACTTATATTTCCGAACTAATAGATAAATTAGTCGATCTCGCATCTTCCGAAAAAGACAAGGCGACACAAGATTTCTTATGGAGTTTCGTACGTGAGCAAGTGGAAGAAGAAGCTACAGCAAAAAATATCGCTGAAAAGTTGAAATCATACGGCGAACATCATATTGCAATACTTGACCATCTATTAAGCAAGAGATGTTAAATTATTAAATAATAAGAGGTGTAAACTATTATTTAAAATTAAATAAATACGTATTTTTGCAATAGCGATTTTCTAATTATAGAACTAATATTGAAAGGGTACAGTATTATGATTTTAAGTAAAAAGTTATCAGAAGCATTCAATGCACAAGTGAATGCAGAAATGTGGTCTTCCAACCTCTACTTGTCAATGTCCGTGTATTTTCAGAAAGAAGGATTAAACGGTTTTGCTCACTGGATGCGTAAACAGGCAGATGAAGAAATGGAGCACGCCCATAAGATGATCGATTTTGCAATAGACCGGGGAGGAAACATCACAATTGGACAAATCAATGTAGTCCCTACTGCTTGGGGTAACCCTCTTGAGGTCTTTGAGCATGTTTATAAGCATGAGACATATGTTTCCGAATTGATTGACAAAATGGTAGACATCGCAGAAGCTGAAAAAGATCATGCAGTAAGAGACTTTTTGTTTGGTTTTGTTCGTGAACAAGTGGAAGAAGAATCAACAGCAAAAGCCATTGTTGACGAATTAAAACATTATGGAGAGTGTCATTTCGGCATCATGGATCACAAGCTTAGTAAAAGATAATATCAAAGCCTTTTATAGTTATAAAATGGGCACGTATATGTGCCCATTTTTATTTTCGGACAAAAAACAATATTCTTTCCTAATGAAGTATCACAAATAAAAATTATTTCTTAGCTTTGTAATCCTTGAAATTCAATAACATTCACAAAACAAACGCATAGAAACCCATGACTCCGGCACCTAACATTAAGCAAATCATTTCAGAAGTTATATCTCTGTTGTTCAATTCCGACGAAAATGATGCAATAGAGAAAGCTATAAAAATACTTTTGGATTTTTTTAATGTGGACTGGGTATATGTGGCGACCTTCGATGCAGAAAATAAAGTCGCAAACTTTTTATACGAAGCAATAAGTACTTGGGTTGATACGTCAAAGGAAGATTCTTCCATATTATCCCATGAAACAATTCCGTGGATGATTGATACAATTCTAGCAGGGAATGACATCATTGCCCATGATATAAAGAATCTGCCCAAAGAAGCATATGTCGATCGAAAGCTATTAGAAAGTCAAGGACTTCTTTCCATGCTAGTCTTACCACTTTCTTTCCATAATAGAATACGAGGTTTCATCGGATTCGATTCTATTCGAATACGTAGACATTGGACAGCATCTGAAGTCGAAAATCTACGTATTATATCAAACATCTTCTCTATTATTATAGAACGTCAAAGTGCGCAAACTGATATAAAAGAATCCCGCAAACGTCTATTACAAAGTAACACCCGTTTTCAAATGATATTTTCGAACTTACCTGTTGGAGTAGAACTATACGATACAGATGGTTTTTTAATAGATGCAAATGAAGCTGATGCCAGAATCTTTGGCGCCAGTATTGAAGACTTAAGAGGCTGTAACTTATTTAAAAATCCCAATTTAGACAAAAACATCGTCAAAAGTTTAAGGAATGATAAAGATTTCGATTTACCCACGGTTTATTATTTTAATAAAGTAGGAGACTATTTTCAGACTTCTTTCAAAGAAGAAATAAAATACCTGCAAATAAAAGGATTAATCTTACGGGATGAAGAACCTGGACAAATTGGATACCTATTTATAATTAGTGATAACACCGAGAACCATCTGAAAAAAGAGATGGAAGAAAAATTACGGAAAGCCGAAGAAGAAAAACTTAAAACGGAACTCGAAATGGAAAAGGTTCGTGAAGCAGATAAGTTAAAGTCGGCCTTTCTTGCCAACATGAGTCATGAAATCCGTACACCTCTAAATGCAATTGTTGGTTTCTCCGGAATTATGGCAGAAACGGATGATCTGGAAGAACGTCACCATTTTCAAGAAATCATCAACAAGAATAATGAATTATTACTTCAATTAATTTCTGACATTCTCGATTTTTCTAAAATAGAATCCGGTGTTCTAAAGTATCAACACAAGAACATAAATCTAAAAGATATTTGTCTTGAAATATACAATATGTATACCACCCCTAAGTTTTCTCATTTGGAATTTATATTTGACGAAACAAAACATCCGGACCTTATCCTTTATTCAGATGAACAACGTATAAAACAAGTTATAATAAATTTAGTTTCAAATGCCTATAAATTTACTCCCCAAGGCAAAATCATTTTATCATATAATATAAAAGGACAATCCGCTCGTGTAGCCGTATCCGATACTGGTATTGGAATAGCCGATGAAAACCTGGATAAAATATTTGAACGTTTTGTAAAAATAAACAATTTTACTCAAGGAGCAGGACTTGGTCTCACTATTTGTAAAACTATTGTAGAATTTTTAGGAGGAGAAATTGGAGTTGATTCCAAACCAGGAGAAGGTTCTACCTTCTGGTTTATTCTTCCAATATCAATAGTAGAAGAGTAAAAAAAATTACCTGATCTTCATTTCTATTTATAGACTTGCATTTCAGATAGTTTCTTTCAAATATCTAATTTGATTAAAACTTGGAAAAATAAAGGAACAATCCCTTGCCGGAGGTTGTTATATCGAAAAATAAATATCGATATGAGTGCATTTATAGGTAAAAAAGCGCCGGAATTTCATGCTCCGGCAGTCGTTAATGGTAATGAAATCATTCCAGACTTTTCACTGGAACAGTATATTGGTAAAAAATATGTAGTTCTATTCTTCTATCCAATGGACTTCACGTTTGTTTGCCCTACTGAACTACATGCTTTCCAAGATAAATTACCAGAGTTTGAAAAACGAAATGTAGCCGTAGTTGGCTGTTCTGTGGATTCTGAATATTCCCACTTTGCATGGTTGAACCAAGACCGTAATAAAGGAGGTATTCATGGTGTAAAGTATCCTATCGTCTCCGATTTTTCCAAAACAATCTCACAAAACTATGGAGTTCTTGCTGCCGATTATCTGACGAATGAAACAGGAGAAGTGGTAGCCGTAGGCGAACCTGTTGCTTATCGCGGGCTTTTTCTGATTGATAAGAATGGAATTATCCGTCATTACGTTATCAATGATTTACCATTGGGAAGAAACGTTGATGAAGCCATCCGTATGGTAGACGCATTACAGCATTTTGAGGAATATGGCGAAGTTTGCCCTGCCAACTGGTCTAAAGGTAAAGATGCAATGAAAGCGACTCAAGAAGGAGTATCAGGTTATTTGAGCCATCATTAATTCACATCTCATATATATTTACATCTCCGGAAACATGTTTCACACTCTTACATTTTCCGGAGATATTTTTATGTCTTATCTTTGGCATATAATCAAGCAGTCAATAACAAAACACATATATGAAGACACGGAACTACATTATTCTACTTGCTCTTTTTTGCAGTTTAACTTGTATCGCACAAAACGACTTTGACACCTATTTCTTAACAAAAAGTCTGCGTATAGACTTTGCCCTTAGTGGAAATTCAAAATACCAGGCAGCAGCTATTCAGCAACTTCGGGAAGAACCGGTATGGGGCGGTCCACAGAAAAACCGAATAGACAAATTCAAATATGGAGGTTATTACGTCAATGTCTATGATAAAACCAGTAATAAACTGATTTACTCTCGTGGATTTAATACCTTATTTGAAGAATGGCGTACCACCAAGCAGGCTCAAAACGAAACACAATCGTGGACGAACAGTATCTCTGTTCCTTTTCCTAAAAAAACTGTTTTGGTAGAGATTACTGCCCGAAATAAAGAGGATATGCAGTTTCAGACATTATTAAAAACAGAGATAGATCCTTCCAGCATCTTCATTGATAGAGGAAGATTAAAAGAGAACCACGTATCTAGAATACAATACAAAGGAAACCCAACAGAAAAAGTAGACCTTGTTTTCCTGGCAGAAGGATATACGAAAACCGAGCAAGACAAATTCATCGCTGATGCAAAACGTTTTACGGAGTCTTTATTTAACACAGCTCCGTACAACAATCATGAAGACGATTTTAATGTTTGGGCCGTAAGTTTAATTTCTGAAGAATCGGGCACAGATATCTCCGGTAAAGGCATATTTAAAAATACAGCTTTGAATTCAGGCTATTACACATTTGGAATAGACCGTTATCTGACTACCCCTGACATGAAATCCATTCGTGATGCTATTTGGAATACTCCCTGCGATGCTATTTTTATCCTCGTAAATACAGATACGTACGGTGGAGGAGGAATGTATAATTTCTATGCAATGGGGACAGCCGACAACGCACAGACACAAGTTATTTTTGTTCATGAATTCGGGCATAGTTTTGCCGGTCTTGCCGATGAATATTTCACATCGGAAGTTGCTTATGAAAATTTCTACAATTTAAAATACGAGCCATGGGAACCAAATATTACAACACTGGTAAACTTTGACAGTAAATGGAAAGACCTTCTAGCTAAAAATACTCCTGTTCCAACTCCATTGAATGGCAAATACAAAGATCATGTCGGCGTATTTGAAGGTGGAGGTTATGTAGCAAAAGGAATATACCGTCCTATGGATCATTGCATGATGAGAGATTATGCGCCTTTTTGTCCGGCATGTAGCCGTGCCATCGTACAAATGATAAATTTCCTTACAGATAAAGAATAAGTAAGATTTTATTGTATGTTTGCTAAATAATAACATGATAATACTATGCAATTACATCATATTATAGCCGGAATCTGTACGATTTCATCTCTTATAAATTTCTCTATTAAAGCACAAGAACTACGAGCTCCACTTGATTTGCCAATCCTTCTAAGCGGGAATTTCGGAGAATTAAGAAGTAACCATTTTCATTCCGGCATAGACTTTAAGACTCAGGGCGTAGAAGGCAAGCCTGTCCATGCAGTGCAGGAAGGATATGTCTCACGCATTTCTGTCAGTCCATGGGGTTATGGAAATGGATTATACCTTACACATCCAGACGGGACAACAACAGTGTACGGGCATCTCCAAAAGTTCTCGAAGAAAATTGCGAACTACGTAAAAGAGCAACAATATCTACAAGAAAGTTTTAATGTAAATTTAACTCTAACTCCGGATATATTCCCTATAGAGAAGGGGGAGATTGTGGCTTTCAGTGGAAATACAGGTAGTTCCGGAGGTCCTCATCTGCATTTTGAAGTTCGCAATACAAAAACAGAAGAGGTAGTAGACCCTCTTGAGTTTTTCAAAAACAAAATAACCGATACGCGCCCTCCGAAAATACAAGAAATAATGATATATCCAATGCCAGGAAAAGGTATAGTAAACAGCAGCAGTAAAAAACAGGAATTAAAATTAGTCACAGCAAAAAACGGCAAACAAGCAATAACCGGGAAACTGGAGGCTTGGGGAGAAATAGGCCTGGCTATAAAAGCTTATGACTATATGGATAATACCACGAACATTTATGGGGTGAAGGAAATCGTTTTACAGGCAGACAGCCAAACGATTTTTCATAGCTGCCTGGATATGTACGCATTTGATGAAAGCCGTTATCTGAATAGCTTCACCGACTACGAAACATGGAAAGACAAACGTTCATTTTATATGAAAAGTTTCATTGAACCAGGCAATCGCCTTCGTTTTATTGCAAGTGAAAACAGAGGTATACTTACTATTAATGAACCCAGAGAATATCATTTAATATATAAGTTGTCTGATATATTTGGAAATACAACCCAACTGTCTATCTGGATAAAAGGAAAAGAACAAATCATACCTCAGCCCAATATGGAAGGAGCGGAATTATTTCATTGGGGAAGTGATAATCGTTTCGGAGCCAAAGGAATCCGTCTTACTATTCCCAAAGGAAACTTATATGATGATTTATTATTCAGATATTCGGTAAAAGAAGATAGTACTGCCCTATCGGCAACCCACATATTACACAATCATCCGGTTCCTCTGCACAAAGCGGGACAATTATCTATACGTTTACAATCCGACACACTGAATAACAAGCAACAATATGGCATTATCCGATTACAAAACGGTCGAGCCTCCTGGATTGGCGGCACTTATAAGAACGGTTGGATAAATGCAGATATTAAAGAACTTGGTAATTATGCTATCAGGCAAGACTCTCAAGCTCCTACGATCACTCCCATTAACAAGGAAACCTGGATAAGCAAACAAATTATTTCATTCCGGTTGTCTGATAATTTAAGTGGGGTACAAAGCTACAAAGGAACTATTGATGGCGAATACGCCCTGTTTGAAATGAATAATAAATCCGTCATTTCTTATCACTTCGACAAAGAACGATTACAACCGGGAAAACATTTGCTGGAACTTACTGTAACAGATGCTTGTGATAATTTAACGTTTTATTCATACACATTTAACTGGAAATGAAACATTAACCTAACGACAATCATTTCAACACCGAAAATCTTACCGGAATAATTTGCTTAAAACAATTAATTCGTATATTTGTTTTTCATACAATGAGTAATATGCTCAACAATAAACACGATATACGAACATGGAAAACAACGAGTTATTGGAAATGGTAAGAAGCAAGGCACAAGGATGGCTTGCTAAAAGTTATGATGCCGAAACACGCGCACAAGTACAAGCTTTGCTAGACAATGAAGATCCAACGGAACTAATCGAATGTTTTTACAAAGATTTGGAGTTTGGAACAGGAGGTTTGCGTGGTATAATGGGAGTAGGTTCAAACCGCATGAATATTTATACGGTAGGAGCTGCTACACAGGGCTTATCCAACTACCTGAAAAAGGAATTTGAAGAGTTAGACCAGATTAAAGTGGTTATCGGACACGACTGTCGTAATAATAGCCGCAAGTTTGCTGAAATATCTGCTGATATTTTCTCGGCAAACGGCATCAAGGTTTATTTATTTGAAGATCTTCGCCCAACTCCTGAAATGTCTTACACAATCCGTAAATTAGGATGCCAAAGCGGTATTATCTTAACAGCATCTCACAATCCTAAAGAATATAATGGTTATAAAGCATATTGGGATGACGGCGCACAAATGATTGCTCCGCATGATCGCAACACAATTGCCGAAGTAAACAAGATTCGTAATGCCAGCGATATTAAGTTCAAAGGCAACAAAGCTCTTATTGAAATTATCGGCAAAGAAATAGATGACCAGTATATTAAAGATTTAACAACTATATCTCTTTCTCCTGAAGCTATTGCGCGTCACAAAGACATGAAGATTGTTTATACCCCAATTCATGGTACAGGGGTAAGACTGGTTCCTGCTGCTTTGAAAGCTTACGGATTTACAAATATCATTCATGTTCCGGAACAAGATGTTGTCAGTGGAGACTTTCCAACCGTCATTTCCCCAAATCCGGAAGAACCGGCTGCACTATCTATGGCTGTAGAGAAAGCGAAAGAAACGGATGCTGAATTGGTAATGGCCTCTGATCCGGATGCAGACCGAGTTGGCGCTGCCGTAAAGAACAACGAAGGAGAATGGGTGTTGCTTAATGGCAACCAGACAGCCCTCATGTTTGTATATTATCTGATTACCCGCTGGAAAGAATTAGGAAAAATACAAGGTAAAGAGTATGTTGTTAAAACAATTGTAACAACAGAAACGATCCGTACAATTGCCGAACGTAACGGTGTAGAATTATACGATGTTTACACAGGTTTTAAATGGATTGCCGATGTAATGAAAAAGAACGAAGGAAAAAAACAATATATCGGTGGCGGTGAAGAAAGCTACGGTTTCCTTTGTGAAGATTTCGTACGTGATAAAGATGCAGTTTCTGCTTGCGCAATTCTGGCGGAAATCGCAGCTTGGGCAAAAGATCAAGGTTTAACTCTGTTCCAGTTATTACAGAAAATTTATGTAGAATACGGATTCTCCAAAGAATTAGGTATTTCTGTTGTAAAAAAAGGGAAGAGCGGTGCAGAAGAAATAGAAGCCATGATGAAAAAGTTCCGCGAAAATCCATTACAGGAAATTGCCGGCTCTAAAGTAACCTATTTTTATGACTACGCATCCTTAAAAGGTTTCAGTTATAATGATAACGAAACTCTATCTTTGGATATGCCGACAACCTCTAATGTATTACAATATTTCACGGAAGATAATACAAAGGTTTCGATCCGTCCTTCCGGAACAGAACCCAAAATTAAATTCTATTGTGAAGTACATTCCAAGATAAACAGTATAGATGAAATACCTGCTGCAGAAAAGGCAGCCGAAGAAAAGATAAGTCAGATTAAAGCATCTTTAGGTATTTAGCAAGCATATTGACCTCTCAAAAGCGGGTTGATATACAACGCTTTAAAAAGACATATCTTTTAAACATAAAAGTCCCGTCTTAACATTTCAAAAGAGCAGACTTTTGAAATGTTAAGACGGGACTTTTGATTGCAAAGGTCAGCTCTTTTTAACGCGTTGATTTACTGGAATATAAAAGAAGCCTAAATGAGGTATTTATTAAAGCAAGAAAAGTATAAGATCATAATAAAGAATACAAAATGAGCCGCCTTCTAGTAATTAGAAAACGGCTCATTTATCACAATATGTCTTTATAACTAATTACTTGTTAGGAGACGCATAATTTCTATTCAAGAATTCGATCAATTCCCCCGTAATATCATAAGCATCACCGGCAAGCAATATATTATCACCAACGGTATTACTAAATATTACCTGAAAGTTTTTATCTCTGTTAAACTGTCTCAATTGAGAAACCAATGTATCCCGAAGCTGTTCGCTCACTCTTTGCTGTTCAGCCATCAATTCCTGGGCTAATTGATTATCCAGATTTTGAAGTTCCTGCTGTTTGTTTAACAAACGACGTTGCTCTTGCTCTGCACGTTCATTCGTAAGGAATGCATTATTTTCCACTTTACGCTGAAAGTCTTGCATTTCACTTTGTAAACTACGCGCCTTCTGCGTGATGCTGGCACGGGAGTTTTCTGATTTCTTCAGAATGATTTCGTTCAAATCTTTCGAATAATTGTAATTCTGCAAAAGAGAGTCCACATTCACGTATGCGATTGGAAGTATCCCTGTTGTATCCTCTCCTGAAGTAAATGTCCTTGTGACGCTAGATTCTTTTTTGTCAGAAAATTGCATAATAAACAAAATCACAACAGCCACAGCAAGCACACCGTTAATAACGTAGTTAATGTTCTTCATAAAGTGTAAATTAAATCTTTATTTTATTTTTCTGTTTCTTTCAATCTATCATATAGATTCTTCTGCTTAGCATCTTCACGATCTTGTGTTTTTGCACAATGTATACCTTTCTTTCCCAGTGCTCTATTGCCATCAATATGTGTATTCGGGAAACGACCTCCCTTTTTAAATAGAACTTTTACCGACAGCAACACAACACAAATAACAAGAATTATGATCGTAAACAGCAACGTTGTAAGCATTTTCTCTATATTTGTGGACGCAAATATAAGAGTTTAACTGATTATAAAGTAGCTTTTTGGTATTTTATTCTACTTTTTTTCGAAGATAGCCCATTGCGACATCATTTTATTAACTATAGAGTAACATCTATAATATATTGTAACATTATGAAGATTACAGATTTAAAGCCAGAAATTGTATGGAAGTTCTTCCATCAGATTACACAAGTTCCCCGTCCTTCAAAGAAAGAGGGCAAAATGATTCATTTCCTTGAATCTTTTGCCAAGGAATATAATATAGCAATCAAAAAAGATGCAGCAGGAAACATATTAATGTCTAAGCCGGCAACTCCGGGCATGGAGAACCGTCCTGTTGTAATCCTTCAATCTCATATGGATATGGTTTGTGAAAAGAATAACGGAACTGTTCACAATTTTGACAATGACCCTATCGAAACTATCGTTGACGGAAACTGGCTTCGTGCAAACGGAACCACATTAGGTGCAGACAATGGCATAGGTGTTGCCGCCGAGCTGACACTGCTAGCATCTAACGATATAGAACATGGTCCGATAGAATGTCTTTTCACCGTAGACGAAGAAACCGGACTTACCGGAGCAAAAGCAATTGAAAAAGGATTTATGACCGGAGAAATACTGCTGAACCTGGATAGTGAAGATGAAGGAGAAATCTTTATGGGATGCGCCGGAGGTAAAGATACACAAGCTGTATTCCATTATGAAGCGCAACCAACCACTCCCAACATGCAATATTTCCGTATTGACGTAAAAGGATTAAACGGAGGTCATTCCGGTGGTGAGATTCATAAAGGATTAGGAAATGCAAATAAAATTCTGGTTCGTTTCTTATTTCTATTAAGACAACAGCATCAATTCGTTTTATGCTCTATTGACGGAGGGAACTTACGTAATGCTATTGCCCGCGAAGCACATGCTGTCGTTGGTTTGAATCCGGAAGACAAGGAAAATGTACGTATCATGTTAAATCACTTTGCGGCAGATGTTGAAAACGAATTGAAGCATGTTGATCCGAATGTTCAGATTAGCATGGAATCTGCAGATCGTCCGGAAAACCACATTGATGATGCAACAGCAGAAAAATTAATTTACTCATTGCATGCTTGTCCTCATGGAGTTATAGGCATGAGCCATGACATTGAAGGACTTGTTGAAACTTCTACGAATCTGGCATCTGTAAAGATGAAAGAAGGTAATACAATCGTAGTAGGAACAAGCCAGCGCAGTTCTATTGAATCATGTAAAATAGCAGTAGCCAACCAGGTTGCATCCACTTTCCTTTTAGCTAATGCGGAAGTAACTCATGGCGACGGTTATCCGGGATGGGCACCGAATCCGGATTCAAAAATTTTGAAAATTGCTCAAGAAACATATAAGCGTTTGTTTAATAAAGAGGCAAAGATCATGGCCATACATGCCGGATTGGAATGCGGATTGTTCCTTGAAAAGTATCCAAACTTGGATATGATATCTTTCGGTCCGACTTTACGCGATGTCCATTCTCCTAACGAACGTATTCAAATTGATACTGTTGGTTTGTGGTGGAGTCATTTACTTGAATTATTAAAGAGCATTCCCGCAAAATAAAACGATAAATTATTCGTTATAAAAAGAGGAAAAACACAATCAAAGTGTTAATCCTCTTTTTTTATGCCTTTTGAAGAAAACATATTTATGTAAAATTTGTTTTCAGATAAAAACAAGAACACAAAGGCATATTATTTAACATTTACAGTAATGAAAAGAGTAACCATCTTATTATTCCTTCTTTCCGCTATCATGCTAAATCTATTATCGGCATGTGACGGATTGGATGAGCACTATTCCACAAATCCCAACCACAGACTGAGTTTTTCAATAGATACACTATCATTCGACACAGTATTCAGTACAATCGGTTCCACAACAAAGGAACTGATGATTTATAATAATAATTCGGAAGCTCTTAACATAGAATCCATATTGCTAGCCGGAGGTGGTACAACAGGTTTTCGTATTAATGTAGACGGACGAAAAGGAGATTCTTTCAATAATGTTAGTATTCTGGCAGAAGACAGCATGTATGTATTCGTAGAAGTAACTGTAAATCCGAATGACGCAGACCAACCTTTATTAATAGAAGACTCAATTGTATTCGTCACAAACGGGATACAACAATCAGTATTGTTAGAAGCATACGGACAAGACGTATACCTCCACAAAGGAGGCCTCACAGTCACAAAAGACACCGTTCTTTCAGCCAAACGACCTTATCTGATTTATGATAATCTGGTAGTTGAAGAAGGTGCAAAAATGACGATAGAAAAAGGTGCTATTTTCTATATGCATGATAACGCGAACATCGTTGTACATGGTTCTATGAATGCGAATGGAACTCAAGATGAGCCGATAATATTCAGAGGAGACAGGCTGGATTTCATTCTAGATAATGTATTGCCTTATGACCGGACACCCGGACAATGGGGAGGAATATACTTAAAAAACACCAGCTTCGACAATACCATGGACTATGTTATTGTTCGGAACGGAACTACCGGGATTACCTGTGAATTATCGGAACCGGAACACAGCAAACTGGTAATAAATAACTCACAAATCACAAATATGAGCAAACAATTGTTCTTTGCGATCAATTGCAATGTTACGGCAGCTAACAGTGAATTCAGTAATGCCAGAAACAGTGTTGTCACATTAGTTGGCGGCAAGTATTATTTTGCCCACTGTACATTGGCTAATTATATGACGTTATTATCCAGAGACCCATCCAGCCAAACTCTCCGATTGGCAAATAATGCCACTGTAGATAAGAACGGTCCATATCCTATCACACAGGCTCATTTCGACAATTGTATTATCGACGGAAGCTGGTCTGCCGGAGAAAAAGATTATGAAGGGGAAATACAAATTACATCCGGAGGTGAATGGAAAGTAGAAAATACTGATTTCGACTACCTTTTCAATCATTGTATGATAAAAACAAAAGGAGTTGCCAATACAAACTTTAAAGATGTAATCTTTTTAAGTAAAAGTCCCTCATATTTAATGATGGGAGAAAAAGAAAATAAATATTCATTCGATTTCCGTTTGGCAAGTGAAGAGGAAGAAGGCATTGGCAAAGCCGATTTATCAATTGCTCAGAAATATCCTAAAGACCGTTACGGAATAAACCGGCTAACGAGTACAGGACCAACGATTGGAGCATACGAATATGATCCTTCACAAAAAGAATAAGGAATAAGATAAGTCAAAACCTTTACTATGAAAATTCTTATATGTTTATTGATACTTGTAACTCATTCTATCATTGCGCAAACAAGCTTTCGGATTATGAGTTATAATGCTGAAAACCTTTTTGATACTTTAGACAATCCTTTAAAGGAAGACAATGAATTTTTGCCATCTGGTAATCGACATTGGACACACAAACGTTATAATCACAAATTACAGCAAATAGCTAAAGTTATATGTGCTGCAGGAGAATGGGACACCCCTGCCCTCGTTGGCTTATGCGAAATAGAAAATGACTCTGTTTTAATCCACCTGCTACATCAAACACCTTTGAAGCACCAACACTACCGGTATTGTATTACCCAAAGCTCAGACAGGCGTGGTATAAATGTAGCCCTTTTATATCAGAGAGACAAATTCGGCTATCTCGGTCACGAAGCCAAAAGCATATCATACACCCGAAAGGTACATAAACAATCCAGAGATTTACTGCATATTTGGGGGAAAATAACACCCCAAGACACCTTAGACATTTTTATTTGTCATTTCCCTTCCCGTTACGGAGGCGAAAAAGAAAGCGAGAAGGATCGTTTGGATGCTTCCGGAACACTCATAAAAGCGTGTGATTCGTTATGCAAAATCCGTACAAAAGCAAACATTATCGTTATGGGAGATTTTAATGACACGCCAGAAAACAGAAGTTTGAAGGAAATAGAGTCATCCCACATTCTTATAAACCTGTTCGCAGACAGAAAACAGTTCAAATTAAAAGGAAGTCATAAATATCAGGGAGAATGGAGTCAACTGGATCATATCTTAGTAAGTACTAACTTATTGCAGGTTCATAATCCTATACAATATATTTCTAAAAGTGCACAAATATATTCGCCTCCTTTTTTACTTATAAATGATAAAACCTGGAAAGGCATGAGACCTTTCAGGACATACTATGGATTTAAATATGAAGGAGGTTATAGCGATCATTTACCATTAATTGCAGATTTTACAATCAAGTGGACAAACTGAAAGTTTAAACTACATGATTATTCAAAACGGATACTTCTGGCAGGTTCTATCTTCGTTATTAAATAGGAAGGTCCCAGCATCATTAGCATTGCTACACATAAAGTTCCTATATTAAGTAAAATAAGAGAGAAGATACTTAAATCTATTGGAACAGCATCCAGGTAGTAAATAGAAGGATCTAAAGTTATTATATGAAAATACGACTGTATCAGGCATAAAGAAATACCGATAATGTTTCCCCAGAGCATGCCTTTACCTATCAAGAAAAAAGAAACATATAAAAAAATCCGACGTATGCTTGTATTATTTTGACCCAACGCTTTTAATATACCAATCATATTTGTTCTTTCCAGAATTATTATCAACAAGCCCGAAATCATAGTAAAACCAGCAACAGCAAGCATTAATACCAATATAACCACAACATTAATATCTAATATATCCAGCCAATTGAATATCATAGGATTCAATTCTTTTATAGAACGGGTATAAAAGGTATTGCCATTCCTGTCATGTTTATCCGCCATATCAAAGTATAAATCTTCTGCAATCTGGTCTAATTTATCATAATCATTAATTTGTAATTCAAGTCCACTCACTTGATCTTTATCCCATCCATTTAAGCGGCGTATTTGTTTTATATCGGCAATAACAAATATCTTATCATAATCTAAAAAGCCGGTCTCATAAATTCCTGTGATATGAAATTTACGGGCCCGTACATCCTCCTGAACAAAATAAGTAAGAAAAGAATCATCAACTTTCAGGTTCAATAAGTTTGCCAGATAACGGGAAACAATTACATCTGTAGAATTTTTATCCGGATGAATAGTAAAAAGCTCTCCTTCCTTCAAGTTATTACGAAAAAAAGTCCAATCATAATCTGAGTCTATTCCTTTCAACACAATACCTTGAAAATCATTTTCGGTTTTTAATATTCCCGGTTTTGTTGCAAAAGCTTCCACATGAGAAATACCCGGAAAAGAACGAAGTTCATTCAACAAAGTATCGCTAACAGCTATGGGAGTAGATTCATAAGAAGCATTGCTGTCAAAGTTTGTAATCTGAATATGTGAACCAAAACCAATAACTTTATTACGAACTTCTTTTTTGAATCCTATTACAATCGCAACAGAGAGAATCATTACAGCCAAACCAAAGGCGATGCCAATAATGGCAATACGAACAGCAGGAGGAGTAACCTTCCGGTCCTCCTCCTTATTAAAATGTATCCTTTGCGCTATAAATAATTCTAAATTCAAAGTAATAAATATTCATTTATAAAACTCTGCCCGGATAAGCCTCCAAAGCTTTCCGAAGAACAACAAGAGCCTTTGCCAAATCCTCTTTTTTCAAAACATAAGCTATACGGACTTCATTTTTACCTAAACCGGGAGTTGTATAGAAACCTGAAGCCGGAGCCATCATAACCGTTTGCCCGTCATAACTGAATTCACTCAGGCACCAAGCACAAAACTTGTCGGCATCGTCTACCGGAAGTTTTGCCACAGTATAAAAAGCCCCCATCGGTATGGGCGAGTAACAACCCGGAATCCTGTTCAGTCCGTCAATCAAAAACTTACGGCGTTCCACATATTCATTATATACATCCAACATATAATCTTCCGGCGTATCTAATGATGCTTCTGCTATAATCTGTCCGATTAGTGGAGGACTCAAACGGGCCTGACACCACTTCATAACATTTTCCTTCACCATCTGGTTCTTCGTAATCAATGCACCAATGCGAATACCACATTCGCTATAACGCTTGGATACAGAATCTACCAAAACCACATTATTCTCTATACCTTTCAAATGGAAGGCTGATATATAAGGGGCGCCTGTATAACAAAATTCGCGATAAACTTCATCTGAAAACAAGAACAAATCGTATTTCTTTACAATATCACGAATCTGGTCCATTTCTTTCTGCGTATACAAATAACCGGTCGGATTATTCGGATTACAAATGAGGATAGCCTTTGTCCGGGGAGTAATCAATTCCTCAAACTTTTCCACAGAAGGAAGGGCAAATCCCTCATCTATAGAAGAAGGTATTGTTTTAATAACCGCACCACTGGAAATAGCAAATGCCATATAATTAGCATAAGCAGGTTCCGGCACTATAATTTCATCACCCGGATCAAGACAAGCCATGAAAGAAAAAAATACGGCCTCCGATCCTCCGGTAGTAATTATTATATCATCAACGTCTACATTTATATTAAATCTAGCATAATAATCAACCAGCTTCTCACGGAAACTACGGATACCTTCACTAGGTGAATACTCCAACACTTTACGATCTATACGACGCATCGCCTCCATCGCGACTTCCGGAGTAGGTAAATCGGGTTGTCCGATATTAAGATGATACACCTTGATTCCTTTCGCTTTCGCCTTATTTGCCAGCGGAACAAGTTTTCTGATAGGAGAAGCCGGCATATTGACTCCTCGTTGTGAGATGTTGGGCATTTCTATCTTTATTTTTCTTTTGAGTCGCAAAGATAATAATAATTGACAACAGACTACGGAGAGTTGATAATTATTTGTTCACAATAAAGCCTTTATCCATCAATTACACACTCAACATGAAATAAACAAAAGATTAAATCCCGGGACGTGGAGAGTCTTTACTGGCATGCATCGTTGAAACGAAAGCATTTGGATCAATATCCGTCACTTCATTTTTTAAACGGGGAAGATCTTTACGTTCTGCTATTGTAAATATAATTTCAGTTTCATGCCCTTCATACATTCCGCGCCCATGTATAAACGTTCCACGCATACCCAGCTTATTGACAATCAAATCTTTCATTTCCTGCGTTTTCTTGGAAACAATAAATACGGCACGATTGGGATTTTCTACCTGAAACATCTCCACAATCTTTCCATATACAAAAATGGTAAACCACGAATATAAAGGAACGGCCCAATCCTGAAATACGATCAATCCCAATAATACAACAACCGAGTCCAGTACAATAATCATATTACTTACTTTCAGGTTAGAATCATTAGCAATGACACGTGCCAGCACATCTGTTCCCGCACTCGTGCTTTGAGCGCGAAATATACATGTTACTCCCATTCCCAATATAGCCCCTCCATAAAATGCGGCAATAAAAGCATCATTCTCAACTAAGGGATTTACAAGAAAATAAGACAATGTATCTGTAAATATGGAAATCAAAAGAAAAGTTACAATCGTCTTTGGTCCGGAAGATAATCCGATCTTCTTCATAGCCAAAAACATCAATGGAATATTAAAACACAAAGCTGTAGCACCCATCGGCAATCCTTCGGGAAGAAAAGAAAACATTCCTTTCGTGACATAATGAATAACAATGGAAATACCATAAACTCCTCCAGGAACAATTTTATATGGAGCCAAAAAGAGGACATAACTAAGTGCCTGTAAAAACGAGCCTACAACAATTAATGCATAATCTATTGCGTTGCTTTTTAATATAGCATTAGAAGGTACCGTAATTTTTTGTTTCATGTTTTGAATTAAGCGTTATTTAGAAAAATGCCACAAATATAAATAAAAAAACAAACAAGCATTGATATATAACATTAATCCATTTTCTTATTTTTCTCATAGGAAAATCTTACCCAATGCAAATAGACCCATAAAGACAAAACACAACATCCTGCACCAACAAGATAAGCTGTCGCAAGATCAAACTTTGAAGCTATAAATCCGGCAGAAAGCATTCCGGCTCCCATACCCAAATCAAAAGATGTCAAATAAGTAGATGTTGCCGTTCCTCTTTGGCTATGAGATGCAACATTCACAAAAAGACATTGAAAGGCAGGGACGCTTACACCAAAACCTATACCAATTGCTAAGGCGGAAATAAAAAACACAGATTCTGTTCTGAATAAAGCAAACACAGCAAACGATAAAGTTAAACTAATTAATGAACAAACTGAAACTGTATGGATTTTCCCATGGTCAACCAATCGTCCTGAAATAAGACGAGCCGTACCCACTCCTACAGCCATACAAATAAAAAAATATCCCGGATTAGACACATTTATTTCTTTACCATACAATACGGCAAACGAGATAATCATACCGTATGGAATTGCAACCAGCATATAAGATAAAGCAGAAGGCAACGCCTGTATCAATATAAAACGGTCAAGAGAAAAAGAAGGTTTAGGCAACTTTTCCCGTTTAGGATAACGAATCAGGCAAACGGAAAGAACTCCGACAAGAGCAATAATAAGTCCTGCCCAAATTATTGAAGTAAAACCATTGCGAGCATATAATGCGACGGCGACTAAAGGAGCCAAAGACATTGCCAGATTTATGGTAAGTCCATAAAAGCCCATTCCCTCTCCCCTCCGTTTTGAGGGAATTACATCTATGGCAATCGTATTCCCCGAAACGGAAGTCAACCCCATAAAACCTCCTTGCAAAAAACGGACAAGCATAATAGTTAGGACTGTTACTGCAAAAAAGTAACCTGTAAACATAAAAGCAAATAAAGTAAAAGCAAACAAATACAGAGGTTTGCGTGAAACACAATCTACCAAATAACCGGAAAATGGGCGAACGCACAACAAACCAATGGTATAGCTGGATAATACCAAACCCACTTTGGACGTATCGATACCAAGTTCCTCCACCAAATAAACAGGTATAGTTGGCATCAACATATAAAAAGCAAAATTCATCAGGAAGTAGGAAATACAACACTGTATGAAGTTCCGGTTCCAAAGTGCCCGATTTATATCTTTCATTTTCTCTATTTACGACACAATAGCCCGTGTTCTTTATGCAAGTTCACTCAACTCCAGCCAACGCATTGTCTTTTCATCTATTTCTTCCATCACTTTCGCGATACGATCAGCTTTTGCCATTAACTCATCATTTGCCAATACTCCGCTACTCATTGCACTCTCCAATTCGGCTTTCTCTGCTTCAAGAGCCGGAATTTCCAGTTCTAAAGCCTCAAATTCTTTTTTCTCTTTAAATGATAGCTTCTTTTTCGGCTCACTCTGCGAACGGTTAGATTTTTCCGGAACAGGATTTGTTTTTGACTGGCGGATAGCTTCCTCTTCCTTCTCTTGCTGTTCTATGGCCTCTTTCCAGTCTCTATATTGCGTATAATTTCCCGGAAAATCTTTTATATCTGCATTTCCTCTAAAAACCAACAAATGATCTACGACTTTATCCATAAAATAACGGTCGTGAGAAACAACAATCACACAGCCCTTAAAACTTTTCAAATACTCTTCCAGAACATTTAAAGTTACAATATCCAAATCATTTGTAGGTTCATCCAATACCAGAAAATTCGGACTACGCATTAAAACGGTACATAAGTACAAACGTCGCTTTTCTCCTCCACTCAACTTATAAATATAGCTATATTGTTTTTCCGGAGTAAACAGAAAATAATTGAGAAATTGCGAAACTCCCATTTTACGATCGTCTCCCAAATCAACATATTCAGCAATATCCTGCACAACATCTATAACCTTCATTTGTTCGTCAAATTGCAGGCCATCCTGGCTATAATAACCGAACCGCACAGTTTCTCCAATATCAAAAACACCGCTATCAGGTTCAACTTCTCCCATCAACATTTTAATAAATGTAGACTTCCCTGTTCCGTTATTTCCAACAATACCCATTTTCTCATAGCGGGCAAAGATGTAATTGAAATCTTCAACAATTTTCAAATCACCATAACTTTTACTGATATGTTGGGCTTCAAATATTTTAGAACCAATATAAGACGCCTTTACATCCAAATTAACATGGCCTGCATCTCGCTGTTGCTTTGCTTTTTTTTCTAATTCATAAAACGCATCAATACGATATTTGGCTTTTGTTCCTCGCGCCTGCGGTTGACGGCGCATCCAATCCAATTCCTTCCGAAGTAAATTATTTGCCCGTTCCACATCAGCATTCAATGCATCTACTCGCTCCTGACGTTTCTCAAGATAATAACTGTAATTCCCTTTGTATTGATAAATCTGCTTTCGATCTATTTCAATAACTTCACTACAGACACGGTCCAGAAAATAACGATCGTGTGTCACCATCAACAGACTGATATTGGCACGACTTAAATAACCTTCCAACCATTCCGTCATCTCCAAATCCAAATGATTCGTCGGTTCATCTAAAATAATAAGTTCCGGGTCTGTTATCAGAACATTGGCAAGAGCAACACGTTTCAATTGACCTCCGGATAATTCCGATATTTTCTGGTCAAAATTATGAATTTTCAATTGCCCTAATATTTGCTTTGCCTTTTGCTCATAATCCCAAGCTTTCAGATTATCCATTCGAAGAAGGATATCTTCCAAATTCGGGTGATCTTCCTCTTTCATAGCCTGTTCGTATTCAGCAATAAGACGCACGGTTTCATTCGAGGAATAAAAACAAGCCTGTAAAACGGTCAATTCCGGCGGATATACAGGAGATTGTTCCAAATAGCCCACTCTTAAATCATTACTAAAAACCACTGATCCGCTATCATAATCTTCTTTACCGGCAATAATGTTGAGCAATGTTGTTTTACCGGAACCATTTTTAGCGATCAAGCCAATTTTCTGACCTTGCGAAATTCCAAATGTAATATCTTCAAACAACACTAAATCGCCGAAACTCTTCGTCAAGCCATTTATATTTAATTGTGACATTAAACTCTCCTTTTATTTTTAGTGGCAAATGTAATAAAAACAAAACCATTTTATAAGCTGCCTGTTAATTCATTTAGAAAATACCTACTTTTGTATCCTAAAAAACAAACACAAATATTTAATAGATAGAAATATGTTAACAAGCATGATAATTATCTTTTTAGTTGGATACCTTTTAATAGCATTAGAACATCCGCTAAAAATCAATAAAGCAGGAACAGCTCTTCTTGTCGGCACTATATTATGGACTTTATATACATATGGAGCACCTACTTTTATCCCCGAAGCATCGGCAGAAGAGTTTAAACTCTTTTTAGAACATAACCCATCTCTTTCTACCGCAACGTTTAAAGAACAATGTATTCATTTCGTTATAGAACATCAAGTTTTAGATTGTATCGGTGAAATTGCAGAAACGCTTATATTTCTGATTGGCGCTATGCTTACCGTTGAATTGATTGACGTACATGGAGGTTTTATGTTCATCACAAACCGCATCACCACAAAGAAGAAACGGAATCTATTATTCATGGTTGCCACTATCACATTCTTTATGTCCGCAGTATTAGATAACTTGACGACTTCTATCGTTATGATTATGTTAATACGAAAACTAATTGGCGATTATAAAGAAAGGTGGATATTCGGAAGTATCATTATCATTGCAGCAAACAGTGGTGGTGCCTGGTCTCCAATCGGTGATGTCACAACCATAATGCTATGGGTAAGAGGTAACATTTCAACTTCGGCAACCATACCGCACTTACTTTTGCCCAGTATTGTTTCCGCTTTAATACCTGTTTTGATCACAATGCGTTCTCTTCATGGAAACATTACTCCTCCTAATGCTTTTGAAACCGACCCTAACGACGAATTACTTAGAATATTAAAGAAGAAAGAAAAATTATCTATACTCATTTTAGGTATTTCCTGTTTGCTATTCGTGCCTGTTTTTAAAACAATAACTCATTTACCTCCTTTCATGGGAATATTAATGGGAGTTGGTATTTTATGGTTTTATACAGAAATAATATATAGAGGAAATAACATCAACGAGGATTTAAAGCTTCGCCTCTCTAAAGTAGTCCACCGTATAGACGGTTCTACCCTTTTATTCTTTTTGGGCATTTTATTGGCAGTGGATGCTTTACGATGCAGTGGCGCTCTTGCCGATTTCTCTCTTTGGTTAGATAAAAATGTAGGAAACGTATATGCTGTCAATCTAATTATAGGAACATTTTCAGCCATAGTAGATAATGTTCCTTTGGTTGCCGGAGCAATGGGTATGTATCCTATAGCAAATGAAACAATGGTTGCTGCTGCCGCCGATCCGGTTTATATGTCACATTTTGTGCAGGATGGCGTATTTTGGCAATTCCTGGCCTATTGCGCAGGCGTAGGAGGAAGCATGCTTATTGTTGGTTCTGCCGCCGGTGTCGTTGTGATGGGATTAGAGCGTATCAATTTCATATGGTATTTAAAACATATATCTTTACTGGCGCTTATAGGTTACCTGGCTGGAGCCAGTGTATATATTATTCAAAGAGTTATATTTAACTTTTAAAACAAACGGTTATGATATTGATTGCAGATAGTGGTTCCACTAAAACGGAATGGTGTATAGTTAATGAAAAAACAGGCACTCCCGTTCAGTCTATTTTTACAGCAGGAACGAATCCTTATTTTCAGACATCTGAAAGTATTGCCGAAGAAATAGAAGGAGCACTCTGCCCGGCTATTGCTCAATATAATTCTAAAATAGAAGCCATCTATTTTTATGGAGCAGGATGTGCTTTTCCTGAAAAAAACAAAATTATAGCAGACGTATTGCAACACTATATACCTGCACCGGTAGAGGTTTACAGTGATTTGATGGCTGCCGCCCGTTCTCTGTGTAAAACAAATGCAGGAATAGCATGTATACTTGGAACAGGTTCTAACTCCTGTTTATTTGACGGAGTAGAAATAATAGAACACGTTTCTCCTCTCGGTTTTATTTTAGGAGACGAAGGAAGCGGAGCCGTATTAGGAAAATTACTCGTTGGAGATTGCCTGAAACATCAATTACCGGAAGCTTTGGTTAAGAAGTTCATGAAACAATACGAACTTACTCCGGAATTAATTTTGGAAAGAGTATATAAACAGCCTTTTCCAAATCGGTTTTTAGCAACACTTTCACACTTTCTATTAGAGAATATTACGGAACAGCCCATTTACAATATCGTATATTCCAGTTTTCGCAATTTCTTTGTTCGTAATGTAATGCAATATGACGAATACAACAAACTTCCTATACATTTTACAGGTTCAATTGCATTCTATTATAAAGAAATACTTAAAGAAGTTGCATTATCACTAAATTTGCATTTGGGAAATATAGAAAAGGCACCAATGTCCGGTCTTATTTCTTTTCACACACATAGATAAACAAATATGACATTCCAGAAAATTACCGAGTCCGACTCATTATACCATGACCTGGAAAAAATGTCTGTTCATGAAATATTGGAAGACATTAACAGGGAAGATCAGAAAGTGGCAATTGCCGTAAGCAAAGTAATTCCACAAATAGAAAAGCTGGTAACTGCTATTGTTGAACGGATGAAGCAAGGTGGCAGAATCTTCTATTTAGGAGCTGGAACCAGTGGGCGGTTAGGCGTACTTGATGCATCGGAAATACCACCAACATATGGCATGCCTAATACTTTCGTTATCGGACTGATAGCCGGAGGAGACATTGCGCTGAGAAATCCGGTAGAAGCCGCCGAAGATGACCTGAAAAAAGGCTGGGAAGAATTACAAGCCCATAATATAAATAAAATGGACACGGTCATCGGTATAGCGGCTTCCGGAACTACTCCCTACGTGATTGGAGCACTTCACAATGCTAGAGAACAAGGTATTCTCACAGCATCTATTTCCTGTAATCCGGATTCGCCAATGGCAAAAGAAGCGGACATTGCTATCGAACCAATCGTCGGACCTGAATTTGTAACGGGTAGCACAAGGATGAAAAGCGGCACGGCTCAAAAAATGGTATTGAATATGATTACTACCTCTACTATGATTAAGTTAGATCGCGTGAAAGGCAACCGGATGGTGAATATGCAACTTACCAACCAAAAATTGATAGACCGTGGAACACGAATGATAATGGAAGAACTCAGGTTAGATTATGACCAGGCCAAACATCTTCTTCTCCTGCATGGTTCCGTGCAGGAAGCAATAGATTCATTTCACAGGGAATGGCGATTAAACCAATAATAAAAAGGAGGTAATATTATGATATGGGATTTTATCTTGCGATTATTCGTTGCCGGAATATTAGGGGCAATCATTGGCCTCGACAGAGAATACAGAGCTAAAGAAGCAGGTTACCGAACTCACTTTCTTGTATCTTTAGGAAGTGCGTTGATTATGATTGTTTCCCAATACGGATTCCAAAATATCATTTTAGAAGATAGCGTATCTCTGGACCCTAGCCGCGTTGCAGCCCAGGTTGTAAGTGGAATAGGCTTTATTGGTGCCGGAACAATCATTATACAAAAACAATTTGTACGTGGCTTAACAACAGCCGCAGGAATATGGGCTACCGCAGGTATTGGCCTTGCCATTGGCTCAGGAATGTACGCAATAGGAGTTGCGGCAACTATCCTCACATTAATGGGATTAGAGCTTTTAAGTTATATATTCAAAAGCATTGGCCTAAAAAGTTCATTAATCGTCTTTTCTACTTCCGAAAAAGACATTATCAAAAAAATAGCCCGTCTTCTCAGTAACCGGGGACATATTATTTCTTCTTACGACATGAAGAAACTGAGCCATAATGATGCTAACACATACATTGTGACTATGGTTATACGAACCCGAAAGAACACGGATGAAAGCCATTTACTCACTTTTATGGAAGAATTTCCGGAAGTTACTGTAGAGAGAATTGAATAGTTTATCAATTAAAAGGGCAAGTTTTATTACATTTGTCCCCCGATAAATTATTATAACAAACACACATGAATATCATCTCCAAATTATTTAAGAAGAATAGTGACGTTGCGGAAAATAGTACAAAAGGTTCTGTTGAAGAATTTGTATCTCTTATACGCGTATATTATCAGGCAGTTATGGCCGTTAACTTAGGTGTTACCAATTTGAATATACTTGCCGACATGGCTCTATTCAAACGAATGCTGAAAATACCTACACAAAATAATAAGTTGGGCATTGCCGAGAAATCACGTGTACGCAAAGTTCTGATGCAAGACTACGGATTAGACGAATCATTCTTTAAAGAAATAGATGCGTCTGTAAAAAAGAACTGCAAAAATCAGAATGATATAAAAACCTACTTCTTCATGTTCCAGGGCTTTTGTAACGACTTGTTTTCTTTAATGGGAAACCTAATGCAATGGAAATTCCGGTTCTCTATGTTGGTAAAAAAATTGCTGCACAACATGACGCAAAAAACAATACACGATATTTTAACCAAATCCGAATGGAAAGAAATCAGTGTACAAAAAGCAGCATGGAGTATTCGTAAATATGCAGAAACATTGGGCTACTCGGAACAATGGATTACCGAATTTGTATATAACGTTGTTTTATTAGCAAAAGAAGACAACAAACGCGAACTTAAAAAGAATAAAGAATAGCGCCCAATGGATATTTATAAGGCAAATTCAGAAGATTATCCTGCTATTATAGATGTTTGGGAGATTTCTGTGCGAGCTACTCATCATTTTCTTAAAGAAGAAGACATTTTATTTTATAAATCCAGAATTGCTACTTTATATTTACCAGCAGTTAATCTGTTTTACCTCCGAAACACCCAAGGAGATATTATCGCCTTTATCGGTATTGTTCATCGTTCTATCGAAATGCTTTTCATTCGTCCGGAAGAAAGAGGTAAAGGCTTAGGAAAAGAACTAATCACTTTTGCCATTAACCAACATCAATCTGTTAAAGTAGATGTGAATGAACAGAATGAGCAGGCTATCGGTTTTTACAATAAAATGGGATTTAAAGTTATCAGCCGGGATAATATCGATAGTGAAGGCAAACCTTATCCTATTCTACACATGCAATTAACAGAACAACATCCGCTTGGATTCTTCCTGCCGGAAAATACACAGTTATTAATGTTAGGAAGTTTTCCTCCGCCTAAAGTCAGGTGGTCAATGAATTTCTATTATCCGAACATACAAAATGATATGTGGCGTATTCTCGGATTACTTTTCTATAATAGCAAAGATCATTTTTTAGAAACGAAGAAGACGTTTAGTGAAGAAAAAGCTAAAGCATTTTGCAATAGTAACGGAGTTGGAATAGGCGATACGGCAATGGAAATTGTCCGCCAGAAAGATAATGCTTCCGATAAATTTCTGGAAGTAGTGAAACCTATCAATCCCAAAGAAATATTGAGCCAGATTCCCGGATGCAAAGCCATTGTCGTAACCGGGCAAAAAGCAATGGAAACCTTATTATCCGTATTGCCAGAAATGGAAGAGCCTAAAGTCGGTTCTTTTACCGAATTCACATTATTACAACGTAACTTTCGCTTATATCGTATGCCTTCCTCTTCACGGGCTTATCCAAAACCTTTGGAAGAAAAAGCGGAGGTTTACAAAAAAATGTTTGTTGAATTAGGCATGCTATAATACGAAGCCGATTTTACTTCCTTCCGGGAGAAATTTTAGTTCCATTCGGAAGAAAAAAGAATTTCTTCCGAATGGAACTTTTTTCAGCATTGATTATCCACAATGAAAATAAGCTTTAACAAGCTCTTTCATGCCTTCCGCATCTTTCTGCAAATCGGCACGTAAAGATGCATCGTTATATGATTTCAATTTCTTTATAATGCCATCAATCATATTCGGGCTAAATACATTATATTTTTCATAAAGCGCCCTTTGCTGCTGCAGGCATTCGGCAGAAGCGGCACAGCTATCCGGCAGTTGTTCCAACGACTTCAACCGGTCCGCATTCTCCGCCTGATGGATATTTACGTTTACATACGTTTTATCCGCAATATCCAACGCATTTTCCAATTCAAAACCATGACGACAGGCTACAGCCAATCCGGCAAGTAACTGATAAAGATCGGCCGATCCGTCCGGTGAACGCATTTCTACCGTTTGCTTCTGTGTCGTATCATAATGAGTTGACGACTCCAACGGATTAGCAATAGTGCACATATCCTTTTTTGCAGACCATCCTAACGGTACACGAACAAGAACAGAACGATTCCGGTCTCCCCAACAAATATTTGTAGGAGCTTCCTGATGGGGAACCAAACGGAAATAAGAGGTAGGATTTGTATTTCCAAATGCTGTTATAGACGGGGCCAATACCATCATCCCGGCAATTGCCTTACGGGCGGTTTCCGAAAGTAGACCATTATCCAGCATCTGATTTTTTCCATCCTTCATAATACGCATGTGAATATGTAAACCAGAACCTGCTTTCCCAACCGTTATTTTTGGTGTAAAAGTAATATTATATCCGTATTCACTTGCCAGATTACGGATTACCCATTTGGCAATCATCAATTGATCGGCAGCATCACTGGCATGTGTAGGAAGGAATTCTATTTCATTTTGCTCATATACCATACCATCCTGCGTAAAATTACCTACCTCAGAATGTCCATACTTAATCTGTCCTCCGGTTTGCGCAATATATTTCATACATTCGGTACGGAACTGGTTAAACTTGGCATACGGAGCAGATTCATGATAACCTCGCTGGTCCGTAGCAGGGAAAAGCCCTTCATCGGGTGCTATTACATAATATTCTAACTCGCCCATTGCCTGAAATTCCATGCCGGTTACATCTGTAAAAGCCTTACATGCTTTATGTAATGTATATTCCGGCGCACTTTCCAAAGGTTCTCCATCTTTATTAAAGAAAGAGCAAAGCATCGTCAGCGTAGGTAAATCAGAAAAAGGATCTACAAATGCCGTGCGGAAACGAGGCACAACATATAAATCACTGCTACCAGCCTCAATAAATGAGAATAAACTGGAACCATCAACCCTTTCTCCACAAGTAAGAATTGCATCCAGATAAGCAAGGTTGTTAATTACAAAATTCAGTGTCTTTAGACGTCCGTCTCCTGCCGGATACATAAAATTCACCATATGTATATCCTTTTCCAGGATATACTGAATAATATCCGCTTTGGTAAATTCGGCTGCAGGTTTCTGCAAAGACTCCACTAATGAATTGGAGTTCATTACTAATTCGTTGTTCATGTTTTGTTGATTGTTTTTACAGTATTAAGATATAAGATAATGTCTTTTTATTCGAACTCCTGTAATCCGAAAAACTTTTCTTTACTGCTGTTTTCAGGTATAAAAGAAGAGATTGCTCCGGCTACTTCTATAGGACGATCCGATTCAATAACATCTACGCCTTGTCGCATTATCTGACGATAAGCTTCTGCGCGATCATCTTCCGTCGGTAGCTTATCATCCGTTGGCGCAGTTGAAACCATACACATTACGCCTCGTTCGTGAAGCATATCTATCACTTCCCTGTTTTCTGGAGTAATCGTTGGCCCTACATATGCCATAATATGATTCCAAGGAATACCATTTTCTTCATAATCCAATAAAGCGTCTTTCGTTTTAACAAAAGCTTCGAACACAAAATTTGGATTTTTTTCATAGAAAAAACGGGCATCTGCTCCATTATGAACGGTTATCATAACGTACGATTCGGCATTCATATCGGTTATTAATTGGGCAGTACGCTCCATAGGAACATCTTTCTTATCCAGAATCAACACCGTTTTTCCTTTTGCCCAACGGATTGCATCTTCCAATTTAGGAATCCGGCAGTCCGTTAAATTACCGTCAGGATCTTTCAGGCGCAACTTTTGTAATTCCTCCCAAGTATAGTCGGCAACTCTTCCGGTACCATTGCTCGTTCGTTCTAATGTATCATCATGAAATAATACGATAACGCTATCTTTCGTCAAACGCGGATCAATTTCAAAAGTGGCAGGCGTATAACTTAGTGTATTAGCAAACGTTTCAAGGCTATTTTCAGGAAAACCTTTCACCCTGCCGCCACGATGTCCACTAATCAATGGTATACGATCTTCCGCATATTGATAAAATGATATTAAATCATTCACACTGGCTATTTCTATTGTATTCAAGCCATTATATTCCACATCGTTTTTCGGAGCATTCAACACACAGGAAGAACACACTAATACAAAAACACATATTACGACAGTAATCTCCGATCTCATGATTTGCATACTTTTATCTAATTTTACCTGATAAAAAATCAAAGATATGATTTTTATTCACATTTAGTTCCTCCTGAGAAATCAGGTTTTACAGCTTGTATAGCAGCCTGTTTTTCGGATATTTTTAAATCAATATTATTTAAAACCGGAAGCAATGATACTGTTTTCCGAATAGCAAATGATAAAATTATGCCGGCACTTGTTTTGAATCTCAGAAATTCAGACAAAGAGGTGGCTCGTTCACTTGATATTACGGATTTCAGTAGTTTGAAAGGGAAATTAGGTGATGATAAAGACATATTTATTTCAGACATATTTGAAACCTCTTCTCAATATTATTTCCGTTTTCGATTTAATCTCAGTCACTATGTGGCATCAGTTAATAAAAAAACAGGAAAAACACTCGTAGAGAAGTGCGAACAACCCGGTACTCTAAAAGAATTAGCAGATGCAAACCTCATGCACGGCATGCTCGGTACAAAATGTCATGATAATTTCCCTATTTGGGGACGTACATTTGGAAATAATCTGGTACAAATTGTTACTCCATACGAATTATCTCTTTATAAAGACAAGAGTTCAATTTCCATTCCAAACGATTTGATTACGAAGGAAGAAGAAGGTAATCCTTTCTTCATATTTTATAAACTAAAAAATTAGATTTCATAATAAAGCAATAAAAAGACGAATAATTCGTAATAAACTGATTAACTTCATAAAAAAGGCAGAACAGAATATTGTTTCTATCATAATAAGTATTACTTTTATGCACTTGAGAGGTAGACGAATACAATAAAAGTGGAACAAATAATACCAACTATTATGAAAAGAACAACTACAATTTTAGCCGGAATCCTGTTCATAATGGCAGGATGCGAAGGGAACAAGCAAGCAACTGACGATCTCATCACAGTAGATGTTACCGCGAACTATCCGAAAAAGGAACTCATTCTTCAAGACTTTATGGATGTAGAATATGTCCCACTGGAAACGAATGACGAATTTATTTGCCAAGGTTTTGTACAAGATATTGGTAAAAACGTAGTGATTGCAAAAAATTATAACAATGATGGAAATATATTTCTTTTTGACCGCAATGGAAAAGCTTTACGGAAAATAAACCATCAGGGGCAAAGCGGTAAAGAATATTCACATATTCTAGGGATTACACTCGATGAAGACAATG
Organism: Parabacteroides bouchesdurhonensis; assembly: GCF_900186615.1. Classification (GTDB taxonomy): domain Bacteria; phylum Bacteroidota; class Bacteroidia; order Bacteroidales; family Tannerellaceae; genus Parabacteroides; species Parabacteroides bouchesdurhonensis. The sequence continues at coordinate 351,512 of NZ_LT896588.1, forward strand.
GTGAAATATTTGTCAACGACATTTATACAAAAAAAATATTGGTATACGACCTGTTTGGGAATTTCAGAAGAAGTTTTAAACATAAGGAAGGTGACGGATCTCTATTTTACACCGACATATTCAACTATGACAAAGATCACTTAATTTGTTATGATCCATATAATAAAGAAATAGCATTTGTTCTTATATCCAAGCAGGACGGGAGTATTGCCAAAGAAATTAAAATTCCATTTAAAGAAAAAAAAGCAGCAGTAGCAATTCAGAAAGATGAGACAAGTGGTATGACTTATTCTGTAAGTCCCGGCCCTTATCGTACAATAATTCCTTTTAAAGGAAATTGGATGCTTTTAGAACTTTCATCCGATACAGTGTACTCTTTTTTGCCGGATTACAGTTTACGTCCATTTCTCGCAAGAGCCCCATCTATAGAATCCATGCAACCAGAAGTTTTTCTAATTTTAAGATTGTTTTCCGATCGCTATTATTTCATGGAAACAATAAAAAATGAATATAACTTTAATACGAATAGAGGATTCGAGAGAACTTACTTTATGTATGACAGACAGGAAAAGGCCTTTTCCGGATATACTATATATAATGGCGCTTATTCAACCAAAGAAGAAATATATATGAGCAGTTTAAGACCTGTCAATCACGAAATCGAATCATGGCAAAGTTTAGAAGCCTATCAGCTGGTTGAAGCTTACGAGAAAGGAAAACTGAAAGGCAAATTAAAAGAAATTGCCTCAAAATTAGATGAAGAGTCCAATCCGGTAATCATGCTGGTAAAACATAAGAAATAAAGAAGTTAAAATACTATCCAATTATGAAAAAAAATGACTCAGATTTATATGAGTATAGATTGGAATAGAAAACAAAAGCCAATCAAGTGAAAATAAATACACTGTATAATAAGCAATTACGCCGTATCTATATCTTCTTTTGTTTTACTTGATTATTGTTGCTTGGCTCTTTTTCGGTACATTTTTGTTTCTTGTTTGTTCCTTAATTCGGATTATTCTTTCTACCTTTGTGGCAGAAATAACGAGTAAAGCAAGGAGGGAGTATGCCACGAGTAAAGAAGCCCGCGAAAGTAAAAGAGCCGATTCGTCTTCGGATGAAAGAGTTGGCCAATGGAAACAAAAGTCTGTATTTGGATATCTATCGGGACGGTAAACGGACGTATGAGTATCTGAAGATGTATCTTATCCCCGAAACGGATAACAATGCCCGTGTGCGGAACCAAACGACTATGGCCGCAGCCAATGCCATCAAATCGAAACGGATCATTCAACTTACCAACGGTGAAGCGGGTATCGAAACCCGTGAAAAGGTTTTTCTTCTGGACTGGATGGAGACCTACAAAGAGAATCAGGCGAAGCGAGGAAAGAAAGATGGAAACCAAATCCAAGTTACGATCCGCATCCTGAAAGATTATGCCGGAGAACGGGTAACGATGGATCAAATCGACAAGACATTCTGTCAAGAGTATATCGACTATCTATTGACTGAATATCGGCCAAAGGGTAAGCAAGTATCAAATTTTACGCTACACACCTATTACCGCATTCTGAACGGAGCTTTGAATGCAGCCGTGCGAGCGGAAATTATAAAAGTCAATCCTTTTACGAAAATCAACAATTCGGATAAAATCCGTTTGCCGGAGAGTAAGCGGTCGTATATGACCATAGAAGAGGTTCGGGCATTGATTGCTACTCCGATGAAAAACGAGGCCGTAAAACAGGCTTATTTGTTCTCCTGCTTCTGCGGACTGCGGATAAGCGATATTATCAGCTTGAAGTGGAAAGACGTGTTTGTCGATAGAGGACAATACCGTTTGGCTGTATCCATGCAAAAGACCAAAGAACCTATTTATCTGCCGCTTTCCCCCGAAGCCTTGAAATGGATGCCGGAACGTGGAAAGAAGACATCGGAAGACCATGTATTCGATTTACCGAGCCCAACAATGATAAACACGCTTCTCAAACCTTGGGCGAAAGCGGCTGGAATAGATAAGCGGTTCTCATTTCATACCGCCCGCCACACGTTCGCCACGACTATTACATTATCATTTATTTTGCTGTAATACAGATTGTTATAAAAGTTGTTTTTGAAAAGGGTAACGGATAAGCAACGTGCAATCTACCTTAAACAGCTTGTAATTGCAACATTTCAAAATACTCATTACAAATATAGTTATTTTCTTCTAATATCTATAAGACTCTACCTTCTTTCTTAATTATCTTTTGTAGTTTTGTAATAATATCCAAAAGTTGTATAGCAAAAATCTATTATTAAAGAATGGAGAATTTAACAAAAACGACAATCGAAGCATTACAAAATGGAAACCATAAGGCTTTTGAAGAAGTGTTTTTGACTTACTTTGATAAGGTTAAATATCTCTTGACTGGACTTTTGAGGTCAGAAAGAGATGCAGAAGAATTGACACAAGATATTTTTGTTAAGTTGTGGATAAATCGTCAATCTATAGACCCTAACAAGGTATTTAGTATCTATCTATATACTATTGCACGTAATACAGCTATAAATTATTTAAAGCATAAGCTGGTTGAAGAAAATTTCAAAAATAGTTTTAATGACTTTGATGTAGAGGAAGCAGACAGTTCAGACGAAATCCTATTTGCAAAAGAAATCAGCCTTTTGGTGGAAATGACTGTGTGCAGAATGCCTGTACAAAGAAGAAAAATTTATCAGATGAGCCGTGAAAAAGGAATATCTAATAATGAGATAGCGGAAGAATTGAGAATATCCAAGAAAACCGTTGAAAATCAGATTAGTTTGGCTTTACAGGAAATCAAGCGTGTCATATCAGCTTTCTTGATTTTTTTCGTTTAGGAGAAAAATATTCGATTTAGGTCGGGAGTAACAAGCTACATGGTTGTATATATAGTATAAGCACTCTAAAAGAAAGGAAAACAATCATGAATAAGCGAGTTACTATATTATTATTACTGTTTTTGACATCTGTTCCTGCCCTTTTCGCTCAATCCATTGAGGATAAGAAACGGATAGATGTACAAAGTAAATCTTCTGTAAATGCAGGGGAACAGCTATTAAACACTGAACATATTAACCCGGAATTATCGGACGAGGTCAATAAAAAGGAAGTAATTAAAAAGGAACTATCTTCTTCATCGGAAATAGCACCTGTCAATTCTTCACAGGGGGTATCTCCTTTTTTCTATGCTTATCCAATGATTATGAAAAATATTCCTATTCTTACTGATTTCTACCGATTTCAGCAAAATCGTATATACAAACAATTTTCGTTTGTCGGTAGTGGTCAGAAAGTATCTTATATAGGACTGGGAGAGTATATTTCGATTAATGGTGCTATACGTTGGATGCCATCTAAAAGATTATCTATTGACGCCGGGGGAATGTTCAGTCGCCAGTTTTACTTTGCCTCACCTCTTTTTCGTCAGGATATTATGGGAGTAAATACAAGAATGCAATATGCCCTTACAAATAGTATCAGCTTGAATATATGGGGACAATATATTTTTCCGGGAGAACAATCTCCGTTTTCTGCTTATAATCCATTATTCCCCCATACAGGTGTAGGTGCATCTGTTTCTGTCGATTTAAAGAAAGATACAGAAATGAGTGTTGGAGCAGAATATCAGTATGATAATAAATCGCAGAAATGGAAATTAGAATCGTCCGGACGTGTTTCTATTGGTTTCTAGCAATATAAAAATGCAACTATGAAAGAGAATTATATATATCAGATACTCAAACAGTTCTTTCTAAATTCATATCCTCCTGAAATCGAAAGCAAGGTACAAAAGTGGATAATCAAAGATAAATGGACTGCTGAAAAGAATAATGCCATGTCTGCCATTTGGGATGAAATAGAAATTCCTCCAAATGATAATACATACAGAGCGTTGGATAGAGTGAAGAATACCATCAGGCAAATAGAAAGTAAAAAGAAGCATTTAAAAATGCGACGTGTTTTGCTGGGAAGTGCTGCTGTGATTATTCCTATACTCTTGTTGCTGGGCGGTTATTTCTATATAAATCAAGACGTAAAAATGATAGAGGTGATAACTTCAAGCAATCAACAAAAGCAATGCACCTTGTCTGACGGAACAACCATTTTATTAAATTCTTGTACAAAAGTAACTTATCCGTCTGAATTTAAGGATTCCGTCCGAGTGGTAACATTGGTAGGAGAAGCCTATTTCTCGGTAGCAAGTGATGCCGCTAAACCATTTATTGTAAAGACGAAAGACTTATCTGTAAGAGTTCTTGGAACGCAATTCAACATATCGGCTTATCCATCGGACGACCGTACAATTGCTACGCTGAATCGTGGCAAAATACAGGTTGATATTCAATCCGAAAAAGCAGATAACAGGTATATTCTTAAACCTAATCAGGAGATTGTATTTAATAAGATTGATAAATCCGTATTGATAAATTCTGTTACAGGTGAAAATATCGGTTGGAAAGAGGGTTCGCTTGTCTTTCAGGATGCTACATTCAATGATATTATAAATACGATTGAACGCCGATTTGGGGTAACTGTTGAGTATGACAAACAAGGATTCTCCAATATACCTTATACCCTGAAATTCATGAATAATGAAAGTCTTGAAGACGTCTTGGATATATTGCAGGATGTTGTAGGTGGTTTTGAATACAAAAAAGAAGATAGTAAAATAACGTTGATGCAGAAAGGGGGTGGTAAATAGAAAAAAGAACCGGAAATTGTTTAGAAGCCACTTCCCGGTTCATAAAAGTCAAACTTGTTCCATGTAAAAATAGTATTTAACTTTTTAATTATATTAAAATATGTCTTTATCGAAGTTCAAATGTAGGCAAAATAGTTCGGGCTATAAAATAATCAGCCTGATTATTTTCCTTTCTATCTCTATTCATTCAAATGCCCAAAATGAGAAATTCACTATTTCGGGGCGTGGCATTACTATTAAACAAGTCTTTGAGCAAATTGAAGCACAAAGCAAATACACGGTGGCTTATAGTAAAGCTCAAATAGATGTCGGACGGAAGATTACAATAAGCGTCAAAAAGGCAGAACTCAAAGAAGTTCTTGAAAAGGCGTTAAAAGACACCGGATTCACTTATAAAATCAATGGTCTGCATATTATTATCATTCCTGTGCCATCCAATTCTTCCCAAAGCGTTACTCCCCGACAAACCATAAAGGGAATTGTCAAAGATGCTGCATCCGGTTCTTCCATTCCATACGCCAATGTGGTTCTTTCAAATACTCATCCGCAAATAGGAACGACAAGCGACAGCTTGGGGTATTTCAGGTTCAATAATATTCCTATTGGCAGATATGATATTCAGGCATCTTATCTTGGTTATGAGCCTGCCGTAATGAAAGAAATCCTGCTTACTTCTACCAAAGAAGCAAATTGTGATATTGCGTTGGTTGAAAACTCCCAAAAGTTGGATGAAGTTGTGGTACGTGCAAGAATTAATAAAGAACGTCCGCTTAATGCAATGGCTTTGACGGGTGGGCGTATGATAAGTGTCGAGGAAGCCAACCGATTTGCTGGCGGATTGGACGACCCGGCTCGTCTTGCTACATCTTTTGCCGGTGTAGCCGGAACTCCGGGAACAAATGCTATTGCTGTACGAGGTAACTCACCTCAATTTTTACAGTGGAAAATGGAAGGCATAGAAATTCCTAATCCTACTCACTTTGCCGATGTAGCAGGCGTGGGCGGTGGCTTGTTTTCAGGATTGAGCAGTCAAGTAATGGGTAATTCGGACTTTTTCAATGGGGCTTTTCCGGCGGAGTATAATAATGCCTTGTCCGGAGTATTTGACATGTCTATCAGAAATGGAAATAATGAAAAGTATGAGCATGCCATTCAAATAGGGCTTTTGGGATTGGATTTTGCTTCTGAAGGCCCTATTAGCAGAAAAAACGGAAGTTCTTATATTTTCAATTATCGTTATTCCGCAACCGGATTGATGGGGGCTTTTACCGATAACACAGGTATAAGCTATCAAGACCTTACTTTCAAGCTGAATTTCCCGACACGTAAGGCTGGAACATTTTCTGTTTGGGGCATCGGCTTATTGGATATGAACAAAGATGATGCGTTGGAGAATCATTCGGAATGGGAAACTTTTGCTGACAGACAGAAGTCTAAAACAACGATGGCTAAAGGCGCGGGCGGAATTACGCATAGGTACAATTTAGATAAAGATGCTTATTTCAAAACGTCATTGGCGGCAACCTATTCCGATAATCGTCCTAAAGTGGAACAACTACTTGGGCAAAATTCATCCTACTATTTGCCTGTTGTAGATATGAAAAGTACAAATTTAGACATTGTTCTAAATTCCTACTTTAATAAAAAGTATAGTGCCCGTCACACTAACCGTTCAGGCATTACTGTTACGGGACTATTATATGATTTGGATTTTAACTTATCCCCTAATTTCGGGCAAAATCTACCGATGCAAAAGATTGCCAAAGGTAATGGGGAAGCTATGGTTCTATCGGCATACAGTAACTCTATTTTCAAATTGACAGACGAATTGACAGCCAGCGTAGGAGTGAATGCTCAATTCTTCACCCTTAATTCAAACTGGACGGTAGAGCCACGTTTAGCTTTAAAGTGGAACTTTAGTCCCAAGCAATCCATTTCTTTAGCTTACGGATTACATAGCCGCCGGGAGAAATTGGATTATTACTATGTGAAAACTTCTCAAACAGGAAATAAAGAAGTGAATAAAGATTTGGATTTTGCTAAAGCACATCATTTTGTGTTAGCTTATGATTTAAGCATTTCAGAAAACACCCATTTGAAGATAGAGCCTTATTATCAGGCATTGTTTAATGTACCTGTCGAACCCGGAACGTCTTTCTCTATTATCAATCACGATACTTACTACTTAGACCGTCAATTAGTGAATAAAGGTAAGGAACGGAATTATGGTATAGATATAACGCTGGAACGTTATCTGAATAAAGGATATTATTATATGTTGACTGGTTCTGTCTTTAAATCCGAATATCGTGGCGGTGATAACATTTGGCGCAATACACGGCTTGACCGGGGATATTTGTTCAATGCTTTAGGTGGTAAGGAATGGATATGGGGAAAGCAACGCCAACACATGTTTAACACGAACATTCGTTTGTCCTATCAGGGTGGCGACCGTTATACACCTATTGACGAAGCAAGTTCTTTAACAGAAAAGGATATTATCTATGATGAAACGCAAGCATTTAGCAAACAGTTCTCACCTGCATTTACTGTCGATTTAGGTGTGAGTTATAAGCTAAACAAGAAACGTGTCTCCCACGAGTTCGGGCTTCAACTCCTGAACCTGACCGGATATACCGGGCAACATGGGTATCAGTATAACGAACAAACGAAAATTATAGAAAAAGTAGATATAAGCAATATATTACCTAATCTTAGTTATAAGATTCAGTTTTAAATATAACTTCAAATAAAATCAGGTTTGATATTACATTAAATATCTTTCCTGATTTTTTAATAATATAATATGAGAAGGTTATTAGAACAGAGATTTTTTCGGCTATTGTCGGAATACTCGCAGCTTAAAGTTTCTGCATCTGAATTTGCGGAAGCTATCGAAGAATTGGCAATACATTTGGCTGATTTCAGTATTAATGAACAGGATTATAGCGTGTTACTACGTTATTTTTCCTTTGGACTAAACAGGCTCAAATCGCATCGTGTGCAATTTGAGCAGGGGGAAAAATGCCCTGTTGTTGCTTATAGATGAAGCAATAGAACTAATCAAAACAGAAATACGCATAGTGAATTTGCGCATCAAATACCCCGAACAATTCCAGCAACACGCAAATAAACTATTTCTTTCTCCTCTCCATTTAGCAGACAAGACAAGCCTTATTAACGTCATGGAAATTGTCAGCGGCTTGTTTCTTTCCAAACGTGTAACATATCAGAATGGAAAACCCGTTCATCTGACGGACTTAGGCAAAGCCTTTGAATGGCTCTTTAACATTAAATTAGGTGATTATCACCAAAAGTACATGGATGTCATCAAACGAAAGCCTGCCAAGTTAAGCGAGTTCCTTGATGAACTGGCAAACCTTATCCGAAAAGAACACGAAAATAAAGGGTATAGATAATCAGGTGTTTAGCATCAATTTATACGGGGTAGCGTATGCTACCCTGTAATTTGTTTGCTTCCCTTTTCCGAACTTTGCTTCATCAATCGATTGGTAATCATTTATGTATAACCTGAAAAACGAAGCAATATGTATGTAGATAATTACGAGTTCAAGGACTGGATGCAAAAGCTACTTGATAAACTGGAAGAAGTAGGCAAAGACGTAAAGAGTTTGCAGACCAACCCCGAAGTAATGCCGAATGACAAACTTTTGGATAATCAGGATTTATGCCTGCTATTCAAAGTCAGTACCCGGACATTACAGAGATTGAGAAGCAAGAAACTGCTGCCCTTTATGATGATTAGCGGAAAAGCCTATTACCGGGCTTCCGATGTGCGTGAGTTCATAAAGGAACGGTTTGATGTGGGTACGCTCCGAAAGTTCGAGAAAGAACACGGAGCAAATAAGTAAGAGTGAAATTCATCCCGAAGTTGTACACGTGGCAGCTTCGGGATGTTTTTCTTATGGCAAGTCTGTATTTACTTCTCTGCCGATATTATCCCCTCTTCCTTATAAGATGCTTCAAACTGTTTGGTAAGCGCAATAATCTGCTGGTTCGTCTTTACCAGTTCAACAGTGTATTGTTCCAGTTTGTAAAGCAAGGCAAGTGCTTTCTTCTCCGCAAAATTGGAATGAAGTTCTTTCACTACCTGATTATAGTTATTGCCGATACTCCTGAACTGACTGAATAACTGGGAGAGTTGAATGTAATAATCAACCTTGCTTTTATCAATTTTAAGCACCTTAAACGATTTCCCAAAAATACAGTTCTTAATGAAATGCGCTTTTATCTTGTAGCCTGACTGGTCGTAAAAGGCTAAGAACTTGGCGTTCTCCACATCGTCCAAATTAAGAGAATAGCGGTGTGTTCGTGGGTCAAGTTTAGGCTTGCGCCCACCTTTGTTAAATGGCTTCTTTTTCTGTTCCATAATGATAATTATTTACTGGTTTTACGACTTCGGAGTAAAACCAACCACCTGAAAAGGTGGCAAGGTTTTGAGGCACAAAAAATGAAGTGCGGGCCTCAAAACACAACTTGCTATGTTCTAATGAACATAAAAATCTTCCCTATGGTCAGATTGCCAAAGCAAGCGGTTCGGCTTCCTCCTATGTCTGTTTATTGGTTACAAAATTACAGACAGCGGTTTACCCCTGAAATATGCCCCGTTACGCCAAATTGGAACACAGACGGACAAAGTACCCCCATTTTTAAAAGCATCTGTTTTTCCTCTTTTCTTTGCTAAAAATTGATTGAATGGTGGCAATATATAAGGTATTCAAACAAGGTTTGAATATGACTTTAAACCTTGTTTAAAAACCGTTTAGAAATATAGCAATACTGCTATAAAATTGGCTTGTTCCCTTTCAATCAGTATCAGAAATCAATCAACTTATTTATAAACCATTAGAATTTGAAAGCATGGAAAAAGAAAAACAATCATTACAGGAAACAGGAAGTAAGGAACAGGAAAGCTATAAATCGGTGTTCCTCAAAAAACGGTCGGTTTGTAACCGTCAAAGCGTGTACATAAGTGGAGAGATACAGAAACGTATTACGCAGATTGTAGGAGTGATTACGGGCAAACAGGTAAGTATCGGAAATTTTATTGATAACGTACTGGAAGAACATTTAAGTACACACAATGATGTCCTTTCGGCTCTCTACCGGAAAGAAATGCAGAAAGGAATATTCAACGAGCCAAAAGAGAAAGACGTATGAATATCATAACTATTGAGGAACAGACCTTTAAACAGATGTGCGGGCGGTTCTCCGGTTTCGTCAGTCAGGTGGAACGGATTTGCAAAGAGAATACCCACCAGCCGGAGAAATGGTTGTCAGGTCGTGAAGTGTGCGCCCTGCTCGGTATCAGCATCCGAAGTTTGCAGAACTACCGGGACAGCGGTAAACTGGGCTACTCCCAAATCGGGAATAAGCTGTACTATAAATCTGCCGATATTGAAAGACTGGTTGCAGAATGTACAGTAAATCATGTTTCAGGAAAGAAAAACAACTATATACCAACCAACAAATAAGTATCGCCTCATGAAAAGAAAACAAGATGTCAATTCAGAAGCAAAGCAATCTTTCACCCTACCGGCTATTGTCGGTACATGGGAAAGTTTAAATCTTCATCCTACGGTGATGATATACCAAAGCAAGAAAAAGTATCTCCTTTCGATGCTCCATGTATCGGATAACGGACAGGCGCAACCTGCCACTTACGAGATACAAAAGGAAGATAGCCGTTACTTCATCGTTTCAACCTTTAAACGGCTTTATATCGGCTATGACAAGGTAAAAGACTGCCTTTCCATTTCTTATTATGGCGAGTATTTGCGTAACTGACAGGTGATATATGTCAATCATTCAAATCAATTATGAATCAATAAAACGATATGACAATATGGAACTGATAAACGGCAATAGTGAGATAATTAAGGATTTCTTTCAGTCTATGGAAAGAATGTTAGATGGTATCGGTAAACTGGCAAAGGAAAACAGACCGCATTTGAACGGTGAAAAGTTTCTAAGTAACAGGGATGCAGCCAAATGGCTGAAAGTAAGCATCCGCACGCTGCAAGAATGGAGAGATACGGGCGTTATCCCATACATTCAGATAAAAGGCAAAATAATCTACCGTCAAAGTGATATAGAACGGCTTTTGCAGACCTACTATAATAAAAAGCGGCAGGAATAGCCTACCATTCTTAAAAACACATTTTTTTCCGAAACTGACTAAGAACATTAACTTTATCAGTGTAGTATTTCGTCTGTGCAAGTCTTTAACTAAAAATACAACCCGAAGCGCAGCGCAGGTGTGGAGATTTTTAGTTAAACCCGTAGGGCTTGGACTTGAACGGACGGAATACGGAGCTTACCTTTGTTAATGTTTTATTCAGATTTGGAAAAAGTACGAAAGCCGGATAGTAATTGCTTGCATTTTCCTATCTTCGTAGAAATTTAACTTTTAAAATGATACCAATATGGAAGATTTAAGCGAAAATGAAAATACGGTTGCCGTACTGACTATTTATTACAAGGAAAAACAACTGACAAACCTTGTTTTTAAAAGGCGTGAAATGGCTGATAAATTTGTTGATACTCTGCAACAACTATTGAATGAAGAATGGAAAAAGGATTTTTCTTTCAGTGGCTCGATTACTACGGTTTATGACAGTCAGACACTTAGTGAGGAATTGGGCGGTTTCCTGAACGGTACAATCAAGCCTAAAGGCACATTGTCGGAGATAATGCAACTAATCAAGGTTGCAGGGATGAATTAAAAAGAAGATAGGTTCTGCCTATCTTCTTTAACCTGTATCTTATTTCTTTTCGGGAAATATCTGCTTTACTTTCAGCCATTGAGAAAATTTCTTATGTGCTATGTCCGAAGTAATATCACTTTCAAGGACTTGGTATTTACCGTTTACTTTGGTAAAGAGTTTTTTCATGTCCTCGTTTACTTTCTGATTGGTGATTTTGGCATATAACTGTGTCGTTTGAATAGAACAGTGTCCCATGAGCTTGGAGAGCGTTTCTATCGGAACTCCCTGAGAGATACACGTTTGGGTGGCATAAGTATGACGTGCCATGTGATAGGTTAAATTCCGGTCTATACCGCATAATCGGGCTACCTCTTTCAGATTGGTGCATATACAAGAAAGATTTATCATATTGAAAACTTTATCCGTTTTCCTTTCATCCTTGTACTTTTCTATAATCATGAGGGGGATGCTTAACAATTTGATACTGCATACCGTCCCCGTCTTTTGGCGTGGTATCTTTATCCATGTGCTGCCGTCCTGTTCCGTTGTCAGGTTCTCCACCGACAAGGCGCACATATCCACATAGGACAGACCCGTAAAAGACGAAAAGACAAACCAGTCCCTTGTACGGTAATATCTTTTGTTCGCTATCGGAGTGGTGAGCAGCTTTTGAAATTCCTCTTCCGTCAGATGCCTGTATTTTTTCAAAGGCTGTTCCGCCACATAGTTCATAAACGGATTGCGTTTTAGTGTCCCCTGATTGATGGCACGTGTAATTATCTTCTTTAGTAAAATCATGCGGCTTAAAACGGTGCTTGCCTGCATCCGCTTTTCCACCCTCAAATAGAAATCAAAATCATTTATAAACTTATGTGTCAGGCTGATTAACGGCACGTCTTCCGAATTGTATTTCATGCGGATAAAGGTTGAAAGATGCTTGTATGTCAGCAAATAGGAATAATAAGTATCATAAACCCGGTTCACGCCCACACGCTTTTCAAATTCGGTGTTATGTTCCCGGAATAGCTGTAACAGGCTGGATGCCTTTTCACCTACACCGTTCAGGGCGTTCTTTACCCTTTCGGCTGTTACATACCCCTCTGTTTCCACTATCCGGGAATAGTGGGCTTTAACCTGCTTTTCCAAACGGTCAAGTGTCCGGTTTATCCCGGAAAGTTCCTTTCTTTCTTTTTTCGCCCGTCCTTTCTTTGCGTCCCAATCAGGGGAAGAAAGATTAATTTTCGTGCTGAACTGTACGGAATTTGCATCTACCGTTATACGTCCAACTATCGGGCAAGTACCGTCTTTTCTACGTTTGGACGTATTGAGATAAAACAAGATTGCAAAGGTGCTTCTTTTGGCTTTTGTATTCTTTTCCATATTGATAGTAATTTAAAATGATTTATTTATTGCTCTACACCAACTAACCGGAATTTATCCTTTATCCGTTCTTCCAGTTTGTCGGTGTCCTCTGATATTTTATTATTGCTGATTTTTGCGTATATCTGCGTGGAACGCAAGTCCCTGTGTCCTAACATACGGCTTACGGTTTCTATCGGTACACCTTGCGACAGGCAAATTTCCGATGCGTAAGTATGTCTTCCGGCATGGAAGATGAGTTTTCGTTTCAGTCCGCATAACTTGGCGATAACTTTCAGGTTCTTGTTCAACCTGCCGCAACTTTGCATTGGCAACAGTTTTCCGTCAGGGGCTAAACCCTTGTATTTATCAAGTATTTGCAGGGGGATTTCCATCAGGGGGATTTCACAAGGCGTTCCGGTTTTCTGCCGGGTGGTTTCTATCCATAACACGCCATCGGAAGCCCTGACAATATTCTTTTCTGTAAGGTTGCAAATATCCCTGTACGCCAGTCCGGTAAAAACAGAAAACAGGAACATATCACGGGTTAAGTACCTGCATGGATGGTCTAAAGGCGTGGTTATTATCTTATGCAATTCGTCACGGGTCAGATATTTCTGTTCAGCTTTCGGTCTTTCGGGTGAATAGCCCTCGAACGGGTCACGGGTTATAATACCCTCGCCAATGGCAAGTTTTATCATTTTACGCAAATGGCGCATGATGCCCAATATCGTGTTGGGTTTTAATTTCAATTCCACACGCAGATAAAAATCGTATTTCTCGATGAAAGAGAAATCAAGCTGTGTAAATGGAATATCCGATAACTTGTATTTTAACGACATAAACCGTTTAAGATGGTTCAGGGAATTTTCATACTGTACCTGTGTGGATAACTCACGGTTCACGCCTACACGTTTCTTAAAATCTTCATTGTGGCGTGCAAAGTAGCTGATTAGTGTTTCCTGCCCGGATGCGATGCCTTGAAATGCGTTCTTTACCTCGCTTGCGGTGATAGTATTTTTTATTTCTTGTAATTTGCGGTAACTGGTGTTTACCGCTACATTGATTTTATCCAGTATGGCGTTTATTTCGGTGGCGTGTTTGCTCTTGCCTGTTACCCTGCCCGAAACAATATCCCAAAGGGATGCTTTGGCGGTAACTTTTGCGCTGAACTGCGCAACATCTTTTCCGATGGTGATTTTCCCTATAACGGGGCACTCACCGTTTTTCTTTTCACTGGTCTTTCTTAAATAGAAATGTACTTTCAAACCTGTTTTCATATCTCTGTTTTTTAAGTTGATAAAATTACTTCCAACAGAGTTATTTGAAATGATGCGAGCCACTGACAAATAGACCGCTCAAAGGTCTAATAAGGACAGCGAAAAGAGAAAAACGAGCCGATTTACAGAAGTCCCTCCTAATTCCTTGTTTTTCTGCCTGTTGCCGACCTCTAAAAAGGGTAACGGATAAGCAACGGAACTACTACCTGAATACGCTCTTTTTTTCTTTTTCAAGGGTGGACAGCTAACGACTACAAACGACAAACATACATGATTATCTGCGCTTTACGTCTTATTGCTAATAATTACCTTTCTGTATATACTTTTGAAACGATGATGCTGACGCTCGGTGCAGATCTCTATACTACCTCAAAGCTGCTCGGGCATGCCGATGTGAAGATGACGCAGGTGTACGCCAAAATCATCAATCAGAAAAAGGACGATGCCGTCAATTTGGTAAACGGATTGTTCGATTAATCAAATTAGAGATATAGAAGAGAATGTGTTCACATCCACACATATTCAGGTCACAATCAGAATTAGGTTTACTTTAATCCGGGTACGTATAGGAAAAAAACAAAGTAAAGTGATTATAATGGCAATAAACCATATTGACCACCAAACGCTATAAAAACAGTTTGGGGTGGTCAATATTTTTGTAGGCAGCCAAATCATTATTGAATAACTACAGTCTGCTTCCTCATTTAATTTCTGTACTCTTTACCTCCATCCCATGAACATACGGGCGGTTTCGGCGTCGTGATGGTCGAAGAAGAGGCTACGGCCCGTGTCGAGCGTGGCGATGGCGGCCATATCCTCATCGGAGAGTGCGAAATCGAATATGTCTATATTCTGCTGCATCCGCTCTATGTGGGTCGATTTGGGGATAATGATGACGCCGCGCTGAATGAGCCAACGCAGGGCGACCTGCGCCACGCTTTTGCCGTATTTGTGACCGATTCCGGCAAGAACCGGATTCGTAAAGAAGCCGTTGCGTCCCTCTGCCAGCGGTCCCCAGGACATGATGCGTGTGCCGAACTCCTCCATGATTTTCTGCGGTTCGATTTGCTGGTCGAAGACGTGCGTTTCCACTTGATTGACTGCCGGAGCAATTTCCATGTTGCTGGCGATGTCGATGAAATGGTCGGGATAGAAGTTCGAGACACCGATGGCACGGAGTTTCCCTTCTTTATACGCCTCTTCCAGTGCGCGGTACGCGCCGTAGCGGTCACAGAAAGGCTGATGCAGCAGCATCAGGTCGATGTAGTCGGTCTGCAACTTGCGCAGACTCTCGTTGATGGAAGCTTTTGCCTTTTCGTAACCGTAGTTTGAAATCAAGACTTTCGACACGAGGAAAATCTCTTTGCGGTTGATGCCGCTACGGCGCACGGCATTACCCACACCCTCCTCATTGTGGTATGCCTGCGCTGTGTCAATCATGCGATAGCCCACGCTCAGCGCATCTACGACGCAACGCTCGCACTCGGCGGGCGATACCTGATAGACGCCGTAGCCTATCTGGGGCATTTCGACGCCGTTGTTCAATTTTACTGTATTCATATTTTTATTACGATTGATTATTCCGGATGCAAAGTTATGCGCTTTGCCACAAGATATTGTTATACAAACTACGGTTCGGGTTGTCCTTTTTACAGATAGATGCGATTCGGAATCTTTGTTCCGATACAGAAACCGGAATAATTATAATTCAAGCCGTATTTCTTGTAAATCCGTTATGGATAAGTCCCACTAATTTTGCATTGTGAAACCATAAAGAAACGTATAAGTAATATGAAGAAGAAGTTTATAGCAATGTTTGTGTGTACAGCCTTGATGGCTTGCGCCTCTGTTTCCGCACAGGATATTTATAAGACGGCAGCCAATGTTCCGATGGTGCAACTCAACAACGGTGTTCTGATGCCCCAGTTCGGATTGGGAACTTTCCTGCAACCTTCCGATGCAGTATGTGAGCAGTCGTGCCTTACGGCGTTGAAGGCCGGATACAGGCACTTTGATACCGCTCATGCTTATAACGATGAAGCCGGCGTCGGTCGTGCCGTGAAAGCAAGCGGTGTTCCACGAGAGGAAATCTGGATTACGTCGAAACTTTGGCCGACCGAATACGGTGAAGGCAAAACAATGGAGGCTATCGATAAGATGTTAGAGCGTATGCAGTTGGATTATATCGACCTGTTGTACGTCCATCAGCCGGTTGGTGATTTCGTGGGTGCGTGGCGCGACATGGAAAAGGCCGTCGCTATGGGCAAGGTACGTGCGCTTGGTATCAGTAATTTCGATGCAAGTGATGAAGTTTTCCGCACGATTATGGACTCTTCGCGTGTGAAACCTGCCGTACTTCAAATCGAATGTCATCCGTATGCCCAAAGACCGGATGTCCGTGAAAAGGTAAAACCTTATGGCATCCATATTACCAGTTGGTTTCCTTTGGGCGGGGCGATGAGCAACGGGGCTTTACTGCAAGATCCCACCATACGGGAAATAGCTGACGCACATGGGAAAACTGCGGCACAAGTTATCTTGCGCGGGCATATACAGGAAGGATTTTCTGTTATTCCCGGTGCATCTAATCCCGACTATATCAAGGAGAACATCCAGATATTCGACTTTGAGCTGAACGAGGATGAGATGCGGACTATGCGTTCTCTGAACAAAAACAAACGGTTTTTCAATGTATCGCTGGAGGAAAAGGAGCGTACTTATTTGAAAATTCAGATGAAAGATTAAAAATAGTGTCTAAAACAGTCGGGATAATGAAAAATATCCTATTATTGCAGAGCATTTTTAACCGGGAGTGTTTTACAAGTTTATAATATGATTGACATCTGATATAGAATATGGGAGGTAGATATTTCGATAGCAGAAATGTACTGGTTGCTTGTCTCTCACAGGAAGATGCCATACGGCACATGGCAGAGGAAATCGGGTACATTACAAAGGGAGACTTGCTTTACCACATTTCAGACAGGACTGAAGACCTGAATGATTATGAGGTCGTATTCATCGGCTGCTCTGCGGAAGATGAGGCGGGCTGCACGAATATATCGGCCTTTGTCAAGCGTTTTGCCCTCACGGGTAAAACGCTTGTCCCGTTCTGTACTTATGTATCCTCCCGCCGTGACGAGGCATTGCAGAATATCGTAGATTTGACTCCCGAAGCCAAACACTTGACGGGATTGGGCATTAGGGATGTTGCAAGTTCGGAAGTTGAGTTGCAGACATGGATCAATCTTATCAACGAGCAATGGAATGAATTGAACGCAGATGATTCCGGCAGATATGCAGATAATGGTTCCGCTGCCGATCCGTCGGTCGATGGCCCTGCACCGATGCGGGGTACAGTTAATTTGTGGTATAGAGGGAATGTCCCGACGATTACACAAAATGCCGTCAATTCCGATGGTCCGGACTTTATACCGAACATGCGAGTTTTTACCGTTCCCGACAACGTGATACCCAAGGGTGCTGTCATCATCTGTCCGGGCGGAGCGTTTCTGTTCCGTGGCGTGCGCGTGGAGGGATATAGCGTGGCTGAAATGCTGGTCTCGATGGGCTATCAATGTTTTGTGGTGAATTATCGTATCTCACCTTATACCATGCAGGAGAGTACGGCGGATTTGGGGAGGGCTATCCGTTACGTGCGTGCCCATGCGTCAGCATATTGTATCGATGCGAAATGTGTCGCTCTTGCCGGTTTTTCGGCAGGCGGTCTGCTTTGCGGAGAGGTGTTGCTCCATTGGCAAGGATTGAAAAACGGTACGACTCTGGACAGGACATACCGGCCCGACGCTCTTGACGAGACCCCGGTTTCGGCCTGTGCCATCAGCATGATTTATTCTTTCTACGGGCAGATGAGTCTTCCTATGAACGATGTGGAAACGCTGCGTGCCGCCAGCCTTCCTCCGGCATTTTACTGTTGGGGAAGCCGTGACAGTCTCGACGGACTTTGTCGCCGGAATGCCGAAGCCTTATGCGAAGCAGGACACGGGGTGGAAATATATGTTCTCGAAGACTATCCTCACGGCTACGGCACCGGTGGAAGTGCCGATGTGTGGATTGAACGATTCGATGTCTTCCTGACCCGTATCATGTCCGGAAACTGACGCGGCAGTTTTATCCAGTTCACATATATGTTACCCGATTCGGTTTTCGAGTCGGGTTTACTTTTATATCAGCATTCTATCCGATAGTGCTTTAGAGTCATTTCACGGAGAGCGTCATTATCCGTAAAAGTTATATTTCAAGCCGTATTTTAGATAACAACGTACTGTCTGATGCTTCGTAATTTTGCGATGTAATCTCAAAATGAATACAAGTGTAATATTCAGAACGATATGGACAGTTTTGTTTATCAATATCCGGTCAAACAATATTTTGGCAAAGGATGCGCTGAAGAAGCGATTAAGAAAGAATTGAAGACGATAGGCCGCAATGTACTGCTGGCTTACGGCGGCGGCTCGCTGAAACGCACGGGGCTTTATGAAAAACTGCGAACGTGGTTGGAAGAGGCAGGCAAGCAGGTAACGGATTTCGGCGGAATCATGCCCAATCCGACCTATAATAAAGTACAGGAAGGTGCCGCTCTTGTCAGAAAGCACAAGATTGACTTTATCCTTGCGGCGGGAGGCGGCTCGGTACTGGACTGCTGCAAGATTGTTTCCGCCCAAGCTAAACTTGAAGAGGATATTTGGGATATGCAATATGCCAAACACCTGTACGCAAAAGAGTTTGTACCGATGGGGGCGGTGGTGACAGCCTCCGGTACGGGTGCGGAGCAGAATAACGGAGCAGTGATTACCCACGAAGAAAAGAAACTGAAGCAGGCTCTTTTCGGAGCGTATTATTCGTTTGCCGTGTTAGACAGCGATTTGACAAAGACGCTTCCTATGAAACAGGTCATCAGCGGTGCATTCGATACGTTAAGCCATTGTATGGAAACCTATATGGGAAGGCCGCAAGAAACCAACCTGTCGGACGAAATCAACGAGGCGATTATGCGAAACGTGATAAAGAATCTGCGCAGTCTCATTAAGAATCCCGATGATGATTTCGCACGCGGCGAACTGATGTGGGCTTCGGCGATTGCAGAGAACGGCATGCTCAAACTCGGCAAGCAGACGGATTTCCAATGTCACATGATAGAACATGCCGTAGGTGCTTACACCGACTGTAATCACGGACAAGGACTGGCCGTGATTCATCCGGCTCTCTACCGTCATCTGTTGGACAGCGGAAAAGAAAAACTGGCACGTATGGCTGAAACCGTATGGAGAGTGAAGGGAACGACGCCCGAAGAGACTGCCATGCGGGGTATCGAGACCCTTGAGGCATTTATCCGTGAAATCGGGCTTCCCACGCACTGGAGCGAGATGGGTAGCACAGACGAGACTGTGCTCCGTGCCGCAGCCAGCACCAGTATCATCATGCCCGGTTGCTGCCGTCAGTTTTCCCGAGATGAGATTTTCGAAATTCTGAAAGAACGAGTGTAAATCATATAATTAGTAATCATAAAATTGAAAGAATATGAAAAAGTTGTTTATCATCCCACTTTTATTTTTCTCATTGACAACGATGGCTGCCTGCTCGGAGCAGGATGACCCGACACCGGATACCGAAGAACCGGCAAATCCCGAAGAACCGGGGAATGAGGATGGAGAAGAACCGGAAACGCCCGACAGACCGTCAGGCAACAGTAAAATCCTTGTCGCCTATTTTTCCGCAACCGGAACTACTCAGCGTGTTGCCGAACGCATCGTTGAGCTTACCGGCGCCGATGTTTATCGCATCGAGGCTGCTGAACCATACGCGGAAAATCCATACGATGACAGCGACCGTATTCAGGACGAATCATACAATGATCGGCGTCCTGCTGTGGCAACCTTACCGGACAATGTGGAGGACTACGACGTGATTTTCATCGGTTCACCTATTTGGTGGCACAATCCGGCTATGGTCGTATGTACATTTCTTGAAAGTTACAATCTGAATGGTAAAATCATCGTTCCGTTCTTTACATACGGTGCTACGACCTATCTCCAACAGTCCATTGACAAGATTTACGAAGTCACTCCGCAATCTCTGCATCTAAGAACTTATCCCGGTAATGGAGGCGTGGAAAATTGGTTACGAAACATTCATATTATCGAATAATTTTTCAAGAAACACAGTGTTAAGATTTATATCAATCTCTCCATAAATCCGGAGAGATGATTTTTTTGTAACGATTCGATTTACCATAAAAATTACATTATAGTCTGTATTTTTTGTACGTATGCTTTGGTGCACCTCCTTTACCTTTGCAGCAGTAATATTCAAAATCAGGACAATATGAGGATACATTTGATTTTCATGCTAATATCAGTTGCTATACTGAACAGCCAAACGGCTTGTAGTTCGAATACGGAAGAAATTCAGGACCAAGTGGAAACGGAGGATACCGATATTCGCTATAATATCCGTACACAGGAATTGTCTTGCAACAATGACGGCAAATTCATTTACGGCGTTGTGTATCTTCCCGAAGAAAAGACCGGGAAACAGCCAACGGTTATCTATTCGCACGGCTTTGGCGGAACGAACGCAACGGGAACTTCTTATGCACGCGCTTTGGCAGAACGTGGATATGTATGCTATTGTTTCGACTTTTGCGGTGGTTCCTCCGCAAGTCGTAGCGATGGCCAAACGACCGAAATGTCCATCTTCACGGAACAGAGTGACCTGGAAGCAGTGATAGCTGCCATCAGACAACTTGATTATGTGGATACGAATAACTTGTTCTTGCTCGGTGCCAGCCAAGGGGGTATGGTCTCGGCCATGACAGCGGCGGCCCATGCGGATGATATAAAAGGCCTGATGCTGCTTTACCCGGCTTTTTGTATTGCCGATGATGCCCGCAGGCGGTTTGATTCCTTGGATGATGTGCCGGAAACGGTCAATCTGATGGGAATGACTATAGGACGAGCCTATTATGAACGGCTGTTCGATTTCGACACTTATCCAGTCATTACGCCTTATACCAAAGATGTCTTGATTATTCACGGCGACAGGGATGGCATTGTTCCCATATCCTATTCGGAACGCGCCGTCCAAGCCTATCCGTCTGCCACATTGGAAACTATGCCCGGCTCCGGACATGGATTTAGCGGAAACAATAGGCAAAGGGCTACAGACTACATTCTCAGTTTCCTTTCGTTTCATGTGAATTAGATGACATAACTATAAAAACAATTAAAAATCAGCATTATGGAAATAAAGAAAATTTTTGTCGCATTGTTTTCATGCGTAGGCCTGCTTGCCGGCACTACTGTTACGGCCCAGAATATCCAATCGGTGGCCGGTGTCCCTCTTATACGGTTAAACAATGGCACGCAGATGCCGCAATTCGGACTCGGAACATTTGGCATTCCTTCCAATGCCGAATGTAAACAGGCTGTTCTGACTGCATTGAAGAGCGGTTATCGTCATATCGATACGGCACATGCCTACTTCGACGAGCAAGGTGTAGGGGAAGCCGTTAAGGAGAGCGGCATACCGCGCGAGGAAATATGGATTACAAGCAAGTTGTGGCCAACCGAATACGGTGAAGGTGTGACAATGAAAGCTATCGACAAGATGCTGGAACGAATGCAGCTTGACTATATAGACCTGCTTTATGTGCACCATCCCGTAGGTGACTTTGTGGGTGCATGGAAGGACATGGAAAAAGCCGTAAGAGATGGAAAAGTACGCACGCTCGGCATCAGTAATTTCGATGTCAATGACGAGGTGTGGGATACAATCATGAAGAACTCTACCATCAAGCCCGCTGTTTTGCAAATCGAATGTCATCCATACGCCCAACGTCTGGATATACGGGAAAAGGCAAAAGAACAAGGGATTGCCGTAGAGTGCTGGTATCCGTTAGGAGGCGCGGCAAGCAACGGGCTTCTTTTCCGTGATCCGGTCATCAAGGAGATAGCGGATGCACATGGCAAGACTCCGGCACAAATCATCCTTCGCTGGCATATTCAGGAGGGGCTTTCCGCTATACCGGGAGCTACGAATCCTGACTATATAAAGGAAAACATCTCTGTTTTCGACTTTGAACTGAGCGATGAAGAAATGGTGAGAATGCGTTCCATCAATAAGGAAGAGCGTTTTATCAGAATGTCCATCCCTCAGATGGAAAAATTGCTTGATATTTATAAAGTAACAGACTGACTATGATCGATGACAAGAAAATGACACAGAGAGGTGCCCTGAAATACATGGGTGCTTCCGTAGCAGGAATGGCACTCGCATCTATGGGAGGGCTATCCTGTCTGACATCCTGTACTGAAAATGGGAAAAAACGAATTGTCTTCTATTTTACCGCTACCGGGAACAGCCTGTATGCTGCCAGACAATTCAGTGAAACACCGCTGAGTATTCCACAAGTGATGAAAGAAAACGAACTTGTGTTTGAAGCGGATGAAATCGGACTTGTATTTCCCGATTACCGTGCAATGGCACCGGAGATAGTGAAACGTTTCCTGCAAAAAGCCACATTGAAAGCTCCATATCTGTTTTCCATCATTACATACGGACATTGGGACTGCAACATAGTGGAAAGCTGGAATAAGTTTGCCTTGCAACACGGCGTACATTTCAATTACATCACCACGATACTGATGGTGGACAACTGGCTTCCTGTCTTTGACATGAACGAGGAAATGAAAATCGATAAGCAGGAAAATGAACAATTTCGTCAGGCGGTAACTGATGTGCTTAAAGAAAAGAACCATATCCCGGAATTGAGCGAGGAGGAACGGAAACGTTGTGAGGAAGTATTGAACCGCATACCCGTGCTTTTCCCTGTGAACAGTGAGGATATATTTGAAGTCAAGGACAACTGCATCGGTTGCGGTGTTTGCACCCGTGTATGTCCAAGGAAGAATTATATCCTTTCCGGAAACGGCGTAAAACATTCCGGCGACTGCGAGTATTGCCTTGCATGCATACAGAACTGTCCACAAAAGGCTATCGTGCTGAAAAACGGTGAGGCAAATCCTAATGCCAGGTACCAGCATCCGCACATCTCTTTGAATGATATTGTCCGGTCCAATATACAATAGACTATTCTGACAGCGGATGGAAATAATAGATAATAAGAAATATGCCGGGCATTTGGCGGCATTAGCCGCCAATGTCATTTTCGGACTGAGTATGCCCATTACGAAAATACTCCTGTCCGGCTGGATGACACCGCTTGGATTTACTTTGACACGGGTGCTGTTTGCAGCAGCCGTGTTTTGGCTAACCGGTTTCTTTATCCCCAAGGAAAAGATTGCCACCAAAGACCTGTTCATAATAGCGGCAGGCGGTTTTTTCGGTTTCATAGTATCACAATATCTGTTTGCGACAAGTTTGCAGCATATAACACCTGTCTATTATTCCCTGATAACCGCAATGAGTCCCGTAATCGTCATGTTGCTTGCCGCCCTGTTTCTCAAGGAGCCGGTAAGCGGTATGAAGATAGCGGGAGTGGCATTGGGAATAAGCGGTACAGCCTTACTTATATTGCAAATGGATATGGGACGTGGAAATGTCACAGGTATAATCATGTCGGTGGCAGCCAATACGGCATACGCCATTTATCTGATTATCACGAGGTCGGTATCGCAACGATATTCGCCAATGGTGCTGATGAAATGGCTATTCTTGTTCACGTCGCTGATGGTATTACCTTTTGGTATTACGGATTTGTTTTCCCAGCCGGTTTTCCAATCGGGAGTGTCTTATGAAGCTCTCGGTATGCTGGGATATGTATTGATTGGTTCGACTGCTATAGCTTATTTTCTGATTCCCTTTGCCCTTAAACGCTTGCGTGCAACGACAGTCAGCATTTACATGAACCTGCAACCGATTGTAGCCGCCATAACTTCCGTATGTATCGGGCAGGATACGTTCAGTTGGGAAAAGCCTATCGCATTTTTGTTGGTCATAGCCGGAGCCATTATCGTGACCCATAGTCCGTCAAAAAAAGAACTTAAAATAAAGTCATAAGGCAACATTCCTTCATGCCGCAATATCCGTAAAAATTATAGGATAAGCGGAAATTTCTGTAAGGCCGCTCTTGGAGGCATCATCTATCTTTGCAACAGACAATAAATTACAATAATTATCGAATATGAAAGATATGAGTACGGACAATAAAATCAGCCGTCGGGATGCTTTGAAGCGCATGAGTGCAGCTGTAATCAGCGGTGCTGTCGCTTCTTCGGGTCTGCTCTCGCTGACATCGTGCGAGGAGAAAAGGAATAAGCGCATTATCCTTTATTTTACAGGAACAGGCAACTGTCTATATGTGGCCCGTCAGTTGGGCGGAGAGAATGGGGAGCTGCTTAGCATTCCACAGATGGTAAAGCGAGGAAAGTATGACTTCGAAGCGGACGAGATCGGCATTGTGTATCCTATTTACGGTCATATGCCTCCCAATATGGTCCGGGAATTTATCAAAAAAGCACGTCTGAAAGCGGGATATAAGTTTGCCGTCCTGACTTATGGTGCAAGGAAATGTGACGCAGTGGAAATCTGGGACCGCATATCTCAAAATGCAGGCAACAAGTTCGATTACATCAATACGCTTATCATGGTGGATAACTGGCTGCCTAATTTCGACATGAACGAGCAAATCAAGATGGACAAGCACATTCCGGAGAATTTGCAGAAGATAACGACGGATATTAACGGACAGCGGCGTTGGCACGAACCGGTGACAGAAGAAGAACGTCAACAACATCAGGGTTTCATGCAGCGAAGCGGTCTCGACCCTGAAGTGGTTTTTTTGATGAAAAGCGATAAATGCTTTACTGTGACGGATGCCTGCATCGATTGCGGTATATGTACATACGTGTGTCCCCGCAGTAACTATGAACTGACATCGAGAGGGGTCAAGATGTCCGGTGATTGTGAGTTCTGTTTCGCCTGCATACAGAACTGTCCGCAGAAAGCGATACAGTTCCGCAAGTCGGAAGACGGTTCATTCCCTGATGGAACGGAAAAAAATCCCAATGCGAGATACCGCAACGAACATGTTTCGCTGATGGATCTCAAGCTGGCGAACAATCAGAAACTGTAATAACCGATAAAGCGAAGACGATATGTTGAGAAAAATAAGACTGATACTTGCCGTACTGTTTTTCATAGCGGTTACGGCTTTATTCCTTGATTTTACGGGAACAATCCATGCGTGGCTGGGCTGGACGGCAAAAGTGCAATTCCTGCCTGCCCTGCTTGCCATGAATGCGGGTGTGGTCGTCGCATTGGTTCTGCTGACGCTGCTTGTGGGCCGTGTCTATTGCTCGGTCATCTGTCCGCTGGGTGTGTTTCAGGACATTGTGTCGTGGATAAGCGGGCGGCGGAAGAAGAAACGGTATCGCTTCGACTATTCTCCGGAAAAGAAGTGGCTGCGCTACGGTGTATTGGGGCTGTTCATTATTGCTCTGGTTGCCGGAATCGATTCGTTTGTGGCATTGCTGGCTCCTTACAGTTCTTACGGGCGTATCGCTTCCAATCTTTTCGCTCCGGTATATCGTTTGGGAAACAACCTGCTCGCCTATTTTGCCGAGCGGGCGGACAGCTACGCCTTTTATGAAACGGAAGTGTGGATGAAGAGCCTGCCTACGTTCATTATCGCTGCCATTACGTTTGTCGTACTGGTTATACTGGCATGGAGGAACGGACGGACTTATTGCAATACGATTTGCCCGGTGGGAACGGTATTGGGATTTTTCTCCCGTTTTTCTTTGTTCCGTCCGGTACTGGATGCAGAGAAATGCAAGAATTGCAGTCTGTGCTCACGCCGTTGCAAGGCTGCCTGCATCGACTATAAGAATCATCGAATAGATTACAGCCGTTGCGTAGCATGTATGGATTGTATCGATACCTGCAAGCACGGAGCTATAGGGTTCCGAATGAGAAAAAAGACTTTGGATGAACAAGCTGAAAAAAGTGCCATACACAAAGACGATAAAAACCAGATAGATAATGCACGTCGCAGTTTTCTGACGGCAACAGCCGTAGTGGCCACCACAGCAGCACTAAAAGCACAGGAGAAAAAAGTGGACGGTGGTCTGGCGATCATCGAGGACAAAAAGATACTGGTACGTGCCACGCCGATTGTACCGCCGGGTGCATGGAGCGCACGCCATTTTGCACAGCATTGTACGGCCTGCCAGCTTTGCGTGTCGGCCTGTCCCAATAATGTGCTCCGTCCTTCGACTGACTTGCAGAAACTGATGCAGCCCGAAATGTCTTATGAACGGGGATATTGCCGTCCGGAGTGTACACGTTGCTCCGACGTATGTCCCGCAGGAGCTATTCGGCCGATAGCAATCGAAGAGAAATCATCTACCCGTATCGGCCATGCCGTATGGATTAAGAAGAATTGTATTCCGCTGACCGACGGTGTGGAGTGTGGCAACTGTGCCCGTCATTGTCCTTCCGGAGCGATACTGATGGTTCCCTCTGACAATGACGATATGAACTCCGTCCGGATTCCGGTTGTCAATGCCGAGCGGTGTATCGGGTGCGGCGCATGCGAAAACCTGTGTCCGGCACGACCTTTCAGTGCCATATATGTGGAAGGACACCCTGTACATAGCGTGATGTAAAACTTATAAGCAATAGAAATATGAGTAATCAAGATAAAAAGAAGAAAGTCCTGTCCCGTCGGGATTTTCTGAAAACGATAGGAGTCGCCGGAGTAGCCACAACCGGACTGTCGGCGTGTGTAGGTGGCGGGAAAGACGGGACATTGACGGTATCTGCCGGAGAAATCCCTACGGACCGGATGACTTACCGGACGAATCCGACATCGGGCGACAAGGTGTCGTTGTTGGGGTTCGGTATGATGCGTCTGCCCTCTGTCGGCGGCCGTAGTGCCCGCGAAGGGAATGAGGAGATAGACCAGGAGATGGTAAACGAGCTGGTGGACTATGCCATCGCCCACGGAGTGAACTATTTCGATACATCGCCCGCCTATTGCCGGGGCAAGTCGGAACGCGCCACCGGTATTGCTCTGAGCCGTCATCCGCGTGACAAATATTTCATCGCTACCAAACTTTCCAATTTCTCACCGGCCACGTGGAGCCGCGAAGCCTCCATCGCAATGTACCGCAATTCGCTCAAGGAGTTGCAGGTGGATTATCTGGACTATCTGCTGTTGCATGGCGTGGGTATGGGTGGCGGCATGGAAGAGTTCGAGAACCGGTATATGAAGAACGGCATTCTCGACTTTCTGCTGGAGGAGCGCGAAGCGGGACGTATCCGCAATCTCGGATTTTCCTATCACGGTGATGTCCGGGTGTTCGACTATTTGCTTTCCCGACATGATGAATACAAGTGGGACTTCGTGCAGATCCAGTTGAATTATTTGGACTGGAAGTATGCCAAGCAGATCAATCCGATGAATACCGATGCCGAGTACTTGTATGGCGAACTGGAAAAACGCGGGATTCCGGCTGTCATCATGGAACCTCTGCTTGGCGGTCGGCTCTCCAATGTGCCGAGCACCATCGTAGCCCGCCTCAAGCAGAGAGAGCCTGAGATGAGCGTGGCTTCGTGGGCGTTCCGTTTTGCCGGCAGCCTGCCCGGCGTGCATACCGTGTTGAGTGGCATGACCCGTATGGAGCATTTACAGAACAATCTGCGCACTTATGCTCTCTTGAAGCCGCTGACGGAGGACGATTTCAAGTTCCTGCAAGATACGGCCACGCAGATGATGCAGTTCAACACCATTCCCTGCAATGACTGCAAATACTGCATGCCCTGTCCGTATGGTTTAGACATACCCGCTATCCTGCTCCATTACAACAAGTGTCTGAACGAAGGCAATATCCCGGACAGTACACAGGATGAGAACTATCGGAAAGCCCGGCAAGCCTTTCTCGTGGGATATGACCGCAGCGTCCCCAAGTTGCGGCAGGCGAGCCGGTGCATCGGTTGCAACCAGTGCAGCGTCCACTGTCCACAGCGTATCAATATCCCGAAGGAACTGCACCGGATAGACGCATATGTGGAACGTTTGAAACAGGAAATCGGATGATGGACGACTTGGTTCAGATACTGAGAAACGGCAACCATTCATTAGTAGTAGCCGGTGATGGAATCCGCACATTCGACGGTCGAGGCATATCCGACTTGTATGGTCTTCTGACGGAACATCCCGATTTGCTTCGGGGTGCGTCCGTTGCGGACAAGGTGGTCGGCAAAGGTGCCGCTGCGTTGCTGGTGTTGGGTGGTGTCCGGGAGGTACATGCGGATGTCATCAGTACGTCTGCTCTTGTATTGTTTGAAGATACTGGCATATCAGTCCGTTTTACACAAGAGGTTCCTTACATCGTCAACCGGCAGGGAGACGGAATCTGTCCGGTCGAGACCTTGTGCAAAAAGTGTGTGACTGCCGTTCAATGTCTGTCGTTTATAAAAGAGTTCGTTTCAAAAATGAGGAATAAATTCTAAATCATCAAGAATATGCAAACAACAACTGTAAAACTTTACACATTGGGCTATACAGAGTTGAAGGCCTATCTGGCAGCCTCGTTATTCATTTTGGGCAATATCGTCCTGCCTCAAATTTTTCATCTCATGCCCCAAGGGGGAATAACCTGGCTGCCTATTTACTTTTTTACGCTTATCGGGGCTTACAAGTACGGATGGAAAGTCGGATTGCTGACTGCCGTATTTTCTCCTGTCGTTAATTCGTTCCTGTTCGGTATGCCTTTGCCTGTCTCCCTTCCGGCCATCCTGCTGAAATCCGTACTGCTGGCTGTTTCTGCCGGGTATGTGGCACATCGGTACGACAAGGTATCCATATCGCTTTTGCTGGGTACGGTATTGTTCTATCAACTTGTCGGTACGCTGGGAGAATGGGGCATGAAAAGGGATTTTTATCTGGCCGTACAGGATTTCCGCATCGGTATTCCCGGCATGTTGCTTCAGGTATTCGGCGGATATGTATTCATCAAATATCTGATTCGCAGGTGAAGAAACGAATATCTACAAGCCTAAAAAAACGGGAGACATCGCACAGAATGCCTCCCGTTTTTTGATGTAGTGATTTTCGGCTATTGGAACTTTTTCCCCGAATGCCATGCCTGCCCTATGCTGTCGCCGACTGTGCGGTAAACCAATGCGGACGAGTCGAAAATGATGGGTTTGAGTTTGGCAAGATCCACTTTGCCTTCAGCATTGAGGATGCTTTCGTCGGCACTCCAGTTCACGACTTCGCCGACTACCCGTGCACCGCCTTCTCCGTTTTCCTCCATTTCGATTACACGACACTCCAGCGTGAGTTTGTACTCGTTGATGATAGGTGCATCAACATTGGGGCTGGGTGTGGCGATGAAACCGGCTCGTTTCACTTTATCGGGTATTTTGTTACCGCTTACCAGCCCGAAATAGTCAGACTCCGCCATGTTTTCCTCTGTGGCGAAGCTGACCGTGAAGGCTTTTTTAAGACGGATATTGTCGGTCGTCTTGTGCGCCCCCAAGTCGAATGTGATTTTGTCGTAGTCGCACTGGCCACCCCATGCCGCCATCATCACGTCCGGAACCTGGTTTTCGTCATAGGTCGCAATCATGATACACGGCTGTGGGGTCATGACCGGATGTTGTGCGCCAAAGTTCCTGCGTCCGGCGACTTCCTTTGCTTTCTCTTTCTGGTTCATATTTATATTATTGTTATCGGTTGTCTTACTGTTTTGATTGCATGCCGCCAATGCCAGAAGCAGCACGGCCATAGTGATTGTTTTTCTCATTCTATTTTCGGGTTAAAGTGTTCATGATTTCAAATATCTCATCTTTGGACAGTTCCGTTTGGCATGTCATCGACCTGCTTGCGGCTGATTTCCCTCTCGTAGCGCATCTCCACTCCAAAATCAGAAAACAGTCCGATTAGTTTCCGAGTGGATTCCTCTATGGACGAATCGAAGCCGAATGCGTCGGCGTAATATTTTCTGATATCTTCGGCATGATGCTTTCCCATAACCTTGAGAAATAAGGGGAATACGGAGGTCAGGCTTCTCCGATACGAACCTCCGAAGAGTTTTTCGGGCAGGAATTCCAGTTCATAAATGTCGTATGCGAAATTTTCTTCTTTGCCGATACCGATTCTGGATGAAGTAGAAAGGGAAGTTCCCAGCATGATTATTCCTCTCGCATTGAGGTCATCGGGATTGTTCTGCAACGTTTTTGTCGCTTCGAGGACATTTCTGATATACGAGATTCCGGCATCGTATGACATTCTGTTCTTGTCACCAAGCACACACGCCGAAAGTTGCACTAGTGTGACAAGACCTGTATAGGTTGTCATTTCTTTGTCCAGCGTCAAGGAGTAGCGTGGACAAAGTATCGCATAATCGGCCGGAATACCGTATGCCGTGCCGAAATCTCCGTTACTGGAATCGACGGTCACCGCTCCGAGACCGTTCTCGGAACCGCTTGAAGGATAAGTGGGAATGAGCGCAAGCGGGAGCCGTTTCAAACCATAGGATGGTTTCCCTTTCACGTAGTCCCAGAGGTCGGACTCATGATAGAAACCGAAAGCCATCAGTTTGGCACTGTCCATTACGCTTGCCCCGCCTGCGCCGATAATCATCGTCACTTCATTTGTTTTGGCAAACCGGATACCTTGCTCTATTTTCTCAAACTCCCTTGATGAGCCTCCGTACTCTATGAAAGGAATGCCGGAATCAACCAAAGTCCGGGTAATGTCCTCGTGGCAGCCGTTTTGTTTTATGGAACCGCTGCCATAAACCAGCATGACCTTATGGTCTTTGGTGATTTCCGAAACAGTCTCCCGGATGTCATTACGGAAGAAGAGTTTCGTGTCGTTTCTGAAATTAAAATCTCTCATATTTTTATATTAAGTTGATATTCGGGGCAATGTCTTTGCCGATTGCCGGACTGAGACTCCCAAAAGCGAACCGCGTCCGACAGCCATCCTTGGGCGACCGTTCCCGTCCCCAAACCGAAGCCGTGCGGAAGGCCGTCATAGGCATGAAACTTTGTCGGAATACCGAGAGCAGAGAGGTTTTGCAAGCGGCTTTGCATGGTGCGCCATGAGGCGATGCCGTCGTTCGTGCCTGCGCAGGCATAGGTGGCTCCGTCTTGCTGACTGACTGCGGTATAGCCCGTATATTGCATGATGACGGCTGATGCCTGCGGGATGTCCGAACGTCCGGTCAGTTGGCGGAGGTAGCCGGCATTTCCGAGTGTGGCCGCCATACGGGCTCCGGCAGAACCGCCCCACAGAGAATAGCCGTCAGAGGGTACTCCCAATTCTTCGGCATGGTCGTGGATAAAAGCGATGGCACGTGCCAGGTCTTCGTATGCGTTGTCAGGCCGGTAAATGAGTGCGAAAGCATTGTAACCCAGTTTTGACAGTTCAAGGGCATGAGGAAAACTGTCGTGCATGGCACCGACGTATGCAAATCCGCCACCCGCATTGCAGATGGCGAAAGGAGCAGCGGATTTTCCACGGAAGAAGAACAGTCCCGTATTGCGTTTTTGCGGGTCGGCCTGTTTGTCGGCTTCAGTGTAGATGTCAAGGAAAACCGTTCCTGCGTGCGATTTCATGTAGTTGCAGATTTCGACGGTCATGTCCGGGTCGATATTGTTATACCAGGTCAGGCGTAACTGTTCTAGTGTCTCACCGCTCCAATAGCTTTCATTTACCGGAAAGATAAGTCTTCCGCAACCGTTGAATGCCGGGTCATCCATTACATCAACAATACGGCTTGTCCGGCTGAAAGCCTGCTGTCCTCCACCTTCCTTCGGGAAGAAGAACGGCAGGGCATTATATACAAATTCCATAGTGGCATTGAAATCGTGATAGCCTTCCTCTTTCTGGTGATAGGAGAAATTGTGGGGCGTGAAGACATCGGTGAGCTGCATGCAGGCCATCGCCAGATTGTGGGTTTGGTAGAAACGCGAATCCTGTGTTCCCACGGCGTGCCAGACATGGAAACCGTTGTCGCTTCCGAAAGGGGACGCGCTGACTACGGAGGCCAGGAATTGTGCGGTCTGTTCAGGCGCATTCTGCCCTCCGAAAGTAGATACGTGCCAACTGTCGCCGCTCATCGGTAGGAAGTAGCGTTGCAGATCGAAGCAATGTTCAAAGATATACCATGTTGTGACGCTTCCCAGCGAGAAACCGCCGAAAGCCCGATGGTCACGCGATGCAACGATGCCGGCTCTGTCCGTTGTCTCGGCGTATGTGGAAAAACGGCTTTCCACGGCCGGAATCAAATCATTCTCATATTCATTGTGGAACACGGCGATTTCCTCACACGATTCACCCCAATCTTTCGCCCGGTTATCTTTGTCCCATGTCGGAGATACGACAATAACCGGTTTACAATCGCCCTGCTGAATCATCCAGTCGATTATGTTTTTCTGCCTGCCTCCGGCGGCTTCGAATGTGTTTTCTGCCGTGCCGGTCCATCCGTGCATCAGATAAATGATATCATATTGTTGTGTTTCGTCGTACCCGTAAGGCAAGTACACATACGCTGGTTTTGTTGTCACCAGACGGTCGGAACGGGTGTAATCTTTCGATTCGTACTCGATTCTTACCACTTGGCCACGTTCTGTTGCCGCCGAAAAATAGGTATTGGGAACGGCTGTTGTCATCCGGATCTGGAACTCGTCATTAACGGTAGTTCCGTTTTCATCGTTCTTTTCCGGAAACTCCGGCTTATCCGTGCAGGCGGACAACCCTAAAGTAGCCGCCATCATAATAGCCAAATAAGTCATTATTCTCATGGTTCCAATAATATTATTTTGTAGTCAGGTTTTCCAAAACAGTGCGTAACGGTTTGGCAGACTTGTTTCCGAGATTGTTTTCCACAATGTCGAGCAAGGCGGATAGTTGTTCTTTTGTTACGCCAAGGTGGATGCAGATACCCATGTGTCCGTATGCCATCGGCTCAACGTTGCCCACTCCGGCGAGAAATGAGACAGTGGCGAGTTCTCGTTCCTGATAACTGAGCAAGTCACGTTCGAAGATGTCGGCAAACAGATGTTCTTTCAGGAACCGGTCTATGGTCGGGGCGAAAGCACCGTACCCGGTCTTTGGATGTGCTGAATTTACACCGGAGAGCGTTTCGAGAATGATAGTGCCACGGTCATATTTGTCTCCGGCATTTTTGACAGGCGATGCTTCGCGCCCCACGTTGTCCGTAATGCCTTGCATCTTGCGTTCGTCGAGCACTTTCATAAAGGTCTGGATGGCACGAAGGCTGCGGGGAAAACCACAATAGGCGTATGCCTGAACAAGGATTTCCTTGATTTCATTTACGGTCATCCCGGCTTCCAAACCCTGTACGAGAGCTTGCGGCAGATGTTCAAGGTCGCCATGTCCCGTATAGGAACCGATAGCGACGATGGCCTGCTGACGTTCATCGAGCGACACGATTGGTTTTATGCTTTGGCTGACTGCTTCACGGTAGTCGTCTTCGCCCACCGGTTCCAGCCATACCGACCGGTTGTCGCCGCTATTGGGCCTGACAGCAATGTGAGCGAACCATGAATCTGGTGCGGCCCCATGCCAGTGAACGACGTTCGGGGCTATTTCTACGATGTCGCCGGGAAACAGCCGCCGGGCAGGTTTACCTTTCTCTTGATAATAACCGATACCGGCCGATGCCACCAGCACTTGTCCGCCCGTATGGTAGTGCCACGAGTTGATGCAGGACGGTACGAATGTGACGTTGCTGGCGGGCAGGTTCAAACTGTCGTTTGTACTGACGGGAGCCAGCCATACATCTCCCGTGAAGTTCGGGGTGGACGGTAATTTTTGTCCCAGCGGATAGGGCTGTCTGAAATTTTCTATATTCTGTGCCATTGCCATCGTGGTAATCAACACGGCGAATGCCGCAATTATCATTTTTTTCATATTCGTTCCTGTTAAAGTTTGCTGTTGAAAAATTCTACGAGGCGTGCCTGTTCCTGTTCCACGTATTCGGGCACGTAGTACGTCTGTATGTGGGTGGTTCCGGGAACGATGAACAGGCTCTTGTCGATTGTTCCCGTTGCTTTTTGCATTGCCTCGTCCGTCATGTACCGAGAGTCGGCTTTTTCTCCGACAATCATGAATAGCGGTTGGTCGATAAGTGCCATACGGTCTGTGGCATCCCATGCCATCAAGTCGAGCATATTGCTCAAAGGGGCGGAAGAGCCGTTGTTCGGATGGGCATATTTCGATGTGGTGTAATAGAAGACACCTTCACGGTAAAGGTCGAACGGCATGGCTTTCAGCTCATCTTCGGTCGGCTGCTTCTGTTGGGGCGGATAGACGGTCACACCGGTTTCCGCTTCCTGTTGGCGGGCGGCCGATGCTTGACGCAACCGTTCCGGAATGGTACTGACCTGTGAATCGCAATATCCGTTGCGGCGTACCCGTCCCGTGTTGAACATGCTCAACACCGCTACTGCTTTAATGCGTTTGTCACTTTGTGCTGCCGCTACCGTATAACCGCCACCTCCGCAAATGCCGAAAGCTCCGATACGTTCTTTGTCCACACCGGGAAATTGTAATATGTAGTCTATCATGCCGTGTATGTCGCCGATGCGGTTGACAGGTTTGTCCGTCCCACGGGGGCGACCGCCGCTCTGTCCTTGATAGCGGGCATCGCAGGCGATGGCGATGTAACCGGCCTCGGATAGTTTCTGAGCGAACATTCCGCTTACCTGTTCTTTCACGCCGCCGTTGGGATGTGATACCACCACAGCGGCATATCGTTTCGCCGTGTCGTATCCGGCAGGCAGATAAACATTGGCTGATACCGTTATGCCGTCCACATCGTATGTGACGGGAAGCAACTGCACGGCATCGGTTGCGTTCTCCATGATGGCGTTGTCATATACCATTCCCCAGGGGTTCACTCTTTCTTGTGCCATTCCTGTTGTCATGGTCAGCAGTGCGACGGCTGTCATTAGAATCTTCTTCATAAGGATTATTTCTTTATTATGATTCAACTTATGTTTCCGATTGCAAAGTTCGCAATAATGCTGTTTGGGGATATTACAATAATTACCGCAAGAAATTCCTTTTTTGCGGTTTGTTCAATTTCGGACTGAGAAGTCACAAAAAATATCGTTTACGATTTGTAAACGATATGATTACAGAATCCAGAAGTGGAAACAGTCCGGATTTATAGTGTGTCGAATGTGATTTATCCTCTGTATTCCGTCGGGTTTACCCCCAGATGTTGCTGGACGTAACGACTGAAATAGGCTGGCGAAGAGAAGCCGAACATATCGGATATGCGGACAAAAGTA
Organism: Parabacteroides bouchesdurhonensis; assembly: GCF_900186615.1. Lineage (GTDB taxonomy): Bacteria > Bacteroidota > Bacteroidia > Bacteroidales > Tannerellaceae > Parabacteroides > Parabacteroides bouchesdurhonensis. Next base: position 386,921 of record NZ_LT896588.1, read on the forward strand.
AGAGACTTGTCGCGCAATAGGCGGGAAATATCGAGTGTGGTGTAACGGTTTATCCAATAATTGGCCGCATAGCCGCTGACTTTCTTGGAAACTTCCGAGAGGTATTTGGAGGTGACACAGAGGCAATCGGCGTAATAGGTTACTTCACGGTGTTCGCGGTAGGTTCCGTTTTCCAGCATATTGAGGAAACGAGACATGATGGAAGCGTTCTGGACGGAAACATTGTCTTCGCCATAAAGGTGAGAGTGGAAATCGAAGAAGTCGAGTATCATCATTTGCGTCGATGCGATAAGCATATCGCGATGGAAATGATGATCCGCATGGCATAACCGGTATTCCACCATTTCAAAATCCTGCCGACACAACTCCTGCTGTTCGGTCGTCAGGCGCATAATGGGATTGAGAAACAGGGAGAGCTGTCCTTTCATGCCGTAGTTGTTTTGCGGCGTACTCAGTACAATGAATCCGGACGTGATATAAATCACTTTTACCTGAAAGTCTTCCGAGGGGCGAATCCATTCCACCAGTTTTCCTTTACGCACAATCATCAGGTCGCCTGCGTGCAGTTCGCGTTCCTGTCCGTTGTATCCCAGCCGACACGTTCCGGACAGGCAAAGGGCATGTGCCAGATAATCGCTGTAGGTATCCGTACCCAGCCCTTCGAGCGTGTCTTTTATTATGATATTTTCTGTTTCCGCCATATTCTTTCTTTTTATACTTGCCTGCAAAGATACGAATTATCAATCAAGTAGTGAATTTTTCCGGCAAGAATCATATTGCCTTTTTTACGGATATTTTCGAAGTATGAACTGCATAAGTGTAAAAACCGAAATAAATGTATTTTCATCCGTAATTCTTGTAAAGCCGGTTCGGGAGTGGCATCGTACTTTTGCATTGTCGCAAATCGAGATAATTGTAATAACGCTTTAATATCATAAATATGTATTACAGAAATTTAGGACTCAGCGGATTAAGGGTGTCCGCTGTCGGACTTGGATGTATGGGCATGAGTCATGCCTACGGAGCACCTGCGGATAAGCATGAGATGACCGGGTTGTTGGCCGATGCCGTGGAGATGGGCTATACTTTTTTCGATACCGCAGAATCGTATGGTACGGCGCAAAACCCGCATGACAACGAGGTTTTGCTGGGAAAAGCCTTGAAACCTTTCCGCGACCGAATCGTGATTGCCACCAAATTCGGCATCTCTTTCGAGAATCCGGAAGCACCGGGAACTCATACGGTCCTGACGGATTCCCGTCCGGAGGTAATACGCCGTTCTGTGGAAGGTTCGCTTCGCCGCTTACAGACCGACCATATCGACCTTTACTATCAGCATAGAATGGATTCTCGGGTAGAGCCGGAAGTGGTGGCTTCTGTTATGGCTGAATTGATAAAAGAAGGTAAAATCCTGCATTGGGGTATCTCGGAACCGAGTGAGGAGTATCTGCGCCGGGCACATAGAGTATGTCCGGTAGCGGCCATACAGAACCGTTTGTCGATGATGGCACGCTGGCACGAGTCGTTGTTTCCGACGCTTGATGAATTGGGCATCGGTTTCGTTGCGTTCTCTCCGCTTGCCAACGGTCTGCTCACGGAATGTTATTCGGCAGGTAGCCATTTCGATGCTGCAACCGATTACCGCGCTTCCATGCCCCAGTTCAGGCAAGAGAGCTTTGAACGGAATCGGGCTTTGTTTGCCCTGCTCGACCGTCTGGCTGAAGAAAACCACGCCACTCCGTCACAGGTGGCCTTGGCGTGGATGATGGGCAAGCGTCCGTGGATAGTTCCCATTCCGGGAACCCGAAAGCTATCCCGCCTGAAAGAAAATATCGGGGCGACCGATATTCAGTTGTCGATAGAGGAGATCCGAAAAATAGATGAGCTTCTCGACAATATGGATATGAGCGATGTATTCGGCGGTTCACCGGTCAAGTCATCCGGGAATTAACGATATTTCAACAAAACCAAATTAACAATGAACATTATGATGACACCATTATTTATCAGCGGTCTGGGTATGCAGGAAGTGCTGCTGATCGCATTGGTCGTGCTGCTGTTCTTCGGTGGCAAGAAGATTCCCAAACTGATGAAAGGTCTCGGCAAGGGAGTACGTTCGTTCAAGGAGGGGATGAACAATATGGAAAAAGAAATAGAGGAAGAACCGGTGAAAAAAGAATAAGCGGATGGCGGCTGATACGGACAAACAATCTTTCTGGGAGCACCTCGACGTGCTGCGTGCAGCCATCGTGAAGAGCCTGCTCGTAGCCGTAGTATTCGGCGTGGCGGCATTCTGTTTCAAGGAGGAACTGTTTGCCGTTATCCTCGCACCCAAAGATGCCAATTTTATTACTTACCGGCTGCTCTATTCACTCAGTAGCCTGGTGACGGAGGCCGGCGCACCGGATTTTCTCGTGAAGCTCATCAACACGGGACTGGCCGAGCAGTTCATCATTCACATGAAAACCGCATTATGTGCCGGTATCCTGTGTGCATCGCCATACATCCTCTACCAGTTGTTCCGGTTTGTGTCACCTGCCTTGTACGTCAATGAGCGGAAGTATGTGGTACGGGTGGTCGAAGGCGGCTATGCTATGTTCGCCTTGAGTGTGGCCGTCAGCTACTTTCTGATTTTCCCGCTGACGTTTCGTTTCTTGGGAACCTATCAGGTCAGCGGTGAAGTGGAAAACATGATTGCCTTGCAATCCTATATTTCCACGCTGATGACCATGTCGCTGGCAATGGGACTTGTTTTCGAGATACCGATTCTCTCATGACTGTTTGCTAAATTGGGACTGCTATCGGCCGGTTTCATGCGCAAATACCGCAAACACGCTATCGTGGCTATTCTTATGGTAGCCGCCATTATCACACCGACCTCTGATGTCTTCACGCTGTCGCTGGTTGCATTGCCGATGTGGTTGCTGTATGAGGTAAGTATTCTTATCGTAAATAAAACAACACACAAAGACATTCGGACAGAGAAATGATATTCTCCAAAACCTCTCTTAAATGACTACTAAAATGAATTTAACAATTAAATAAACTCATAAACAAGTAATTCAACATGAAAGAACAAATCAAAAAGTCTTCTCTTTTTTTGAAGGGAAGCAACACCAGCCCCACTTTGCTACTGAACAGGATGTAGCAGAAGAACTATTTGAGTTACTCTCCGAGGCGAGAGAACTCTATCTCCAAAATGTGATTGCGGATGGCAAGCGGTACAACCGCTATGTGGATGACTTCATAAACAGTCACCGGTACATAAACTGCGATAATGCAGTTTGCCGGAACTGCCACGAAATGAACATCCACATCGTCAAAGGGCTGCTGACAGAATGCACCCACTTTATCCATCCTCTTTTTACAGCATCAGATTTCTCCTTCGAGGAGTGCATGGTGTTGCGAAGGCAGTATGACAGGTCGGAGCCGTTGCCGACACCAATCGTGCATCGTACCGCTAAGGTGGCAGATGCCCCACCGCTTTCTTTCGGCTGTAATTTCACTCAAGAACAGATGACAGGTATTGTGTCTTGTGCCAATACTTATCATCTGTTTTGCGTTTCTATGCTCCGCATCGAGGATATGGGAGCTCTCTTTTCCTGCAAGGAGGGCTTTCATATCCGGGTGAACAACCTCCGCCATGTGGTTGTCCTTTTCGATGCACTTCTCGAAAACTCGTTCATCCAATCCCGCTGGCAGTCCGTTCTCGACAAAGGACGGTTCTTGCAATCCAAGAACGGCAGACGGTTTATTACCGCTTCCAATCTCTCGTCCGCGCTTTCCACTGTCAGAAAAAATATGACATCGGTCGCCTACGAAATAAAAAGAGTCATCAAGGAACTGAAACTATAAAGCAGGAATCTCTCGCAAAAGGGGAAAGCACTATGTTTGGTCAATCCGTACATAGTGTTTTGTATGTCTTCTGAAACCCGGAATTTCACTTTCGAATAGTGTCTTGCCATACTTGGATGTATCTACTCTCCAGATTGTTCACGCAAATAAATGCTACCTGATATGATTCTAAAAAAGGGAAAAAGTTGTATAATTGAGATTATTATATTCCTATTTCGATATAAGAACTTTGCCATTCATGGAAAACAAATTGGCGTGTCTGTTGTCCACGAAATTCCTTTCGGGGGAGCCCAATACCCCGACAGACAAATGTCTGTCGGCAGATATACAATGTTAGCAAGCATATTTATAGTATTATTTGTACAATATTGAATGACTAAAATCAGCGATTCTCAATAAACTCTAATCATGATAATAATACCTATTGGTTTTTATCTTTTTATTGCATAAGATTTTATATCTTTGCGTCGGAAATATTGAAAACATTAAAGATGGACAAGCCCAAAAATCGAATAAAAGAAGTGTTGGAAGAGAAAGGCATCAAGCAAACTTGGTTGGCGGAAAAACTCGGAAAAAGTTTTTGCATCGTCAATTCTTATGTCTGTAACAGACGTCAGCCGAGTTTAGATGTATTGTTCGAAATAGCAAACATCTTACAAGTTAATCCGAAAGATTTAATCAGCAGTAAATAAGCCCAAACATATGAAATGATACGAAATTCTCAAAAGCTCCGAATATAGTCTTGATCTGTTCAATCGTCTTAATGATTATCGGTTTTTGGTTGGCTTTAAAAGTCGGTAAAGATAAAAACGAAGAACACAACCAATAAAATATTCCATTAGTTCACCCAAATAATATTCCTGATGAATATATTATTAGACACAAATATCATTATCCCATTGGAAGATACGAGTAGGATTCTTGACACTTCCTTTGCCGAACTGCGTAAATTATCTGCAGAACAGCAACATTGTCTATATATTCATCCGATACAGTTTGAAGATATCAACCGAGACAAGAATCAAGAAAGACAGAAAATCGTATTATCTCGATTAAGACAATATTCGCAAATAGAGAATCCTCCCATTCTTTCCGTTCAGGAGTGCTACGAGCTTGGTTTGTCACAATCTAATGACAACGACAAGGTAGACAATAATGTATTGTTCGCCTTATATCGTGGAGCCGTACATCTTCTTGTTACAAATGATGAAGGCATACACAAAAAAGCTTTACGGATTGGCTTGCAGGATAAGGTATATCGGTTAGAACAATTCTTGTTATTACTCCGGCGATATACGACTGTCCCGTTTTCTTTCGATTACACTGGTGTAAAAGAACGTTTTTTATATGAAATAAACAAGAATCAACCTTTTTTCGAATCCTTGCGTCAATCATACGCTGGATTCGATCAATGGTTTCAGAAATGTGCTACAGATAAGCGAAAATGCTGGTGTATCGAAAACAGAGACGGTAATGTTGCCGCAATCTGTATTTACAAACACGAACAGGACACTCGACTAACCGATAACGGGGAGATTATTCCCGGACGGATCTTGAAACTTTGTACTTTCAAGGTTGACACAATGGCTCGTGGGAAAAAATTAGGCGAGCGACTTTTGTATATCGCATTCGATTATTGTGTAAAAAACAAGTTGGATTGGGTATATCTACATACGTTCGGAGAAGAACAGAAAACACTTGTAGGACTTTGTTTAGATTATGGCTTTTATTGCCTCGGTAAATATAAACAAGATGATGTTTATATCAAGCCAATGAAATTAATGGATGATAATTGCGGTAGTTTGGATTCTTTGATAAGGTATTATCCCTACTTCAGGGATAATGAATCCGTTCAAAAATTTATTATTCCTATTCAGCCGCAATATCATGAAGATTTGTTCCCGGACTTCAGTAGCATGAAAGGCTCTTTATTCGAGAAGGATCAATCGTTATATTCTTGTCAAGGAAATACGATCAAAAAAGCGTATTTGTGTCATTCCAAAATAAAAACGATTCGTAAAGGGGATATCATCCTGTTTTACCGAAGCAAAGACCGGAAATCCATACAATGTATGGGAATCGTCGAAGATGTTCTATTTTCAGAAAATATCAACGAAGTATTTCCTACCATTGCCAAAAGAACCGTCTACAGTTATTCAGATTTACTTAAAATTCTGGAGAAAAAGACGTTAGTAATACTTTTCCGGTATATCGCTCTTGATAAAGAAATATCCTATCAACAGATTGCTAAGGCCAAAGTTGAAGGATATATCCAAAGTATTAGAAAAATTGATAATCAACAATATTCAGCATTGATACATGAGAACTGAAACGATCATATTATCCATTCATCCAAGTCATATTGAAAAAATACTATCTGGGGAGAAGCTATACGAATATCGCAAGCGCATTCCTACGGATATACGACATATTGTTGTATATGCAACTGCGCCTATCAAAATGATTGTCGCCTTGATTGAGATAGATTCAATTTTAAAGGGAACGCCAGAATGCGTATGGGAAAAAACCAAAAGGCACGCCGGTGTCTCGAAGGATTTTTTCATGCTTTATTTTGCCGACCATCAAGATTCTTATGCTATCAAATTTAAGACGGTTTTCAAATTAGAGACGCCGAAATCTTTAATGTGCTTGGGTAATAATATTGCTGCTCCACAATCTTATACATACCTCACAGAGACAACAGAGGAATTGTGTAATAAATTAGGACTAAAGTGATTGAGCTATGATAAACTTCGACGAATACATCCGCCAAGACGAACCGCAAAAACGGGAGAAAGGCTATGCGTGGCAGACTGCAATCGGCTTGCAGGCCGTCGATGGACTTAAGCCATCCCACTATCTGATTGAAATCGCCCGAAAAGATATTGAGGGCGAAATTACGATTGACGAAGCAGAACAGCTCATAAAAAGCTACTACCAGTCGAAAGAAGCACGCATTCCCGAAAATGCGGAAATGCATGAGGCAGATACGGCATCGACCAACATTCGTAGGCTTCTTACCGAAAAAACATTTGCGTTTACGCTTGTCGGACTGACATCGATTCATCGTCGGATATTCGATGGTGTATTCAAGTTTGCCGGTCAAATACGCGATTACAACATCACGAAAAAGGAATGGGTACTTCGTGGAGATACAGTGCTCTATGTTTCTGCGCCCGATCTTCGCAAAGCGATTGAATACGACTTGGAACAAGAACGCCAGTTCGACTATTCCAAAGTGGACAGGAATGGATTAGTGAACCACATAGCCAAGTTTGTGTCGGGACTATGGCAAATCCATCCGTTCGGCGAGGGAAATACCCGAACAACTGCCGTGTTCACGATTCTCTATCTACGTTCTATGGGCTTTGATGTGACAAACGACCTATTCGCCAAACACTCGTGGTATTTCCGTAATGCACTGGTACGCGCCAACTACCAAAACGTGCAAAAAGGCATTATGCGCAATTCCGAATACTTGGAACGATTTTTCCGCAATCTGTTATTGGGCGAAAATAACGAGCTGCGGAATCGGTATATGGTCGTAAATGCGCCGAAAGAATTGATTACAGAGCAAGCACAATATGATAACCGTACAAGTACCGAACAACCTACCGTACAAGTAACCGAACAAGTTCTCGCTTTGTTGTCCGCCTTGTCAAACGAACAATTATCGCTGAAAGGATTAATGGAGAAAGTCGGTTTGAAGCATCGCCCGACTTTTATAGAAAACTACATAAATCCTGCTATCGAGACTGGTATTCTCAAGATTCTATATCCCGATAAACCCAATCATCCAAGGCAAAAATATTTGCTGACAGCAAAAGGGCTGGCTTTATATAATGATCTAAAGATAAAACATTCTATCTAATAGTTAGTCAATCGCAATTATATTACATTTACTAAAAGACATGAACTTATTTGATAAAGAGATATATACCTTTGCCGACATTCAATATTTAATCGATAATGGGGTTGAAGAATCTATACACCTCGATTTCAAGGCTGCAGGTGCTCTTGCAAAAGATGATAAAAAGAAAAACGAGATAGCCAAAGATGTGTCGGCATTTGCCAATTCCGACGGGGGAGTAATTGTTTACGGAATAAGCGAGATTGAGCATAAGGCAGATTCATATTCGTTTGTGGATGGTGATGTTTTTACCAAAGAATGGTTGGAGCAAATCATAAATTCCAACATTTTCCAGGGTTCTTGAGGATATTCCTGACCATTACGTTTTAGCAGCACAGAAACACGCGCAAGCAGTTCGCGAAAATCGAACGGTTTTACCATATAATCGTCTGCTCCGGCATCAAACTCTTCCAGCTTGTCATCTGTACTTCCTAATGCAGTAAGCATCAGAATAGGAATCTTGGCATTTACTTGCCGGATTTCTTTACAAAGTTCAAATCCACCCATTCTAGGCAAGATTATATCTGAAATCACTAAATCAAAAGAATGTTGAAAAAAGAGTCGCAAGCCAACTGCCCCATCACTGCAACAATAACCTTATAACCACTTTCTTCTAAACCAGTCTGCAACAATTCTGCCACGCGCTGTTCATCCTCAATTACCAGTATTTGATTCATCTATAATTTTTTTTAAAGCCGATGTGAAATTAAGAAATAGTTTCACTATTAACATCATAGCTGATACTATTTTAAAGAATTTTCCCATAAAAAGCACAAGAAACAATTCATCTTCTGTGCTTTAATATTACTCTTTTCTATTTTCACAAATATACTTTAAAATGAATTTCAACTAATAGATACTAAAATTCTGAGGTTTGATAACAATGCCTACGCGTAACATACTGTGGAATTTATTATAATCCAACAACCCTTCACCATATCCATTATAATATTGCAGGAATAAATATTGGTTTTCATTATTATTGAATTTATAGCTCAGCTCTACTTGCGTATTAAAACTAAGCCATGTTTTGCGTTTCATCAACACGATACCACAATTAAAACGTTTGTTGTCCGTACGATAATTGGCTGCCACCTGAAAAATACCTTTATACTTCAATAAGTCCTTATTATTTTTCCCATCCACAATAGGAATCCAAGTACTGAACTGTGCCTCCCAATTTTTATTTAGAACAATAGCGGCCGCAAACGTTACTTTATTCCAACTACGTGAAGCCGTACTATCCTTTCCATTCGATTCGTGTTCCAGCATCAAATATCCTTTCCCTATATACTTATTTTTATGGATTATAAGATGACCAAGCCCAATCCCGGGATTAAAATTCAAATCCTTCATAGGCAAAGATTCCTGAAAAACATTCCAAAAAGCCTTTTGAGTGTATTGCAAAAACAAATATGTATCAAATGGCAATTTACTCTTTGTCAGCCGTTGCGAAATGCTTAACTGGAATTTTACATCCGAATTGGCAGCCGTAGGTTTATGTCCTATTGTTGTTCCTCCAATAAAATAGTTATCTTTAAACAACGTAAAATAAGGCATCTTATCCAGTTCAGTTCGCACACTGTCTGCATTATAGACCTCTCCTACAGCAACTTTACTCAAGATTTGTGCCGAAGTGATCTGACAAATCATAAAAAGGAGCAATGCTCCTGCTACTTTCTTCATGTCTTTGTTTTTCCAATATTTTTAAAAACATGCACAAATATAGATGAATCTAACAGAAGACATATGGCATAAATAGCACGAATAATCGTCTTTTCATCATCATTCTATTTATAGAAACCAAAATAATTATAGTTAGTTCACTATCTTTGCATACATGGAAGAAATATACAACTATTATAAAGAAAATATAGAAGCCTATACCAAACAGGTCAGCGGGCTACGAAAAAAAATACATCTTATCGGCAGCATCCGTTTAGCATTAGCACTTGGCGCCATTGTAACACTTTGGCTTCTATGGGAACATAGCTGGCTATTCATTTTAAGCATACTATTTCTATATGCAGTTCCTTTTGCCATCCTTATGCTTTATCACAGCAAATTGTTTAATCGCAAAACTTATGCAGAGTCTTTAATTCAATTAAATACAGATGAATTAAAAGGATTGGATTATGATTTCAGCGCTTTTGACGGTGCAGAGGATAAAAGCGCTGGCGAACACGACTTTAGTTTGGACCTTGACTTATTCGGACAGCGTTCATTATTTCAATCCATCAACAGGACCGTCACCCTATTTGGACGGGAATTGCTCGCCAATTGGTTTATGAACCCGTTGACCAATAAAGACAGCATATTGAAACGTCAGGAGGCTGTTAAAGAACTTGCCCCACAATCCTTATTAAGACAGCATTTCTATGTAACCGGAATCCAACAGAAAGGCAGCAAGAGCGATTTGAATATGCTTGTGTCTCTGACAAATGAGGAAACGATATTTGCCAATAGTTTTTTGTGGAAAGTTCTCATATGGATTATTCCTGCGTTATGGATACTCATCATCATTGGTTGCGCATTCAATTTGGTGAGCTATTCTGTCCCCGGTATCTACCTTATAATATGTTTGTTCATTGCCTATTTCAGAGGCAAACAAGTCAACGATTTATATAATTCGGTGGATAAGATGAACAAAATACTCTCCGTGTACTCCGAATTAATGAAAAGTATCGAAGGTGACCAATTCCAGTCGGCAGAACTTGTTTCCATAAGTAACGAGTTAAGCTCCGGGAAAAAGACCGCGTCACAGGCTATAAAGCAACTTTCCTTATATATAGGAGGTTTGGATCAACGTTTCAGTGCAGCCGGAATCATCCTCAATTTATTTTACCTGCGTGACACACGACATGCTATTTTACTGGAAAAATGGAAATTGGAACATGCAGACGACGTGCCTCGCTGGATCAATGCGTTAGCCCATTTCGACGCACTCTGTTCATTAGGTAATTTTAGTTTCAACCATCCGGATTACATTTATCCGGACATTGCCGATACTTATTTTTGTATGGAAGGCAAAGCACTCGGTCATCCTCTATTAAACAGAAATGTGTGCGTAAAAAATGACATTGATATAGAAAGAAGCCCTTGGTTCTTGATTATTACCGGAGCAAACATGGCCGGCAAAAGTACGTATCTGAGAACAATTGGCGTCAATTATTTATTAGCATGTGTAGGAGCTCCGGCTTATGCTAAATCCCTGGTTGTCTATCCTGCAAAAATGGTCACCAGCCTGCGTACCTCCGATTCATTGGTCAGCAACGAATCCTATTTTTTTGCAGAACTAAAAAGACTAAAAATGATTATCGACCGACTGCAACAAGGAGAAAAGCTATTCATTATACTGGATGAAATACTGAAAGGGACCAATTCTATTGATAAACAAAAAGGATCTATTGCCCTGATGAAACAACTTGTATCATATAAAGCATGCGGCATCATTGCCACGCACGACCTGGTATTGGGAACATTGGAAAATGAATTTCCGGAGCAGATAAAAAACTATCGTTTTGAAGCCGACATAAAAGATGATGAATTGTCTTTTTCTTATCAATTACGTGAAGGCATTGCCGAAAATATGAATGCTTGTTTTCTAATGAAGAAAATGGGAATTACAATATAGAAAAAAAGTTCCATTCGGAAGAAATTCCAATTTCTCTCGAAAGAAATCAAATTTTCTTCCGAATGGAACAAAAAACGGTCTGCGATTATTTCTTTCCATATTTTGCCTTTATCTCCGGCAATTCTTTCTGAATATTAGCAATACGGGTTGCATCACTGGGATGAGTGCTCATAAATTCCGGTGTTGAGCCATTTTTTCCTGCAGACATTTTCTGCCAAAAATTAACAGCTACATCCGGATTATAGCCAGCCATCGTCATAAAAACCAAACCCATATAATCCGCTTCCGATTCATGCTTGCGGGAAAAAGGAAGCATCACTCCATACTGAGCCCCTACTCCATAAACAGTATTTGCCGCTTGCTGCACAGCTGCGCTTTTATTACTTACAGCAACACTCAGAAGAGCTGCTCCATACTGGGACATCAATTGCTGGCTCATCCGTTCATTACTATGCTTTGCAACGGCATGCGCTACTTCGTGCCCGAGAACAACAGCCAACTCGTCATCCGAAGATACCAAAGGCAACAATCCTTCATATACAACAATTTTCCCACCGGGCATGCAGAAGGCATTCACCTGAGGATCATTCACCAGATTGAACTCCCAATTAAAATTACCCACTTCATTCGCCATGCCGTTTGCCTTTAAATAGGCTTCTGTAGCTGCCGCTATTTTCTTACCCACGCGGATTACCATGTCACTCTTTACCTTATCCGTTGACTTCTTGGCCGTCTTAATATAATCATTGTATTGTGTCAGACTTGACGACAAAACTTCCTGATCCGATACTAGCAGTACTTGTTTACGGCCGGTTAAAGGAACACTGGAACAACTTGCAAGGATCAACAATACACCTAATAAATATGCAATCTTTTTCATAACTCCTATTTTTCTCTTTCAAACGCAAAAATAATACAACTTTATAATGATAGAACAAACAATCCGGATGTTTAGATTTATTTTAAATCATCCCGATCATTTTTTTAATTCATCGAGATGATTTAGAAAAAACATCGGGATGAATTTAAAAAACATCTCGATGAATAAATTATATCAAAATAAATAGTCGCAAATGTATATTTATTCAATTATACTCTTTATATTTGCAACCTGTTTGCATAAATATACAATATGAGTACTAAAAAAGAACGATTGGACGCTATCTGCCGCATTATAGAAACGGAAGCTATAGGTAATCAGGAAGAACTGCTTAAAGCATTAACTGCTAGCGGTTTTTCTACTACCCAAGCAACGCTTTCACGCGACATTAAGCAACTGAAAGTGGTGAAGGTACACGACGGAGACGGGAACTATGTATATCGTTTACCCAACTATGCGGTATTTATGCAATCTGAACAAGGACAGGGAGCAAGTCATCCGAATATTGAGTTCTCAGGCAATCTGGCCGTTGTAAAAACGCGTCCGGGTTATGCAATGGGAATAGCTTCGGATATCGACACGCATGCTCCCCGTGAAATACTTGGTACTATTGCCGGAGATGATACGATACTGATTATTCCACGTGAAGGCATCAGCCGCGACAGGATCGTAAAGGCTTTATCGAATTTTATATAATATATTAATGTATAGGCAAAACTTGAATTAAGAAGATTAAGAACAAACAAATACAATGGAACAAGAAACAGAAATTGACGTTATGGTAGCTGATGCTTCACACGAAGTATATGTAGATACCATCCTCGAAACAATTGAAGCTGCTGCTAAAGTTCGCGGAACCGGAATTGCCAAGCGTACACACGAATATGTAGCACAAAAGATGAAGGAAGGTAAAGCTATAATTGCACTTGCAGGAGATGAATTTGCAGGTTTCAGCTATATTGAATCATGGGGTAACAAGCAATACGTGGCCACTTCGGGACTTATCGTTGTAGAAAAATTTCGAGGTTTAGGTTTGGCAAAACGCATTAAAGACGCTTCCTTTGCACTAGCACGTTTACGATGGCCGAAAGCAAAAATATTCAGTTTAACCTCCGGTGCAGCTGTTATGAAAATGAATACAGCGCTTGGCTATGTTCCGGTTACTTTTAACGAACTGACCGACGACGAAGCTTTCTGGCATGGATGCGAAGGTTGCATCAACCATCACATATTGGTGGAAAAGAACCGGAAATTCTGTATTTGTACAGCCATGCTTTACGATCCGGAGCAGCATAAAGATGATTCAGAACATAAGAAATAATAATAAAACAAGATAAGAAGATGAAGAAGAAAGTAGTAGTAGCATTTAGTGGCGGTCTTGATACCTCTTTCACTGTAATGTATCTGGCTAAGGAAAAAGGTTACGAGGTATATGCCGCTTGTGCCAACACAGGTGGTTTCAGTGACGAACAACTAAAGCAAAATGAAGAAAATGCTTATAAACTGGGAGCTACAAAATACGTAACAATTGACGTAACAAAGGAATACTACGAAAAAAGCTTGAAATATATGGTATTCGGAAATGTTCTGCGTAACGGGACATATCCTATTTCCGTTAGCTCGGAACGTATTTTCCAGGCTTTGGCAATCGCGCGCTATGCAAACGAAATTGGCGCAGACGCTATTGCCCACGGATCAACAGGTGCCGGAAATGACCAGATTCGCTTCGATATGACATTCCTTGTGTTAGCTCCAAATGTAGAAATCATCACTCTGACCCGTGACATGGCATTAAGCCGCGACTACGAAATCAGCTATCTGAAAGAACATGGCTTTGAAGCAGACTTCACTAAATTGAAATACTCATACAACGTTGGATTATGGGGCACTTCCATTTGTGGTGGAGAAATTCTGGATTCCGCACAAGGATTACCGGAAAGCGCTTATCTGAAACAGGTGGAAAAAACAGGTAGTGAGCAACTGCGCATCGAGTTCAAGAAGGGAGAAATCTATGCTGTAAACGGTGAAGTTTTTGATGATAAAATCAAAGCAATTCAAAAAGTAGAAGAAATTGGTGCCGCTTACGGAATAGGCCGCGATATGCATGTGGGCGACACGATTATCGGCATCAAAGGGCGTGTTGGTTTTGAAGCAGCTGCTCCAATGCTGATTATAGGAGCGCATCGTTTCCTTGAGAAATATACGTTAAGCAAATGGCAACAATATTGGAAAGATCAGGTTGCAAACTGGTACGGCATGTTTTTGCATGAAAGCCAGTATCTGGAACCGGTTATGCGTGATATTGAAGCCATGTTGCAGGAATCTCAGCGTAATGTGAACGGAACTGCTATTCTTGAGCTTCGTCCGTTATCATTCTCCACTGTTGGTGTCGAGTCTGACGATGATTTGGTAAAAACCAAATTTGGCGAATATGGAGAAATGCAAAAAGGTTGGACAGCCGAAGATGCAAAAGGTTTCATCAAGGTAACATCTACTCCTTTGCGTGTTTATTATACAAACCACAAAGACGAAGAGATTTAATAATTATCCAATATGCAAATGTGCTAATATGCCAATAAAAGACAATATTAGTATTTACATTAGCATATCAGCAAATTCAGATATTATTTATGATTAAAATTGGAATTATAGGTGGAGCAGGTTATACGGCAGGTGAATTAATTCGTCTGCTTATTAACCATCCTGACGCCGAGATTGTATTTGTAAACAGTACCAGTAACGCAGGAAACCTGATTACCGACGTACACAGCGGTCTTTACGGTGAAACGAACATGCGCTTTACCGGTGAACTTCCGTTAGACAGCATCGACCTTCTTTTCTTCTGTACTGCCCATGGAGACACAAAGAAGTTTATGGAAAGCCACACTGTGCCGGAAAGTGTAAAAATTATAGATCTCAGCATGGATTATCGCATCGAAAGTGATGAACACGATTTCGTGTATGGATTGCCGGAGCTGAATCGCCGCCGTATCTGTAATGCAAAGCATATTGCAAATCCCGGTTGTTTTGCCACCTGTATCCAATTAGGAATACTGCCGTTAGCTAAACACTTAATGTTGAATTCCGAGTTACATGTAAATGCGATCACAGGTTCTACAGGAGCTGGCGTAAAACCTTCGGCAACGTCTCATTTTAGCTGGCGTAACGATAATATATCTATTTATAAACCTTTCACCCATCAGCATCTGGCTGAAATAGGACAAAGTTTAAGACAATTGCAAAACAGCTTCAACAGTTCAATTAACTTTATTCCGGTACGAGGTAATTTCTCCCGCGGAATATTTGCTACCACATATATGGATTGCAAGATTGAGCTGGATGAAATCAGACGCATTTATGAAGAGTATTATGACGACCATTCGTTCACCTTTCTGACAGACAAGAATCCGGATTTGAAACAGGTAGTCAATACAAACAAATGCCTTATCTATTTGCAGAAGCACGAAGAAAAGCTGCTTATTGTTTCTATGATAGATAACTTACTAAAAGGAGCCAGCGGACAGGCTGTTCATAATATGAACTTGCTGTTCGGACTAGAAGAAACTGTAGGTTTGCATCTGAAGCCTTCGGCATTTTAATAATTTGAAATCTTCATTAGCGTATTCGCTGATTGTTTCATTAACACATTATTTATTATGAACTTATTTGACGTATATCCATTATTCAACATAGAGATAACGAAAGGCAAAGGATGCCACGTATGGGATACAGAAGGGAATGAATATCTTGACCTGTATGGTGGGCATGCCGTTATATCAGTTGGGCACAGTCACCCGGCGTATGTAAAAGCTATTACGGAACAAGTAAACAAACTGGGATTCTATTCAAACTCCGTAATCAACAGTTTACAGCAAAAACTTGCCGACAAATTAGGCAAAGCCTGTGGATATGAAGATTATTCGTTATTCTTGATAAACTCGGGAGCAGAAGCAAATGAGAATGCTTTAAAACTGGCTTCTTTCCACAATGGAAAGAAGCGTGTATTAGCATTCAAACATGCTTTTCACGGACGGACATCTGCTGCTGTCCGGGTAACTGATAACCCCAAAATAATTGCTCCGGTAAATGAAGATTTAGCTGTGACTTATCTTCCACTCAACGACATTGAAGCAGTAAAAGCCGAACTGGAAAAAGGAGACGTCTCATCTGTAATTATTGAGGGAATCCAGGGTGTAGGCGGCATTCAACTGCCTAATGATAAATTCATGCAGGATTTACGTACATTATGTACCAAATACGAAGCATGTCTTATCTTAGACGAAATACAATCCGGTTACGGACGTAGCGGGAAGTTTTTCGCCCATCAATATGCCGGTATTAAACCGGATTTAATCACTGTAGCAAAAGGTATCGGAAACGGTTTTCCAATGAGTGGATTGATTATAAGCCCTATGTTTAAACCCGTTTACGGAATGTTAGGAACAACATTCGGTGGTAACCATTTAGCTTGCGCGGCAGCTATTGCCGTATTGGATATCATGGAAGATGAAAAGTTAATTGATAACGCGGCTAAAGTTGGAGCTTATCTATTAAGTGAACTGCATATGTTACCCGGAATCAAAGAAGTTCGCGGACGCGGATTAATGATTGGTATCGAATTCGAAGAATCTATCAAAGAAGTCCGCGGTAAACTGTTATTTGAAGAAAAAGTATTTACAGGTGTAGCGGGAACAAATACAATCCGTTTGCTCCCACCTCTCTGCCTTAGCATGGATGAGGCTGCAGATTTTATGAAACGCTTCAAAAAAGTACTAAAAGCTTAATTCGTTCTTAATTTATATTATTGAGCCGCTTCCTGAATTTTCAGGAGGCGGCTTTTTGCATAATAGTTAAATTTATTTCTCTGTAAAACAAAATATAGGGGAACATTTGTTATATCCCCAAACGTCACTAATAAAAACACAAACAAAATGAAAAAGTATTTTATCGCAATTGCAGCCTTGGGACTTTTGGCTGCTTGTAGTGGAAAACAATCCCAAAAGAATGTTCCTGTAGAAGTAGAGGAAGAAAGCATAACCGTAGCTGAGGCTGTGCCTGTAGAGGCAGCTCCGATTATTCCTTCTATGAAAGAAAAAACAGCGAAACCGATCAATATGCGTGACTCTTTAAAAACTGATCCGAAAAAAGGAGCTGTAATACAAAAGAAGTACAAAGGTAAAGTTAAAGCCGCTAAAAGCGATGCCAAAAGCAGTACTGCCAAAGCCGCTCCGGAAGTTGATTACGACCTGACAATGTATTATCAACAAGATGACACCAACAATGGCGTATATGAAATGGACGCGATTTATTTACAGGAAGATAACGGACAAAACAAAACATATACATCGACAGGTAAACGAGAAGTAAAGAAAGGCACTCCTAAAGATGCCAACGCAACTGTTTATGCTCTTATCCCGAGTGACGGCAGTGATATAATTTACTTTTTAGTAGATGGAAACACTCTTGTTTTGCTTGATGAAGAACTTCAACCGTTAAGCGGTGATATTAGTTATGTACTAACAGAAGTACAATAATTTAAAGCAGCACATCTTTGTATATATAGAAAAGAGGCACTTCTCTACATAGAGAGAAGGCCTCTTTTCATGTTTATATAAGCTTGTTTATTTAATACCTAACTTCGCTTTTATAGCATTAGGAATGGCATCTTTATGAACAATGATATTCATTGTTTTATATTTCACAAATGCTTCCGAAGCATACCAAACTCCTTTATAATTATTATCTGTTCCCCAAGAATTCTTAACCATGTAAAATTTCTTTCCGTTTTGATCTTTGGCAATGCCATAAATCTGCATGCCATGATCGTCTGTTGTCTGATAATTATCATAAGCAATTTGACGCATATCCTGAGTAATGTCTAACTCCTTGCACGGTTTATTCAGCATCTTTTTGATTTCTTCATCCTTTTCCTTTTTACTTAAACCTAACCAATGATCTTGATCCGAGCCACTACGTTCCATTGATTCTATGTCGGGAACAACAGCTATACCGTTGCGGGTAAAACCTTTTTCACTAACATCCGAACCCCATGCTATTGTATAACCGGTATTAATTGCATTATCAAAAACCTGCATTAACTCATCAATAGGTAAATTATAGGAATCAGACCAACGCCAGTTATCTTCCACTTCAATAGGAAACGTAGTATAAAACGGATGATGCGTATAAGAAGTCAATGACACATAATCATCAGGATTCAAACCCAACTCCTTAGCAAAACTCATTGGTGTATAATCTTTTCCTTTATAAGTAAATGTTTCAGGAAGCTCACCAAGATAAGCATCAATAATACCATCAAAGCCTTTTTTCCAAGCTGTAGACAATTTTCCATTCGGATTCTTTATCAATGTACTTAAATATGCAGTAGCAACCTGTTCCATTTCACTATGAGCGTGCATGTCTTCACCATATTGCAAACCGGTCATCACTTCCTCCGGGACAACGCCATAGTTTTTCCATGCGTATAAAACATCATAAAAAGAACCACCTTGCGCAAAGTTCAGTTTCCCGTGAAGTCTTACATATTTATCTGCTTTATCTTTATAAGAATGGTTTACAATATACATTTCGGATAAATCATATTCTCCTTTACCCATACGAAGCAATTCTGACTCCAAGAATCCCAACGTAGAAAAACACCAGCATGTTCCTGTACGATTTTGATTTTTAACCGAAGTAATTTTCAATTCTTTAACCGGAGTGAAAACATAATCTCCCTGTGTTTCCTGCGCACCCACCGTTGTAAGTGAACATGCCAATAATAAACTGGCGGCGATAAGTCTCTTCATATTCTTATTATTAATTATTAAATTAGCAATTAGTCATTTGCCTGCAAATGTAATAGATTTATTTTATATACATTTGTACAAAACATGATTATTAATTAAATAACTAACAAATGAAAATAACAATCATCGGCTCCGGAAACATGGGAGGAGCTATTGCCCGCGGTCTGGCCCAAAGCCCTGTATTCAAAGCATCCGATATAACTTGCACGGCTCATTCGGAAGAAACATTAACTAGAATGCGAATGGCTAATCCAGATTTTATCCTGTCCCATAATAACATTGAATCTGTTCAAGGCAGAGACATTGTAGTTATTGCAGTTAAGCCATGGAAAGTTGAAACGATTATAAACGAAATAAAACCGGTGTTAGATTACAATAAACAAATTATCGTATCCGTTGCAGCCGGTATTACTTTTGAACAATTAAATACATTTCTTGCAAAAGAAACTGATTCTAAAAAAATGATTCATCCTGCCATTTTCCGGGCAATACCAAATACAGCTATAGAAATATGTAGCAGTATGACATTCGTTTCCGCATATAATAGTTCCCAAGAACAAACAGACGTAATTCTTAACATTTTTAATGAACTTGGCAATACTTTATTAATAGAAGAACGATTAATGACAGCCGGAACAGCACTAGCTTCCTGTGGTATTGCTTTTGCTTTTCGTTATATTCGCGCAGCTATAGAAGGAGGTGTAGAATTAGGTTTTTATCCAAAACAGGCACAAGAAATAGTTGCATATACAGTAAAAGGGGCAGTAGATTTATTACTTAAAAACAAAAGCAACCCCGAAGTAGAAATTGACAAAGTGACTACTCCCGGAGGTATAACCATTAAAGGATTAAACGAAATGGAACTATCCGGCTTTACACCTGCTATCATAAAAGGGTTAAAAGCCTGCAAATAGAAACTTTACTCCTGTTTGATAAATAATGTTTATTCATCAAACAGGAAATAAATTTACCTTCCTCATTTATCAAATAGAAAACCACATTGAATAACAAGCATATAAAAATTCCATTTTTCGACAAAGTGTTAAAAATTCACCCGTAAACAAAAATTTAACATTAAAAAGCACATTTTTATTTTCCAAACATCTTATATTCGCTGCGTCGTTTATTAAAATATTTAACGAATGCCGTTGCCAAAAACTAAAGATTTGGTCAACAACAAAAGGAAAAAAATCACAGCATACTACAAAGTATGCCAATTTATCCACTTTATAAAAATAACCTTGTATGAGTAGAAATGTCAGACAAAGGAAAAAGCTCGTTCAAACAGCAATCATTCTCGGGCTTTTATCCGGCATTGGAACAATTAATGCTGATGCCGTTGTTCCTTCAGAGGGAATCACAATTTCACAACAGAAAGAAATTGTTGTAAAAGGAACAGTTAAAGACAAAACTGGAGAAACCATCCCAGGAGCGAACATTGTAGTGAAAGGAACAAATGCAGGTACTACCACCGATTATGATGGTAACTTTTCATTACAAGTTCCGGCAAACGCCATCCTCGAAGTATCTTTTATCGGATACAAAACAGCTGATGTAGCAGTAAACAATCAAAACAACATTAATGTTGTTTTGTCTTCAACAGTTGAAGAACTCGACGAAGTAGTAGTAACTGCTTTAGGTATTAGACGCGAAAAGAAAGCGCTAGGTTATGCTATGCAGGAAATCAAAACTGAAAGCATGGCCGAAATTCGTTCGGAAAGTGTAGCAAACATGCTACAAGGTAAAGTTGCAGGTGTACAAATCTCCCAATCTGCAACAGGTGTCGGAGGTTCTACCCGTGTTGTATTACGTGGTACGACATCTTTAAGTGGTAATAACCAACCATTATGGGTTGTCGATGGTATGCCTATTAGCGACAATCAAACAGACAAAGCCGGCCAATGGGGTGGTATTGACTACTCTGGCGCTGCTGCCGAAATTAACCCTGAAGACATCGAAAGCATTTCTGTATTGAAAGGTGCCAACGCCGCTGCAATGTACGGTTCTCGTGCACAAAACGGTGTTATTATCGTAACAACTAAAAAAGGAAAATCCGGAAAATTACAATTAGAATATAACGGAAATATCCATTTTAGTAAAGCATACGACTCTTATGAATATCAAAACATCTATGGGCAAGGTTCAGGTGGCACTTTTACTGTAGGTGCTACAGAAAGTTGGGGTCCTAAAATGACCGGGCAGATGATTGATAACTGGCGTGGCGCAAATGGTATCTACAAAGACAGCCGCTACGACACTCAGTACGCTTTCCTTCCTCAAGATAATTACGTTGAAGAATTTTATCGTACCGGTGTTAATTACACAAATACTTTAACTGCATCTGGAGGTTCTGATAACCTAACCTCTCGATTTTCTTTCTCCGATTCAAGGAATCAGGGTATTACCCCTAATCATTCTTTGAACAAACAATACTATGATTTAAGTAGTGAATTCAAAAGTAAATATTTAGACATTAACGCAAAAATTAACTTCATGCGCCAAAAAGGTAACAACCGTCCTGCATTAGGAGAATATGGTATCATGAAATCGTTAATTACATTGCCACGCGGTATTCGTTTATCTGATTTGAGAAACCCTGTAGGGCTAGACGGATACACGGTTAACTGGACCGGACAAAGTAATGAGTTCAGAAATCCATTTACCGACACAATGACTGAGAATGGAAATCAAGATGAACGTAATCGTCTTATCGGAAAAGTCCAATTGACAGGTAAAATAACTGATTATTTAAGAGTTACCGGACGTGTTGGTATTGACTGGTATCATGATCAAATCAGAAATTACGGATCATATACACAAACCTACACTTCAACATCTTATTCTCACACAATGGCAACCAACCAAGAGTTCAATGCCGATTTGATGTTGAATTTTGACAAACAATTTGGAGACTTCTCTGTTATTGCTAATTTAGGAACTGCTACAACAAGTTTCAAATGGAATAATGTAAGTGGTTCATCCGGTTATTTCAGTATTCCTCATTTGATAGCATTGGGCAACGGTAACAACCAAACTACATCTGAAGGATATTCAAAAAAACGCGTAAACTCAATTTTAGGAAACGCAACTATCGGTTGGAAGAGCCGTATCTATTTAGATGTAACAGCTCGTAACGACTGGTCTTCCACATTGCCATCCAACAACTGGTCTTATTTCTATCCATCTGTCAGCTTATCTGGTATCTTGTCAGAAATGATTAAATTGCCGGAACAAATCACTTATTGGAAGATTCGCGGATCATTTGCAAAAGTTGGTAACGATACCAATCCATACAGATTATTAAGCGTATACACTCTGGATAAGACCAATGGTGACATTTTGAATGCTACTGCATCTACCACATTCCCATTGACAAATTTGAAACCGGAAGATACCCGCTCATATGAAGTAGGTACCGAATATCGTATGTTCAACGGACGTTTAGGACTTGATTTCACATACTATAATGCAAATACAATCAATCAGATTTTAACAGTTAAAGTTCCTATTTCTTCAGGATATTCATCTAAATTAATCAATGCCGGTAAAATGAAGAGTTACGGTTTGGAAGTATCTCTAACCGGCACTCCGATCCAAACAAAAGATTGGACATGGGATGTTACCTTAAACTGGGGATTAAACCGTACAGAATGTGTTGAACTGGATCCTAATTTGAAACGATTCGTTATTGGTGAAACTCGTATCGGTAAAGTTGTTGTTGATGAAGGTGGCCGTTATGGTGATATCGTAGGTATAGGCTATAAACGTGATGCAAACGGACGTGTTTTAATAGGTGATAATGGTTTACCTATTACAGAATCTGAAAAAGTATTAGGAAACATGACTCCTGATTGGACAGGTTCATTCAGCACATCTTTACGTTGGAAGAACTTATCATTAAACGCATTGATTGACGTTCGCTGCGGTGGTGATTTGATATCAACAACAGACTTGTATGCTTCTTCAGCAGGTGCATCAAAACGCACTTTAGCTGGCCGTGAAGAGGGCATGGTCGTTAATGGTATCGTTGAATCCACAGGACAAGAAAATACCAAAACAGTATCAGCCCAGTCTTACTGGTCCGCTATCGGAGGTGCTTACGGTGTGGCTGAAGAATTTATGTATGACGCTTCTTATGTGAAATTCCGTGAATTATCAATCGGTTACACATTACCTAAAGCATGGTTGAAAGATCTGCCTATCCAAAGTGTAAAACTGTCTGCCGTAGGTCGTGATTTGTTCTATATATTCAAAAACGCACCGGTTACTCCGGAAGCATCATTCTCTCGTGAAGATTATGCACAAGCATTTGAATATGCAGCATTACCTTCAACTCGTTCATTTGGTTTTACACTTAATGTTAAATTCTAATTTCACTGATTTATTATGAAAATGTTCAAACAAAAAATAACATTAGTCCTTGCCCTAGTTACTGGCGCTTTAACAAGTTGTACTGGTAACTTCGAGGAGATGAATGTAAATCCCAAACAACCAGTGGCTGTAAGTCCGGCTCTGCTTTTGCCGAAGATGGAAGAATACGGTTTCAATTGTCGTTCATGGGAATATCAGGTAGGTGAAAACTTACATGCAAATCAGTATGCGCAATACATTGCTTGCTCCACAACATCATTCAATACGGATCGTTACGCATGGAGAGACAGTTGGGTAACAGACGGATACTGGAAACCTTTTTACTTGTATTATGCTAACAACCTATATACAGTAAAGAACTCGCTAGAAGCCAATCCTCAATACAGCAACATGTATCAGGTAATGCGTATTTTAGGAGCAATGGTTGCTTCAAGAACTACTGATGTATTTGGTGACATTCCTTATTTTGAAGCAGGCCAGGGAACTTTATCTCCTGCCTACGACAGTCAGAAAGACATCTATTATGATTTGTTCAAAGAGCTGGATGAAGCTATTGCCAGCTTGAAAGCAAATAAGAATGATGCAACACAAAGCGCTTACGGAACATCGGATATCATCTATGGTGGTGATCTGGATAAATGGATCAAATTAGGAAACTCTGTCCGTTTGCGCCTTGCTATGCGTATCTCTTTTGTTGATGCAGAAAAAGCAAAATTAGAAGGAGAAAAAGCGCTTAAGGAAAGTTTGATAGACAGTAATGACGACACTGCAGGTATTAAGCAAGATACAAGAAGCAACGGCCACTCTCTTTGGGTTATCAGCTTCTGGAATGAATTCCGTGTCAGCAAAACAATAATAGACAAGATGCTGTATGAAAGTAGTGTAGAAGACCCACGTTTGCCTTTACACTTCAGTCAGACAGAAGCATATGTTAATGGAACTTCTGATGTAAGATGGAGAGGTCTGCCTAATGGTCTGCCTACAAATATGATAAATAATGCCGACCAATACCCGGATTATACCCCATCAAATATTTCTTGTATTTGGGGATATAACTCTTGCGGTAACTGGAATTCTAATCCTAAAGGCTCTGGTGTTCCCGCTCCTAATTCATATTATGCGCAAGTAACTAAGCCATTCATTATTTTTAATTATGCAGAAGTTTGTTTCTTGAAAGCAGAAGCTGCTATTCGCGGATGGGCTGGCGCCGGTGATGCAAAAGCCAACTATGAAGCAGGTATCCGTGCGTCATTCAGTGAAGCAAGAGAAAATGCAGATCCAACGGTTTACACAACTGACAATGATGATGCATATATCAATGGAGGTAATGTAAAATGGGACGAAAGTCTGGATTTTGAAGGAAAGTTGAAAAAAATCATCACTCAAAAATGGATCGGTATATATCCAAATGGTGTTGAAGCATGGTCAGAATTCCGTCGTACAGGTTATCCAGATTTTACGCCGGTTGTAGAAAGTGAACTAAGTATCCTTCCACAAGGAACATTTATCAAAAAACTTCGTTATCTTGATGACGAGTTAACAATGAATGAAAATGCAAAAAATCCGAACCTGAACCAAGGTAAAGGCGACGGACAAAACGTTAGAGTATGGTGGGATACGGGTAGATATAAATAATCACTTCTCACATATTTAAATTATATAAAGGGGCTGTCTGACACAAGTTGAAGACAGTCCCTTTACTAATTCAGAAAGATCAATCATTCAGTACCCTGATGGATTTACAACCGGATCCTTCAGTTTTTCGTCACTCATAATCAGTTATTAATGACTAATACTGAATGGTTGAACAGTCTAATATATGTTAATTGAAAGACAATAGCTTTGATTCATTTTCAAAAGAGCTAACCTTTGAACATAAAAGTCCCGTCTTAACATTTCAAAAGAGCAGACCTTTGAAGTGTTAAGACGGGACTTCTTTATGCAAAAGATATATCCTTTTTATAGAAGCTTCCATACCTGCATAGGAAAATATTATTTCCATAAAATTATATTCGAAAATATTAAAAAGAAAGAAAAATATCCTAACTTTGGCAACATAGGACAGGAATACAAAAACTTTGATCTAAATTAATTATATTATGGCTACAAATTTTTCTTTTACAGACTGCAGCTCCAAAAACGCAACTTTGAAAAAACGGATCATACAATACCTTATTATATCCTGCAATTCTTCAATTGCCGATATTGCAAAAGAAATGGAATTAAGTGTCCCGACTGTCACCAAACTAGTCATGGAGTTACTGGAAGATGGCTACATTCTTGATTCAGGAAAACAAAACACAAACGGAGGACGGAAGCCTAATATATATGGACTAAACCCGGAATCCGGTTACTTTGTAGGTGTAGATGTACAAAGAAAACGCGTTTTACTTGCCACTATAGATTTCAATGGTAAACTTATTGATCAGAATGAGACTGTTCCCTATGTTCTGGAAAATACGCCCGAAGCTTTAGAACAATTATGCTCTATTATAGAAACATATATAAATAATTTGCCTATTGAAAGAAACAAGATCTTACAGGTTGGTGTCAATATGAGCGGACGCATTAACTCTATATCCGGATATTCATATAGTTTCTTTTATTTTAGCGAACGTCCACTTTCTCAGATCATTGAAGACTACATCCAGATTCCCGTAAATCTGGAGAATGATTCGAGAGCAATGATGTACGGGGAATACATGGCAGGGAGTGTGAAAGGTGAAAAAGATATATTATTCATTAATATAAATTGGGGACTCGGCGCGGGAATCATTACCGACGGGAAATTATATTATGGAAAATCCGGATTTTCCGGAGAATTTGGTCATATAAGTGCCTTCGACAATGAAATTATTTGTCGATGCGGAAAAAAGGGATGCCTGGAAACCGAAGCTTCCGGATACGCTATCCAAAGAATATTGTTAGAACGCCATGCACAGGGAAGTACAACAATACTATCCGATAAAATAAAAGAAACCGGAGATATAACATTAAACGATTTTGTAGACGCCGTACTCAAAGAAGATATATTGGCTATTGAAATTTTAGAATATGTAGGACATAATCTCGGACGATGGATTGCCGGATTAATCAATATATTTAATCCTGAACTGGTTATTTTAGGCGGTCCTATCTCTCAGACACAAGACTATATCCGCCTTCCAATCAAGAGTGCCATTCGTAAGTATTCTTTAAACCTAGTTAACCAAGATACTAATTTAATAATTTCAAAATTAGGGGAGCGGGCCGGATTAATTGGCGCTTGTTTCCTTTCCAGAGGAAAGGTTCTTGATATGTTGTAAAAAATAATTCAATAATTTATTAATCTTTTCTTGTTCTAGCCTATTTGTTATTAAATTATTTTATTTACATTTGTTGCAGAAACAAAAAGGAATGAAAATAATCTATAATAAAAAGCAACATTGTTGATATAAAGAACAAGGAGGATTAAAAATGGATTTTAAACAACTGGCAGAAAAATACAAAAGTGAATTACTTAATAATGTAATTCCTTTTTGGTTAGAAAAATCACAAGATCATGAATATGGAGGTTACTTCACTTGCTTAACTCGTGAAGGCAACGTTTTTGACACTGATAAATTTATTTGGTTGCAAGGGCGTGAAGTATGGATGTTCTCCTTCCTTTATAATAATGTAGAAAAAAAACAAGAATGGTTGGACTGTGCAATTCAGGGAGGGGAATTCTTAAAAAAATACGGTCACGACGGAAACTATAATTGGTATTTTTCTTTAACACGTGACGGAAAACCGCTTGTCGCTCCTTATAATATATTCTCTTACACTTTCGCAGCGATGGCATTTGGTCAATTAAGTTTGGCAACAGGCAATAAAGAATATGAACAAATAGCAAAGACCACTTATGAAAAGATTCTTTCGAAGATGGATAATCCTAAAGGTAAGTGGAACAAACTGATTCCGGGAACTCGTGATTTGAAGAACTTCGCTTTGCCGATGATTATGTGTAATCTGTCTCTCGAAATTGAGCATTTGCTGGATAAAGAGACCATGAAACACACAATCGATGCTTGTATCCATGAAGTTATGGATGTATTCTATCGTCCGGAAATAGGCTTGGTTGTTGAAAACGTAACTATAGACAACCAATTATCCGATTCTTTTGAAGGCCGTCAATTAAATCCCGGACATTCAATTGAGGCAATGTGGTTCATTCAAGATTTGGGCGTTCGTCTGAACCGTCCTGATTTAATTGAAAAGGCTGTAGAAATATCATTGAAAATGGTAAAAAAAGGATGGGATGAAAAGTATGGAGGAATTTTCTACTTCATGGATCGTCTGGGACATCCGACGCAGCAATTGGAATGGGATCAGAAACTATGGTGGGTACACCTTGAAACTATGATCTGCATGTCTAAAGGCTATCTTCTAACCGGAAACAAAGAATGTTTAGAATGGTTTGAAAAAGTACAAGATTACGCATGGAACCATTTTAAAGACCAAGAATATCCGGAATGGTATGGATATCTGAACCGTCAGGGAGAAGTCCTTCTTCCATTAAAAGGCGGAAAATGGAAAGGATGTTTCCACGTACCAAGAGGGATGTACCAATGTTGGCAAATCATGGAAAAATGTAAAAACATGAAATAACAAAAAGAGACTTATATCACACACCAATATAAAATTTACAGACCTAAAAAAGGCCTTTTGTTAAATTGTTAAATCTCTTAATCTATATTTATGTCTAATTAATAAATTTAATTATGAAAGTCCACTTTAAAAATTCAAAAACAAAAACCGACAGGGTAAAACCGTTGGTTCTGTGTTTAGCAATTGCAGGAATGGCTATTGGTAATTATCAACCGATTTTTGCTGAAGAAATTCCAATTGTGACGAGTGTTAACCAGGAAAAGAAAGTCACTGGTAAAGTCATTGACGACAACGGGGAAGCTGTTATCGGTGCAAATGTTATTGTAAAAGGTACCACTATAGGTGCGATTACTGATGTTAATGGAGAATTCTCTATTCAGGTTCCTTCTGATAATAGTATCCTGGAAATCTCTTATATAGGATATAGAACCCAAGAGATTTCTGTTAAAGGACAGAAATCTCTTGACATCACACTGATGTCAAATGCCGAAAACCTCGAAGAAGTCGTGGTTGTAGGATACGGAACCCAGAAAAAAGTAAACTTGACTGGAGCTGTACAAAGCGTTTCAAGCGAACAACTCGTAAAACGAAACGTTGCCAACTCATCACAAGCATTGCAAGGTTTGATTCCTGGTGTAGTTGTAAGCCAAGCATCTGGTGCCCCCGGAGCTACAGCTTCAATACAGATTCGTGGTACCGGTTCTATAAACTCTGCTGCATCTCCTCTTGTTTTAGTTGATGGCGTTGAAGGAGACATGAATTCTATTGAAATGAATGCTATTGAGTCCATTTCTATTTTGAAAGATGCCGCATCTGCTGCTATTTATGGTTCTAAAGCGTCTAATGGTGTTATATTAATAACAACTAAAAGAGCTCAAAATTCAGGTGTTAAAGTTTCATATAATGGATATGTAGGTTTCCGAACTCCTACAGAAATGCCAGATCCAGTTAATGCCGTTGAATATATGGAAGCTGTAAATACTGCTCGTGCAAATCAGGATATGGGACCTCAATATGATAAAACTCTTATTGATCAGTATAGAAGAGAAGGTGCTGATAATATCCATAACTTCGACACGAATTGGAAAGATCTGTTGTTTAAAAATACAACATTGACTCATAACCATTCCGTAAGCGTAAGTGGAGGTTCTGATCGTGTGAAAACATTTGCAAATGCATCATACAATTATGAAGATGGTTTAATTCCAAACAACGACTATAACCGAAAAGCAATAAGAACAAATACTGATGCTAAAATTACAGATTGGTTATCAGCTGGTCTTAATTTAAATATCCGTAGAACTGTAGAAACACAACCAAACGCTACAGCAGTATCAATTATCAACGAATGCTTAACTTACACTCCCGTTTTTGGTGGTATAAATTCAGACGGTACATGGGGAAATGGTCAAAATGGTGTTAACCCTATAGCACAAGCAAAAGCTGGAGGTACAACAGTAAATGACCACAACGACCTCAGTGTAAAAGGGACATTAGTATTAACACCTCTTAAAGGTCTTGAAATATTAGGCAGCTATTCTTCTCGGAAATATGAAAATAAAACGGATGCTTTTTTAAGTACTTACGACACATACGAAGCAGGTAGCTATATCATGACATATCCTACTACAGGAAATGCAAGAAGTGAGTCATGGTACCGACAAATAAGCAATCAGTTCAATGCTCAGGCTTCTTATGAAAACACATTCAATGAAAAACATTACTTCAAAGGATTTGTAGGTTTTCAGACAGAAGAGGTAAAAGCGAAAAGTATGGGTGCCGGACGTAAGAACTTCTTCTACGACGGATATGAACAAATAAATCATGGAGAAGCCTCAACATCTACAGCGTCTGGTGGTAGATCTGAATTCGCAATGATGTCATACATCGCACGTATAAATTATACTTTTGCAGATAAATACTTGGTTGAATTAACTGGTCGCTATGATGGTTCTTCTCGTTTTACAGCAGATAACAGATGGGGTTTTTTCCCTGCTGCTTCTGTCGGATGGAGAATATCAGAAGAAGCCTTTTTTGAACCATTAAAAGATAAAATCAGTAATTTAAAATTCCGTGCTTCTTATGGTACTTTAGGAAATCAAGATATTAGAATAAATGACAATCCTATTTATTATCCCTATGCTGCTACACTAAGTTCTGGTGCCGGTTATTGGTTTAATAAGGAGTACTCAACAGGAGTTTATGCATCAAGTATGTCTAATCCTAATATTACATGGGAAAAATCAACACAAGCAAATTTCGGATTAGATGTAACTGCTCTTAATTCCAAATTGGATGTAACATTCGACTATTATATCAGAAATATAACAGATCTGTTACAAACATTCCCTGCTCCAATGTACGTAGGATTATCTTCTGCTTGGCAAAATGCAGGTAAAATGAGAAATAACGGATGGGATTTAGCAATCAACTGGAGAGATAACATTGGAAAAGTAAATTATAGTATAACCGCATTGTTATCCGATGTAAAAAATGAGATAACGGATCTATATGGAAACGAATATATCAACGCATACAATACAACACAAGAAGGACATCCAATCTATTCTTGGTATGGTTATGTTGCTGATGGATATTTCCAATCACAAGCGGAAATAGACAATCCTGACCAACCCGTATATGGCGGAAATAAGACAAACGTAAAACCTGGTTTTATTAAATATAAAGATATAAGCGGACCTGATGGAAAACCTGATGGAGTAATAAATGATTACGATCGTACTATAATTGGAGATCCGCAAGATCGCTATACTTTCAGTCTAAATTTAGGTGCAGAATGGAATAATTTTGACTTTTCTGTATTTTTACAAGGCGTAGGTAAAAAAGACATTTATTTTGAAGGAAATGGGGCCAGACCTTTTTACGTAGGTAGAACTATTTATCGCAATCAATTAAATGCTTGGTCAGAAGACAATAGAAATGCAGAATTTCCTTTATTGTTAATTGATGGTAGTGGAAGTAATATGAACAACATACCTTCATCTTTTTGGGTTAGAAGTGGAGCTTATATGCGTTTAAAAAATGTCACAGTAGGCTATACCCTTCCGAAGAAATTTCTTAATAAAACAAAAATAGATAATCTTCGTTTTTACATAAGTGGCCAGAATTTATTTACGATATGCAATGCATATGACGGATATGATCCTGAAAGTAAGATAAATAGTTTCTACCCTGTAATGCAGGTATATACATTTGGAGTTGATTTAAGATTTTAATAAAATACAGTTATGAAAAAATTAGTATTATATATATTTGGTCTGACTTTAATTGGACTTAGCACTATATCGTGCAGTGATTTCCTAGACAGAACAGATACTAATGATAGTTATACAAGTAATGGTTTCTTTAACAACGAAACCTCTATAAAAGAAGGTGTAACTGGTATCTATGCAAACATGTATATGAATTTAGCCTATAATGTTCCTCATGTTATAACATTAGAACATTTCACCCCTCTTGCTTTAGAAAGAAACGAAAATACAACGATCGGTGCTGGCGGTGGTCTTAATCCGGATAACGCATCGGTACAAGATTTTTGGACATTCTTATATAGAAACATAGCACGAGCTAACGAACTTATTTCCGGAGCAAAAGCCTATGAAGAAACATTAAATGCAAAATCCTTCCAATATTTAGCAGAGGCCCATGTATTAAGGGCATTTTGTTACTATTATCTAATAGGATTATGGGGAGATGTTCCGTTTTTTGACAGTCCGGTAACAACAGAGCAATACACAACCGCATTAAGAACATCTAAAGTGGAAATTCTGGATTTCATTATAAATGATATCAACCAAGTTGCAGAACAATTGCCTTGGACAGCTGAAGACAGAGGACGTGTAGACAGAGCATTTGCATATGGTGTTATAGCACGTGCAGGATTATTAGGCGGAGGCTTGAATTACGGAGGAAAAAGCTCTGAATATTTTAGAGCTGCAGCAAACGCAGCATCTAAAGTTATTGGGCAAAGAGGCTTAGCACATAATTTTGAAGACATGTGGACTATTGCGGGGCAGGCAAAAAGTGATGTACGTAATGAATTTTTGTTTGAATTACCTTATAGCACTACAGCCAGTGTCCAATTGATTAATATGATTGCCTTCGGACAAGTATCCAGAATTCAAGGCCAAACGGGTCGTCATCCAAGTATGATGTTAGCAGATACTTATGAGTGTATTGATGGTAAACGTATTGATGAATCACCGTTGTACGATCCACGCCACCCTCAAAGAAATAGAGATCCAAGATTTGGTGCAACACTTTGGATGCATGGAGATACATGTACAACTAATAATGGTTCGCTAAATTCCATTATATTGGAAGCTTACGAATTAACTACCAAGCAGTACAATTACGCAACAAACACATGGGATGAAAGAAATAATGACGATATGAATAGTGCTGCAGCCTGGGCTAGTTTCTGTAATGCCGGTGTTGGTTACATTTGGGCTAAGTACAGTAAAGAAACAGATGAAAACATTGGTAGTGCCAGTTGTAATGTACCTATAATGCGCTATGCAGAAATATTATTAAGTTATGCAGAAGCAAAAATCGAACTGAATGAATTAGATCAGTCAGTATATGATGCAATCAATCAAGTTCGTAACCGTGCGGGCATGCCTGATGTATCAGCAGATCGTATAGGCAATCAAGACAAAATGCGTCAATTAGTAAGACGTGAGCGTAAAGTAGAGTTTGCATTGGAAGGTCTTCATCTTTTTGATATGAGAAGATGGGGTATCGGAGATATAGAAAATGACAAACCATCTTACGGACTGCCATTACCTACAGTTCGCTATGAAGGTATGTCTGCTACAGATATTCCTAATTTCAAGACGAGCGCACGTCATGATCTCAATGATATTCCTAATTACGATGCATACAAGAGCAAATTAAAGGTTCGTGATGTAAACCGCTATTGGGAGAAAAAATTCGAATTATGGCCTATTCCTCAACAGGAAAGAAACCGTAATCCAAATATTGTACAAAACGAAGGTTATTAATAACAGGATAATTGAATCAAGCCGGAGAATCCTCCGGCTTGATTCTCTCCACAATAAAGATATGAAAAAGAATTACCATGATAACACGTAGAGATTTTTTAAAGTTAACTGCTGCCAGCAGTGCACTAGTATCGTTTGGCAACGTAGCCGAAGCAAAGAACAAAATTCAACAAGTTACCCAAGTTCCATCCTATTGTGAAGAGTCCGGACGTAATATTCCGGTTATTGAAGAAACAGATATTATTATCGTTGGAGGCAGTTCCGGAGCAGTATCAGCTGCCATATCCGCAGCACAAAGCGGAAGTAAAGTTTTTCTAATTGCCGGCATGCCTTATCTAGGAGACGACATTTGCGGTTCGTTCATGTATCAGATAAATAAAAAAGAAGAACAAGCACAAACAGCAATCGCACGTAAAATATTTTTAATTGAAGAAGATCCCAGAGAAGTTTACAAAGCAAAAACCGAAAGTGATCTTATCTATACCCAATATAAAGCACCTACCCCTCTACAAGTAAAGACCATCCTTGAAAACGAATTAATTGACAACAATATACATTTCTTATACAGTACATTCGTCACCAATGTTTTAGTTGACGAGAAAAAACAGGTCGCCGGCGTTATTATTGCTAACCGCTCAGGCAGACAAGCTATCCGTTGTAAAGGAATCATTGATACCACAACAACCGCTGCAGTTGCAGAGATGTGTGGAGTTCCTTTTACAGAATCCAAACAGACAAAACAAACATTCACATATACAGTAGTCGGTAATAACGTAAAGGAATCTCCAGTTATTAAAAAAGCAGAAACTCTGCCGTTTACGTTCTTTTCCGCAGGTAAGGAGTATCCGGTTATCCGTTATACTTTCGATTACGAATTAAAAGATAAATCATATGCTTCCCTAATGGAAGCCGAACAATTCATACGTGATATCACATGGGATGCCGATCAGGTAGACAGTTCCGATCTTCTATGGTATACCCCCTCATATCACATCATACCTGTTTCAAAGGATATTAATTCCCTTGAAGGATTAGAAAAAGAAGCGTTTGTCGATAACATCATTAAATACACTCCGGACGGATACGATACTGTCCGTTCTACCCATGCCCTTCCAAAAGAAGTTTTCTCCTGTAAAGGGGTTACAAATTTATGGGTAATGGGGCCATGTGCCGCTGTGTCCCGTGATGTTGCGTCATGGCTTTCACGTCCTGTTAATGCTATGACTCTTGGCGAAATGATGGGAGAATATGTAGCCAATCAAGTTCAAGATATCCACCTGGCAGGTTCAGTAAAATTATCCGTACCCGAAGGTAAAGCCTCCTATTGCGGAGACGTGAAAGAAATTCTTTCACCGTTACGTCCACAGATGGACAAAGGATACATTAAAACGGCTCAATCCATATTACCAGTCTTAGGACATTACGATGTAGTCGTGATGGGTGGAGGAACTGCCGGTGCTCCGGCCGGAATCTCCGCCGCCATGCACAATGCGAAAACTTTAGTCGTAGAATATCTCCACGGATTGGGAGGACTTGCCACCTTAGGTTTTATAGGACGTTATTGGGATGGTTTCCGTGAAGGTTATACGGCGGAAATAGACAAAAGCGTGCGCAATATGGCACCCGCCGACCATCCACGACAAATGAAGTCGAATGCAGATTCCCGTATGGACTGGAAAGTAGAATGGTACCGTCAACAACTTCGTAAAAACAAGGCTGATTTATGGTACGGAGTTCTTGGTTGCGGAGCTTTAGTTCACAAAGGAAAAGTAGAAGGACTTGTCGTTGCCACCCCATTCGGTCGCGGCGTAATACTTGCCGATGTAGTTATCGACAGTACCGGCAGCGCAGATATTGCCATTGCCGCGGGTGCCGATTATGAATATACCGGAAAGAAAACCCTTGCCGTACAGGGGGCCGGACTATCCCGTTTCGAGCTAAATGATTATTATAACAATACAGATTGGACATTGATAGACGACACAGATATTCTTGACGTCAGTCGTCTGTTTGTACAAGGAAAAGCAAAATACAAAGGAGGTTATGATTTAGGCAAACTTCCTCAAACACGTGAACGCCGCCGAATTATAGGCGATTACACCGTAAGCGTATACGATGTCATTAACCATAAAAGGTATAATGATACGATCTCGTATCACAAAAGTTCATTTGATACGCACGGTATGACCATCGATCCGTTCTTTACATTGAATCCTCCGGGTAAACGTCACGTCATCTATGACGCAGATGTGCCATTGAGAGCACTGCTTCCCCGCGGACTTGAAGGAATTATCGTTACCGGCCTTGGCGCCAGCGCACACAGGGATGCTATGCCTGTCATCCGTATGCAGCCTTGTTTACAAAACCAAGGATACTCGGTTGGATATCTCGCCGCGCTAGCTGCAACGGACAAGACTCCGTTGCGGAAAGTCAACATTCGCAAAATACAAAAGCATCTGGTAGAAAAAGGCATCCTGCCCACCCGAGTACTTTCCGACAAAGAAACAAAAACATACTCCGATAAAACGTTTGAAGTTGCCGCCCAACAGGTTACAGATCATTATAAAGGGCTTGAAATTCTTTTGACAGATCCCGACAGGTGCATCCGTATTATTCGTAAACGTATCGCCGGAGCATTAGGCAACGATCACGTGATCTACGCCAGCATCCTTTGTATTCTGGGCGATAAGGAATTTGCACCGGTTCTCACGGAGGCGATACGCTCATATGATGGTTGGGATGCAGGATGGCATTACACGGCCTCCGCACAGTTTGGAGAATGTATGAGTCCTCTCGACAGTCTCATCATTGCTCTTGGAAATACCGGCGAAGCGTCTGCCCTCCCTGTTATTCTTGAAAAAGCAAACCAATTGAAACTGGAAGACTACTTTTCGCACTACCGGGCTATCTGTATGGCCTGTGAATCAATCAAGAGCAAGGACGCCGTGCCTGTACTGCATAAACTGATAACGACCGAGGGAATGCGTTACCATGATATACCTTCATACCATGTAGCACAAAACCGTGTTGTTCCGTACATACACGATATTACTTACAGAAACCGCATTCTGAAAGAGCTTCATCTTGCGAAGAGCTTATATCTCTGCGGAGACAAAAATAAGGTTGCCGAGAACATATTAAACCGTTACGCGCGAGGTTTGGAAGGGCACTATGCACGCTTCGCACAAGAAATTCTTGCAAACAAATAAAAACGATCACTCATGTTACGAAACACTTTTAAATACTTTATAATTTGTCT
Source organism: Parabacteroides bouchesdurhonensis (assembly GCF_900186615.1). GTDB lineage: Bacteria > Bacteroidota > Bacteroidia > Bacteroidales > Tannerellaceae > Parabacteroides > Parabacteroides bouchesdurhonensis. The sequence goes on from NZ_LT896588.1 coordinate 423,292, forward strand.
TGCCGCTATCTCTTTGATAGCTTGCGATCAGACACAGAAAATTGACGTATTAATCATTGGAGGAGGCGCCAGCGGAACTACCGCCGGCATACAATCAGCCCGTTTGGGAGCCAACACACTTATAGTAGAAGAGTTTGAATGGTTGGGAGGAGCCCTCACTTCTGCTGGTGTTAGTTGTGTAGATGGCAACTACAGGCTTCCCAGTGGAATCTTCGGTGAATTCCGCAACGGACTGGCAGAACATTACGGTTCATTAGACAGCCTCCGCACAGGTTGGGTATCCGCTGTTAACGCAGAACCTTCCGTCATGAACCAAACTCTGAAACAAATTGCTTCAAAGGAAGAATTACTTTCCATCTGGTATAACTCCACCGTCCAAAATATTGAAAAGACGAAAAAAGGCTGGCGTATAACTGTCAACAAAGAAGGCCAACCACAGACTTTAGTAGCAAAAGTTCTTATTGACGGCACCGAACTGGGAGACATTGCCAAAGCATGCGGCGTAAAATACGACATAGGGATGGAAGCCCGCAGCATATCCGGTGAAGATATTGCTCCGGAAGAATCAAACGACATCATTCAGGATCTTACCTATGTAGCTATCCTGAAAGATTATGGAAAAGATATGACTATTCCCAAGCCGGAAGGCTATGATCCTTCCATTTTTTACTGCACCTGCAAATATGAGAAGTGTGTAAACCCAAGTGAAAAGCACACATTATGGGATCGCGACAAAATGATAACCTACGGTAAACTGCCAAATAACAAATACATGATAAACTGGCCTATCGAAGGAAATGATTATTATCTAAATCTCATTGAGCTAACTCCGGAACAACGCAAGCTGGAACTGGAAAAAGCGAAACACTTCACGTTATGCTACATTTATTATCTTCAGAATGAATTAGGTTTTAACACACTCGGACTGGCGGACGATGAGTTCCCTACAGCCGATAAGCTACCTTTTATCCCCTACCACCGTGAGTCACGCAGGATACACGGGAAGGTACGCTTCAATCTGAATCATATCGCATCTCCATATACACAACCTGAGAAGTTCTACCGCACTTCCATAACTGTAGGAGATTATGCCGTAGACCATCATCACGCCCGCTACGATAAATGGGAAGAACTGCCCAATCTCGCATTCTATCCTGTACCATCATTCGGAGTGCCTTTAGGAGTAATCATTCCCGAAGATGTAGACAACCTGCTGGTCGTTGAAAAATCGATTTCCGTCTCTAACCTTGCCAACGGAACAACCCGCTTGCAACCTGTCCTGATGCAATTAGGACAAGCAGCCGGAGCTCTTGCCGCCCTTTCCGTAAAAGAAAACAAGAGTGTAGCCGATGTTCCCGTCCGCGATGTGCAAAATACCTTGCTCGCTGCCAACTGTTACCTGTTGCCCTATCTGGATTTGCCGCTTGGCGACAAACATTTCGCCGCCCTGCAACGTATAGGCGCAACCGGTATATTAAAAGGACGGGGAGCGCACCAGGGATGGGCAAACCAAACTTGGTTTGACGCAGATTCCGTGTTAACGGCAGATGCTGTTCTTCCCGGATTGCACGAGTATTACCCACAATTTAACACAAACATTTTGAATCCCGAGATAACAATATCGGATGCCCTTACGTTATTATACCAATTGAAGTCTTCACAGAATCAAACCGGAGAGGAAAAGAGTGCCGACGAATTTGCAGCTACTGTTTCCTCCCAATGGGATTCGCTGGGGCTGGAGAACTTCACTCCCGAAAGGAATATAACCCGTAAGGAATTTGCCGTATTGTTAGATAAAATTGTCGATCCTTTCAATCAAGTTGCTATCGACATTAAAGGAAATATAGTAAATTAATTAACTTAATACATTTTCACCATGACGAATAGTAGAAGAGACTTTATTAAACAGGTTTCTGTAACCGGTGCTGCACTTGCCACCGGAGCTCTCGCTTCCTCCTGTACCGATAAGAACAATGCTCCATGCGGAGTTTATCCGACGACTAACGGAGAAAACATAGAAAGTACATTAATCATTCCGAAAGCACAAGGACTCAAGATAACCGGAGCTTTCCTCGATGAGATTTCGCACGATATACCTCACCAGAATTGGGGCGAAAAAGAATGGGATCAAGATTTCGCATATATGAAAGCCATCGGAATCGATACCGTAATAGTAATCCGCAGCGGATACCGCAAATTCATTACCTACCCATCGGAATACCTGATGAATAAATTCGGTTGCTACATGCCTTCGGTAGACCTGATAGACATGTACCTCCGTTTAGCAGAGAAATACAATATGAAGTTCTACTTCGGATTGTACGACTCCGGCAAATATTGGGACACCGGCGACATGACATGGGAAATAGAATCCAACAAATACGTGATAGAGGAAGTCTGGAAGAAATACGGACACTACAAGAGTTTCCAGGGATGGTATCTTTGTCAGGAAATAAGCCGTGCAACCAAAGGCGCAATAGATGCATTCGGCAGCTTAGGACAACAATGCAAGGACGTATCCGGTGGGCTGCCTACCCTTATCTCCCCATGGATAGATGGCAAGAAAGCTGTAGCCGCCGCTTCCGGAACACTGAACAAAGCTCAGGCCGTATCGGTAGAAGAGCATGAACGCGAGTGGTCGGAAATATTCGACGGCATCAAGGGTAAAGTAGATGCCTGTGCTTTTCAGGACGGACACATTGATTACGACGAACTGGATGCGTTCTTTAGCGTAAACAAAAAAATGGCGGATAAATACGGCATCGAATGCTGGACCAACGCCGAATCGTTTGACCGCGATATGCCTATCAAATTCCTGCCTATCAAATTCGATAAGCTGCGCATGAAACTGGAAGCTGCCGCTCGCCAGAATTACGACAAAGCCATCACGTTTGAGTTCGCTCATTTCATGAGTCCGCAGTCGGCATACTTGCAGGCAGGCCACCTGTACAATCGCTACAAGGAATACTTCAACCTGAAATAAAACGAGGATAAAACACATGAAAAATAACAATATAAACATGGGATATGTAATCTTCCTATCCCTCGTAGCCGCGCTGGGAGGCTTCCTGTTTGGATACGACACGGCTGTTGTATCGGGAACTAACCAGCAGGTGGCAAAACTGTTTAATCTGGATGAGATGCAGCTCGGTTGGTATGTAGGCTGCGCTTTGATAGGTTCTATCGGCGGCGTATCGGTGGCAGGAATCTTGGGCGACAAGTTTGGCCGTAAGCGCACTATGCTGTTTTCGGCCATCCTGTTCTCACTCTCCGCTATCGGATGCGCGGTCAGTTCAGACTTTACCATGCTTGTTGTCTCCCGCATCTTCGTAGGAGTAGGTATTGGTATCGTATCTATTATTTCACCGTTGTATATCTCCGAAGTGGCAGTCTCCAAATACCGCGGAAGTCTGGTATCTTTATACCAGTTCGGCGTAACGGTAGGTATGGTTGGCGCCTATTTGGTGAACCATGTCCTTTTGAATGTTGCAGAGAGCGGATTGGCCTCACTTGCCGACCCCTCCACGCCTACTCTGTTTGAAAAAGTATTCTATACCGAATCATGGCGCGCCATGTTGGGTATGTGTGCCGTTCCGTCTATCCTATTCTTTATTGTGATATTCTTCATTCCGGAAAGTCCGCGCTGGTTGATCTTACAGCATCGTAACGATACCGCACAAAGTATTCTGGAACGCATCTACGGAAGCATCCAGGAAGCCATGGCGCAATTGGAAAGTACCCGTCAGATGGTATTAAGCGAGAGTTCCACAAAAACGGGCCAATGGGCATATCTTTTCAAACCAGCTATCTTCAAGATGGTATTGATCGGTTCCGCCATTGCCATACTTGGGCAGTTTATGGGTGTGAATGCCGTACTTTATTACGGCCCTACTATATTTGAGCAAAGCGGGTTGTCCGGAGGAGACTCTCTGTTCTATCAGGTTCTGGTAGGTGCGGTTAACATGGTTACCACTATTATCGCACTTTTCATTATAGACAAGGTTGGACGCAAGCAACTGGTATATTGGGGCGTATCGGGCATGATCATTGCTCTGCTGATGATTGCCTTCTACTTCCATTATGGCGAAGCTATGGGCATATCCAGCGTATTCCTTCTGATCAGTTTTATGTTCTATATCTTCTGCTGTGCCATATCCATTTGCGCGGTAGTATTCGTATTACTGTCCGAAATGTTCCCTATCCGTGTACGCGGACTGGCGATGTCCATTGCCGGATTCTCTCTTTGGATCGGAACTTATTTGATCGGTCAGTTGACCCCGTGGATGCTGAAACATTTCACACCGGAAGGTACTTTCCTGTTGTTTGCCGTTATGTGCATCCCGTACATGTTTATCATGTGGAAGCTGGTTCCTGAAACTACAGGACGATCACTGGAAGAAATTGAACAGATGATTTCTGAAAAATAATTGCCGTAACAGGTAACTCTACGTAAATTTTTAAGGCCGGATTATTCGTGATGAACAGTCCGGCTTTGTTTTTTCTTATTTTCCCTCCAAGACAAACGCAAAACGTATCCGTAGACCTGCGGAGATACACGACGTAAACAATAACCGGTAAAACACCAAAACTTTCCGGCAGGCAGGATTGTTTTCTATACGTATTAATCATCTTAATGAAAAAAACTATGTCGATAAGTAAGGTATGGATAGAAGACGGCTGTATAGCCTGTGGAAACTGTGAGGCAGTTTGTCCCGAAGTATTTTTTTTAACAGATCACTCAAATGTCAAGGAAGGCGTAGACTTCGGAGACTTTGAAGCGGGAATCAAACAAGCCGCCGAAGAATGTCCGGTAGAAGTGATCAAGTACGAATAACATACAGTAGAAAGTTTTTCATCGCTTCCGAATATATTTCTTATCAGGGGCAGGTGTAACCCAGGTCAAAAAAAACAGCGGGTTATCACCTGCCTCTGTTATTTGAAACAGTACTCTTTTTTTGTCAGCTTTTAAGATGATTTTACTATCTAATTTACATTATACCCACTCATCCGGTAGACTTTTTGCTTTTTCTTCCTATCTTTGGAGCATCTAAATTATAAAGAACTACAACAAATGAATGAGCAGATAAAACAAATAGCAGAACGTCTTGCCGGACTACGCGACGCGCTGGAAGTTACCCCTGCGGAAATGGCAAAAGTATGCAATCTGACAACAGAAGAATATCTGAAGCTGGAAAGCGGCACTGTAGATATATCTGTCAGCATATTGCATCAAATTTCGCAGGCCTACGGAGTGGAACTCACCACGCTCATGTTCGGAGACGAACCGAAGATGAGTTCCTATTTCATCACCCGAAACGGAAAAGGCGTAGCCGTAGAACGAACAAAGGCCTACAAGTACCAATCGCTCGGGGCAGGTTTTGCAGGGCGTAAAGCAGACCCATTTCTGGTTACCGTCCATCCCAAACCGGAAGATGAACCTTTTTATCTCAATTCACACGCAGGCCAGGAATACAACCTCGTATTGCAAGGCCGCATGCTGCTGCAAATAAACAATAAAGATTTAATACTGGAGGAAGGAGACAGTATCTACTTCAATTCGGAACTTCCCCACGGAATGAAAGCGCTAGATGGGAACAAGGTTGTTTTCCTCGCTGTCATTCTGTAATTTGATAGAAAATACACAACTATGTTAGAAAGATTTATAGATAAAACGACATTCGAGTCTCAGGAAGACTTCATACAGAACTTCAAGGTGAAAGTTCCGGAAAATTTCAACTTCGGTTACGATGTGGTAGACGCTTGGGCTGCCGAAGAACCGGATAAAAAGGCACTCTGCTGGACAAACGATCACGGCGAACATATAGATTTCACGTTCGCGGAACTTAAGAAATACACCGATCAGACTGCGTCCTATTTCCAATCTTTAGGTATAGGTCATGGCGACATGGTAATGCTCATCCTGAAAAGAAAGTATGAGTTCTGGTTCAGCATCATCGCCCTGCATAAGCTGGGAGCCGTAGTAATTCCGGCAACGCACCTGTTAACAAAGAAAGATATTGTGTACCGCGCCAATGCGGCAGACATCAAGATGATCGTTTGTGCCGGCGAAGAACCTATACTGACCCATATCAAGGATTCCCTGCCCGATTCACCAACCGTAAAAACAGTGGTATCCGTAGGGCCGGAACTAGGAGGGTTTGAAGACTTCCACCAAGGCATCAGGAACGCTGCTCCGTTCCAACGTCCGATGCATGCAAACAGCAACGACGATATTTCGCTGATGTATTTCACTTCCGGCACGACAGGCAACCCCAAAATGGTAGCCCACGATTTTACATATCCTCTGGGACACATTGTAACGGGCAGCTTCTGGCACAATCTTCATCGTGACAGTCTTCATCTGACCATAGCCGACACGGGCTGGGGAAAAGCCGTATGGGGCAAGTTGTACGGACAATGGATTGCAGGTGCTACCGTATTCGTCTACGACCACGAGAAGTTCACACCGGCTGCCATGCTGCAAATGATACAAGACTATAAGATCACCTCTTTATGCGCTCCTCCAACCATATTCAGGTTCCTGATCCGTGAAGACCTCAGCAAGTACGACCTGTCGTCTCTGAAATATTGCACGATAGCCGGCGAAGCGTTGAATCCTGCCGTATTCGACACATTCTATAAGCTGACGGGCATTAAACTGATGGAAGGATTCGGTCAGACAGAAACGACATTGACGGTAGCGACCTTCCCCTGGATGGAACCCAAGCCGGGATCAATGGGTGTACCTAACCCGCAGTATGATGTGGACCTCTTGCGTCCGGACGGAACAAAAGCGGAAGACGGGGAGCAAGGCCAGATAGTGATACATACTGATAAAGGCAAACCGATAGGTCTGTTCAAGGAGTATTACCGCGATGCAGAACGCACACACGAAGCTTGGCACGACGGACTGTATTACACCGGCGACGTAGCCTGGCGCGACGAAGATGGTTATCTTTGGTTTGTAGGCCGCGCCGATGATGTAATCAAAAGTTCCGGCTACCGGATCGGCCCGTTTGAAGTAGAAAGCGCCCTGATGACCCATCCCGCCGTTGTGGAATGCGCAATCACCGGCGTTCCCGACGAAATACGCGGGCAAGTTGTAAAAGCAACCATTGTCTTAGCCAAAGATTACAAATCGAAGGCCGGCGAAGAGCTTATCAAAGAACTGCAAGATCATGTAAAGAAAGTGACAGCTCCTTATAAATATCCGCGCGTGGTAGAGTTTGTAGACGAACTCCCGAAAACTATCAGCGGAAAGATACGCAGAGTGGAGATCAGAGACAAAGACAATCAATAACGGGACATTTATAAACCGGCATTATCATACATGAAACGAATTGCCATCAAGATAGGCAGCAATGTGCTCACTCGTAAAGACGGTTCGCTGGATATCACCCGCATGTCGTCGTTGGTAGATCAGGTAGCCGAACTCCATAAGCAGGGGAAAGAGGTTATTCTCATTTCGTCGGGAGCTGTAGCTTCGGGACGGAGTGAGATAAACGTGGGGAAAAAGCTGGACGCAGTCTCCGCGCGTCAACTTTATTCTTCTGTAGGACAAGCCAAGCTGATAAACCGTTACTACGAATTATTCCGCGAACACGGACTAACGTGCGGTCAGGTACTCACTACTAAAGAAAGCTTCGGCAGTCGTACGCACTATCTGAACCAGAAGCATTGTATGGATGTGATGCTGGATAATAAGGTGATTCCCATAGTGAACGAGAATGACACCATTTCCGTAACGGAGCTGATGTTCACGGATAATGACGAATTATCCGGCCTTATTGCCGCTATGATGGATATGGATGCGCTTATTATCCTGAGTAATATCGACGGTATTTACAATGGCAATCCGGCCGCCCCAACCTCAGTGGTTATCCGGGAGATCGAGAATGACAAGCAGGATTTGTCCGAATATGTCCAGGCTAGCAAGTCGTCTTTCGGACGCGGTGGAATGCTCACAAAATGCAGCATTGCCCGTAAAGTGGCGGACGAAGGAATTACCGTTATTATCGCGAACGGGAAGAAAGATAATATCCTGCCGGAATTGTTGGCCGAAGGAAGCAATACGGTTTGTACGCGCTTCATCCCATCCTCCAAACCGGTTAGCAGCGTAAAGAAATGGATAGCCCACTCCGAAGGTTTTGCCAAAGGCAAGGTCTATATTAATAAAGGGGCTGAGAAAGCATTGGCTGGTGATAAGGCAACAAGCGTTTTGCTGGTAGGCGTTACACAGATCAAAGGAGACTTTGAGAAAGACGACATTGTTAAGATTATCAATGAAGACGGCATACAGATCGGCGTTGGTTGCTCCGCTTACAGTAGCGATGAAGCGATCAGCCTGATAGGTAAACGCGACATAAAGCCGTTAATTCACTACGATTATTTATATCTGGATTAAATTATGAGCATTCATATCCTATTACATCAGGCTGCAGAAACAGCACGGTCATTAGTCCTCACCGACGAGCAGATCAACAGTGTCTTAAAAGATACGGCTGATGCGTTATTAGCCGGTTGTCAGCATATTCTTTCGGAAAACAGGAAAGATTTGGATCGTATGGACCGGACCGACCCTAAATATGACCGTCTGAAACTGACAGAGGAACGTCTGCGGGGAATTGCTGCAGATATGGTAAACGTTTCCACCCTGCCCTCTCCCCTTGGTGCTATCCTGAGCGAGGCAACCCGCCCTAACGGCATGGTGATCCGGAAAATCAGCGTGCCTTTCGGTGTAATCGGAGTGATTTATGAAGCGCGTCCTAATGTAACCTGCGATGTATTTTCTCTGTGTCTCAAAAGTGGAAATGTTTGCATACTGAAAGGAGGCTCGGATGCCGACTTCTCGAACCGGGCAATGGTAGAAATAATACATACGGTATTGAAACAGCATGGCATTAACGAAGCTGTCTGTACTCTGCTTCCCCCGGGTCGTGAATCGACGCAGGAGTTACTCTGCGCTGTCGGGCTTGTTGACCTAATCATTCCGCGTGGAAGCAGTTCACTTATCAACTTTGTACGTGACAATGCCCGCGTTCCGGTTATTGAAACAGGTGCCGGGATATGCCATACTTATTTCGATAAGGCAGGAGACAAGGATAAAGGCCGAGACATAATAAATAACGCGAAGACCCGGCGAGTGAGTGTCTGCAATGCGCTCGACTGCCTCATTATTCATCGCGACCGCTTATCGGATTTACCCTGCCTTTGCGAAAAACTGAAAGACAGTCATGTAATCATTTATGCCGATGAACCCGCGCTAAAAGCCTTGCAAGGACAATATCCGGTAGACCTGCTGCTGCCGGCAACCGGAGATAGTTTCGGTACGGAATTTCTCGATTATAAGATGAGCATCCGCACGGTTGATTCCATCGAAGAAGCATTCGACCACATCGCCCGTTACAGTTCAAAACATAGCGAGTGCATTATCAGCGAAGACAGCAACGCCATACAACTATTCCAGCAGATGGTAGACGCAGCCTGCGTATATGCGAATGTCTCCACCGCCTTTACCGACGGAGCGCAATTCGGCTTCGGAGCGGAAATAGGCATCAGTACCCAGAAACTGCATGCACGTGGGCCAATGGCTTTGCCGGAGCTTACTACTTACAAATATCTCATTCAGGGAGACGGACAAACACGGAGTTAATAGAAGCTACTTGTCTGCCGCTTGAAGTCCCATTTTTTCCGCCTTTTGCAGCATAAACGCGTGAGCGGCCTCGTATTCATTGGGGATAACACCATCCAGAATGGCATTCTTTATCGCTTCCTTGAGTGCGCCTACCGGCTGTGAAGGCGGTAACCCAAAAGTTTTCATAATCTCCTCGCCGGATACAGGGGGCTGGAAGTTACGTACACGGTCCTTCTCCTCAATAGCCACCAGTTTCTCCCGAACCAAGCGGAAGTTATCCAGAAAACGTTTCACTTTCTCCGGATTCTTACTGGTGATGTCGGCTTCGCAGAGCTTCATCAGGTCTTCAATGTCATCTCCGGCATCAAAAAGAAGACGGCGGACAGCAGAGTCGGTCACTTCATCGTCAGCCAATGCTATCGGGCGCATATGCAGGCTTACCATCTTTTGTACGTACTTCATCTTCTCGTTCATCGGGAGCTTCATTTTCCGGAAAATACCCGGAATCATCTTTTCCCCAACAAAGTTGTGATTATGGAAAGTCCATCCCAACCGGGCATCGAAACGTTTCGTGGCAGGCTTGCCTATGTCATGGAAGATCGCACTCCAACGTAGCCAGAGATTACCGGTAGTTTTACTCAGTCTGTCCAGCACCATCAATGTATGAGCAAAATTATCCTTATGGCCTATCCCCTCCTTCGTTTCCGCACCTTTCAAAGCACAAAGTTCAGGAAAGATAAGAGGCAACAAACCACATTTGTCCAGCAGTTCAAACCCGACGGAAGGCTTTGGTGAAAGCACTATCTTGTTCAGTTCGTCAACAATACGCTCTTTGGATATGATGTTGATGCGTTCCCTGTTACGGATGATGGCGTCAAACGTATCGGGAGCAATAAAAAACCCCAGTTGGGACGCAAAGCGCACGGCACGCATCATGCGCAAAGGATCGTCACTGAAGGTAATGTCCGGATCAAGAGGCGTACGGATGGTCAGTTCTTCCATATCTGCCAATCCGCCAAAAGGATCGACCAATTCACCGTAGCGGTCTTTGTTCAGGCAAAGCGCCAAAGCATTGATCGTAAAATCCCGGCGGTTCTGGTCATCTTCCAACGTTCCGTCTTCCACCACAGGTTTGCGACTGTCATGGCTATAAGATTCCTTACGCGCCCCGACAAATTCCAATTCCAGCTCACCGCACTTTACCTGTGCCGTCCCGAAATTCTTAAACACAGAAAGGTTCGTTCCTTTTCCAAGCTTCCCCGCCACCGCCTTCGCCAGTTCTATCCCGCTGCCTACGGCAACTACATCAATATCCTTGGATACGCGGTTCAGGAAAATGTCCCTCACATAACCGCCTATTACGTATGCTTCCACACCCAGTTCGTCCGCCGCCGCCGATATAATATGGAACGGACGGGCCGAAATGTGTTTCAATATATTTTCTTGCTCTATATACATATACCTCTGTAAAATGGCACAAAGATAATTAATATTTAAGGAGAAACTCTCACTTTTTCATCTATGGATAGGTAAAATCCGGAAATTATCCTATAGATTTGTCTGTCATTTAACATAACTTCCAAATGCGTATGAAAACACGTACTTTTTTTATCTCCCTGATCTTCGTATTTCTATTTTGCACGATAGGGGTAGCCCGGGAACTCAAAGTAACCTCCCGGATGAGTTATTATACCCACGAAAAAACGGCGGAGATAATCGTTTACCTGCCAGAAGGAGAAGGAAACGTTTCCGTTGAAGGGGATAACACAATATTCGATCTGCATTCAGGGGTGAATTTAATTCCTGTAAAAGCCGAAACCCTCCACACAGGAGATAACAAACGTACGGTAACAATCACCCGTAAAAACGGAATAAAAGAAGATTTTCCGGTCAATATCATTCTCCTTACTCCTAAAACCAATGAAGTAAAAATAGACCGCCTTACCGGAAACCTGCTTATAGACGGATGGCAATGGTTGCCTGTCGGCTTCTATTCCAGCTTAAAAGACCACAACTATGAGTTCCTGCGGAGTGAAGTAACCCAAGGCATTAATTTGTATTCTCCATACCATACAATCTCGGCGGAGAATCAGGATGCGCGAATGGCTTATCTGGACCTATGCGCCCGATTGGGTATCAAAGTCAATTATAATGTATGCAGCCTGGCAGGAAGCCAGGGTGTCGGACTGAATGTAAAAGCTACTCCGGAAGAAAAATACAAAGCTTTGAAAGAAGAAATATTACGTGTGAAAGATCACCCGGCGTTACTCTCCTACTATATCGCGGACGAACCGGACGGACAAGGCGTAAGTCCGGAGTTATTAAAGCAATCGTACGACCTGATCCACGAATTAGACCCTTACCACCCTGTATCTGTCGTAATCATCAGCTCCCTTCCGGCACGTCGTTACGCCGGCACTTATGACATTATCATGGCAGACCCTTATCCTGTTCCCAACGCTCCGGCAACGGAAGCACCCCGTATGATTCGCGAAATCTACGAGCAGATGTGTTATGAAAAAGCCGTCTGGCTGGTTCCCCAAGTATTCGGAGGTGGAGAAATATGGACTCGCGAACCTTCTGCCCGGGAAGTCCGCCTGATGATTTACGGAAGTATCCTGGCCGGAGCCAGAGGCATTCAAGGATTCCACCGCATGCCCGATTCCGGTTCTCCGCTCCTATGGAACGGATTCAAGGAAGTGGCTGTGGAATTACAACAAATCGCCCCCTACTTATATGATCCCAACCCGCAACCGGTAAATTCGGACAAGGATCAAATAACGGCATGCGCTTACCGCCGGGAGGATAATCTGCTAATCATCGCCCAGAACACAGTCAATAATCCTCTGCCTGTCACACTCTCCATTCCGGAAACTATCAACGGCACAGCAAAGCTTATCTTTGAAAACCGGGAAGTGCAAATCAATGACGGGCAAATTACCGATATTCTTCCTCCCTTCGGGACAGGTGTCTATAAGATAGCCCTGAAAGAACAACCTTCCGCTATCGTCTCCGGAAACTTGCTTGTCAATCCCAGCTTTGAAGAGTCGGTAGAAGCCGGAGAAATGACAGGAGGAAGCGGAGGCGCAGGAGGCAAAGGCGCAACTCTATTCCCCGATCCCCGCATCGCTTATGACGGAGAAATATCACTCCGGCTGAACAATCCTTTCCGGAATGCCGGAGCTTCCCGTAGTCTGTTCCCGATAGACAACGAATCGGACCGGACTTATATTTTATCAGTGTGGGCCCGGACAGATGCGCGTTCATTGGCGGAAAACAAGAAGAAAGGAGAAAAAATGACATTCAAACTATCGCTCAATTCATTGGGTGAAGAAGAATTTGAATTGACTGATACATGGAAAAAGTATGAACTTATTTGTCCGCCTAAAGCCTACAAACGTACTCATCATGGCGGCGCGTCAGGTGCTATCACTCTAATAGGAGAAGGAACGGCCTGGTTTGACCTGGCACAAATCACGCCGGAAATATCTATTTCAACAAAACGGACGGAAGATCAGAAAGGATTCATTGTGTCCATGGAGTCATATTTGAAAGATGGAGAAATCCGTTATACAACAGATGGAAGCGAACCGGCAGCCTCGTCTTTATTGTACGAAAAACCGTTCGAAGTACGTTCCGTTCAGACAATCACGGCACGTGTTTACGCGGGAGGCAAAGCTTATGCCACCACCTCGCAGACAGTTGCGGCCCATAAGGCGCTCGATGCCAAAGTAACTTATCTCCAGCCTTACCATCCGAAATATTCGGCAGGAGGAGACAATGCCATGACCGATGGGAAATTCGCTCCCTTAAACGCGCAAGCTCCTTTATGGCACGGTTATCTGGGAAATGACATCGATCTGGTTGTCGATCTTGGCAGCATACAACCGGTTCACCGTATATCTTTGGGATTTTTACAATCGCTGACAGCATGGGTAATGCCTCCGAAGGAATTGGAAGTTCTCCTTTCCAACGACGGAGAAAAATATCGTACCGCCGGTAAAATCAAATACGGGGAAGCACACCAGGGCACGGGCGAATACGATTATATACGTGTTCCTTTTGTTATCGGCAAACTCCGTTCCAACGCCCGGTATGTACGTATTAAAGCCAAACACCCGAAAACACTGCCTTCATGGTACCGTGTTCAGGGAGAATCATGGATGTTTATAGACGAAGTCGTAATTGAATAAATAGGAATCAAACAAACAGACATAAGATGAAAAAGTCAACTCTATGTATAGCACTCGCCGCTCTTGTTTTAGCAGGGTGCAACAGCAAGGAAAAAGAAGCGCAGGCACGTCTGGACAAAGCGCGCGCAATGTACGAACAGGGTGAGTTTTATTCGGCAAAGAACGAAATAGACAGTATCCGCGCCCATTATCCGAAAGAATTTAAAGTATTGAAGGCCGGTCTTGCCTTAATGCGTGAAGTTGAATACAAAGAGTCTGAACGTACACTGGCATTCTGCGATAGCCTGATGCCTGTCAAACAACACGAAGCAGACAGCCTGAGCCGTGGATTCACTTTCGAGAAAGATTCGCTTTATGAAGAAACAGGCAACTATATCTGGAAACAACAGACAATAGAACGCAACGTGCAGCGGTGCTATGTACGGTGTGGTGTAAATGAGAAAGGCGAGATGTATCTGGCAAGTGTTTACTATGGCAGCCGCCCCATCGACCACACAGGCATCAAGCTAAGTACAAAAGATGGTTTATTTGCCGAAACAGCCTCTATTCCTTATGACGGCGGTGTAAATTACCGCTTCAAGGATTTATGCAACATCACGGAAGTGGTCACCTACAAAGGAGACAACGGCTTGGATGCTGTCAAATTCATTTTCACAAATGAGAAAGAACGTATTAAAGTAGAATATACGGGAGGCAAACCGTACGTTATCTACATGGCGGACGCCGATAAGAAAGCCGTAGTAGCCACTTATAACCTGGCAACCGTACTGAGTGACATTGAAAACATGCGCAAGGAAAGTGAAAAGGCGCAGAAAAGAATGGCTTATCTGAAAAACAAACTGGAAGGTTCTACCAACCCGGTACAATAACGTTACAGACATTCGGGAAAAGAAAAAGAGCCGTATGGCAAGACCTCTTTTACGGAAGGTCGCCATACGGCTCTGATACATCTATTATTAATATTACTTATTGATCAATCATACAATCCGGTCATTACTTCACAACTACCTTTTGGGCATCGCCACCGTCAACAGCCACTACGATAATACCCTTTTCGGAAGGAATAGAGAAGTTATCGGAGGTTGCGATTACGGTCGCAATATTCTGTCCTAAAATATTTGTTACGGTAATCTTCTTGCCTGCGGCATTGTAAACAGTTACCTGATCGTTACCACCGGTTATAACCACTTCGGATACATTAATATCTTCATTGCTTGTAGGAGCATCCGTCGTTTCTACTGTAAACGGAACACCTACGTTAGACATAACAACTACGTTATTTACCATACCGATATACGGAGTGCGGAAACCGCCGCCTGAAATATCCCGGTTCAGTTCCCTCTGGTTTTCCAGCTGATAACCGCCATCTTCCATCGTCTTGAACGCAAACAGGGCAGGACTGTTCTTCATTGTCTTAATCGTATCATTCACAATGAAACCGGCACGATAGTAAGTAACATTGTTGTCTGTCACCGTTTCGTTAGAGTCACGCAAAGAAACCAGATAATAACGGCCATCCGTTTCAGCCTTCGTTTCCGGCAGATGCAATGCTGTAGAAATGTAATACAAAGTCTTGCCCGGTATTACGGTATCCACCTTTTCAACCCACAAACTAAAGTTGTCGGCTTCATAACCGGATTTCAATATTTCCTGGCCCTCATTCTTCATCTCCGCAAAGAAATTAAGCGGGTTCATGGTCAGATACTTTCCATTTGATATTAACAACCTGTGGGAATTATCAAACGAAGCATATTCAGGAGCGTCAACCGTTGTAAAGTCAAAGTAAGCAACCTTGTCGGACAAAATCAGATTCGCGTTATTAATGTCCAGAGATACAAATTCCGGACCGGCAGTCTGCATCTTATATTTACTGCCTTCCAACGCAGTTACAAACGTAAATGTAAGAGCCTTGCCTGCTGTAGAAGTCAATACCAAACCGGTGTTGTTCGGTTCTACATTGTTGGCTACAGAGTCGTTCGTAAACTGTTGAAGCAATTTATAAGTAGCTGTATACAGTTTGTCACCCAAGCTGGTTGCTCCCGTATTAACGGTTGCGTTAGGGATAGAATCTTCTACAATAGCCACCTTGAAAGCAATAGGAGTTTCCGGGCTGCCTGCCTTTGCACGCAACATGGTATCGGTAGTAAATACCGGCAGATTACCAACACCTATATCGGCAACTGCACTCAACTGATAACCGTTGTCAGCTATTTCGGAATCAGAGAAATGAAGTACGCCCAAGAACTTATTGTCGAAGTTTACATCCTTCTGATAAACGAATGTGATCGAGTCCGTCCTGCCGGATATAGTATATGTATTGGCCATACCCTGAACAGGGAATACTTCCTTGTTCATACCGAAGTCCGAACCGTCGTAACGGCTGCCTATACTATATTTACCATCATTTTCCAATACATACCACTGTCCTTTAGCCTGGAATACCGACAAAGAATCCGCACCCATCAAAGGCTCTGTGTTTTTACTGGACACAAAGTATTTGCCACCGCCATTCTTGCCGGCGTTCTGCAAATAGTAAACACCCGTTCCCGTAGCGATAGCGGAAGGAGTTCCTTTCTTAACCGTGATAAGAGGAGCAGCTCCCTGCAACGGGGCATTTCCTTTACTTGCGTCATATTTGGATACAGTAAGCACCTTCGCGGAAGCTACACTGGCATAAACCACACGAACCGTATCCGTAGTGGCAGTACCTACGCTTAAATCGCCATTCACATCAGGAGCGCCGGCAACATACATAGCCAGCGAATCATTCTTTAAGTCGATAGTGAATTTAAATTGCTGGCATAAAGCATTCGGCCTTACCACCGTACGGGTTGAGTCGATAGTGAAAGTAGCGCCAAACACATTTTGCTGGCCGGCTATCGCAGTTTTCAACGTATCTACACCCAGATATTTAGCAACGCCATCCGGATAAGTCTCGTCTCCTTTCACCTGCAAAGTCATAACGTCTTCACCTGTTACCTGCTTAGCCAGCAAGTCTTTTCCGGAGAAAATATCCCCCTGGTAGGTCTCGCCGAAAGTTAACTGGAAAACAGAGAAACCGTTGCCCATTTCCGTAGCGGTAAGTACCATTGCGGAGTCCGGCGCGTACACTTTAAAATCGGTCGTCCCGGTAGTTCCCAATGACAAATCATCTCCGGAAACATCCAAAGCCAGAGATTGCCCGTTGCCATAATAGGCTTTTATAACTCCGTTATCAAAAGTCCATTGGTTTATACCTGTCGCAATAACAGGTTCAGCGCCGGCTTGCGCGGCAAAAGAGAGAACCGTTTGTGTTGTCTTATTCTTAAACTGGTAAACGATACCGGCAGGAGTAGTACCGGCATTTGTAATTTGCCACAAAGCAGAATCAATGGCCGCTTTTGCAGGAGTAGCATCAAAAGTCTTTACAATAACAGAATCCGATTTATCTCCGGACAGAGACAAATATTTCGTACCGTCGGTTTGTAAAAGATAATAATTACCGGCAGTCCATCCATCGGCATCTACAGGTTGGGCCGACGTAACCACATCGGCATGAGCTGTAAACGCACCTGCAACCATAAACACGGCAGCCGCTAAAAGAGTACATTTCTTGTTCATATTCATCTATATTTTATTATACAATCAAACCATTAACAAGGGCTCTTACGGAAATGTTTTCCCGGCTTCCGGCATTAACTATGATTTAGCTACTTATAACAAATGCCCGATATAATGAGGATTTGGGCAGGCATAACAAAAAAACCCCGCCGGATTACTCCGGCGAGGTTCATTCTATAGGAGGGTAGGAAATCCTACTCTATTTTTACATTTTTATTCTACAACAGCCTTAACAACTTCACCTTCTACCTTCACGATAACTACGCCTGAAGTAGCAGGAATTGTTTCAGCGTCAGAAGTAGCAACTACAGTGGTTGTGCGGCCAACTACGTCAGATACAATGATCTTCTTACCGGCAGCGCCATATACTGTTACGTTACCAACACCGGCAGCAACCTTGATTGTGTTAGCGTCGATAGCTTCATTTGATGTAGGAGTTTCGGCAGCTTCAAATGTAATAGGTTGAGCAACAACCATATTTGGAGCGGCAAAAAGAACAACATCATTTACTACAGCCAAGAATCTGTTTGCAACGTTCATCGGAGTGATAACATAGCTGTCACCAACAACTTTGAACATCATAACAGATCTGTTTGCAGCGTTAGTTACCTGGATAGGAGCATTTGCAGCAGTATTTGCATACCAGATAGAATCTTTCACTACGCGTGTTGCAACGAACAATGCGCTATCAGCAACTATACCGGCTTCATTATAACCATCTGTTTTACCTACTGTCAAAGCAGTACCTACAATTGTATCATTATCAACATTTGCACCCTTATAGATATAGTATCCATAGTTTGTATTATCAGCACCTCTGTCTACATAAGCGCTATCAATATACAAAGCGAAGTCGTCTGCATCCAAACCGGCTTTCAACTCATCGCTTTCACGCATGAATTTAGCAACGCCGTTATTGTTGGTAAGCATGTCGTAACCCTTATAGATATTATAGTGTCCCAAAGGAAGTTTTGCATAAGTAGGAGCATCGCCGCCTTCAATCTTGAAGAATGTTTCCTTACCGGCTACCAGTTCATTATAAGCAACTGTCAAATAAGTAGCATTCATAATTATAGCACTATCAGGATTTACAGTTTCAATATTAGATTTTACAATCTGATAACCTTCACCATTAATACCTGAAACGAAGAAGTAACGTTGAGTACTATCTGCGTCTACAGCCATCTTTACAAGATTTGCGTCAGTAGCATAGAACTTGGATTTTGCATTGTAAGGTCTTTCCATTGCATAAGAAACACGCATCAATGTATCACCTAATTCCTGAGCACCGTAATAAACCGTATCACAAATTCCGTCTTTAGCGATATCCGAAGTCAAACGCATTTGCAATGCATCATCGAATGCAGTCTTAGCACCGGCTACGATAGAATCCTGAGTAGTTGACAAATAAACATCGTCAGTTGCTTTAGAAACCAATTTGAATGCTACAGCGCCATAACCCATTTCTTCTTTTGTGAAGAACTTATAACCTACGCTCTTATCAGCCGCATTTACATCAAGTTTTGTAAATAATACAGTATCAACACCTGCACCATTTTCAAATGCATAAACTCCGGCAGCAGCGTTCTTTACTGAATAAAGAACTTTCTTATCCAACAGCAGTGAAGCAGGAGTAGCATCACCATAAGTTTGGCCATTTGTTCCTACCTGAGGATCAACAGTTTTAGTTTCACGAGACTGGATTGAATAAGTACCGTCTCCATTATCCTTTACAAATGCTTGTGTATATGCAGCATATGGAGTAGCTTCGTCTGCACTGTATTCATAAGCGCCATTAGCAAATACCAGATATTTGCCATTACCTGTAGAATTGCCACCCGTACCGATAAACTTCAATGAGTAAACGCCTTCACCTGTTGCTAATTTAACAGGATCACCCTTTACAAAAGTAATGAACGGAGCAACAATCTGAACAGAGTCGATAGTCAAAACTTCTGTACTGTTTGCCAACGTTTTATAACCTACAAGATATTTATCAGCAGTATTGCCACCATGGTCTACAATTGAATATGCGCCGGTTGCATTATCAAATACAACAACCGTATCTGTAGTCAAATAGATTGAGTCATTGCTCAAATTCATAAATACATTGAATGATTGCAAACCTGCATTAGAAACACCCTTATAACGAGCATCACCAGCAGCAACCAATGTATCCAATTGGAACTTAGGAGCCTTTACAGAACCTGCATAGCTAGCAGTATCAACAGTAATATATTGTGCCGGTTTTGTTCCAGCAGCACTGTTTTCGCTTCCTACAACCTGGAATTTAAACTTATCTTCACCGCTAACTGCACCAGGAACTGATGTCGGAATCAATTCTGTTGCGGTAAAGATACCACCATCCTTATCACCAAAGCTAAATTGGAAAGTAGTTGCGTTTCCTGTTAAATCTTTAGTAGTCGTTAATCGAATTTCAGGAGCATCCGTTATTTTCAATGCAGTAGCATTTGCTACATCACTAGCCAATGCACCGGCAGCATCACTATAAGCAATGATTTTGCCATCGCCAATGTATGCATAAATTGCCACGTCTTCTTTAAAAACGAACTCTGTTACACCTTCTGCGATTTTTGCAGTAGCACTTGCGCTTTTTGCAAAAGAAAGCAATTTGTTTGTAGCCTTATTAGTGAATGTGCATACTGTGTCACCACCTGTTTCAATTCTGATGATCTTAACATCCCACAATGCAGAGTCATTAAGAGCCTTTGTTGTAAGAGTATTAACAGCTTTCATTTTTACAGAGTCTACAGTGGGTACATCTTTAGACCATGATAAAGCTTCTGTACCGGCAGGATTTGTCAGCTGTACATACTTTACCTGAGCTGTAGAGACCACTGTTAATGCTGCGAACGCAGCCAAAAGAGTAGAAAATCTCTTGTTCATAATTCAAATAATTTATATTAATACTAAGTAAATAAGTTCTTTAAATCAAATATTCCCTTCAATAAAAACGTAACAAGGGATTAAACCGAATATTCTTGCCAACAAAAGTAAACATAGTTTTCATATCTGCAATTGTTTTCCTTCAATTTTTTTTCTTTCTATATACTTTCTTATCAACAAAATAACATAATCCGTACGAAAGTACCGTTTCTTTATACAAAGTCTTCCTTTTTTTCTTCAAGTCCTGTATTTACCAATACTTCTTTAGCAGCCTAAACTTATCCGGAACGTATTATATATTAATGTACGCGCGTACATAATTTTCTAATCTTCAAACATCGTTCCATTTTGTTCCATGCCGGTGAAACAAAAGTTTCATCCCGATGGAACAAATGTTTCATGCCGGAGGAACAAGTGTTTCATGCTGATGGAACAACTGTCTCATGCCGGTGGAACAAATCCTTTTACGTTAATCATAAAGAAAGGCCCGCAATCGAACGACTGCGAGCCTTAAATCTTTCTTGTTTACAATCAAATAATACTAAAGTAATAAAATAAAGTTCTGAAATATCTTTATTAAAGGGAAACAACTCCCTTCCATATATGCTTTATTTTAGTTTACAAAGATAAATCTTTTTATCCAACAGATATATAATTTATTATTCATCTTACCAATCCTGTTGGTTTATGAACAAAAAGATTCGTTTTAAGTACATCTTCCTAATCTTTGGCCTGGTGTACAGTAAGCTGAGGGAACGGGAATCCTATTCCTTCGGCATTGAAAGTTGCATAAACAGCCTGGTTTATATCAAAATAAACGCCCCAATAATCCGCGCTGTTCACCCATACGCGCACTACAATGTTTACACTGCTGTCTGCCAAAGCAGTCAATGCGATAAACGGAGCGGCCGGTTCTGACAGGATGCGCGCATCTTTTGCCAGAATGGATTCTATCACGGATTTCACTTTTTCATAGTCACTTCCATAGTCAACACCAAATGTCCAATCCACACGACGGGTAGACTGATGGCTGAAATTGGTCACCACTCCGCTACTCAACGAGCCGTTCGGGATGTAAATTACCTTATTATCTGTAGTGGTCAGTACCGTATGGAAAATTTGTATTTCCTTCACGCTGCCACCCACGCCTTGAGCTTCAATATAGTCACCTACTTTATAGGGTTTAAACAAAAGGATAATCAATCCACCCGCGAAGTTAGACAGATTACCGCTCAACGCCATACCGACAGCCACACCGGCAGAAGCCAGCAACGCGGCAAACGAAGTGGTTTGTACGCCCAAAGCCCCTACTACAGAGATAATCAGCAAGATTGTCAGTACCACATTTACCAGACTGCCGACGAATGTCTTTACCGACAAATCGATATCGCGTTTACTCAATATTCTTCTGACCAGCTTGTTTATCAGGTTTATAATCACCCGGCCCACAATAAAAACCAAAAGGGCCTTTATCAATGTCCAACCTAAACTGGAACCTTGTTCTACCAGTGTTCTTAATGCTCCTTCCAACTTTGTGCCGGCCTCAACCGTTTCTACTATTCCCAAAATCATATTTATTAATTTAAAGTTATCTTATTTATATAACAATTTTAACCACGAAAAGTCTTACAAAGTGTAGCAAAGGTATAAAGTTTTTTTATTCCTGCGAAAGGATTGATTTATTGAGTAGCTTTGCTACGAATAACAAATTAAACATAACAGAATGAGATTCTTCGCCCTATTAGCCGCACTACTCCTGTCTATAGGCCATACGTATGCCCAGACTTATGAAGAATATATTCAGAAAAGCTATGACTTTCTGGATAAAAATGATTTGGTTTCCGCAGAAGAAAGTATAAAGGCCGCCATGCACCTGGAGCCCGGGAATCCGACAAATTACGCGCTGCTTTCCAATTTAGGGACCATTCAACGCCGGCAGGGCAAACTGGAGGAAGCATTGGTTTCATACACTGCCGCGTTAAGCCGCCAGCCAAAGAATACGGGAATACTGGAGAACCGGGCATCTTTATACACCGAACTAGGCGAAACAGAAAAGGCACTGAATGATTATACCGCCCTTTTGCTCATTGACCCGGAGCATCAGGAAGCCCTTTATTGCAGAGGGTTGCTTTACATCCAGCTAAAGAATTTCCTTTGGGCCGAACAAGACTTCGACAAGATTCTGGAAGTTAACGAGAAGTCCGTCCGCGGACGTTTGGGGCATGCCATCCTCGAGAAGCTGCGGGGGAATTATGAGATGAGCGAGCGTATATACAACTACCTGATCAGTGAAATGCCACGCGACTGGATACTGTATGAAGGCCGCGCGGACGTTTACTTTATGATGGGAAAGAATGCACGCGCCATGGCCGACATAAACCGGGTATTTACCGAAAGCACGCCAAGCGCCGCTCTTTATGTGTTACGAGGTAAAATAAAACTGGCTCAATACGAGAAAGAAGGGGCGGCTCTGGACTTTGCCAAAGCGAAACAGATGGGATACGATCCGGAGGTAATCGGTGAGTTATTGAAAATGACGAAATAAGAATCCGCCCTGTGCTTCCGTAAGCCACAGACGCTTTCCCTTGTCTTGGCGGACTTGATCCGCCATCTCATACTAATGACAGGAATGTAGTTTAGGATGAGGTTGCGGGTCAAGCCCGCAAGGACAGAAAGAGAGTGGCAACGACAGGAAGAGAATTAGAAAATGAACAGAGGATCGCAGACTTTTATTGAATTAATAAAAGTCTGCGATCCTCTGCGTGTTCTGCGTAGTCCGCGTTCCCTTACAGTAGTGTCTTAATGCTTCCGGATATAGTCTACAATCCATTCGCCAACCTCTTTCGTGCCATACTTAGCACCGCCGGCAACCTGAATCTCGGGAGTACGCACGTTGGCATCCAATGAAGCGTCTACCGCTTTACGGATCAACGCGCCCTCCGCCTTGCAGTCGAAATACTCAAACAGCATGGCAACGGAAAGGATTTGAGCCAACGGGTTAGCGATGTTCAACCCTTTTGCCTGAGGCCACGATCCATGAATAGGCTCGAACACCGGTGTGCTTTCGCCAGTTGAAGCAGACGGAAGCAAGCCCATAGAACCGCTGATACAAGACCCTTCATCCGTCAGGATATCGCCAAACGTATTCTCGGTAACCATCACATCAAAGAACTTCGGTTCCTGGATCATACGCATGGCGGCATTGTCTACAAACATATAGTCGGTAGTAACTTCCGGATAATCCGGAGCCATCTCCTGGGCAATCTTGCGCCACAAACGGGAAGAAGCCAGCACGTTCGCCTTGTCTACAACCGTAAGGTGTTTGTTGCGCTTCATGGCATACTCGAAACTTACTTTCAAGATACGTTCAATCTCCGGACGAGTGTACATGTTCGTATCATACGCCTTATCATTATCCTGGTACTTTTCACCGAAATACATGCCGCCGGTCAGTTCACGGATGCACAGGAAATCGGCCCCGTCAACCAGTTCGGCACGCAAGGGCGATTTATGCAACAGGCACTTGAATGTCTGTACCGGACGGATATTAGCGAACAGTCCCAGTTTCTTACGCATGGCCAAAAGACCTTGTTCGGGACGGACCTTTGCCGTAGGGTCATTATCAAACTTAGGATCACCCACTGCCGAAAAAAGCACTGCATCCGCCTGCTTACATACCTGATAGGTTTCTTCGGGGAACGGATCACCTACTTTGTCAATCGCATCTGCTCCGCAAATAGCATACTCGTAATTTACTTTATGTCCGAACTTCTCGCATACGGCTGTCATTACGTTTACGCCTTGCACAGAAATCTCAGGGCCGATACCATCACCAGCCAATACTGCAACTTTCAATTCCATATAATTTAATATTAATTTGCCAATGTGCCAATGTGATAATATGCCAATGGAGATACCAATTATTCAATTCTTTAATTGGCACATTTAGCGAAGCGCCACATTGTCCAATTGGCTAATTATTTAATCTCTTTTGAAATACTCATACTTTGGTTCTGTGGGTACATAAGAATCGTCGTCCCACAGCGAGCTTGTAATCATCAGGTCGGCACTGTAACGGTTACAAGCGATAGGCACATTATGAACGCGGCACTGGCGAAGCAACATCTGAATGTCCGCTTCATGAGGCTGCGGATTCAGGTCGTCTATCAGGAACACTGCCAGATCCACCTCTTTACGAACTACCATAGCCGCAATCTCGGCATCCCCGCCCAGAGGACCGGAATGCATACAGGTCATATCAACGATAGCACCGGTTTCTTCCAACGCCTTTTTAACAAGCCCGCCCGTTGTTCCGGTACAAACCAGATGATGATGTGACAGGTACGCTGCATTGTGAACAGCCCATTCAACCATATCGGCCTTCCGATTATCGTGCGCTACAAGCGCAATAGTCAACCTTTTCATAACTTAATAATTTATCAATGTGTTAATTTGCCAATGTGCCAATGATAATGTGCCAATGTGATAATGTGCCAATATGCCAATGGAGATACCAATTATTCAATTCTTTAATTGGCACATTTAGCGAAGCGCCACATTACCATATTGGCACATTATTCTATCTTATTCAACATCTTTATTGTCGCCTTAATGGCTGCCTCCGTCTGGTCGGCATCCAATCCGCGCGTCTTGAAATCTACTCCGGCAAAGTTCCAGCTGATGACGGTCTGCACAAAAGCATCCGTACGTCCGCCGGGCGGGATTGTTACGGAATAATTCGTCAGCATCGGGAACGGACGTCCCAAGTCCGAATAGATACGGCGGAGAGCACGAACGAAAGCATCATACTGCCCGTCGCCGGAAGCCGACTCCTCGTAAGCTTCGCCGTCTATCTCGATCTTGAGCGTGGCAACCGGCTTTAATCCCTGAGTCAAAGATAGAGAATAATTCAATATCCTGACCCTCTGGTCGGCGATAGCATCATGGTGCAACACGTCGCTGATGATATACGGCAAGTCCTCGGGAGTTACCGCCTCTTTCTTATCACCCAGTTCGATGATCCGTTCGGTTATCTTGCGCATGGATTCTTCATCCATATCGATACCCAGGGTTTCCAGGTTCTTGCGGATGTTCGCTTTGCCGGAAGTTTTGCCCAAGGCATACTCGCGGACACGTCCGAAGCGCTCGGGAAGCAGGTCATTGCAATACAGGTTGTTCTTGCTGTCGCCATCGGCATGCACACCGGCACACTGCGTGAAGACGTTCTCGCCAATGATCGGCTTGTTGAGCGGGATATGTACGCCCGAGTAGGTTTCCACCAAACGGCTTACATGGTTGATGCGCTCTTCGCGGACACTGGTTTCTTCACCCAACTGGTCTTTAAGCACAGCTACCACGCTGCTAAGCGGCGCGTTTCCAGCCCGTTCGCCCAGACCGTTTATGGTGGTATGGATGCCTTTTATACCTACCCGGATAGCGGAATATACGTTGGCTACAGCCAGGTCGTAATCGTTATGAGCATGGAAGTCGAAGTCCAACGCCGGATAACGGTCTACCATCATCTTACAATACTCGTAGGTATTGCCGGGATTCAGAATGCCCAACGTGTCCGGTAGCATGAAGCGGCGGACAGGCAGGTCTTTCAATGAGTCTACCAGCTGGAATACATACTCGGGGGAGTTCTTGATGCCGTTCGACCAGTCTTCCAGGTATATGTTTACATCTATGTTCCTCTTGGCAGCGTTCGATACAACAAAACGAATGTCTTCGATATGCTGTTCGGGGGTCTTGCGAAGCTGTTCGGTTACATGCCTGTAAGAACCTTTACACAAGAGGTTCACTACACGGCAACCGGCAGACTCGATCCAATTCAGCGACACGCACCCGTCTATAAAGCCCAAAACTTCCAGACGGTCCAGGTTTCCGGTACGCTTTGCCCATCCGGCAATCTCTTTTACGGCCTCAAACTCTCCGTCCGACACGCGTGCCGAGGCAATCTCTACCCGGTTCACGCCCAACTCGCAGAGCAGCATCTTCGCAATACTCAGCTTCTCGCGTGCCGAGAAAGAAACTCCCGAGGTTTGTTCCCCGTCCCGGAGGGTTGTATCCATTATCTCTACCATATTCTCATTTCTCCTTCGTTGTTATCTTTTACTTGGTATTATGAGGGAACGCGGACTAAAGGAGGTACACCAACCGCCTTAGCTCCAGCCCTAGCGTGTCATTGCGGGCTTGACCCGCAACCTCATACTAAACAGAAAGCCCTATTATCAGGATGAGGTGGCGGATCGAGCCCGCCATGACAGACACTATGACACATCCCCATTCCCTTCATGTTGGTTTTACGACCGGGCAGCTTCGTAGGCTTCGATTTTGGACTGGTTGGCAAGGAGGTAGTCGATATCGTCGAGGCCGTTCACCAGACAGTCTTTCTTGTAAGCGTTGATGTCGAAGTGTTCGCTGCGGCCGGTGGCATTGTTGGTGATGGTTTGCTGAGGCAAATCTACCGTCAGTGTTGCTTTCGGGTCGGCTTCTATGGTGGCAAAGACTTCGGCAAGGAACTCCGGTGATACAACAACGGGCAAAAGTCCGTTGTTCATGGAGTTGTTCTTGAAGATGTCGGCAAAGAAGCTGCTTACCACTACGCGGAAGCCGTATCCAGCCACTGCCCACGCGGCATGTTCGCGGCTGGAGCCGCTCCCGAAGTTCTTGCCAGCCACCAGTATCTGCCCTTTATAGGTGTCCTGGTTCAGCACGAAGTGGGGGTTCGGGGTTCCGTCCTTGTCGTAGCGCCAGTCGCGAAACAGGTTATCGCCAAAGCCCTCGCGTGTGGTGGCTTTCAGGAAACGGGCGGGGATGATCTGGTCTGTGTCCACATTCTCCAATGGCAGGGGGACGCAGGTAGAGGTTATGCTAGTTATCTTCTCTTTCATTTTATGTTCGTTTTAACTGGTTATAATTTCATCTTTTGTATGTGTAGGGCTATCGTCCTTTTTCTCTCCGGTGTGGAGAAGCCTCGTTCTCCGGTGTGGAGAAGCCCCATAGCCCGGTGTGGAGAAACCCCATAGCCCGGTGTGGAGGAGTTCCATACCCAGGAGTGGAGCTTTTACAGCTCGCGCGGATCGGTGATGCAACCCGTCACAGCCGCTGCGGCAGCCACCAACGGACCTGCCAGGATGGTGCGTGCGCCCGGTCCTTGCCGGCCTTCAAAGTTACGGTTGCTGGTAGATACGGCGTACTTGCCGGCCGGTACTTTATCATCGTTCATAGCCAGGCAGGCCGAGCATCCGGGCTGGCGCAGCTCAAAGCCTGCTTCTTCCAGTACCTTGTCCAGTCCTTCGGCACGTATCTGCTTTTCAACCAGCCAGCTTCCGGGTACGAGCCATGCGGTTACATGGGCGGCTTTCTTCTTGCCTTTCACCAGGGAGGCGAAGGCGCGGAAGTCTTCTATACGGCCGTTGGTGCAACTGCCCAGAAAGACGTAGTCTATCTTCTTGCCCAGTACGGGCTGACCGGCGGTGAAGCCCATGTAGTCCAGCGATTTCTTATAGGAGATGCGGCTGGCCGGGTCTACGCTTTCCATCGCGGGGATGTTCTCGCGGATGCCCATGCCCATGCCCGGGTTTGTGCCGTAGGTAACCATCGGTTCGATGTCTTCGGCATGAAACAGTATTTCTTTGTCGAACACGGCATCGGGGTCGCTGTAGAGCTTGCGCCATCCGGCAAGGGATGTTTCCCATTGTCCGGCACGGGGGGCGAACTCGCGGTCTTTCAGGTAGGCAAACGTTACGTCGTCCGGGGCAATCATGCCTCCGCGCGCACCCATTTCGATGGAGAGGTTGCAGATCGTAAGGCGTTCTTCCATCGTAGTGTTGCGGATAGCTTCGCCGGCATATTCAACGAAGTAGCCGGTAGCGCCGCCGGTGGTCATCTTACTTATAATGTATAGCGCGAAGTCTTTGGCCGTTACGCCCGGTTTACGCTTTCCGTCGATGGTAATACGCATGGTCTTCGGCTTGCGTTGCATGATGCATTGGGTAGCCAGCGTCATTTCCACCTCGCTGGTGCCGATACCGAAAGCAATCGCTCCCATCGCGCCGTGGGTGGAGGTGTGTGAGTCGCCGCAAACGATGGTCATGCCCGGTTGCGTAAGTCCGTTCTCAGGGCCTACCACATGGATAATACCATTCTTGGGATGCTGTAGGCCGTAATAGGTGAGACCGAAGTCTTTCGCGTTCTTTTCCAGCGTATCCACCTGGTTCTTCGATACGGGGTCTTCAATAGGCCTCTCCTGGTGAAGCGTCGGTATATTGTGGTCCGGCATACAGGTGATCTGTGCAGGGCGGAAAGGTTTCAATCCGCGTGAACGGAGTCCCGCAAAGGCTTGCGGACTGGTTACTTCATGGCAATACAGCCGGTCGATGTATAGCTGTATAGTTCCGTCGGGAAGTGTATCTACTACGTGTTTCTCCCAAATCTTTTCAAATAATGTCTTGCCCATAGTCTTTATTTTTATTATTCAGCCAACAATAAACTTGTTAATAGCATCTACAAAGGCTTCTACGGAAGCGGCGATAATGTCGGTATTCGCCGAGAAGCCGTAATACGTAGAGCCGTCATACTCAACCTGCATGTGCACCTTTCCGGTATCATCACTGCCTTTGTTAATGGCTTGGATAAGGAACTCCTGGATGGTCATGTCGTTATTGCTGATGGCTTTCTTGACGGCTTTGATACCCGCATCCACAGGCCCGTTGCCGGCAGCCGCTTCATAGCGTTTCACGCCGGAGAGGCTCAGGCATACGCTGGCTACCGACTGTACGCCTATGCCACTGGTAACTTGCAGGTATTCCAACTTAATACGGTGCGTGGCGGTACGGTCTTTGCCTACAAGCATCAATACGTCGTCGTCGTTGATATCCTTCTTGCGGTCGGCCAGCTTGAGGAACTCTTCATATACATTATCCAGCTTTTCCTGCTCCAGCTCTACGCCCAGTACGTGCAGGCGGTTCTTCAGGGCGGCGCGTCCGCTGCGGGCGGTCAGTACAATGGCATTGTCGTCGATGCCCACGTCTTTCGGGTCGATGATTTCGTAGGTCTGCACATTCTTCAACACACCATCCTGGTGGATTCCCGAAGAGTGCGCAAAGGCATTGCGGCCTACGATGGCTTTGTTGGGCTGAACCGGCATGTTCATCAGGCTCGACACCATACGGCTAGTTCCGTATATCTTGGTGGTGTTGATATTGGTAACGATCTCGCGTTCCTTGTGGCTTTTAAACACCATGGCGATCTCTTCCAGCGAGGTGTTGCCGGCGCGTTCGCCAATGCCGTTGATGGTAACTTCCACCTGGCGAGCGCCGTTCAATACGCCCTGTACGGTATTGGCGGTAGCCATTCCCAAGTCGTTGTGGCAATGGGTAGAGATGATAGCGTTGTGGATTCCGTCTACATGCTCCATCAGGTACTTGATCTTCGCACCGTATTCGTCTGGCATGCAGTAGCCGGTAGTGTCCGGGATGTTAACGACTGTAGCGCCTGCCTTGATAACGGCCTCCACTACACGCGCCAGATATTCATTGTCCGTACGGCCTGCGTCTTCACAATAGAACTCCAGATCTTGCACGTATTTCTTCGCGTACTTGGTAGCAGCGATAGCACGTTGCAGTATCTCATCCTGGTTGGAGTTGAACTTATACTTGATATGGTATTCGGATGTACCGATACCGGTGTGGATACGTCCGCGCTTGGCAAACTTCAAAGCTTCGGCGGCAGCATCTATATCTTTCTCTACGGCACGGGTCAGGGCGCAAATAGTAGGCCATGTAACCGCCTTTGAGATTTCAACCACACTCTTGAAATCACCCGGACTGGAAACCGGGAAGCCGGCTTCAATAACATCAACGCCCAACATCTCGAGAGCCTTTGCAACCTGTATCTTTTCCACTGTGTTTAACTGGCAACCGGGAACTTGCTCCCCATCTCGTAATGTTGTGTCGAAAATGAATAATCTGTCTGACATATTCTTATTGTTTAATGTATTAATATCCTGCTATCACTCCCAAGCATTAAAAAAGCCTTTCTCACAAGGAAGTGAGAAAGGCTCTTTTAATTATTTATCATGCCCGAAAAGCATACAGTCTCACTTCCCATCCCGTTCCCAGAGTAGAATAATAGATAGAGAAATAATGAGGCTATTTTGTATGTTCCGTTCCATTGTCTGTTTGTTTATAACGCTGCAAAGATACAGTCTTTTTCTAAACCTCCAAATATAATCCGATATTTTTTAATCAATATTACTTATAAAATGTAAGATAAAGCCGGTTGTAATAATAAAATCATCAACGATAGTACCTGTTTCCTACTGACACGGTTGCTTAGATATTACTTCGCTATCGGTATAAAGGATAACATCCGTCATCCATATATCAGCGCCTTTCACCGGGTTGAGCCACTTACACTTTACGGTATAGTCTCCTTTGGGGAGGTCGTAATTGAAGTATATCTCACGCTTCCTATGGTCGAAGAACTTGGGCATCTTGCTTGTATCAACCAATTTATCATTGAGGTAGATTTCCACTTCCGCCACATAATCTTCGGGAGCTGTACCTTGCAACCATCCTTTCAGAACCAGGGCCGTACCATTGTAATGCAGTGAATCGAACGCGGTAATTGACTTATTCAAGGTTTCCTTACTCAATAAATGCAGGCCTTCAAAGCTAACTTCCAGCCGAACCGGTTCCGGTTTCTGGTAAGCAATGGTTACCGTTTCGCCATCTACTTTACCGCCGTTCTTCTCTATCTCGGCAAGGGCATGCTTCATGCTCAGTTCATAAGCTTTGTTCAATGAAATTGTGGTATGCGAGAAAGGCGTATCGGCAACAGGGTCTAATGCCTCTGTCCAGCAGGCCGGA
The DNA here is from genome assembly GCF_900186615.1 of Parabacteroides bouchesdurhonensis. Classification (GTDB taxonomy): domain Bacteria; phylum Bacteroidota; class Bacteroidia; order Bacteroidales; family Tannerellaceae; genus Parabacteroides; species Parabacteroides bouchesdurhonensis. The sequence continues at coordinate 454,500 of NZ_LT896588.1, forward strand.
ATATTACTGTAGCCCAACATTGTCCCCAAGATACCGGCTGCCGTAGAAGGGTTGCAGTCCGAATCCTGACCGGCACGAGTTGATATATCCATCGTCTTAAAGAAGTCGCCTTCGCCATACAATAAACCTAATGCAACATAGGCCGAGTTCATTTTTGCCTCTATATCAAAAGGAACTTGAATGCCGTCCGGGCAGGAGATCTCTTCGCTCCACTTCTTCTCTATCTCAAACCAGGTTTGCTTCCAGTCATCCGGATATTGCTTGTGCCAATTAATGACATCACTCACGCATTTATAGAAGTCGCTTTCGGCAGGAATCGTCTTCAAGGCTTCGCTCACAATATAGTTAACATCGTTACTCACGTAGGCCAACGAATACATGGCAGCCACGTAAACACCGCCATACCAGCCATTGCCGTATGACATGATATGTCCGGCACGGTCGCAAATGTCGGATGCGGTATTTGGCATACCGGGCGTCATTACGCCGGCAAAGTCCGCTTCAATCTGGAAGTCTATACAGTCGGCATGTGGATTATTCTTCCAATATCCACAGGCCGGAGGCATCAGTCCGTTCAATAAGTTATACCTTGCGATTTGATTAGCATGATCCAGTGGGTAGCCGGCACGAAGAAAGGCCATGGCAAACGAGTCGGCCGGAGCGTCCGAGCCGTATTTATCAATCACATCTACAAACGTAAGGTCTACATAAACATCGTCATAAAGGCCGGGAGCGGTATCGTACCACTTTTTCACCTCGCCCTTACTCCATGGGATAGGAATATAATCCTGGATAATAGTTCCCACATAACGGAACTCGGTAGGGCCGCCATACGTGCAACCAATCGTCTTCCCGGCCCAGCTTCCCTTCACCTTGTCCAGCAATTGTTCTTTGGAAAGGGTCAAGTTCAACTCCGTTTGTTTCTCCGCGTCCCCGCATCCAAGCAGTGTGAGCGCCAGGCATCCGGCAACAGTAAGCAATTGTGTCTTCATAATTATATTGATTTAAAATAGAATGAGCTAAATACGCCATTTTTTACCAATACTCCGAATATCTTCTCTGCGAAATTCACTGATTATTCCCGATAAAAGATAAACCCAAATTGGTTGTAACCTCATCTATTTTTTATTCTACAATAAAAGTTGTTTTACTGATTCTTTATCCGATCATATCATGAAATAATAAATTATACTCAAATATAAACACAAAGAATTTATTGTGCTGTGTATTTCAACTGATAAGCCAAAACACCGCCGCCAGATGTGCCATTTGCTGCCGTTGTAAATAAATACAAATAGGCCAAATTTCCATCAACCTGTACAGCAACATCAGCATTACGGGTATATCCCCCGGAGAGAATTTGTTCTGAAGTGAAACACATTAAATTACTATATTCGGAGTCACCTGGGACTAACTCCATATATTCATCTTTAGTAATATTATAAACTCGCATTTCCACAGGAGTTCCATTTCCACTCTGAACAGCCATAGCAACAAACTCCTCCTCTCCCATTTTAAAATAATCATAATCGAGAATGGAAGATGGAAAGTTTAGAGGATCCATCTCTTTAAACTCAAACTGATTCTTAATAACGACAAAACGAGAATGCTCTCCGTCAAGAGTGTGCAAAGTACTAATCAATAACTCCGATTCGTCATCTGTCGTCTTTCGTTTTACAGTAGCCCGTTCCCAGTTCTCACTAATTGGAGTAGAATATTTTATAGCACTCCCTGATACTTTTTGTCCATCTTTCAATTCTAACATATAGTATCCATTATCCCCACGACCGGTAGCATAAATAAATGCAGTTCCTTTGTCTATATTTCCAGTTAAAGTCACACGATCTCCGACAAAATCAGGAACTTCATCAGAAGTATAATACCCCAACAACGTTTCAGAACCCGCATCAATATCAATTTTTTTGCACTCGAAATAAGATCCGTAAATACGCCAACTAGTAGCTAAAACATTTCCTGTATCATCTGTATTAATTTGAGAAATCCAAGGATGACTTAAAGGAATATCTTTAATAAAATCACCAGTTGCCTTATCCAAGACTTTCAGTATGGTCGGATTATACGCACAAACAACTAATTCATCTCTAGAAACCGCAATGGAATTCACATTATCAAAATTAACAAACCCCATATCCAATAAATTCTTATACCACAACTTTTTCAATACCATTTTAGGTGGTATGGGAACGACTTTAATAACGTAGTGAGTAGAGACATTCGCTCCATCTGTTACATAAATATCTACCGGCTCAGAAAAATCCATCATCCCCGCCAGAGCCGGTGTAAGTACAGCATTATGTCCAAGACTTGCACGGGCAAATAAAGCTGAAATATCAACCGGGGCTTCTTCAGAAGAAGGAACTTTAATTAATAAAGTATCTCCATCTTCATATGGTCCTTGATTTGAAATACCATATTCCGTCGCAAAACCAGGAACCGTTATATACAAACCATTTAAGCCCTCTATCCGCAATAAAGATTTATCAATTTCCGGTTCCATGCAGCTGATGCACAACAGGCAGAATATTAATGGATAAATATGTATTTTTCTCATAACTCTAAATGTTTTACTTCCATTCATCAAATTGTTCACATTTCAAATTCCTATCCAATTCTAATTTAGGAATCGGAAAACGATTATACTTAGGATCATAATATCGCTTAGCACCTTCATCACAATCGACCAACTCATAAATAAAATCACCATTTTCAGTCTTCACGATTCTGCATCCATGAAAGTTCACCCCGTTCAACACACTTTTAGCTAAATCCCAACGACGCAAATCCCAGTATCTATGTCCTTCAAATGCCAATTCTACAACCCTTTCATGGCGTAGCAATTTCATAAATTCATTCAAATTAGTAGCAGTTACATTCTTCATTTTAGCTCTTTCACGCACTTTATTTAATGAAAACAATGCACCTTGTATATCTCCCTGCCTTGCCAATGCTTCCGCATGAATTAACAGAACTTCAGCATAACGCATGTAATAATATGTTTGCTCACCGGTATTTGCATATCCCGTCAGGCTCTCATCCAATAGTTTTCTGATATAATAACCTGTAACCGTACCCAAATTTCCACTGGCGGTAAATCCATCTTTCCCCCCTACAAACGTTTCTATAGTCGGATTATTCGGCTTTTGCGAAGCTTTCCACGTTGCACCATTGTACAATATCGAAGCATAAAAGCGAGGTTCGCGGTTCTCATATGGAGCAGCAGCCATTTCCGGATCATTCCAATCAAAATCCCGCCCATCAGCCATTTGAAATTCAGAAACACATTCTTCTGTAGGATTAGCTTCTCCCCGACTATTATCAGGATCACTAGGAGGAGCGTAAACTTTATCAAAACTATGCGTCAACTCCGGCGCATGATAGGCATATTCTATAATCGCTTCGTCATTTCTCTTTTCTTTAAAAACATCTTCATAATTGGGTAACAAACGATAAATACCTTTATCTGCCAAAGCAATAACTTTTGCAGCAGCATCCGAAGCCTCTTTCCATCGCTGAGCATATAACATCGCTTTTGCCTTTAAGCCATAGGCTCCACCTTTAGTTATACGGCCACGTTTTGAATCGATCCATTTCTCCGGCAAATTTTCTCCGGCAAAATCAAGATCTTCTGCGATAAAATCCCAGCATTCCTGAGGTTCGCAAATCGGTAGACTTTCCGATGTGATTTCTTTTATTAAAACTACACTACCTTGATGATTTCTTGCCAAATCAAAATACATCATTGCACGAAAGAAACGGACTTCTGCTTCTCCTCTTTTTCGTATCTCATCAGGTAGTTTATCCCCATATTTTTCCGTATCACGTAAAAATTCATTGCAAAAACGAATATGGTTATATCTATTATCCCAAATATTCAATAAATTAGCACTACTAGTTATACGCGTCAGACCTAAAGCCAGATAGTTATAATCGTTGTATCGTTGATTAATCTTAACCAGATCTGATAGCACATCTGTTGCTAACCCAGAACCATACCCATTCAATATTTCATAGAAAGTATAAATACGCATATCGAAATTCTCTTCATTCTCATAAACGATCTCTTCTGAATACCGATCTACCAATACAGGATCAACATTACAAGCCATAAAACAAAATAGCGATAGCACCACAAATATATACTTACAATTTTTCATAATCCTTCAAATTTAAAATATAATATTCAGCCCAAACTCATAAATACGCTGCTGAGGATAATACCCCTGATTTACATCTGGCATTTCAGGATCAAGCCCTTCCAAATGATCTAATGTAAACAAGTTACTACCTGCAACATAGAAACGAATCTTTTCAAGCCCCAAATTATTTACAACTTTTCGAGGTAAGGAATAACCTATTTGCATATTCTTCAAGCGCAGATAGGCCCCATTTCGAATAAAAAGAGAAGACATCCAAGAACCACTTTCTCGACTTTTCGTGCTTAACCGCTCATATTTTGCATCTGTATTGTCGGGAGTCCAAGCTCCTTCCAATAAATAACGAGGAGCATTTCCTCCTGCAAAAAACGGACGTGTATAGAAAGTATGGGCAGGGAAACCTCTATCGGAATAATATCCACAAAGAGCAACATCACAAAGGGCTGCTCCTTGAAAAAAGACATTTACGTCAAATCCTTTATAAGCAGCATTCAAATTTAATCCAAAAGTTAATTCCGGTACATTGCTTCGTCCTATAATAGTCCAATCCTGGTCCATTGTAATACGTCCATCCCCATTCAGGTCTCTCATTTTTGCATCTCCAACTAAAGTTTCCTCACGTGAACCTCCTTCATAAATGGCACTAGCATCAATTTCTTCTTGACTTTGGAATAATCCATCACAAATAAAGCCATATTTTAAACCTGTTGAATGTCCGGTTTTTCTTAACTGTTCAGGAACATTCGGGTCCTCTGATGTCTTTATTACTTTATTTCTTGCAAACGACATATTCCCACGAATTCCATAAGAAACATTCCCCACTGTATTCCGATGAGTCAATGTTACCTCAACACCTCTGTTTTTAACAACCCCATAATTAATTGCCGATGGATAATATCCACCAATTGAAGGAGGAAAGACAGCACTTTGCGATTGAAGAATATCTTTTGTCAACATATAAAACACATCAATTTCAACCCCTAATTGATAATTAAAGAGAGAAGCATCAAGCCCAACATTATAAGAAGTTGATTTTTCCCAAGTTATATCGCTGGGAATACCCGACATTGTCAACTTCCTTACTAATTCATTTCCAATAAAAGCAGAAGGATTAACAGATAACTGAGCCGTTTTCAAATAAGGATAAGCTCCAATATTATCATTTCCTAATTGCCCAACCGAACCACGTATCTTCAAATCATTCAGAAAATCTGCTTTACCTTTCAAAAACTCTTCTTCAGAAATACGCCAGCCAGCAGAAACGCCGGGAAATATACCCCATCTTCTACCCGGGGCAAAATTAGGAGTACCATCTAAACGTCCCGTCACTTCCAACAGATATTTATTATCATAATTATAATTTAAACGCATCACGTATCCGGCACGGTGGAAAAAGGAATGACTCCCCTTCACCATATCATCCAATACAGTTTCTCCATAATTCAAATCCATAATATCCCGGATGGGAAAATCTTTTGCACCAGCAGACATTCCATTTCCCTTATCTCTCACATATTCATATAAAAATAACGCTCCGATTGTATGCTTTCCAAACGTATTGTTATAGTCTAATGAAGTTTGTACTGTTTGTCGTTCTGTATCTGCATACCATTCATTCAAAGAAGCAACTCCTTCACTTGCATATCCGGCAGCCTTCTTTGAATAAGTACCAGACTGTAAATCAAATTCATTAACATAGGCAGATAATAATGAAGATTTTTTTAGTGTAAAGGTTCTGTCATAGGCCATATTCAACTTCGCTTCCAATCCCTTTATAAATGGCAATTTATAACGTAATACAAGATTTCCTTGAAACACAGTACTATTTACTTTCTGGCGGCCAGACTGATCTCGACTGACAATCGGGCATTGATTTTTAGCATTCAAAAAAGTAGCGGTTGGCAATCCATCATACATCTCCGGAAGAAATGGATAAGACAATAGTGCTTGACTAAATAAGGAACTCGACTCGTTCACGCGCCCTTGACCAGCATCTAATGCCGGAGATTTTGTTCTGCTTTCATTTCCATAAGCATTCATCTCCACATAAAAATTTTCTGTAATTTTTGCATCCATATTCATTCTGAAAGTATAACGGTCAAATGTGGTCGATTTTATGATACCTCGTTGATTATACGTTCCCAACGACGCATAATAACGAATACGTTCATTACCGCCATTCACCGATAAATTATTTGAATAAGTAGGAGCAACGTTTTCAAAGAGCAAATCAAACCAATCTGTATTTCCATAAATTCCTTGTGGATCTCCATTTGTTACACGATTAATCACATCTTGTGAAAATGTACGTTTATCTAATGGTATCCCATCCATTTCTTCTGCTTTATTAAACCAATAAACATATTCTGGCCCATCTAGAAATTTAGGAAATTCCGCATTCTGACTTAATGATACAGAAGAATTTAATGTAACAGTAGGTTTCTGCATACTCCCCCTTTTTGTTGTTATCAAAATAACACCGGCAGCTCCACGTACACCATAAACAGCTGAAGCTGTTGCATCTTTCAATACTGTAATATCTTCTATATCATCGCTACTAATATTCGGAAAGTAATCACGAACAACACCATCTACAACAATTAAAGGGTTATTGTCATTTAAAGAAGCATATCCTCGGACAATAATTGCAGCACCGTCATTTCCCGGAGCACCACTCTGCTGCTTGACAGTTAAACCAGGTAAACGTCCGGCCAAAGTTGAAGATAAATTAGTACTTGTCGTTGTCTCCAATTCTTTAGAATCAATATGTACTATAGCACTAGTCAAATTCTTTTTTTTCTGTGTACCATAACCAACAACGACTACTTCATCTAAATTTTGCGTATCTTCTTTTAATTTGATTTCCAATCTATTTTTATTACCTACCGATATTTCTTGATCGACAAAACCGATATAAGTAATACGAAGAATATCGCCTTCTGATACGTCTAATTCAAAACGTCCATCAATATCTGTAATTACTCCTTTATTTGTCCCTTTTATCACAACATTTGCTCCAATAATAGGTTCTTCATGCTGATCTTTCACAATACCCACTATTTTTCGGGACTTAGTAGAAATATTAACTTGATTTTCAATTAATGCCTTTTTCTGAGCAACGATAATCTGATTTCCACTGATTTCAAAACCGATTCCTGTACCTTCAAACAATTGTTTTAAAACATTTTCTACTGTTTGATTTGTCACTTTAATAGAAACAATTCTATTTAAATTCAGAGAAGCGGCATCATACATAAAAGTAAGACCAGATTCTTTTTCTATAATACGAAATGCCTCCTTTAAGGTTACACGACTCAGATTTAAGGTAATGTCTTGTCTTAAGAAACTATTTTCATTTGCATAAGACACCGGTTTAATCAAAATTAAACTAAAAAACAACAAAATGATTTTGAAAAAACACTTTTTAAAATAATAATTCGTTCGTTTATTCATAACTTTGCAAAAATCAAAGAGGAAACTTGCATAATACACAACTGCAAATCCTGTATTATGCGTTAACTTCTCAAGGAAGGGTCGTTGTTATGCGACCCTTTTTTAATTAATCATTTCTATATTATTTCATAGGCTAACATTTTTATCTATTTAATATTCACGTTCTTTTTGTCATACGTTATTTCCATTGGATTTATACGTGACATCATTCTCAATACTTCATCTAGTTGCTCTGTTGTAATAGTAAACGTATACTTATACTTATTTTTTAAATTCCCGTCTAGTGTAATATTCACATCATACCATTGACTTAAATACTTTACAACTTCACCCAAATTTTTTTCTTCTATCTTAAGCTTTTCATGCGCCCATAAAGCATTAAAATATGCATCTACATTTTCTATAAAAGTATCACCCGTATTTTTATTTAGAACTGCTGCTTCACCAGGTTTTATCCATAACGGACTATCTACTGATGTTTTCTGAAATGATATTTTACCAGATAAAAGACTAACCATCAATTTTTCCTTCGTCGAGTTTATACTAAATGAGGTACCATATACTTTTACCAATGATTGATCAATATTGACAAAGAACGGATGTATAGAATCCTTCTTAACCTCAAGATAAGCTTTACCTTTTATCTGTATTTTACGATTCTCCGGAGAAAAGTTACTAGCATATATAATCTCAGAATTAGGAGCTAACCAAACCTGAGTTCCATCAGGAAGATCTATTTTACTTTTGCCATTTAACGTTGCATATTGAAATGTAACAGGAAGTTCTCTGCCCGAATGTTTTATTATATATAATGACGAAATGGCAATTAATAGGATAATAACCGCCACTGATCTATAAATCAATTTAAATGGGATAGTTACAGTTTTAACGCTTTTCGAGATACGACTATTTATTAGTTTCCAGGCCCTAGCTTTATCAGGATTAAAAAATGAAGCTTGATATTGAATCGTATTCCATATTTTCTCTACATCACTTTGTAAATCCGATGAAGAAATATCTTTCTCATCCGTTGAAAGTTTAGAGGAATCCAAAGATTCTCCTCTCTTTAACTTATTTACTATATATATCCAAAAATCGTGTTTCATCATAATAGGCTCTTTATATAAAAGTCACCCAATGAAAACAGAACACGTAATCCTATTTGTGTATTTAACAATAACTAACAATCACCAAAGATAGGTATAGTTATTTCCCAGATATTGACGAATACGTGATAAAGCATTGGATATATGGGTTTCTACTGTTCGCAAAGACAAATTTTTGAGATCTGCAATTTCTGCATTTGTAAGGTTCTGTTCACGACTCATACGAAAAATTTCACTACATTTTTCAGGTAAAGATAATATTGCTTCTTGTATTAGATTTTGTAGTTCATGTAATTCAATATCTTCATTTTCACATGATATATCATAAGGTATTTCATCACAGAATACAATACGCCGATTATCCCTATAATAATTTAATGTTCTATTCTTTACTGCTTGAAATAAATAAGATTTTAAGGTTAGTTGTATATTCAGTTGTTCACGCTTATCCCATAAATAAACAAATAAGTCTTGAACAATCTCTTCTGAAGCAAATGTATCATTCAAGCTTATATTAACAAAACGGCACAACGGCACATAATACTTATCAAAGATAAGTTTAAAAGCCTCTTTATTCCCTACCCGTAACTGGTTTAAGAAAGCGATATCATCTATTAATGTACTGTCGCCCATGATATCCTTTAAATATATTTACACAACAAAGCTTATAAGACAGAACTGTGGGTATCCAATGAATCATAATAGTAAAAATCTTCTTATTAAAAGTTCCATTAATGGCACTTCTCTTATAATTATACTGCAATAATAACAAAAATATTTAAAGTAAAACCCATATTTACTAATATACTTACCTATGAATTAAAGGGTCTTCGCTTTGGACATTAACAAAAAAGGCGAGGAATACACCTCGCCTTTCAATATCTATATTGAAAATATTAATTGTTCTCCGGACGCAATTTGCGAACAACAGCACCTGCACGCCACATTTCGCTTTCGCGCAAGGCTTTCAGTTCCTTTTCAAGGCCTTCACGATAGTTAGGTTTGCTGTTTGTATCAATAGAACGCTGAGCTTCGTTGCCGCAAGCCACTTCGCTGTACAGTTTCTCAAATACCGGCTTTGTTGCATCATGGAACGGGCCCATCCAATCCAAAGCACCACGTTGAGCAGTGGTAGAACAGTTTGCATACATCCAGTCCATGCCGTTTTCTGCAAACAATGGCATCAAAGACTGAGTCAGCTCTTCAACGGTTTCGTTGAATGCTTCCGATGGTTCGTGTCCATGCTCGCGCAATGTTTCATACTGTGCCAGCAGCAAGCCTTGAATAGCACCCATCAAAGTACCGCGTTCGCCTGTTAAGTCAGAATATACTTCCTTTTTAAAGGTGGTTTCAAACAAATAGCCTGAACCAACGCCAATACCTAATGCGATTACACGATCCCAAGCCTTGCCTGTAGCATCCTGAAAGATTGCATAGCTGGAATTCAACCCGCGTCCCTGCAGGAACATACGGCGCAAAGAAGTACCCGAGCCTTTCGGTGCAACCAGGATAACATCTATATCCGCAGGAGGAATGATATTTGTACGTTCTTTGTATGTAATACCGAAACCATGAGAGAAATACAGGGCCTTACCCGGAGTCAGGTATTTCTTAATACGAGGCCATACTTCAATCTGTGCCGCATCCGAAAGCAAATACTGGATAATTGTACCTCTTTCGCAGGCTTCTTCAATATCAAATAAAGTTTCGCCGGGTACCCAACCGTCTGCTACTGCCTTATCCCATGTTTTACCTCCTTTACGTTGTCCAACGATGACATTGAATCCGTTGTCACGCAGGTTCAAACTCTGCCCCGGTCCTTGAACGCCGTAGCCGATAACTGCGATAACTTCATCTTTCAACACCTCTCTTGCCTTTTCCAACGGAAACTCTTCGCGGGTAACTACGTTCTCGTCTACACCGCCAAAATTCATTACTGCCATTTTCTTATTACTATTAAAATGTATATATAAATAATTTGTTCTACTATAAATTCTCGTTATAACGTGCTATTTCCATGTAACCGCCGCACGGCAGATGGCTTTCTCTTCATGGCAAATAGCCATGTCGTACTTTCCGGGAGCTGCTTCCGCCAAATGCAGTCCAAGCATCATGCCGTATTTGCCTTCTGCCTGATAAGCTATTTCAAAACGGCTTATCTCCTTCTCACGAAACATCCCTATATCGAATAAATCCAGCAGATGTTCCATGTATTTGATGCTATTCAGATGTCCGTTTATATCTAAATCGCTATATTTTACCTTATAAGGAACACCTTCCGTTTTCGCTTCGACGGGAACAATCTTGCCGGGCTTTTCTATCGGACAGGGGCGGTCTGATATATAGGAACTCAACCCTTCCACATCCAATAATGTAGGACGCCTCGTCTCCATATCGATAGCAGCCCATATAGAACGGGCAAACCCGAAAGTCTTTCCTTCTCCATTTGCCAACTCAAAGCAGCGGCTGGTAAAAAGACGTCCTACTTCGTCTACCCATGTATAGACAGTTATAGACTCTGAACTCTTAGGATAATCCATTATCTCGATGGCCAAACGGGATAAAACCCACGCTGTATGCTTTTCGGTCATATCACTATATCCGAATCCCCGATTCGCGGCATGTATGGATGCGGCATGTATCAGGTAGTTTCCTATCATCGGAATCGTAACACGACCACGAAAGTCCATCTGGTACGATTCGGTATCGAAATGAAATTCTCCTATCTTATTCATATCTATTTATTATTCTTGTTGCCTGTCATGTAATTTACGTTCCATCTCCGCCAACATATCACTAAGACGTTCCACCTTACTTTTAGTAATAGCAATACGCCCTGAACGGATAAATTGAAGAACGCCTATACTCTCACTCAACTCTTTGAAAAGAGCTTGTGTTTCATCGTAATGCCCGCTTTTCTCCAATACTACACACGTTTCATTCATTTCCAGGATACGGGCATTATACTTGCGGATCAGGTCTTCAACCGTCCCCATCTTGATAAACAGTTCGGTACTCAGTTTATAAAGAGCTATTTCCTGATAAACCAGATCTTCATCCGTATTATAATAAGCTTTCAGAATGTCTACTCGCTTATCAATCTGCTTTACAACCTTATCAATCGTATCCTCGTCGGCAAAGGTAGTGATCGTAAACTTATGGATACCTTTGATTGCGGAAGGAGAAACCGAAAGTGTTTCAATATTCAACTGCCGGCGCGTAAAGATAACTGTAATCTGATTCAGTAGACCTACAATATTCTCTGAAAAGATAATAACGGTATATAAATTCTTTGTTGTCATAACTTGCCCTCCTTACTTATCACCCATAATAATATTGGTTACTGTAGCGCCAGCGGGAACCATCGGATAAACCATTCCTTGCTCTTCTACATCTACGACTAACAGATAGCCACCATCATGTTCCAACATTTCACGAATAGCACCATCCAGTTCTTCACGTTTCTGAACTTCACGGGAAGCAATATGATAAGCCTTCGCAATAGCTACGAAATCCGGATTCTCCATAATTGTAGAAGAATAACGCTTATGATAAAACAACTCCTGCCACTGACGAACCATTCCAAGGAAGTTATTATTCAGTAAGATAATCTTTACATCCAGGTTCTCCTGCATAATTGTCCCTAATTCCTGAATAGTCATCTGCAAGCCTCCATCACCGGTAAAGAAACAGACTGTACGGTTAGGAGCACCTACTTTAGCGCCAATAGCAGCCGGAAGGCCAAAGCCCATTGTACCCAAACCTCCGGAAGTCACAACACTACGGGTTTGCTTATATTTAAAGTAACGTACGCCCATCATCTGGTTCTGACCAACGTCCGTAACCAATACGGCATCGTTGCCTGTGGCTTCGGATACTTTACGTATCACTTCACCCATCTTCAGATAACCTTGTTCAGGATGCAGTTCTTTAGCGATTACTTTGTCATATTCTTCTTTTTCATCCGGATCGAACTCGGCATTCCATTCAGTACGTTTGCGTTCTTTCAATAAAGCGGTAATCAACGGAATTGTTTGCTTCGCGTCTCCCAGCACCTTTACATCAACCAGAACGTTTTTCCCTATTTCAGAATTATCAATATCCAGATGGATAATTTTAGCCTGCTTTGCATACGTCTTTAAATCGCCCGTTACACGGTCATCAAAGCGCATGCCTATAGCTATCAGTACATCACATTCATTCGTCTTACGATTCGGCCCTACATTTCCATGCATGCCCAGCATACCTTTATTCAAGGGAAAATCGGAGGGCATAGCAGATAAGCCCAAAGTTGTAGAGCCTGCCGGTATATCATTCTTTTGCAAGAATTCCATCAGTTCCTTTTCCGCGCCACCTAAAATAACACCTTGCCCAACCAGGCAAAACGGTTTATCGGCAGCATTTATTAAATCCGCAGCTTCTTTAATACGTTCCGGCTTAACATCGGGTTGCGGTTGATAACTGCGTATAAAATCAATTTTTCTATACGCATACTCCACCAATCCGACTTGCGCATCTTTCGCAAAGTCGAGGACAACCGGACCTGGCCGCCCTGTCGATGCTATATAAAAAGCACGTGAAACAGCCCATGCAATATCTTCCGGTTTACGTATCTGATACGCCCACTTTGTAATAGGTTGCGTAATGCCAATCACGTCTATTTCCTGGAAAGCATCCGTTCCCAACAAAGGAGAAGCCACTTGCCCTGTGATTACAACCAACGGAGTACTGTCCATCATTGCATCGGCAATACCGGTCAATGTATTCGTTGCTCCCGGACCGGAAGTAACCAATGCTACGCCTACTTTTCCGGAGACTCGTGCATATCCTTGTGCAGCATGGGTTGCCCCTTGCTCATGACGTACCAATATGTGTCTTAACTGATCTTCATAATCATACAGACAATCATACACAGGAATAACAGCTCCACCCGGATAACCGAAGATTGTATCTACTCCTTCTGCTATCAGCGATTTCAGCAAAGCTTCCGAACCGGTAATCTTTTGTTTCTCCATAAAAACAATGTGTTTAGTGTGTCAATTTGCCAACATGCCAACCATAAAACAGTCATTCTTTCATTGGCATATCGGAACATTATTAATCTTCTACTATACGAACTCCGCCTTTATCGGCAGACGCAACCATCTTGCCATATGCTTTCAATGCTTTTGAAACTTCACGTTGACGGAAAGGAGGTGTAAACGCTTTCTTTCCACGAGCTTCTTCCGCTTTCCTGCGTTCAGCCAATTCTGCATCGCTTAATTTTACATTTATAGAACGATCCGGTATATTTATTTCGATAATATCCCCATCTTTAACCAAACCAATAGCACCACCAGAAGCAGCTTCCGGTGATATATGTCCAATAGACAGGCCGGATGTACCGCCACTAAAACGTCCATCGGTAATCAAAGCACATTCTTTTCCCAAATGACGACTTTTAATATAAGAAGTAGGATAAAGCATTTCTTGCATACCCGGTCCGCCTTTTGGCCCTTCATAAGCAATAACTACGACATCACCGGAAACGACTTTTCCACCCAAGATGCCCTCACAGGCAGCATCCTGCGAATCAAAAACTTTGGCAGGTCCGGAGAATTTCCAGATGCTTTCATCTACACCGGCAGTCTTTACAACGCAACCATCAATAGCGATATTCCCTCTCAATACAGCCAAGCCGCCATCTTTGGAATAAGCATGTTCCACATCACGGATACAGCCTTCCGCACGATCCGTATCCAATTCTTTATAATATGTCTCCTGCGATCCCATCTGAATACTGAACTTATGGGCCGGAGCGCTCTTATATTTCTTTACAGCTTCTTCGGTTACATTAGGGGATGTAACAGCAAATTTGTCTACAGCTTCTGCTAAAGTCAGTCCGTCCACGCGTTTTGTACTTCCGTCCGCCAGTCCGGCTTTTATTAACTCTTTCATAATACCTATAATACCACCGGCACGGTTTACATCCTGCACATGATACTTATGGGTATTTGGAGCAACCTTGCACAAACAAGGTGTTTTACGCGATAACATATCAATATCATCCATATGGAAATCGGCGCCTGCTTCCTGAGCAACAGCCAACAAGTGAAGAACCGTATTTGTCGATCCACCCATTGCAATATCCAGAGACATCGCATTTAAAAATGCCTGCCGGGTAGCGATATTACGAGGTAAAATCGAATCATCACCATCACGGTAATATTTATAAGCATTCTCTACAATTTGTTTAGCCGCATCCCGAAATAACTGTATACGGTTTTTATGAGTGGCAACTATCGTTCCGTTTCCGGGCAAAGCCAAACCTATAGCTTCATTCAAACAGTTCATGGAATTTGCGGTAAACATACCGGAACAACATCCGCAGCCAGGGCAAGCATGGCGTTCTACCTGGGCAATACGTTCATCGCTAACAGACGTGTCGGCAGCTTCAATCATAGCATCTATCAAATCCAGATGACGATCATCCAGTTCGCCGGCTTCCATAGGGCCACCGGAAACAAATACGGTTGGTATATTCAATCGCATGGCAGCCATCAACATTCCCGGAGTAATCTTATCACAATTGCTGATACAAACCATTGCATCTGCCTTATGGGCATTTACCATATACTCTACGCTGTCTGCTATAATATCGCGGGAAGGAAGAGAATAGAGCATTCCGTCGTGCCCCATAGCAATACCATCATCAATGGCAATCGTATTAAATTCGGCTGCAAAACATCCCAGTTTTTCTATCTCCGCTTTTACCTGCTGTCCTATCTCATGCAAATGTACATGCCCGGGAACAAACTGAGTGAATGAATTGACAATAGCAATAATCGGCTTACCGAATTGCTCTTCTTTCATGCCGTTGGCACGCCACAAAGCACGTGCACCTGCCATTCTGCGGCCTTCTGTGCTATATGAACTTCTTAACGGATTCTTCATCATCTTTCTTTCTATTTAATGCGGCGAATATTTCCGCCATAACCTGTTATACATAAAATAAAAAAGCCCTTCTCTATAAGGAGAAAGGCTTAAGAATATCTTTACGACTTCACAACATCTTACACACCTTTCTCCTTACCTACTAATGACTAGAAGGACCACCACGAGAATAATATGCAATACATTGTTCATCATTTCATGTCTTTATTTCGTTAGACGCTGCAAATGTAGAACAATAATCGTAACAAGCAAAGGATTTAAAAGAAATTTCTTTCTTTTTCTTTCAATTATTAATAAAAACGACATATTACGATTGCATTTTAATATGAATCAATACCCATTTATACTAATTCAACATAGAACAAGCGAATAAAGCATCATCCGACAGACACGAATATACAATATGTGTAAAAAATATTAAGCAGATAAAACATTATCAAGAATTTGTATCTTTGCCCCGTTTACGGACAGATACAGAATAAACAGACAGAATTAAGGATAAATGAAACATTACAACTTTGACGAAGTCATTGAACGCCACGGAACAAATTGTATCAAATTTGACCAATTAAAAGAGCGTTTCGGCAGTGAGAATTTAACACCTTTATGGGTTGCGGATATGGATTTCCGCACCCCCGACTTCATTGTGGAAGCCATCAAGAAACGTTGCGAGCACGAAATATTCGGTTACACATACGGTTCAGATGCTTATTACGAAAGCATTATCAACTGGGTACATTATAAATACAACTGGAAAATCCAAAAGGAATGGATCAGCTATATTCCGGGAATCGTAAAAGGAATAGCTTTCTCCCTGCAATGTTTCACCCAGCCGGGAGATAAAGTGATTATACAACCTCCGGTATATCATCCGTTCCGCATTGTACCTGAAAGCATGAAACGGGAAGTAGTTTACAACCCGTTAAAGCTAACAAATGGCAGCTATGAAATGGATTTTGAACATTTAGAATCTATCATCGACAACAAATGCAAACTGCTTATCCTGTGTAATCCTCATAATCCGGGAGGTATCGTATGGAAAAAAGAGACGTTAATAGAGCTGGCTGAAATATGCGCCAAACATCACATTCTTGTTATCTCCGACGAGATCCATGCGGAAATGGCTTATCCCCAATACCGGCATTATCCATTTGCTTCGGTATCCGACACTGCCGCTTCATGCAGCATTACTTTTATGGCTCCCAGCAAAACCTTTAATATTGCAGGTATCGTTACCTCATACGCCATCGTACCGGACGAACATATACGGAAAGTATTTTATTCCTTCCTCGAAGCCGGAGAATTCGGAGACGGAACAATCTTCGCCTATGAAGCAACCACCGCCGCATACACCTACGGCGCGGAATGGCTACAACAAATGCGTATGTACATCATGGAAAATGTCCGGTTTGTAGACGATTTCATCAAAACCAACCTGCCTCAAATAAAAGTATATATGCCGCAAGCCTCTTTCCTTGTGTGGTTAGATTGCAAAGATTTGAAACTTAGTCAGGAGGAACTGGTCGATTTATTTACCAACAAAGCAGGTTTAGCTTTAAACGACGGTAGCATATTCGGCCCGGGCGGAGAAGGACACATGCGCCTGAATATCGGTTGCCCCCGTTTTGTCTTGGTTTCAGCACTTGAGGCATTAAAGAAAGCTATCAATAAAAAATAAGATATTCAATCTCACAACAATAAGCAGACATTTATAATCACATATTTCATTCAGGCCGGTAAAAGCAAGTATATTTCGCCTTAAAACATTACATATCTTTATTTTTCAAAGATTAAGATGCAGAATCGGAAATTATACGTAAATTTGTCATCGTTTTATTTATTATAAATCCAATTACAAATGAAAATTACAGCAAACAAG
Organism: Parabacteroides bouchesdurhonensis; assembly: GCF_900186615.1. Classification (GTDB taxonomy): domain Bacteria; phylum Bacteroidota; class Bacteroidia; order Bacteroidales; family Tannerellaceae; genus Parabacteroides; species Parabacteroides bouchesdurhonensis. The sequence continues at coordinate 472,046 of NZ_LT896588.1, forward strand.
TTCGTTGCAGTTACTTACGACTTAAACGTCGGCGAAGGCGAAGAACGCGAACTAATGGAAAGAGCTACAGCTGAAGTTCCATTGAAGTTTATTTACGGAACAGGCATGATGCTCCCCGCTTTCGAAGATGCTTTGAAAGGATTGGAAGTAGGTGACAGCTTCAACTTCTCTATAGCTCCGGCCAATGCATACGGTGAATATGTAGAAGAACACGTAATAGATCTTCCTAAAAACATCTTTGAGGTAGAAGGTAAATTCGACGCCGAGATGATTAAAGAAGGCAATACCGTTCCAATGATGGATTCCAATGGTAACCGCATGAACGGTTCTGTACTGGAAATAAAAGAAGATATCGTTGTGATGGACTTTAATCACCCATTGGCAGGCGAAACCCTTCATTTCAACGGAAAAGTTATTGACGTACACGAAGCGACTGCGGAAGAAATTGCAGCAATGACAGCCTCGGCAGACGGATGTGGATGTGGCTGTGACGACTGCGGAGAGCACGGTCACGACAGTTGCGGTTGCGGTGGTTGCCACTAATAATTAGAGAATTAGTTTATAATAGAATGGTTAATAGTTAATTGGCACACCAACAATTAGCTGTTAACCATTTTCATTTTATAACAACACAAAGCTTATGTTTAACACCTTTGGAAATATATACAGATTAACGTCGTTCGGCGAATCGCATGGCCCGGGAATAGGCGGTGTAATAGATGGCTGTCCTGCCGGGATAGAACTGGATACCGAATTTATCCAACAGGAACTGAATCGGCGTAAGCCTGGCCAGTCTCGCATAACAACCCCACGCAAAGAAGACGATGAAGTGCAATTCCTTTCCGGGATATATGAAGGAAAAACAACAGGAACTCCAATCGGATTCATCATCTGGAATAAAAACCAACACTCATCCGATTACGATAACATGAAGACCGTATATCGCCCGTCACATGCCGATTACACCTACGAAACCAAATACGGTATCCGTGATCCGCGTGGAGGAGGACGTTCGTCTGCTCGTGAAACCATCGCGCGTTGCGTTGCCGGAGCGATTGCAAAACTAGCGTTGAGGCAGTACGGTATTCAGATACAAGCTTACACTTCGCAGGTAGGTTCTATTAAACTGGAAGGTACGTATAAGGAATACGATCTGAGCCTGACGGAAAAGAGTGCCGTGCGTTGTCCCGATCCGGACAAGGCTGCAGAAATGGAAACGCTTATCGCAGAAGTGAAATCAAAAGGCGACACAATCGGCGGAGTTATCACCTGCGTAGCAAAAGGTGTACCGGTAGGACTTGGAGAACCTGTTTTTGGAAAACTGCATGCAGCTTTGGGACATGCAATGCTCACTATTAACGCCGTAAAAGGCTTTGAGTATGGCGATGGATTCGAAGCCGCTTTTTATAGAGGTTCCGAGCGAAACGACCGCTTCTATAATGATAACGGCCACATCAACACCCGGACAAACCATTCGGGAGGTATACAAGGAGGCATTTCAAACGGACAGGATATTTACTTCCGTGTTGCATTCAAATCTGTGGCAACCATATTAATGGAGCAGGAAACCGTAACAAAGGAATGCGAAGACACGATATTAAAAGCCCGCGGGCGTCATGATCCGTGCGTACTTCCACGTGCAGTTCCAATAGTAGAATCAATGGCTGCAATGACATTACTGGACTATGTATTATTGCAAAAGACGCATCATTTTTAAATCAAATACGGCAACTTTTATTCCTTTCATGCCGAACAACTAAATAAATCACAAGAGTGATCCACATAGATCACCCTTGTGATCCAAACAGTTCACGGCTGTGATTTATATAGATCACAAGTGTGATCTAATTACTTTCTCCTTATTCCTTCATTAAAAATACATCATCCGGCTTACTCATGATGATAAGGTTCATTATTAAGAATCGTCATTGCCCTGTAAATCTGTTCGATAAAAATCAGCCGGATCATCTGATGTGAAAAGGTCATTTTACTCAAAGAAATCTTTTCCGATGCTATCTTATAAACAGCTTCGCTAAATCCATAAGGGCCTCCAACAACGAACACCAGTCGTTTAGGAACCGTATGCATCTTCTTTTCAAGGTAAGCAGAAAATTGCATAGAAGTAAACTCTTTCCCTTTTTCATCCAATAAAACCGGATAATCACCCGGCTGAAGAGCTTTCAGGATTAATTCGCCTTCTTTCTCTTTCTGCTGATACTCAGACAGGTTCTTTACGTTCTTTATATCCGGAATTACTTCCATCTCAAAAGGAATATAATGTACCAAACGACTTTTATACTCGTTGATAGCTTCAACAAAATAGCCGGCATCCGTCTTGCCTATTACAATAAGAGCAATCTTCATCAACTTACAATTAACACATTTAGAGGGGCTAAATTACAAGAAAAATACATACCTTTGTGCTCAGGTATTCACAAAAAACAAGAAAGCTATGAAACGATTTTTACTCATGCTGACCTTGATAATCTCCGCACTGAGCCTTCAAGCAGCCGATATAACGAATATATCCAGTGCTTTCAAAGGAGGAAATGCCTCATCCCTTACCCCTTTTATGGACAAAGAGGTAGATATGGCCTTACCTAAATCGACAAAGAAATGTAACGGAAGCGAAGCCGTTACGATGTTGAACACATTTTTCAGCACAAACAAACCGTCCGGATTTACAATAGTTCACCATGCCGACAAGAAAGAAAGCGGCTTCTTTGTTGGCAAACTGCCTACTGCAACAGGTGAATATCGGGTAAATATTACGTACCGTTCGGAAGGCGACAAAGCGATTATACAATCAATCAGAATAGAATAAGATGGATCAATTAATTGACGAACTAATTAAATTATCTTTCGCCGAAGATATTGGCGATGGCGATCATACAACTTTATGCTGCATCCCTGAAACTGCAATGGGAAAAAGCCAGCTTATCATTAAAGAAGATGGTGTACTTGCCGGCGTGGAAATGGCCAAACGTATTTTTCACGACTTCGATCCGGAATTGAAAATGACCATCTATATTAAAGACGGAACAGAAGTAAAAAAAGGAGATATTGCATTTATTGTAGAAGGAAAAGTACAGTCTTTACTACAGACTGAACGTTTGGTTTTAAACGTAATGCAGCGCATGAGCGGTATTGCCACTACTACACGCAAATATGTAAAAGCATTGGAAGGAACAAAAACCCGCGTATTAGACACCCGCAAAACCACTCCGGGAATGCGTATGATGGAAAAGGAAGCCGTTAAAATAGGCGGTGGAGTAAACCATCGTATCGGTCTGTTTGATATGATCCTCTTGAAAGATAACCATGTAGACTTTGCCGGAGGCATTGAAAAAGCCATCACCCGGGCACAGAATTATCTAAAAGAAAAAGGAAAGAAGCTGAAAATAGAAATTGAAGTCCGTAACTTTGATGAACTGGAACAAGCAATGAAAGTAGGCGGTATAGACCGTATTATGTTAGATAACTTCAACATCGAAAACACGAAAGAAGCTGTTCGTCGTGTAGCCGGCCGCTATGAACTGGAATCTTCCGGAGGCATTACTTTCGATACATTACGCGACTATGCGGAATGTGGCGTAGATTATATTTCGGTAGGAGCTCTTACCCATTCCGTTAAAAGTTTGGATATGAGTTTGAAGGCTTGCTAAATATTCATTTAAATATCAAGTATAAATGTGTCTGTGTCTTGGCGGGCTCGACCCGCCATCCCATACTAATTGCTGTAATTTTGTTTAGTATGAGGTTGCGGGTCAAGCCCGCAATGACACGCTATGGTGTTGATTATTACTTTTGACACATTTATTATTTAACCCGTTTCACTTTTCCGTCCTGTAGCTGATACTTCTCTCCGCTTTCAGGGCAGAAAGCAATACCTTCTTTATCGAAATCCAAACGATGTCCATATTCACTCACCCAACCAACTTGCTTGGAAGGATTGCCAACGACCAATGCGTAAGGAAGCACATCACCGGTTACCACCGCTCCGGCACCAACCAAAGCATACGCTCCTATTGTATATCCGCAAACAATCGTAGCATTTGCTCCTATTGTTGCTCCTTTACAAACCGTTATTTTCTTATATTGATCCTTGCGGCTTACCGCACTACGAGGGTTCAGTACATTTGTAAATACACAGCTCGGACCTAAAAACACATCATCTTCACAAATAACTCCGGTATAAACAGATACATTATTTTGCACTTTCACATTGTTTCCCAATACAACATCAGGAGATATAACCACATTCTGCCCGATATTGCAATTCTTCCCAATCTTGCATCCCGGCATGATATGGGAAAAATGCCAGATACGCGTTCCTTCGCCAATCGTACAACCGGGATCGATTACTGCTGTTTCGTGTGCTTGATATGTAGCCATGGCATCAAAATTATTTATATATAAGGAATATTGTTGGTTTCTTACTTAAATCGGGAACTTTACCCGCCCAGTCTTTCACCGGACGCGTATGTATATACTCGTCTTCACAAGTTATATCGGAAGCTATACATAATTTAGTAGAAGGACGGCAAGTGCGGATAAATTCCTCCGCCAACTTATTATTACGGTAAGGAGTTTCTATAAACAATTGCGTTTGGTTTTCCGAATAGATACGGCCTTCCAGTTTCTTTATCATATTAGTACGTTCCAAAGCATCAATAGGCAGATACCCATGAAAAGCAAAACTCTGGCCGTTAAAGCCGGACGCCATAACCGACATTAATATGGAAGACGGCCCTACCAAAGGGACTACCGGATAGTTTTTACGCTGGGCAATAGCAACAACATCCGCACCGGGATCGGCTACGGCCGGACAGCCTGCCTCCGAAATAACACCGATATGCTCTCCCTTTGTCAAAGGAGCCAAATAACCTGTTACCTGTTCCGGAGAAGTATGCTTATTCAATTCATAAAAGGTAAGATCATCTATCACAATAGAAGGTTCTACCTTTTTAAGGAAACGACGTGCCGTACGTACGTTCTCCACTATAAAATGCCTTATCTGCAGAATAATATCCCGGTTATATTCCGGTAAGACACGGCGATGGTCCGTTTCTCCCAATGTAACCGGTATAAGGAAAAGAGATGCTTGCATACTGTTAGTTTTCTGCAAATGTAGTACTTTTGCACCAAACAAACAGAATAAGATGGCACTTCCTATAGATTTTATCACTCGTACCCGTAAGCTATTAGGCGAAGAATTTAATGAACTGGAAGCCGCATTGCAGACAGAAGCTCCTGTAAGCATCCGAATCAATGAGAAGAAAGGAGCGTTAGCTCCAATAAACGGTACGCCTGTTGCCTGGAGCCAAAGCGGTTATTATTTGCCGGAACGTTTATCGTTCACTTTCGACCCGTTATTCCATGCCGGAGCTTATTATGTACAGGAAGCGTCCTCCATGTTCATCGAACAAGCCATCAAACAATATGTAAAGACTTCTGTAAAATGTCTGGATTTATGTGCTGCGCCAGGCGGTAAGTCTACGCATCTTCTTAGTCTTTTACCGGAAGGCAGCTTGCTTGTCAGCAATGAAGTGATCCGGAGCCGCAGCAATATATTAGCGGAGAATATTGCTAAATGGGGAAATCCAAACAGCATTGTAATAAACAATGATCCGGAAGAAATCGGCTCTCTTACTCATTTGTTTGACGTCATTATGACGGATGTTCCCTGTTCGGGCGAAGGCATGTTCCGTAAAGATACGGACAGTACCGGAGAATGGAGTATTGCCAATGTCAACCTGTGCGCAAGCCGCAGCCGGCGTATTATTCACGATATATGGAATGCCTTAAAACCAGGAGGTATCCTTATTTATAGCACTTGTACATATAATACGGAAGAAGACGAAGATAATATACATTATATAATAGAAGAACTAGGAGCAGAAGCCTTATCCGTCCCGACTAAAAACGAATGGCAAATAACCGGCGCACTGAAATACAATAATCCGGTCTATCGTTTCTTTCCCCATAAAACGAAAGGTGAAGGATTCTTCCTTGCGGTTCTGCGCAAAGCAGATGGAGACATGGAAGAAATCCGTATCAGGAACAAAAACAAGAAAGAAAAGGGGAAAGCAACGCCAATCATTCCGTCAACGGTAAAAACATTCCTCTCGGATGAAATTTTATTTTCTTCCGAATGGAACGGAAATTTCCTCCGGATGCAACCAAAATCTGTTACGGAAATATATCCGATCCTCAAGGAAAGATTACATCTGTTATCAGCCGGCGTATGTATTGGAGAATTAAAAGGAAAAGATTTCATTCCTTCGCAAGAATTAGCTCTTAGCACAGCTTTAAACGCCAAAGCGTTTCCTTCTGTAGAATTAAACTGGGAAGAGGCGATAAAGTTCCTGAAAAAAGAGACGGTTCTTTTACCGGGAAATATAGAAAAAGGGTACGTATTGGTTACCTACAAGGGTTTTCCCTTAGGATTTGTAAAACACCTGGGCAATCGTACCAATAACCTTTATCCGCAAGAATGGAGAATACGAACCGGTTATTTACCGGAAAGAATAATAACCTATTCCTATTAAATACGAAACTTCATTTATCAAAATATCCATGAAAAAGAAACGTCCATACGCTAACTTACTATGATTTCTTCTTTAAATATTCATATATAGCCAACTGGGCACGGACTTTAACCGGATTATTATCTCTTTTACAGTTATTATGCAAGTTCTCATCTATTTCGCAAGCCTTTACATTATCGCTCAATTGTATCTTCAGGATGTCTATTATTTCTTGTTTTATCTCAGGAACCAATATGGGAAATGCTGTTTCGATCCGGCGATTCAGATTACGACGCATCCAGTCTGCTGATGTCAGAAACAGGTTTTCTTCTCCATCATTATAAAAATACCATACACGGGAATGCTCCAGAAACATATCTACAATACGGGTAACGCGTATATTCTTGCTATATGGCTGGCCTGGAACCAGGCAACAAATGCCTCGCACAATCAAATCTATCTCCACTCCATTCTCACTGGCTTTATATAATTCATTTATCATATTCTGATCATGCAGACCATTCATCTTTAATATGATACGGCCTTTCCGACCCTGCTTTACATGTTCTATTTCCTGCCGGATCATACGGGTTAATTCAGGAACCATATTGAAACGGGCCACCAATAAATGCCGGAAGACCGGTTCTGATATATTTCCTTCCAATATGGCAAAGACATTTTTGATATCTTCTATCATTTCAGACTTGGAAGTCAACAAGGCCATATCAGAATAGATTTTAGCCGTCTTTTCATTGAAATTGCCGGTACTCAGGTAAGCGAAGTCCTTCCGTTTCCCTCCGTCTTCATTATCTTTCCGCAGGATAACTGCGACTTTTGCATGAACTTTAAGTCCGGGAATACTATAAATAATCCGTATGCCGGCTTGTTCCATACGTTCAGCCGTACTCATATTATTCTCTTCATCGAAACGGGCTTTCAACTCCACAAAGACCGTGACTTTCTTTCCGTTTTGTGCAGCACTTACCAATGTATTGATAACAGCAGAGTTCTCGGCTACACGGTATTGAGTAATCTTTATTTCTTCCACCTTGGGATCGAATGCGGCCTCCATCAAGAAACGTATCAGGTAATCAAATGACTGGTATGGAAAATGCAGCAAAACATCTCTCTTCTTTACTACCTTAAAGACCGACTCCATCTCATCCAGGAAGGAAACACGCATAGGAACCGGTATTTGTTGTTCCAGTTCTTTGCCCTTAGGATTAGGCAATTTCACCAAATCCTGTAAGTTCAGATAACGTCCTCCAACCACCAAATCGTCCGGAGTAATACCAAAAGCTTCACAAATAAAAGCCAGAAAGTCATCAGGCATGGCACGGTCATACATAAAACGGCTAAGCGCTCCGATCTTACGTTTCTTCACCTTTTTACGTATGCTTTCTACTATATTCTCATTCTTTTCATCTTCCAGATAGATATCAGCATCCCTTGAAATCTTAATGCTATAGCAACTGTCTATTACGTAGCCGGGGAATATATTGGATAAATTCGCTTTAATTATATCATCTATGAACATAATGAAGAACTTCCCATCGTATGCAGGTAACTCGATGAAGCGTGGAACTTTTGCATAGGGAATTTTCATTAAGGCATAATGATATTCGGGTACATAGTCGGGGTTAGATAAGCGTTTGCTTTTCTTTACCATACGTATCACTAAATAAAGACGACGGTCTCTAATAAAAGTACGGATATCTCCAGCCTGAATCATCACTGGCGACAAGAAAGGGAAAACCTCTTCATTAAAGAAATTATGCACAAATTCTTCATGGAATGGTTCGGGAGTACTGTCTTGATAAAGATATATGTTTTGACGATTCAACTCCGGTAATATCTTATCATAAAAGATACGGTAATATTCCCTTTGTTGTCGGTTTACTTCTTTCGTTATAGCAGCTAAAGTTTCTTCGGCCTCAGCACCGCTTTCTTCCGTATAATTCTTTTTCATAATTACACCTCGGTGTTCGGCTACACGTATCTCATAAAATTCCTCCAGATTGGACGAGTAAATAGAAAGGAATTTAATACGTTCATAGATAGGAAGAGTATCATCCTCCGCTTCCAACAAGACACGATAATTGAACGATAGCCAACTGATATCCCGTTTAAAGTATTTATATGAATTCTCCATAATATTCTTATCTTAGGTCCGTAAATATATATACTTTTGACGGATAAAAGAAATTGTTATGCTTAAAGTTGGACTTCTTTCAGACACGCATGGTTACTGGGATGACAAGTATGCAGAGTACTTTAATGACTGCGATGAAATATGGCATGCCGGGGATATCGGATCAGATATGTTAGCCGCCAGACTTGCCTTACTAAAACCATTCAGAGCCGTGTATGGAAATATCGACGGACAATCAACGCGTTTGCAATATCCAAAGGTAGCCCATTTTAAAGCAGAACAAATGAATATTATGATGACACATATCGGAGGTTATCCCGGACGCTATAATCCGGAAATACGTAAAGAGCTATATGATACACGCCCCAATATGTTTATCGCCGGACATTCACATATATTGAAAGTCGTATTTGATAAGAATCTGAATTGTTTATACATCAATCCGGGGGCAGCAGGAAAAAGCGGGTTTCACCAAGTCCGGACACTCGTTCGTTTTATAATAGAAGGAAAAACCGTCAGAGATCTTGAAGTAATTGAACTAGGACAAAGATAAGAACAAAAGGAGAGTTTATTGCTGTTTCACCGATTTCCCGCAACAAAAGCTCTCCGCTAACAACACGGTGTTTTGCAAATAAGGAAATTCTTTCTCAAAAGCTTCCCCAAAAACGCCTTTACCCAAATTCTCTTCAATTTGTTTGATTGTCCACAATTTCCCTTTTTTACACATCTTCAATTGTTCCTCTTTCCGAAGACAAACTACATAAAGCGAAACAAGGTGTTTCGCTTTAGAATTCTCAAATGTGTATCGGATTAAGAAACGAGGAGTCACTCCCGGTTCTCTTCCCAAATCACCCAATGTCTCTTTGACAGTATTTTCTATACTATGGCGAAATAACACATAGCTATAAAACGGGTAATCAATAGTACCCGGTGAAATAAAAGCATCTCCACTTCTTTTAGACAAATAAAGCATTCCGTCATAAACAACGGCAATACGCACTACGGGATGACAATATTTCTTAGGTAACATGCGACTTACAGAACGGGCAATACAGCCAATGACTTTTCCATTGTCATTTAGAACAGGCAACCACATTTCTTTTCTCAGGCTTCCACGCATCAACGACAAACGTATCTGTTCGTACGCAATAATAAGGACCCCGATAATCAAACCTACTTCCCGATACAAAATGCGTTCAGCCCGAACACTTTGCATTGAATCAGGAAGAATAGTATATAAAAGAATCACAAAAAGATGTAAAGTATAAATATTTTGTACTATCTGGGCCACAAAATAAGATTCATTCAGTGATGTCCGGAGCATAGTTTTCTTATAGGCTGGTTGCGACGAATTGCGAATCTTCTGTAAAATAGTACGTTTAGAAAAACCTATTACTGCTAAAACCACAACCAGTAAGACCTCTGTAATAAGAGGTGAATAGATGAATAACACCGGCTCAAGCTTCAAACAAAGAAAAACCGAAAAAAGCACAAGTGTTATTGCAGAAGGCAGTAATAAAAATTGATATACCTTATCCTTTATCAAAACCTGAAAAAGAAAAATACATACAAAACAAAAGGTCACACCAATTATAAAGGATAATAAATAAGAAAAATAATTATCCAAAAACATAAATAACAACAGGGGTAAAAGCCCTATTGCCTGGTTATCCAACCTTTTCTTCACTTTATTCATTCATCCCCCTTTTTTCCCTTTATATTAAAACAAGCAACATTCACAAATGTTCATTAGTTAAATATGCTTTTCTGCATGATAAGAAGAACGGACAAGAGGTGCGCTTTCCACCTTTTTAAAGCCTTTTTCCAGCGCTCTTAATCTATAAAATTCAAAGCGTTCAGGGGGAACATATTCAGAAACAGGAATATTCTTTCTCGATGGTTGAAGATACTGTCCTATAGTTAATATGGAGACTCCCGCATTCAATGCGTCATCCATTAATTCACATACCTCCTCGTCTGTTTCTCCCAGCCCTACCATAATACCGGTTTTAGCTATTATTCCACTTTTTGCGATATGAGACAATACTGATAAACTAATATCATATTTAGCGGCACTGCGTACTAACGGAGATATGCGCCGCACAGTTTCCATATTATGAGAAATAATCTCAGGAGAAGCTTTTACAACCTTATCCACCAGTTCCAAACGACCTTGAAAGTCAGGGATCAATACTTCAATCGTAGTTTCGGGATTAACTTCTTTTATTTTAAGGATCGTATTTACCCAGTGCTCCGCTCCTAAATCAGATAAATCATCCCGGTCAACCGAAGTAATTACAGCATGCTTCAATTCCATCAAACGGATACTTTCAGCAACATTTTCCGGTTCTTTTAAGTCTAACGGCAAAGGCTTTCCCGTTTGTGTATTACAGAACTTACACGAACGGGTGCATATATCTCCACCTATCATAAATGTAGCCGTTCCCTTGCTCCAGCATTCACCCATATTAGGACATTTCCCACTGGTACAAATAGTATGTAAGCAATGTGATTCTACTATGTTTTTCGTCTTCGTAAACCGGGCGTTTCCTCCAAGCCGGATTTTTAACCAATCCGGCTTCCTTAAATGTTCTGCCATTACAAATTGTCAAGTAAGTAATTAGACATTTTAGTATATAAATGATAACGTGTATTACCTCCCATTATACTATGATTTCGATCTTTATAAACGTGCATGTCAAATTGCTTTCCGGCCTGTACCAATGCTTCGGCATATTCCATACTTTGCATAAAATGCACATTATCGTCTGCTGTACCATGGATCAGCAGTAATTTTCCTTGTAAATCTTTAACCTTACGAAGAGGGGAAGTAGCAGCATATCCTTCAAAATTTTCTTTTGGAGTACGCATAAAACGTTCCGTATAAACCGAATCATAATATTTCCAGTCGGTAGGAGGCGCTACCGCAATACCAACTTTAAACGTTCCGTCTCCGGTGCTTAATGCCATTAAAGTATTGTATCCGCCGAAGCTCCAACCCCAAATGGCAATACGGTTCTTGTCAATATAAGGAAGTTTCCCTAAGGCTTGAGCGGCCTCTACCTGGTCTTTTGATTCCAATTCTCCCATTCGCAAATAAGTACATTTCCGGAATACTTCTCCACGCGCACCTGTTCCACGACCATCTACACAAACAACAATAATACCTTTATTTGCCAGATACTGTTCCCAGTCAAAGACGTACTGATCAAGTACCTGCTGTGAATTAGGGCCACTATACTGGGTCATCATCACCGGATATTTTCTTGATTCATCAAAGTTAGCCGGTTTCACAATCCACGCATTCAACTCATAACCGGAAGCCGTCTTCACAGTAAAAAACTCCTTTCCGGCAAAAGAATACTCTGCCAATTTATTCTTCAAGGCTGCATTATCCTCCAATACACGTAATACCTTTTTACTCTTCGTATCATTTACCGTAATCTTCGCCGGAGTAGTAGCATTGGAATATGTATTTACGTAATAAGCGAAATTATCACTAAACACTGCATTATTCATGCCGTCTTCCGTAGAGAATTTTGTTTTAACCCCCTTCGCGTCAATCTTATAAACAGAACGTCGTATAGGGCTTTCCTCTGCAGACTGATAATAAACGGCTTTAGTAACTTCATCTATACCCAGGAACTTTGTAACATCCCAATTCCCTGTAGTTACCTGGCGTTGCATAACACCGGTAGGAGAATATAAATAAATATGAGCATACCCGTCCTGTTCACTTACATAGGTAAAACCATTATCCGTAAACTGGATGGAAGTCAGCCATTCGGAATCTACATAGCATTTATTATCATCACGAAGAATCAAACGGAAAACGCCGCTTTTCGGATTAGCGTAATACATATTGAATACATTCTGTTGGCGGTTCAAGGTCATCACAGCCAACTGATCCGGATTCTTTGTAAATACAATACGGGGAATATAGCTGTCTTCTTCAATCGGAACATTCAATGTTTTGATGTCTTTCGTTGCTACACTATAAGAATGAAGCGTTACCTTTGAATTCTTTTGTCCCGCTTTCGGGTATTTATAATTATAATAACCGGGATATAAATCATCACCATATATTTGCATAGAGTATTCAGGTACTTCCGATTCGTCAAAACGAACAAATGCCAGATATTCACTGTCCGGCGACCAAGCCATCAGGTTTACAACAGCAAATTCCTCTTCGTAAACCCAATCAGTAATACCATTCAATATCTTATTCAGTTCACCATCTTTGGTAACCTGCACCTCCGTATCATAATCAAACTTTTTCAACCATATATTATTATCGCGCACATAAGCACACATCCTACCATCCGGCGAAAAGGTAGGAATCATTTGTTTACTCTTCGCTTCGGTAAGAGGTTTCACATAATTACGACGTACATCATAATCATAAACAACGGCTTTCGTAGAGCGCCGATAAATAGGCTCAGTTTCGCGCCATACCAAAATACGGTGTCCTGTGCTATTTATCATATATCCGTCAAAATCATCAAACGAACATTCGCGGGCTGTGCGGGTATTGAATAACGTATCCACCGGCATACCTGTCCGGTAAGAATATTTTATAATCATATTCTTATCCCTGTTCATTGCTGTATAATGTTCTCCATCAGGCAACGAACGCATTTCACCTATGTTAGTAACTTGACGGAACTTTCCGTCTGTTATTTCTTTTAAATCTACTTGTTTACTTCCGTTTTGAGCAAAAACGCTTCCAATCGTTACTAACGAAAGTATAAAACAAAGACCTAATCCTTTCATTGTATTATAGTAGTATTTTAGAATAAGCTGCAAAGTTAGCATAAAAGCAATGAATACGAAGTTTTTATCTATCTTTGCTATGTGAAAAATACTAAACCATATAAAGAATTCGGAGACTTTTTAAAGGATATATTCCCATATAAAGTACAAAAAATATCAATTAATGCCGGATTTACTTGTCCTAACCGTGACGGTTCTAAAGGCTGGGGAGGATGTACATATTGTAATAACCAAACGTTTAGTCCGGAATATTGTGTCCAGGAAAAGAGTGTATCCGAACAATTGGAAGAAGGAATACATTTTTTCTCCCGGAAATATCCGGAGATGAAATATCTTGCATACTTCCAAGCTTATACGAATACGTATGGAGAATTAAAGTCGTTAATAAAAAAATACGAGGAAGCATTAGCTTATCCCGATGTAGCAGGAATCATTATCGGAACTCGCCCGGACTGCATGCCGGACGATCTGCTGAACTATTTTGCCAAATTATCCAAGCAAACGTTCGTAATGATAGAATACGGAGTAGAAAGCACGTCCGACAAGACCTTGCAACGCATCAACCGTGGGCACACCTATGCCGAATCTGAAACGGCAATCCGCAAAACAGCAGATAAAGGTATTTATACAGGAGTGCATTTGATATTAGGTCTGCCGGGAGAAAGCAGGGAAGAGATTTTAAACCATGCAACCATTTTATCCGGCCTTCCTGTAACTACTTTAAAACTTCATCAACTGCAATTGATACGAAATACACGAATGGCTAAAGAATATACCGAACATCCTGAGTTTTTCCATCTGTATTCGGCAGACGAATATATAGAATTAGTCATCGACTTTATGGAAAGATTAAAACCGTCCATTATAGTAGAGAGATTCGTGTCCCAGTCTCCTAAAGAATTACTTATAGCTCCCGATTGGGGATTAAAGAACTTTGAATTTACAGCGAAAGTAAATAAACGCATCGCAGAAAGAGGAACATGGCAGGGAAGGTTATTCACTCCCCTTTCCCAGTAGCAATCTCCCCATAAAATGTAATACTTTGCTTATTTACCGGCACTATACCGATGGTTGCAGAACCATTCGGGAATATCTGTACATTAAATGTATAGTTATCCTCGTTTGCACGTACGTGAAACTTAATACGCGCAACCCCTTTTTTAGTATATGAAAGATCATACTCTTTCACCGGCTCTTTAAAACGCAATCCGTTGCCTCCTCCATAAGGAACAGAATAAGCCTGCCCGAAATAAGGAAGATAAGAGAAAACAGAATCTCCGCGAAGCTCTAATGAATAAGAAGATGTAAGATTAATAGATCTCCCATTCATAGGAATGGCTCTGTTTACATCTATTGTGAACTGTCCGCTATTTACCACTTCTTTCACCTGTAACTCTTTTTGCGCTCTTTTTTCTTTCTTTGTCTGAGCAAAAAGGGACTGCCCTCCAACAAAGAGGACAATCCCCCACAAAAAAAATAACCTAATGTTCTTCATAACCTTAAATACTAAACACAACAACCTTTTTATTAATAAGACACATCTCAAGAGAAAAAGTTCACTCAAAAACCATTAAATTAACTTAAACAGGAGACGATTTTCACATATTCCATAGTGCTTTCCGATTTATACCCGCCCATTATTCTATAAACAAAGCAAAAGAAGTAATATTTTTATCCCGACAAACTAATCGGATCACAACTGTGATCTATACAGATCACCCATGTGATTTGATTGGATCACCTTTGTGATCTATATGAATCACGGCTGTGATCCAATTAGTTTGTGCCTAATTTCGCACTAATTAGTCATTAATACGAGATGAACAGGTTTGCACATTACTACTTCAATCTTATTTGAAGATATAAGCGGAATACTTGGAAAACATTAACTACCGACATTTGTGTATTTCACATAACTTTACGTTATTTGCTTTCAATTTTCTTGAAACAGATTAAAAACGTATGGAAAAAAAACATCAATATCAAGGCTTAACCAAACAAGAAGTAGAAGAAAGCAGACGTATCCATGGAGAGAACATATTAACTCCTCCTCAAAAAACATCTTTGTGGAAACTGTTTTTTGAAAAATTCGATGATCCTATTATAAAAATACTATTGGTAGCCTGGCTGCTATCTATGATTATTGCCGGAGTGCATTGCTGGGGACCGGAAGCAAAAGGTTTCACCGCGTTTTTTGAACCTATCGGAATATTCTTCGCGATTATGCTTGCCAGCTGCGTGGGATTTGCTTTTGAAGTAAAGGCCAATAAAGCTTTCGACATATTGAATACGGTAAACGATGATACGCTTGTAAAAGTAATCAGAGACGGCAATATTTGTCAAGTTCCTAAGAAAGAAGTAGTAGTTGGAGATATTGTTGTATTAGAAACAGGAGAAGAAGTCCCGGCAGACGGTCATCTCATTGAGGCTATTTCTTTACAGATTAACGAATCTACACTGACCGGAGAACCAATCATCAGCAAAACCACCAATGAAGCCGATTTCGATACCGAAGCAACTTATCCGTCTAATGTTGTAATGCGTGGCACTACAGTTGTTGACGGACACGGAATAATGCAAGTAGAAAAAGTAGGAGACGCAACCGGATATGGCAAAGTATATGAAGGCTCTCAGATAGAAAGCGGTGTAGAAACTCCTCTGCAAGTTCAGTTGGCAGGACTAGCCAAAGTAATCAGTAAAGCCGGATATTCTATTGCCGCGCTTACTTTCATTGCTTTATTAGTAAAATTGCTCCTTTCATCTTCGGGTATGCCTATTATGGATTTAATTGCGCATATACTGAATATCTTTATGGTTGCTGTTACATTAATTGTTGTTTCAGTACCCGAAGGGTTGCCTATGAGTGTCACTCTTAGCCTGGCGCTAAGTATGAACCGTATGCTAAAAACAAACAATCTTGTTCGTAAGATGCACGCCTGCGAGACAATGGGAGCTACTACCGTTATTTGTACGGATAAGACCGGCACATTAACGCAAAACCAAATGCAGGTACACGAAACTAAGTTTTATAATTTAAAAGACCAGAGACTGGAAGACGATGAATTAAGCAATCTGATAAAAGAAGGCATATCCGTCAACTCTACGGCATATCTGGATTTCTCGGAAGACAAAGTAAAGACGCTGGGAAATCCTACCGAAGCGGCCTTGCTGTTATGGCTGAACAGCCAACATCAGAATTACCTGGAACTAAGAGAGAACGCGAAGATATTAGACCAACTAACCTTCTCGACAGAGCGTAAATATATGGCCACTATTGTACAATCGCCTTTATTAGGAAAAAAAGTATTATATGTGAAAGGAGCGCCCGAGATTGTACTGACAAACAGCCAACGTGTTGCTATAGACAGAACATACAAACCGGTTGAAGCGTGCAAGGCAGAAATAGAGAAGCAATTGCTGGATTATCAGAATCAGGCAATGCGCACTTTAGGATTTGCCTGCCAAATATTTGAAGAAGGACAAGACATTACCTCCTTTGTAAATGGCAAGCTTCATGCGGCCGACCTTACTTATTTAGGAATCGTAGCTATTTCCGATCCGGTTCGGGCAGATGTCCCTGCTGCTGTTCAGAGCTGTCTGGATGCAGGCATTGACATCAAAATTGTAACCGGAGATACACCGGGTACAGCCAAAGAAATAGGCCGTCAAATCGGGATATGGAAACCCAACGATACAGACCTGAATATTATTACAGGACCTGGATTTGAAGCATTAAGCGACGAAGATGCGCTAAACCGGGTATTGGATCTAAAGATTATGTGCAGGGCACGTCCTACCGACAAGCAACGCCTGGTGCAACTATTACAACAAAAAGAAGCCGTAGTAGCCGTTACCGGAGACGGAACAAACGATGCGCCGGCACTCAAGGCTGCACAAGTAGGTTTATCTATGGGAGACGGAACTTCCGTAGCCAAAGAAGCAAGCGATATTACTATTTTGGATAATTCTTTCAGTAGCATTACACGTGCGGTAATGTGGGGACGTTCTTTATATCGTAATATACAGAAGTTTTTACTCTTCCAGTTAACCATTAACGTAGCAGCCTGTTTAATAGTTCTGTTAGGTTCATTATTGGGCACGGAGTCTCCTTTAACTATTACACAAATGCTTTGGGTAAACCTGATCATGGATACGTTTGCCGCAGGAGCATTAGCCTCTCTCCCGCCTAACGAACGGGTAATGAAAGATAAACCTCGCCGTAACGGGAAGAATGGAGATTTTATTATTACCCGCCCAATGGCCTATAATATTTTCGGCGTAGGTATCTTCTTTGTTATCATTTTAATGGGATTACTTCTATATTTCCATGCGGAAGACGGATTAACTCCGCACGATCTGTCTTGGTTCTTTAGCTTTTTCGTTATGTTACAGTTTTGGAATATGTTCAATGCTAAAGCATTTATGGAAGGTCGTTCTGCTTTTGCAAATCTGGGAAACAGCAAAAGTTTCTTATTAGTAGCTCTGATTATTCTTATCGGGCAATATCTGATTGTTACATTTGGCGGTGAAATGTTCAATGTGATTCCTCTCTCCTGGAAAGACTGGGGAATTATTATAGGTTCCAGCTCTTTTGTTCTGTGGATAGGAGAATTAGCTCGGTTTATCGGTCGATTCAGATCGGTGCATAAATAGTAGTCTGACAAGGTAACATTAACAGGAAAACAACCATAGGAGAGCTAACGCCCTCCTATGATATCCAGCAGCTCATTAGTGATAGCCTGCTGGCGTGATTTATTATATTGCAAAGTTAGTTCTTGAAGTAATTCATTTGCATTGTCACTTGCTGTTTGCATAGCCAGTACACGGGCAGCATGTTCCGATGTAACCGTATCCAGCAAAACGGCATAAATACTAAGGCGTAATACTTTCGGTAATAGTTCATTCAACATTGTTTCAGGAGAAGGTTCAATGATGTAATTATCAGCATCGGTCTCGCTTTCTCCATCTTGAGATAAATTGGCAGGCAGCCAGTCTCGCCATAGAAGTTGTTGTATGGCTGAACTTTTAAAATGATGATAAAGAAGTTCTACTTTATCTACCTCTTCGGATTCAAATAGAGCCATAAGTTCTGTAGCGAGATTAACAGCGCCTTTATAATCAGGTTTATCTATCAGTTGCTGAAAATCTTTTTCTATTATATAGCCTTCCTTTTTCAATGCCTCAGCTACTTTTTTCCCAATCGGATAAAGAAGAACGTCTATCTGTTCTTCTTTGTATTTCTGAATACGGACTGCCAGTTCTTTAATTACATTGGCATTGAAAGTTCCACAAAGTCCGCTATTGGATGAAAAAGCAACGATGGCAACTTTCCGGACAGGGCGTGGCTGCGCAAAAGGCGTTTCCAAGTCTGCGTTTGCTGCCAAAAAGTTATGTAAGATACCACGTAGCTGCTGTTCGTAAGGCAGCAAGTTTTCAATTACACCTTGCGAATGATGAAGTTTGGCGGATGAAACCATCTTCATAGCCGACGTAATCTTTTTCGTACTATTAACAGAAGCGATCCGAATTTTTATCTCTTTTAATGAAGACATGATTATACTTCTTTAAATGTAGCGGATAATGACGCCGCAGTCTCTTCAATCTTCTTACTTACCTCTTCATTGATAACACCTTGGCGAAGAATGTCCAGCACGTCTTGTTGGTGGGTCTCTGCTAATGTCTGCAGAAAGACCTTCTCAAACTCATGAACTTTATCTATCGGAACATCTTTCAACAATCCATGTGTTCCACAATATAGAATCGCTATCTGCTGTTCTACAGGCATTGGGCTATATTGGGACTGAACCAACAGACGCGCATTCTTGCGTCCCTTGTCAATAGTGAATGCGGTTACGGGGTCAATATCTCCTCCGAACTTTGTAAATGATTCCAATTCACGGAACTGTGCCTGGTCTATTTTTAATGTACCGGCTACTTTCTTCATCGCTTTGATCTGTGCATTACCACCTACACGGGATACGGAAATACCAACGTTAATAGCCGGACGGTTACCTTGGTTAAACAAATCGGTTTCCAAAAATATCTGTCCGTCGGTAATAGAGATCACATTCGTCGGGATATAAGCAGAAACGTCTCCTGCCTGCGTCTCAATAATAGGGAGAGCCGTTAATGAACCACCACCTTTGACTTTTCCTTTCAAGCTTTCAGGCAAGTCATTCATTTGAGCAGCAACTTCCGGCTGATTGATGATTTTTGCCGCACGTTCCAATAAGCGGGAGTGAAGGTAGAAAATATCACCCGGATAAGCTTCACGTCCGGAAGGACGGCGTAGAATCAAGGATACTTCACGGTAAGCAACCGCTTGTTTAGACAAATCGTCGTAAACAACTAAAGCATGTCTTCCGGTATCCCGGAAATATTCGCCGATAGCAGCCCCTGCAAAGGGAGCGAAATATTGCATGGCAGCAGGATCGGAAGCAGTGGCACTCACTACAATTGTATAATCCATAGCGCCTTTTTCCCGTAATGTATTGACCAATGCGGCAACTGTTGAACCTTTTTGTCCGATAGCCACATAAATACAATAAACAGGATTTCCCGCCTCATAATTACTCCGCTGGTTAATGATCGTATCAATGGCAATAGAAGTCTTTCCGGTCTGACGGTCACCAATAATCAACTCACGTTGTCCACGCCCTATCGGGATCATGGCATCAACTGCTTTCAATCCGGTTTGCAACGGTTCATTAACCGGTTGGCGGAAGATAACTCCCGGTGCCTTTCTTTCCAATGGCATCTCACAATCGGCTTGGACTATTTCACCCTTTCCATCAACGGGTATTCCAGAAGGATTGATAACCCTGCCTATTAATCCTTCACCAACCTGGATAGATGCAATACGCCCGGTACGTTTAACCGTATCTCCTTCTTCTACCTGATCGGTAGGCCCCATCAAGACCGCGCCAACATTGTCTTCTTCCAGATTCATGACGATTGCCTGCAATCCGTTGTCAAATTCCAAAAGCTCGTTGGCTTCAGCATTGTTTAGTCCGTAAATACGAGCTACACCGTCGCTTACTTGCAATACTGTTCCGACTTCTTCCAACTGGATACTGGTATTGATATCTTCCAGCTGTTGTCGCAGAATAGCCGAAACTTCACTTACTTTTATACTATCTGTCATAATTCTATTCCTCTGTTTGTCTGTTTTTTTCCATCAATTGCTTCTTAACCCGTTTGAGTTGGGAAGCAACACTGGCATCCATCTGATAATTGTTCATTCGTATAATCAAACCTCCAATCAATTCAGGGTTGATATGTTCTGAAAACTCGATGGTTCCACCCGTTTTCTGTTGGATATCATTAGTAAGCTTGTCTTTCAAATCTTTTGCAAGAGGAACTGCTGTGTATAAATAGATCCGGTTTATATTCTTTTCTTTTCGATAGAGAGATATATAAATCAGACACATGATTTGCAACAGACTCTCACGTTTATACTGTAAAACCAACTGGATAAAACGTTCGAATTCAGGGCAGACCTCGATGCCAGCCGCACTTCTGATCAATCGCTTCTTATCCGTTTCCGGCAATACAGGATTATCAAGCACCTCCTTTAAAGCTGCTTCCTTTTCGAAACTAGTGGCTAGCATTTTTATATCGTTATACACTCGTGTTTCTGTACCTCTATCTTTTGCAAAAGCAAACAAGGCACGAGCATAACGGGCTGAGATAATACCTATATCCATTTTATGATTTATATAATGTTATCTCATTCAGTAGTCGATTAATAACGGCTTGCTGTTCTTCATTCTTTTCGATCTTCTGGCGGATTATCTTTTCGGCAATGTTTACAGAAAGATCGGCTATTTCGGAGCGTATCTCCAAGATTGCTTTCTCTTTTTCTTCTTGTATTTGTTGAGTAACTTTCTCCATTTGTCGTTGGCCTTCTGTTATGGCTTGGTCACGAGCTTCACTGATGATCCGCTCTTTGGCCTGCATCGCCTCTTTCAAGATTGCAGTCTGTTGTTCTTTGGCTTGAGCTAAGATAGCTGCACTTTCCGCCTGTATATTGGCCAATTGTTCATTTGCCTGCTTTGCCGCATTGAGAGATTGATCGATAAATTCTTTACGCTGTTCTACCATATTAATAATAACGGGAAAGCCAAATTTGCAAAGAATAAATACGACAATTCCAAATGACAAAAACATCCAGAACAAAAGACCACTATCAGGAGTTAATAATGACATAATTTACTTTTTAAGATACTTATTGAAACAATGCCAAGAAACAAACAACAATAGCAAACAAGGCTACACCTTCCACTAAAGCGGCCATAATAATCATAGACGTACGAATATCTCCCGCAGCCGACGGTTGACGGCCGATAGATTCCATAGCCCCTTGACCGATCTTACCAATACCTAAACCCGCACCAATTACAGCCAATCCCGCACCAATTGTTGCGCCTAACTTACCAAGACTTAAACCTGCTGCTACTTGCAATAAAATTGTTGATAACATATTATTCTCTAATTTAAAATTTGTAATATTTGTTTTATACTTCACTTTTACTCTTTAGCCAATCCGATATAAACGGCGGATAAGAGTGTAAATATGTAAGCCTGAATACAGGCAACCAATATTTCTATACAGTTCATGAATACACAGAATACAACAGAAACGATCGACATAGCCCCATTCACTATTGCTCCCATAGAAACCGATATAAACACCAGGCATGTCAGTCCCAATATAATAGTATGTCCGGCCATGATATTTGCAAATAGACGAATCATTAATGCAAAAGGTTTTGTGAACACACCAAAAAATTCAACAAACGGCATAAGAGGAAATGGAAGTTTCAAGAAGAGAGGTGTCTCCGGCCAAAAAATCCCCTTCCAATATGCTTTAGTACCCGACACATTGACAATAATAAAAGTAATGGCAGACAACACAAGTGTGATCGCAATATTTCCCGTCACATTTGCTCCTCCGGGGAAAACCGGGATTAGTCCCATTAAATTATTAAGTAGAATAAAGAAAAACACAGTTAATAAATAGGGAGCATATTTCCTGTAATCTTTGCCTATATTATCTTTAATGACACCATCATGAATGAAGAAAATGCAAGCTTCAATCATTCCTACAAATCCACCAGGAGCTTCCATCGGATGTTTCTTATACCAACGTGCAACTCCTAAGATAACACTCGTCAGGATAATGCAGCTAAGCAATAGAGCCAGCACATTTTTGGTAATAGAAATATCTAATGGTCTGACCTCTTCTCCTGTACTTTTCTTTTCCACTACTTTTCCGGCATGTTCTCCTTCCTTCGCAATGTAGAAACCATGATGCATATTCCCTTCATGGAGACGGGATGCAATAAAGAAATTCCAACCACGCTCTTCACTCTTTACAATAATCGGCAGAGGAATGCTAATTTCCTGCTGGTTCCAGGAAGTAATATGCCAGGTATAATTATCCTGTATATGGGAAAATACAATCTCCTGTACATTAATTTCTTCTGCAGAAACATCATTAACCCCTATCCACCCAAAAGCAAGCCATATTATTAGTAAGAGTTTGTATTTATCTAATGTCCTCATCTTTGTGTATTATTCTTCTCTTTTCATATAAATAAAATGTATAGGTCTCCAATACTAAATAAATGAAATAGAAAAGCATCAATGTCAACCCGAAACTTTTAACATGTTCTTCAACCAGTGTCGCATAAAGCCATAAAAAGGTCAATGCAATTATGAATTTACATAAGCGGACGATCATATAAATTGTAACAATCATATCTCCATGTTTCTTCTTTACCCGATCCAGGAAAAAAGCCATTGCTAATCCCATTATCCAATAAAACACAGGAATAGATGGATACCATCTAAAATAATGATTAGGCCAAATAGTATACAATAAACCACCTAATGTCACCCCCAAAGCGACATTAATAAATGTGATCAAGCCCATTAACCGCCACTTTAATCTACTGCTCATGATTTTTTTATTCAATACAAACAGAGAGATGATCGTCTTTTATCTCAACGAAACCACCCTCGACTTCTTTTTTCTGTTCAATTCCTTTTACGCTATATACAATGACACCTTTCGTTAGAGCGGCTATCAGCGGAGCATGTTTAGGCAATACATCAAATTGTCCTTCTACTCCGGGAAAGGAAACGGACTCAGCGTTTCCTTGATAGACAACACCTTCCGGTGACAGAATCTCTAAATTCATTTTATTTATTTACTTGTTCTTGTAAAAGTTTAGCTTTTTCTATTGCATCCTCAATAGTACCGACATTTAGAAATGCAGGTTCAGGAAGATCATCAACCTCTCCATCCATAATCATCTTAAATCCACGGATTGTATCATCAATAGAAACCATAGCTCCCGGAACTCCTGTAAACTGCTCGGCAACAGCAAATGGCTGAGAAAGGAAACGTTGTACACGACGAGCTCTGTTTACGATTGTTCGATCTTCATCCGAGAGTTCTTCCATTCCCAAAATTGAAATAATATCCTGTAATTCTTTATTACGTTGCAAAATCTGTTTTACTCGCTGAGCTGTTTCATAATGTTCATTCCCAACAATCAACGGATCCAATATACGCGATGTTGATTCCAAAGGATCAACAGCTGGATAAATACCTTGTTCGGCAATCTTACGACTTAAAACGGTAGTTGCATCCAAATGGGTGAAAGTCGTAGCCGGTGCCGGATCTGTTAAGTCATCGGCCGGAACATATACAGCCTGAACAGAAGTAATAGAACCATCTTTTGTAGATGTAATACGTTCCTGCATCGCTCCCATTTCCGTAGCAAGTGTCGGTTGATAACCTACAGCAGAAGGCAGACGTCCCAACAAAGCAGAAACCTCTGAACCGGCTTGGGTAAACCGAAATATATTATCAATAAAAAACAAAATATCCTTCGGTCCATTACCTTCCGTATCACGGAACGACTCAGCAACGGTAAGTCCGGAAAGCGCAACTGAAGCACGTGCTCCCGGAGGCTCATTCATTTGCCCGAAGACAAGAGTCGCTTGAGATTTCTCAAGTTCTTCAGGATCTACTTTGGTAAGATCCCATTCGCCAGCTTCCATACTTTTCTTGAAAGCTTCTCCATAACGGATCACACCGGATTCAATCATTTCTCTCAATAAATCATTCCCTTCACGGGTACGTTCTCCAACTCCGGCAAAAACAGAAAAACCATTGTTCTTTTTGGCTATATTATTTATAAGCTCCATTATAAGAACAGTTTTACCAACGCCGGCACCTCCAAAAAGCCCGATTTTACCCCCTTTACTGTAAGGCTCCAATAAGTCAATCACCTTAATACCGGTATAAAGAACCTCCTGTGTCGTTGTTAAGTCTTCAAACTTCGGAGGTTCACGATGGATTGGAAATGCCCCTTCTTTATCTAGAGGAGTCATTCCATCAATCGGATCACCCACGACATTCATCAAACGTCCTTTTACTTGTTTACCAATAGGCATCGTAATAGGAGTACCTAAGGAGAGTGCTTTCATACCTCTTCTCAATCCGTCCGTTGTATCCATTGCGACAGTACGAACTGTATTTTCCCCAATGTGTTGTTGCACTTCTACGATCAGTGTTTTTCCATCTTGGCGGGTAATTTCCATTGCATCATGAATACGCGGTAAGGTCGTAGTTTGTTGGTCGTCATCATTTTCAAAGTGAACATCTACCACTGGACCAATAATCTGAGAGATGTAACCTGTTCTTTTTACCATACAATCTTTCTTTTATCACCGTCAAAGATACAAACAATAAAATAATAAAAAATGTCCCATATGTCTATAAAAATAGTTCAAATACATATTCAATCATAATACATTTCTTTCCCATTACTCTCTTTCAGCATCAAAACGACAATGCCATAGTCATACGCACTCCACTTTTTTGTATATCCGGATGATCGAGATAGTTCAAACGCCATACATAGTCTATACGCAGGAATTTAAATATATTTTCGATCCCCACACTTGCTTCCATATAGGGAGTATCACTCATTTTGTAGGTAGTCTTTGGAAAGGCATAAAGCCCTTCACCCCCCATTGCCGGATTATTCTTATCCGTTAAGTTGCCCCATAGGCCACGGAAACCGAACACTTCACGCCATTTCAGTTTTTTAATAAAAGGCAAACGATTCAGCAAGTTCCCGTTCATATAGTAGGTTACATCCCACGAAACATATTCGTCGTTGATGAACTCCAAAGCGTTCATATTCGTGTATGTCTCCGGCTGGATAGTATATGTGAGGTTTGCATTGGGCAATATCAGTAACGGGTAAGGAACCTTGGTCCATACCTTACCTGCTTTGGTAATAATATCTATGTAGCCGAAAGCAGAGAACCAGAAACGTTTCTGAAGGCCGATGTCCGTACGCTGGTAGTTGTAGTCCGAACCAAGAAATCCTTTCCGTGCCATAATATGGTTAGCATTGACTATCAGGGCATCGAAAGTGATGGGGATACGAAGGTTGCGCGTTTGGTAGAACTTCTCGTTCTTGCCATAGCGAAAGCGCAGTTCCAATGCGGTCATATCGTAATGATTAACCGAAGTAAACGTACGATCCTGTCCGATACGATCGAAAGCGGCATAAGGCGTGGAATACTCGCGCCAGTTACGGACAATCGCATTATAAGATATACCACTATAAAGCTCGCGCGTATAGGTCAGTTCGGCATTACGCAGATAGGTGACATAGGGATCTCTCATGCGGCGTATCATCAACATCATGTTATCTTTGCTGGTGTACATATAGTCCTGCCCCAGTTTATTGACATCATACATATATTCCATGCGGAGCGAGTGAACAGGATATTCCTTGCGGAACTCTCTACGGTCGTTGAACGAATATTCCACCAGGGCGTCATACTTCAGCTTTTCATCTTTTATGCCGTATGCCATGTAGCCGTCCATAAACAAGTGTTTGCTGAATGCTGTGGTCGTAGTCCCTCCTACACGGAAACGCGTTCCTTCAAGAATATCATTATTGACGGTTGAGTTGATGGGGCCAAACTCGAACTTACTCTTTTCCGGCTCCCTATTGGTGGGAATATAGCCCGATACAATAGTAGTGAGCACCTTCATCGTAATCCTGTAAGCCGGCACAGCGTTCAGCCTTGCCATCAGCTTATCCGTGGAATTGGGATTGCGGGGGACGGCTTCTTGCGGACGATGTAATTCCCAGAAATCATCCGTCTGCCGATGCGAGCCTTGCATAGTGATGACAGGAGCACTTTCCTTGAAGATACGCATCCGTTCGGTATCCGGTTCTTCAAAGGAGTGGTTGGTGTAGATATTCAGCCGCCGGGCATACATGCCTCTGGTACGCTCGGTCAGTTTGAAGTTGACACTAATGTCATCTTTAGTCGTGATACGGGTGCTGTCCGACGTGCGCTCAAACTCTTGTTCGATAGTCAACCGGGAGACAAAGTTCAGGTTGATATCTTTGGGAACGTTAAGCACAGCCCGTTGTACAAAATAGGTAGAGTCGAGCGTAACGTAAAGATGTCCGGTAAAACCGAATGTCTCCGAGTTGAAAGGTACGAAACCTAAATCTACGCACTGGCTGCCGTTCACCCAAAGTGTGTCCAACAGATAGTATTTGTAGTAGTTCGGTCCGATGGAAGAGAGCGGGCTGACGAAACGTTGCAGAAACAGAGGAATGTCGTTCTGGAAGATATCCACCTCGCGGAACACTTCTTCCAAAAACTGCCGTACACCATCACTGGAGAATATTTCGTCAATACCCGAGGATTTATAACCCTTCACGACCTGCTTTTCCGATTTTGGATATTTGCGGTAATAAACCGTCTGCACTTTCTCTTTCTCCGATACGGGAAGAATAGTGATGCCGCTTTCCAAAGTATCAACATACTCACTCAAAAAATCGAACTTACTTGTCTTACCTTCTTTTAGAGGTTTAGGGGTATAATCATTTTTAGCAAAGAATATCTTTTCATATTGGTCGTAACTGAAGTAATCATGATTCCGGGGAGAATTACTCTTCCGCAAAGAAATAACGTGACGCACAAACTCTACGGCAGGATTTTCCCTCTTCCTATATCTCTCCCGTTGGGCCTTCACAGTTATTTCACTCAGCGCGATGCCTTCCGGAGAGAGGTTTATTTTCAAGTCTATGGGATTCCCTTTCGGAGCAAGGTGTATCTCCCGCGTCTCATACCCCAAATAGAATATTCGCAGGACGGCAGGTGCATTCGGAACGGAGAATGAAAAATGTCCGTTATCATCAGTGGCACCGCCTATGCTCGTTCCTTCCAATATCAGCGAGGCATAGGGCAATCCTTCACCCGTAATCGAGTCGGTTACAATGCCGTTCACTACCGTATGTTGCGCATGGGCTGCACATATGATAAACAAGAATGCCAGCCAAAGGTATATCTTCTTTCTCATTACAATCTTTTACTTTTATTATTCTCCTATATTTCCGTGTCGCACAATTGTTTGCAAATATTCTCATGTTTCCGTCGCATGTACAGGCAGAGAGCTGTCATGATGAATACTTCAAAAAAGAAGTACAGCCATGGTAAATCCACCAGGCAGACAGCATAGAGAACGATCGCGCGAGTGTTAAACGTCAGGATGTTCGCCCACTTCATCAGAGGCAGTGAGAGCACACGGAAACGGTCACGAAATGCCTGCGGAATATTCTCCGTTGCACCATAGCGTTTACGCAGCTTTTTCATCAATCGCTGGAACTCCGGAGTCTGAACCTCCTGTCCACGAGTATAGTTTACATAGGTTTTCAGAAAAGCTTTCCACAGGAAATTGCCTTTCCACGGCGTTTCATCATACAACCTTTGCTGTTGCACGGAATTATCCAGCTCACTACCGGCCTCGCCTTTTAGGAAGAAGAGGTGGATTTGGCGGTAATAGTCGGCCAGACCGCATTGACGGCTGTGACAGCCGAAACCGGAGTAGAGTGCAATGATAAGCAGTACCAGTGTAGCAATCCACATATTCTGTACATTGTTTTCGATACCTAGATATTGAAATTCCATGTCATGGTGGACGTAAAACCGATAAACCAAACTTAGATAGATCGGTATAAACCAGACTTCACTGGCTGCACCATCAAGGATACGCCCCAGTTGGGTCTTCTTTCCCGTCATGCGTGCCAGTTGGCCATCAGCGCTATCATAGAAGTTTGCCCATGCCAGCAAAAGAATAGCAACAGCGTTCAGTAACAGCCCGTTCATGCCTTCCGTGCGGTAGGAACCATGTGCAAAGAAGAATGCCGAGCTTGCTCCGATAATCATAGAGAGAATGGTCACGGTATTGGGGTGTACGTTCAGCCGTTGGAACAGTAATGCCCAATGGTAACCGATTGGTCGTGTCCACACCCGGTCCAGCCATTCCTCCGTGTCATTGGACTTATAAGTGGATTGAATATTTTCTTTTGACATAAATCTATTTTATTAAAAAAACTTTTCCTGCCACTCCCTATAGTAGTCAGGTACATCTATCATGAGTATCCCTTCCGCGTCGATGAATAATTGAGTGGTAGCTCCTTCAGCGCATAATGTGAGGTCACGTTCCCTGTATATTTTATATACATAGTCGAGTCGTGCTCCGGGATGATGTACATACTGTGTATGCACTACCGCCACATCGTTCAGCATAAGCGGTGCCAGGTAACGGATGTTGATGTCATAGATAGGTGCATAAATACCCACCCGTTGCATGTCGGCATAACCTATGCCGGGATAGTGCCGTCCAAACGACTCTCGTCCGTCCTCCAGATAAGTAACGAACGAACCGTGCCACACACGTTGCATGGAGTCTATCTCATTGAATCTTACCGGTATGTAGCAAATGTCTTTAAGTTCCTTCATTGTACGGCATTGACATCGAAGACACTGTCGCTGACTTCTGCATTGAACAAATAGTTGGAAAAATCGTATTGTGTATAATTCCCACCCTGCTCGTTGATACGTAGACGGTGCAATTCGGCGACTTTTAAGTCAATAGTAGCAACACAGGAAGTGAACATCATCCGACGTTTTACTTTAGAATCCGTTACGGTAGGAGTAATAATAATCGTGCAAATGTCGCCCTGCTTCGTCAATTTCACATCTGCCAGTTCAGAAAGGGAAGTTTCATCGTCTGCGGAAAGCAGGTTACGGAATACGGATTGCAAAACTTCAAACGGGTTATTGCCTTTCCCTTTAGCCCGTGCCGTTCGTTGTTTGCCATCCTTTACCATGACGAATGTATTGTCTACGGCCAGCAGCATTTCTTTCACATCTTTAAATATCATGCTTTGGCAATTTGGCTTCTTGTAATAGAAGTGCCCTTGGGCTATCATGTCCTGCGCAATAGCTGTATTGTGCCGGGTTTGCGTCACGTTGGTTATCACTGTATTTGCGTTTTTGTATCGCTCTGCCGCTTTGCGGATGTCCGCCCGCTGTGCTGAAAGTCCAGTGCAGATAAGGAGAGCGGAAATGATAAATATTTTTTTCATATCAGATGTGTTTTATGTATAAAGTCCTCCATTAATGGAGATCACTTCTCCGGTAATATATCCGGCTTGCGGTGAGGCAAGAAAACCCACCAGTTCCGCGACTTCGGCAGAAGTTCCGAAACGTTGGGCAGGAATGGTTTTCTTCAATGCAGCCACATCCAGACCTTCCGTCATGTCTGTTTCTATGAAACCGGGGGCCACAGCGTTAACGGTCACCTGTTTTCGTGCAACCTCTTGTGCCAATGCCTTCGTAGCAGCTATGATACCTCCCTTTGCGGCAGAATAATTGGTCTGCCCCGGTTGCCCTTTCAGTCCGCTGACACTTGCCAAATTGATAATACGCCCATATTTATGCGCCAACATAGGTTGCAGCAAGGCTTGCGTCATATTATAAAAGCCATTAAGAGTAATATCAATTACACGATGCCAATCTTCTTCCGGCATAAACACCAAGACATTGTCACTACGGATACCGGCGTTATTCACCAAGACCTCGATGTATTCTTCCGGATGACTTTTTTCCCATGCATCGATGGCTTTGACCACTTGTTCGCGCTTGCTGACATCAAACATCAATATTTCCCCGTCACCTCCTGTCTGGTGTACCAGTTCAAGTGTTTTCCGGGCTTCTATGGAGTTATCCACGTAGTTAATTAAAATATTGTAACCCATTTGAGCCAGTTTTACACAGATAGCACTTCCTATGCCACGACTGCCTCCGGTTACTAATGCGTACTTCTTTGTCATATATTTTTTATTTGTTTGGTTCTATTATCTTCCATACCGCCTCTTTTCCCATAACCTCGGCACAAGTATAAAATGCAGTCATGGTCACGCCATGTAACCCATGCAGCATCAGGTTCTGTCCTGTAAGGAGCAGGTTGGGTACAGGTGTGCGTGGCGAAAGCATGGTCATCAGTGGATCGCGGAAATCCTTACGTATGCCGTAAGCACTTCCGTTAGGCGTAAACGTATAATCATGCCAAGTCAGCGGAGTGCTGGTATAACATTCTGACATGTTACGAAGTCCGGGCAAGAAATGTTCGGCCAAGATGATGCACTCATCTGCCATGCGCTCCTTCATCGTATTGTACTCGCTACCACGCCGACCTACCTGTGTATCGTTCCAAATCTTGCATTTGTCCCACGTCATAGGTGTGAGCAAATCCACTTGCCGGGTATAGTCACTGTCATCTTCCGGTTTCCGGCAACTGACCAGTATGCCGCCAACAGGTGTATTATCCTGATAGAATGTCCACACGTTCGGTTGGCGATATATATATTGATTCCAGTTGAAATAACGCAAGCTATTCGGCCGGATACTAAGCGATACGGTGAACATTCCGAAAGTATTCTCCAGACCAGCCAGCCGATTGCGATAGACTGGCTTCATCCGACTGTTTTGTTTCACCAATTGACAGGTAAGAGCAGGATGAATGTCACTAATGAAAAACCGGCCTTCATATGTTTCTCCATTGGAACAAACCACATGGGTCAGTTGCCCGTTCCGATCCACTAACTCCTGTGCTTTAGCGTTGCAAATGATTTCTCCACCCTGTGCTCGGATGCCTTCTGCCAAAGCCTTCACAATTAATGAACCATCGCCCCTCAACCGCCAACTACTTTCGATGAAACTGCTGTTTCCATGCAGAAAGGTAAATAAAGGAAGTGATTCCTGCCGAAGTTCCATCTTCAATGATGTTCCGCTAAGTACATTTATCAGTAATGGATCACGGAAGTTTCCCGTCAGGTATTGCCAGGCACTTGCTCCCATAAGTTCGTATAAAAAGGAGAAGCCATCAGTATCGGTATTCAGTACTGCAAACTGCTGGCTTGCGGAGCGTTTCAATAAATCCGTATAGCGTTGCAGGGCAGCTCGTTCGGCAGGAAAGTCTTCTGCTAACCGTTGTACAAAGGCATCGTAACCTTGTGCAAAGGCAAAGGTACGTTCTCCGACAGTTACACGATCGAAGCCATCAGCATCCAACCGGTGCCAGGGTAAATCCAGCAATCCTAAGTAATGGAAAGCAGCATGTAATGACTGTCCTTCGTCCAGACCGCCCACGTAATGGAAACCGGTATCGAAAGTCAGTTCACGTCGCCGATAACTTTGGAGGCAACCGCCAAGTTGGGATTCCTTCTCTAATACAAGAACTCTCCGTCCTGTACGGGAAAGGATATATCCACACTCCAGGCCACCCAATCCGCTACCTATGATGATTATATCATATTTCATTTCTTATTCTGTTTTTTTATTCATCAACCTGTACATCGCCGGTTGCACTACATACGAAAGGACAATCGCCGAAACCAGTCCTACTAATGTAGAGAAGCCTACGGACTTAATAGCCGGATGTCCGGCAAACAACATCGAACTAACGGTGACTATCAATATGACCGCACTGAAAAAGATGGCCGTTTTGTGATAACCCAACAGGTGCTCATCTTTGCCGCTTTCAGTAAGTCCGCTCATCACGAAGATACTGTAATCCACACCGATACCAAAGATGAAGGTCGAGATGATAATGTTGACAAGATTAAACCTTACGCCGAAGATTGCCATAGTCCCCAGGACAATCAACCAGCTCAATAATATCGGCAGGAAGCCAAGCAGTGCGTACCGCAGATTGAAACGGAAGCTGAACAGCAATACCACAAACACAAAGAGCATAGACACCCATTGCAGCACATTGAAATCCTCATTCATCCCATTCAGCGTATCGATAGTATAATAATAGGTATCGAGCACTAGTAAATTAGGCGATTGCGCTATGGCATCACAGATACGGTGATAGTCGCTTTCCTTACTGCGCACTGTATCGTTAGCACAACGCACGGAGGTGAAGCAAAGGTACTCACCATTATAAGACTGCTCCATCAGAGTAGATTGATAACCTTCCGGAATAATATTTGCCTCATAAAGAGCATCTGGGCAATAATTTGCCGTGGCATAGTCGAAGAATGGTTCGAAGGCTTCGGGACGCAGTTGGGCTTTAGGTGCTGTTTCGTTAATCAAACGACGGATTCGTTGCAAACGTTCTCCTGTCCAGAAACGAATGCAAAGTGCTGTCATACGGTCATCTCTCCTTTATATTCCATATATGTTTTTTCAGCATCAATGATACGTGCCGTTACCGCATACCCCTGTTCAAGAGATTGCAGGTTAATGATAACGTCCAGTTCAGGACAGACCACAGGTGTAACAACTGCCGTTAACCGGCATTGGCGGATAGTACTTATACGCAATTCCTTGCCCGTCAACTGTTCGGCGCACTCCTTGATAGTTTGTATATTGCAAGCACCGGGACTAACCGGATCTCCGGGAAAATGACCGATATAGACATCGCATTCTTTCCTCAAAGCAATATGAAATCTGCTGCTCAATCCTTCGTGATGCATACTGATTAGTTTGTAGTAATTATTTTCAAGTTTCATGATTCCAATGTTACATATATAGTAAAGTTCATTCCGGATTCCTGTTATGGACGGATATATATCTTCATCTGCGTTTCTGCCATAAGTTTACCTTGAACACGACTTTCTCCATTGATAGACGTCACGCCACCAACTTCTGCACCTATAATAATAGTCGTGACCAGCTCATCTCCCACCCGTGGACGATGGTAGCAGCAGAACTTCCTGATCTCGCCGATATAACCCACAGGAGGTTCTGTTGCTCCTTTCTCGACTGCCATATATCCGGCAAAAGCCGATGCTGACTGGGCGATGTGCTCTATCAACCCGGACTCTTCCAACTTTCCATCCTCACCAATAAAGTAATTATCGGCACGAACAGTGAGGCTGGTCAGGGACTTGCTACTGTCCGCTTCCAGCAACTTGTCTACCATCAGGATTGGGTCGCGCTGAGGAATCAGCTTTTTAATATCCTCGTTTTTCATTCATTCGGAAGATGCGACTCGATGTAGTCATAAAGATTGTTGAAGGTCTGAATGCTGCGCAATTCTTCTACGGGAATCTTTATCTTGTATGTTTGTTGTACAAGCGCTACCAGGTCCACAAGGCTCAGACTATCCAGATTGAGCGTTTCCTTTACGTTCGCCTCTGGGGTAAAAGTGGCTGCATCTACTTCAAATTCTTCTGCTAACAGATCGTTTACTTGTGTTACAATTTCTTCTCGTGTCATAATCTTTTTTCCTTTTAGTTGTTAATTACTTATAAGTTCTTTACTATTAAAGTTGAGTTTGTACCTCCGAATCCGAACGAGTTGGAGAGGAACATGTCGAAATGAGTTTCCTGGCGTTCCGGCACGACATTGATGCAAGCCGTCTCCTCGTCAGGATTCTCGAAATTGAGGTTTCCCGCAATAAAATCGTTTTTCATCATCAGCATCGAATAGATGATTTCACTGGCACCTGCCATCCACATCTCATGCCCCGTCTGGCTCTTGGTGGAGGTAACGGGTACGTTTCTATCGCCGAAGATACGGGCAATGGCCTGCGCTTCGCGGATATCACCGATGTGCGTAGAAGTAGCGTGTGCATTGATATATTCAATTTGGCTGGACGTAATACCACCGTTTTTCAGACAGAGTTCTAACGAACGGACGGGCCCTTCCACATTAGGCGTGGAGATGTGGTCACCGTTGCTAGAGAAACCCCAACTGACAATTTCACCTAGTATAGGAGCACCACGCCGCACAGCATGTTCATAACTCTCCAGAATCACTGTCGCTGCACCACCACCCGGAACCAGTCCGTCACGATCGCGATCAAACGGGCGGCTAGCCCGTGCAGGGTCGTCTTCGCGGACAGAAAACGACTGGATACCGTCGAATGCCGCCACACTGTACATGTTTGCCTCCTGCGCACCACCGCACACCACACATTCCTGTAATCCATTACGTATCAACAGGCTCGCCAATCCGATGGACTGTGAGCCGGAGGCACAGGCTGCCGATGCCGTCAGATTGATACCCCGCAGCCGGAACAAGCAGGCGAGGTTCATCGTCACAGTAGAGTTCATCGACTGGAAGATAGCACCACTGCCGCAGGCCGCCGTATCCTGAAACTCGCGGAATTTATCGAGTGCATGCATCGTAGCTTCTGCCACTGAATCGTTGCCGTAAATGATGCCCACTTCATGCTTTTCTATGTAATCCAAATCCAATTGGGCATTCTCAAGGGCTTGTCGTGTAGCCATATAGGCATACTGTGCTTCTTCGGGCATAAATTGCCGCATATTCCGAGGTATGAACGGTTTCAAATCCGGAAGAGCAACATCTGCACACAAAGCTGAACGAAATCCCGCCTGCTTGCGTTCCGGGTTGAAAACAATGCCGCTTTTACCCGTATAGAGTGAATCACGCACCTCATCCAAAGAAGTGCCCAGGCATGACCAGATACCCATACCGGTTATTACTACTCTGTTTTTCATATTGTCCTGTTTTTTATAATTTTTTCTTGTAACATCTTCTCCGGTTGGCAATTGTCGGATTCAACGGTTTCCACTGAGATAACTCGCGTACGTTGTCCTCCAATTGCGGGCCTGTCTCTGCCCACTTAATACCGCACTTGTTATAGACGGGTATCAGGTCGTCAAAGAACAGTGCATTCACACCCAAACCTTGATAGTCGGGATGGACAGCATTCAACAGCAACTCAGCCTTATCTTCTCGCTTCCAAGTCAAAGCGCGGAGCAAGTAGAACCAGCCGAAAGGCAGTAACCGACCTTTCGACTTCCGCAAGGCATGCGAAAGACTGTTCATGGTGATTGCCACTCCCACAATCTCGCCTTTCTCGTTCTCGATAATGGGAATCATGCGCTTGTCTATTAACGGCAGGTAGCGGTCCAAGTAAAGGTCTATCTGCTTTTCCGATAACTCCGTATAGCCGAAAAGGGGCGCATAGGCAAGGTTAATCAGATCGAATACTTTTTTTCCATACCCGGCAGATATATCTTTGCCGGTCAGCTTTCGGGTATGCAGTCCGAACATTTCTTTTGAAAGCCGTGCCACACGTGCATATTTGGCAGGCACTTCACGTGGCACATCGAAACACATCTGCACCCAGTCTACATCTTTCTCGTAGCCCAAAGCTTCCATGTGTCGTGGATAATAAGGAGGATTGTATATCGTGATCATCGACCCCATCCTGTCATAATCTTCAATAAGCATGCCCTCTTTGTCGAAATCGAAAATGCCCATCGGTCCTTGAATATGACTCATGTTCTGTTCTTTCCCCCATTGTTCTACAGCCTCTAACAAGGCGGCAGACACTTCCATATTGTCAATGAATTCGATAAATCCGAACCGCACATTTTTGGTTCCCCATTTTTCATTGGCACGGCGGTTAATAATACCGGCAATACGGCCAACCGGTTTCCCTGCATCATCATAAGCAATAAAAGGTTGTACAACGGAACACTCCAGTCCTGCATTTTTGTGAGGATTGAATGTATCGCGTACGTCCATCTCCAAATCAGGAACATAGTATGGGCAGTCAGCATATATGGATTCTGCCAATTTCACGAAATCGTCCATTTCGCGCTTCATCGTGACACGTTTTATACTAATTTTTTTCATATGAAGTAAAATTCATTGTTCTGTATATCATCCTCTCCCTATCTGTCTTCTGAACTCCGTTGGCGACATCCCCAAATGTGTCCTGACATACTTCCCGAAAAAGGAGATATTGGGAAACAGGAGATAATCGGCCACCTCTTTGATAGACTTGTTCGAAAAAGAAAGTTGACGTTTGACATCTTCTATGACAAATTCGTTGATCCATTCAAAAGCCGTCTTGCCACTAACTTTCTTCACAGTACTTGAGAGGTATTTAGGTGTAATACACAACTGCTCGGCATAGTATGACACCGAACGTTCTTTCGGTTCGCTCTTGGAGAGCAGTTCGATGAATCTCTTGAACAAGATGTCACCTTGAGAAATTTGTATGTTATTGTTTATTATTTCCGTATTCCCCAACTTCGCCAAGAGGTCATAGAGAAGAGCACTGACGAGGGAATACATTGCTTCCTTATTATATACCTGTTGAGGAAATTTTATGTGATGTACCAGTAATTGACAATAATACTTAAACAAGCATAAACCCTCTTCTCCGATATTCAAAACCGGATTCTGACTGATATTGAAATAATGGTTCCAGATATTCCTATTGGTATAAAGGATACTCTGTACGATATGAGGAGACATACACAGAATTATAGCATCGAAATCGGGACTTATCATATAGTCGTTGATGACAGTGCTAGGATCGCAGTATAGTACTTCACAGGGATGTATCACCACTGTTTTGGACATGATCCTCACCTGAAGTTTTCCCTGTGTACAAATCACGAACGAGAAAACATTTAATGCTTGAGATTTACTCACAAACCAATATCCCGGTATGTTTTGGATGTTGTTGATGATGATAATGTCACCATCCATATAATCCGCTTGCATGGTTTCCTTTATATTCATAATGAATACCTGGTCCCTCTTTTCTTCTCCCCTCATCATGTCTCCCTGGTCTAAAATTGACGTAAAAATAGGAATAAGATACTGTAAATGAGTGTTCTATTTTTCTCACATAGCGTTTTATTTTTCTCCCAGGGAGTCATACATGGACAAATAGACCCATCTTACCAACTTTTAGAACAGGCGGTTTTTACTTTTACTATAGAAACATCTTGACAGAAATGAGTTGTTGAATGTACAAATCAAACAAACCATGAAAAACACAGAAAAGTCCATAAAAAAAGCAGCTATCTAAAAAGACAACTGCTTTCTTTTGAGAGCCGAAAGCCGGACTCGAACCGGCGACCTACGCATTACGAATGCGTTGCTCTACCAACTGAGCTATTTCGGCAAAGCTCTTTTTTTATTTCGCGCACAAAGGTAAAAAGTCTATTTCACATCTGAAAGAAGATTTGCTAAAAATTCATCCAAATCTGCATCTAAATCCTTTAATAAAGGATCATCCAAACGCAACATATCATCATCAAGAAATAACAATTCATCTATTACAACAAAATCTTCATCTGTCAAACTGATAGACAGAGGTTTCATAAAACGTAGATGATTAAAAGCATCCTTTGTAGACAATATAGACAATACCGCCTTTACAGAAGCTGCTACGCGTTCATTAAAGATATTCTCTTCTTCGGTATTATTTACCCAATCGAAAATAATTGTCTTTTCTATCAATTGTTCTTCCTCATCATATATTTGCAACTCACCACTTTCCTGATCAGCTTGCACATATAGATCACTTATAAAATTTCCCGATTCATCTTTCGCGAGCTTCCCGATTGCCGAAGTAAAAGCAACCTCTATAACCGATTGTACCTTTGCACTATTTACATTCATTTTCTTATCCTTTATTCGAATATTCCGCCAAAAGTAATAATAATTCAGATAATATCCGGTTATTCTTCTCCAAATTGCATATTTAGTTTTTGATCCGAACGAATACGATTCATTAAGGTTTCTACATATAGCTCTAAAAGCTTCGTATTATTATCTTCACCTTTTATATTCTTTTTGAACAAATCATAAGATAGAGAGGCCCATTCATAAGCTTTCTTTAAATCACCTTCCATCTCGTAACACAAAGCCAAATTAGAAGCTGATTTCGCTTTTTTCTTCCAATTACTCGTACCATTATAAATTGCAGACCAACGTTCGGAAGCCAACGTCCATTTTTCTCCGGCCGTGGCAACCGCCGCTTCTTTCCAACGGGAATCCATACCACTATAATACCATCTGGATTCATTAACCCAATGAGGTACAAAATTCACATATACTTTTGCACCTATATAATCACCGGCAGTACATAGTGCGGAATTTGCATCGGGCAAAATGTATTTTAACATGCCAGGATCATCTGCACTCTCATTCCAAAAGATACTGTCGCTCATATATACCGTTGCCAAAGGATTAGACCTTCCTGGCAAATAACAACGAACAACTCCTGCTATATCCACTTTTATATTCCCCATTACATAACCTTCCGGGAAAGTAAAAACATCCTTTTCCATCTCGAACAGTAAGCGATCAAGCGATATCACAGCTTCTGTTCCGGTTTCTTCACAAAGAGAAGTTACTTGCTCCGGAGTCAGTTTTACATCTGAAAGATACTCTTTATCTTCCCGTACTGCATCATGATAAAGAAGGACGTCATTAAAATAGTCAGCGTCGACTATTGACTTTCCTAATGAGCGGCAAGCATAAAACAAAGCACTATCAGCTACAGCCACACAGGTATCTTGCTTTACTCCCATCAATGTATATTCATATCCACTGTCGGCTGGTTGAGGCACAGCATTATTTACAATCAATACTTTACCCACACTTTCAGGGAATGTCACCTCCGAAGGGTTATATGTTTCAATCGTCATATAGCTTATTGGGCTACAGGCTGAAAGTAAACAGGAAATCAATAAACAAAACGTACTACTTCTCATCTTATATAATATCACGATAAATCACACACAGCTTTAAAATATCCTATCGATTCGGCAATACCAAGAAAAGGGTCTGCCATATCTTTTTCATATTCCAAACTACACATTCCTGTATAGTTAACCTCCCGCATCATTTGTACTAATGCATTAAAGTCTATCTTTCCACGTCCTATTTCTATACCGACACCAGCTTTCGAAGCATCCGTCACATCCTTTATATGCATATCAAATACACGGGTATGATATCTTTTTAAATCCGCAACAGGATCACAACCATTCCGCAAATCATGCCCGATATCCAAACACATTCCAATACGGGAATCCAGGTCTTTCGTATGTTCCCATACATCGGTAGCATCAGGATAAGTCTTTATATCGGGACCATGTAAATGGATAGCATAGTGGAAATCATATTCCTTCACTTTTTTATCCACATAAGGAAGCAGTACATAATCGGGAACACCAACAAGCAGTTTTACCCCCACCCGTTTAGCATAATCGAAAGCCTTATCAATTTCAGCCTCGCTCTTCATATAAATAGGACCTACAGCATAACCTTCTACTTTATGAAGAGCGCATTTTTCGTGAAAAGCTTTTATTTGTTCATCGGTACTATTCAGAGGTAAATGAAAATCTTTAATACAAAGATAGTGTATGTCAAGCTTTTCCATCGTTTTTAACGCCACATCCAAATCAAAATTAACAAATGTATAGCCCGCCATACCCAAACGAAATGGATTTGCAACTCTTGATTGCATTGGCATTCTCCCATTAGAGATTTTAGCATTCAACACGGGAGCCGCGCCCAAAAGCAACATGCCGGCCAATCCTTGTTTAAAAAATTTTCTTCTTGAATATTTCATGATCAGATCTTTATACATTAATACTTCTCTAAAGGGAATATCACTTTAAATGTAGAGCCTATTCCAACTTCCGACATAACTTCTATATGTCCGTGCATTTTTTCAACCAAAGCCTTGGTGATAGACAATCCCAGCCCTACCCCTTTTGTCCATTCCGTCAATTTAACAAAACGACTGAATATATTCGCTAACTGATCTTCAGGAATACCCTCGCCGGTATCTTCCACAGAAAATATCACTTCTCCTTCTTTCACTTCATAGCCAAAGTAAATATACCCTTTTTCCGTATGCTTAATAGCATTTGTCAACAAATTAGTAAGAATCTGAATCAATCTATTCCTATCTGTATAAAATACCAAAGGAGGACAGTCTCCCAAACGTAATTCAACCCCCTCCGGCATACGTAATAAAATCATATTATAAATATCTTTTACTAAGGCTCTCATATCCTGTTCCGCAAACACAAATGTTATGGCATCTGACTCTATTTTCGATATATCCAAGACATCCTCCACCAGCCTTTGTAACAAATCATTATTACTCTGAATTATAGAAGAAAGTTCATGTCTTACATTCGCATCCTCTTCATCCGCTATAATCTGAGAGAAACCAACAATAGCATTTAATGGCGTTCGTATTTCATGATTCATATTCGCAAGAAAGGCGGATTTCAAACGGTCAGCCTTTTCTGCTTTTTCTTTTGCCACTTTTAATTGTAATCCATGACGATGGCGGGAATAAGCTATATAAACGAGCAAACAACAAATCAAAACCATAAATATAAGTCCGCTTCCCATCAACAGCCGTTGTGAATGAAACGTAGATGCTTCCAATTCCATTTGTTTTGTTTTAAGCTCCAACTCATCCACATCATGTTGAGCTTTTAATTTCGCCAGATTTTCATAAAATACAGCTTTGCGCACAGAATCTTTTCTCTCATACAACGTACGAAAAAGAGCGGCAGCCTCCATTCCTCTATTGGATTTATAGTAAAGATCGGCCTTTGTATAAAGCAGCTCAAGTACAGTATCAATCATCTTCATATTTTCATAATGAGCTGCCAACCTGTCTGCCATATCTATAGCTAAATCATATTTGCCTATCAACTCATAATAAAGTAGTTTCAATTGTTCGATGATTCTTTCTTCACTTACCAGATTTCTTTCCCGCATAATAGCCTCAGCTTTACTTAGGTGAGTATGCGCCAAAGTCGAATCTTTTAATCTTATGGCTATATAAGCATACGATTGATGATAAAAATATTCGAGAAGGTACAGAGGTTTTTCCGAATCAAGGTATTCAATCCCTTTCTTTTTATAGTCTTCAATATACCCATTAATTTTATCCAGATAATAAATTTGTTTCTGGATATCTATATTGTTTCTTAATAACTGACGGATAATATTAATTCGCTTTATCAAAGGTATATTTCTCCGTTCCATGCTATGAAGAACCTCCTCATAAAGCTCTACTCCTTCATCACTCAATCCCTCTCCTAAATAATAATCGGCCAAAGCCTGATTAGCCATATCCTCGCCATCCGGGAAATTATGTTTCTTTGCAAATGCCTTTAAATCATTCACCGCAGGAATAACTTTTTCTTTTTGGCCATCTCGGGTATAAGCATAGATATTCCATCCTCTCATGCGGCATATTTCTTCTATCCGGTTTTCCGATAATAGAAGAGGCTCAGCCTCATACATGAATATGCGCATGCTATCTGCATTTTTCGCATAGTAATACATAGCCGAAAGGAAATAGGCACTTCCCTTATAGTAAGGATTATGTTGCCGGTCAGCTTCTTCCAGCAATAAGTTTGAGTAAATTATACAGGTGTTGTTTCGAAGGTTTTGATAGGTTAAATCATATAGGCTCTTAAGTCTACAACTATCGGGAAGTTGTTTGAGTACCATAATAAGGCTGTCTACATCAGCACGTTCTTGTGCTGATGTAGACAGCCTCTGTGTCATTAATAAAAAAAGAATTGGAATTAAAACATACTTCATTCGATTATGGTATTTCTATTATAAACCGATTCATCTATATTCGCAAAGCTGCTATACTTTCTTCAATAGATTTAATCTTACTTTCCGCATCGGCTTGCTTCTTTCTCTCCATATCAATCACGTTAGCCGGAGCCTTATTCACAAAACTTTCATTACCAAGTTTTTTCATAACAGAAGCCAGAAAGCCCTGTTGGTATTTCAACTCTTCCTGAAGTTTCGCCAATTCCTCTTCAACATTAATCATATTTCCCAAAGGTATTGCATATTCGGTGGTACGAACCAAAAAAGATATCGCGCCGGCCGCTTTATCATCCGCTTTTTGTATGGCTGATAAATTACACATCTTAGCAATAACCGGATTAAACGTATCCTGATGTTCGCCCAAGACTTGCAAACTCAAAGTTTCCTTATTAGGAATACTCTTTTGCAAACGAATAGTACGGATACCACTTATTATTTCTTTCACAACGTCAAAAGCTTCCAGATAAGAGTTATCAACAGGTAATACTTCCGGCATTTGTGCAATCATAATGCTTTCATGCTCTTTACGGGGTTCTAATGCTTGCCATAACTCCTCTGTAATAAAAGGCATAAAGGGATGGAGCAAACGAAGCAAGGAATCAAAGAAACCTAATGTTGATAAATAGGTAGACTTATCAACAGGTTGTTGATAACCCGGTTTTACCATCTCCAGATACCAGGAAGAAAACTCATCCCAGAATAATTTATAAACAGCCATCATTGCCTCACTCAGACGATATTTGCCAAAAGAATCATCTACTTCGGCTATCGTTTTATCTAACTGCATCTTAAACCATTTCACAGCAATAGCTGATGCTTCCGGCTGCTCTATCGTTTCGTCAACAGTCCATCCTTTCACCAAACGGAAGGCATTCCATATCTTATTATTAAAATTACGCCCCTGTTCACATAAGGCTTCATCAAAAGGAATATCATTACCTGCCGGTGCTGCCAGCATCAATCCCATACGAACACCATCGGCCCCATACTGTTCAATCAGATTCAACGGATCAGGAGAGTTTCCTAGCGACTTGGACATCTTACGTCCCAATTTGTCGCGGACAATACCTGTAAAATAGACATTCTTGAATGGCATTGTGTTACGGTATTCATATCCGGCCATAATCATACGTGCCACC
This sequence comes from Parabacteroides bouchesdurhonensis, assembly GCF_900186615.1. Classification (GTDB taxonomy): domain Bacteria; phylum Bacteroidota; class Bacteroidia; order Bacteroidales; family Tannerellaceae; genus Parabacteroides; species Parabacteroides bouchesdurhonensis. The sequence goes on from NZ_LT896588.1 coordinate 515,440, forward strand.
CAGAAAAAGATAATATCAGGTCCTGTAACCAGATCAGTGGTTGGATAGTAGTAATTAATTTCCTCATTATCCGGATTATTGATACCGTCAAACAATGAAATCGGCCACAACCAGGAAGAGAACCAGGTATCTAATACATCTTCATCCTGGCGCAAATCGGCCATTGTCAAATTCAGATTACCTGTCTTTTCTTTAGCCAATGCCAATGCCTTTTCCTCCGTTTCTGCAACAACATAGCCACCTTCCGGTAAGAAATAGGCAGGAATACGATGCCCCCACCAAAGTTGACGGCTGATACACCAGTCCTTAATATTCTCCATCCAGTGACGGTATGTATTCTTAAACTTCGGAGGATAGAACTTAATATCGTCCTTCATTACCGGTTCTAATGCTATCTGCGCCAAATGTTCCATTTTCAGAAACCATTGCATAGACAGCTTCGGTTCAATAGCAACATTTGTACGTTCGGAAAAGCCTACTTTATTCTCATAAGCTTCAACCTTTTCCAGAAGATCGGCATTACGCAAATCTTTTTCTATTTGTTCGCGGACGTCAAAACGGTCCATACCAACATACAGACCGGCAGCTTCGCTAATAGTACCATTATCATTAAAAATATCAATAGAAGGCAAATTATATTTCTCGCCTAACATATAGTCGTTTACGTCATGAGCAGGGGTTACTTTCAGGCAACCTGTACCAAACTCAATATCCACATAATCATCCTCTATCACCGGAATCTCACGGTTTACCAACGGAACGATCACCTTCTTGCCTTTCAAATGCCGGTTCTTTGGATCATTCGGGTTAATACACATGGCAGTATCACCCATGATTGTTTCCGGGCGGGTTGTTGCAACAATAGCATAGCCGTCTTCGCCCACAATTTTATAACGGAGATAGAATAATTTACTATGTTCTTCCTTATAGATAACTTCTTCGTCGGAAAGAGCCGTAAGAGCCTTAGGGTCCCAGTTTACCATACGGACACCTCTGTAGATAAGACCTTTGTTATACAAATCCACAAATACTTTAAGTACACTTTCGGAACGCTTTTCGTCCATTGTAAAAGCAGTACGGTCCCAATCACAAGAAGCCCCCAGCTTACGAAGCTGTTTCAGAATAATGCCGCCATGTTCTTCCTTCCATTCCCAGGCATGTTTAAGGAAGTCTTCCCGTGTAAGGTCTGTCTTTTTTATACCTCTCTGAGCCAGTCTGTTTACAACCTTCGCTTCCGTAGCAATGGAAGCATGGTCAGTACCCGGTACCCAGCAAGCATTCTTTCCCATCATACGGGCACGGCGAACCAGAATATCCTGAATGGTATTGTTAAGCATGTGTCCCATATGCAATACTCCGGTGACGTTGGGAGGCGGAATAACGATTGTGTATGGCTCGCGACCATCCGGTTTAGACTTAAAATAACCATTATCCAACCAATACTGATACCACTTCCCTTCAACCTCTGCGGGATTGTATTTACTTGCAATTTCCATGTTTGTATACTTTATATTCACAATCATTCCTCGCCTTCATGGGCAAAAATTCTAGGCAAAAATACAAAAAATAATGCAGATTATTAGCTTAGCAACCTTTTCCTATCATTGTAAAGAACAAAAAAGCCCTTCCGTTTAATTCGGAAGGGCTAATCTTGTATCTGCATTCACTCTTCACAGAGATACCGGCAGAAGAACTTATTTTTATTACTTTAGTATTAATCCGTCATTTGTTCACCCTCACGGGCTACTGAAAGGTCCTCCCGAAGGAGAACCTTTGCATGACGCATATTATTTGATTCTTTAATTTTTTATTTTTCTTAATCAACTACAGTCTTAACAACTTCGCTGCCAACCTTAACGATAACTACGCCAGAAGTAGCAGGAATTGTTTCAGCATCAGAAGTAGCGATTACTGTAGTGTTATGACCAACAACGTCTGATACGATGATAGTCTTACCGGCTGCACCGTATACGGTTACGTTACCTTCACCAGCAACTACGCTGATAGTGTTAGCTTCGATAGCACCGTTTGATGTAGGAGTTTCTGCAACTTCTGTTGTGAACGGAAGGGCATCGTCTACATTAGCAACAACCAATACACCATTCTTCTGAGCCAAATAGCTGTTAGAAGCAGGGTTATAAATCTTATATTGACCTTCTGTTTTAGTATTAGCAAACAAGAACTGAGCCTTAGGAGCATATTTCTCATCGCTACCAACTTTCAGGCTATCTACGCCGTTCAAACCAAATTGCTTTCCTGCTACGAATGATACTTTGCCATCTTTAATAGACAAGTAATTAGCAATACCGGCTTCAACATCTTCTGCATCTACACCTTGAGTAGTACGGATATAATATGTAGGTTTAGCAACATCTGTCATGATAGCTGTATCAACATACATCTTCAAATCATCTTCTGAATAAGAATCAGCCTTCAAATCGCTTGTACTCTTCAACAAAGCAGCACCTTTAGCTCCGATTGTGATAGCCAATGAATTATTGGCAGCAGAACGGATAACCATATGGGCAGGTTTGTCTTTTGTTACATTTACGAAATCAGGCAGGTCTGGGAATTCTACAGAGAATGAACCTGTCAACAATGAACCTAATTTATCTGTAAACAATTTACCTTCAGTACCACCGGCAGTAGCAACCAAAGAGTCTGCGCCAAGAACACCTGATTCAAATGTTAAAGCATCATTTGTAGTTTCTCCTTTACCTTTTAATACAACTAACTGATATTTATTAGCAACAGAAGTAGCACGCAATAATACAGCAACTGTATCACGATATGCAATATCATTAGCAACATACTGTTTTGTACGGTTTGTCAGCTTCAAATTACCTGCAGCATCAATACCTAAAACGCGGTCACCCAAGAATTCTTTCAAGATATAAGACTGACGTTTTAAATTATCACCATAAGTAGCTTCACCTGCATTAGCTTTTGCAAGTTTAAATGATACAGCATTTTCGCCCTTTGCAGCATACAGAATAGAATCTTTGTCTTTCAAATATACAGGAACATCATCACCAAATGAAGTGTTAAAGTTCAAAGCAACAGAAGAAGTTCCTAACTCAACATCAGTAAAGTGTTTGTAACCTACATATTCGTCAGTTGTACCAACTTCAATAAATTTGAAAGTATTCTTGTCATCAGCAGAAGTCTTATAACCTGCATCACCAGCTTCATAAACAGCCTGGCCATTCAAGAATTTCATATCGTCAAACTCACGGTTATAGATTATATAATTACCGGAAGCCAACTTTTTAACAGCCCATTGAGTAGAAGGTACTAATGGAGAAGCAGAAGCAGAATAACCAACACCAGGTGCATTCTGACCTTTAACGAATGTTACTACATAAAATTTGTCCTTATTGTTACCACCAGTATACTGGATAAAATATTTCTTAGTTGCATCCAAACCTGTAAACTTAGTTCCTTGAGGGAATTCAATTAAAGGAAGAGATTCAGCTTCTGTACCCCCCAATGTAGTTACAATCTTAGCACCTGTATTATCTGTTGAAGTATTTACAAGAACAGGTTGTGTTCCTCTCTTATAAATATAATCCTCATGGCCTTTATCATCTGCATCATAAGTTACAGAAGCATTGCTACCAATAACAAGCGAGTCACCAGCAATTCTATTTTTATATACTTTAAACGTAAACAAATAAGTAGAAATATTACGTCCTTCTGCAGCAATTGTATCAGAACCTGCTGTAAGTTGAGCCTTTTCATTAGTTACATTTGTCAATGTATCTAAAACAAACTTATAACCAGATTGTGCACTCCAAGTTGAACCTCCGTTAGGAGTATAATGCAATGTATCTGTTACAACAAACAAGGTGTCATTTGCCTTACCAGTCCAATTGCCATTAGGAAGGCCTGTTGCTCCTATTACACGTAGCATAACAGAATCACTAGGAGTAAAAGTCGTTGTTCCCGCAGTCCATTTATTATTAGCCACATTAGTACCTGTAGCCTGTACTCCACTTACAGGAATAGCTTCCAGCTTATTAGCAGTAAACACATTACCAGCAACATCCGTACCGAATGCTAATTTAAAATAACCGCCATTATTTGAATTCAAATCTTTAGCAGTTAATATAACCTCTGTAGCAGCATCTACAATCATCCATTTTGTAGCTGCAACATTGTCAGTTTTATCATTAAACTTTCCGTCCTTTGATAAAATTACAGTACCTGCAGGAATACCTTTCACGTCTGCACTCAAAGTATCCAGTCTCATTGAGCTACCATTAGTGATATAACCACCATCTGTACCTTTCCAAGCCCATTTAGAGATACCATCGGCAATCATGCCTGTACCCTCTTTTGCAAAACTCAACTTAGCATTTGTAGCCTTGTTTACAAATGAAAATACAGAATCTGTTTCTACAGACAGGTCAACCTGCCACATAGCAGAATCCAATGCTGATGCATTTTGGAAATCACCCTTTACAGGAGACATCAAATAAAGACTATCCTTACCGTCGCGAGTTGTAGCTCCCAAATAAGAATTCACGTTAGCGTCTTTAATCTGAATGTGATAATAATTCACAGTGGGCTTAATAGCAGTTGCATGTCCGCCCGTAGGAGCATACTGCGCATTTGCTGATAATCCACCGGCTACCAGAGCGATAGCCAAAAGAGTAGAGAATCTCTTGTTCATAATTCTAAAATTAATATTAATACTAGTGTTTAATTAAAAGCTCTATAAATCAATAATTTATTCCTCAATCAGGACCTTTAAAATGACTAACGAAAACGTT
>NZ_LT896588.1:521035-641836 GCF_900186615.1 Parabacteroides bouchesdurhonensis
CCGCCATTATTTGAATTCAAATCTTTAGCAGTTAATATAACCTCTGTAGCAGCATCTACAATCATCCATTTTGTAGCTGCAACATTGTCAGTTTTATCATTAAACTTTCCGTCCTTTGATAAAATTACAGTACCTGCAGGAATACCTTTCACGTCTGCACTCAAAGTATCCAGTCTCATTGAGCTACCATTAGTGATATAACCACCATCTGTACCTTTCCAAGCCCATTTAGAGATACCATCGGCAATCATGCCTGTACCCTCTTTTGCAAAACTCAACTTAGCATTTGTAGCCTTGTTTACAAATGAAAATACAGAATCTGTTTCTACAGACAGGTCAACCTGCCACATAGCAGAATCCAATGCTGATGCATTTTGGAAATCACCCTTTACAGGAGACATCAAATAAAGACTATCCTTACCGTCGCGAGTTGTAGCTCCCAAATAAGAATTCACGTTAGCGTCTTTAATCTGAATGTGATAATAATTCACAGTGGGCTTAATAGCAGTTGCATGTCCGCCCGTAGGAGCATACTGCGCATTTGCTGATAATCCACCGGCTACCAGAGCGATAGCCAAAAGAGTAGAGAATCTCTTGTTCATAATTCTAAAATTAATATTAATACTAGTGTTTAATTAAAAGCTCTATAAATCAATAATTTATTCCTCAATCAGGACCTTTAAAATGACTAACGAAAACGTTCGTCTAGATTCGTCAATGCAAAGGTACATCTTTCTTTTATTCCTGCAACCCTTTTTGAATAATTTTTCACTGCTCTATATGCTTTCTTATCAACAATATAGCTTATTGGTTACAAAATGAAGGCTTCGTATTACGAACACCCTAAAAACGGGCTAAAAAACGACGATTCTAGACCAACGTTTTCATTAGCCACTTAAATGCCTCTAAAACATAATGTTTTGGAAGGTGAACCGACTATTCTGTTTTCTCTAATAATAAATGTACGCGCGTACATTAATATATACAAAGAAAATCTTCTCCCTAAAATTTCTTTATTTTATCATTTTACCTTATTCGCGTTACCGGAAAGCTATTTATAAATCATCGGGATCTTTTTCCAAAATCATCCCGATGATTTCAAAAAAGGCCTCGATGATCCCGTATATGTTAACAGTCCAGACAAAGGCTTTCAAAAGAGCAGTCTTTTGAATCTAAAAGTCCCGTCTTAACACTTCAAAGGTCTGCTCTTTTGAAATGTTAAGACGGGACTTTTAAGTGCAAAAGATATATCCTTTAGACAGCCAAAGAGCAAACCTCTGCCACATTCACATAAATTAACTGGTAGCATTGCCAGGGAATTAGCCTCATAGCTATTGCAGTATTCCCTAAATGCCAGTATCTTTGCAAGCTATATAAAAATAAATATGAGAAGAAACTCGGCATACAAGGGTGAAAATCAACCGAAAGCCCCCAGAGGACGCAAAGTAACCGTAAAAGAACAAGGTACTTTACTTCCTTTTCTGTTCCAACTGCTAAATGAGCAAAGCAAAAGCTCGGTAAAAATGATGCTAAGCAAAGGCCAGATTTCGGTAAACGGCAAAGTAACCTCCCAGTTCAATACACCGCTTGAACCAAACGACATTGTAAATATCAGCTACGAACGTGGCAAAGTGGCATTCAATAATCCGCTTCTAAAAATCGTTTGGGAAGACGACTCACTGATCGTTGTAAATAAAAAAGAGGGTTTGCTCTCCGTATCTACAACACGCGTTAAAGAACGCACCGCATTCCATATACTAAGCGATTACGTAAAGAAGTCGGACCCAAGAAACAAAATATTCATACTGCACCGGCTGGACAGGGAAACCTCCGGACTGATGATGTTCGCAAAAAATCGCAAAGTGCAGGAAACGTTACAGTCTAACTGGAACAATATGATTACCCAACGCAGCTATGTGGCTGTAGTTGAAGGTCGCCCGGAAAGAGACACAGACTTAATCACCTCTTTCCTGACCGAGAATGCCCAAATGCAGGTATATGTAACTGCCGAAGGAAATGGAAAAGAAGCGATTACCAGATATAGAGTATTGCAGAGCAACGAGGCGTATTCACTCGTTGACCTTGAATTGGAGACAGGGCGCAAGAACCAGATACGTGCGCAAATGCAATCTATAGGCCATCCCATAGCGGGAGACTACAAATATGGAGCTGACACGGACCCCGCCGGACGATTAATGCTACACGCCCGGAAACTTTATTTTATTCATCCCGAGACAGGGGAAGAAATGTGTTTTGAAACGCGTACACCAGACGCTTTCATATCTTTAGCAAAATAAAACTTAGAATAAACATAGCAGCATGAAGAAGCTCGTTAGTATTTTGACATTAGCGCTGATAGCGCTGACAGTACAGGCCCAAATTCTTGATCCTGTAAAGTGGAAAATCAAACTGGAAGATCCCGGCACTCCCGAAAAGGAGATTATATTCACTGCTACCAGCGATAAAGGATGGCATTTATACGACATGGACCTGCCGGAAGGCGGTCCGGTTTCGACCTCTTTCACTTTTGAAACCCTGAACGGAGCGGAATTGATTGGCAAACCGACTTCTTCCGTTAAACCTACAACCGTATACGACGAACAGTTCCAGATGAATCTGCGCTGGTATCCGGGAACTGTTTCATTCACACAGAAAATAAAGGTAACAGACCCGGCTAAATTCAAAGCAGAAGGACAAGTGGAATTTATGGCTTGTAACGATGAGACTTGCCTGCCTCCGGATCACGTAGATTTTTCTTTTGACAAGAAAAATATCCACATGAATGCCGTAAGCGAAGCTGAAACAGTTGCTCCGGACAGGCAGGATGCAACTATAGTACAACCCGACACAGAAGCAGTAGCACTGGAAGCGGCAGAATTAACCACTTCCGAACCTGTAGCACAAAAGTCGGCGGCATCTACCAATGTGGCAAATGAGTTAACAGACAATGCTTCTTTATGGACACCGGTTATCAGTGAGTTAAAAGCATTTGGCGACACAACGGTTTCGGCTACCGACACCTCTTGGTTATTCATCTTTTTCGCAGGTTTCTTAGGAGGTTTAATTGCCTTGCTTACCCCTTGCGTATGGCCTATGATTCCGATGACCGTAAGCTTCTTCCTGAAACGTACCAAAGACCGCAAGAAAGCAATTCGCGACGCACTAACCTATGGTATATCCATTATTGTTATTTATCTGGTAATGGGATTATTGATAACCGGTATTTTCGGAGCAAGCGCTTTGAACGATTTATCCACGAATGCTATCTTTAACATTATATTCTTCCTGCTATTGGTGGTATTTGCCATTTCATTCTTCGGAGCATTTGAACTGGTGCTGCCGGCGTCATGGACAAACAAACTGGATAGCAAGGCAGACTCTACCACCGGAATTCTGAGTATCTTCTTCATGTCATTCACGTTGGTATTGGTATCGTTCTCTTGTACCGGCCCTATCATTGGAACATTATTGGTTCAAGCCGCATCTATGGGCACTGCCGTTGGCCCGGCTATCGGCATGTTTGGCTTTGCATTGGCTCTATCCATACCGTTCAGTTTCTTTGCTATCTTCCCGAATATGCTGCAAAGTATGCCTAAGTCCGGCGGATGGCTAAACTCCGTAAAGGTGGTTTTAGGTTTCCTTGAATTGGCATTAGCCTTAAAATTCCTTTCCGTAGCAGACCTTGCTTACGGATGGCGCTTACTGGATCGTGAAGTATTTATAGTGCTTTGGATCGTAATCTTTGTCTTATTGGGATGTTACTTGCTGGGAAAAATTAAATTCAGCCACGACAGCGATTTAAAATATGTATCTGTACCCCGCCTGTTTATGGCAATCATATCTTTTGCATTTGCCGTCTACATGATTCCGGGGCTTTGGGGTGCACCTCTAAAAGCAATCAGCGCCTTTGCCCCTCCTTTGTACACACAGGATTTCAATCTATATGAGAATGAAGTTCACGCCGCTTTCGACGATTACGAAACAGGTATGGCGTATGCCAAGAAGGTTAACAAACCGGTTATGATAGACTTCTCCGGTTATGGATGTGTAAACTGCCGTAAGATGGAGGCTTCCGTATGGACTGATCCGAAAGTAAAACAATTACTTGAGAAAGATTACGTATTGATCACTTTAATGGTGGACGACAAGACGAAACTGCCGCAACCGATAGAGATTGAAGAGCATGGCAAAGTTCGTAAGCTGAAAACGATAGGCGACAAATGGAGTTACCTGCAACGCAGCAAGTTTGGCGCTAACGCCCAGCCGTTCTATATCTTATTGAACGACGAGGGACAACCGCTCGGACCGTCATACGCTTTCAACGAAGATGTTTCCAAGTATGTCCAATTCCTTCAAAACGGATTGAGAGTATTCAAAGAAAAGAAATAATTAATCAATAATTCAATATGCCAATGTGCCAATAAATACCAATGCTCAAGTAAAGGTATTTTATTGGCACATTGGCATATTAACTAATTATCACATTATTAAAATGGCAACAAAGGAAGAGAAAATGGAAGCCTTCGGGCAATTGCTCGACATTCTGGATGAATTGAGGGTAAAATGCCCGTGGGATCGCAAACAGACAAATGAGAGCCTCCGCACTAACACTATTGAAGAGACATATGAGCTTTGCGATGCTATAATGAAGAACGACAATGAGAACATCAAGAAAGAGCTGGGAGACCTTTTACTACACATCGTTTTCTATGCCAAGATAGGTGAGGAAAAAGAGGCCTTCGACATCAAAGATGTTTGCGATAGTCTTTGCCGGAAACTGATTTACCGCCATCCGCATGTATTCGGAGACAGCTCCGCTGATACGGCTCAGAAGGTAGAGCAAAGCTGGGAGCAACTTAAACTGAAAGAAAAAGGCGGCAACAAAACGGTATTGGAGGGTGTCCCTTCGTCTCTTCCCTCTGTAGTAAAAGCGCACCGCATCCAAGACAAGGCGCGTAATGTAGGCTTCGACTGGGAGCAACGTGACCAGGTATGGGAAAAGGTGCAGGAAGAGTTCAATGAGCTAAAGGTTGAAATAGATCACATGGATGCGGATAAAATGGAAGCCGAATTCGGCGATCTGTTTTTCAGTCTTATTAATGCAGCCCGCTTATATAAAATCAATCCGGACAATGCGTTGGAACGTACAAACCAGAAGTTTATCCGCCGGTTCAATTATCTGGAAGAACATACAATTAAACTAGGACAATCTTTAAAGGAACTGACATTGGAAGAAATGGACAGAATTTGGAACGAAGCGAAAGCGAAAGGGTTATAAAAAACAAAAGGGGAACCGACATCACGTCGCCACCCCTCCCTTAACTTAAACGCCAAAACTAAATCTAAACAAAAAACACAAATAATGATAATATTTTTATTTCTTCTGTTTCTCTTCTTTCTTTTTACCCGATTCCTTCATAAAGCTCCGCATAAACTTGGTTTCTGCTTCCTTGTATTTATAAAGTTTCTCAGGCGTGAGTATTTGTTTGAATTTCTCATAATACTCTTTTTCCAGTTCTGCTTCTTTGAGATGTGCTTGTAAACAAGCATCAACCGCCGCTGTATATTCTGCATCCGTAGGATTCGCATTCAAACGTAACTGCTTATTTAATTTCCGGCAAGGCTTATTTGCTTCAAAAGTCTTCTGCCTAAACTCATCACAAAGCGGAATAAAAACCGCAGCTTCTTCAGGAGTAAGGCTAAGCTCTGCCATTATAAAGGCATTTCTCTTTGCTTGGAATGCTTCTCTATCAAAATGTCGATGTTCTCTTTTCTCCTGCCCTAAGGCATTTGATGATATTAGAACTGAAATCGCTACAAATGTAATAAAAAATATTTTATTCATACAAGTATTATTTCAAAAAAATTTTATTTAATCAAGAAAATATTCAAATTATTCAAAATCGACCATTTCTTCTGCCAATAAATAATTATCATATTGTTCTTCCAAATACTCGAAATATTCCATGTCGTCCTCTGCTTGTATGGCGGCCATAGAATCTTCGGGAACTTCTGTTTTTACAATTAACGAGGCCGATTTACCTTCATTCGTTTGTTGTTCGCCAACAATTACTTTGAAAAACAACCCAAGTCCGGCAAATACCGCTGCCATATACAACCACGGACGCACACGATCCAGCAAAGAAACCTGCTTCGTCTTTTCACGAGGTTTCTCCGGAAGCTGACTCATAATCTGAGAGGTAAGTCCTTCCATATATCCCTGAGGAACTGAAAACGGATTCTTCCCTTTCAAATCTTCCAGATTGTTTTGTTCTGTTTTCATAATTGCTATTCTTTTAATACACCTTTGACGATGCTTAGGCCAAAAGGTTTAAATATCTTTCGTTAAAAACTCCTCTACTTTTTTTACAGCATGATGATATGAAGCTTTCAAAGCTCCTACCGAAGTACCGAGCACGTCTGACATTTCTTCGTATTTCATATCATCAAAATACTTCATATTAAATACAATTCGCTGTTTCTCAGGCAGAGAAAGGATAGCTTCCTGTAATTTCATCTGAGCTGCGTCACCATCAAAATACTCATCACCTTTCAAACGTTCAAGCATAAAAACATCCGTATCGTCTATAGAAATATTATTCAGGCTCCGTTGTTTATTCAAAAAAGTTATACATTCATTGATGGCAATTTTATAAAGCCATGTCGACAATTTAGCTTCCCCTCTAAAATAATCCAGATTTGTCCACGCTTTCAAAAAAGTATTCTGCAACAAGTCGTTAGCATCATCATGACTAAGTACCATCTTACGAATTTGCCAATACAACTTCTCGCCATAGCTGTCCACAACCATCGCAAAAGCATCCCTTTGCCGGGAAGGGTCGCGTAATCGTTCCACTAATTCATCTTCTGTATATCGCTGTAGCATCACTTCTATTTTGGTTGTAAATATAAGAAATGTTTCTTAGAAAAAAAGTTATCTCTTTTACTCTTCAATGAGTTAAACTTTTCTATCCAAAGGAAAGGTTTTTAAAAACATTAAGTAAGCATCCGGAATATCAAAACAGTTATCTTTAACAATAAAAAAGGCTAAACCGGATAATACCGGAATAGCCTTCTCTTAAGGATGTGCCCAGAACAGGACTCGAACCTGCACGATCGCAAAACCACTCGCACCTGAAACGAGCGCGTCTACCAATTCCGCCACCTGGGCAATAGTAAATACTATCTTTCGATTGCGGTGCAAAGGTAGTTTTTTTTTCCATATATCAAAAGATGTTTCCGTTTTAATTTGGCAGATAACACAGAAACGGCCGCTTCCATAAAAAGAAGCAGCCGTTTTCTCTATACATTATATATAAAGGGAAGGATTGATTACATCATACCGCCCATTCCACCACCCATGCCCGGATTCATCGGAGGCATAGCAGGAGTTTCTTCTTTCTTATCGGCAATAACACATTCCGTAGTAAGGAACATACCTGCAATAGAAGCTGCATTTTCCAAAGCTACGCGAGTTACCTTAGCCGGATCTATTACACCAGAAGCACACAAGTTTTCATACTTGTCAAGACGGGCATTGTAACCAAAGTCACCCTTACCTTCTTTCACTTTCTGAACAACAACAGCACCTTCTTTACCTGCGTTAGCTACAATCTGGCGAAGAGGTTCTTCTATAGCGCGTTTAACGATTTCAATACCTGTAGTTTCATCTTCGTTTTCGCCCTTCATGCCTTCCAAAGCATCAATAGCACGAATGTAAGCAACGCCACCGCCCGGAACTGTACCTTCTTCGATAGCAGCACGAGTTGCATGTAACGCATCGTCTACACGGTCTTTCTTTTCTTTCATTTCAACTTCAGAAGGAGCACCTACATACAGAACAGCTACACCTCCGGCCATTTTAGCCAAACGTTCCTGAAGTTTCTCTTTATCATAATCGGATGTTGTATTCTCGATTTGTGTTTTGATCTGAGCGATACGAGCCTGAATAGCTGCTTTATCACCGGCACCGTTCACAATGATTGTTGTATCTTTGTCTACAGTGATCTTTTCAGCTGTACCCAGCATATCCATTGTAGCACCTTCTAACTTCAGACCTTTTTCTTCTGAGATAACAACACCGCCAGTCAATACTGCGATATCTTCCAACATGGCTTTACGGCGATCTCCAAAGCCCGGAGCCTTAACAGCACAGATCTTCAAAGAACCACGCAGACGGTTAACTACCAATGTAGCCAATGCTTCGCTGTCGATATCTTCTGCGATAATCAATAATGGACGACCGCTTTGTACAGCCGGTTCAAGGATAGGAAGAAGGTCTTTCAATACAGAAATCTTCTTATCATAGATCAGGACATACGGATTTTCCATCTCGCATTCCATCTTTTCCGTGTTGGTAACAAAATATGGAGAGATATAACCACGGTCGAACTGCATACCTTCTACTACATCAACTGTAGTTTCAGTTCCTTTAGCTTCTTCAACAGTGATAACACCTTCTTTTTTTACTTTCTGCATAGCTTCAGCGATTAATTTACCGATAGCTTCGTCACCGTTTGCAGATATTTTAGCAACATGTTCGATCTTTTCGAATTTGTCGCCTACTTCCTCAGCCTGAGCAGCAAGACTTTCTACAACTTTAGCAACAGCTTTATCGATACCACGCTTCAAATCCATCGGATTAGCACCGGCAGTAACGTTTTTCAAACCTACACCTATAATAGACTGAGCCAATACTGTAGCAGTAGTTGTACCGTCACCGGCATTGTCGTTAGTTTTAGAAGCTACTTCCTTAACCAATTGCGCACCCATGTTCTCGAACGGGCAAGCCAATTCGATTTCTTTAGCAACCGTTACACCATCCTTTGTAATGTGAGGAGCGCCAAACTTCTTTTCGATAATTACGTTACGTCCCTTCGGGCCTAATGTTACTTTTACCGCATTAGCCAATTCATCCACACCTTTTTTCAGAAGGTCGCGGGCATCCATATCGTATTTAATCTCTTTTGCCATGATATTTATTTCTTTAATGTTATGTTTTTAGAATAATGAAAACTTAAATAATAGCTAAAATGTCAGATTGACGCATGATAAGATATTTCTCACCATCCAGTTCAATTTCCGTACCGGCATATTTACCGTACAAGACAGTATCGCCATTCTTCACAACCATTTCTTCATCCTTTGTTCCGTTACCTACGGCAATAACTTCACCCTTTAAAGGTTTTTCTTTTGCAGAATCCGGAATAATAATACCTCCCAGTGTTTTCTCCTCTGCTGCAGCCGGCTGAATCAGCACTCTGTCTGCTAATGGTTTAATGTTCATCTTCTTTAATATTTTAATTGTTAATAATATTGCTTTTAGCGGTGTATTACATACACACGTCTACGTATATGCGAAATCTGTGCCAAAACAATTGTCAAATAAAAGACTGACAATTTTTCATAACTACCGGCTGTTTGTTGCAGATATAACTGACAGGATGGCTATCCGACATCATCTTATCTACCCGGAATGACGAACAGCCGGAAGAACTCTATTACCTTTGGCTATGGTAGTGAGGCTAGTCTATCAAAAGTGTAGATATGGAATGTGCAGGAAGTGACGGACGGTAAATACGCTCTTCTACACGTATGGAAACAGGTTTGTCAGCATCGGTTTCGTTGGCAATTACCACAACGAGGCTTTTATCCGGGTTACGGAATGCCATCAAATTGGTATATGTACCTTCCGTTGTCAACATCCGAGCACCGGGTTGGACATAATGGCTGACATGTTTCATTACATAATATTCGGGGGTGTAACGAAAAGTTTTTGTTTCGGGATTGACAACAACCAAAGAGTTTTGCGCCCATCCCCAACGGCTGATGCCCCCTTCGTCCAGAGAGATATTCCAATACATATAGGCAGAAGCTCCATTGTTCAAATAATGTTGCATCAAACTCCAGGAATACATCGCTCCTTTCCAGTCATTCTTTCCATTACCGCATTCTTGTTCCGTTTGGTATAGCTTCATATCCGGATAACGTTTATGAATACCGGGAATAGCCCCTTTTCCCGCCCATTGGAAACCTACTCCTTTTACATATTTACTACACAAGGGATCCGTAAGAATAGAATCGACCAACAATTCGTTAGCCCGCTCCATAGTACCGAACATTACTTCCACATTCTTCTTTTCCATCTCAGGTCCGAGATATTCGCCGATAAAGCGAGCCAATCCTTTTGCGGTCCAACAGCAACTGGGAAAAGTTTGAGCGGAATTGAATTCATTCTGAGGCATTACGGCAAAGATTGGGATTCCTTGTTCCTTATAAGCATCTATAAACTTCGAGAAATAAAGAGCATAGGCCTGTAAATACAGTGAGTCCTGAATAAACATATCCATTCCTTCACTCCCTGCTTTATCGGCAGGCAAGCCATTCCGATATTTCTCTTCACTAGTATCTCCATTATAAGCGGAAGCATAGTGTTTATTATATTTCATCCACGAAGGCGGACACCAGGGAGAAGCCCATAACTGTAAATCGGGTTGGTACTTCCGCGCATTGCGGATAAAAGGAATTAACGTTTGCTGGTCATTGGCTATGGT
This sequence comes from Parabacteroides bouchesdurhonensis, assembly GCF_900186615.1. GTDB lineage: Bacteria > Bacteroidota > Bacteroidia > Bacteroidales > Tannerellaceae > Parabacteroides > Parabacteroides bouchesdurhonensis. The sequence continues at coordinate 531,589 of NZ_LT896588.1, forward strand.
AAAATGTTCCATAGCGAAATCGCCTTCCGTCTCGTTGTACGAATACCAATCGCGCGAGAAGTCATTCGCACCCAAAGGCATCCGGCATATGGAGAAGTTAGCACCTTCACCCGGAAAGAAAAGTTCTTGCATGATATCTTCCCGGATATTCGGTTCCAGTCTGCTCAATGACAGCCAGCCCAATTCATTAAAACAAGCGCCAAAACCATCTATCTGTTGCCGGGGTTCATCAGTACATATTGTTACATCAATGGTGGAGATTGTATCCAGTAAAGCCGAAAGAATATCCGGTTGCTCTTCCCACGAAGCGGACTCAGTTGTAGTAACCCATTCCGCACGAGGCTGAAAAGAACAGGACACCATCAATAATATGACAATAGAAATCAAAGGGAAAGAATAGAATGGTTTCATAACTGCATAAAGATTATAATAAAAAAAGGACGTGTCTAAAGTCCTATTTATAGCGTCGGTATCTTGGCGGGGCGAACCCGCCAAGATACGTATTATTTGAATTGGGAGATCAGTTCTTCTTCCGTTACCAGCTTTTGCTCACCGGTAATCATGTTCTTCAGGTTTATTTTGCCTTCTGCCATTTCCGTTTCACCGACAATAGCCACAAATGGAATCTTCTTAGTGTCTGCATATCCCATCTGTTTCTTCATCTTGGCAGCTTCGGGATAAAGTTCCGTACGGATACCTGCCGCACGAACTTTAGAAATAAGAGGCAGCAAATAAGTTTCTTCTTTCTCTCCAAAGTTAACGAACAGAAGTTGGGTGGTTTGCAGGGAGTCAGCTGGATACAGGTCTAATTGGTTCAATACATCAAATATGCGATCGGCTCCAAATGATATACCTACACCGGATACACCATCCATACCAAACACACCGGTCAGATTGTCATATCGTCCTCCACCGGTAATACTGCCTATCTGTACATCCAATGCTTTTACTTCAAAAATAGCGCCTGTATAATAGTTCAAACCACGTGCCAAGGTCAAATCCAGTTCTAATCCGGCACACAAAGGAGTATGCTTTAAGCGGTCCAGTATAAAGGCAAGTTCGTCCACCCCTTTTAATCCGATTTCCGAGCCGGCAAGAATCTCACGGAGCTTACTGATTTTCTCATCATTCGTTCCGTTCAACATAATAATCGGTTGCAAACGCTGAATCGCGTCTTCGGATAAGCCTTTACTGCAAAGTTCTTCATTTACATTATCCAAGCCGATCTTATCCAGCTTATCAATAGCAACCGTAATATCTACTATCTTATCGGCTTCGCCAATAATCTCGGCAATACCCGAAAGAATCTTTCTATTATTTATTTTGATGCATACGCGGATTCCGAAGCGGAGGAAAACTTCATCTATAATCTGCACCAATTCCACCTCATTAATTAAGGAATCAGAACCTACAACATCGCCGTCGCACTGGTAGAACTCACGATAACGTCCCTTCTGTGGGCGATCGGCACGCCATACGGGTTGTATCTGATACCGCTTGAACGGGAAACTTATCTCATTACGGTGCTGAACAACAAAACGGGCAAAAGGCACGGTCAAATCGTAACGCAAGCCTTTCTCACAAGCTTTTACAGCAAACTTAACCGGATTCTTTTCCATCAGTTCAGCCTCTGAAATCCCGGCAAAACAATCTCCTGAATTTAATATCTTAAAGAGAAGTTTATCACCTTCTTCACCATATTTCCCCATCAGCGTGGACAGATTCTCCATCGCCGGAGTTTCTATCTGCTGAAATCCATACAAATGATATACTTCACGAATCGTGTTGAATATATAATTACGTTTCGCCATTTCCTCGGGCGAAAAGTCTCTGGTTCCTTTAGGAATGGAAGGTTTTTGCATGATTTTATATTATTATATTATTATTCCGGCTGCAAAGGTAATGCTTTTACAGGAATAATTCCTAATCCCGGCTTCTTCCTCCCAGGAAGATCATTATATAATATAATAATGTAGCCAACGAACCTAAAGCCGCAACAACATATGTATAGGCAGCCGAACGTAAAGCGTCTTCCGCTTTATCATGCGTATAGGCATTCGTAATGCCCGCATTGCTTAACCACGCCAATGCGCGCCGGCTTGCATTAATTTCAACCGGCAAAGTAATAAAACTGAATAACGTAGTAGAAGCAAACAGTATAATGCCAAACAACAATAACTGCGGGAATTGATGAATCAACAGCATTCCACCCAGCAACACCCACGTCATTATGTTTGAAGCAAAACTAACAACCGGAACTAATGCCGAACGCATCTTTAACGGAGCATAGGCCGTTGCATGTTGCACAGCGTGCCCGCATTCATGGGCTGCAACAGCTGCCGCCGCTATACTATTACTGTAATATACCGATTCGCTCAAATTCACCGTCTGGTTTGCAGGGTTGTAATGGTCTGTCAAATGGCCCGGAGTAGAAATCACCTTCACATCATAAATACCGTTATCATGCAACATTTTCTCCGCAACGTCTTTTCCGGTCATACCGTTAGGCATAGGAATCTTCGAATACTTCTCAAACTTATTTTGAAGTCGGGAAGACACCAGCCAACTCAACAAGGCGAAACCTATAAATATAATCCAATACATGCTCATAATTTTCTAATCAATTAAGTGTTATATAACAAATACGTTACAAAAAGTCTGCCAAAACAAAAATGGCAGAAGACCACGATCCTGTAAGGATGTCTTCTGCCATTTTATATTGTATGAAAGATTATTCTTCGTTATATCTGATAATAGTCTGCTCACGGTCCGGACCTACAGATACGATCTTAACAGGAACGCCCAATTCTTCTTCCAGGAATGACAGATAAGCATTAAACTCTTCCGGAAATTCATCTTCATTCTGCATTTTTGTCATATCCGTTTTCCATCCCGGCAATTCAACATATACCGGTTCAATCGTATCATCTATTTCAAAAGGAAATTCTACAATCTCTTTTCCATTCATTTTATAAGCAACGCATGCTTTAATTGTATCAAAGCTATCCAGCACATCACTCTTCATCATAATAAGCTGGCTTACGCCGTTAATCATTACCGCATATTTCAGAGCAACAAGATCAATCCAGCCACAACGGCGTTTACGGCCTGTTACAGAACCAAACTCATGTCCTAACTGACAAATTTTATCGCCTGTTTCATCAAACAATTCGGTTGGGAAAGGACCGCTGCCCACACGTGTACAATAAGCTTTAAAGATACCGTAAACTTCTCCTATATTACGCGGAGAAACACCTAAGCCCGTACAGCATCCGGCACAAATCGTATTTGAAGAAGTAACAAACGGATAAGAGCCAAAATCAATATCCAGCATAGTACCTTGCGCACCTTCTGCCAAAACAGATTTTCCCTCTTTCAATAAGTTATTTATTACATGCTCACTATCTATCAACTTAAACTTTTTCAAGTATTCAAGGGCTTCAAACCATTGAGTTTCCAGTTCTTTTATATCATAATCATAGTTCAATGAACGCAGAATTGCTTCATGACGTCCTTTAGCGGCTGCGTATTTTTCGTCGAAGTTATGCAGCAAATCGCCTACACGAACACCATTACGGCTTACCTTATCAGTATAAGTAGGGCCAATACCTTTACCGGTTGTTCCAATCTTTCCGGAACCTTTTGCCGCTTCGTAAGCCGCATCAAGAATACGGTGGGTTGGAAGGATCAAATGTGCTTTCTTGGAAATATAAAGTTGCTTTGTCAAATCATGTCCACTGGCAGCTAAAGCCTCTGCTTCCTGTTTAAACAACAACGGGTCAAGTACTACACCGTTACCGATAACGTTCACCTTTCCTCCTTGAAAAATACCGGAAGGAATAGAACGCAGCACATATTTTTCGCCGTTAAACTCTAATGTATGGCCTGCATTGGGACCACCCTGAAAACGAGTTACCACATCGTAATTCGGAGTCAGAACATCGACAACTTTTCCTTTGCCTTCGTCACCCCACTGCAATCCTAATAAAACATCTACTTTCATTTTTTCTATTTATATAATAGGCTGTTAATATTCTTTACCTGCCGGATCTCTGCATCCTATATTTGCATTTACTGCACAAGCCGTAAATGTACAAACTACAATATTCCGGAGTAAACCGGGCTATTTTCAGATTATCCACATCTGTTTTCAATGTACTGTCACGCAGTTCGCGTACAGCTCCACATTTCGTACAAATCAAATGTAAGTGTGTATCTGCCAGCTTTCTTAATTCATACTGTACGATCTTAGTATTTATCTGATGACGGACTATTAATCCGGCATCAACCAATATTTCGAGTGTATTATAAAGCGTTGCCTTACTAACGTGATAATTATTATCCTCCAGTTGTTGATGAAGCATACACACATCAAAATGCCCGGGAAAAGAACAGATATTCTGAAATATCATATACCTTTCCTCTGTCCTCCTCAGTTTCTTCTCTGCAAGATACCCGGTCAACAAATTCCGCATTTCTGTGTATTCTTTCGCTTCCATCTTTAACCATACAACGCGAACTACAAAGTTAGCGCATTTATTTTAAACGCAAAGCCTTAGAAGTAATATTCAAACTCAAATTTTAAATCATTATAGATTTCCTGCAGCTCCGGAACATCGGATTCTTTTAAATAAGCAAGCTCCAACAACACCTTGCGAGCTTGCTCCTCCGACTGTCTTCCATAACATTTCAAAGCTTTCAGCGCTGCCTGTTTTTCAAACCAGCCGGCAGCAAACGAAGTACTTGTCAACGAACGGATAGATTCCACCCAGAAAGCATCTATATGAGAATTTTCTATTTCCGAACCCGCCGCAAACAAATACATAAACACAAGAAAAGCAATCGCACGGGCATAAATATCCTTCCGGTTATACAGAAAATGAGTGGCTATCTCATCGGCCTCCGGCAATTTAGCATATAAATTGCGAGCCGCCTGTTCCGCAATTTCAGGATAGAGGATTTCACTCATCCATTTTTCCGCCTGCTCATGTGTAAAAGAATTAACAGGTTGAAGCATTGTAGCCATAATCTTCAATTCTCTGACATCTTCTTTCCACATAGCAGATGCCAACGTGGCATCTGCCTCATATCCGGCGGCTATCTTATATATTTCAGGAATAGAAACACCAAAATTCAACTTATAAACAATACCTTTTTCCCGCATACTGGCAGAAATAACCCCATTCATTCCCAAACGAAGCTTATTCCGTATTTCTCTCAATTTATCTTCCATTATGTTTCCGAAGGATCGTTTATTCCTTATTCATTATAATCAGGTAAAAAAGAATACTTTTCACTATATCGAAGCATCTGGTCGGCATAACCTTCCGTATAATCCAATACAATATCCACAACTTCACCTTTATCATTCTTTACTTCCTTCATCACCGGATTAACAAAACCCTTGTATGGGGCTAGGTTCAACTTCGCATAACGGGCAAGCACCTCATCGTGCAATGTCTGATCCACTTTCACGCCATAATCTTCCACCAGTTTCTTTCCGGCGGCAAAATCGCCTTCGCTCTTGATACGTTGCACTTCGGCCAGTAAAGTTCCGAACAAGTTACGCAATTTCTCATAGTCATTTACCACAACAAAGGTTTTTCCATCGCGTTTCTTGTACTCTATTACATTATCGGCTTTCCCGTTTTCGTATGCCCACTTGGCTATCAACTGGCGGTTACGCATATGGGCTTCTTCCACATTCTTACCGGCTTCGATACGGACAAGCTGCGTTAACAGTCCATTCATAATATATTTATAGTATTCCGCTTTGTAAGCTTCGGCATCAGGCACTAAACCTAATTCCACCAACTTCGGATCGGCCAGATAATAAAGGCCGAACAGGTCGGCACGGGCCTCTTCCAATGTAGAGCTATATGCTTTCAGAGCATCCGGATCGGTATTCGGCAGCAGTTTGCCCGAACCATGTCCCAAGCATTCATGCAAATCCGTATGCAGGTTATCCGTGATAAAACCATATTTTTCCAACGCATCGCGTTCTACATCACTCCAAACAAATTCTTCGTTGAAACCGTTACCTTGTGAAGCTTTGTCGTACGCCTCCGTAATATTTTCGATAGTAACAGATTTAGAACCATGGTCACGGCGTATCCAGTCTGCATTCGGCAGGTTGATTCCAATCGGAGTAGACGGATAGCAATCGCCTCCCAACATGGTAACAGTAATAACTTTGGCACTCACGCCTTTCACCTTTTCTTTCTTAAAACGTTTATCCACCGGAGAATGGTCTTCAAACCACTGTGCGTTGCTACTGATTACTTTCGTCCGTTTGGTCGCTTCCTTATTTATAAAGTTGACGGTAGACTCCCAGCTGGCTTTCATACCCAGCGGATCACCGTACGTTTCGATAAAGCCGTCCACAAAATCCACATCCGACACGGTATCTTCTACCCAAAGAATGGAATAAGCGTCGAATGTCTTCAAGTCGCCGGTCTGGTAATACGCTATCAGTTTCTCTATAATTGCCTTCTGCGCATCATTCTCTGCATAAGGAACAGCTTTCTGCAATTCGCCGACTATTTTCTCGATGGCTGCCGAGTAAAGACCGCCAACCTTCCATACCTTTTCAAATATCTTTCCGTTTTCTTTCACCAGGCGGCTGTTCAGTCCGTAAGAGATCGGGGTGACCGTATCTTTGCCAGCTTTCATGGCAGCATAAAAATCTTCTACTTCCTTTTGCGTGATACCGCCACTGTAATAGTTATTGGCAGATGCCAGGATCAGATCCTGATCTCCACTCTGCACCACACGTTTAGCCAACACCGCCGGGTCAAAGATTACCGGAGATATTTCAGCAATAAACTGCTCCAGCGTCTGTCCTTCGCGCAAAGGAAGTTGTGATACACTGACCTGTTCCAGACAGCTCTTGAAAAATTCCGGAGTAAAACCGGGAACAAACTTATCCACCGCATAATGATGATGGATACCGTTTGAAAACCATACCCGCTTTAAGTAAGTCTCCAAAGCCTTGAACTGTTCGTCCTCACGGTTTCCCTTATATTCTTTATAAATGGCTTCAAGTGTGCGGCGGATCGGCAGGTTATACCGGCAATTCTGATCGAAAAAAATATCGCGTCCCATCAAGGCCGCTTCCGACAGATGATATAATAACTGTTTTTGTTTCAACGAAAGAGACTCAAATCCCGGAACTTGATAACGAAGTATTTGCAGGTCCGCAAACTGGTCTACCACATAATTAAAATCGCCTTGAGAGGCCTGGCCGTCATCAGCCTTTTGGCCTGCACAAGCTGTTAATGCCATCGCAGTCATAAATGATATTATTATTTTCTTCATACAATATTATATTTTGAAGTTCTTTTTCTAATATATCAGAAACAGGTTATCATGCAAAGATAACACCTTTGTTACATTCCGAAAGCATATAGCCCGACTTTTCGTTTTATTTTAGAGCAATCTCTCTGCCTGTCTGTTATCTAAAAAAATTGCAGTACCTTTGCAGTCTATATATTTATTCAAGAATGGAAATAGCAGCATTAGTATCAGGAGGCGTGGACAGCTCGGTAGTTGTCCACCAGTTGAAAGAGGCAGGATACGACCCTACCATCTTCTATATCCGTATCGGTATGGAAGATAAAGACGGATATATAGACTGCCCCGCCGAAGAAGATATAGAAATAACCTCATACATAGCCCGTAAATACGGATGCCGTTTTGAAGTGGTATCCTTGCATGATGAATATTGGGATAAGGTAGTGAGTTATACGATAGACTCTGTCAAACGCGGCCTCACTCCCAACCCGGATATGATGTGCAATAAATTCATCAAATTCGGCTGTTTTGAAGAGAAATGGGGTAAAGATTTTGATAAGATCGCAACCGGCCATTACGCTACCACAACGGAAATAAATGGCAAAGTGTGGCTTTCCACAGCAAAAGACCCTGTAAAAGATCAAACGGACTTTCTCGGACAGATTACGCGCCTGCAAATCCAGAAACTGATGTTTCCTATCGGTCATTTGATGAAAAGCGAAGTACGTGCTATCGCCGAAGCACAAAAACTTCCCAGCGCCAAACGAAAAGACAGTCAGGGAATCTGCTTTCTCGGAAAAATCAATTACAATGATTTCATTGAACGTTACCTGGGTAAACGTCCCGGAAAGATCATAGAATTGGAAACCGGTAAAATACTGGGTAAGCACAACGGCTACTGGTTTCACACCATCGGCCAGCGGAAAGGGCTGGGATTAAGCGGTGGCCCCTGGTTTGTCATTAAGAAAGACATCAAGCGCAATATCATATTCGTTTCCAACGGTTACGATCCCGAAACTCAATACGGCAAGACGATCAACATGCACGGTTTCGACTTTATCACCGAAAACCCGTGGGGCGAATTTACCGACGAGAAGGAGATCACGTTCAAAATACGTCACACGCCGGAGTTTACACCGGGACGTATCAAACGTATCGGCGACCTCTACCGTATCGAGTCGGACAATAAAATACAAGGTATTGCTCCCGGCCAATATGGGGTAGTTTACGACAAAGACCACCATCTTTGCCTGGGAAGCGGCATGATTATCGACGAGGAAAAATAAAAGTTTCGCTAAAGAGCACAGAAGGCGCGGAACATATCAATCCGCGCCTTCTGTTTTTATTCATAAAATATCATTAATACTGCTAATTAAATAGCATATAAAGAACTTATAGATTCATCATTGCAAACACGGCGAATGGCTTCTGCGAACATATCCGCAATAGAAAGCACTTTCACCTTTTCGCATTTATTGGCATAAGGTATAGAATCCGTAAAAATCATTTCAGTTAAAGCGGACTGATCTACACGGGTAGATGCAGGATCAGACATAACGGCATGACTGGCAATAGCCCGGACAGAACGAGCCCCGTTCTCCATCATCAAGTTCGCTGCCTTTGTTATTGTTCCGGCTGTATCCACCATATCATCCACCAGCAAAACATCCAGTCCTGTCACATCACCAATGATACGCATTTCCGCAACTTCGTTAGCACGCAAACGAGACTTATGGCAAATTACCATCGGCAATCCCAGATATTTGGAATAACTGCTTGCACGCTTCGTACCACCTACGTCGGGAGTAGCTATACATAAATTATCCAGAGGCAAAGAAGATTTTATATAATCCAGAAATACGGAAGAGGCATACAGGTGATCCACCGGTACGTTAAAGAAACCCTGTATCTGGTCGGCATGCAAGTCCATTGTTATTAACCGGTTAATACCGGCAGTACCCAACATATCGGCAATCAGTTTTGCACCTATTGATACGCGTGGTTTATCCTTTCTATCCTGGCGAGCCCAACCAAAATAAGGGATTACAGCAATGATAGAATGTGCGGAAGCACGTTTAGCGGCATCTATCATCAACAGCAATTCCATCAGGTTATCCGAATTGGGGAATGTAGACTGTACCAAAAACACATCTCTACCGCGAATAGATTCTTCGTAAGATACCGAGAACTCTCCATCGGCAAAGTGCTGAATATTCATCTGTCCCAGAGGACAACCTAGACTGTTGCAAATTTTCTCTGCAAGATACCGGGAATTAGTTCCCGAAAACACCAAGAAAGGAGTTTGTGCACTCATTATTCCGAATATTTATCTTAAAGTGAATAATTTTAATTGTGCCGCAAAGGTATAAAACAATTGACAATTGGCAATAAAGAATCGACAATTACTTTTAGCATACTTCATAGCCAGCGTCGCGGCAACAACATCAAAGTTTCTATTCAATAAGTAAACTTCAACATTCTACCGGAACAGGCAGGTATTGTTACCTGATAGGGGAATGCGTCAGTAAGCGTACTGACAGAACGTTCTCCCGTTAATAAATCCGTTAATTGCGCTGCTTTATTATCCCTTATATGCAATGCCTTGAAAACCTCCGGAGGTAATTCTATCCGTACAGTTTGCTCTATCTTATCAAAGTTTACAACCACAAGCAAAACCTCATTTTCATATTTACGCATAAACGCATACTGGCGATGAGAATTAAAATAAGGATTCGATTTGTTTACATACATCAGGTCATAAAACTCGCCATTCACGATAACAGGTTCTGTACGTACAATATTTAATAGCCGGGCATACATTTCGCGCAGGCGTTTCTGGTCTTCAGTCAGTTTTGTGCCATCAAACGTCCAGTCATTAATCCAATTACGCAAAGACGATACGCTCCAATAATCAAAGATGGTAGTCCTTCCGTCACGGCCGCTGAAACCTTCTTCATCCATACCTCTCTCACCCAGTTCCTGTCCGCTGTATATCATAACCGGATTGGTATTCATCGCCGCGGAAACGATCATTCCGGGAATACCGGGACGAGGATCGCCTGCAAAGAAATCGGAAGCGATACGTTGTTCGTCATGGTTCTCCAAAAAGTTCAGCATATTCTTCTGGATGCCTTCCAACGATTGCCAGCAATAAGAAATATCGCTTGCCGGAGACTGTCCGCACATTACCGCGCGAACCGTATCGTATAAGCCTACTTTATCATATAAATAATCGAAGTGGCCGGTATAAATATAATTACGGTATTCATCCGGATTGTACACTTCCGCAATAAATAAAATATCTTTATGAACTTTCTTCACCTCCGGTATAACCCAATTCCAGAACTCCACAGGGACCATTTCCGCCATATCGCACCGAAAGCCATCAATGCCTTTTCCCGCCCAGAACAATAAAATATCCAACATCTTGTTCCATGTATCCGGACGTGGATCAAAATGATAAGAACCACCGTTCATATAATCAATTCCGTAGTTCAGCTTTACAGTCTCATACCAGTCATTCTTTCCGGGAGAAGTACAGAAACAATTATTGCCTGTTACTTTCGCGGGGAACTCACTATACTCAAAGTCTTCCTCCTTCGCGCCAAAGTGCAGGATAAGCGCCTGTCCGGGCATATAATAAAAGTTATTATTCGGATCGAAGGCTTTCGACGTATTATCCTGCTGCCCTAAATCCTGTACATAAGACAAACGCGCGTCCGAATAATATTGGCGGGCTACGTGATTCGGAACAAAATCCATAATAACCTTCATACCCGCGTCATGCGTACGCCGTACCAGGTCTTCAAATTCGGCCATACGTTCCCCCACACGATCCGCAAGGTCGGGGTCTACATCATAATAATCTTTGATTGCATAAGGAGAGCCTGCTTTCCCTTTTACTACCGCACTATGGTCTTTACGGATTCCATAAGCGGTATAGTCTGTTTTGGTAGCATGTTCAATAACTCCGGTGTACCATACATGGGTTATGCCTAATTCTTTAATTTTAGCTAATACACCCGGTGTGAAATCAGAAAATTTACCTGTTCCGTTTTCAGTCTTGTCTCCATTCTTTACCAGAGTAGTTTTCAAATTTCCGAACCAGCGGGGAAACACCTGGTAAATGGTCATCTTTTCTTTTTCTCTTATTGCGTTATTCATCGATTTGTTTATTTTTCTCAGGCAATCAAAGTTATAAACACCTTTACTCAAGGCAATAAAGCTCTGTTGTTTTTGGCTGAAATAGCTTTCACTAATGTTTCAAATTTATTTTCACGTACTACTTTCTCAAAGACACGCCCGGCTGCTACATAACCAATACGCGCAATCGTTTCTACATTTTCCAGGTCAAACGTTTTATACAACCCAAATTCTTCCGCCTCAATCAATACATCGCACATATCACGATCTTCCAGCGTATTGGCGCGGAACATATAATGATACGAACGTTCGGCTATATGAAAGATAGTCTGCTTATACTTTTGAGGGACTAACGGACTTACGTTTACCCCGATTATTTTATCACATTCTCCACGTATTATTGAAACAGGGAAATTATGGAACAGTCCGCCATCCACATAATGCACCCCGTTTATTACAACAGGGCTGAATATGATAGGAATACTACAGGAAGCCGTAACAGCCTCTACAACCGGACCGCTTCTAAACTCATGGCTCTCACCATTGTCCAGGTCCGTTGCCATAATCACCATCGGGATTTGCAAATCCTCTATGTTCTTCGTACGCAAATGTCTCTTCAGAAAGTAACGGAAACGCTTACTGTCAAACAGGCCGGCTTTTGGTATTTGCAACTGGGCGAACTCGGAGAATTCACGTCCTGTAAAAAGCTCTTTGATCTCATCAGCCGTATAACCATCCGCAAACAACGTCCCCATCAAAGCCCCCACACTGGTACCGGCAATTATATCCGGCTTCAATGTACATTCTTCAAGCATTTTGAAAACGCCTATATGTGCAAATCCCTTGGCGCCTCCTCCACTAAGGGCCAAACCCAATTTATAAGGCTTACGTTCCGTTTCTTCTGTCATTTGTGTCTTATCGCTTCATATCGGAAACAAATATCCTATTTTTTTTAGTATGAAACATTATTATTCTCAAAAAAGTTTCTCTCAAAATTTATTTTAGTTACATTTACGGGAGATGATAAAGCGTCAACAATTCTACCGAACGATAATATAAACTTTAAATCTATTCGCTATGATTACGACTATCTTCTGGATTATACCGCTTGCGTCCGTAACGGCACTGGGGTTTGCCTGGTTCTTCTTCAACCGGATGATGAAAGAAAGTGAAGGAACGGAGTTAATGGCTAAAATAGCCTCATACGTACGCGAAGGGGCTATGTCTTATTTAAAACAGCAATACAAAGTAGTTGCCCTGGTTTTCCTTGCTTTGGTTATTCTATTCTCTATTATGGCTTACGGCTTTAATGTACAAAACGCCTGGGTGCCTGTAGCATTCCTTACCGGAGGATTCTTTTCTGGCTTAGCCGGATTCTTAGGCATGAAAACAGCAACCTATGCCTCCGCACGTACGGCAAACGCCGCCCGCACGTCCCTCAACAAAGGATTGCAGGTAGCCTTCCGTAGCGGAGCGGTAATGGGATTAGTAGTTGTAGGGCTCGGGTTATTGGATATTTCTTTCTGGTACATCCTGCTTAACACATGTATTGCAGACAACGTATTAGAGCCAACACATAAGCTCACTATCATAACAACCACGATGCTGACATTCGGCATGGGAGCTTCCACCCAGGCATTATTTGCCCGTGTAGGCGGAGGCATTTATACCAAAGCCGCCGATGTGGGAGCCGATTTGGTAGGCAAAGTAGAAGCAGGTATTCCGGAAGATGATCCGCGCAACCCGGCCACCATTGCCGACAACGTAGGCGACAATGTAGGCGACGTAGCCGGCATGGGCGCCGATTTATACGAATCATATTGCGGCTCAATACTGGCAACCGCCGCACTGGGAGCTGCCGCGTTCGTTTCATCCGGCAATGTGGAAATGCAATATAAAGCCGTTATCGCTCCTATGCTGATAGCCGCCGTCGGGATTATCTTATCAATCATCGGCATATTCGCCGTACGGACCAAAGAAGATGCTACCATCAAGAACCTGCTGAATGCGTTGGCTGTAGGGACAAACCTCAGCTCCGTACTTATCGCCGTCTCCACCTTCGGTATCCTGTATCTGCTCGGGATGCAGAACTGGTTCTGGATTGGCTGTTCGGTTGTTATCGGTTTACTGGTAGGCATTGTAATAGGGCAGGCAACGGAATATTACACCTCGCAATCTTATAAACCAACCCAACAGGTATCCCGATCCGGGCTGACAGGTCCGGCTACCGTTATCATTTCCGGGCTCGGGCTGGGCATGCTGTCCACAGCCATTCCCGTTTTGGCCGTTGTTACAGGCATTATATGTTCCTTCCTGTTTGCTTCGGGATTCGACTTTTCCAACGTAGGAATGGGGCTGTACGGCATCGGCATTGCCGCCGTAGGCATGCTGTCTACACTGGGTATCACCCTGGCAACGGACGCTTACGGCCCGATAGCCGACAATGCGGGAGGAAATGCGGAGATGTCCGGTCTTGGCAAAGAAGTACGCAAACGTACCGACGCGTTAGATTCATTGGGCAACACCACGGCAGCCACAGGCAAAGGGTTTGCCATCGGCTCTGCCGCCCTTACAGGCCTGGCATTGCTGGCCTCATATATAGAAGAAATAAAGATCGGGTTATTACGGATTGGCGAAACAGTCCTTTCCTTTGCAGACGGACGTACAATAGACATTTCCAAAGCCTCTTTCACCGACTTCATGGTATATTATGATGTTACATTGATGAATCCGAAAGTATTGTCGGGCATGTTTCTCGGCTCGATGATAGCCTTTATGTTCTGCGGACTGACCATGAATGCCGTAGGCCGCGCGGCAGGACGTATGGTAGAAGAAGTGCGCCGGCAGTTCCATACCATTCAAGGAATCCTGACAGGAGAAGCCGAGCCGGACTATGCCCGATGCGTAGAAATATCAACCAAAGGAGCGCAACACGAGATGGTTGTGCCCTCTCTGCTTGCCATTATAGCACCGATATTGACCGGTATTATATTCGGAGTTACAGGAGTGATCGGATTACTGATTGGCGGACTAAGCACCGGATTCGTACTTGCCATATTCATGGCCAACGCCGGCGGAGCATGGGACAATGCAAAGAAACACATTGAAGAAGGCAACCACGGAGGAAAAGGAAGTGAAGCCCATAAAGCAACAGTAGTAGGCGATACGGTAGGCGATCCGTTTAAAGACACTTCCGGCCCAAGTCTCAACATCCTTATCAAGCTGATGAGCATGGTAGCCATCGTAATGGCCGGACTTACCGTTGCATGGAGCTTATTCTAAGTAACAAACCTGTTTTCGGGAAAGGCATTCCGGTTTATCGTTATGACCTTTTAGCCCTTTACATCCTGGTTTTTGCAATCAAGTTCACAACCCTTTAGCCATTTCATCCTCAACTATTAGTTGTTTGACAGGCTTGCTACGCTTGTCTCCCATCTGTAGAATAAGCGTTCGACAAATGTAATACATGCGTCCTACAACTGTCAAACAACTACTTCTGCCGTATCTTTTCAATAAAAAGACGGTATCTTTCCGTTAGATTCTCCTATGGAGGGAATTAACGGCAGCCGTCTTTTCCTACAGTTTGCTTTCCTGAGAATAAAAAAATCCTTCTTTCCCGGAAACATATATTTTTAACTACTATCTGTAAGACAGAATAAAGATTTGCTTGTATCTTTGCAGCTGGTATAACATAAAAACAATCCGTATGTCAATCTCACGCTTCAATGCAGTAGAGAAGGCTTCCAACCGTAAAGCCGTCGAAGTAAGTACTCCCAACCGTAAAGTATCCGAATATTTCGGTGAGAATGTGTTCAACCGCAAGGCCATGCAGAAGTATCTTTCGCAAGAAACCTACAAGGCCTTGACCCATGCCATTGACAATGGCGCCCCTATCGACCGGCAAATAGCCAACCATGTAGCAGCCGGCATGCGCATGTGGGCTTTGGAAAAGGGCGTAACCCATTACACGCACTGGTTTCAACCCTTAACGGACGGAACGGCCGAGAAGCACGATGCTTTTGTAGAGCACGACGGCAATGGCGGCATGATTGAAGAATTCAGCGGCAAACTGCTTGTACAGCAAGAACCGGACGCATCGAGTTTCCCGAACGGAGGACTGAGAAACACGTTCGAAGCTCGCGGGTATTCGGCCTGGGACCCTTCATCGCCGGCATTCATCGTAGACGATACGTTATGTATTCCTACCGTTTTCATTGCTTATACAGGTGAAGCATTAGACTATAAAACGCCTCTGATCCGGTCTGTCGAAGCATTGGGCAAAGCGGCAAAAGAGGTATGCAACTATTTTGACGAAGACGTAAACAAGGTTATCACCTTCCTGGGCTGGGAACAGGAATATTTCCTGGTAGACGAAGATTTATATTCGGCCCGCCCGGACTTATCGCTTACCGAACGTACGTTGCTGGGGCACGAAAGCGCCAAGAACCAGCAGCTGGACGACCATTATTTCGGCGCTATTCCTTCACGCGTACAGGAGTTCATGAAAGAATTGGAAATAGAATGCTACAAACTGGGCATACCGGTGAAGACGCGCCATAACGAGGTTGCCCCAAACCAGTTCGAGCTGGCTCCTATTTATGAAGAATGCAATCTGGCAAACGATCATAACCAGCTACTCATGTCGGTAATGAAACGTGTAGCGCGCCACCATAGTTTCCGCGTGCTGTTACACGAGAAGCCGTTCAGCGGCGTAAACGGTTCGGGCAAGCACTGTAACTGGTCTATGGGGACAGACACCGGTATCAACCTGTTCTCTCCGGGTAAAGACCGCGAAGACAACTTGCGTTTTATCACCTTCGTAGTAAATACGCTGATGGCAGTTTACAAATACAACGCCCTCTTGAAAGCAAGTATCGCTTCGGCCACCAATGCCCACCGTTTGGGAGCTAACGAAGCGCCTCCGGCAATCATATCGTCCTTCCTGGGGACACAGATCACCGAGATACTGGACAAGTTTGAGAACAGTTCCATTGATGATGCCATCAAGGTGGACGACAAGAAACGCCTGCATCTGGGGTTCGGACAGATTCCGGAGCTGCTACTGGATAATACCGACCGCAACCGCACGTCGCCATTTGCCTTCACCGGAAACCGTTTCGAGTTCCGCGCGCTGGGCTCATCTGCCAACTGCGGTTCGGCCATGCTGGCGCTGAACTCGGCCGTAGCCTATCAGTTACGCCAGTTCAAAAAAGACGTGGAAGCCCTACGTTCCAATGGAAAAAGCAAGGAAGCCGCCATTTTTGAAGTATTGAAAGAATATATAAAAGAGTCCAAACCAATCCGTTTCGACGGTAACGGCTACTGCGACGAGTGGAAAGAAGAGGCTGCCCGCCGCGGACTGGATTGCGAAAACAGCGTACCGTTGCAATACGACGCTTACTTGAAACCGGAAGTAATTGAAATGTTCCATGCCACAGGCGTACTGAGCGAGAAGGAGCTGGAAGCCCGCAACGAAGTGAAATGGGAAGTGTATATCAAAAAGGTGCAGATAGAAGCGCGCGTATTGGGCGACTTGTCTATGAACCACATCATTCCGGTAGTACTGCATTACCAATCGTTGTTGCTAAGCAATATCACCAAGCTGAAAGAGACATTCGGCGCGGAAGAATACGAAGAACTGGCTGCCGAACCACGCCGCCTGGTACGTAAAATATCCCAACATGTAGGCTGCGTTACAAAGATGACGGACGAAATGATAGAAGCCCGCAAAACAGCCAACCGCATTGCCGACCTTCGTACACGCGCCATAGCTTACCACGACACGGTAGCTCCTTACCTGGATGCCATCCGCGACCATATAGATGAGCTGGAACTGATGGTAGACAACCAGATGTGGCCATTGCCGAAATACCGCGAATTGTTATTTATCCGGTAAAACGACAAGCAAAATAGTCGCAAAAAAAATAGATAAAATTCAATAAATCTGTTATATTTGAGATATGGCAACACAGAAGAATCATACAATAATGAGAGTATCGCTGAACAAAGCTGTTCAGCGATACTTGTTGTACAACAAGTAGATTTTCGATTGCCGTCTTCTCTTAATCCACTTTCCAAAACACGTACATCTAATAACATAACTGATCATCCTCCGTCGTAACCCGGCGGAGCGGCTTTTCGTGTCTTCGTAAGCGGGTTCACCGTATCCGAAGAATATTTTTACCTTTTCTCAACTCTCTATTGACCTTTGATTGCATATAAAATAAATTGGCATGGAACAAATGAAACAAAACAACCCCGTAACCAACCGACCGACAGGCAACGTCATCCGCTGCCGCAGGTCTATTATCCCTTTCCTGTTCCTGATCATCGCAACATGTATGCCCAGTATTGCATGGGGGCAAACACCAGGAACACAGTTCACCGATGCCAATAGCGGACTTAAATTCGAAGTCCTTTCCGCTCCGGCAAACAGCGTAAAGGTGATAGGTAATTCTTATTCCAACATATCATACACCATCCCGGTAACAGTCTCGGATCAAGGCAATACCTACGATGTGGTGGAGATTGGAGAAGACGCGTTCTTCAAGTGCTCTGATCTGGAATCCGTAACATTCGCACAGGGCAGCAAAGTAGAGACGATTGGAAAGAATGCGTTCTTCCAATGCTCCAACCTGACATCCGTAACCTTTCAAGGCGATGCGCCTACGTTTGGGAATCAGGTATTCGATAATACTTCGAGTGGTCTGGTAATATATGTTCCAGATGGCAAGGTGGCAGACTATGAAACCGCGCTTAGCGGTAAACTACCTGCAGGCGCAAAGATTATGGTAGCGAAAGCCCCTACCCCCACACCTCCTGTTTACTACAGCTGGTACAGGGTTACCGTGCCGCAGGTGGAGGGCATTACCTTTATACGGAACAACAAGGAGCATGATTCGTTCAGTATAGATGTGCTTGAAGGCTCTACCTTCTCCTTCTATATCAAGCCCGCAGAAGGATTGAACCCGCAAGACATCATCGTAACCACCAGCCGGGGCGAGACGATTATGCCGGATAAGAAAACAGGCAGGTATACCATACAGAATATCAATGAAGACGTCACGGCATACGTACTTACCACCCCTACCGCCAACGAGCCGGTTATCCCCGACGGCATCCAGTTATACACCGCAGGTGGCTATCTGTACATAGACGCTCCACAGCAGCAAGCTGTCAAAATCTATACTGCAAGCGGCGCTCTAGTATATAGCGGTACTTTGCAAGCAGGCAGCAATGCCATACCATTGCCGGGCGGTGTGCATCTGGTAGTATTCGAAAACGGAGCGGTGAAGAAAGTGAGCCTGTAAGCTTCGTCTTGTCTTGTGCTTCCGTAAGCCACAGCCGTTAGGTAAGGGAACGCGAACGCTATGTAAGCCACAGCTGCTTTGTCCTGTCTTGGCGGACTTGATCCGCCATCTCATACTAATTGCAGGAATGTAGTTTAGGATGAGGTTGCGGGTCAAGCCCGCAATGACAGGAAGAGAGTGGCAACGACAGAAATGATACGCAAGGACAGGAAGAGAATTAGAAAATGAACAGAGGATCGCAGACTTTTATTGAATTAATAATTATCTGCGATCCTCTGCGTGTTCTGCGTAATCCGCGTTCCCTGTTATAGTCTTTTATTTTACCATTTCACATAAGGAGCTTTCATCAGGAAGTCGTAATCGTATTTGATAGCTTCCAGCGGAGTCATATTGTATTTTTCCTGTTCTATGAAATAATCTTCCAGTCCGGCTTTGTCGGCAACGGCAAAGAGCGCTTTGAAGTCAACAAGTCCTTTTCCCATCTCCGTACTTCCGGTACCATTCTTTTCCGCATCCTTCAAATGCCAGTTAGAGAAACGTCCCGGATAACGGTTTACATAATCATGGCATTGATAGCCTCCAAATACCACTTGTGCCGTGTCCATCTGGAAAGTTACCAAATCTTTGTCGGTATTCTCTATCATAACATCGAAAGGAATCTCGCCTTCCAACTTATGAAATTCGTCCACGTGGTTATGGAAAGCAAAGCGTAAACCATTCGCTTTCGCCATTTCGCCACATTTATTAAACTGGTCTGCCAAACGCCTTACATCCGAGATGCTCTTAATATCTCCGGCAGGATAACCGGCTTGCACAATCCACTTGCAGCCCAATTCGGAAGTAGCATCCATATTTTTCTTCCAGAAGTCCCAACCTTTGGTATCGTTTGCTGCCAATAATCCGCTTCCTGTATGAGAGCCTATCATCTTAGCCCCTAAATCAGCCAGGTACTTCTTCATTTCGGCAGGTGTCTTTCCATAAAATTTACCATCATTATAGCCGGCCGCTTCCAAACGTTTATAACCGATCTTAACAACAGCTTTCATGGTATTGTCGAAATCTTTGCCCAGATCATCACGTACGCTGTAGAGTTGCAAACCTATAGCCTTGTCCTTTTTAGCCAGTACGGAAGCAAATCCGTTCGGGACTACACTTAAAGCTGCAACAGCAGCTCCTGCTTTTAAAAAATTCCTTCTTGTAATCATGACATTTATTATTTTCTTTAAGATTAGCAGCGCCAAAGATAAAAAAATATTTTTACTTTCGCATAAAATTTAGACTGGCAGTCATGCAAGGAACAAAGAATCTGACAAAAGGCCCTATCACCCGCCAACTATTTGCCCTGGCCCTTCCTATAATGGGGACTTCTTTTATCCAAATGGCTTATAGTCTGACTGACATGGCTTGGGTAGGAAGGCTTGGAAGTGAAGCCGTTGCTTCTATTGGAGCTGTCGGGATTCTTACCTGGATGACAACATCCATATCTTTGCTGAATAAAGTAGGCTCGGAAGTAAGCGTAGGGCAAAGCATCGGTGCGCAAAATGCGGACGATGCCCGCAACTTCGCATCCCATAACCTGACAATCGCCCTGATTATATCGGTTTGCTGGGGATTGATTCTGTTTCTGTTTGCCAATCCGATAATCGGATTCTACAAACTGGATGCCCCCATTGCCGCCAGGTCGGTAGAATATTTACGGATTGTATCAACAGCTTTCCCTTTTATTTTTCTGGCATCGGCATTCACCGGCATTCATAATGCCGCAGGACGAAGTAAAGTTCCGTTTTATATAAGCGGCGCAGGACTTCTGCTAAATATGATACTGGACCCGCTGTTTATACTGGGTTTTGGCTGGGGAACTGCCGGAGCGGCTTGGGCTACATGGATTTCGGAAGCTACGGTTGTGGCAGTCTTCGTCTTCCAACTAAAGAAGAGGAGCAGGTTATTGGATGGATTCCCCTTCTTCGTTAAGCTAAAAGGTTTCTATACGAAACGTATTTTCCAATTGGGGCTGCCTGTCGCAATGCTGAATACATTCTTTGCCATCATTAACCTGTTTATGGCCCGTACAGCCTCTACTTACGGGGGATATATAGGACTTATGACACTGACCGCCGGCGGACAGATTGAAGCCATTGCCTGGAATACTTCACAGGGGTTCAGCACAGCATTGAGCGCTTTCGTTGCCCAGAACTACGCGGCAAAATGTAAGAAAAGAGTTATAAGCGCCTATCACACCACATTGAAGATGACAACGGTATTCGGAATATTTTGCACGTTGCTGTTCGTGTTTTACGGAAGTGAGGTATTCTCACTTATCGTACCGGAGCAGGCGGCCTATGAGGCCGGAAGTGTTTTTCTTCGCATAGACGGATATTCCATGCTGTTTATGATGCTGGAGATAACGATGCAGGGACTTTTCTACGGTACGGGGCGTACAGTTCCTCCTGCTATTATCAGCATCACTTTCAATACGCTCCGCGTACCAATGGCAATAGGACTCACAGCATTAGGACTGGGAATTGCCGGCGTATGGTGGGCTATCAGCATATCCAGTATGCTAAAAGGAGTAATTGCGTTTATTTGGTTCCGTATTCTGCAGAAAAGAATATTGTAAGTACTTTTGGCTTGACCTGAAAGCAAGAATCCTTACATTTGCATTCAAATAAGGAATCAAAATTAGTAATATGACAAACAAACTGAAGCCAGAAAGTCTGTGTGTACAGGCCGGCTGGCAGCCTAAAAAAGGAGAGCCACGCGTACTTCCTATCTATCAAAGCACGACGTTTAAGTATGAAACCAGTGAGCAGATGGCCAAGTTGTTTGATTTGGAAGAGAGCGGATATTTCTACACCCGCCTCCAAAATCCGACGAATGATGCAGTAGCTGCTAAGATCGCAGCCCTTGAGGGAGGGGTAGCCGCCATGTTAACTTCTTCCGGACAGGCTGCCAACTTCTTTGCGTTCTTCAATATATGCGAAGCCGGCGACCATATTGTGAGCGCGTCCAGCATCTACGGAGGGACTTACAATTTACTGGCCGTTACATTAAAGAAGCTGGGCATTGAATGTACATTTATTGATCAGGATGCCAGTGAAGAGGAAATAGGCAAGGCATTTCGTCCAAATACCAAATTACTGTTCGGCGAAACCATCGCCAACCCGGGAATAATGGTGTTAGACATCGAAAAGTTTGCCCGCATCGCCCACAAACATGGAGTGCCTCTGGTAGTAGACAATACTTTCGCAACGCCTATCAATTGCCGTCCGTTTGAATGGGGCGCCGACATTGTAACTCATTCCACGACAAAATATATGGACGGACATGCCACGACAGTAGGCGGTTGTATTGTAGACAGCGGGAACTTCGATTGGGAGGCACATGCAGATAAATACCCCGGCTTATGCCAACCAGACCCGTCTTATCACGGACTGACATATAGCAAGGCATTTGGAAAGATGGCCTTTATTACCAAAGCCACCAGTCAGCTAATGCGTGACTTGGGTTCCACCCAGTCTCCCCAGAATGCTTTCCTTTTAAATCTGGGACTGGAAACATTGCATCTCCGTATGCCTCAGCATTGTAAAAATGCACTGGCTGTTGCCACCTGGTTAAAGAATTGCGATAAGGTAGCATGGGTTCATTATCCGGAATTACCGGGAGACAAATATTATGATCTGGCTAAAAAATATCTTCCTAACGGTTCATGCGGCGTATTGTCGTTTGGATTGAAAGGCGGACGTGACATAGCAATCCGCTTCATGGATAATCTGCAGTTGGCAGCTATCGTAACTCACGTAGCCGACGCACGCACCTGCGTTTTGCATCCGGCAAGCCATACCCATCGCCAGCTTACCGACGAGCAACTGATTGAAGCAGGTGTTGCTCCTGATCTGATCCGTTTTTCAGTAGGTATTGAAAATGCCGACGATATTATCGCGGATATCGAACAAGCCCTGAATAAATAAAACAATGGCAACAAGTACGAAAGCATTCGTACTTGTTGTATATAATAATGTATTAGCCGGACATTCCTCTAAATAGGCAAATACCGCCCGAGCCGTCCGGTCCAGTTGGTTAACATCCGATGCAATAAAGCAGGCGCCGGCATTTCATCCATCAGCAAATCCGTACGGAACTCACGCATGATAAGCCAATCCGCCTGTTTCACCCAATGCGGGAAGGCCTTGTTTGGCGTATGCCTTTCCGATAAGTCAAGTAGAATGTCCAAATCAAATTGACCGGAAATAGCACCGGCCCCCGATTGGGAAGCATCGAAAGCGTTGCAAGCCTGCTCAACATGAGTAGGGACCATTAATACTGGTTTGTTTAAATACATAGCCTCACACACAGACTCAAAGCCGGCTGTGGTAGCATAGGCTTTCGCTCCTGCCATATACTGAATAAACAGGGAATCATCCAGTTGATGAAACGTCAGGTTTTCGTTCTCTTTCATTTCCACCGGAACATCTTTCTTATCCCAGAAGAAGTGCATATTAATCTGCGGGTATTCTTTATGCCAGGCCTTTATTTCCTCACTAAAACCGCTGTTAAGAAGATAACCATGTAAATAATTCCCTTTGTGCGGAGTAGCATCTAGTACCTCCTGTCTTAGAAGAGGAGGTACAACAATCAATTTTTCCGATGGGACTTCACGCATCTTCCTAAACGAAAGAGCCAGTTTTTTAGTTGAACCTATCGCGGTAACGCGGGTAAAGAATTTAAGGGAAGCCAAAGAGATTGGGCTCAGTTTGGGAAACACAAAGTCCGGATGCAAGAACAGGTATTGATGAGCTATGCAAACCATAGTAGCCTGGGGACGGAGGAAAAGATAGGTTAACCCCGTGAGTAACTCGTAGAAATTTACCACTACATCGGCTTTCGTTTCCTTAATTATATGGTTAATGTATAATACGCTGGCGATATACTTATGCAGACGCGTGAAATTATAAACGATACTTTTCAGTAAATTCGCTTGCTTATTCTTTGCCGTTGGCAAGAAATTAGGACTCTCGAAAGAAAAAACCGGTGACGCGATCTTCTCCGTAAAGAAAGAAGGTAAACGGCGCGCAGGACTTTTGCCGACAAGTACACCTGCCACTTCATGTCCTTCGGAAGTTAGTTTCTGTTTAAGAGAGATGGCTTGTGTAAGATGTCCTCTCCCTTCGCCTTGTACTATAAAAAGTATTCTCATATAACTGCTGCATAAAGATGTTCTTCCTTGCCTGTTTCAACCAACGGATATTTGAGGCTATCGTATGTAATCACGTTCCATTCTCCGTCTTCATTCTCCACGAGGGCTGTCAGGCTTTCCACCCAGTCTCCGGAGTTCAGGTAGTGAATATTGCCATAATAGGAATTTGCCGCCTGATGGATATGTCCGCAGATAATGCCGTCCAGTTTTTTAGCATTCGCCAGCTTCACCAGTTCGTTCTCAAACTCCGATATATATGAAACAGCGCTTTTCACTTTATGTTTTACCTTTTGGGATAAAGAAAAATAAGGTTTGCCTTTTTTAGCACGGTAATGATTATAAACTTTATTCAGCCACAGGAGAAAAGTATATCCTATATCTCCCAACATAGCCAACCAGCGCATATTAGTAGTAACGGCATCAAATATATCTCCATGAGTCACGAAATAACGTTTTCCATGACTTTCCAGCAAATAGTCTTTTACAATGGATATATTAGACATCTGGAATGGGACGAGATTATCCAGAAAGTCGTCGTGGTTTCCGCGTACATAAATGATTTGCGTACCCTTCTTTTCCATCATTTTCATCAGGACCTTGAAGAAATCGGTGTGTTTTTGTTTCCAGCGCTTACCAGCTTTTCGCAGTTGCCAACCGTCAATAATGTCTCCATTCAAGATCAAACGCTTACAATCTACATGTTTCAGAAAGGTTGTTACCTCTTCCGTTCGTGAATGTTCAGATCCCAGATGAATATCCGAAAGAACAACTGTGGGATAATATGTTCTCAATTCCATTTTGCTCATGTATTAACACAAGACAAAAGAACTGCTACGTTATTACAGGCTGATAACAAGAAAATGAAGATAAAATGACAAAGGCTGCTCTTTAAAAAAGAACAGCCTTCATCCTACTATATATCAATACTATTTACATATCAATCTTCCGACTGAGTAGCTTCATAAGCCTTCAACAGTTTCTCCTGTACATCGGACGGAACAAGTTCGTAGTTGGCAAACTTCATTGTAAACGACGCGCGTCCTCCGGTGATAGAACTTAAAGAAGTTGAATAGGTAGACATTTCCTTCAAAGGAACTTTTGCCGACAATTTTTCAAACCCTTTCTCACTGTTCATTCCCATAATAATTGCACGGCGACCTTGCAAATCACTCATTACGTCTCCCAGATAGTCGGCAGGAACAGATACTTCCACATCATAAACAGGTTCCAGGATTTTAGGCCCGGCTTCCTTAAATGCAGTACTGAAAGCATTACGTCCGGCAAGCATAAAGGAGATTTCATTACTATCTACCGGGTGCATTTTACCGTCATATACACAAACACGTACGTCGCGGGCATAAGAACCGGTCAACGGCCCTTGTTCCATACGTCCCATAAGGCCTTTCAATATAGCCGGAAGGAAACGAGCGTCAATAGCGCCTCCCACAATACAGTTTACAAATACCAGCTTACCACCCCAGTCCAAATCAATAACCTGCGTATCACGGACATTCATTTTGTATTCCTGCCCGCCGAAACGGTAAGTATCAGGAGCCGGCATACCTTCGTAATAAGGCTCTACGATCAAGTGAACTTCACCGAATTGACCGGCGCCGCCTGATTGTTTCTTATGACGATAATCAGCCCGTGCAGCTTTAGTAATAGTTTCACGATACGGTATTTTCGGTTCGATGTATTCTATTGGTAATTTATCGTTATTTTCAATTCTCCATTTCAATGTACGAAGATGGAATTCTCCCTGACCTGAAATAATTGTTTGTTTCAGTTCTTTAGACTGTTCAACAACCCAAGTAGGGTCTTCCTCGCGCATACGGGTAAGAATCTCACTCAATTTTTCCGCATCTGCTTCGTTAGCCGGTTTGATTGCGCGGCGGAACTTAGGATCCGGATATTTAATAAAATCGAAACGATAATCGCAACCTTTACCATTTAATGTATTTCCACGACGAACGTCTTTCAGTTTAACAGTAGCACCAATATCTCCGGCAACCATTTCGGTTACTTCATTACGGGTTTGTCCCGCAACGGAAAACAACTGAGCAATACGTTCCTTTGAACCGCGATCGGCATTTTGCAAATCGTCACCTTCTTTTACTTTACCTGATAATACTTTAAAATAAGAAACTTGGCCGATGTGAGATTCAACTGTTGTCTTAAAGAAAAACAAGCTGGTAGGACCATTTGAATCAGGAGTGACCTCCACACCTTCAGTGGTTACCAAACGAGGCATTTTATCCGTACAGGGAACAACATTGCCAAGAAATTCCAACGTACGGCGCACACACATATCACGACCTGCACATACACAGAATACAGGAAACATATTACGCGTTACCAATCCAGCCCGGATACCCGCACGCATGTCGTCTTCACTCAATGTTCCTTCTTCAAAGAATTTTTCCATCAACATGTCGTCGTGCTCGGCAGCAGCTTCCACAAGCGCTTTATGCAAATCCATTGCTTTATCCATTTCTTCCGCCGGAATATCTAAAACGTCGGGCACGCCACCTTCGGGCTTCCAGCGATACATTTTCATCTTCAACACATCCACAACAGCATTGAACGCAGCACCGGTATTTACAGGATATTGAATAGGTACAATTTTACTTCCCCAATGATCTTTTAATTGGGCTATTGTACCATCATAATCCGCTTTATCATTATCTAATTGGTTAACTACAAAGATTACGGGTTTATGAAATTGTTCAGTATACCGGAACTGGTTGATCGTACCCACTTCCACCCCATATTGAGCATTCAGCACCATCAATGCCGTATCAGTAACATTTAACGCAGAAACCGCGCCACCGATAAAATCGTCCGAACCGGGACAGTCGATAAAATTCAACTTACGATCCTGCCATTCGACACTGAAAACGGTTGAGAACACTGAGTAACCATACTCCTTCTCAACCGGGAAATAGTCACACACAGTATTGCCTGCTTCTACCGTGCCGCGACGTTTTATAACTCCACCCTCGTAAAGCATAGCTTCAGCGAGAGTGGTTTTCCCAGAGCCCGAACTTCCCAAGATTGAGATGTTCTTAATTTCATTTGTTTGGTATACTTTCATGATATCAGGTAAATTTATGAGTTTGACAATAAAGTTACATTCGCGTGAATAATTCTATCACGACGCCGCAAATTATAGATTGTTAAGGAGAAAAGCAACGCATGCTCCGGTGTTTGAGAACAATGTTATTTAACAGACTCCGTTTTATATCCTTGATTTATCAATCGTATCCCTGTTAGCCATACTTTGTCCGGGCTATTATCCATATTTTTACGACATCCTTCTTACCGGATAATTATTTTTATTTAAGTTTGCTACATAAAACAACAAAGCATGGCAGGTCTTTATATACACGTTCCATTTTGCGCCAAACGATGTTTGTACTGTGATTTTTTTTCCAATACGGAAATGAAGTACAAAGCACCATATATAGCCGCTATCATCCAAGAGATAGAACTCCGGAAGGAATATACCGGCCAAGAGTTACTCGATACAATCTACTTCGGGGGCGGCACTCCATCCCAATTAGATGCCAGCGATTTCGAACAAATCTTTAGCAGTATCTATCGTTTGTTCAGTATCTCCCACGCTGCAGAAATTACATTAGAAGCAAATCCGGACGATATGACACCGAAGTACCTTACTATGCTCCGCCGTTTTCCTTTCAACAGGATAAGTATGGGAGTTCAAAGTTTTAAAGAAGCGGACCTTCATTTCCTCAATCGCCGCCATAATCGGGAACAGGCGATAGAGGCTGTTAACCTGTGCAAAGAAAACGGCATTGGGAATATCAGCATAGACCTCATATATGGTCTTCCCGGTCAAACCCTGCCGGAATGGGAAAAGAATCTAGAGGAAGCAATCCGATTGGATATACCTCACATATCTGCTTATCATTTAATATATGAAGAAGGAACTGCCCTATATAAACTAATGGAGGCCGGAAAGGTAAAACCGATAGTGGAAGATTTAAGCGTCTCTCTTTTTTCCCTTTTGATAGACAAACTTACGTCAGCAGGCTACCAGCATTACGAAATATCCAACTTTGCCAAAACCGGATATATATCCAGGCATAACAGTTCATACTGGACGGGGAAAAAGTATTTAGGCATCGGTCCGTCGGCACATTCTTATAACGGAATAGAACGCGAATGGAACATTTCGTCTTTACCACAATATATAGAAGGAATCAACAACCGTACTCCAAATACTGAAAAAGAAGTATTAGATTTACATACACGTTACAACGATTACATTATTACCGGACTAAGAACGATGTGGGGTATTAACCTTCATGATATTCAGAAACAATTCGGGAATGAACTAAAAGTTTTTTGTGAACGGCAGGCAACACACTATCTACAACAAGGTTTATTAATTTCGGAAAAAGAAAAACTAACTTTATCACGGCAAGGTATTTTCATATCCGACGGCATCATGAGAGACCTTTTGTGGGTGTAACTTTATACGAAAGGCCGCGTTTAGACAACGAACTGGCATATTAAAAGTACATTTATTGCACATTTTTACTATTTTTGAGAAGAAAAACTACCATATTAAAAAACTATTACATATATTTGTCCCGATAAAAATAGCAAGTAGTGCCATATTTATACATTATATCAGGTTGCAACGGCGCAGGGAAGACAACAGCCTCCTTTACAATTTTACCAGAAATGCTTAAATGTAAGGAATTTGTCAACTCAGACGAAATAGCCAAGGGGCTTTCCCCTTTTAATGCAGATAGTATCGCCGTCGCCGTTGAAGCAAGCCGTATCATGTATAAAAGGATAAAGGAGCTCATCGGAGCCGGTGAAACTTTTGCTATGGAGACTACGCTGGCTACCCGATCGGTTGCAAACTTGATCAGGGAAGCGCAAAAGACTGGGTATTATGTTACGTTGCTTTATTTTTGGCTTAACACACCGGATTTGGCAGTGGAACGTGTAAAGATGAGAGTTGCGGCCGGAGGACATAACATTCCGGAAAGTACCATTCGACGTCGTTATGAGGCTGGTATCCACAATTTATTCGAACTTTATTTGCCCATAAGCGATTATTGGATGATAACAGACAACTCGATGTCACCGATGGAAGTTATCGCCAAGGGATTTAAGAATGATAAAAAGGAGATATACAAACCGAGTATTTACGAAAAACTTGAGCAACATGAGTGAACAAGAAGTAAGAGAATTCGAGGAAAATATAGTAAAAGGTGCCAATATAGCTTTTCAACGCTTAGTTAACCAGAAAAAGAAAGAAGACGGAGAATTAGTCTTCTCACGCAACGGATACATTTTCCGTGTAAAAGCTGCTGATCTGGAAAAAGGCATGTTTTAAATATTTCAAAATATAAAAAGAGCGAATGGTTGATAACAACCATTCGCTCTTTTTATTTACTGATATTCTTCCGAAATAAAACTGCAATTACTTCCTGCTATCCAGTATTCCGGATTCGTTATCAGCATTATTGACCTTTCTATTAAAAGTCCATACTCTTTTTTATCATAATACGTTCTTCTCTTTATCCTATTTTAAAGAAAAGAACCCAATCATTAGCTTCTTCTTCTATTTTGTATGGATCTATTCCATTCAAGAAAGGATATTTCTCTAAATAACGATCATCAGATTGTTTCAAATCTTCAATAATTTCTTTTAATGTAAAGACATTTACCAATTTATAAAATTCACCATTTTTTTGATCGTAACCATCAGGAGCATAGTAACTCCCCAGAATTGTAGCATATGGACCTTTAAAATCTTTATTAATCAGACATTTTCCATTATTCCGATTACAATACACCACGACTTTGGGGGTAAATAAAGGCGGATTGAATATAATCCAATTGTCTGTTACTATCAAATTATCAAAATTGAGAACAGCTTCGCTTTTCTCCCTTATTTTAGCATACCTTAAACATACTTCTTCTGTAGTTCCTTCGAAAAAATTCTTAGGCATATTCATATTACCAAAATCAAACGTTGCCAAAGTTGTGATACTATCTTTAAACAAATAAATATTTGTATCGAAATATTTAGAAACATATACGCCATCCTTGTAACTTCCAATCGTACGAAAATTGCTTTGTAATAAATAAAAATCAAGCAGAACTTTCGGAGTGGGGAAATACTCTGAGATAAGTTGCCCATTCATATCATAAATCATCAGTTGATGATCACTCAGATATGTACGAACTTGTACTATTTTATCGTCCGAACCTACATAAAATTGATCTCCTCCATTTTGGGGAGGCACAATGGTTTTTAAATAATTGCCATCAAAATCATAGACTTGAATCTTTGCCTCATTGCTGACGTAAATATAAGTTTCAGATATAAATACATCTCTTAAAAAAGCATATTCTTCCGGGCCTTGGCCAACTCTATCTATCTTATTAATAAATTTTCCTTGTCGATCGTATCGTAAAATTACTTTTTGCGATTTATCTACAACAAATATAAAATCATCCACTACATACAAATCTGAAGCACTACCTTTAAACAATATGCTATCCATTGTATCCAACGAAACTAATCGAGCTTCTATATTTGCCATAGTTTTCTTTAATAATTCAGGATCTGAATTACCCTTAATATCTACGACAAAATGTTGAGGCTTATCGTTACCGTTTTTATTTTGACTCGTTGTACATGACAACAATAAACTGAAACAAAATAAAATAATTAAGCAAAATAGATTTTTCATAACTATGTTTTTTTATAAAGTAAATCGTTTGAGTAAAAGTAACCTAAAACCTGCATTGGATCGATTTATATGAAGGAGTAATTAAAGTGCAGACAAATTCATAACATTCCAGTTTTCAACAACTTAAAACGTCATCTTTTCTCAAAAGTTTATATCAGGTATTTTTATATTTATATGTTGTCAGGAAAGGAGGATACAACCGAAGAGGCCTCCCCGGAATATTCAATAAAGGAAACTATATCATCTTTTTCATTCATGCCTAACGCATGCCGGATATTAGTCTTGCGCTGGTAGATTGTGCGGACACTCTGCTGTGTCACAACACTGATCTCTTTGGTTGAGAAACCGGCACGAAGCAGACAACAAAGCTGTAGTTCTTTTTCCGACAAACGCCCAGCGGCCAGCACTTTCAACCGGGTATAAAAATTATCGTATACAGTATCGACAATAGGATACAAATCTTTCCAGACAAGCAATGACTCCGTCGGAATTTCATCATTGGCAATACTTGCCATTTGCTGCAGAAGCTCCTTATTCTGCTCTGTCGGTGAAGTGGCGACCAAACGGATAATGCCCAATTGCTGGAGCAAAACTTTCTTGAAGAAACGACTGTCCGGTATGGAAGATTGATCATCTTTAATGTCTTTACGACCAATCGTTGTTTCCCATAGTAACTGGCGCAAAGCATCAAGTGCTTCCTCCGTCGCTAAAAGTTTTTCCCGACGGTTCCGAATATAAAAGATGGAAATACTAGCTGCTACTGTAAAAACAAATAATAAGGCAAGAAGAAGCATCAACATTTGTTGCCGCTTCGATTCCACCCGTTGATTGTTTTGCTCCAATTTATTTTGCATAAAGAGACGTTCTTTCTCATCGCGAATCAACTCTATAGCAGCAAGAGAAGTAGAGTCTACAAATTGTGCCAGGTCACGTATGTCAAAAGAATCTCCATTTTTAGCTTGCCAATAAGCACGACGCGCTTTCGTCATCACATTGCGGGTAATATACCAGGGATTTTTATCAATCATATCCCCGTTTTCCATCAAAGAGAGATAATACTCAACAGAATCCTTTTGTCCCAATCCCATCCATATCCCTAAAGCAGTATTGGTATATTTTCCCGGATACCTTTGTTGTAACAAATGATAGATTTCCAATGCTTTTTGGGGATTTGTTCTAGCAAGCTCATCTATATAGTTACGCAAATAATGCCCCGCACCAGGCCTTTCCATATGTCTGGCAATCTCAGCAGCCTGAGCCAGATAATATAAAGAAGAATCTTCGCATCCCATCCGACCATAATTCAATCCTAACATGTACCATGCATCCGCTTTTCTAACTGTATCGACTGCTTCCCACCTCCTACAAGCATCTATCACTTCAGGATATCTCCTTTCTCCATAATAATAATAGACCTGCATTTCATAAGCATTGGACATTTTCGTTTGATCCCCAAGCCGTTCAGCTTCGGCAACAGCATCTTGCAGAAAATTCTCTTTTGCCTTTTTATCCCTCGCTTGCCAATGGGCAAAACGGCAGGCATAATACAAAAGATCGTAACGGTTATGATCTTTATAGTATTGTACGGAATAGGAGATCAACGAATCGTTAATAGTACTTCGTCGTGTTTGAAGATGACTTAATGTCAGCAAATACCAGTAATCCGCCTTATCGCTATCGGTTAAAGAAGCTGGTATGATCTTGTTTTCCAGTAACCAAGCTGCACTGTCGGGTTGTACATATACCAGTTTGAAGACATCGTCAATCACCTGACGGCTGGATGGCTTATTGCAACTAAGAAGCAACCATGTAGCCGCCAGAAATATACATATAAACAATCGCGTAGTCTTCACAATCATACCAGCTTCTTCTATTTTTACTCTACCAAATCCATTTCGTTTAACAGATAGCTCGCATTAGCATATTTATCCATAATAAAAAGAACATACCGGATATCCACAATAATACTACGCTGATAATCCGGCAAGTATTGAATATCTCCGCCAACGCCTTCCCAATTTCGATCAAAATTGATACCGATCAGTTCTCCCTGTGCATTCAACACCGGACTGCCGGAATTACCGCCGGTTGTGTGTGTAGTCGCACTAAAAGCAACCGGCATTTTTCCATCCGCCATTCCGTAACGGCCAAAGTCTTTTATGTTATACAATTCTTTCAGACGGGCAGGGACAACAAACTCCCAGTTTGTCGAATCTTCTTTCTCCATCACACCATCCAAAGTCGTTTGGCAACCATAATAATCACAATCACGAGGACTATAGCCCTTCACCTGTCCATAAGTAAGACGCAACGTAAAATTGGCATCCGGGAAATTAGCTTTATCCTTATACATAGCAAGCAATCCCTTTACATATGTACGATGTGCCAGATTGTAACTATCATCAAAATCTTTCAATGCTTCAGTCAACACCGCCTTTTCTTTCTGAATCGATTTCGCAAAAAGAATCATAGGATCTTCTTCTAACGCTTTTACTGACGGATGTGCTTTGAAATTATTAAAATTAGATTCACTACCGAATATAGATTTTTCAAAAATAAAATCCACAAACCGGTCCACATTACCTTTGAATTTCTTATCAATAATGGAAAAATAATCAGGCTGGGCTTTGGGAGCAACCAGACGACGATATTCTTTCAGCATTACTTTGGCTATCTTTTTATCCACTTCCGGCGAATAATTCTTATCAGCAAAACGCAAATAGGCTCTTTCCAGGAGCAACAATTGCTTTTGTTGTTCTGCACGGTCTTTACCATTCAAAGCGTCACACATTTGTTTAACATCAGTTGGAACCCCTGAAAACTCTATTCCGCGCACCAACGCCTCATCAAGCATCCAACGACGAAAACGTAAATCTTTCCGATCGGAAACAATTTGTTCCAACGTTAACAAAGCTTCCGGATAAGCAGATTCATTATTAAGATTTGACCATTCTATCAAACGGTCTTGTTCTTCTCTTTTTACCTGTTCAAAATTACGTTTGTTTATCGCCCAATTGCTACCGATCGCATTCTTATACGCATTGGCTGAACTTGCATATTTACTGGAATATTGAATACGAATTTCCGGATTCTTTAGCATCTCATCCAACATCACCTGTTGACGAAGATTACGAATATTAATACGTACATCATTATCTATATCACGGCGTTCGGCCACTTCCCAAGAGGTATAATATTTGTTTGTACGTCCGGGAAATCCCATCATCATCGCAAAATCATTTTCTTGCACGCCTTTTAGCGAAATCTTAAACCATCGTTTCGGGCGAAGAGGTACATTCGTCTCCGAATAAGGAGCCGGATTTCCATTTGCATCGGCATAGACACGGAACACTGAAAAATCGCCCGTATGCCGCGGCCACATCCAATTATCAGTATCTGCACCAAATTTACCAATAGACGAAGGAGGTGTACCTACCAAACGAACATCCGAATAGATTTTCTTAGTGAACATATAATACTTGTTGCCACCATAAAAAGCTTTTATCTCTACTTCCATTCCCGGATTATCCTGCAAAAATTTCTCTCCTGCTTTTTCTTTGGCCAAGCCATTCAAATACTTAGGAGACAAGAAATTCATGCTAGTAGGGTCGGTATCCATTTCTAAATTTTTCAGCACATAATCAGTTACATCTTCAATTTTATCAATAAAAGTAACGGTAAGTCCCGGATTAGGTAACTCCTGATCACGGGTAGCCGCCCAAAAACCGTCTGTCAGATAATCATGTTCCAATGTGCTATGTTGTTGGATACTTCCATACCCACAATGATGGTTGGTAAGCAAAAGACCATCCGGCGAAACAATTTCTCCCGTACAACCACCTCCAAAAATAACAACCGCATCTTTTAATGAGGCTGAGTCCGGGCTATAAATATCATAATCCTGTAACTTCAATCCCAGTTCTTTCATTTCCGGGAATTTCTGTTGCTTTAATAGCGGAAGCAACCACATCCCTTCATCAGCTACCACAGGAAGTGAAAAAGCAACAGCTATTATCAAAAAGAATACTTTTTTCATCATAATATGTATCATTGTTTAGTTATTATCCCATTGTGTATATGGATGCTTGATAAGCATTGAATTATAATAACGGCGATCACCACTAACCTCCTGTCCCAGCCAATCCGGTTTTTCAAAGGGTTCATCTTCGGACGTCAATTCAATTTCAGCTATAACAAGCCCTTCATTAGCACCATGAAACACATCCACTTCCCATGTGTGTTCTCCTGCTTTAATTAAATGACGTATTTTATCAATAACACCCGGCTCACAAAGAGTCAATAATTGTTCGGCATCTTTCAACGGTATTTTCTGTTCAAACTCATAACGGCTCAGCCCTTTTTCATCAGAAGCTCCTTTAATTGTCAGGAAGCCCTCTTCCCCTCTGATGCGCACACGGACCGTACGTCCCGGCAGAGAACAGATATACCCCTGCACAATACGCTGAGAGCTGTAAATCTCCTTACTAAAATCGCCAGCTACAAGAAACTTCCGTTCAATCTCCGTTGCCATTATTTTATAGTTACCATTGTAGCTCCAAAACCGTATTCACGAAAAGAAGCATCCTGATAATAATATTGTTTATAACGGGTTTTCAACTCCTTTTCTATTGACTTACGAAGAACGCCGTCGCCTTTACCGTGTATAAAAACAATTTTTTGTCCTTTATGATTAGCATATTGAGCTAATACTTCATGGAATTTTTCAAGTTGATAGTTCAACATATCCGCATTACTCAATCCGTTCGTATTATCCAATAGTTCGTGAATGTGCAAATCTATTTCCAGCACGGAACTATTATTTTCTTTCTTTTTCAGGATCGTTTGCGGAGTACGACGATCGTCACGTACTTTCTGCTGCATAGCCTCCTGCAATTCGGTTGCTGATACAAGAAGTTCTTTTTCCGGCAAGTCAGCACGTATTATCGGGTACAAAAGAGCATCGTCTTCAAAATAGTCATTTTCCATAAAACAATGCAACTTATAGAATTTAACAATATCTAGCCGAAGCTCTACAGACGCAGCATTTTTTAAAGAATAAGGTTTATCTTTCTTGAAAGCGATGAGCTGTACACAAAGGCGTTCCAAATCATTCAGATCATGCTTTCCGAATTCTTCCATAAATATTTTGGTATTCGGTTCAATCAATCCATTATAACGGCTTATCCAGCTATTATTTAAACGGCTCATATAATTAACGAATAGAAAATAGTTACTATCATTCACAAAGTAGGCTTCATAGCCTGTTTGCTGGATAGATTTCGGATCTACCGGCAAATAAGCCAAATAAAGATTCAAGCGCTCGCCTTCCGGTGTTTCTTTTATTTTTTCTTCCGGTTCCGGTTTGGATACTGGTACATCTACCGGCACTTGAACCTTGGGCTTATTAGAACTATGCACCTGCATATTTCCTTCACCTACAACCACCACTTCCCGAATAAGAGCAGGAACTTCAAACCCGTCCTCGTCTTCCACCAATATCTGATCTTTACCTCTAAAGCAACGGACAATTCCTCCTCCTACACTATTCAGAAAACGTACTTTATCACCGATTTTAATACTCATATCTTTTACCTATTGTTTATTATGTGGACAAAGTTCATTAATTTTGCGCAGATATTAAAGCAATGACAACAAAAACTCAACATATACGCATCGAAGATTACAATTATTCGCTGCCAGACGAGCGAATCGCTAAATTCCCGTTAGCAAAGCGGGATGAGTCCAAACTCCTGCTATACCGCAACGGTGAAGTTAGCGAAAGCATCTTCAAACACATTACAGATTACTTGCCTCAAGGTTCTTTGATGGTATTTAACAATACCCGTGTAATACAAGCACGACTTCTATTCCAGAAAGAAACAGGAGCCAAAATAGAAATATTTTGTTTGGAACCGGTAGAACCGCATGATTATGCCTTAGTATTCCAACAAACAGAACGTTGTAGCTGGACTTGCCTGGTCGGTAATCTAAAGAAATGGAAAGAAGGGATTCTTAGCAAGACCGTTATTATCAACGAAACTTCAATAAGGTTGAATGCAGAGAAAAAACATACGTGTGGAGATAGCCATCTGATTGAATTTACATGGGATAACCCTTCTTACACTTTTGCAGAGTTGCTGGATGCCACCGGAGTATTACCAATCCCGCCTTATTTGCATAGAGAAACGGAAAAAAGCGATTTGCAGACATATCAAACGGTTTATTCCAAAATAAAAGGCTCCGTTGCTGCTCCGACTGCCGGATTACATTTCACGCCGGAAGTCCTGGCAGATATTGACGCACACGGTATCGGCCGTGAAGAAGTAACATTACACGTAGGCGCCGGGACTTTTAAACCGGTTAAAAGTGATACAATAGAAGGGCATGAAATGCACACGGAATTCATATCCGTACATCGTAATTCCATTGAAAAGATAAAGAATAATTCAGGTAAAATAATAGCAGTAGGAACAACCTCCGTCAGAACGATAGAAAGCCTGTATTATATGGGTGTTACCTTAGCTAACAATCCGGAAGCAACATCCGACGAACTTATCGTCAAACAATGGATGCCTTACGAAATGGACAACAACCGTTTATCACCGGAAGAGGCTTTGCAGAATATACTGGATTATCTTGACAAACACCAAGCGGATAAGCTGGTTACCGCAACCCAAATCATCATCGCTCCAGGTTATGAGTTCAAGCTTGTAAAAGGAATTGTCACTAATTTCCATCAACCGAAAAGCACATTGCTCCTGTTAATCTCCGCATTCGTGAAAGGAAACTGGAAATTGATCTATGATTACGCATTGAAACATGATTTCCGTTTTTTAAGTTACGGGGATAGTTCGCTACTATTTCCCTAAATCAAGGGAAACTATTGAGTTTCACACCAGAACTTTTCATTGGAATACAATAACATATCCCAGCATCCGTTATATTTGCACAGTTATTGACAAATTTAGATGAAACAGCATTTCACAACCTACATATTTTTGCTATTGGCAGCATCTTTTTTTTACTCTTGTAAATCGGCTAAACTAAGTGATGCGGAAGAAAAGCAACGTATCGGCGAATATTTCGAAGCTGCCGGTATCTATCGTAAGGTATATACCAAGACATCTCCCCAAAAGAGAGATCTGCGAGGCTACATTGCCTATCGTATGGCTGATTGCAACCGCCTCATAAATAACACCCCGCGGGCAACCAGCGCATACATGAACGCTTTACGTTATAATTACCCCGACAGCACGGTTAACTTGCGTTTAGGACAGATGTTACAAAAAAGCGGAAAGTACGCTGATGCAGTCAAATATTACAGCGACTATTTAACAACTAATCCGGACAATATTCTTGCCCAAAACGGCATAAAAGGTTGTGAACTTGCCCCGGTATGGAAAAATAATCCTACACGTTATACAGTGAAAAGAATGGACAAATTTAATTCCCGTCGTGGAGAGTTCAGTCCAATGCTGGCAGGAGATAAATACGATCAACTTTATTTCACGTCTTCACGTACTAAAGACAAAGACGCGAAAATAAGTGCTATTACGGGACAAAACAACAATAATCTGTTCCTTGTAAAACAAGATGAAAAAGGAGCATGGTTAGCCCCGGTAGAACTTGAAGACGAAGTAAATACAGAATTTGACGAAGGTACTACTTCTTTTTCTCCTGACGGAAATACAATGTATTATACTTACTGTTCACAAGATCCGGAAGGACCTCGCACATCGGAAATCTATATATCCAGCCGAAGCAGTGCTAAATGGGGAAAAGGCACGCGTGCCACTATCGTAAAAGATTCGGTTACGGCACTTGGACATCCGGCAGTATCACCAGACGGGAAATATCTGTATTTTGTATCCGACGCCGTAGGAGGATTTGGAGGAAAAGATTTATTCCGTGCCCGTATCGCCGGTAATGATTTTGGACCAATGGAAAATCTCGGACCGGAAATAAACACACCCGGAGATGAAATGTTCCCTTATGTAAGAGACTCTGTCACCCTTTTCTTTGCCTCCAACGGACATCCAGGTATGGGCGGTTTGGATATATTTAAGGCAACATTAGACAGTACCGGGAAATGGAATATTGAAAATGTGGGTGCTCCTATTAATTCAATGGCTGACGATTTCGGCATTACTTTCGCAGGGAAAGAAGAAAAAGGTTTTTTCAGCTCCAACCGTAATGATGCACGTGGTTTCGACCATATTTATTCTTTTGAATTACCAACCATCACTATTTTCATAGAAGGCATTGTAAATGACGTAGATGAATATCCCATAGAAGATGCCACTATTCGTATTGTAGGAAAAGACGGACTGAATGTAAAAGTACCCGCCAAAAAGGATGGTTCATATAAAGTGGAACTGGAACGAGATATTCGCTATGTTATGATGGCAAGTGCACGAGGTTATTTGAATCAAAACTATGAACTGAGAACCAGTCCTGAAGAAAAGAATGAAACGTATATCGTAGACTTCTTCCTCTCTCCCATCAGCAAACCGGTCGTTATAGAAAATATATTTTATGATTTCGATAAAGCAACTCTCCGGCCTGAATCGAAGAAGGCTTTGGATGAAATGATTAAGATGTTAAATGACAATCCGAATGTTACTATCGAACTGGGTGCGCATACAGATCGCAAAGGAACGGAACAATATAATGAACGCCTGGCTCAACGTCGCGCCCAGTCTGTTGTTGATTATCTGATTGCCGGAGGTATAGCCAAAGACCGTCTGGAAGCAAAAGGGTATGGTAAAAGTGTCCCCAAAATTATCAACAAAAAAATGGCAAAACAATTCGAATTCCTAAAAGAAGGAGATGTCTTAACAGAGGAGTTTATCTCTGCCCTTCCACCTGAACAACAAGAAATAGCGGATCAAATAAATCGCAGAACAGAATTTAAGGTATTAAGAACAAATTATAATTTGTTCTTATAAGAGGAGCCTCTTATGATAAAGAACTGATTTCTGAAAACGAAATCGGCCAATCAATTGCGTTCATTAAAATACTGAAAGCTATACGTTGCCTAACTGTAATTCTTTCATTTTGTGAATAAAGATCATGCACAACCATACCTATAAGCATTTTCAATTGGTAGTGTATATCCCTAACAATAGCCAGACTTGACAATACAGTCATTCTGGAAGCAGCAAAATAATCTTCTTGTTTCAATTGGATTTTCTCACATAATACAAGGTAATGACATGAATTATCGACCGAAACATTACTACCTTCTTCCCCTACAACATCCAATAAAATACGACATACTGCAATACGTTGTTCATCTGTTAACTTCATAGAGCTTAGTAAAAGCCACCCAGTCCCTCGTTTGGCGAATTAGTAAATAAAAAAGCGTGGGAACTATTAATCTACTATTCGAAACTGAGGCATCGCCAAACACCCATCGGACAAATAATAAACAAAAGCCCCACGCCCTATATTATCATACATCGTAATGTATATAACAAAGGGGTGAGCGCTTATTGCCTATTATCTCTGTCCGACTTGAAACTTGGCGATTTTCAGTTCCAAAGATAATATCTTAAACGCTTTATCGTATTCTACTCAATAGACGCGGAAAATCAAAGATCCACATCTTATCAGAGAGGGCAAAGATAACGAAAAATAATGAAATCTATTTATTCATAAGAAATATCAAATACGTGAACAAAGAAATATTTACGACCTGTTCTACTTTATCTATATAAGTACAGCATTGTTTCTAACAAAAGATCCCGATGATTTCAAAAAATCATCGGGATCTTTTTAGTAAATCATCGGGATCATTTATTTATTCACTATAAATTTATAAATACAATGACTCATGTATTTTTCGCCCGGACGAAGTACAACACTTGGGAAAGAAGGCTGATTAGGGGAGTCAGGATAATGTTGTGTTTCCAAACAAAATGCTCCTCTGTGAAGATACAAAACGCCATGTTTTCCTTTGTCTTGTCCACTCATAAAATTACCTGTATAAAACTGTATGCCCGGTTCATTTGTATAAACTTCCAAACCGATACCACTTATCGGGCTGTAAGCCTTAGCAGCCAAAGTATTTATATCGCCATTCGTATTCAGTACCCAATTCATATCATATCCGCCACCTTTTACCAACTGGTCGAACGATTCGTTGATGTGGGCACCAATTGCCACTGGTTGTCGAAGATCTAACAGCGTATTTTCAACCGGGTCGATAACGGAAGTAGGAATCAACAGATCATCCACAGGTGTATATTTATCAGCATTAATCATTATTTCCTGATCCAGTATTTGTGAACCCGGAACACCCGATAAATTAAAATAACTATGATTTGTCAGATTTACGACAGTCGGTTTATCCGTTGTTGCTTCATATTTAATATCTACAGCATTATCATCGGTCAATGTATATGTTACTTTTATATCCAAATTACCCGGGAATCCGGCTTCTCCATCTTTAGAAACACGAGTAAGCTCCACAGACTGGCCATTGATTTGTTTAGCATCCCACATTACAGCATGATAACCTTCAGGACCTCCGTGCAAACAATGTCCGTTATCATTATGAGGTAATTCATATTCTACTCCATCCAATGTAAATTTACCTTGGGCAATGCGATTTCCGTAACGTCCTATCAAAGCACCGAAGTTGCCGTCTGAAGCAATATAGTCAGCAATGTTGTCATATCCTAAAACAACATCTGTCATTTTACCGTTCTTATCAGGGACCATCACAGAAACCAGACGACCTCCATAATTTGTCACACATGCTTCAGCGCCATTTTTGTTTTTCAGAACATATAAAGCAGTAGGTTTTCCATCTACTTCTGATATAAAATCAGATTGTTTTAATCCTGAAAGAGTAGTATCCTCTTTCTTCTCACTACATGACAATAACACACAAATTGCCATGACAGCCATACATAGTCTTTTCATTTTACTTAAGAATTAAAGTGATTTTCTTACATTTTATTATCTTACAAAGATATACTTTATTTGATAAATACAATACACTTTTGTACCTTTGCCAGCCAAAGATAACAGTAAGGATGAAACAATATTTGGCATTACTCGAGCGTGTGCTCGCCGAAGGAGCTAAGAAAGAAGACCGCACAGGAACTGGTACAATCAGCGTATTCGGTCATCAGATGCGCTTTAATATGGAAGAAGGTTTCCCGCTGCTTACAACAAAAAAATTACACTTGAAATCCATTATATATGAACTATTATGGTTCTTAAATGGAGATACCAATGTAAAATACCTGCAAGAACATGGTGTACGTATCTGGAACGAATGGGCTGATGCAAATGGAGACTTAGGACACATTTACGGATACCAATGGCGTTCATGGCCAGATTATAACGGAGGTTCTATAGATCAAATCAGTGAAGCTATTGAAACAATCAAACATAATCCGGATTCCCGTCGTATTATTGTAAGCGCATGGAATGTAGCAGATTTAAATAACATGAACCTTCCTCCATGCCATACATTCTTTCAATTTTATGTAGCAAACGGAAGGTTAAGTCTGCAACTATATCAACGCAGTGCCGATATTTTTTTAGGAGTTCCTTTCAACATAGCGTCATATGCATTGTTATTACAAATGGTAGCACAGGTAACCGGATTGAAAGCCGGCGATTTTGTTCACACGCTTGGAGATGCACATATCTACAGCAATCACATAGAACAAGTAAAATTGCAGTTAACGCGCAAGCCGAAATCATTACCTGAAATGGTAATTAATCCGGATGTAAAAAGTATCTTCGATTTCAAATATGAGGATTTTACATTGACAGGATATGACCCGCACCCACATATTAAAGGAGAAGTAGCCGTTTGACTAACGGTTATAAACAAGGATTAATTAGTCAACATATTATAAAATCGATAAGCTTATGAGTACAATTTCTATCATCGCAGCTATCGCAGACAACGGTGCAATCGGAAAAGACCAGCAACTGTTGTGTCATATGCCAGAAGACCTGAAACGTTTTAAAGAACTTACAACCGGTCATGCCGTCATTATGGGACGTAAGACTTTTGAATCTCTACCTCATCCGCTTCCAAACAGAAAAAATGTCGTATTAACAACCCTGCCCGAAGCCGGATTTGTTGATTGTTTTGCTTGCGAATCAATGGGTACAGCTTTAGATATTTGTGAAAAGGAAGATGAAATATTCATTATCGGCGGCGCATTAGTTTACAGACAAGCCCTTCGTATTGCAGATAAAATGTATATCACTCGTATTCATCACGAGTTTAAAGAAGCTACAACTTTCTTTCCTGTAGTTAATTGGGATTTATGGGAAGAAACAGACCGGCAGGAATTTCCGGCAGATTCCAAAAATCCTTATCCGTATACTTTTTTAACTTATACTCGTAAAAAGTAAACATTAACGTTCGTTTTACAACTTTTTGCTCTTTCTTTGTATCTATATATAATAGTAGAGAGTTATTAGTTAGTAGTAGATAGAAAGTCTTACTAACTTTTAACTACAATCATCAAAAACTAAAAGATATGAAGATAAGAGCATTTGTTGTCTCAGCCTTGATCCTATGCGGAATATTGGCTGCCGTATTTTACGCCGATGCCAGGCTTTCTACTAACCAAAAGGCTATTAAAGAAGCCATTCAAACACAAAATACACCTTTATTGATTCAATCTTTAATAACAAAGATGAAGGATCAATTAGAGAAAAATGACGACACTTTCCCTGAACTGATTCAGGAAGTGGAAACATATATAAACTCGTGTTCGGATTCGGCATCTACAGCTTTGTTGCATTCTATGGTAGCAGAGATGTATAGCACCTACTATCAGCAAAATCAATGGAATATCAATCAAAGGACAAATCTGGAAGGTTATATCCCCGAAGATATTCGTGAATGGACTACTAACCTATTTACGAATAAAATAAAAGAAGAATTAACCGCTTCTTTGAAACCTGCCCCTTTATTGCAACAAATTCCCATTAGTCAGTATAAGTCTATTTTAATTGTAGGAAAAAGTTCTTCCGAATTGCGTCCTACACTATATGACTTCCTTATTTTCAGAGCCATAAACATACAGCCTTCGGATTCATTCTATCAGGAATTACTGGCTTTTCGTCGTACACAACCAAACAAAAAAGCTTTATTATTAGACGAACTGGCTTATTTATACTATAAATATAGTCAAAATAGAGAGCAAGGACGTTCTCAATATGAAGCAGGACTGGACAATTTGATGAAACAATATGCAGGACAGGATATATCAAATGAAATACGTATTGCCCAAATAGGTTTATTGCAACAAATACCCTATTTTGATATGGAAAGAAATAATATTCAGGATTCATTAAAAGCATTGCAATACAATATATGCCAAGAAGGTATAGCTGAGTTTCCTAATTATAATCGCACCAATGTTTTAAGGAACAAGATCGAACAACTAACCCAGCCCAGCCTGAATACACAAATCAATAAGACGGTTTATCCGGGGAAAGGGATGCAAATCAATATAAAATACACGAATATTTCAAAAATCACTCTATTTATTTATCAAAGCTTACGTTCTCCTGAAAACATATATTCATATTCTAAGACAAAAGATCAGAATAAAAAGACTTTGGGAAAACTCGTAAAAAAAATTGAGTATTCTTTACCTGTACAACTTCCATACATTGAAGCTGATACCAGTTTTATAATACCAATGGAACAGTTAGGATTATATGAATGCGTAGTAACAGCTCCAGGAGAAGCAACCAATATTCCAGGAGAATTTAAAGTACAAAACACTTTCAGTGTCACTCGTTTGGCAACCGTACACCGCAACCTGCCTTCCGGTGAACATGAAATATGGGTAACTGATTATGAAAGCGGAAAACCCATAAAAGACGCAACTATCACTTACTATACCCAAACAAATGGTAATATGAAAACTTTGGGATCCGTAAAAACCAACAAGGATGGTTTAGTGTCAATACCTGCAAACGAAAAAGTAGCAGCTTACCGGGCTACATTCGCAGAAGATACGCAA
The DNA here is from genome assembly GCF_900186615.1 of Parabacteroides bouchesdurhonensis. Taxonomy (GTDB): domain Bacteria; phylum Bacteroidota; class Bacteroidia; order Bacteroidales; family Tannerellaceae; genus Parabacteroides; species Parabacteroides bouchesdurhonensis. The sequence continues at coordinate 576,284 of NZ_LT896588.1, forward strand.
ACTCTCCCAACCTATATATATTCCGGAGGAGTTTATCGCCCGGAAGATAAGAAAAAAACGAATCTATCAATATTTACCGACCGAGGCATATATCGACCTGGACAAACCGTATTTTTTAAAGGCATAGCCTATGTAGAAAGTGTGGACGATCCACATATTCTAGCAGGACAAACATTCACTGTCAGTTTCCGTGATGCTAACAATAAAGAGATAGCAAACAAGACATTAAAAACAAACGAATTCGGATCTTTTAATGGTGAATTTACGATCCCGAAGAACGTATTAAGCGGTAATTTTACGATTAGTTGCAACAATACGAGCGCATTTATACAGGTAGAAGAATACAAACGTCCAACTTTTGAAGTAAAAATAGAACCTTTAAAAGAGGAGATTGCATTTGGGCATCCTATTGTCATTCAAGGAAAAGCGCAAACATTCTCGGGCATCGCATTGCAAACCGGAGAAGTTAGCTGGCGTATCAATAGCAGACCATTCTGGTTTCGAGGAAATATGTTCGGTTACTTTAATTATTCGAGAGAACAAGTTGCCAACGGAACTGCACAATTAGACGATAAAGGTAATTTCACAATTGATTTTACTCCCCAAAAAGAAAAGGGAGAGAATGGACGTCCTTTCTTCCAAAGCTATGAAGTGATTGCTACCCTAACAGACAGCAAGGGAGAAACCCAGGAAGCGAATTATATTTTCTCTGTAGGCGATACCGGTATATTGTTATCGATAGACATGCCGTCTACGATGAATAAAGATTCAGCAAAAGTTTCTGTATTTGCACAGACCATTAACAGGCAAAAAACAGATGCAAACGGGACATTTACCCTCTATGCCTTAACAGATGAACTATCCGATAATTCACAAAGTCGGGGAAATGATCAAACAGGGGAAAAAGTTATTTCCGGTAATTTTTCCACAAATAAACCTCTGCCGGTATCTGTATTTAACAAACTTCCATCAGGACGTTACCGACTGGAGGTAAATACAACAGATAAACTCGGACAAGAAATAAAAGCAGATCAAGATGTTATTTTATACAGTAAGCAAGACAAACGCCCTCCTGTATTCAGCCATACATGGTTAATCAAAGAAAAAACGAGCTGTGTACCGGGGGAAGACGCTTCATTTATTTTTGGCACTTCTGATAAAAAAGCATATATTTTATACGAAATATTCTACAATGGCAGGTGTATTGAACGAAAGCATATTGACATGAATAATGAAAATCGGAATTTCCGTATCCCATTCAAAGAAGAATACGGAAACGGTATCGTTGTATCATTCTCTTTCGTCAAAGAAGGAAAGATGTATGTAACTCAAGTTCCGATAGAACGTAGCAGAGCCGATCAAAAACTTATTATTCACACGGAAACCTTCCGCGATCATTTATTGCCAGGCAATAAAGAATACTGGAAATTCCGCATATTGGACACCGATTCTGTTGCTGTACCCGCAGAGGTATTAGCCAGTATGTATGATCTGTCTCTGGATCAGATCATGCCCTTCAAATGGTCATTCATGCCTGTTTATTTTAACATATTGCAAGCTCCGCGTTTTATAGAAGGTACCGGTTTCAGCACTGATTGGGCATATGAAACAGCTAAAATTAAATGGCTGACAGTGCCCGACTTCCAATATGACCGTCTTGACTGGCAAGGAATATTGAATAGAAGATATCAATTCAATAATGTTTACGGAAACAGAGCTATGGCCGGCGGAATAATGATGAAATCAGCTCCGGCTCCGGCAGAAGAATTAATGGTAGCAGATGATGCCGCTTTGCAAGAATCGGTTGTTCAATCAACAGATACAAACGCAGACATTATGCAGGAAGAGGAAGTTCCCCAAGCTCAAAAGCAAGTTCAGTTACGTGAAAACTTTGCGGAAACAGCTTTCTTTTATCCCGCATTAGTTACCGACACATCGGGTGATGTCGCATTTAGTTTCACAATGCCGGAAAGTAATACAACCTGGAAATTACAGTTATTGGCTCAGACAAAAGGGCTTAAATATGGTTATCTATCCAAAGAGGTTATCACCAGTAAGCCGTTAATGGTATTGCCCAATCTGCCACGTTTTATGAGGCAAGGAGACCAAGTAACAATCAGCACACAGATAATTAACCAATCAGACAAAGAAATAACGGGCCGTGTCAGATTAGAACCTTTTGATCCGGAAAACGATCAGCCGGTTGTTTGTCTGACCAAATCACAAAAACCATTTACCTTGGCGGCTGACAGTATCACCACTGCTCAATGGACAATATCAGTTCCGGAACATATCAATCTGATCGGTTGCCGGATTATAGCAGATTCCAATAATGGTAGCGATGGAGAACAGCATCTCATTCCTATACTTTCCAATCAATTACTGATTACGGAAAGTACTCCGTTCTACTTGTCTGATTCGGGAGAAAAGCAAATTCATCTATCACCAAACAAAGGAATCCAACCTTTCCGCTATACATTGGAACTTAGTGCCAACCCTGTCTGGTATGCCATTCAAGCATTGCCAACGTTGACAGAACCGGATAATGACAATATTCTGTCTTGGTTTGCCTCTTACTATAGCAACACATTAGCAACTCATATTGTACAAACACATCCACGTATCCAGAAAGTTATCAGTTTATGGACAGCACAGGGAGGTGATGCTTCAACATTATTATCTAATCTGGAAAAGAATCAGGAATTAAAGAATATCCTATTGGAAGAGACTCCCTGGGTACTAGCAGCCGATAATGAGACAGAACAAAAACAACGTCTTTCCGTATTGTTTGACCTCAATCGGGCCGCAGGACAACGTGAGGCGGCTTTACAGCGCATATTACAACAACAAAATCCGGATGGAGGATGGAGCTGGTTTAAAGGATTTCCTGGCAGTCGTAACATTACTCTAACTATACTAAAAGGGATGACACAGCTGGTAGAAATGAATGCAGTCCAATATGGTGAACAGGAAAAAAGAATGCAAATCAAAGCACTCAATTTTCTTGACAAAAGTATCCAAAATGACTACGAGCAATTGAAACGATGGAATAAGAATTGGCAAACCAGCCTACCTTCGGCAGAACAAATAGATTATTTATATATCCGTAGCGCCTATCGGGATATTCCGGAATTAGGAAGCGCCCGGGAAGCTATCCGTTTTTATACGGCACAGGCAGCAACTGGTTGGAGTAAAGAATCATTATATAACAAAGGAGAAGTAGCCCTATTAATGTATCGGAACGGAAAAAAAGATGTAGCAAAAGAAATCCTTTCATGGATACGTAAAACAGCAACTATTTCAAACGAAAAGGGTATGTTTTGGGCAAACAACCGTACTGGCAGTAATTATTTCACGTCCGCAATAGATACCCATTGTTTATTAATGGCGGTATTCCACGAAATCTCACCCAACACAAAAGATGCTGATTTAATGAAGCAATGGTTATTAAACCAGAAGCGAACACAAAATTGGCAATCTGTACCTTCTACGATAAATGCAATATATGCCTTATTACTTACCGGAAGTGATTGGTTGAATGAAAATAATACGTGTACCGTTCAATGGGGTGAAAAAACATTCAGTACCACTGACGGAAATACGGCTATAGGATATATAAAAGAGGTAATTCCTCAAAATGAGATTAGCCCGGCAATGAATACTATTACTGTCCATAAAAAGGGAAATACTCCTGCATGGGGAGCTGTTTATAATCAGTATTTCCAGTCCATAAATAAAGTTGACAAGCAAAAGGGAGTGCTAAACGTAGAAAAAAAGTTATTTATAGAAAGTAATAATGGGAAAGGATTGCAGATAACCCCGGTAAGTAAAGAAACACCACTTCACATAGGTGATAAGGTAACAGTCCGTCTGGTTATCCGCAATGACAGGGATATGGATTATGTTGTTTTAAAAGATTTAAGGGCAGGATGTTTTGAACCGGCAGATCAATTATCCGGGGCAGAATATCGGGATGGAGTATGGTTCTACCGATCACCCAAAGACGTTTCTGAGAATTTCTTTTTCAACCGTTTGCCACAGGGTACTTTTGTATTGGAATATTCTGTTTATGTAGTTCGTGAAGGTCAATATGCCGGAGGCATTAGTAGTATTCAATGCCTTTACGCTCCGGAGTTTGTATCACATACCGAAGGAAATATGATAACAGTCTATAATTAATATTAATGGTTAATGGTTCGCCATTAACCATTAATTCTCTATATTTGTCCCATGAACAACATCTAAATAAAAAGAAAGATGAAACAGATTATTTTTATTTTTATGGCAATCCTGCTGACAACAGGGATAGCTTCTGCACAACAGAAAGCTGTAATTTCAGCAGAAGTTACAACTCATGATTTTGGAGATATTAAAGAAGCAAACGGAAAAGTATCTCATACTTTTCAAATTTCAAATACAGGAGATGCACCTCTCGTTATTACCCGTGTAATTGCTTCCTGCGGATGTACTACACCTGAATGGACAAAAGAACCGATTGCTCCCGGCAAAACCGGTGATGTCAAAGTTACATACGACCCAAACGGACGACCTGGTCCATTTGCAAAAACTATTTCTGTTTACAGTAATGGTAAGACAGGCAGTTATATCTTGACCATACGGGGTAATGTAGAATAATAAAAAAGTAAACCAGAGCAAGAGATGCTGAACGTCAAACAGATTGTTTTCATTTTCATTGGCACTGTGCTTTTCGCAACAGCTGAAGCGCAGAACAATGCAAAAATCAATGCTGACGAGTTAACTTATAACTTTGGAAATATTGCCGAAGCTGATGGGTTAGCCAGTCATGTTTTTACAATAAAGAACACAGGTGAAGGTCCGTTGGTCATTACCCGTGTAACAGCGTCCTGCGGATGTACTCAACCGGAATGGACCAAAGAACCGATTGCGGCAGGAAAATCAGGAGAAGTAAAAGTAACCTATAATCCGAAAGGCAGACCTGGTCCATTTTATAAAACAATCTCAATATTCAGTAATGGAAAAAAGGGCAGTTATACACTTGCTATCAAAGGGAATGTAACTCCTAAGCCGGCTACACCGGTATTCACATTCCCCTACTCAATAGGAGATTTAAAGTTGACTTCCAAAACCATTCTATACAATACCGTACGGCCAGACGAAGTATTAGGTGAGAAAATCAGTATTATAAATGACGGAAAGACCTCTCTTACCGTGCATATAGGAAAAGTTCCGCATTACCTGACGGTGGAAACTCATCCGGCCACTTTACAACCGGGAGAGACTGGAGAAATGACGTTTTTATTAGACGCTCAAGCCGCAAAGAAAAAAGGCCGTTTAACAACAGAAGTACCAGTTGAAGTATCCGCTATCAGTCAAAAAGAGGTATCTGGAAAGATTCAAGTAGCAGCAAATCTAATAGATAATTTCACAAAGCTCTCTCCCTCAGAAAAAGTAATGACACCTACTGCCCAACTATCAGGTACCCTATTGGATTTCGGTAAACTTCCGGAAAAAGGAAGTTTCATTCCGTTAATTAAAGCAAAGGTATCCGGAACGTTTGATATTACCAATACAGGAAAAAGCACGTTGATTATCTATAGTGCATCCTGTGATGATGAACGTTTAGACGTGTCCGGAGGTAAAAAAGAAATAAAACCGGGAGAAACGGCGACTTTTAAAGTATCTCTCCGTCCCAGAGAAATAAAAACGAAACTGGAGACTCTTGTGAATATTGTTTGTAATGACCCCAACGGTCCAGTACGATTAATAAAAATAACAGCACAAAAATAAAATGTACCAATATGCCAATGTGGTGCTACTTTGAATATGCCATTAAAGAATTGAACGATTTAGTATTCTTACCGGCATATTAGTTCACTATAAAATTGGCTCATTAAACATTACTGACATGGAACATCCTGAAAATGACAATACATATAAAGGATTAAAAGTAAATCAAGGAGTAAGCGACGTACCCACGGTTAATCCTTATCTAAAAAAACGCCTGCAACGCAAACAATATACTCCTTCCGAATATGTAGAAAATATCTTAAAAGGGAACATTACAATATTAAGCCAAGCTGTCACATTAGTAGAGAGTGCCAAGCATGAACATCAACAACTGGCACAGGAAATTATAGAAAAGTGTTTGCCTTTTGCAGGAAAATCGGTACGTATCGGTATAACCGGTGTTCCCGGAGCAGGTAAAAGTACGTCCATAGACGTATTTGGAATGCACCTGATAAAAGATGGACATAAGTTGGCTGTATTGGCAATAGATCCCAGCAGTGAACGTTCCAAAGGGAGCATTTTAGGAGATAAAACCAGGATGGAAGCCTTATCCAGAGAACAGAACGCATTCATACGTCCTTCTCCATCGGCTGGTTCGTTAGGTGGTGTTGCCAGAAAAACACGTGAGACAATCGTTCTATGTGAAGCTGCAGGATTTGACACTGTATTTGTAGAAACAGTGGGGGTAGGTCAAAGCGAAACAGCTGTTCATTCGATGGTAGACTTCTTCCTTTTAATTCAATTGGCAGGTACAGGTGATGAACTGCAAGGTATCAAACGAGGTATTATGGAAATGGCTGACGGTATCATTATAAATAAGGCTGACGGAGATAATATTGATAAAGCCAATCTGGCCGCAGCTCAATTCCGTAACGCCCTGCACCTTTTTCCTCCTGCTGAATCGGGTTGGTTTCCCAAAGTTTTAACCTATTCCGGATATTACAATGTAGGCATCAAGGAAATATGGGATATGATAGACGAGTACATAAAGTTTACCAAGAAAAACGGATTTTTCTATTGTAAACGGAATGAACAGGCAAAATACTGGATGTACGAAAGTATTAATGATACGTTAAAAGATAAATTCTATCATAATCCTGCTGTAGAAAGCATGCTTGAGGCTACCGAAAAACAAGTACTTAACAATGAACTGAGTTCATTTGTAGCAGCAAAACGGATGATCGATATGTTTTTAGATGAGTTATCTAAAAATAAATAAACAAGTATTCTCCTAAAAATATCCCCTTGCCTATGTGATATAGACAAGGGGATTATTTTTATATGATCTCTTTATAAATCAAATAGAAGCAACACGCAAAGTATTCAGTAAGTCACGATTAATCGGTTTATCATTCTTAATTGCTTTTGAGAACGGAACATAAACTATTTCATCATTCTGGATACCCATCATTACATTTCGCTGATCATCCAGCAGAGCATCAATAGCAGCAACTCCCATACGAGTAGCTAATATACGATCCTGAGCAGATGGAGAGCCACCTCGTTGTAAGTGTCCTAAAATAGATACACGTACATCAAATTGAGGATACTCTTTTTTCACACGTTCAGCAACTCCCATTGCACCTCCCGTTATCTCACTTTCAGCAACCAGCACGATACTACTGTTTTTAGATTTACGAAAACCAGTCTCTATCATTTCTGCCAGTTGGTCTTTTTCCAAAGAAATTTCCGGTATTATAGCAGCTTCCGCTCCTGAGGCTATAGCACCGTTCAATGCTAGAAAACCCGCATCTCGTCCCATAACCTCAACAAAGAATAAACGATCATGAGATGTAGCTGTATCACGAATTTTATCGACACACTCCATAATAGTATTCAATGCAGTGTCATAGCCAATCGTCACATCTGTACCATACAAATCATTATCAATAGTACCCGGCAACCCGATAATCGGAAAATCAAATTCCTGTGCAAAAATACGTGCACCGGTCAAAGTTCCGTCACCACCTATGGCAATCAAAGCATCAATGCCGTGTTCCTTTAATTTATCATAGGCCTGTTTACGACCTTCTGGTGTTTTAAATTCTTCACTACGGGCTGTTTTTAAAATAGTACCGCCACGCTGAATGATATTACTTACATTGGATGTTTTGAACTCTTCAATTTCATCGGTTATCAAACCTTTATACCCACGATATATACCCTTAACTGCTATTCCGTTATAAATAGCGGAACGTGTCACTGCACGAATGGCAGCGTTCATTCCGGGAGCATCACCACCGGACGTTAAAATGCCAATACACTTAACTGCAGACATAGCGTCTTTTTCTTTTTAATATTTGCGGCAAAAGTAGTAAATAAATGGCAACTTGCTTACTTTTTCCACAAAACTTCATATTTTCTTAATCTTTTTATCATCACTTCGCATTCAGTTCCCTAATACGGTCAGCGACCATTTCCATCAACCATTTCGGGGTTGATGTCGCCCCACATACACCAACGCGCTTAACCCCATCCGGTAAAGGTTCTGTAATTTCCTCTACTTCAGAAATAAAAAGGGAATTGGGATTTGCCTTTCTGCATTCTTCAAACAACATTTTCCCATTGGAACTTTTTTTACCGGCAACAAAGTACACCCAATCATGGCTGGATGCGAACGCTTTTATATTTGGCAAGCGATTAGCAACCTGGCGGCAAATCGTATCAAAATATTTAAAAGTTACTTCCTTTGAAATACGTTTTTGTATTTCAGTTACAACTTTTTCAAAACCATCAAGAGATTTTGTTGTCTGAGAAAAAAGACAAATTCCCCTATTAAAATCCAGTTTATCCAAATCTTCTATTTTCTCTACTACAATAGCAGAACCCTCTGTTTGCCCAACTAATCCATTGACTTCGGCATGCCCTTTCTTGCCATAAATTACTAACTGTATATTTTCAGCACGCGTTTCTATATAGCATTTATGTATTTTTCTCTGTAATTGTAAAACAACAGGGCAAGTCGCATCTATGATAGTAATGTTGTTTCTTTCAGCCATCTGATATGTTGAAGGAGGCTCGCCATGAGCACGGAGTAAGACTTTTTTCCCTTTTAACCGGGAAAACTCCTCATGCTCAATAGTATGTAATCCCAATACCCGAAGGCGTTCCACCTCCAAACTATTGTGTACAATATCGCCCAAGCAATATAAGGCATCCGTACTGTGCAATTCCCGCTCAGCACTCTCAATAGCAGTAACCACACCAAAACAAAATCCTGAACTTCTATCTATTTCGACTTCTAACATTTTGTTGATTGATTAAGAACCAACTATATTATGATATTTTTCCAAAAGCCATGCTTTCTGCTCCGGGATAGTCATATACGAATTATCCAGCACCAAAGCATCCTCCGCCTGACGAAGCGGGCCTTCTTCGCGAGTTGAGTCTATCTCATCACGCTCCTTCACATTCGCTAATACGTCTTCAAAAGTCGATTTGAAATCACCTTTCGCCTTCAATTCATCCAAACGTCGTTGCGCTCGTATCACAGGCGATGCCGTTACAAATATTTTCAATTCAGCATCCGGAAACACAACTGTGCCGATATCACGCCCATCCATCACGACGCCTTTCCCTTCACCCATTTTCTGTTGAAGCGGCACCATCGCGTGCCGAACAAAAGGCACAGCGGCAATTCGGCTCACTTTCCCGGCCACCTCCATATCACGTATTTCCTTTTCTACATTCACCCCGTTCAGGTATGTATCAGGACGTCCAGTTTCCGGATTAAAACGTAAAGAAATATGAATATCGTTCATAGAAGATTCCAACTTTTCTTCATCCAGTTTATCATCCGAAAAAAATCCTTGTTGAATACTATATAACGTAACTGCTCTATACATAGCACCGGTATCTATATATGTATATCCTATCTCTTTTGCCAAGTCTTTCGCCATCGTGCTTTTCCCACACGAAGAAAAACCATCTATCGCTATAACAATCTTTTTCATTACTCGGTTATTATTAATCAGATTACAAATGTACAAAATTCCAGGCAGATAAAGATAAACCGGCTAATGGCTTATCTTTTATATTTTAGTTTGAACAAAACGGAGTAGTAAATTTGTTTTTAGTTCTTAAAGTCCTCCAAAGTCATAGAAAGGCTCAACATTAATGACAATGCAGAAGGGTTATATTTGGCAAGAGAAACACCCACGTCAAACATCTTGATCTTTACTCCGGCACCAGCAGAAAAGCCGGATAAGGCTCCCCCTCCATCCCGTAATTTCATATCCATGCAAGTTTTTGGATTAAACCCAATTCCTAGCCAGAAGTTCTCAGAAGGAATATAATCTACCCCTATCACCAAATGCTTAGCAAAAGCTTGAAAAAAATTATCACCTTTATACTCACTATCCGAATCATCAATATAATCAAACTTCCAACGATTCAAATACATTGCAGTCAAAGACAAACGTATCGGCGCATGTGCCATCTTTTTACTAATACCGGCCTGAATATCCCAGGGCATCTTCTGACGTTTATTATCATACGGCTTTAACTGAGCACCGATGTTTTTTAAAGTAATGCCGACTGAAAAGTCTTTCTCGGAATTATAGTAGCTAAGACCGGCATCTACACACAATCCGATAGAAGTATAATCCGCAATTGAAGAATATAAGAATTTAAGAGAAAGCCCGCCTCTCCACCTTTCATTCAAATCGTGAGAGAAAAAGCCCATTACACTAATATCTTTTGCGGAAAAATCACCTATTATCTGATTTTGGTCTGTAGTTTCTTTCATATTTCCGTTGCTAAAGAAGGAAGCCCCTATTCCCCAAGCACTTCTTTCTTTGAAAGCCTTTGTAAAAAGAGCACTTCCTACATTTATATCAGATATATAATTCATATAATTAAGATTAATCATTCCATCCATTTCAGCACCAAGCAATGCCGGATTATGAAAGATCAATGAAGGATCACGTTCTACCAAAGAAACCGTATTTCCACCTAAAGCATTTGCCCTGGCAGAGTTCGGAATCCGAAGAAAATTAAAGACTTCACTTCCATCTTGTGCCACAGCTGAGCCGGATAAAACAGAAATGAGCAGTACAAACAGTATATTTCTCATAAATTTTTCAACAAAAATCGCTCAAAGATACATTAATTCCGAAAAATGTTTTTACTTTACGTCCGCAAATCCGGATTATACCAAATACCAGACGAGAATATATTTCATATTATCAGAAACGGAAAAAATCTCAAAAAGGTATACAACATATAAAATAATTCGTATTTTTGCACGAGTACTGGAAAACACATATTTATAACAAATAAACATATGGAAATTAAGAAATCACCTAAAGCAGACCTGGAAAAAGGTAAATCAATGAATATCCTTATGGGATTCGTTGTTGGTTTAGCTGTTCTGTTTGTTGGCTTTGAATGGGGAAGCCGAGACGTCCAGGTAGCTCAAGCGAGTGATCAGGTATCTGACATCATCGCAGAAGAGGAAATTGAAATCACGAGGCCGGAGAATACGCCTCCTCCACCTCCTCCACCCCCAGCACCGGTAGTAGCAGATGTTCTGCAAGTTGTTGATGACGATGTTGAGTTGGAACAACAAGATATTTTATCAAGTGAAGACAACCAGATGGATGCGCAACAGCAGACTTATGTTCCGCCAGCAGTAGTTGAAGAAGAAGAAGAATCCGCACAACAAATCTTTACTGTTGTAGAAGAAATGCCTAAATTCCCGGGCGGCGACAGTGAATTACTAAAATATATTGGTAAATCGCTTAAATATCCGGTTATTGCCCAAGAAAATGGTATTCAAGGACGTGTAATTTGTTCTTTCGTTGTAAACCGTGACGGATCTATCGTTGATGCAGAAGTTGTTCGTGGTGTAGACCCATCTTTGGATAAAGAAGCACTTCGTGTGATCAATACCATGCCTAAATGGACTCCTGGAAAACAGAGAGGTAAACCTGTACGTGTTAAATATACAGTGCCTATCACATTCAGATTGAATTAGTATACATTTTTAATAATATAAAAAAAGGCTGCTGTTAATATGCAGCCTTTTTTATTGCCAATTCACTTTTAATAATAGATCCATGTTATCATTCAGTAATATCCTACAAAGAATAGAAACGGAAATATCCCTGTTACAATTCAATTATCCCCCTAAAAGTCTCTATGATCCGATTGAATACATTTTATCACTTGGAGGAAAAAGAATTCGCCCGGCATTGACATTAATGGCTTGTAATATCTATAACAACTCAATAGAAAATGCCATAAAACCGGCATTGGGGCTGGAAGTGTTCCACAACTTCACGCTGCTACACGACGACTTAATGGATGAGGCAGACAAAAGAAGAAACAAACCGACAGTTCATAAAGTATGGAATGCAAACACGGCTATTTTATCCGGCGACGCCATGCTTATTGCAGCCTATCGGTTAATAGGAGAAACCGAATCAACACATTTAAAAGAAATACTGGATCTATTTACCGTAACGGCTCTTGAAATATGCGGAGGACAACAGTATGATATGGAGTTTGAATCTCGTATGGACGTAACAGAAAACGAGTATATTGAAATGATCCGGTTGAAAACGGCCGTATTATTGGCATGTTGCCTCAAGACTGGAGCAATATCAGGAGGCGCCCCGGAAAACGATGCTGAACTTTTATATCAATTTGGTATCCACATCGGTCTGGCTTTCCAACTACAAGACGATTTACTTGATGTATATGGAGACACTGCTACATTTGGTAAAAATATCGGAGGAGATATTTTATGCAATAAAAAGACATTTCTGCTTATTAATGCCCTAAACAATGCCTCCGAAAAACAAAAGGAGACTATGAAAAACTGGTTCGCCAAAACGACATTCGAACCGGAAGAAAAAATTGCAACTTTTACATCTATATATAACGACTTAAATTTAAAAGCTCTTACAGAAGCAAAAGTTCAGTACTATTATAATGAAGCAATGAAATGCCTTGAACAATTGAGCATTTCAACAGATAAATTATGTGTATTGAAAGATGTATGTGATCATTTAATGAATCGGCAATCATAACATGAAATTAATAGATACCCATAATCATTTATATTTAGAGGACTTCGATCCGGAACAAGACTCTTTAATCCAAGCTGCTAAAAATTCAGGCATCGATACATTGCTTCTCCCCAATGTAGATTTAACCACCATAGACCGAATGCTTGAATTATGCGATAAATATCCAGATTTTGCTTTTCCGATGATGGGCCTTCATCCTACAAGTGTAGACAACAATTATACCGATTCTTTAAAAAAGATAGAATCCCATTTGGGAAAACGTCCTTATTGTGCCATCGGAGAAATTGGCATTGATTTATATTGGGATAAAACCTATCTGAAAGAACAGAAAATTGTACTGGAAGAACAATTACAATGGAGCATTGATTTAAATCTCCCCGTGGCTATTCATACACGTGAAGCTTATACGGAAGTTCTGGAATGTATATATAAGATTGGAGCAGACAAATTGAAAGGAGTATTTCATAGTTTTACCGGAACGGAGAAAGAATTGGAAGAAATAAAGAAATTACCGGATTTTAAACTTGGAATAAATGGCGTTATTACATTTAAAAATTCGAAACTGGCAGAAACAATAAAAAAAACGACTATTAATCATATCGTTTTAGAGACAGACGCGCCCTATTTGGCCCCTGTACCTTACAGAGGTAAAAGGAATGAGCCTACCTATATATGGAAAACGGCCGAAAAGGTATCGGAAACATACGGTTTAACGCTGGAAGAAACCGTTTTGGAAACCCGGAAAAACGCCTTAAACATATTTAAAAGCGTTAATAAGTTAATATAGCTATATATTTTCACAGAGAATCAAAATTTATTTCTTTGATATTGCGTAAATGTCAAGCAAAAACTATAGATTTGTGCACTGAAACGTTTGCATATGGGAATTTTTTCGTATTTTGCGCTCGTTTTGAGAGGAGATAGAAGCTCTGTTTTGGAGAGATGCTCGAGTGGTTGAAGAGGCACGCCTGGAAAGCGTGTATACGCCTAAAGTGTATCGCGGGTTCGAATCCCGCTCTCTCCGCAATAAAAAACCATGATTATTAACAGTAAACAATAAAAACAAATAAGAGAATTATTAATCTTAAAAATTAAACACACAATGAAAAAGTTATTTGCAAAAGCATTCTTGGGTTTATGTGCCCTCGGAACTTCTACCGTAGCATTCGCGCAGGAAGCTGCAGATGCAGCTCAACCTGCTATTGAAGGAGGTATGTATCAAGCATTGAAGACAAAATTTATCGAAGGTGGTGCAGACTTCATGAGTTTGGTAGCTATCGCTTTAATTTTTGGTTTGGCTTTCTGCTTAGAAAGAATTATCTATCTTAATCTAGCTGAAACAAACTCTAGCAAATTATTGAAAGGTATTGAAGATGCTTTGGATAAAGGTGACGTTGAAGCTGCTAAAGCTATTGCACGTGACACAAGAGGCCCAATCGCTTCTATTGCATATCAAGGTTTGATGAGAATAGATCAGGGTATAGACGTTGTTGAGAAATCAATCGTTTCTTATGGAGGTGTTCAAGGTGGTCTTTTGGAAAAGAACATGTCTTGGATTACATTGTTTATCGCAATGGCTCCGTCATTAGGATTCTTGGGAACAGTTGTTGGTATGGTTATGGCATTCGATAAAATCGAACAGGTTGGTGATATCAGCCCGACGGTTGTTGCCGGTGGTATGAAAGTTGCCTTGATCACAACTGTAGGTGGTTTGGTTGTAGCTTTGATTCTTCAGGTATTCTATAACTATTTGTTGAGCAAATTGGAAGCAATCCTAAACCAAATGGAAGATGCTTCAATTACTTTACTTGACATGGTTATTAAATACAACCTTAAATTCAAAAAATAATTTAGACTTATGGCTGTTACAAAAATAAGAAAAATATCCAGCTGGACTTTACTGATATGCACTCTTATCAGTATCGTTATTTTGGGTATGTTTTATGCCGGAGGAATCGTAGATCCTTCAGCAGAGATGAAAGAGCCTATTTATACAGGCTTATTGATTGACTGGATTTATGTTATATTTATAATAACTGCTATAAGCACAGTAATTTTTGCTCTGTGGCAATTCATTTCTTTGTTAAAAGCAAGTCCTAAATCAGCAATCGCATCATTAATTGTCCTTGTATTTTTTGCTGCATTGTTCTTCATTACCTATTCAATAGGAGATCCTACCCCTTTGAAAGGTTTGAATGCGGATTCTCAAGATTACAACATTCCTTTTTGGCTGAAAGTTACTGACATGTGGATTTATTCAACCATTACTTTGGTTGTTTTAATCATCCTTTCAGTTGTAGCAGGATCTGTTAAAAGAATTCTAAACAAATAAGTAATAACGAATCGATAAAAACAAAAAAGCTATATGGCAAGAAAAAAGAGAAAAGTTCCTGCAATGAATGCGACTTCTTCAGCCGATATTGCTTTCATGTTGCTTATCTTCTTCCTTATTACTACTTCCATGGATACAGATAAAGGTTTAGCAAGACGTTTGCCACCTCCTGTTCCAAAAGATCAGAAAAGTGAAGATGTTGATATCAAAAAAAGGAATCTGCTTGCAATCTTAATTAATAGCAACAACCAGATTCTTTGCGGTGACCAGTTCATTGATATCAAGCAACTGAAAGATAGGGTTAAAGAATTCATTGACAACCCATACAACGACGAGCATAAACCTGAAAAGATAGAAGTTGACGTTCCATTTTTTGGAAAACAAATGGTAACGAAAAACCATATCATCTCGTTGATGAACGACCGTGGTACGGAATATCAAGCATACATTGACGTTCAAAATGAACTGGCAAAAGCTTACAACGAATTGAGAAATGATGTTTCTCAAAAGAAATTCGGCAAAGCTTTCGCTGATTTGGATGATGATCAACAAAAGGCAGTGCAGATGATTTATCCGCAAAAGATATCTGAAGCAGAACCTAAAAATTATGGAGATAAAAAGTAATGGGAAAGTTTAGTAAAGCAGGCGGTCGTGAAATGCCTGAATTGAATACATCATCATTACCTGACTTAGTATTTGCTTTCTTGTTCTTCATCATGATGGTAACAACCATGCGTGAAGTAACGTTGAAAGTAGTATTTAAGGCTCCTCAAGCAACTGAGCTTCAAAAACTGGAAAAGAAATCGTTGGTGACATTCATCTATGTAGGTCAGCCAACTCCGGACTTGAAAGCGAAGATGGGTTCTGAAACGCGTATTCAGTTAAATGACGCATTTGCTGAAACATCAGAGATTCAGGATTACATTGCACAGGAGAAGTCAAGTATGAAAGAAGAAGATCAGCCGTATATGACAGTATCCATCAAAGCTGATAAAAGCACTAAGATGGGTATCATTACTGACATCAAACAGGCCCTTCGTGAAGCATACGCATTGAAGATTAGCTATTCTGCCGCACAACGCGTAGAATAAGCGCTAATTATAATAAACAAAAAAGCGTGGTCTTAAAGCCACGCTTTTTTTTATTTATCATAGACATATTTGTGAATATTGTTTCTCACTGCCTCAAAACTATTAGTAAGATTGATATTACCGTAGCTCATTAAACGCATCTCAATTGAAGGCTCGCCTGAACGATAAGGAGGCTGAAAATAAACATGATTATCCAATGTAAACCCTAAACGTTCATAGAAGCCAATCCTCCGTTTACTCATTTCCTCAACAGGCAATTCAACTTCCAACACTACCGGTAACTGACAACCATTAAGAAATTGGCTCAGAACCTTTGCTCCTATTCCACCATTCCGGGCACTCTCATCTATTGCAAAGTGTTCAATATACATAAAGTCTGCAAAACTCCAGGCTGTAATAAAACCGACATAGACATCATTTCTAAACACTGCATAAACCTTAAAAGCCGGATTATTTTTAATCAATTCACGTACTAATATAAAAGCCCTTCTTTCGCTTTCAGGGAAAGAATCGTTATACGTTTTTTCCACTTGATTCAAAACGGAATCCGAAGAATCTCCAACGGACTTACAGACTATTATTTGATTTGCATTCATAAAATTATATATTCATATTAATGATAATGACAACTTTCAATATCAAATATTAAATGAATAAATATAGGCTATTTATCATATAATATCTATATTTGTATCAAATTGAAGAAAAAAGCAATTTCTATATACAAATATAATCAATTTATGGCACACCATCAACTGGATGAATTAGACGAAAAAATCCTTAAATTAATCATAGGAAATGCACGCATGCCATTTCTCGAAGTAGCCAGAGAATGCAATGTCTCCGGAGCAGCAATTCATCAACGGATTCAAAAATTAACAAACCTGGGAGTTATAAAAGGCTCTGAATTTATTGTGGATAACACAAAGGTTGGATACGAAACATGTGCGTACATGGGATTATTCCTGAAATCTCCCGGTCAATTCCCTACAGTAACAGAAGCATTGAAAAACATTCCGGAAGTCGTAGAATGCCATTATACAACAGGGCAATACGACTTATTTATAAAAATATATGCCAAGAACAACCAGCATTTACTAAGCATCATTCACAACAAATTACAACCATTGGGTCTGGCCCGTACAGAATCATTGATTTCTTTCAAGGAAGCTTTCAAAAGGCAAATTCCAATTGATTTGGAAGAAGAGGAAGAACAAGGTGTTTCGTTTTAAATAAGCAGCCCTTCAGATTTTAACAGATTTACACATAAACCGTTAAGCGTATTATTCTATAATAATCAACCGTTTAGCACTAAAGCACAATGGTTAAAAAATCGGAAATATGTTAATTTGAGATACGGCTTTCTTCATTCGTTTTTAAAAGAGCTGACTTTTGAAACAAAAAGTCCCGTCTTAACACTTCAAAAGAGCAGACCTTTGAAATGTTAAGACGGGACTTTTAAGTTCAAAAGATAGCTCTTTTTTACGTCTTCGTCCGCATATGATTTCCTAAAGCGCCCGGATTTAACCAGACAGGTTTTAATCTATTAAAACTCAGCGTTATTCGGTGTACGAGGGAATGGTATTACGTCACGTATATTAGCCATACCTGTAACAAATAACAACAAGCGTTCAAATCCCAATCCAAAACCAGAGTGGGGAACTGTACCGAAACGGCGTGTATCCAGATACCACCACATGTCTTTCATCGGAATGCCTAATTCCTCAATACGAGCCATCAGCTTTTCATAATCCGCTTCACGTTCGGAACCACCAATAATCTCTCCAATTTTAGGGAACAGCACATCCATTGCCCGTACAGTCTTTCCGTCTTCATTTTGCTTCATGTAAAAAGCTTTGATTTCCTTCGGATAGTCAGTAAGGATAACCGGACGTTTGAAATGATCTTCAACCAGGAAGCGTTCGTGTTCAGAAGCCAGATCGACACCCCAATATACAGGAAACTCAAACTTATGCCCTTTCGCTACCGCTTCTTCAAGTATCTTGATTCCTTCCGTATAAGACAAACGGACAAATGAGTCTTTCAGTACACCTTCCAGACGGGAAATCAATTCCTTATCGAACATATCGTTTAAGAATTTGATATCTTCCATACAATTATCCAAAGCCCATTGTACACAATATTTAATGAACTCTTCGGCTAATTCCATATTGTCTGCAATATCATTAAAAGCAACCTCCGGCTCAATCATCCAGAATTCAGCCAAATGGCGCGGGGTATTCGAATTTTCTGCCCGGAACGTAGGACCAAACGTATAAATCTGGCCCAAAGCTGTAGCAGCCAATTCACCCTCTAATTGTCCGGAGACAGTCAGGCTTGCCTGCTTGCCAAAAAAATCGTCATCATAAATGATAGAACCGTTTTCATCTTTTTTCAAGTCATACAAATTCTTTGTCGTAACCTGAAACATCTGTCCGGCACCTTCACAATCGGAAGCTGTAATAACCGGAGTATGGAAATAAAAAAAGCCTTTATCATGAAAGAACTTATGGATAGCATAAGCCATATTGTGGCGGATACGGAATACGGCACCAAATGTATTTGTGCGCAGACGCAAATGAGCAATCTCACGTAAGAATTCCATCGAATGCCCCTTTTTCTGCAATGGGTATGTAGCAGGATCAGCCGCTCCGTAAATCTCAATCTCGGTAGCCTGAATTTCTACACTCTGTCCTTTTCCTTGAGATTGCGTCAAAATACCGTTTACATTGATACTGGCTCCCGTAGTAATTGGTTTCAGAAACTCGTCGCCCAACTTATCTACATCCACAACGATCTGAACATTATTGATTGTAGATCCGTCATTCAAGGCAATAAAGTTCACCTGTTTACTACCACGGCGGGTACGCACCCATCCTTTTACGTTCACAGTTGTCCCAAAAGCATCACTTTTCAGTACATCTACAATTTTTGTTCTTTTAATTGTTTCCATCTGTATCGTTTTTTCTAAAAAGAATATTTTTATAAAAAGTTAGCCGGTCACATTGTAAACCGGCTAATTCTGAATTTATTTATTCGAAAGCTCCCATTCGAAGAGCGTTCACTTCTCTTTCATTCAGATAACGCCATTTGCCGCGACTCAAATTTTTCTTCGTCAGACCGGCAAAATAAACACGGTCAAGTTTCGTTACGTGATATCCAAGAGATTCAAAAATACGGCGAACAATACGGTTACGGCCCGAATGAATTTCTATACCAACCTGACTTTTATCGTCCTCGCTGGCATAACTGATTGCATCTGCATGAATTTCACCATCTTCCAGTTCCAATCCATTTGCAATCTTCTCCATATCTTCTATAGTTACGTTTTTATCTAACCATACATGATAGATCTTTTTCTTTTTAAATGACGGATGTGTCAATTTAGAAGCAAGATCACCGTCGTTAGTCAGTAACAAAACTCCTGTCGTATTACGATCTAAACGACCTACCGGATAAATACGTTCTTGACAAGCATTCTTTACCAAGTCCATAACCGTAAGGCGTTCTTGAGGATCATCCGAAGTAGTAACACAGTTTTTAGGTTTATTCAAAACGATATATACCTTACTTTCTATCTGTACAGGACGATCATGGAACATTACTTTATCTTGACGAGTGATTTTTGTTCCCAATTCCGTTACGACTTCATCGTTTACTCTTACTACACCTGCCTGAATAAATTCGTCCGCTTCACGGCGTGAGCAAACACCAGCATTCGATAAGAATTTATTTAAACGAATCGGTTCATTCGGATCAGCCAATACTTCCTTATACTTTAATTGTTTCTGGAAGCTATATTTAGCATTCGGATTATAATTATTACCGCCAGGACGACGATAATTATTATTCGGACGTCTGTTGTTGTTATATCCTCTTCCATAAGAAGGTCTGCCGCCACCACGATTATCATAGTTGTCGTATGAATTTACACGACTATCTCCTACGCGTGGTCTTCTTTTCTTCATTCCGTCACCCATACCTTCACCTGAAGGAGATGCAGAGTATGCACGCATCGGTCTGTCTTCATCATAACCAGATCGAGACGGACGGCTCATCCGTTGATCATTTCCATATGATGGACGGTCATTACCATAAGATGAACGATTGTTCCCATAGGAAGGGCGATTATATCCTCCTTCACGGGAATAATTTCCATCACGATATCCCCCTTCACGATTATCATAAGAACGGGGACGACTTGGACGCTCACCATACGACGAGCGGTTATCTCCGTAAGAAGATCTACTATAACCACCTCTGTCATCCCTAACAGGACGATTATACGATCTTCTTTCATAGTTACCATCAGGTCTGTTATACCCCTGATTGTAAGGTCTTCTTTCACCTTCCTGGTTTGTGTTTTCCCGTCTGATACTTGGTATCACTTTTCTTGGACGTGGCTGAGATTCATCTCTTTCTTCTGTACTCATTGTTGTAAATTAAATAATAATTAACTAATTGGTAGCCTCACGGCCACCAATAACACTTTCACTAAATACCTGTATAATTATGCGGCGTTATCGCCTTTAATTCTTGCTTTATTTTATCATTAACCTGCAACGTATC
Source organism: Parabacteroides bouchesdurhonensis (assembly GCF_900186615.1). GTDB lineage: Bacteria > Bacteroidota > Bacteroidia > Bacteroidales > Tannerellaceae > Parabacteroides > Parabacteroides bouchesdurhonensis. Next base: position 597,079 of record NZ_LT896588.1, read on the forward strand.
AATAAATTCGGAAATTGATTGTTTTGTAATAGCTTCGTTTGTACGCGTAAGTGCCTTTAAGGCTTCATAGGGCTTCGGATATCCTTCACGACGCAGAATAGTTTGTATACCTTCTGCAACAACAGCCCAACATTTATCCAAATCTTTAGCCAGAGCATCTTCGTTTAATAACAATTTACCTAAACCTTTTGTTAAGCTTTTACATGCAATTTCTATATGCGCCATAGGCACACCCACATTTCGAAGGACTGTAGAATCCGTCAAATCACGTTGCAGACGAGATACAGGTAGTTTGGTAGCCAAATGTTCCAATATAGCATTCGCCATACCTAAATTACCCTCCGCATTTTCAAAATCAATCGGATTTACCTTATGGGGCATAGCAGACGATCCAACCTCACCGGCCTTAATCTTCTGTTTGAAATATTCCATTGAAATATATTGCCAGAAGTCACGATTTAAATCAATCATAACCGTATTGATACGCTTCATCCCATCAAAAATAGCAGCCAGATTATCATAATTTGAAATCTGAGTCGTCCATTGTTCACGCTGTAAACCTAAAACATCATTTACAAATCTATTTCCGAATGCTCTCCAGTCATATTCCGGATAAGCAACATGATGAGCATTAAAATTACCTGTTGCACCTCCGAATTTCGCAGAAACGGGAATCGCTTTCAGCAATGCTAATTGCTGTTCCAGACGGTAAACAAAAACCATAACCTCTTTACCCAAGCGTGTAGGAGAAGCAGGCTGACCATGCGTTTTGGCCAACATTGGTATGTTAATCCATTCCTTTGCATACTTTTTTAAAGTATCAATTATATCTTGGATTGCCGGATAATAAATATCATTCATTGCCTCCTTTAATGAAAGAGGTACGGATGTATTATTTATATCTTGCGAAGTCAGTCCGAAATGTATAAACTCATGATATTTTTCTGCAAGAAAATTATCTGTTTTTTCTTTAATGAAATATTCTACAGCCTTTACATCGTGGTTCGTAACGCTTTCAATTTCTTTTATTCGAAGCGCATCCTCTTCCGAGAAATCAACATATACCTTCCGTAGTTCAGCTTTAATTTCAGGAGTATTCAGTTCTCCTAATTGAGGAAGAAACTCCGACAAAGCAATAAAATACTCTATCTCTACCCGCACTCTATACTTGATGAGTGCATACTCTGAAAAGTAAGCTGCAAGGTTTTCAGCTTTATTTCTATACCGCCCGTCTACAGGCGAAATCGCAGTCAATGTCGAAAGTATCATATACATTATTAATATAGAGCTGCAAAGGTAATGTATTTATACGTAAAAATGGAGGATTAGGAAGTTTTTTTAATTTTTCCCATCAAAAGTTTGGAGGGAATGAAAAAACCTGTATCTTTGCACCGTCTTAAAGAGATAGGACATAGCACAATAATGTACAGTGAAAGGGCGTTTAGCTCAGCTGGTTCAGAGCATCTGCCTTACAAGCAGAGGGTCGGCGGTTCGAATCCGTCAACGCCCACTCTTTCACAATTCCATAACAAAATTTGGGCGTTTAGCTCAGCTGGTTCAGAGCATCTGCCTTACAAGCAGAGGGTCGGCGGTTCGAATCCGTCAACGCCCACAAAAAAATAGAAGTCCGTTAGTCAAAAGATTAACGGACTTTTTTATTTCTATATTATCTTCTCTATTTCTTTGATATAGACACAGAGATTATCCTGTCTACAGAAAATTTACCCGGCCCGGTTATATACATAAAGATAAACACCATTAAATAAATAAAAGCCAATTCTTTCACAGCAAACGCATCATTTCCATGAATAACAAAAAATGCCATACACATGGTAAATAACATTGGTATCATTGCCAAACGATATAAAGCTCCTAATATAAATCCCATAGAACAAACTAATTCGCCAAAAATGGCAAGACCTAATGAAACATTACTTCCTACCCCCAGAGGGTCAGGGAAAACGGCAGACATTTCTGCATAATTAGTCAATTTCTGAAGACCATGAGTCAATAACAAGCCACCAAAAAGGATACGCAATGCCAATAATAACAAAGAAATCGCTGCACCATCCGGTTTCAACGGAAATAAAAATCTATATATCGCCAACATACTATATTAATTTTATAATAATTACTTACTTATTTATATAACAAGAAGGGTAAATAAAAAGTTTGACAAAGCATAAAAAAAAGTCCAATAAATCAATGATTTAAAGGACTTTCTTTGGTGACTCGGGTGGGACTCAAACCCACGACCTTCAGAACCGGAATCTGACGCTCTATTCAACTAAGCTACCAAGCCAAACACTGTGCAAAAGTAAACATAATCTCTCACTAAAGCAAGCCGTCCAACAAAAGAGTTTATCTTATCCTTTTCACGCCTCCCAATATTCAATTCTGATATTTTGCTCATACTAGAAACAAATATACTTCCATTTTGCAAATAAAAACAAGCCCAATTTGTTATTTTGCCATTAATTATTATCTTTGTCGTTCACAACTTAGAAACAAAATACAACAAGATATGAGCTATTTAATTAAACCAACAGGATACAATGCCTTACTCAATCTGTCTCAAACGGAGATGGGAATAAAAAAAATCAAAGACTTTTTCCAACAAAATCTTTCATCCGAGCTTCGTCTACGCCGCGTAACGGCCCCTTTATTCGTACTAAAAGGAATGGGTATCAACGATGATCTAAACGGGACAGAAAGGGCTGTTACATTTCCGATTAAGGATTTAGACGATTCTAAAGCAGAAATCGTACATTCACTTGCCAAATGGAAAAGACTCACTTTAGCAGATTACCATATTGAAGAAAGCTACGGAATATATACAGATATGAATGCAATCCGTTCCGACGAGGAATTAGGAAACCTTCATTCATTATATGTAGACCAATGGGATTGGGAACGTGTAATGAAAGAAGATGAACGGAATCTCGATTTTCTAAAAGAAATTGTGCGACGCATATACGCAGCAATGGTAAGAACCGAATATCTGGTCTATGAAATGTTTCCACAAATCAGGCCTACACTTCCCCAACATATTCATTTCATACATTCTGAGGATTTATTACAAAAATATCCTACCTTTACAGCAAAAGAACGTGAAGATGCTATTGCGAAAGAATATGGGGCCGTGTTCATCATTGGTATTGGCTGTCCTTTAAGTGATGGAAGGAAACACGACGGACGTGCGCCGGATTACGATGATTGGTCTACTATTGCAGAAAACGGACAAGTTGGACTAAACGGAGATCTTTTGGTTTGGGATGATGTCCTTAACCGTTCCATGGAACTTTCATCCATGGGAATACGTGTAAACAAAGAAGCTTTATTACGTCAGCTGGCAATCTGCAATGCAGAAGAAAGGAAAAGCCTCTATTTCCATAAACGCCTATTAAACGGTGAACTTCCGCAAAGTATAGGTGGAGGCATCGGTCAGAGTCGTTTATGTATGTTCTACCTTCGCAAAGCGCATATTGGAGAAATACAAGCAAGCATTTGGCCTGAAGAGATGCGAAAAGAAGCAAAATCCGCAGGAATGCATCTTATATAAAAGACAGTGAACAATTGACAGTTTAGTTGTTGCTAAGAAGTCAAATCATTAGCTGTCAACTAAACTGTCAATTGCCAATTATAAACTGTCAATTAATAAAGTTATGGATGTAAAAATAGAACAAAGTTGGAAAGAACGCTTAGCTCCGGAATTTGAAAAAAACTATTTCAGAGAACTAACCGATTTCGTAAAATCAGAATACAAACAATCCACAGTCTATCCTCCGGGGCCACACATCTTCAGCGCTTTTGAGCATTGCCCTTTTGATCAAGTCAAAGTTGTTATTTTGGGACAAGATCCTTATCACGAACCCAAACAAGCTCATGGTCTATGTTTCTCCGTACAAGACGGGACACCATTTCCTCCGTCTCTCATCAATATATTCAAAGAAATACATGACGATTTAGGAAAGCCTATACCAACAAGTGGAAATTTATTACGTTGGGCCGACCAGGGTGTATTGTTATTAAACGCAACCTTAACAGTACGTGCGCACCAGGCAGGTTCACACCAAAACAAAGGCTGGGAAACTTTTACCGATGCAGTTATTCACAGTCTGGCTACCGAGCGAAATCATATTGTCTATATTTTATGGGGATCATACGCCCAACGTAAAGGAGCATTTATTGACGCTTCACGTAATCTTATACTTAAATCGGCACATCCATCCCCACTCTCCGCATTCCGTGGATTTTTCGGAAACAAACATTTTAGTAAAGCAAATGATTATCTGATAGCTACCGGACAAGAACCTATCGATTGGTAGGTTTTAATACCATTGTTGCCCGTCACGGTAATTACTTCTCTTATCCAATTTGAGGTCTTTCAGCAAAGAGGAACTTACTGCAACAGAGAAAGAATAAGACTTATAAGGACCTACAGGCATGAAGCTGGCAGTCATCTGCCAGCAGTGCAGGTCTCGTGTTATATTACATGTCATATATGAAATCTTCTTCGCATCAAAGTCATAAGTAGCGTTAAAATTAAAACGCCAATTCTTCGTTGGCTGGACATTTCCGTTAAAACTAAGCGAATGCGTCAGCTTATACTTATATTCCATTGTTCGGGGATTGAACGAATTCATATCATAATTCAAATTCATATTATAATTGAAAGAAAAGCTCCATGGTATTTTAGAAATCAGATAGCCGTCAGAATCATACTCTCCAGATTCTTTCTTCTTTCCAAGCAAACGTCCGCCACCTTTTCCACCTTCCTCTGTAGCTCCGGCATCATCCGGGTTCAAGCCGTCTTCCGGAGTTTCACTATTCGATTCATTTCCCTTATCACCGGAACTACTATCTTTTTTATTTCCGAATAGCTTATTGAATGTATCATTATTGAACGTATAAGAAAAACTCGTTCCGGTAGAACGTAAACGGCCTATACCTTTACCAGCCTGCCAACGCATCACATCTCTTTTGTATGCTCTTCCTGTAGTCTCATCATAACCATAAGTATAGGTATCAAATATCATATTCAGGTTTAACGTATAACTCTTGGAAAATTTCAAACGTAACCCAACATTCAAGTCGCTCCATTTAAAAGAGTCCGCCGCCATATTATAGCTCATACCTAAGGACAACTTATCAATCAGACTAATCTTCCGGAAGCCCGTTGAATCCTTATCTGTACGAATCTTCATTTCCACATTATTATTAATGGAGAAATTGACATTTCCTTGTTTTCCGACAGACGGAACTCCAAACATTTGTCCCGCAAACGGAGAATATGTAACCGTTTGGTTTTGCCCATACTCATCCCTGTAAGTATAGTCTTCATAGAAACCATAGCGGGAAGAGCCAAAATCGGGTGCGAAACTCAAACTAACCGAAGGCTCAAAGCGGTGACGAATCATTTCCACCTTATTTCCCAGAAATGGAAGTGGTTTATAGAAGCCATATAATGTTGTAGATGCAGAAATAGACGCATCGTAATTAAACACGCGATAAAAACCGTATGTCGTATCGCGCGCTATCATCGCTTTACGTTGCAAATCGTATTCCTGTTCTGTTTTGCTGGTATACCAACGTTCCGTATAATTAAAAGAAGGAGATATATTCAAATATTTAAAGATAGAAAAGGTTGCACTCACCGGTATTTGATGTTGCATCGCATTTTTCCAGTCTTTAATAATATTCGATTTGAACAATAAATTTTCTTTCGTATCAATGCTATTACGTAAATAACCGGTATAGCTCATTGATATTTTTTCATACCAACGCTCTTTACCTATTGCCCGTTTCCGTTTGAAAGGATAAATACGGCTCATTGTAACAGAGATATCCGGTAAAGTAACAGAGATAGAGGAGTCTTTAGAACGCTGGTTAATACTCATAGTTCCCGACAGAGTAAACGGATTATTCGGAAAACGCTGCGTAAAGTTCACACTTGATCCTTTCGTATTCTGAGTAGCATCCATATTAAAGAGGCTATTCGTATTATTTCGATCATAACTACTCGTTGAAAAGTTCACACTAGCCGAAAAGTTCTGATACGGATTAGCCTTAGGGTCTTGCGTATGCGTCCATCTTAATTTAAAGTCCTTCGCCAAACTATAGTCGGGAAGTCCTTTATCACCCAAGCGTGTCACCAGGTAAGAAGCTTCAAAGTTTCCGGAGAAACGGTATCTCTTTTTATAAGCGGAACGTGCTGCCAGTCCCCAAGATCCTTTTGTATAGATTTCACCCGTTAAAGCCAAATCCATATAATCACTCAAAGCAAAATAGTACCCTCCGTCACGAAGGAAAAAGCCACGTGCATTTTCATCACCAAAAGTAGGCATGATAATACCGGAAGAATAAGTACTTGAGAACGGGAAGAAGCAAAACGGTAATCCGATCGGATATAACGGAACATCTTCAAAAACCAGATAAACAGGTCCTGTTACAATATTTTTTTTAGGACGGACTTTCGCTTTTGTCATTTGAATATAGAAGTGAGGATGTTCATGTTCATCACAAGTAGTATATTTTCCTCCTACCATATTTAAGATATCATTATCCATCTTTTTGGTACGCCCGGCTGTAACATATCCCTCACCTTGCTGCGTAATCACATCGGTAATATATCCTTTTTTACTATTGAAGTTATAGCGCATCGTCTTAGATTCATACTCTTCACCTCCGTCTTTAAACAAAGGATAACCAAACTCTTGTCCGATAGAATCTAATCCGAATTTAGCGAAAACAAGACTACTGTCCATATTCATCTCTATGTTTTCAGCTTGTAACTCGATTTGCTGATATTGCACATTCCCATCACCAAACAAATAAGCCCAGTTACCTGCAGTCATCACAATAGAATCGGCCGCCGTATATGTAACCGGCGCTTCTAAAGCATCTTTCTTTCGTGCAGTGGAATCAGTTGGAGCAATACTATCCACAGGTGCTACAACAGGCGCTGTACCGGGAATACTGTCAACCGGTTCTATCGCGTTTTGCGCACACAAGAAAGGACCTCCAATCAGTGAAAGTATAAAGATTATTAGTAGTCTGTATTTCATTCAATCATCAATTGACGGTAGAGCCTGGTTGGTTTAACCTACAGATATTCTACTCCTCAGTTACAGGCTGCAAATGTATAATAAATAAATGAGCCCGAATAGCTTTATTCCCCTAAAAAGAGTTTACACCAGGAATCAAAGCGTTCTACCGTTTCCGTACCGTATTTGGAAAGTCCTTGTTTTACCTTATCTACCGACTTCTCTTTATCCAACTTGGTTTTACTATAAAATTTATCGGCAAAACAGATTAGTTGTTCTTCCATAGAAACCGGTCTCATATCACGATGCGGAAGGGGAAGATTACGTTCTTCTATCATTTTTAACGAAAGCCCTGTTCCTGTATGTCTCTCACACACCAATGCATGACGGGGATATCCTTCCACACGCATCAGGTCAGCTCCCAAATATCCATGACAAATATAATCAGCTTCCCCATGGCAATCAATCTCCGGTGCGTTGCATTTAAAGATACCTATATCATGCAACATGGCAGCTTCTTCAATAAATGCCAGATCAAGATTCAGTTCCGGATGTAGGCGTGCTATAGACAATGCTTTATCCGTTACACTGCGACTATGGGTTACCAATATCCGATAGGCATCCGAATCTATTGGGTAATACTTTGAGATTATATCTAAAGGATTCATTTCATACATTTTTTTTGATCGAGGCAAAGATACTAATTCTTGTCCATTCATGTGATTATGCCTGAAACAATACGAGGAAAAACAGAAAAGATTAACTACTTTTGCACAGTATAAAAAAGAGAGAATGATTTATGAAAACAGCTGTTTGTCTTGCCTTTTGGACACTTTGTATGCTTCTAGCGCCTGAAATACAAGCTTCCACATCACAGAATGCCCCCTTAAAATTAGGAGCTGAACGAATGGATGTTATCACCCGCCTGTTGAAAGACAAACGAGTTGGGCTTGTTGTTAATCAGACTTCTATCCTTGAAAAAGAACAGAAACATTTATTAGACGCTCTGTTAGAAAACGGAGTCAATGTAAAAAAGGTATTCGCACCCGAACATGGTTTCAGAGGAACAGCCGATGCTGGTTCTGAAATAAACGATAGTCGGGATATAAAAACAGGTATTCCCATTATCTCCATTTATGGGAAGAATAAAAAACCGACCGCTGAACAACTTGAAGACTTGGATGTTGTGGTATTTGACATTCAGGATGTAGGAGCCCGTTTCTACACGTATATAAGCACAATGCATTATGTAATGGAAGCATGTGTCGAAAATCAAAAAGAATTTATCGTATTAGACCGTCCCAACCCAAACGACTTTATAGACGGGCCGATACGTGAAGAAGGTCTTGAATCTTTCGTTGGTGTAGACCCACTCCCTCTTTTGCATGGTTTAACTGTTGGAGAGTTGGCCTGGATGATTAATGATGAAGGTTGGCTAAAGAGTTCACCGGATACCTGCAATCTAAAAATAGTCAAAATGGAGAATTGGAAGCATGGAGACCCGTATTGGTTGCCGGTAAAACCATCCCCTAATCTACCTAACGACCAAGCGATCCGGCTATATCCTTCGCTATGTTTCTTTGAAGCTACTAATATCAGCGTCGGGCGGGGAACTTACTTTCCATTTCAGGTAATCGGTTATCCGGATAAAAAGTATGGAGATTTTAGTTTTACACCTGTTTCGTTAAAAGGATTTGATACAAATCCAATACAAAAGGACAAAGAATGCTTCGGCATAGATCTTCGCGAATATCCTTACCAAGGAGGACTAACTCTTCGCTTTTTCCTTGATTTTTATAATAAAGCAGGCAACGAACAAGCCTTTTTCTTTGCACGTCCGCACTGGTTCGATCTATTGGCCGGGACAAAGAAACTGCGATACCAAATTGTGCGCGGATTAACGGAGGATGAGATTCGAGAAAGTTGGCAACCTGCATTGGATAAGTACAAGGTTATGCGTAAAAAGTATCTGCTTTATCCGGATTATCCAACTAAATAATCGTATTTGTTCGATAGCGTTAACGAAAAAAGCCTCCGATCCCTGTACAGTCGGAGGCCTTCAAATTATTTCTGTTTCTTAATCACCAAAAACTTGCTGTTATCAGTTCCGTAAAGAGCGATTTCATCAACAGGTTTAGTTTCTCCTACGGCTTCAAAACGAACCACTTTATCCAACGCTGTCAACAGTTCCTTCTCTCCACTCATATCAGGACATCCCATACGAGTAGTTGCCACCTGTGGAAACTTGATAATATTTTTATACATCTCACTGTATTCTATTTGTCCCATAATACGATTACAACCCGCATTTCCGGAAAGACGATTGCCGGCTACATCAAAAATTAATACCTGATGCGTTTCTACCGGATTCAGTACTTTTCCATTCATCTCGACAACACCCCATTCTCCATTCAAATCAGAAAATGAAGCAACAGCCGCTTTCTTCGCTTTACAACCGGCAAACAGTCCAATGCTTACCGCTATCATACATAAATAGAAAAATTGTCTCATACAAATTATTCTTTAGACAATACTAACAATACGTTTCCGTCAGAGTCAACCAGCAACATCTCATTTTCATTCTGCCCGGCTTTTACTCCTTTTACATCACCCATAGCCTTAAATACGGCATCTTCAGTTTCCATATTCGGACAAGCCATCATGGTTGCCGCCGCCGGGCGGATAGTAATCGCCGAAATATCATTCGGATCTAATTCAACAGTCGTATTAAAGATATTGCAACCGCCATTTCCATGTAACTTGTTTTCTGCCATATTAAAATCCATCTGAGGCAAGCCTTCTTCCAAAATCTTTTTGCCCTTCACTTCCACAACTTTCCATTTGCCTTCCAGCTTTTTCGCATCAGTTTTAGCTTCGGAACAAGAAACAACCATCCCAACAAAAGCAGGAATAAACAATAAATAAAAAATAATCTTTTTCATAACTTATATCATTTATAAAATATACCCTTTTAAATAGGACGCAATAAAGAAGCTAAATGTTCCGGGTAGTGAAGCTATTTAGCCAATATTAACATCTTTACGCATCAAATCACGTCGTTTCCATTTCTGCGTATGCCATCTGAATGCCAATACCAAGCCTCGCGAACTTTCATCCATGGCAAAAGCAACCCACATTCCTGCTAATCCCAAACCGAGTACAATTCCAAACATATAGCCGCAAAAAACAGCGAAGAACCACATGCAAACCAACTCTATCAGCACTGGCACTATCACATCTCCCACCGAACGAAGGCTAAAGAGGAACAATAGTACGGTTGCACGTCCTTGTTCCAAAAAAAGATCGACAAGCAGTACACTCATTGCAACGCTAATAATTGTTTCGTTCTCTGTAAACAACCCTAATAACGGACGCCCGAGCAAATAAACACTCAAACTCGCAATAAAGGTAATAAGTAAAGATCGCTTCCATGCATACCAGCTCAATGTATAAGCAGCCTGTTTCTTTCCGGCACCAACCAAATTACCGGTACAGACAGCCGTAGCCTGTGCTATGGAAAGAGAAAACAAATAACCTACAATAACAATATTCATTACATATACGCGGGTTGCCAATATTTCGTTACCCAACATATTAATAAAATAGACGATTGCTACTTGAGAAGCATCGTACGAAATTTGTTCCACAGCTGAGGGAAGTCCTATTTTCAAGACATCCTTTAGCATCTTTACAGGGAATGGTCGAAAATAGGCCAATGGTATACGATGAATCAACCGTTTAAATAAAACTATAAAAAGAAAGACCATCGCAATTCCACGACAAACAGAAGTAGAAATAGCAGCTCCTTCAACACCCAAGGCAGGAAAACCGAAATGACCGAATATAAGCGTATAGTTACCTATAATGTTCAAAATGTTAATAATAAAAGCCACTTGCATGGAATAGTTTGGTTTATTTGCCGCACGCAATACAGTAGATACAGTAAAAGTAATAGCTTGAAAAAAGCCGAATCCTCCTACAATTTTCATATAGACAGAAGCATCAGGCATCAGATCCGGACGGATATCCATCATTACCAACATTCGTTCACCAAAGCAAGTAAGCACAAAGCTGATAACCAGACCTACCGCCGCATTAAACAACAAAGAGGTACCTACCACCTGTATAAAGCTTTTATTATTTTTTGCCCCGAAATAAAGGGCGCACATAACCGCCGTTCCCGTAGTTGTAATATTAAACAACAAAAAGACCATATTAAGCAATTGGTTTACTACTCCAACAGCGGCTACGGAATTATCCGAATGATGGCTAAGCATCAATGTATCAACCACACCTAATGTTAATATAAGCAGGGTTTCCAGAAAAATAGGGCCAGTCAACTTAAACAGTTTTCCTTTCAGTCCATCCGGACGCCGGAATAGTCTGTGTATATCCATAAAAACAATCTTTTTACCGGGACGCAAAGATACAAACAAGTTTTGTCTTTAGATTATTTTCTATAAATTTGCCCATATTAAAATTAATGTATGAAGAAACAAAGTATTGTATACGTTCTAATAACCCTGCTGGCTACATCTATTTCATGTACACATACCAAACAACAAACCGAAGAAGATGTCGACAGTGAATGGATAGATAGCTTACAACATATATATCATTATGGCATCTGTATTGATTCATTGAATGTAAATGAATATCTGATAAAGAGTGGTGATAATCCTTCCTCCATTTTTGCTAGTCTGGGCTTTTCCGCATCACAGACAGACAGTATCAGCCGCGTCTCATCAGATGTATTAGACCCGACAAAACTACGAGCAGGAATGAATTACTGTACATTCACAACCAACGATAGTATTGCCCGAATCAAATATATAGCCTTTGCCAAATCTTTGACTGATTATGCTATTATAGATTTCACCCAAGATACAGTCTGTGCCTATGAGTTTTGTAAACAAATTACCTTGAAGCGTAAATACGCGGAAGGTATTCTTAACACCTCTTTATGGAATGTAATAAAGGCTTCCGGAGCAGATCCGCTTCTCGCATTGGAATTATCGAATGTATATGCATGGCAAATTGATTTCTTCGACATAAAGGATGGAGACTCTTTTAAAGTTTTATACGATGTTGCATACATAGACGACACAACCGCATTAAAAATAGCATCTATAGAAGGAGCTATTTTCACTCACCAGGGAAAAGATTTTTATGCAATACCATTCACCCAGGACAGTATTTCCGAATATTTTGACGAAGAAGGAAACAGTTTAAGAAAGGCCTTTTTAAAAGCTCCATTAGATTTCTTCCGAATAACTTCCCGGTTTACCAATGCCCGTTTCCACCCTATTTTAAAACGCTATCGCGCACATCATGGAGTAGACTATGCAGCTCCCATTGGAACACCGGTTAAAAGTATTGGCGATGGAACAGTCATTGCCAAAGGATATCAAAATGGCGGAGGAAATTATCTGAAAATAAAACACAATTCCGTGTACACAACAACTTACATGCACCTCAGTAAATTTGCACCCGGCATACGGGTTGGCAGCCATGTCCGGCAAGGGCAAGAAGTCGCTTATGTCGGTTCCACCGGATTATCTACCGGTCCTCATTTGGATTTCCGCGTTTACAAAAACGGACAACCTATTAATCCCCTGCAAATGGATGCTCCCCCTTCAGAACCGGTAAAACCGGAATTAAAAGATAGTTTTATGCTCGTCAAACAACGAATATTGGCAGAATTAGATAGCTTTGCCATATCAAAACAAAAAGGCTTATGAAATTCTTAGGAAATCTCATTTGGTTACTTTTCGGAGGTATTGTGACCAGTATTGAATATCTGATCTCCAGTCTGTTGCTAATGGTAACTATCATAGGTATTCCTTTTGGTTTGCAAACACTAAAATTAGCTCTACTCGCTTTATGGCCATTCGGAAGTAAAGTTACCGACAATGGAAACTCCGGAGGTTGCCTCCGCCTTATTATGAATATTATCTGGATATTTCTAGGCGGTATATGGATTTGCCTGACTCATCTTGGATTCGGTCTATTGCTATGCATCACGATTATCGGAATCCCCTTTGGCAGGCAACATTTCAAAATGGCGGCTTTAGCACTGGCTCCTTTCGGTAAAAACATCCAATAACTATTATTCTATAACGGGGTAGCGTTGCCGAGCTTCGGCCCGGGTACAAGCATTAAAATGCCACCATTCGTATGGAATGGTACGAAAACCAGCTTGTTTCATCACCCGCCGCAATAAACGACGGTTATTATATTCATCTCTGGTTATTTTACCTTGTTCCAGCAAAGCTTCTTCATTAGTGGTATGGGCTTCTTCTCCAAAAAAATCAAAAGGACTTCCCATCGGAAGCGGTACACCTGTTTCATCAAGAATAGTTACGTCAACTGCCATACCATAATTATGGAGCCCTCCTCCATTCGCCGGATTACTTACATAATTCGTTTTATCTGTTCCGCGGACCAAGTTCCACATTTTACGTTGAACAGACATAGGCCGAGCGGCATCATACACAACCAACGTCCATTCCGGATATTCTCTTTTCAACAGTTTTTGTGCTTCTACAAGGCATTTTGCAGCTTCAGGACGTAACCACGCATAAGTAAGTCCGTCATAGACAGCTTTACCCATAAAGTTATCCGGTTGAGCATATTGTAGCTGTACCTGAATACTGGAATCTAATGTTTGAACATTGACCAATCCTTTTGACTGCAATACATTATCCCAATCTCCCTGTGGTATCGAATAACCAGAAAACGATTGTATTACAAGTATTATGCAAAAAAGAAGCCTCATCGGTCTATAGAAACTTGTTCAACCTCTATTTCGTCACTCAGGAACAAAAATGCAGCCTCCGAAAATTTTTCAGTTGATTCTGTTGTAAGAAAACGTCTTTTACCTGACTTAGTCAATTTCGCATCCATTTCCGGATGACGCGTCAAATAGTTTTGCAAACTTTCCGCAACGCATTGTCCTTGTGAAAAGAGAGTCACTTCTTTTGGAAGGTTTGCTTTAATCTTATCTTTTAATAACGGATAATGCGTACATCCAAGAACTAATGTATCTATCTTAGGATCGAGAGAAAGAATATGATACAAATGTTTTTTAACAAAATAGTCTGCTCCCGGAGAGTTAAACTCATTGTTTTCTACCAAAGGAACCCACATAGGGCAAGCTTCTCCCGTAACTCTTATATGCGGAAACATTTTCTCTATTTCCATAGAGTAAGAATGAGAAGAGATAGTCCCCGTAGTACCCAAAATACCTACATGTTTGGTTCTGCTAACCGTATCCATTAATTCCACTGTAGGACGTATTACTCCCAATACCCGACGGCCAGCATCCCAGTTCGGCAAATCTCTTTGTTGAATAGTGCGTAAAGCCTTTGCGGAAGCTGTATTACAAGCCAATATAACAAGCTGGCATCCCTCTTCAAAAAGTTTCATTACAGCTTGTTTTGTGAACTGATAAACAACCTCAAAAGAACGCGTTCCATAAGGAGTACGGGCATTATCTCCTAAATAAACATAATCATATTCCGGCATAGTTTTCCGAATCTTGTCAAAGATTGTCAACCCGCCATACCCAGAATCGAAAATACCAATCGGTCCCGGTTGTAATGAATATATTCCGTTCTTTTTCCCCATATATAAACAAAGGATGCCCTTCTGTAGAAAGACATCCTTTTCTATTATTTAGATAATAATTATATACCTAATTTAGCCTTTACAAAAGGAGTTGCATCAATAGCATTAGGACCAGTATAAAGCAATACCTGCGGATCAATAATATAAGTATATCCTTTTTCTTCTCCTACAGCATTGATAGCCTTATGAATCTTTTCCTGAATAGGTTGAATCAATTCTTGTTGTTTCTTCTCCATATCTTGTCTAGCTACCTGCATGAAGTTATCCATACGGCCACGGATATCTTCGATTTCCTGCATTCTTCTTAACTTGATATTCTCTGTCAATGAATCCTGTTGAGCAACGAAATCAGAATACTTTTTATTGAATTCGTCCTGCATTTGCTGTAACTCAAGTTTATATTTTTCATTCAGATCTGCTATTTTCTTTTCCATATCACTGGCATCCGGCAAACCTAAAAAAATCTCTTGTGTATTTACATAAGCAATTTTTACTTCTTGAGCAATAGCGCCCAATGGGAGAATCATTAACAATAAGACAATAAGTTTCTTCATTTTTATTTATAATTACTTTGTTATTAATCCAGCTAATTATTAGCGATACTTAAAGCGCACAAATGTAAGCATTTATTTTGAATATCCTAATTTTATCAGCACTTCATTACTAATATCAATCTTAGGTGAAGCAAAAATAATACCCATAGTCGATGCTCTATCCAATATAAGTTGATACCCTTTATCTTCTGAAATTTCCTTTACAGCATTGTAAATTTCATCCTGAATAGGCTTCATTAAACTTTCACGTTTTTTATACAGTTCGCCTTCTGGACCAAAATATTTACGCTTCAAATCTTGCGCTTCCTGTTCCTTCTTCACAATTTCTTCTTCACGCTTTGTCTTCATCTCCGCCGAAAGAAACACCAAGTCACTTTGATAGCTTTTATACATATTCTGGGCTTCCTGCTGGAGAGCTTCCACTTCATTCTGCCACTTCGTTGAGACCTGGCTAAGCTGTTCATTTGTCATTTCATAAGCCGGAATATTTTTCAATATATATTCCATATCTATTAATGCAAACTTTTGTGCCATTCCTGCAAAAGAGCAAAGGAATATAAAGCAACTTAAAGCAATAATCTTTTTCATACTTCTACATTTTACGTTTCCCTTATGACTGCAAATATAACAGAGGGTTTATTATATAGAGCCTAAATTACATTAATTTAGAATTCTTGACCAATAATAAAGTGGATGTTACTACCGCCACGCTTGCTTGAATAATCCGGAACATCAAAGCCATAAGCCCAGTCAATACCCATCAGACCAATCATCGGCAGGAAGATACGGACACCAACACCGGCTGAACGTTTCAATGCAAAAGGATTGAAATCTCTCAGAGTTCTCCAGGCATTACCGGCTTCAGCAAATACCAGACCGTAAATAGTGGATGAAGGTTCTAATAAGAACGGATAGCGCAATTCCATTGACAAACGGGAATAAGCATAGCCATATGAGTTATAACCGCCGTTACCTGCAATACTACCGTTTTCATAACCTCTCAATCCGATTGTTTCCGTTGCATACGTACTTGAATAACCACTCATACCGTCACCACCCATGTAGAATGTTTCAAACGGGGATCTCTTATTTTTATCATAAGAACCTAAGAACCCATATTCAACACGTGTCATCAAAACCGGAGTACGTTTTACAGTCAACGGAGCTAACGGTGAGAAAATCTTAGCCTTAAATTTCCATTTATGATATTCTATAAAACGGAACTTTGTCGGGTCCTGATCACTCATTGATCCATAATCTTTATTATCAAATAAAGAGAACGGAGGCGTTGCACTTACAGATAATGAGAATTGCGAACCTCTACGTGTATATAACGGATTATCAATAGAGTTACGTTGCAACAACAATTCAAGGTTGATATTATGACAAGTACCTTCGTTTACCAAGAAATAATCCCAATCATGCATTTTATACATCTGATAATTTAAGGTCGCCATAAACTGGAAGAAGTCATCCGGCCAGTTCAAACGTTTACCATAACCGGCAGAAAGGCCAAACATCATAATATACTTTTCAGGATTCAAAGCAGCTTCATAATTATAGTTATTGTAACCACCATAATTTCCATAACCATAGCCACCATATCCATAACCGCCATAACCACCATAAGCATACGGATTGGAATAATAATTATTGTTATAGTAACTACTACTTATATCTGTCTGCTTAGAGAAATATGCACTTACAGATAATGTGTTCGGACGTTTCCCTCCAAACCATGGGTCCATAAATGAAATACTATAAGCCTGATAGTAACGTCCGTTTGTTTGTCCACTCAATGTTAATGTCTGTCCTTCTCCTTGAGGAATAATTCCTTTATAAGTCGAAGGATTAAACAGATTCTTCATAGAAAAATTAGTAAACTTCAAACTCAATTTTCCGATTACGCCAGTCTGTCCCCAACCGGCAGAAAATTCTATCTGGTCATTGGCCTTAGACACCAGGTTATACTGAATATCCACTGTACCATTCTCGGCATCAGGAATAGGTTGAGGCACTAAATTTTCAGGGTCAAAATGCCCCATCTGCGCAATTTCACGCACAGAACGCATCAAATCTTCACGGCTGAACAACATGCCCGGTTTGGTACGGAGTTCACGACGTACAATATCTTCATACAAACGGTCATTACCATTAATTATAATCTTATTAATTGTAGCCTGAGGTCCTTCTATAATACGAATTTCCAAAGAAATAGAATCATTATCAACATCTACTTCCACTGGGTCGGCATTGAAGAACAAATAACCATTATTATAATACAGATTTGATACGGCATCATCATCCGAAGACAAACGTTCTCCTAATTTTTTCTGGTTATATACATCACCCGGCTTCATACCCAGTAAATACTGTAACTGTTCTGTCGGATACTTTGTATTACCCACAAATGATACGTCTCTCAAATAATATTTATCACCTTCGTCTATTTTTAAAAAGACATCAACACGTTTATCATTATAATTAACAACACTATCTTCTACAAGAATAGCATCACGATAACCATGTTCGTTATATTTTTCAATAATATTCTTTTTATCTTTTTCATATTCCTCCGTAGTGAACTTCTTTGTACTGAACATCTCAAGAACACTGGATTTCCAGTCATTTTGAAGATTGAATTTTTCATTCGTCTTCTTCATCGCTTTCTTCAAATCACGGTCGGATAAAGCTTCATTCCCTTCAAAATGAATTTTATGAATCTTTGTCTTCTCATTCTTATCGATGTAAATATCTACAATCACTTCACCTTCATGAGAAACATCATCCTTCTGGGTAATCTCCACGTCCACATTCTTAAAACCTTTACCATCAAAGAATTTCTGGATAAGAATCTTTGCGCGGTCCATTAAGTTCGGAGTAACCTGAAAGCCTTTCTTCAAACCCAGTTTCGCCTCGAGGTCTTGTCTTTCTCCTTTTTTAATGCCATGATAATTAACTTCGGATATACGTGGACGCTGTTTTAATTGTATTTCCAACCAAATCTGGTCGCCTTCAATTTTTGTGGCCAGAATCTTTACGTCAGAAAACAGTCCATGTTTCCAAAATCGTTTTACGGCTGTTGTTATTTCATCTCCGGGAGGAATAGTAACCTCATCGCCTACCGATAATCCGGAGAAACCGATTAACACAAAATCATCATAATTCTTAATACCCGTTACCTTAATATCCGCAATTTTATATTTCTTAGGAGGTGACGAATAAGAAATTACCGGCACTTCGGCCGGTTTTTCAACCTGGGTAGTGTCAGTTTCCTGAGCAAATGCTCCGCATACAATGCTCAGAAAAACAAAAAACAGCACTATTCTTTTGTACATATAACAACTAATTGTTTATAAGATTAATTGCTCACTTGTCTTACCAAACCGGCGTTCACGCTGTTGATAATACAATATAGCTCTATACAACTCTTCTTCTCTAAAATCTGGCCAAAACATATCGGTAAAATATAGTTCTGCATACGACAATTGCCATAGCAGAAAGTTACTAATGCGCTTTTCACCTCCGGTCCGAACCAACAAATCCGGATCAGGAATGCCTTTTGTAGTCAGATGGTCTGAGACAAGAGCCTCAGTTATATCGTTGGGGATTATTTTCTGTTCTGCCACTTCTCCGGCAATTTTTTTAATTGCCTCTATTATTTCCCACCGGGATGAATAGCTAAGAGCTAAAACAACGGTGGTTCCTGTATTAACAGAAGTTTGATCTATACAACCCTGTAATGTTACGCGCGCATCATCCGGCAAACGGGATAAATCACCGATCGCCATCAAACGAACATTGTTCTTCATCAGATCGGGAGTCTCCCGATGAATAGCTGATACCAATAAACTCATCAAGGCTTGCACTTCTTGCTCCGGACGATTCCAATTCTCAGTAGAAAAGGTATACAAAGTAAGATATTTCAAGCCTATAGCAGTTGCCGCTTCTACAACCTTACGAACGGAAACAACACCTTCCTGATGACCGAAACTCCGGTCTTTTTCGCGTGCTTTCGCCCAACGTCCGTTGCCGTCCATAATGATCGCCACATGCTGTGGTAAGCGTTCTCTGTCTATTTCTTCAATCAACGACATCTTTTTTATTCCGTATCTTAATAACCACTTATACTATTTTTATTGTTACATGGCCTGTTGCGTGGTCCAAAGTCCCAGGTAACAGAAAACATCAATAAAGAATACCAATCTTTGTTTTTTAAGAAACTACTCTTTATATTATATGGATTATCCAGTATTGCATTTCCTTCGAAATTGTCGCCAAACAATTTACGAAATGAGAATTCGCAACCTAAATTCACCCTGTTTGCAATTTTATACTTTAAACCAACGCCCAAAGGAACATTCAAACCCGCAAAGGTTTTACCGTTACCGGGGGCAACCGTCAGCCCTAATCCCAATAAGACATAAGGCGAAAAACGTTTGGCATTTGCATACGCAAATTTATCACTGTATGGAAAGAAATTGAATTCCATTTGTCCGCCAAGCTCTATAAAGTTTCTTGTAAAAGAAGCTTGTGCATGATCCGGAAAAACATTGTCCAACCCTTCGGTATTCCCCGAAACACGTCCCCACAGCAAATCGGCTTTCACCGCCCATCTGAAATTAGCATTATAACGAAATACCGCGCCCAATGCGGGATTCAATCCTTTAAAAAACGCGTTCTTATTAGCATCGCCCATGTAATAGGCTCCGCCCGCCATGCCACCAATCTCATATTTATATTCCTGCGCATAAAGTGCAGGAACTTGTCCTATCAGCAGGATTATAAGACATATTCGTTGAAAAAAAGTTGAAGTCATATGCTTTGCTGTTATATACTACACTTCTTTTCTAACGATAAAAGCCTTATAAAATTATACATTTCATAAAGGAACTTTCTAATCCTTAAATCCTAACCGATTAATGCGGCCGCGCCAGATTTCATCCAGTACTTTTGCATTATTACCCGTTTTTCCTCCGAAAACAAACATAAAATTCTCTTTATCTACTATTACGGAAGAAAAACCTCTGGCCTTATAAGTCTCCGGGAAAACCACCATCGTATCAATTACAGACCAGCTTACGCCATTATCTATTGAATTATAAATTGTCTTTGATGCCTGCCCGGATGAATTCACACCTCCTAAGATGAATAATTTATCGTCATAACGAGCTAACATAGCTCCATCGCAAGGTTCTAAAGAATCATCATCTTCATCTGTAAGAATAGCCCAAGAAGTACCGTCCATCGTAGCCCAGACAGAATTACAGAGTTGTCCGCTATTGCTTTTTCCACAAGCAACCGTAAGACGTTCTTTATACATTACATTGTGATTGGCTGAGCCAAAACCGGAAACAGGAAAGTTTGCCGGTACTATATTCCCTTCCGTCCAAGTCAAAGACTCATTCATCGCAGCAAACAGCAATGATCCGTCTTTATCTATGATGGAAGCCAAAACCGGAGGTTGGTTTACTCCGCCAACTTTTATGGCTCCTAATAAATACTTAACAGTCGGAGTATTATTCAATGCCTTCCAATCCTGCCCGTTTACAGATTGATAAACAACACCTTTTGTACCAGGAGCATATAATACACCTTGGCTTTCGGTTATCTGTGAAAGAAGTATTTCATTATCCGGCAATCCGGTTAAAGGTAGTTCTTCCCAATTCTTTGCATCCGAAGCTGCCGAACGGAATAGTTTATATCCATTTTGTGCGGCCGGTTTTACATACATATAATAGTAGTTTGTGTTACCGGAATCGAATGCAACTACTTTTTCTTCGTCAATGCTTAAATCCGTCACATTCTCCGCATATAAAGTCCATACCATCGAATCGGGAACGACTTGATGGATATTTACCTTCGCAATATATTTTTTTGAAAATTGACCGTCGTATGAGTGGGTTATAAAAGTCACAGGTTTCGAAAAATCCAAAGAATCCATACCGTTCCAAACAATAGTATCGCCCGCAGCTTCTTGTACTACCTGAACCTGAGCGACCCCTGAGGCAAAATTAACAGTACAAACCACCTTTTCAATCTCAGTTCCATATGCCATGGAATCTATATTAAATATATACCCCGATAACTGATCTATAGTAAAGCTTACTTTCGATAATTCAGGAACTGAATCACTTTTCATCGTAAATGAAGTGATTTGGCAGTTTTTAGGTATTTCATATTCCGCATCATCCGAACCTAAGCAGGAATTCATCAATAAAACCAAACATCCTGCCAGAAATAGTACTATTTTATTTTTCATCAAAAACATAAGTTTGTTGCATATAAAGGCACAAAAGTAGAAACATTTTTTGCTTTATACCTAATACTCGTCAATATTTATAATATTTTAGTGTCAAGACATTACAACTTTGACTATATTTTATGAATGTACTCCGTAATAAAACATCCCGATGTTTTTGTAAAATCATCCCGATGTTTTTGTAAAATCATCCCGATGATTTGGGAATATGCTACCTTTTGAAGCCAAGTCCTATCCGGGGCTGCCACTCCTTCGTTCAAGCAAAACGGAGCAGTTTCCACACGTATTTTATCCCACAAGTCATGATTAATAAATTGCCTTAAAAGATAAGAGCCGCCTTCCACCATTAATGAATTAATTTTATGTTTACACAGAAAATCCATTATTTGAGGCAAAATATCTTGAGAAAAGTCCATCCGGATATATTCTATATTTTTCCGGTTCTCCATTTCTCTTTCTGTCAAGACATAAGTGAGAACAGAACCATCCAGCAAATGGTAATGAGAAGGAATCAGCAAATTACGATCCAGAACAATCCTCACAGGCGATTTTCCGGCCCAATACCGAACTGTTAAAGACGGATTATCCAACAACGCAGTATTAGTTCCCACCATGATCGCATCCATTTCAGACCGCAATTTATGAACCATCCGCAATGTCTCCTGCGATGACAAAACAACAGGAGGTACAGATGAATCCTTACGAATAATATCCATATATCCATCTGAACTTTGTGCCCATTTTAACAGGATGTAAGGACGCTTCCGTGTCTGCTGCATCATAAACGGAAGGTTTAGCTCATAAGCTTCTTTTTCCAACACACCGGTAACAACTTCCACACCGGCGTCACGCAACATACGTACTCCACGACCTGAAACTTCAGGAAAAGGATCGAGGCAACCAACAACAACACGTGGAATCTGCTTTTTAATGATAAGTTCCGCACACGGAGGAGTTTTACCATAATGGGAACAAGGTTCAAGGCTCACGTACAAAGTAGAATCTTTCAGCATGGATTCATTTTTCACAGAAGCAATCGCATTTACTTCCGCATGAGGTCCTCCGCATTTTCGATGGAATCCCTCACCTATAATCTTACCATTATATACAACAACAGCACCAACCATCGGATTTGGGCTGGTATATCCTAACCCTCCGCGAGCAAGCGCAATGCAACGGGCCATATACTTATCTTCAACCTCTATCATAATCTTTGCATATAAATGGTTTTTGCACTACTTTTGTACAAAAACAGAAAGCATGACTGAAACCATATCTTATATAATCAACTCCCTGAAAGATTATTACCCTCCCAACGAGATCAGAGGCTTTACGCAGCTGATTATGGAACAAATTTGCGGCTTACAGCCTTACCAGCTCTTACTTGGCAAAGGTAATGATTTATCTGACAAAGAAAAAACTGAAATCGCAGAGATCGTAGAGCGATTAAAGAAATCAGAACCGATCCAATACATATTAGGAACTGCAAATTTTTACGGATATGATTTCACTGTTAATCCTTCCGTGCTAATACCACGACCGGAAACGGCAGAGTTAGTCAATAAAATTATAGAAGATTCCAAAAACTCACCTATTTCTCCTCTACGGATATTAGACATCGGGACAGGAAGCGGCTGTATTGCCATCTCATTAGCCAAACATCTAAATAACGCAGAAGTATTTGCAATGGACATTTCGGCGGATGCCCTATCCATCGCCAAGCTAAACGCGGAAAAACTGAATGCCGATATTCAGTTTATTCAAGCCGATATTTTATCTACCACTAAATTCCATTCCTTCCGAGAGAAATTTGAATTTCTTCCGAGAGAAAATAAAATTTCTTCCGAAAGAGAGGTAAATATAATCGTCAGCAACCCTCCATATATAACAGAAAAAGAAAAAACAGATATGGAGGCAAATGTTCTGAACTATGAACCTCATTCGGCACTGTTTGTTCCGGATAATGATCCATTGTTATTTTATCGCACTATCGCCCGGTTTGGCAAACAAAATTTATCACAAAACGGGTATCTTTATTTTGAGATAAACTCTCAATTCGGGACAGAGACAAAAGAAATGCTCAAACAGGAAGGTTACAGGCATATTGAATTAACACAAGATTTTTACAAGAAAGACCGGATAATAAAAGCTCAGATATGAAACAAATAACCGAACCGGAGATGTTACACAAAGCGGCATCCTATTGCTCAACGGCAGAACGTTGTATTCAGGATGTACAAAAAAAAATAGATGCAGCAGGCTTGCCACCAGAAGCAGGAGAACGCATCATTGCCCGTTTGTTGAAAGAAAAATTTATAGATGAAGAACGCTTTGCGAGGAGTTTCGTAAATGACAAACTACGTTTTAATAAATGGGGACGCATAAAAATAGCATACGAATTGCACAAAAAAGGTATCTCTCCTTCCATTCGTTCCGAGGCATTGGCTACTATTGATTCTACCGAATACCGAACCATTATCTTATCATTACTAAAAGACAAAAAGAAAACAGTAAAAGGAAAAGACGAACGCGAACTATTTAACAAACTGCTTCGTTTTGCCGCCGGACGCGGATTTGAAAGCAATGAAACGATTAAATGCCTGCAACAGTTATTTAAGGGGAATGATTATGCTGAAGATTTTGAATGATATACTGAATCTTTTCTTTCCTAACCTTTGCCTGCTATGTAAAACACCGCTTGTTGACGGAGAGAAGCAAATATGTTTGAACTGTTTATCCGATTTGCCCAAAACAGATTATCACAAGCAAGCATTAAATCCGGCAGAACAATTATTCATGGGAAAAGCCAATATTATACATGCCTATTCTTTCTTGCATTACGAAAAAGGAGGTCACGTACAGAAACTGATTCATTCCCTTAAATATCACGACAACAAAGAAATCGGTTATATACTGGGAAGGCAAGCAGCTTTGGAATTACAGAAAGTAAACAGCCCATTATGCCAAACTGATTTCCTCATCCCCGTTCCACTTCATCCAAAAAGACAAAAACAAAGAGGCTATAACCAGGCAGAATGGATCGCTTTAGGGCTAAGTTCCGTATGGCACACACCTGTCAACACAACCACATTGTGTAGAACAAAGAAAACCGACACACAAACACGCAAAAGCGTTTACAACCGGTGGATCAACGTAAAAGATATTTTTCTCGCTCAAAACATAAACGAATTAGAAGATAAGCACATTCTCCTCATAGATGACGTAATAACCACGGGGTCAACAATTAGCGGCTGCATAGATGCCCTATCTTCCGTATCAGGCTTGCAAATAAGCGTATTTTCTTTGTCTATAGCCTAAATATTAATAAAAAATTAACAGTCCATACACAAGGTTATTTCAATGAGTTTAGCTATTTTTGCAAACTGGTATAAACACATTTATTAGGTTGTATGAAAACACTGGAAAGATTAGTAGCAGAGAGATTATTAAAGATTAAGGCTGTTAAATTGCAGCCAGCCAACCCTTTCACATGGGCATCGGGATGGAAATCTCCAATCTACAACGATAACAGAAAAACGCTTTCCTATCCGGGAATCAGAAGTTTCATCAAATTGGAACTGGCCCGCACAATTAGTGAAAAGTACGAAAATGCCGATGCTATTGCCGGTGTTGCAACCGGAGCAATTGCCCAAGGCGCTTTAGTCGCTGATTTATTAGGCCTTCCGTTCGTATATATTCGTTCTACCCCTAAAGATCACGGACTGGAAAACCTGATCGAAGGAGAATTGAAACCGGGATCAAAAGTAGTAATTGTTGAAGACCTTGTTTCAACAGGCGGCAGCAGTTTAAAAGCTGTACAGGCCGTTCGTAATTTCGGTTGCGATGTTGTGGGTATGGTTGCTATTTTCACGTATGGTTTCCCTGTTGCAATAGAGGCTTTTAAAGAGGCTAAAGTTACATTAACCACATTAAGTAACTATGATGCCGTATTAGAAGAAGCTGTACGCACAGATTATATTGACGAATCAGAAATTGCAATTCTTCAGGAATGGCGTAAGGATCCGGGAAAGTGGAATCCTTTAATTTAAAAGAAAAAACTGATGACAGAATTTGTAAGTGAGGTTAAAACAATCCCACACAACGATGACCGTATTTTTACAATGCTGTCTGATCTTTCTAATCTGGAACGGATCAAAGACCGCATTCCTCAAGATAAAATAAAAGATTTTGAATTTGATAGCGATTCATGCAGTTTTGCTGTTGATCCTGTTGGAAAGATAACATTCCAGATCGTGGAACGTGAACCGAATAAGACTATTAAATTCACAACGACAAATTCGCCGGTTCCCTTAAACCTATGGATACAATTAAAACAGGTTGAGGAAAACGACACAAAAATGAAAATGACAATTCGTGCAGAGTTGAATCCATTCATCAAACCGATGGTTTCAAAACCGCTACAGGATGCTTTAGATAAAATATCAACAGTGATAGCTTCCTTACCTTATTAATTTCTTTTTATTATGTCTCAGAAACTTTGGGAAAAGAATATTCAGGTAGATCATGAAGTAGACATTTTTACTGTAGGTAGAGACCGTGAAATGGATCTCTATCTTGCCAAGTATGATGTTTTAGGATCTATGGCACATATTACAATGCTGGAAAGCATCGGCTTACTCACCAAAGAGGAGCTTAACGTATTACTGGCAGAACTCAGAAATATATATACTATTGCTAACAACGGACAGTTTATTATTGAAGAGGGAATAGAAGATGTTCATTCGCAAGTAGAGTTGATGCTCACCCGCCGTTTAGGAGACGTTGGAAAAAAGATACACAGCGGACGTTCACGCAATGATCAGGTATTATTGGATTTAAAGCTTTTCACTCGTGCACAAATACAAGAGCTGGTCACACTCGTATCCGGTCTGTTTGATATTCTGATAGAACAGAGTAACCGATATAAAAATATATTGTTACCCGGATATACTCACTTACAGGTAGCCATGCCCTCTTCTTTCGGTTTATGGTTCGGAGCTTATGCTGAAAGTTTGTCCGACGATTTGCAAATGTTGCAAGCCGCTTATAAAATATGTAACCGTAATCCGCTAGGTTCAGCTGCAGGATATGGCTCATCATTTCCTTTGAATCGCCAGATGACTACAGATTTGTTAGGCTTCGATTCAATGGATTATAATGTTGTATATGCACAAATGGGACGTGGGAAAATGGAACGTACCGTTGCGTTTGCCATGGCTGGAATAGCCGCGACATTATCAAAACTGGCCTATGATGCCTGTATGTTTAATAGCCAAAACTTTGGCTTCATTAAATTGCCGGATCAATTTACCACCGGCTCCAGCATTATGCCTCATAAGAAAAACCCGGACGTCTTTGAACTGACACGTGCAAAATGTAATAAAATACAAGGATTACCTCAGCAGATTACTTTAATCAGCAATAATCTCCCTTCGGGATATTTCCGTGACCTCCAAATTATTAAAGAGGTATTTTTACCTTCATTCGATGAATTGAAAGATTGTCTTCGTATGGTAACCCATATGATGCGCAAAGTAAAAGTAAATGAACATATTCTTGATGACGATAAATATGCTTTATTGTTTAGCGTGGAAGAAGTGAATCGTCTTGTGCTTGCCGGTGTCCCTTTCCGTGATGCTTATAAACAAGTTGGTTTAAACATAGAGGCAGGAAAGTTTGTGCCAAACAAAGAAGTGCACCACACACATGAAGGAAGCATTGGAAATCTATGCAATGACTATATTTCGGCGCTTATGCAGAAAGTTGTTGACGGTTTTTCATTCGAAAGAATGAATGAAGCAGAAAAGAAATTAATTGAAGGATAATATGAAAAAGTATTTAATCTTATTACTTATATTTATAGGATCGGCTTGTTCTAAAATAGAGAATAATACCATTCCATTTTATCCTGTTTATTTGGAACTCGATTTAACATATGAGGATAAAGATTTAAACAATCTGTTTAGTTCTAAAATATATACGAGTAAAAATATCAATTCCGCAGTAGAAAAAGCCGGATTTGGAGGCGTTCTTATTTTTCATGGAGAAGACATAGGCTATGGAGCATATCAAGCTTACGACATAGCTTGTCCCAATGAAGCCAATGCTTCAACAGTTGTACATGTTGACGACACCGGTATTCATGCAATATGTCCCGTATGTGGAAGTAAATATGAATTAACCGGTTCAGGTTTCCCAACGCAAGGAAGTCCAAGTAAGCATAAATTACAATCTTATACAGTTAGAGAAGTACAAGCTAGTACGAGTAAAAAATTAATCGTCACTAATTAATTTTTTCACGCAAACTCTTGCTAAAATAAAACTTTTATCTACCTTTGCACACGCAAACGCAAGCAATGCGGAAGTAGCTCAGTTGGTAGAGCATAACCTTGCCAAGGTTAGGGTCGCGGGTTCGAGTCCCGTCTTCCGCTCATCTCTTAAGAGAAAGGGATGCTCGAATGGTGGAATCGGTAGACACGAAGGACTTAAAATCCTTTGGCCATTGCGGCTGTGCGGGTTCAAGTCCCGCTTCGAGTACAAACTTTCTTGCGGAAGTAGCTCAGTTGGTAGAGCATAACCTTGCCAAGGTTAGGGTCGCGGGTTCGAGTCCCGTCTTCCGCTCAGCTTCCAAAAGGTCCTGTAATTCTTAGGAATTGCGGGGCTTTTTATTTTATATCCTATTTTTATTTCTATTGATCATAAAACTTATATTGAAAACTATATTTACCTCCAAATAAGAGTTATTGAAAAACATTATCTTTATAAAACCAGATATTTTTTAATCTAATTACGATCTATTCTTTCTTAAAAAAGTCCATATTGTACGATAAAGCATTCGTCGTTTTTATTATTTTTGTGATTAGTTAATAGCTTATCAAACCACATACAAGATATATACACAAATGAAACGATTTCTATTTCTACTATTACTTGTTTGTCAATTAGTAAATCTATCAGCTCAAAATACTACTTACTTTTATGGAAGAGATAAAGTGCAATCCAAGAATGAAACAGCAGCACTATATTCTGTCCAGATATTTGACGACTGTACATACGTAACCATTGAACTGGTGCCAACAAAGAACCGGTCTCGCATGACATTTTTCACAAGTCCATATACATATATTCAGGCCGAAAGCGTAAAGCTGCCTTTATTAGGCGCCCTATCCAGTGACGGCACCTCTTATCATTCATGTACGATATATGACAATTGGGGGTGGGAGAATGTAAAAAAAGGGGAAGCATATCATTACACCCTGGTTTTCTCCGGAAGGATTCCTGCCGGCATTACCAGCTTCTCACTGATAGATGATTATTCGGAATATCATGGATATTGTTTTAAAAATTATACAATCAACAATCCCAACGCCAATGCAACAGCTTATGATGAAATATCCGTCAGACAAAATATAGATATGAATAATGATGGTATAGTCGGGATATACGAAGGCATCAATGAACAAGGTTATAAATTAGGGTGCATCAAGCACGACAACACATATTATTTCATCTATCTGGGAAGTAAGACGAACAAGAGTTGGTGGAAAGTCGGGGATGTCAAAGCTATATTACGTCCAAGCGCAACTGCCGGTCTTTTTAAAGCGGATTGGTATATGGAAGACAAAAGCACAAACTCCGATGTTTATGTCATATTTGAAAGAGGCCAGATGAAAACTATTATGCCTAACGAAGAAACAGGATACCTGAAAATGTATCCTTCCTCTTCACCATCCAACGCCAACACACCTTCTCGGGAAGCACAGAAATGGTCCGGTTCCGGCTTCGCCCTGTTCAACGGATATATAACAACGAACTATCACGTTATAGAAGGTGCTAAAAGCATCTACATAAAAGGGATAAAAGGTAATTTTTCCATCCCGTATGAAGCAACGGTTGTAGCTTCCGACAAACATAACGACTTAGCTTTACTAAAGATAAACGACCACCGTTTTACCGGATTCGGGAATATTCCTTACAGAGTGAAAATAGCAACCGCCGATGTAGGTGAAGAGATTTTCGTACTTGGTTATCCACTAACAACTACAATGGGTGACGAAGTAAAACTTACAACCGGTGTTATCAGTTCCAAAACAGGCTTTAAAGGCGACGTTTCCCTGTATCAGATATCCGCACCCATTCAGCCGGGTAACAGCGGCGGACCGTTGTTTGACGGACAAGGAAACTTAATTGGGATTGTTAATGCAAAACATACGCAGGCTGAAAATGTAGGCTATGCTATTAAAACCTCATACCTGCAGAATTTAATAGAAAGCGTTACCTCTTCTTCTATTCTTCCCAATAATAACCAAGTATCGGAAATGGCTTTAACGGGAAAAGTCAAAACAATAAAGAATTTTGTATATATGATAGAGTGCTCCAATCAACCGTCATCTAGCAACAACAGAGCTTCATATAATGCATATAACACCAATAACAACGATATTACGGTTAATAACCCTATATATGCCGCCGTTAGAAACAATGGAGCACTAAAGATAACTCAAGTACAAGTATCAGATAACTACACAAAAATTAAATTTGAGTATACCAACTTATACGCGTCAGACGGTTGGTGTTCTATAGATCCTTCCGCATACATTATAAGTAATGATACCGGTAAGAAATACTCCATGATAAGGGCGGAAGGCATACCTACATCGCCACAGGCTCATTATTTTTCAAGACAATATGAAAAACTATATTTTACACTGATATTTCCGGCATTACCTAAAAACACGGCACAGTTTAGTTTTATTGAAACGGAAGACAGTGAATGGAGATTTTATAATATTAAGTTGCAGTAGTGTAACTTAATCTCTGCATATTCTATAAACCGACAAAAAACGAACCTGCAAGAAACATACGTAAATATATTATCTTGGGAAAGTCCATTTAAATATTTTACTAACTTTGTTGATATTAAACTTATACGTATGAATGACCTGGACATTATTGATGCTATCGACGCCCTTTTATCAATGAATGATGGAGACTCTGATGAGTTCATTTCCGAATATGAACAGAATAAATCGGGGAACGTTACCAGTTTAACCGTATATCTCAGTATAAAAGATAGATTCCCGGCTCTTATTGAATTGGTCCTTAAGCTAAAAAGTTTACGAAGATTAGCATTAAAGACTATCGGCAATGCCGATTTAACCTTATTAGCCCCTCTAAAACAAATCATAGATTTGGATTTATCTGATAATAATTTAGAGGATATTTCTCCTTTAAGTAACCTGACTCAGCTTATATCCCTCAATTTAAGTGTAAACGAGATAACTAACCTGACTCCTTTAAGGCAATTGACAAAATTGCAATGTCTATTGCTGGAAAGTAACCCGTTAAAAAATATACGCAGCCTAAAATATTTAAAACACTTACAATTGCTTGATCTTTCATATAATAATATAAAAGATTTTTCTCCTATAGCTAATTTAACCAACATGAAAGTTCTTTGTCTCAATGCCTGCAAGATCGAGCATCTTTCTATTTTTAATAATCTACAGCGGTTATCGGAGTTAATGCTTAAAGGCAATACTATAACGGACCTACATCCTTTAAAAAAGCTGAAAGGGCTTATACATTTGGATTTAGAAGATAATTCCATAAATGATATTTCAGCTCTTTCCACATTAAGCAATCTGGAGAAATTGGACTTATCCGATAATTTAATTTCGAACATATCTCCATTGGAAAAACTGGAAAAGCTGAAAACACTAAATATATCCAACAACCACTCAATATCTGATATTTCTCCATTAAAAGATTTAAAGAAATTATCAGTACTTCAATTAGGGCAATGCAACATATCGGATATATCAACATTAGGTAAACTACAACAGGTTAAAAGGCTGGATCTCAGTTTTAATAGAATATCAGATATATCAACATTAGGTTTTCTTACTAAAATCACAATTTTACAATTAAGTCACAATTTAGTTTTTGACATTTCACCATTAGGCTCTTTAAAAGCATTAAATTCATTACAAATGGATTACAATCCATTGAGTGATATCCAAACTTTGAGAGGCTTAAAACAATTACGTCATTTGTCCTTAAACTACTGCCAAATATCAGATATTACCCCTTTAGCCAAATTGATCCGTTTAGAAAATTTACAACTAAACGGTAATCTCATATCCAACATATCTCCTTTAGGCAAGTTAAAGAACTTAAGCAATTTACGCCTTGTCCAAAACCAGATAAAGGATATATCACCATTGAAAGACATTAAAGAATTCTATTTTCTAAACCTCAGTAACAATAAAATAAACTCGTTACCGGAATGGTGTAGTACATACCATGTCTTTCTGGATTCAGAATATCCTTCTCTTTACGGAATAGATATTACAGGCAATCCCCTGTCTGATCCTCCTATAGAAGTTGTAAAATTAGGTTCCGAGGCAATAAAGAGATATTTTGAAAAAAAGAAAAAAGAAGAATTTTCGTCCATACATGAAGCAAAGCTTATATTGGTTGGCGACGGAGCTGCAGGAAAGACCTCTTTACAAAAACGTTTAATAGATTCCAACGCTGTCCTTCCCAAAGAGGACAGAAGGACCAGAGGTATCGAAATATGCAATTGGGAGTTCAAAGAGAAATATATTGCCCATATTTGGGACTTTGGGGGACAAGACGTATATTATCCTGTCCATCGCTTCTTCCTGACAGAAAATTCTGTTTTTGTATTACTGGCTTCCACCCGTAACGAACAACATAATTTCGACTACTGGATTCCTACACTCTATCAATTTGGCGGAAGCAGCCCCATAATTATCGGGCAGACATGCCACGAAGGAAACCGCGTATCATGGAACGATTTGGGACTCTATATCAGCGGTCCGCAATTTAATATCATACGAGCGATAGACAAACCATATTTCGAACTGAATTTACCTAACCGGAACAAGGGATTATCTCTTATTAAAAAGGAAATAATTCACCAACTTACCAAACTGCCACATTGTAACAAAGACATACCCAATTCATGGATTGCTACGCGTGACGCCCTTAAAATAGAAGCGACAAAAACGCCTTGTATTTCTTATGATAAGTTTAAAGAGATTTGTGATCAGGTTGCTCCCGATTCATTTATAGCTTCGGCTGATTATAAAGATTGCGCTTCCTTCCTTCACAACATCGGTGTTATTCTTTGGTATTCAAACAACACAACATTAAGAGACTGGATCATTTTACGTCCGGAATGGGGCATGCAAGCCGTATATCGCATTATAGACGATGATCAGATTCAGAACAGAAAAGGACAGATAATAGCCGGCGATTTCAATCGTTTATGGAATGATGGTTCATACGAAAGCAAACATTCTATCCTCAAACAAATGCTGGAAGTATTCAGGGTAGCATTCCCTAAAAAACACAAGGCAGAGGAATATATTATGCCTGCCCGTTTATTATCCATGCCCGATGAGAAGCGATGGAAACAAGGGGCTTATCTAAGATTGGAATATGAATATCCATTTATGCCTCGCGGTATATTAAATCAAGTAAGTGCAGAGTTGAGCCGATATATTGTATTAGATCAAAACGGAGAAGAAGAAGTTTGGAACAATGCCGTCAATTTCGTATCCAGCAGCGCTTACTGCCAGTTGGAAGAAATCTTTTACCAGAAGAAAATTATCCTACAATCCCAAGGAAAAGACGCCAGAGGGTTAGCTATGGTGGTAATGAATGCCTTAAACAATATAACCAGCAGCTATAAAGGCGTTACTCCAAAGATATATGTTCCGTGTACTTGTCAAGAATGCAAGTCGGGAGAACATCAAAGTCGTTTTCTGTATGACGATTTAATCCGCTTATCCCAGAAAAGATCCGATGTATATTGTAATGAATCCGGTGAGAAATTATCTATAGACGATCTGCTTTATAATGCAGGTTTCTTCCGCAAAATAGAACCCGGTCAAAACGAAATATACCCCAGTCTGCAAACAATACGTATTTTTCTTGCCTCTTCTTCCGAACTGGAAGTAGACAGAAAAGAATTTGAATTATTTATCAACCGGGAGAATAAAGAGCTTATTAAAAGCGGTATTTTCATCTCATTGGAAATATGGGAAGACTTTCTGGATGCAATGTCGAAATCCCGATTGCAAGATGAATATAACAAAGCTGTCAGATCATCCGATATATTTGTCAGTTTATTCTTTACCAAAGCCGGTATCTTTACCGAAGAAGAATTTGACACAGCCTATGGACAGTTTATCAGAACAGGCAAACCTTATGTATATACTTACTTTAAAGATGCTCCGATAAGCACCGGAAACATTGATGAAAACATCAACAGCCTGCTTGCATTCAAAAAAAGGCTAAAGCTTCTGGGACACTTCCCAACTTCTTATACCAACATAGAAGATTTAAAACTCAAAATAAAAAAACAGTTGGATAAATTATTACCCAAATTAGTCTTACATAAATTAAATTAAGCCGTGTTCCCATAATATAAACTCCATTATGATGTAAATATATATAGGAACACGGCTATAGCCCAAAGGCTCTTTTTTAAATATCCAATCCTTACAATTTCACCTCCCAGCCCTTTTGATATTCTCTGGTCCAGTACTTATCTGTATCAGGAGTTCCTATGATATGGCCATTCTCACTGTCTATTTCCAAAGAATGTCCAACACGGTGAGAGATATTACCCAGTTGCATTAACAACGTACTTTTATGTCCGGTAAGAATGTCGGCATTCAACTTTTCACCTTTCAAGATTCCATCCAGGAAGTTACGAATATGGAAACCATCCAGTTCTTTTGCCGGATCAATCTGGTTGCGGGCATCAATCTCTACCTGGCTATATACCTGTTTTATTTTCTTATTATCAAGATCGTAAATAATATAACCATTGCTTCCGGTGATTACCAGACTTCCCTTATCGCCATAGAACATAGCGCCAACCGTACTGCCTTCAATCGTCCGTCCGTTACAGCTACGGCCTTCCCATACCATACTTTTATCATTCCCGAATTCAAGATTAATCACTTGCGTATCGGGAGTTTCCCAATCATCTTTATAACGATAACGTCCACCGTAAGAGTTTACCTTTGTAGGATAATCCACACCCATTCCCCAACGGAGAAGGTCAATCATGTGCGTACCGTTATTGGCCGATTCGGACGTACCCCAATGCCAGAACCAATGCCAGTTATAATGTAAGAAATTAGATTTATAGCCAACACGTGGAGCCGGTCCTTGCCATAAATCCCAATCCAGCCATTCAGGAACGGCCGTTACCGGTTCAATACCAATCGAAGGCCTGTTATTCGTGTACCATGCTTTCCCAAAATAAGGATTACCTATTACACCATTCTTTATCTCGTTGATTCCCTCAATCACATTCGGCCACGAACGACGCTGCGTACCCATTGCCACAACACGTTTGTATTTATCCGCAGCCTTCACCAGTATTTCCCCTTCTTCCGGACAATAACTGCAAGGCTTTTCCAGATACACATCTTTACCCGCCTGCATAGCCATCAAAGCTGCATAAGCATGCCAATGATCCGGAGTAGCAATCATTACGGCATCTATATCTTTAGCCTCTATCATCTTACGGATATCTCTTTCAGGTATGGGAGCATCACCTGTTATCTTTTCGATAGACGCGATACTTTTCTCAATAGCCCGTTTATCTACATCACACACATAAGTAACCTCACAGTTATGTTGCTTACAAAAATTATTAGCTAATGCGAAACCACGTGCATTTACACCTGCTGCGCCCACACGAATCCGGTCATTTGCCCCCACAATCCGGTCATAGCTTTTTGCGCTGAATCCGGGTAACACACCTCCAACGGAAACTAAAGCTGTTCCCATCATTGCTTTTTTTAGAAAATTACGTCTTGTCGTCATGATACTATTTTTAATTATTCTGATATAAATGAATTTAATAAGTCCAGATACTCATTTTTAGACAGCACCGGTTTGTAGTCCTTTAATATATCGGACAAATTGCCGGGCTGTTCGGTTAATAAATCAACTAATGTCCGTGCAATAATCTTTGCCGGAATAACTACCGCCGATTCATAGTCGGTTACTTCAAAATTGGCGGCATGCAGAAATCCTTTAGTGCCTCCGGCTGTAGCATGTATAGCAGGCATTAAATGGGAAATATCCCCCATATCGGTTGATGCCTTGAAATGTCCCATCCTTATAATTTGCTTCTCCGTCATAAATTGCCGGGCATTTGCCGCGAAGCAACCATTTATATCCGGATTGCAAACCAAAGGAAGATAACCGGGCAAGGTCTTTATATGCGTAGTTGCGCCCACAGCATCGCCTCCGGCCTTAAACGCTCTGTCGAATTTCCGGGATACATCCTGTATTCCATCTATTGTAGAGGAACGGACATAAGCCTCCAGACGGACATCGGCAGGAACACTGTTCACGCTTTCGCCTCCTTTCGTTATTATAAAATGAACCCTGCTATGCTCTTCATCCTTAAAGGTCTCACGCATGGCATTGATAGCATTGATTCCTGATATGGCGGCATTCAAAGCATTGATTCCTTCATGAGGATATGCCGCGGCGTGAGCCGCCTTTCCAATATATTGAACCTGTTTACTGTTAAATCCGGTGCCGGAGTCGTATATGCCAATAGTCGGACCTGGTAAATCGGATTCCGCATGTACCATCAAGGCGGCATCTATGTCATCAAACTCGCCCAGCCTGACAAGCTCCTGCTTCCCTCCGAAATACTTTATTTTTCCTTCTCTCTTCAACTCTTCACGGTATCCCAGTTCTATATATTCTTCTGCCGATACTGCAAAGAAAGTTACATTACCATTCAGGGCATCGCCTATACCCGATGACTTCATAGCTTTAGCAACAAGCATAAGAATCCCCAGTTGCAAATTATGCCCGCACGTATGGGTAGCTCCCGATACAGGATCGGCCAACGGACTCTCGCGGCAAACGATACCATCCAGTTCCCCTAATACGGCAATATTGCGTACCGGCTCTCCCGTGTTTTTCAACTTCGCTTTTACGCCGGTCAAAGCCAGTTTGTCTTTTACGTCATATCCGCAAGAACGAAGATAACCGGCTATCAAACCGGAAGTCCGCACCTCCCGGAAACCCAGTTCAGGATGATGTCCGATGTCTTTTACCATCTCCAAGACTTCCTTAGAACAGCGGTCTATTTCATCTATTACTGTTTTCTTTATTTCTTCCGTATTCATATTTAATCCGTTTCCCTGCTTCTATTAATTTCATCCTCCCGACATTTTAAGTCCGGAGATACGATATTTTATTCTTTTGACCTGTATTTTCTACTAAATTGTCCTATGATTCAAGTTAATAGCAGCTATATATATCTGCTAAAACATACCAGTCGGACAATTTTACCTTTTAATCCTTCTACACCAAAGAAAGCAATTGCTTGGCAGACAAAAAGATAACCCATATTGTAGCCATATTGAGTATGATGTTTTCAGATAGCGAATTTTTATGCACTCCCATGATCCGTTTATTATTGGAAAGGAAGCATAACACAACTGCCACCAACGGAGCGCCAAGAACGGTCATTGCCTGTGCAAAAATGATAAGCTGTATCGGGTTTGAATCGAAGAATACGGCAACCAGCGTGCTCAATGCCAATACAACGGAAGCAAACACCTTCACCCATTTGTCATTAACAGACTGTCCTAAATGTAACGCATCCGCCAAAAAGATTCCACTCATTACCGCATTTGCCACATAAGAAGAGAACGAGGCAGCAAACAGTCCGATAAGGAACAGCCATTTGGCCAAAGGACCCAACAATGGTTCCAGCTGCAAAGCCATATCTATGGCACTATTTACCTGGATACCTTTGGGAGCTAATACTGCAGCCGAAGTCACAATAATAATCGCACTTAATGTGCCGAGCGTTACAATTCCGACCACGGCATCCCGCAAACCTTTCTTCAAATCCTCAAGATGCCAGTTTTTACCCTGTACCATATAAACCTGTCCCGCCGCTGCTGCTACACTGAACGAGGTGGAAGCTATCGCAATCAGGATACTAACATCGGAAGGCACTGATGGGATAAAGCCTTTCAGTAATTCAACGCCATCTATCCTTGCCCTGAATAAATTGCCGGCAAACGCAACAATCATCAGGATAACGAGGAACACCATTACCTTCTCCAATAAGTTGTAGAAGTTGGAAGATGTCCATATAAATGCTAAGGTTACTATCAGAAACAGAACAGCCCATATAGCAATTCCACCGCCAAACAACGTATCCATAGATAAGCCAATCCCTACGGTATTGCCTGTTTGGAAACCGGCGCAACTAAAGCACACGCTTAAACCCATAAGTATGGAAAGCGTACGGCCATAGTTTTGCTCAACAATAGATAATAGCGATTTAGAAGAGATGCAGCCTACTCTGGCAGCCATCCGGGTAAAGTAGATCATAAAAAAGACCGAAACCACAATTACCCAAAGCGTGGAATATTGCATCGTAGCGCCCGCTTTGCTGCATACCGTAAGAGTGCCCGGTCCTAAGACCATGGCAGCGGTTATGAGTCCGGGCCCCAGAACCTCGAATACTTTCTTTAAGCTAAACTTTCTTATATCCATATCCGTATTACTTCAACCATTCAGACAAATGCCCGCTAACAAAAGCATCGTCGTTCAAATGTGGATATGCTTTATATACTCTGGTTATTTCATCTTCCTGGCCGGGAGACAACACTTCATGAGGGTTCAGGCACCATGTACCTTTAAACAAGCCCTGACGTCTTAACACTTCATGCAAACCCGGAATACATCCGGCAAAATCATTGGCCGTATCAAAGAAGGCTGCATTCGTATCCGTAATCTGCACTCCTCTGGTAAGTAACTCATGAGGAATATCTTTACCGGAATCCAGCAAAGCATGCACTTCATTCAACAATTCAACCGCTTTACGGGTCCAAACACACCAATGCCCTAACAGTCCTCCTTTTATCCGCACCTTCTTTATTCCTTCTTCTGTAGAAATGGCATATTCGGTCAGCAAATCAGGAACGATATTGTCGTCGTTGCCTGTATAAAGAGTTATCTCGTTTTCTTTGCCGGCATCGCATACGGCACGTACAACGTCGAACGTTTTATAACGATTGAACGGAGCCATTTTTATGCCAAGTACATTCGGAATAGCAGCAAACTCTTTCCAAAAGTCGTACGGTAAAGCCATACCGCCAACAGAAGGCTGCAGGTAGAAACCGATTACCGGCATAATGGCAGCTATCTGTCTGCAATGAGAAAGA
This sequence comes from Parabacteroides bouchesdurhonensis, assembly GCF_900186615.1. GTDB lineage: Bacteria > Bacteroidota > Bacteroidia > Bacteroidales > Tannerellaceae > Parabacteroides > Parabacteroides bouchesdurhonensis. The sequence goes on from NZ_LT896588.1 coordinate 635,831, forward strand.
AGCTCTTCCATACTTTTCTCTTTCAGAGCAGCCAAACTCAGCAGGCAGGCATGGTATCCGGCAGATACGGCATAGCGGGCTTCACGAATTGCCTGCTCGGTGTTTCCGCACACACCTGCAACTTTTAAAATAGTCCGACCTCTTAATGTAGCCCATGAATCGATCTCGGAAGAAACAGCAGATAATACTTGTTCGAACATTCCGTGTTCACGTATTTCAAATTGGGTAGAATGCACTCCTACAGCCAAACCGCCTACTCCCGCATCAATATAGTAGCGGATCAGGGCTTTCTGATGCTGTTCGTCAAATTTACGGTTTTCGTCCAGTGCCAATGGAACGGCCGGTATTACGCATCCTTTCCTAAAGGAGTTTAGTATCTCTTTGTTTATGTCTTGTATCTTCATGGTTCTTAGTATTTTCCGTTATTTACTTCAAAATGTGTAGGTTTATTAAGTTCCCGGCCTCCTTGCATAATCCATTCGGCTTGCATGCGTATGAGTTCTTTTGCCGGCACGGACGGAGTTCCGAAATAGCCGAATGCTTTACTTGAATTATTTAAATAAGAAGTATCGGCGGAAGGGATTTGTAATTCCAGTTTCTTACCCATTATACGGGCCATTTCTTCGGCAACGTCTTTTACTGATAGAATTTCCGTACCGGTAATATTCAAATAGTTGGCAGGCGAAGTACAATGATCCAAAGCAAGAAGCGTATAGTTATTAGCATCGCCTTGCCATAAAATATTAAAATACTCCACACCGGAAACAACAGTTTCATCCTGCCATATCTTTCGGCCTATATCAGACAGAACTCCGTATCTTAAATCAGTGGAATAATTTAAGCGTAACAGTAATACAGGCGTATTATTCTTTTGGGAGAAGTATTCGAAAACCCGTTCACGTCCCAAACATGATTGAGCATATTCGCCTACAGGATCAGGATGATCCGTCTCAACAGAACCGCCGGATTGTTTAGATACCAACGGATAGACACAGCCTGTTGAAAAGGCTACAATTTTGGAATCTTTGTAATATTCCGCACAATAGGAAGGCATAAGCACATTCATTGCCCATGTCTGAGGCTCTGAGCCTTCGGTACCAAACTTCCGTCCGGCCATGAATACGACATTCTCCGTGAGAGGCAATTTCTTCAATTGTTCCCGGTCGCTCAAGTCGCAGGCAATCGTTTCTATTCCCCATTCTTCCAGTTTCTTCCGGCCGGCAGAATCCGAAAAACGCGATACGGCATAAACCTTTTTATTCACTCCGGCTTTCTCTATCGCCTTCTTCGCCATTAAGCATAAAGACAAGCCTATTTTACCATTGGCGCCTAATATGGACAGATCGCCAGGCAGCCTCTTAAAAAACTCGACTAATTGCCCGGAAGGTTGAGCAATTAATTCATCCAATTCTAATTCATTAAATGGTGTTCTCATATATTTGTTATTTACTCATTGGTCAAAAGGCCGCCGCCTATGACCATGTATTAGCCATTAGTTGTCCACCCGATAAGCCCGGGCATACGTCGTTTTTACTCTACTACAAAACAATAACTATATTCACTGTGGTATCAATACTCAATTGACACGGTAAAGATAGTATTTAATTCATAATCTTCGCATATATCAAAGGCTAACATTCGGAGAGAATGATCTGTTTTGTAGAAAGTCTTTCTTCCGGAAGAAAGACTTTCTACAAACAAATAGAGAGTCCATCATCCAAGAATTGTTATTTATCTCTCCTAAAAGCACAAAGAATCAATCGGAACAATATACGAAAGAAGACTATCAGGGCATAGAAACCTATACTCAGACAAAACACCCAAAGCAGTTGTGTGAATAGTTCTTTCCATTCAGTATCGAATACGATAATAGAAATTATATTCAGCAAGAAAGCAAGTACAAAACAAACACCCCATATCAATATTTCGGTGCGTTGCCTTTTCGTCGTTATTGTAATATTAATGTCTTTCATAATTATGCATCAAATGAATAAGGTATTTTGTATTCTTCGGGGAATTCAATCACAGCTCTTTCTTCCATTGCCTTGTTGCCAAGTAATGCCAGAACGGATGAATAATAGGCTTCCTCTACCAGATTCTGAATAGGTTCTCCGGTAATTACGGATGAGCAATAAGCCGATACAAGGCCTAATGAACCATCGTCAACAGTTGCTCCGGTAGTGTTGGAACCGTCATGTGTCTGGATATGATCCATAATAGGTTCACCCTTTACGGAAGAAGCAGTTTCAGGAACCCAGCTAGGACCGGCAAAAGAGATATTATCAAATACCTTATGTTCAATTTGATTGATCAATTGCTGTATGCCCGGTGCGGGTTTCGGGTTTTCCATATACAATAATCCCTGTGCCAGCTCAAGAGTNTCGTCCAGTGCCAATGGAACGGCCGGTATTACGCATCCTTTCCTAAAGGAGTTTAGTATCTCTTTGTTTATGTCTTGTATCTTCATGGTTCTTAGTATTTTCCGTTATTTACTTCAAAATGTGTAGGTTTATTAAGTTCCCGGCCTCCTTGCATAATCCATTCGGCTTGCATGCGTATGAGTTCTTTTGCCGGCACGGACGGAGTTCCGAAATAGCCGAATGCTTTACTTGAATTATTTAAATAAGAAGTATCGGCGGAAGGGATTTGTAATTCCAGTTTCTTACCCATTATACGGGCCATTTCTTCGGCAACGTCTTTTACTGATAGAATTTCCGTACCGGTAATATTCAAATAGTTGGCAGGCGAAGTACAATGATCCAAAGCAAGAAGCGTATAGTTATTAGCATCGCCTTGCCATAAAATATTAAAATACTCCACACCGGAAACAACAGTTTCATCCTGCCATATCTTTCGGCCTATATCAGACAGAACTCCGTATCTTAAATCAGTGGAATAATTTAAGCGTAACAGTAATACAGGCGTATTATTCTTTTGGGAGAAGTATTCGAAAACCCGTTCACGTCCCAAACATGATTGAGCATATTCGCCTACAGGATCAGGATGATCCGTCTCAACAGAACCGCCGGATTGTTTAGATACCAACGGATAGACACAGCCTGTTGAAAAGGCTACAATTTTGGAATCTTTGTAATATTCCGCACAATAGGAAGGCATAAGCACATTCATTGCCCATGTCTGAGGCTCTGAGCCTTCGGTACCAAACTTCCGTCCGGCCATGAATACGACATTCTCCGTGAGAGGCAATTTCTTCAATTGTTCCCGGTCGCTCAAGTCGCAGGCAATCGTTTCTATTCCCCATTCTTCCAGTTTCTTCCGGCCGGCAGAATCCGAAAAACGCGATACGGCATAAACCTTTTTATTCACTCCGGCTTTCTCTATCGCCTTCTTCGCCATTAAGCATAAAGACAAGCCTATTTTACCATTGGCGCCTAATATGGACAGATCGCCAGGCAGCCTCTTAAAAAACTCGACTAATTGCCCGGAAGGTTGAGCAATTAATTCATCCAATTCTAATTCATTAAATGGTGTTCTCATATATTTGTTATTTACTCATTGGTCAAAAGGCCGCCGCCTATGACCATGTATTAGCCATTAGTTGTCCACCCGATAAGCCCGGGCATACGTCGTTTTTACTCTACTACAAAACAATAACTATATTCACTGTGGTATCAATACTCAATTGACACGGTAAAGATAGTATTTAATTCATAATCTTCGCATATATCAAAGGCTAACATTCGGAGAGAATGATCTGTTTTGTAGAAAGTCTTTCTTCCGGAAGAAAGACTTTCTACAAACAAATAGAGAGTCCATCATCCAAGAATTGTTATTTATCTCTCCTAAAAGCACAAAGAATCAATCGGAACAATATACGAAAGAAGACTATCAGGGCATAGAAACCTATACTCAGACAAAACACCCAAAGCAGTTGTGTGAATAGTTCTTTCCATTCAGTATCGAATACGATAATAGAAATTATATTCAGCAAGAAAGCAAGTACAAAACAAACACCCCATATCAATATTTCGGTGCGTTGCCTTTTCGTCGTTATTGTAATATTAATGTCTTTCATAATTATGCATCAAATGAATAAGGTATTTTGTATTCTTCGGGGAATTCAATCACAGCTCTTTCTTCCATTGCCTTGTTGCCAAGTAATGCCAGAACGGATGAATAATAGGCTTCCTCTACCAGATTCTGAATAGGTTCTCCGGTAATTACGGATGAGCAATAAGCCGATACAAGGCCTAATGAACCATCGTCAACAGTTGCTCCGGTAGTGTTGGAACCGTCATGTGTCTGGATATGATCCATAATAGGTTCACCCTTTACGGAAGAAGCAGTTTCAGGAACCCAGCTAGGACCGGCAAAAGAGATATTATCAAATACCTTATGTTCAATTTGATTGATCAATTGCTGTATGCCCGGTGCGGGTTTCGGGTTTTCCATATACAATAATCCCTGTGCCAGCTCAAGAGTCCCCTCATGACCCAGAACCTGTTCGTCCATTCCATAATGCTTGTTTGAAATGATAGATTCGAAAGTCATGCGCAAGCCGTTAGGATAATGGTAAATAACACTTACACTGTCATAAACCTCACGACCGTCTTTCCAGAAAAGAATGTCGCCGAACCCTGTGATATAGTCGGGAAGAGAATGATTGACCCATGTACCCATCTGTAATTGGTGGGCGGCAAGTTCGGTCATCAAACCACCTGAATATTCTTTGTACAGTCTCCAGTTTATCTGTCTTTCCAACGACGGTTCCGGTACAGGCCTGCGCCAGTCGTTGTTACGGTACCAGAAGTTACGAAGTCCTACTATCTGACCGATTGTTCCATTCTTTATCAGTTCTATCGCTTTCAGGTATTTCGGGTCGAACAGGCGTTGTATGCCTATATAAAGGACTTTGCCCGATTCTTTATACACATCATACATTTCCTTGCATTGTTCCACGGTTCTGGCCATGGACTTTTCGCAGAATACATGCTTGCCGGCTTTCAACCCTGCGATTGAGATTGGAGCATGCATGTGAAGAGGGGTTGCAATCAGAATGCCATCCACATTCGGGTCGGCAATTGCCTGGTTATAATCTTTATATTGTTTTGCTTTCGGGAATACTTTGGCAGCATTGTCAAGATGCGGCTGGTAAATATCGCACAAAGCAACGACTTCGGCATGAGGTATTTGTAAGAGGTGGTTGATATGGTACATGCCTCTTGATCCTGTTCCGATAATGGCAAGCCTGGCCTTCTGGCCTTTTACTTGCTTTTCTCTTTCCTGAGCAAGGAGATGCAATTGAGGCAAGGAGGAGAGCAATAGGCTTCCTCCACCTATTGCTCCTAAACTTTTAATAAAATCCCGTCTATCAATATCTTTTCTTTCCATTTGTATATGTTTTAATATCTAACCTAATTCATCATCTGACCTTCACATTAAACGGGACAGCGACCTGTTTATAATCCGGTGAATCATAACCATGATTAGTCACAACAACCGTAAATTCAAACTCCCCGGATTGAGGATATTGATAAGTGGCAGTCCAACCGATAGTAGAATTTAAGGACGTTTTCAGCCCCTGAGCTTTCAGCAATCCATAATCCTTATAGCAATCACTTTTAGACAATACCACGTTTCCGTTAACATCGGTAGAATCTATATCAGTACCGACTTTCTTTACTATCTGACGGATTCCCCCAGGCCATAAAGAACAGATATCCGCATCCGTATCCACTCCTATTGTATAGGTAATACCGCTTACAGGATTCAATTCTTCTATAAATTCTTTATTTTCATTAATTGTATAGAACTTTAAACTGTGTACCTTAGGAGCTTTCACGTCATCTTCATTCAGACAAGAAGACATCATCGTCCCCACAAGAAATATAAACATTAAAATATAAGCAGTTCGTTTCATCTTTATTTCTTTATATAGGTTTAACATATTAGTATCCTTTATTCTGAACAAGAGTTTGGTCTATTTCTATCTGAGTTGTTGGAACAGGAAGCAGCAACTGATATTCCTGTATAGGCTCCAATGTC
>NZ_LT896588.1:642782-705851 GCF_900186615.1 Parabacteroides bouchesdurhonensis
TCTTTATATTGTTTTGCTTTCGGGAATACTTTGGCAGCATTGTCAAGATGCGGCTGGTAAATATCGCACAAAGCAACGACTTCGGCATGAGGTATTTGTAAGAGGTGGTTGATATGGTACATGCCTCTTGATCCTGTTCCGATAATGGCAAGCCTGGCCTTCTGGCCTTTTACTTGCTTTTCTCTTTCCTGAGCAAGGAGATGCAATTGAGGCAAGGAGGAGAGCAATAGGCTTCCTCCACCTATTGCTCCTAAACTTTTAATAAAATCCCGTCTATCAATATCTTTTCTTTCCATTTGTATATGTTTTAATATCTAACCTAATTCATCATCTGACCTTCACATTAAACGGGACAGCGACCTGTTTATAATCCGGTGAATCATAACCATGATTAGTCACAACAACCGTAAATTCAAACTCCCCGGATTGAGGATATTGATAAGTGGCAGTCCAACCGATAGTAGAATTTAAGGACGTTTTCAGCCCCTGAGCTTTCAGCAATCCATAATCCTTATAGCAATCACTTTTAGACAATACCACGTTTCCGTTAACATCGGTAGAATCTATATCAGTACCGACTTTCTTTACTATCTGACGGATTCCCCCAGGCCATAAAGAACAGATATCCGCATCCGTATCCACTCCTATTGTATAGGTAATACCGCTTACAGGATTCAATTCTTCTATAAATTCTTTATTTTCATTAATTGTATAGAACTTTAAACTGTGTACCTTAGGAGCTTTCACGTCATCTTCATTCAGACAAGAAGACATCATCGTCCCCACAAGAAATATAAACATTAAAATATAAGCAGTTCGTTTCATCTTTATTTCTTTATATAGGTTTAACATATTAGTATCCTTTATTCTGAACAAGAGTTTGGTCTATTTCTATCTGAGTTGTTGGAACAGGAAGCAGCAACTGATATTCCTGTATAGGCTCCAATGTCGGTTTATCATCCAAGTCACAAACCGTCATCAATGCTTTGGAGATAATTTCAACGGCTTTACCCGTACGGACCAAATCAAAATAACGATGTCCTTCAAATGTAAGCTCCATTCTTCTTTCATGCAGTATCCAATATATATCCAACGGATAATCATTCGGCAATGCTTCCATACCTGAACGGTTCCTTACCATATTAATATATTTTATCGCCTCCGTTTTATTGCCGGATTGCATCAAACACTCTGCATACATAAGTAAAGCATCTGCGTAACGATATACCATAAAGTTATTATCCGTACCTGTATTTTTAACGGCGGCTCTCATGCTACCTTCCGGTCCGAATTTAACAGGAAACGCCTGAATATAAGGAGAGGCATTAGGAACATAACCGGAATCCAATGTAGATTTATAACGTATATCCTCCTTATAGTTTACAAATTCACGCATCAAATTATGTTCCGCCTGATATGCACTGTTATACGTCGTATTATAGCGGATTGCTATATCGTTAATCATAATCTGAAAATAATAGCAGGGCTGTCCTCCTGAGACATTGAAATTGACCTCAAATATCGATTCTTTATTGAATTTATTCTCTGGCTGGAATACATCATGCATAGTAGGCATCAATCCATACGTTCCGCCTTCCTGGTCAACAATTAATCTCTTTAGAATCTTCTCCGCTTCGGAATGATTATTCATTGTAAGATAAACCTTTCCCAACATCATTAACGCACTGCCTTTTGTAGCCCGGGCCTCCATTCCGATAAGCTCTTTTGCACCCTTTTTATAGCAATTGGTTATCGCGTTTTCCAGATCAGGAATTATCACATTCGTATAAATATCATTTACAGCCGTACGTCCTATCCCAAAAGCATCTGTAGGATTCTTGAACATTTCCGTCACTTTAGGCACATCGCCATAAATTCGCACCAGATTAAAATAGGCCAATGCTCGCAGGAAATGGCATTCGCCTTCCATCGCCAATGCTTCAATACGGTCGGTCTCATTTGTAGGAGAATACCCTGCAAGGATATTCAGCAGTGAATTACAATTATAAATCATTTTATAATTCCAAGTCCATATATTTGCCTGCGAATGGGCATTGGTTTTACGAAATACATGAAACTCATCTGTATTACGGGGATCCTTTCCGTCGTCAGACATTAATTCGAGCACTTTCGTCATATCTGTCGGACTATAAATATTTTGAAGAATCTTATAGCATCCGGATAAACCCGTTTTCAACTCTTTTGTATCATTGTAGTATGCATCAGGCGATAGTGTATCTTCCGGTAACCGGTTCAGGAAATCTTCGCATCCTGTGAAGATACAAGCTAATAATATTATATATAGAATATTTTTCATAATGTTATGTCTTTAGTGATTAAATACCCAGATTTATACCGAAAGATATAGTTCTTGCCAATGGATATGAGGCCGTTTGGTCTATACCTTGAGACAAGGCTGAATCACCTTGATAGTTTGTTTCAGGATTATATCCCGGGAACTTAGTAAACATACAGGCATTATTTATATTAAAGTATATACGTATTGAACCTACATCAAATTTGCGAGTTAACTTACTCGGTATTGTATATCCCAAAGTAACATTATCGAGTTTTACGTAAGATGCACTGTATGTTAAACCTCCATCTAATATAGAACCATCGTAGTTCTTACGGGAAGGTGCAGGATATTTAGCATCCGTATTATCAGGTCTCCAGTAATTATCAAAATAATCTTGTGTAATATTCTTCATACCGGAAGCACGGAATGCCATATCTTGAAATCCGAACATGGATATTTTACCACCTACAACACCTGTAAACTGGAATGAGAAATCAAATCCTTTATATGCAAAATCGTTTGTCATACTCCATACAAAATCAGGAACTGCATTTCCCAATATCGTTTTATCCGAAGCATCCAGAATACCATCACCATTTACATCGGCCGCCTTTGGTGTACCCGGATTTGAACGTTCACGCCATGTTGTACGGTTTGCATTAAATATAGGAGATGTTTTTACATCCTCCCAATCTTTATACGGTCCTAAACTTACCATACCATAAATACCGGCTAAAGGCTTACCTTCTGTTGTATAGCAATTATAACTAATCAGCGGTCGTTTGTCATTTCCTATATCGGTTACACGATTACGGTAATAAGAGATATTGGCAGAAGTGCTCCAGTTAAATTCTCCCACAAAGTTCTGAGTAGTCAGGCTATATTCAAAACCTCTGTTTCTCATAGAACCGATATTCTGCATTACATTCCCAAAACCGGTAATAGATGGTAACGGAAGATTAAACAGCATATCCGAAGTTCTGCGATCAAAATAATCCACAGACAAATTAATACGGCTATGCAAGAAAGAAGCATCTGTCCCTATGCTGAGATCCGAAGTTGTTTCCCATCCTAGCATTCTATTGGCAATACGATTATCAGAATAGGCAGCTGTAACATCCGAGCCACTGCCAAACACATAAGAACTTGAACCTAATGTAGCCAAATGCAGGTAATTCGTAATACCGGAGTTACCAATGCGTCCCCAACCTCCACGGATTTTCCAGTCATTGATATAAGGTCTGAACATAGTAAAGAACTTCTCGTCTGAAACACGCCATGCCAAAGAGAAAGAGGGGAATACTGCCCAACGGTTATCTACCCCGAATTTGGAAGAACCGTCTCGTCTGACAGATGCAGTAAGATAATACCTGCTATTGTAATTGTACATCAAACGAGCAAATGTTCCGACCATATTCTCTCCTGAACGGTTTGTACGGGCATCCGTCAATTGGTTAGAGACGGTTGTTGCCTGATTCAAAGTAGTAATCAAATCCTGCGGGAAGTCATATTTCTTAATATATGCACTTCTTAAGTTCGCTTCTTCAAACGAAATACCAACCATAGCAGTCAATGAATGTTCTTTTATTTTCTTATTGTAAGTCAACACAGACTGTATATCCCAGTATATTCTATTTGAATTTTGATAAATACCTTCCGACCGGGAATTCATCAATGCTGTTGTCGGCACATAACTTGGCAGATAATAATCCCTCTCCCACATGCGGTATTCATTATGGAAATCTGTTTTCCATATTAAATCTTTAAAGAACTTAACCTCTGCATACAATGCGCTTACAACTTTGGCTGTACGTCTCTTATCCCTGATTTTTACGGATTGAAGGGGATTTACAAAAGGAGCAAAGTTCCAGTCCCAAGGGTTATCGAGCTCTGTCCCATAATAAATAGGATTTCCTTCTTCATCCGTTGGATTCAGAATAGGAGGTAACGTTAAGGCATTAAAGAATGGATTATTACTGGCACTGCCTGATAGATTCGTATTAGACAACACGCTTGTATTTTCTAAAGACGGTGCAATATTCAAACCTATTTTCAACCAGCTATTCACTTTTCCTTCCACATTAGCGCGCAAAGAGTAACGTTCGTAGTCTGTATTTTTAATAATACCCTGATTATTGTAATAACCTCCGGATATCATATAATTCATATTTTCCGTACCTCCATTCATTGATAGTTGTACGTCTACAACACTACCATCACCTAACAAAATATCTTGCCAGTCAGTATCATAAGGCGAATTATAGCAAGTATCTGTTACTGCAATCCAACGTTCTTGCTTAGCTCCGGGAACCATTGATGCGGAATGCTGGGAATATTTCCGCCAGTTTTCTATCCTTGTGTTGAAATCATCATAATATGACCATTGCGGAGCGTTCGGATTATCTGTTCCGAAATTCGGGTCTTCCACAATATAAGCATTGGCTCTTGATTCATTCATAAATGTAAGAAAGTCTTCACGCCCCAAGACCTTCATCTTGCGCATGGCATTCTGTACGCCTCCGCTTATATTTACATTAATCTTTGGCTTCCCTTGTTTTCCTTTTTTTGTTGTTATCAAAATAACGCCATTAGCTGCACGCGTACCATAAATAGCGCTTGAAGAAGCATCTTTTAATACTTCTATAGACTCAATATCAGCAGGGTTGATAGAATTAAGCGGAGATTCCGTTACATCAAATCCATCCTGCATCGGGAAACCATCCACAACATATAAAGGAGAGTTACTGGCATTTACAGAACCTACACCACGTATTACAATGTTCTGTCCGCCACCCGGAGCTGAGTTTGTATTAGAAACACGTACGCCAGCCATCTTTCCGGCAATACCCTGAGCAAAGTTTGAAATCGGTTTATCCTGAAGAGCATCTGCACCTACCGAAGTAATAGCAGAAGAAACATCTCTCTTTTTCTGGACACCATAACCAATAACTACTACTTCATCCAGATTTTCAACATTCTCGGCTAATGTTACATTTATAACAGTCTGGTTGCCTACCGTTCTGTCAACAGAAATATAACCCACCGACGAATACTGTAAAACAGATTGATCTCCTCCAACTGTAATAGAGTAATTGCCATCAATATCCGTAACAGTTCCGTTTCCGGTACCTTTTTCCATAATATTAGCACCGATAACAGATAATCCCATCGGATCTATAACCCTACCGGTAACCTTACGGGCTTGTTGTTGCAAAGCACTGGCTGCTACTTCTGAGGGAGCTAACACAATTTGCCTGTCAATAATTTTATACTTAACATTAGTATCATCGAAGAGTGTGGAGAGAACATCGTTTATTGTTGCATCGTTTTTGTTTACGGATACTTTGCGTGAAACATCGACAAGTTTATCATTATACATAAAATAAAACTCGCTTTTCCGTTCAATCGTATTAAGGCATTCTTCCAGTGAAACATTACTCAAACTCAATGAAATTTTGGCCGATTGGGAATACATATTTTCCCCAATAACAGGAAATAAAAAGATAAATAAACAGAACGTTGTAAGTTTCATAATAGTCAACAATTTTCGGCTGTGAGAAAAAAACTGGTCATTTTCTCGTGGTTTTCCATGTTTGTTCATATTTTTGTATCGAATTAAAGTTGTTAACTGCACTCTCCTCTAGCTTCTTGCCGGTTGCATTCAGGAGAATGCTATTCTCAAATACTTTGATTTTAGGGTAAAAGACTCAAACCTTTTACCCTATCTTTTTAATAGTCTTTATTCCATAGGCATTCATTTTGTGGTTTTTATTCTAAAAATGTTTTTACTCTATTTACGTTTATAAATTACAAATGTCTTCTGTTTTATCTCTCCAGTTTTCTCATCTATTTTCCGGGGCAACTCTTTATACATAATAGGAGATGTGGCCTTTATCAAGAAAAGTATATCATTAATAGTTTCATCTTCAAATGTTGCTCTTAATGTATATTTCTTAATCTCCGGATCTTCAATTATAATCTTCACATTATACAAATGACTCAAACGTTCCATCACTTCATCCAGCGGGTCACTACGGAACACGATCTTCGCATCTTTCCAAGCATAACGTTTATATACATCTTCATTTATAACCTCCGATTTATCCAAAGCCAGATCATACCTAAGTGTCTGGTTCGGACTTAACCGGGCAATCAGCCTGTCATCCGGATACTTTACAGAAACACGTCCTTCACCCAACGAAACTGTCATCTTTTTAGCATTGTACGCCTGTACGGAGAAACGCGTACCTGTAGCAACTATTTTCTGAGACTGGCAGGTTACGATAAAAGGAGACGTTTCATCGGCCTTCACTTCAAAATAACCTTCACCGTTTAATTCCACTTCCCGTTTTCCTTTTTTAAAACACAGCGGATATTTCAATGAGCTTTTCGAATTCAACCAAACTTTTGACCCGTCAGGTAATGTAATTGCAGATCGCGTAAACGAATCGGCAAAGACCTCATTATAGACTACCGGAAGCTCCTCGTTTTGCCCTTTCTCATTATATGTGTAGCCAAGAACAATTAATAAAGGTATAAACAGAATAGCCGCTACCTGACGGAATAAATAAAATACTGTCTTTATCTTATTTTTACGTTTACGAATAGACTTCAACACCTGTTTTCTGGCTTTCTCAACATCTATTTCATCTCTTGAAAAAGAGAGGTTCATGCCTGCCCATATTAATCTCAATTCATTATAATAATGTCTATTTTCCTCTGACGCGCCATACCACTCATTAATAAATTGTTGTTCTTCGGCAGTCAATTTCTCATTGGCAAAAAGCTTGCTTAACAGTACTTCTATATCTCTACTTTCTTTCATCATTTTCCGTTTTACATATATAATACGTTTGAGGCTATTTTTATCGCAGTAAAAATGTGCGCTTTTTTAAAAAATAGCAATGATAAATTATAACGGATATTAATTCGGAATAAGAAGGAGAGTATTACATCATATTTACAAACAAGCAAATAATAAAATAATCTTTAAGGAGAGTCTTTATCAATTTAAGGGCTTTGGCTACCCGGAATTCAACTGTCCGCAACGGCAAATCCAGTTCTTTTGCTATTTCCTGGTATTTCTTTCCTTCAAAACGATTCATTTTAAAAGGCTGTAAAAGTTCAGGCGGTATTTTAGAGAAAGCATCTTCCAATTTCTGTTGCAAATCGGCCAAAAGAACGGAAGCCTCTACATCATACGGATTTCCTAAGTCTTCTTTAGCCACTACTTCTATATAATTTTGTTTTACTTGGCGATGTCTAAGTAAATCCATACATTTATTATGTATAACAGTTAACATATATGATCGTAAAGAACCACCTCTTCTTAACTTGCTTCTGGATTCCCATAATTCAATGAATACTTCCTGAACAATTTCTTCCGAATCTTCTTTTCCTCCTACAAATGTGCCCGCAAACACAACAAAATCCACATAATATTCAGAAAACAAACATGAAAAAGCATCTTCATCATTGTCTGCAATCCTATCCAATAGATATGAATCTATCTTACTATGTTTTATTTTATTCATAAGTATTACAATAAGGCTAAAGGAGATTCATTATTAAGACATCTCAAGAAATTCATTAATTTCGTAAAGTAAAATAATTAAACTATAAATTCATAATTTATTTATGTACTTTTTTCAATTACGTATAATATAAAAAGCCGTTCCCCTGTATAGAGAAACGGCTTTCACTCTTTATTCTTTATCTAGTTACTTTCCGTGCAAATGCGCATCCATCGCAGCTGCTGCTTTGCGTCCATCACCCATTGCCAGAATCACAGTTGCACCTCCACGTACAATATCACCTCCGGCATATACATCGCTTAATGTGGACTGCATACTTTCCTCATCTACCACTATTGTCCCTTTTTTACTTACTTCCAATCCTTGAAAAGCTCTTGGGATAAGTGGATTCGGAGAAACTCCGACACTAACAATCACTTCATCTACATCTATCGTTTCTATCGCTCCTTCTATGGCTACAGGACGACGACGACCGGAAGCATCCGGTTCTCCCAGTTCCATCTTCTGCAACTTCATTTGTTTTACCCGTCCTTTGTCGTCACCAACATATTCGATCGGATTATGGAGAGTCATAAATTCCACGCCTTCCTCTTTCGCATGCTTTACTTCTTCCAGACGTGCCGGCATTTCTTCTTCGCTACGGCGGTAAACAATCATTGCGCGTTCAGCACCTAAACGGCGGGCTGTACGGACAGAGTCCATAGCCGTGTTTCCACCACCAATAACAGCAACCTTCTTTCCTTGTAATACAGGTGTATCGCTGTCAGGATTGGCAGCATCCATCAAATTCACACGCGTCAGATATTCATTGGAAGACATTACGCCAACCAAGTTCTCTCCAGGAATATTCATAAAGTTAGGCAATCCGGCACCACTGGCTGCAAAAACACCCTTAAAACCGTCTGCATGCAAATCATCATAAGTGATTGTTTTACCAACGATGCAATTCGTAAGGAATTTAACACCCATCTTACGAAGTCCCTCTATTTCCACATCGACAATTTTATTCGGCAAACGAAATTCAGGAATGCCATACTTCAACACACCGCCGATTTCATGTAATGCTTCAAAGACTGTTACTTCATAGCCTTTCTTTGCCATATCTCCGGCAAAAGACAATCCGGCAGGGCCTGAACCTACTACTGCGACTTTAATGCCGTTTTTTTCTGCCATTTCAGGAATAGAGATATTACCGCTTTCACGTTCGTAATCGGCAGCAAATCGTTCCAAATAGCCGATAGCTACAGCCTCCTTGCCCATTTTCAGATGGATACATTTACTTTCGCATTGTTTTTCCTGAGGACAAACGCGACCACACACTGCCGGCAGAGCACTTGTTTCTTTCAACACCTTAGCCGCCTCCAGGAATTCTCCGCGTTCTATATTCTTAATAAATGTAGGAATACTGATGTTTACCGGACAACCTTGCATACAAGTAGGGTTCGGACAATCCAGGCAACGTTGGGCTTCTTGCATAGCCTGTTCCTTCGTCAAACCCAGATTCACTTCTTCCAAACGCGTATGACTACGATATTCCGGGTCCAGTTCATTCATCTTTACACGGGGAATATCCGTGCGTTCTTTATTCTTTTTGCTCTTACGAAGTGCCTCTCTCCAAGGTTCGGCACGACGGGCAGCTATTAATTCTTCTGTTGTCATGATTCTTTCCGCTGAGTGGTTTTACTATTTCTTTTCTACATCTTTATAAGCACCAAGACGCATTATCATCTCATCAAAATCTACCTGATGGGCATCAAATTCCGGTCCGTCCACACAAACAAACTTGGTCTTTCCTCCGACAGTGATACGACAAGCTCCACACATGCCGGTTCCATCCACCATAATAGTATTCAAAGAGGCTACCGTAGGTATTTCATATTTCTTTGTAAGAGCTGACACAAATTTCATCATAATAGCCGGGCCGATTGTCACGCATAAATCCACCTTCTCCCGGTTGATTACGCTTTCAACACCATTCGTAACCAATCCTTTTGTTCCGTAAGAACCATCATCGGTCATCACTATAACTTCATCTGAATTGGCGCGCATCTGTTCTTCCAATATAACCAGGTCTTTAGTACGGGCAGCCAGCACCACGATTACACGGTTTCCTGCCTTATGGAAAGCTTCTACTATAGGAAGCAGCGGGGCAACGCCTACTCCTCCTCCCGCACAAACAACGGTACCAACTTTTTCTATATGTGTGGCTTGTCCAAGCGGACCTACTAAATCAGTGATATAATCACCAACATTCAAATCGCAAATCTTCTTTGAAGAACCGCCTACTGCTTGTATAACTAAAGTTATCGTTCCTTTTTCCGTATCCGCTCCTGCGATAGTCAATGGGATACGTTCGCCTTTTTCGCCCACCTTTACAATCACAAAATGACCGGCTTTGCGGGAACGCGCAATTAAAGGAGCTTCCACTTCCAGCTTTACTACATTGGCGGAAAAATGTTCTTTACTTACAATCTTATTCATTATAATCGCTACTGTTGATCGTTTATTTTGCTATTTGGGTAGCAAAAATACATTAAAAAAGTCAACATCCTAGTATTTTGCCAAATAAAAAGCCATTACTCAAACAAACCCTCATCCCTTACCAGCATAAGGATAGCAGAATGAGGTACGATCAGAAACTTCTCTTCGTTAAAATTAATCTCATAAGCTGCATTTTGCAAGTAGACCGCCAAATCGCCTTCATGAGCCTGCAAAGGCAAATAATGTACTCCTTCTTCTTTCTTTTTCTGCCATATTTCCTGCTCCTCCGTCTGAGACGGCAAAGGATAACCCGGCCCTGTCTTTATAATATATCCGGTCTGAATTTTCTCTCCTTCCTGTACTGAAGGAGGCAGATATAAACCTGTTTTTGTCTGGCTCTGCGGATTTTTAGGTTTAATAAGCACTTTATCGCCTATCATCAAGAATTTATCTATGTCTTTTTGATCTATGGATAGTTGCATAATAAATAGAATTAAATAGTGAGTTGCAAAGATATAAAAAAAGAGACGTAGCCAAACCACGTCTCTTTCCATTCTGTATATCAATATAATTATAAAGAGCGTCCTTTATATACATTTGATTGTTCGGAAGGATACAAATTACCAACAAACGACATTCTGTTGCTATTAAAGTTAGGACTTACTGTCGCCGTACATTTATTTGTTCCTTTCGGCATACGGAAATTAACACTGGCTGAAACGCCAACACCTTGAACCATCATGCTAAATGTTATATTTCCTTTTTTGTCTGTTTTCATTTCCACATTAGATGCATTACCATCCACCGTAATACCGCCGATTCCGTTCGGACCTGAGAAAGAACCGTTAAATGCCAACTGAATTGTCGCTTTATTTCCTTTCATTGATACAAAGTTCGTTGACGGGGTTACATAGGCAAAACTACCACGTTTAAATTCCACACGTTCGGCTTCCAAAACGAAGTCTCGATCTTTCAATGCCTGAACAGCCTGTTCAAACAATGCGTTACTCTCCGCATCCTCAGCTGCCTTCTTAGCGGCTTTTTCTGCTTTTTTCGCTTCCTTTTCAGCTTGCTTGGCTGCTTTCTCAGCAGATTTATCTTGTTGAGCCATCATTGAACCTGCTCCAAACAATAATACAGCAAGCAATAATAATACTTTTTTCATACGCCTTAATTATTTAATTATTAGTTATCGACGAACTATGATACAACTAAAATACAAACATATCCCTTTATATGTTCATATTTACAACTCGTTTTTTCGCATTTTTAACGTGATGTATCAAAAAGGCCCAAGCAACAAGGGCTGCAAGGATATCCGAAAAAGGCCCGGTTAGCCAGACACCTTCTAATCCATACAGAGAGGAAAGAACAAAAATAGCCGGTATCAGAAACAATACTTGTCTACTCAAACTTAAAAAAATAGCTTTCCATGCAAAGCCAATACTTTGGAAGAACTGGCTTATGGCAATCTGTGAACCAACAACAAAGAAAGCCGCCAGATTTAACCGTAAGCCATTGGCTGCAATCGTCACCAATTCCGGATCGGTAGTAAAACCTCTCACTATAAATGACGGGAAAAGTTCGCAACATAGCCAGCCGGTTGTCATAATACTTGTAGCAGTAATAATAACCAAACGCAAGGTCTGATGTACCCGCTGATACAACCCCGCTCCGTAGTTATATCCGACAATGGGTTGCATACCCTGGGCAATACCAATAATCAGCATTATCAATAACATGCCTACACTCGTAATAATTCCGATTGCGCCAATAGCCAAATCACCACCTTCCCTCAGCAATGCATTGTTCAGAAATACACTCACCATACTTCCGGCCAACTGCATGGAGAAAGGAGATATTCCGATTGCCAGAATACTCAATACGATCTTCCAGTCAAAATTCAGATACCGGCGATGAAAACGAATCAGGCTTTCTTTGCTCAAAAAGTGGCTTAATACAAATGCAGCACCTACTGCCATAGAGATAACCGTAGCAATAGCAGCACCACGTATGCCCATATCGAAAACGAAAATAAAGATCGGGTCCAGAATCACATTCAAGATAGCGCCCAGCAACATATAAGCCATTGCTTTCTTTGGATAGCCGGAAGCACGCATAACGGAATTGAAACTAAAACTAAGAGATGCCAGCAAATTACCGGGAATAGCAATATACAAATAGGCTTCGGCATACGGAATGGTCTGTTCACTACCGCCAAACCAGAGTAACAAATCTTTCAGAAAGATCATAGAGGGAACAATCGTCAACAGACTTAGCAAGAGTGTCAGGCTCAAGGCATTTCCCAATACATGTTCAGCTTGCTCCATCTCTTTTCTTCCCATAAAGATAGAGATACGCGTAGCGGAGCCGATCCCCACCAACATTCCAAACGCCTGCATGAACAACATTATCGGAAAGGTAAGCGTAAGACCTGATATAGCTAACGGCCCTACTCCTTGCCCGATAAAAATACGGTCTACAATATTATATAGCGCATTTACCATCGTACCAATTACGGCAGGGATAGCATAATGTAATAACAGCCGGCCTACTTTTTCATGTTCGAGCCGCCATGTAATTTCATTCGTCATATAAGGTAATCTTTATTTCTTGATTTCATCGATTAGTTCGGCTACACTTGCAACTTGCTTCTTTGTTCCATCCGGCCAGACTATATCCAAACATTGGGAAGACTTACAATTTATATTGATATAGTCCGCACTAACGGGAGATGGGCGATATCCATTACGGATCAATGCATTGCCAACCCAATAAGAAGTCTGAAAATCTCCTTCTACACCGACAGGCTGTACAGGAGCTTTTACATTCAGTTTCCCAGTAGAAGGATCAAAAACAATTCCGTCTTTACCAAAGAATGTTCCAAAAGCTCCGTTCATAATCAGGTCTTCCGGTGTACCACATGCCATCGCACGCCCTTTCTCCTGTAACCATAAGCAATCGCCCATTTGGATCGCCAAATCCAGATCATGGGTAGACAGTAAGACCGTTTTCTGTTGTTCGGCTGCCAGCTTATGAAGCAAAACCATTGTCTCTATACGGCTGGTTACATCCAGAAAAGCGGTAGGCTCATCTAATAATATAATAGGGCACTGCTGTGCCAAAGCTTTAGCAATCATTGCTTTCTGCCGTTCGCCATCACTTAGCTCGGAAACGTAATTGTTGGCTTTATGCACAATACCTACAGATTCAAGCGATTGCATAATTATTTCTTTATCCGAAGACTTTAGCTGCCCGAAAAAGCCCGTATAAGGATGCCGTCCCAAAGAAACCAGTTCATAAACAGTTATACCACCCGCGTTTGTTTTTTCTGTAAGTACCACACCAACAGTAAGGGCAAATCTATGCTGAGAATATGCTTCCAACGGATCTCCCATCAGCCGGATAGCCCCGCTTAACGGAGGCTGGAATCCACAAAGCGTACGCAATAAGGTCGATTTACCGGCTCCATTCAATCCTAACAAACATGTCACCTCTCCCGCATATAATTGCAGGTTCAGCGCATCATGCACTACTTTGTGCCGTCCGCCTTTCAATACATAACCAATGCTCAGATCTTTTGTTTCTATAGCTGCTACTTGTGTCATATCGCTTAGTTAAAGTATTGAATGTTTTTCCGGTTAATGATTACATATATAATAACAGGTGCTCCCAACATGGGAGTAACCGCATTTAGAGGCAGAATATTATTACTGCCCGGAACAACCATCAGCATATTACAAAGTAAGGCGACACAAGCGCCACATAGCATCGTTACCGGAACAAGTAATTTATGGTTGGATGACCCAAGCATAAGACGGGCTATATGAGGTACAGCCAATCCGATAAAAGAAATAGGTCCGCAGAATGCGGTTGTTGTAGCCGTCAGCACTCCCGTACACAATAATATCAGTATACGTGTGCGTTTTATCTTGATACCCAGATTGGCTGCATATAATTCACCAAGCAATAATGCGTTTAACGGCTTAATGAGTAGAATGGCAAACAATAATCCAAAGAACGTACAACAAGCAAAAAACGGCAATTGCTCTAACGATACACCGGAAAAGTTACCCAGCCCCCACATTACAAAAGCATGTACCCGGTCTGCCGAAGAATAATAGTTCAATATGGATATAAAAGAAGAAACCAGATAACCTATCATGATCCCGATAATCAGCAGCATGACATTATTCTTTACTTTTGCGGAAAAATAAATTATAATTCCGAGAATAATACACGCCCCTAAAAAGGCAGCAAGGACAAGTGCAAGATAACCGCTGATAGGCCAGTCTACCACCTGGCTTAAAGAACCTCCGAAATACAGTAGAAGAGCAGCCACACCTAAATTAGCTCCGTCGCTAATGCCTAAAATAGAAGGTCCGGCCAAAGGATTCCGGAACAAAGTTTGCAACAGCAATCCGCTTATAGCCAATGACGATCCGGCAAACAAAGCAGTGAAAGCCTGTGGCAATCGAGACTGTAGCACAATGTTTTGCCATGCAATCCTGTCAATATCTTTTCCCAGAAGAATATTAATCACACTATCCACCGGTATGGATACCGCACCATAGACTAAACTGCCTATAAATAAAACAACCAGAATGAAACTTAATAAAGGATAATAAATCAGTGCCTGCTTATTCATTCCACAAAGGTATGAAGATTTTTGAATTTCAGGTTTATTGTTCTCTATCGTTTCGTTCTTTCTCCTTTATAAATCCGTTCCGGTAAGCATACAGTAATTTCTCCAAATCTTCAATCTGTTTCTGAAGTTCAGCGCCTTTATCCGTATCGCGTACCATCTGACGATGAGAACTAAGCTCCACCACAATGGTGGTAGACTTAATATCCAATCCTTCTTCTATCGCCTTTGCAGTAGACTCAAAAGGCTCATGTTGTACCAACTGAAAGCCCCGTGAGTGATAAACCAGCGTATAACCGGCTATACCCGTTTCCGGATGATATGCTTTAGAGAACCCGCCATCAATAACCAACATTTTACCATTTGCTTTTATCGGATTCTCGCCCTGAATAGAACGCACCGGAACATGCCCGTTAATAATATGCCGGTGCTGCCCTGTTACGCCGAACTCGTCCAACAACATATCACATATCTTTTCTTCCTTCCGCAAGACATAATAAGCACCTTTTTCTTCCTTTTGCGTTTCTTTTTCTTCTAAAAAACAACGTTCGAAAGTCGTCATGCAGCTTTTATCAAACAAAGGAGAATCTTTGCCACACCACAAATACCAGATATAATCCATTGCAAACTGTTTATCCGGCGTATCTTCCGAGTCAAAATAAGCAGTACGGACAAGCTGGTCTACTTTATCAAGCAAGGCTTTACCCTTATATATTTTACCTTCAATACATACGTCTTTCAACGTTCCATCCGCATTCAAAGGGACAGACGCATGGTAGAGCAGATTTGAATTGCACACCTGATACATACTTCCATGACGGAATAAGCATCGCATATGTTTCTTCAATTTATCACTGCTCTGGAAAGAGTGATGAATCTTCCGGATCAAATCTTCTTCATCAATAGAAAGCCGGTAAGGATCTTTCGGATCAATTGTAGGCAAATTCTTATCTCTCAGTTCATAGTCATTGCCATTGAGACGGATAGTTCCTTTTGACAGGTTTATATGATGCAACAACATGCGGTCGTCCATGTCAAACTCCGGACGGCGGCGAATAATCTCGCCTTCCAATTTGAACTGGATGATTGTGATGGCTTTGTGCATCTGTGAAATCAAACGTATAGTCTTTTCATCAAACACATTATCCGAAAACTTGGTACGGGGGATAAACAAGTCACACGGATCGTCACCATACATCTCCATAGCAAACGTAGCCAATGGGAGTAAATTAATTCCATAACCGTCTTCCAGAGTTGCCAGATTGCCATAACGCAAACACATACGGATAACGTTAGCAATACTTCCCAGATTTCCGGCTGCTGCTCCCATCCAAAGTATATCATGATTACCCCATTGAATATCAAAATTATGATAATCGCATAACGTATCCATAATTATGTGTGCACCCGGACCACGATCGTAAATATCACCAACGATATGCAACAAATCTATTGTAAGCCGTTGAATCAGGTTACACATGGCAACAATAAAATCATCCGCCCGCCCGGTTGAAATAATGGTACTGATAATCTTATCAATATAAGCCGATTTATTCGGTTCCGTAGACGATTCATGCAGCAACTCCTGTATAATATATGAAAATTCCTTCGGTAATGCTTTACGTACTTTGGAACGGGTATATTTAGATGACACATTACGGCAAACCTTCACCAGTTGGTTCAATGTAATAAGATACCAATCATCCAGATCCGGTTCTTTCGATTTAATCAGTTCCAGTTTCTCTTCCGGATAATAGATAAGCGAACAAAGTTCTTTCTTCTCCTGATCCCGCAAAGTATTGCTGAATATCTCATTCACTTTACGCTTTACAGCTCCGGAAGCATTCTTTAATACATGATTGAAGGCCTGATGCTCTCCATGAATATCCGTAAGAAAATGTTCCGTACCTTTTGGCAGGTTCAGAATCGCTTCCAGATTTATTATTTCCGTACTTGCATCCGCTATCGTAGGAAAACTGCGTGCCAGCAATTGCAAATAGCGCAAATCATAAAGCACGTTTTCGGGCATTATATCTTTATCCATATAAATTCAGCGTATTTTCAGCAAAGATATAGGTTTTACTAAAAAGAACAACTGTTTTTACATGCCTTCGCCGCCTCCAGTATTTCCGCCTTCGTTACTTTTCATATCATCGTTACTGATACCGCGTTTTACTTTCTTGATAGAATCCTTCAAAGTACCGAAACGATAAGAAACACTTATACGGAATTCACGGGCACTACGCCAGGTCGTAGCCACATTATGAAATCCTTCGCCGGTTGTTGTTGTCTCCATCTTCATGTTCTTCCAGAACGGGTTTTGTGCTCCAACGGAAACAGACAGTTTCTTTTTCATGAAATCCTTGCTGACATTCAACCCTGCAAAATAGAACGGAGAATATTCGCTCTGCAACATAATCCACGGAGTGAAATAACCACCGTGCAAGTTTATACGGAAATCTTTCGGCAGATTAAACTGCGTTCCTGCAAAGATCCGGCCACTGAATCCGCTATTCTTCAAATCCATTGCCTCACTCTTCAAATCGGTATAGTCCACTCCGCCATTCATATAGATGCGGAACAACGGTATAGGATTCCAGTTACCATACAGGAAGAAACCTACTTGCTGCTTCTTACCAATGTTTCCGTATGTATTCCAGAGTGCGCCGTTATAAACAGAACGCGGATCACTTTGGGGGAAATTAGCAATTTCACTATACTGTTCGATCGAGTTGTTCACGAATGTATAGCTCAAGCTGGCATTGACGCTGAATTTCTGCGCAAACTTACTAAAGTTGAAGTTTATATTATTACTCTTTTCAGAATCCAGATTCGGATTACCTTGCGATATGTTCTGAGGATCTGTATCGTTTATATACGGATTCAAATACCAAATACCCGGACGACGGATACGCATATTGTAACCTAAACGTATCTGGGTAGACATATCCACCTGATAAGTCAAAGTGGCATTCGGAACAACATCAAAATAATGAGCATCAAAATCCATAACGGGAGCTTTCGCAAACTTGGCATTCAAACTGGTTCCTTCCGCACGAACACCTGCTTTTACTCCAAACTTATCAAACTTCATCAAATATCCCAGATAAGCAGAATAAATATGCTGTGTATGATGGAAGTTACTATTCAGTGATGAAACATCTTTCCAGTTTTGAGTAGATTCATCATAAACTTGTTCCAATGTTTTACTCTTGCTCTGACGGTTGATGTATTTTACACCTGCCTCAAAAGTCTGGTCTTTCCATGTCGGAGTAGTATAATCTACCTGGCCTGTATGCTCTGTTGTGGAAGCATCGTTAATATTCCATTGCGGATAATCTTTTGCTAGCGGATAATCTACCACGTTAAACAACTCTGTACGGCTCTCATTATCATTCGGCGAGTTACTAAAGCGATATGATAGAGTAAGCAATTCATCCTTCTTATGAGTAGAATGCTGAAAATCCACATTTACATCCGTAGAACCATATGTACTTTCCGAATTACTATTGCGTTCATATTTATACAATGTCTCATAGTCGGAAGACGAAGCTTCCGCTCCATGCATCATAGCCGATAATTCAGAAAGATTCTTTGATTTACCCCGGAATAAATTAGCTCCTACACTCAACAAATTTAAAGAGTCAATCTCATAACTGGCTTCCAGATAACCATACTGGAAAGGACCTTTATTTTTACTCCGTCCATGTTCTTCCAGGAAATTAGACATGCCATTCTTCAATGTATTTCTTGTAGAATAAGAATCATTCCATGGAGAATTACGTTTATTGTAGCCATAATTGGCAGTAAGACCCAGCTTTCCGGCCTTCAACGATACATAACCGCCGCCACCAAAACTGCCTAATGTACTGGCATTGGCACGAACAGTTCCGGTATAACCTTGCAAAGCGTTTTTTGTAGTGATAATATTGATAATACCACCAACACCTTCCGCATCGTATTTAGAGCCGGGATCGGTTATAACCTCAATGTTCTTTATGGAACTGGCAGGCATACTTTTCAATACATCGGAAGCATTACTTCCGCTCAACAAATTGGAAGGCTTACCATTCATATAAATTTTATAGTTGGAAGATCCTTTCAATTGGATTTTATCCTCACCGTCTACTGTAATCATCGGGACTTTTCGCAGCATATCCAACGTATTACTGGTTTTCGCTTCCGGATCGTCTTCCAAACTGTATGTCAGTTTATCTACTTCCACTTTTACCAATGGTTTCTGTGCAACTACGGTAACTTCGTCTAGCCGTTGGTTGTCGTCTTGCATATATAGTTTTCCTAAATTCAGCGGACTGTTTTTTTCGGAAATGGAAAACACCTTTTGAGCCGGCTTCTTTCCAATAGATTGCATGGAGACGATATATTTGCCCGCAGTTTTCAACGAGGCTTCAAATTTACCATCAACATCACATGCCAACATTTTAACAGAATTCTGAGGAGCGCTAGCCAATGCTATATTCAGCGTGGCGTAGGGAACCGTCTCATTTGTCAGCGAGTCAATCACTTGTCCTTTAATAGTTAAAGAACCTGTCTTGTCATTCTGGGCACACAGAGGGAGTGCAACTAATAATACCAGAAGTAAGGATAAAAGTTTTCTTTCCATTGATCCAAAATATATCAAATGATACAAACCTATGTACGAAAGCATCGTAAACGCGACAAATGTAACTTAATAAAAACGTATTGCAACTATTTTAGTTTTAAAGAAGCCTAAAAGATGTATTCTGATGTTTGATAAATCTCCTATTACCTTATTTTTGTAAGAACCATTAACACGTAAAACTTATGAGACAACTATCTGTTCTATTAACTGTATTATTATTTGCTTCTGCTATGAGTGCACAATCATTAAAAGAAATTCCATTGAGCGTTCCGAATAAAACGCGTGGAATAAATGTTATGAAAGCGTTTGACAATCGTCATTCCGACCGGGAGTTTGCTAATAAAGACCTGAGCATACAGGATATTTCCGATTTGCTTTGGGCCGCCAATGGCATCAATCGTCCGGCAGACGGAAAACGTACAGCTCCTTCCGCCTTGAATAAGCAGGATATAGACATCTATGTATTTATGAAAGACGGAGTTTATCTTTACGACGCCCATAAGCATAGCTTGAAACCTATAGCCGAAGGCGATCACCGGAATATTATCGCAGGCGGACAGGATTTCGTAAAAACAGCTCCGGTATGCCTGGTATATATTTCCGATTTGTCACGTTTCGGAATGGGCAATACCGAACAGGTTAAATTAATGGGAGCAATGGATGCAGGCATCGTTTCACAGAATGTAAATCTATTCTGTGCCGGAGTAGGCTTATCAACCGTTCCACGCGCATCTATGGATCAAAGCGCTTTGAAAAAGCTATTGAAGCTATCTGACAGCCAGATTCCAATGATGAATAACCCGGTAGGACATCCTGTTCGCTAAGTATTTACCATGCAATTGTAGTGCACATTTAAGATAAGTCTTCGTAATGGTTTTTTCAAATCATCCCGATCATTTGGGAAAACCGTTACGATGATGTACTTTTACCGAAAAATAGACGAAATGCCTACTTTATTTATTAGCATCATTTGCCTGTACTTATTAGGAAACATATATATCTTTCTGAGAGGAAGGCAAGCACTAAAAGCCCAGTCTACAGGTGTCAAAGTTTTACTATCCCTTATCTTCTGGGGATGCGCTTTATCTTTTTTCGTAAGCTTCCTGCTACGGGATGTTGTAATGTCTGACTTTATCGGACAAACCTTACAAGAGACAGGAACAGGCTGGTTGGTGTTCACTTTATATATGGTAATATTACTAGCCCTGTTTGATTTATTACGACTTTTCCACATACGTATAAGATCCGGCTTCTATATTGCTTTAGGAATAACACTCAGTTTATTAGGATACGGATATTATAATTATCAACATCCGGATACAAAAGTTATCAACATAGTTATTAACAAGTCCGTCAACAATGAAGACAAGCCGCTGAAAGTGGTAGCTATCAGTGATATTCACTTAGGATATGGCACGGACAAAGCGATGCTTCAACAATACGTAGAACTGATAAATGCCCAACATCCCGATTTGATCCTGATAGGAGGCGACTTGATAGATAACAGTGTTGTTCCCCTGTATGCAGAACAGATGCAGGAAGAACTGGCCCGGCTAGAAGCGCCCTATGGCGTCTACATGGTTCCGGGAAATCATGAATACATCAGTAATATCGAAGCAAGTAAAAAGTTTATTCAATCAACGCCTATTATTCTTTTACAAGACAGCGTCGCTACTTTACCCAACGGCATCCAGCTTATAGGAAGAGACGACAGACACAACAAAAACCGATTATCTTTAACGGAGCTAACAAAAGACGTAAACCC
Source organism: Parabacteroides bouchesdurhonensis (assembly GCF_900186615.1). GTDB lineage: Bacteria > Bacteroidota > Bacteroidia > Bacteroidales > Tannerellaceae > Parabacteroides > Parabacteroides bouchesdurhonensis. The sequence goes on from NZ_LT896588.1 coordinate 664,131, forward strand.
TGAGCTGCCGGTTATCTTGCTTGACCATCAACCCTATCAATTACAACAAACCGTTGCCTCTAATATCGATTTACAATTCAGCGGACATACGCATCACGGACAAGTATGGCCTATGAGCCTGATTACAGACCATTTGTTTGAGCTGAGTTACGGCTATAAGCAGGAAGGCAATACCCACTTCTATGTTTCTTCCGGCTTATCCCTTTGGGGACCTCCTTTCCGGATCGGAACGGATAGCGAACTTGTTGTATTCAATATCTCTTTTAAATAAAACCGGCATGAAAGTATTCATTCAGTCTATCGTAGCACAATTATTGCTAAACCCTTATATCTTTTGGCGAGGTTATCAGGCAATACCGGCTAAGAAAAGTTGGCGGATACCTTATATATTGTTCTTTGTCATAGAACTTGCCGTTTATTTCTTCGGTTTCTTTTTCCGAAAAGATTTACCGGATAACATCATGATTGGCATCCAGTATTTCTGCAACACCTGGTACATATCTTCTATCTATATTACACTGTCCTTAATCGTTTTGGAGATATTGCGACTTTCCAACCGGTGGCTTCATTGGTTTCCGAAAATGATTAAGGAACATTGGAAACAGACGAAACTCACTCTTTTCTTTGTGATTACAGCCGGCGTAACAGCCCTAATGTTCCATGCTTACCACACGGTAGAGAATCCCATCGTTAAAGATGTATATATCACCCTGCCCAAAAGCGCGGGAGACAACCGGGATAGCCTTACCATCGTTATGATGAGCGATTTACACATAGGAGAAGTAATCGGGAAGAAACTTGTCCGGAAATATGTAGCCCTTAGCAATGCCCAACATCCGGATATGGTTGTTATGGTAGGAGACATCATGGATTACGAGTCCCGCTTTGCCGAAAAAGAACATATTGAAGAAGACTTACAACAACTCAAAGCGCCGCTTGGCGTATATATTGTTTATGGCAACCACGAGTACCGTGCCAACCGGAATGCCAAATATCGCTGGCTAAAGAAAACAGGAGCTACTTTATTGATTGATTCCGTGGCAATGCCAGACTCCTCATTCTATCTGATAGGACGAGACGACCGTATCAATAAAAAAAGGAAACCGCTTCATGCCTTGATGGAAGGACTTGATAAAAGCAAACCTCTTATCGTTTTAGACCATCAACCCTGGTCTTTCGCAGAAATGAACATGAACGGAGTTGATCTGGGATTGCATGGTCATACCCACAACGGCCAACTTTGGCCCTATCCTCTATTAATGAAGTTCATCTATGAATGTCCTTACGGCTATTACCAGAAAGGGCCGACGCAGTTTTACGTGTCATCCGGTATCGGAATAGCCGGACCTCCTTATCGCGTAGGAACAGTATCGGAACTGGTGGTTATACACATAAGGTTTAAAACGTGAACATACATGTTTCATTTTGTTTCATGTCGGTGGAACAAAAGTTTCATCCCGATGAAACAAATGTTTCAAGCTGATGGAACAAGTGTTTCATGCCGGTGGAACTTTTGACATATTACCTGCAATAAAAAAAAACCACCTGACACACAGGCGGCTTTCCTTATACTATCCGGGACAGAGCCGGTAAATTATTTACTTCGTATCCGGGTTTTCTTCTTGCTTCTCCGGAGCGCTCAATGTTTTATCATACAGTTCCCTGTTAGACAAGACTTCCAATGCTTTGTCCAAAACATCGTCATCTTTCAGGTTTTGCAGTAATTCTCCTTTCTGATAATAATAGCGTTTCACGATTTCAGCAGCCATCAGCTTCTTGATTTCGTCTTTGTTACGCTCGAAATCCCTGTCAAGATCGGGAGTCAATTTGGCTTCCAATGCTTGTAAAGCGGTAGAATCACCCTCCAAATAACCTTCAAACCCGGCAATCTCTTTCAGGTTCTTCAAGGCTTTTTCGCTCTGACGGTCATAAGTAAAGTTCTTTTCCTTAGCATATTGCTTAAAGGCCTCGAAGTCTTCGTCCGTAAAAGTAAACTCTTCTGCGGGCGAAATAGTTTTATGCTTTTGTACCCAATCCGTTATAAAATCGAACAACGTCCAGTCCGTTGCCAGGTAATATATAATGGTAGGTATTCGCTTATCCTTTATTTCAAACTCCGGACGAACGCCGCCACCATCACGTACCGGACGACCGTGGGAGGTATAAAATACAGACGTTAAACTATCAGGTATCACATCTACGCTTCCATCCGCTTTACGATGCGTATAATCCAGTTGCTGAATACAACGGCCACTGGGAATATAATATTTACTCATCGTTACTTTCAGCTTGCCATCATAAGGCAAATCACGGGTAGACTGCACCAAGCCTTTTCCAAACGAACGCTGCCCTATCAATACAGCCCGATCCAAGTCCTGTAACGCACCGGATACGATTTCAGAGGCAGAGGCAGAATTTCCATTGATAAGAACAGCAATAGGCATCACCGTATCAATCGGTTCACTGGATGTGCGGTAAGTGCGATCCCATTGTTTAACCTTTCCTTTTGTTGACAGGACTTCACTGCCTTTAGGAACAAACAGGCCTACAATCTGTACGGCAGACTCCAATACTCCGCCGCCATTATTACGTAAATCCAAAACCAGAGATTTGATAGCATGATTCTTTTTCAAATCCAGAAAAGCATCCCTTACTTCCTGTCCGCTTTTATCGGTAAATCCTTTTAAATAAATGTAGCCGATACTGTCGTTACGTACGCCATAATAAGTAACCTGATCTACAATAACCTGTTTGCGTACTATTTCAAACTTCAAAGTTTTTTTCTCTCCGGGACGCTGGATGGTCAATTTTATCTTCGTATTAGGCACACCTTTCAACAATTCACTTACTCTATCATTCGTTGCCTTCGATACATCCACAGTATCAATAGCCAAGATATGGTCTCCGGCTTTCAGTCCTGCCAACGCGGCCGGCATACCATCAAAAGGCTCGGCAATAACCACACCGCCGTCTTTATCACGTTGACGAATAATAGAACCTATGCCACCATATTCTCCGGTAGTGATAAGTTTCAAGCCTTCCATTTCCTGCTCCGGATAATATTCCGTATAAGGATCTAATCCGTTTAACATAGCATCAATACCCCGTCGAAGGGTCTTTTCCACGTCTACCGAATCTACATAGAACATTTCCACCTCTTTCACAAGGGCATTGAATATGTCGAGGTTCTTACTTACTTCAAAACGATTATCTTTCTGAGCCTGTACCGGCAAAACTGTTCCTGTCAGCAACAACAGGGCTAGTAATCCTATAATACTCTTTCTTTGAATCAACTTACACATAGAATATTTAGTTAAATAAAGGTGTAAATGTATATATAATACACCGTGTTACGCCAATATCGCTTTTACTTTTAACTTTATTTGTTCCCATTTATCTGCCGGTATTTCCGGTCCGACAACGTCTATCACATAGCCGGCAAGCAAAGAACCGATGCGGGCCGATTGCTCTAAAGTTGCTCCTTCAGAAAGGCCATACAGGAAACCGGCAGCAAAATTATCGCCGGCTCCGGTTGTGTCTACAGGCTTGCCGCCCTCGGCAGGAACGGTAAAGAAATTGCCTTTACTGCCTACAATCGCACCTTCTTTGCCTAAAGTAACGATAGAGACTTCAACCATTTCGGAAAGCACCTTCACGGCTTCGCAAGCCTTCAATCCCGTATAGGCTTCGGCTTCGGGTTCGTTAGAGAACAAAATATCCACATATTGAGGAATAATATCTTCAAGGAATCCTTTGAAAGCGTTTACAATGTTGAAGTTCGACAAGTCCAACGCAACCTTTAATCCCAGCTTCTTGGCTTTCTGCATGGTAGTACGCACTAACGGTTCATTCACCAACAGATAACCTTCTATATATATACATTGGTATTTGGAAAGCACCTCTTCGCTGATTTCATCCGGCGTAATTGTTGCTGCCGGCCCTAGAAAAGTACCCATCGTACGCTCTCCATCCTTGGAGATCAAGACTGTGCAACTGCCTGAAACACCTTTTGTCTTGACAAAGTAAGGCGTAACTCCGGCCGTTTCCAAAGCTTTTTCATAAAACTCGCCTACCGAATCCGTTCCTATCTTACCGATAAAACCAGTATTAGCACCTAAATATGCCATCGTTCTCATCGTATTGCATACCGAACCACCCGGAGCCTGACTTCTTTCCAGATGTTCCTGCGCTTTACGAATAGAGAGCATTTGTTCCTGGTCTATCATGTCCATAGCTCCCTTCTCTATACCTACGTCGTTGAGCACCTTGTCATTATCCAACTTTAACAGAACATCAACCAACGCATTACCTAAGCCTATTGTATTCATTTCCTCATTTTTTCTGCAAATATATTGCATATTTCAAAAACATCCTCTACTTTTGCAGTGCAAAATCAGAAAGGGTCTTTTTAGGCTCTTATCACTCAAATTCTTCCTTAGCTCAGTTGGTTAGAGCATCTGACTGTTAATCAGAGGGTCCTTGGTTCAAGTCCAAGAGGAAGAGCTGAAAAAAAGACATCGGGAAAGACTGAAAAACATATTCTTCCTTAGCTCAGTTGGTTAGAGCATCTGACTGTTAATCAGAGGGTCCTTGGTTCAAGTCCAAGAGGAAGAGCTGAAAAAGACATCGGGAAAGACTGAAAAGACATATTCTTCCTTAGCTCAGTTGGTTAGAGCATCTGACTGTTAATCAGAGGGTCCTTGGTTCAAGTCCAAGAGGAAGAGCGGTAAGAGATACTTCACAAGAGTATCTCTTTTTTGTTATAGCCTGTTTGATTAGCACATAGAAGCAGGCTGCTGTAGCCTTTAGTCTACTAAAAAGACGATTCCATATACCAAAGAACGGCTTCCGTCTATAAACCCAAAAGCATATTCCTTACAAAGCTACCTTCGCTGCATAATTATAATTCATTATGTATCGAACAGTAACTATTTTACTTTTATTGATCAGCCTGACATCAAGAATACACGGTCAGCAAACAGAGAATGTACAACCGTCGCAAACAATACGCGGAACAGTTATAGACAAAGCATCCGGCCATCCGATGCCGAACGTTACGATACTGCTGCCCGATATTCCCGGTACAGGCTCCACAACCGACGGGCAAGGACAGTTCTCTGTAAGCAACATCCCAATCGGACGGCATACCGTACAGGCTACCTTCCTGGGATACGAGCCCTCTGTTTTCAGGGAGATACTGGTTACCTCCGCAAAGGAGGTCTACCTTGACATAGCACTCAAAGAGAACGTCAAGGAGCTGGGCGAAGTAATTGTACGTCCGCAGATAAACAAAGAACAGCCTCTTAACAAGATGGCAGCCACCGGAGCCCGCATGCTCAGCGTAGAAGAAGCCAGCCGCTATGCCGGCGGGATGGACGACCCGGCCCGCCTGGTAAGTTCCTTTGCAGGAGTAGCGGCAAACGTTTCGAGCAACGGGATCTCCATTCACGGCAATGCGCCGCACCTGCTGCAATGGAGGATGGAAGACGTGGAGATACCCAACCCCAACCACTTTGCCGACCTGTCGATATTGGGCGGCGGCATCCTGTCCTCACTCAGCAGCTTGGTATTGGGCAACTCGGACTTCTTCACCGGAGCTTTCCCGGCGGAATACGGAAACGCTGTCTCCGGCGTATTCGACATGAAGCTGCGGAACGGCAACAGCCGGAAAGTAGAGAACACCGTGCAAGTAGGCGTACTGGGTCTCGACGTCGCTTCCGAAGGCCCTCTGAGCAAGCAGCACCGGGCTTCTTACATCTTCAACTACCGTTACTCCACGACAGGATTGCTGAACCGCATCTATCCCGGCCTTGATCTGGGAGGTACGCTGGATTATCAGGACCTCAACTTCAAGCTAAACTTCCCCACACGCAAAGCCGGCACGTTCTCTATCTGGGGGACAAGCCTGATAGACAATTACGAAGACGACTTTGACGAAGACCCGAAGGAATGGGAACACTCACGCGACAATTTCCAATCCAAAGCCAAACAATACATGGCTTCGGGAGGAATAAGCCACCGCTACTTCTTCTCCAACGATGCCACGCTGAAAACAACCCTTGCAACCACCTACTCCGGCATGAACGCAACGGAACACGCCTGGGACACTGAGCATACCTCCACCCCGTTCCTTATCCAGAAATACAACAACACCAACCTGATACTGACCTCCGCCTATAACCGGAAGTTCAGCGCGCGGCACACCAACCAAACCGGGTTTACCTATACACGGATGTTCTACAATATGAGGCTGAACCTCGCCCCGTTCGAAACCGCCCCTTTGAACACCGTATCGGAAGGGAAAGGGCAGACCGGCCTGATAAACCTCTACACCAGTTCGTCCTTCGGCATCACAGACCGGCTCACCCTCAACGCCGGGCTGAGCAGCCAGCTGCTGACGCTCAACAATAGCCGGACGCTAGAACCACGCGTGGGGCTGAAATGGACGCCCGCAAGCAAAGCATCCTTTGCCCTGGCATACGGGCTGCATAGCCGTATGGAAAAGATGGACGTGTACTTCGTGAACTCCAAAAGCTCCGGACAGGAGCAGGCCAATAAAGACTTGGGCTTCACCAAAGCCCATCACCTGATGCTGACGTTCGGCTATAAGTTGTCCGACAACCTCCTCCTTAAGGTCGAGCCGTATGCGCAATTCCTCTACAACGTACCGGTCATTGCGGACAGCTCGTATTCCGTACTCAACCGCAGGGAGTTCTATGTAGAGGAGGCTCTGGTAAACAAAGGCAAGGGACGCAACCTGGGTGTAGACATCACGCTGGAGAAATACCTGGACAAGGGGTTGTATTACCTGATAACCGCCTCCGTGTTCGATTCGCGATACAAAGGCGGCGACGGCGTTTGGCACAACACGCGCTACAACCGCCGCTTCATCCTTAACACGCTGGTTGGCAAGGAGTGGATGGTTGGCGCTAACAAGCAGAATATGCTGAGCGCCAACGTAAAGCTCACTCTGCAAGGTGGCGAACGCTACTCTCCGCTGGACATGGAGGCAACGATGGCCCATCCGGACAAAGAAGCGCAGTATGACGAAACGCGAGCCTATTCGCAGCAATACCCAACCATGTTCATTGCCAACTTCACGGTGAGCTATAAGATAAACAGGCGGAAAGTGGCCCACGAGTTTGCCGTCAAAGCCTTGAACGTAACCGGTACAAAAGAATATTACGGCTATCATTACAACCTGAAAGACAAGGTAATGGAATTAAACGGGCAGAGCATCCCCATCAGCAATATCAGCTACAAACTGGAGTTCTAAACCGGATTGACGGTGAGGCCGGCGTTGGTTCCGTCCAATAGCCTGGTGTGGGATCGTCCAACAGCCTGGTGTTGGTCTATCCAATAGCCTGGTGTTGCGTTCAACATCAAACTAAAAGATGGGACGAAAAGCCACATTAACAAATAAATCCGTACATTCGGCACTGTCTTTAGACAGCAAACCGTTACACAATAACAAGATGAGCAAGCAAACCTTTTTATATCAACTCCTTACGGACCCTAAATATAGGATACTCCGCCACGCAGTGCTGCTTATGGCCGTAGCTTCGGTGTCGCTCAACCAGAACATCTACACCTACGGAGCGAAAACAGAACTGCTGGGCTACCACATCTACGTAGCCGGGCTCTATACGCTGGTTTCTTATATCATGGTAGGCTACCTGCACCTCCTGTGGTTTGTGCCCCGCTTATTACTAAAGAAGAAATACTTGGCCTACCTTGTCTGCTCCGCTACGTCCGTCTTCCTTATCATGCTGATACGCTATGCGCAGGAGTACTGGATATTTACTTCCTCCGGCATTAGTCCGGCACGAAGCTCTTACTTTAATATAGTAAGCCTGTTGGACAGCCTGTCGGACTTTATGCTGAACATGCTGTGTATCTCGGGCATCTCCATGACGGTTCTGCTAAAGCAATGGATCGTAGAGAACCGGCGTGTAGGGCAACTGGAAAGGGAGCAGATGCAGGCGGAAGTGAGCAGCCTGAAGGAGCAGGTAAACCCGGCGTTGCTGCTGGATACGCTGAACCGGATCGGCGCACTGTCTAAAAGCGAGCCGCAAAAGGCGGCGGACATGGTACTCCGGCTAAGCCAGCAGTTACGCCACCAACTCTACCCGACAGATGACAGATAACACGGAACATATCATATCCGACTTCCTGCTGAATCCCCGCAAGAGGGTCTACAGGCATCTGCTGTTGCAGCTGGTCGTTTTCCTGATCACCATCAATGTGTTCTGGGACACGCCGGACGCGCTTATCATAACTCCGGCCAGAATCCGGTCGTGGGCAGGCTACTTCCTGGCCATTGATATGCTCATCTATGTAAATGTCTACCTGCTTGCTCCGCGATACCTGCTCAAAGGGCGGCTTCTTCCCTACCTGATAACGGCATTGGGGTTAATCGTGTTGGCCATCGTCACGATAGGTACACTCCAAACGTTCTTTGACGACACCCGGTTCGAAAGCATGCCCGCCAGCCCGTCGGTGGCGGTATTAAACATCGTATCTTCCACCATCTCATGCGGACTGCTGGTAGCCGGTTCGTCTACCCTTGTACTCCTTAAGCACTGGATAGTAGACAACAGGCGCATCAACGAGCTGGAAGCCGCCACCCTGCAATCCGAGCTTAAGTTCCTGAAAAGCCAGATCAACCCGCACTTCCTGTTCAACATGCTGAACAACGTGTATGTGCTCATCCGAAAAGAACGCCCCGAAGCCGCCGACGTGGTGTACCGGCTGGAAGACCTGCTGCGCTACCAGCTTAACGACAGCATGCAGGACAAAATACGGCTCAGCTCCGACATCCGTTTTATGAACGATTTCCTGAATCTGGAAAAGATACGCCGCGACAGCTTCTGCTTTACAATCACGCAGGAAGGAAACATCGACGGCGTATGGCTTCCTCCCCTGCTGTTCATCCCCTTTGTGGAGAATGCGGTAAAGCATAATACGGACAGCGAGAATACCTCCTTTGTGCACCTCCGCTTCCGTGTGCAAGATAACCGGCTGATATTCCAATGCGACAACTCGAAACCCGTTGCAGAAGGTGATGACGACGACAAAAGTGCGCGCGTTGGAGGGTTGGGCTTGAAGAACATCAAAAGACGGTTGGAACTGCTATATCCCAACCGCCACTCACTGGAAATCATTGATAACAAACAAAGTTACACCGTTAAACTGGAATTAGATATATGAACTGCATTATAGTAGACGATGAACCGCTGGCCCGTGAAGCGGTAGAGATGCTTATTAACGACAACGGGGGATTAACGCTTGCCGGCTCTTTTAACAGCGCCACTTCGGCGGCCAGGTTCATTAAGGAACATCCCGTAGACTTAATCTTTCTGGACATTCGCATGCCCAAGGTGACCGGTCTGGAGTTTGCCCGTACCATCCCCAAAAGCACGCTGGTTATATTCACCACCGCCTATGCCCAGTATGCCATAGACAGTTATGAAGTGGATGCCGTAGACTATCTGGTAAAGCCCATCATTCCCGAAAGGTTCCGGAAAGCCATAGAGAAGGCCGAAGCTTACCATGCCCTCCTGTTGAGCGCCGAGAAAGACGATATAGAAGAGGCGGCGGGCGAGTTTATGTTTGTCAAGTCCGAACGCCGCTTCTTCAAAGTAGTTTTCAATGACATACTATTCATCGAAGGGCTGAAGGATTACGTTATCATCCAGCTTCCGGACCAGCGCATCATCACCAAAACCAGCATGAAAGCGATCCACGAACTGCTACCCAAAGCCTTCCTCCGTATAAACCGCTCCTACATTGTAAACACGCAGCATATCGCCTCTTTCGACAGCAACGACATCTATATAGACAAATACGAAATAGCCATCGGAAGTAACTACCGGGATACTTTCTTTGAGGAGTTTGTATTATCTTTGCGACATGGGAAAGAATAAATTAGCAAAGTTTGACGACATGGCGGGTTATCCGCATGTATTTCAATACCCGTTTGCCATATTACAAGAAAAAGGATTCGATCTGAAAGGACATTGGCATGAGCAGTTCTTTAAGAACAGCAACCCTATCGTGTTGGAACTGGGCTGCGGCAAAGGTGAGTATACAGTCGGCCTGGCAAGGCTATTCCCCGATAAGAACTTTATCGGAGTAGATATTAAAGGAGCCCGTATGTGGACCGGGGCTAAAGAATCGCAAGAAAGCGGCATGACCAACGTTGCTTTCCTTCGTACCAGTATCGAATTGATAGCCCATTTCTTTGCCGCCGGAGAAGTGGCCGAAATATGGCTTACCTTCCCCGATCCGCAGATGAAGAAGGTAAACAAACGCCTCACCTCTACCCGCTTCATGAAGATGTATCGTGAGATTCTTACAGACAACGGCATCATCCATTTAAAGACGGACAGTAACTTTATGTATACCTACACTTGCGAGATGGTAAAGGCCAATCAGTACCAGGTATTGTTTTCTACTGATGATTTATACCATTCCGACTTGGTGGACAGTATCCTTTCCATTCGCACGTATTACGAACAGCAGTGGCTGGATCGCGGGCTGAACATCAAATACATTAAGTTTGTTTGTGAAAAGAAAGAGAATCTGGTAGAGCCGGAGGTAGAAATTGAATATGATCCTTATCGCAGTTTCAACCGGAGCAAACGGAGTGCGCTGGCCTCAGGTAGATGAGGAAAGAGAAATTAAGTAAACAAGAAGTTAAAATACAACATAAAAACTATGGCAATATATCCCAAACTGATTATGGACGCACTTACTAATGTGCGTTATCCCGGAACCGGAAAGAATCTGGTGGAAATGGGTATGGTAGAAGACAATATACGCATCGAAGGCAACAAGGTGAGTTTCTCCCTTCTGTTTGAAAAGCCCAATGATCCGTTTATCAAGTCTGTTGTAAAAGCTGCTGAAACGGCAATCCTTACTTATGTAGACAAGGATGCGGACATCAAAGGAAATATCTCGGTAGTAGCGCGTCAGGCTGCGCGCCCCGAACCGGACAAATTGCTTCCGCAGGTAAAGAACATCATTGCCGTATCATCCGGGAAGGGAGGGGTAGGCAAAAGCACTGTTGCGGCCAATCTGGCTGTCGCATTAGCCGGATTGGGCTATAAGGTAGGCTTACTGGATGCCGACATCTTTGGTCCGTCCCAGCCCAAGATGTTTCACGTAGAAGATGCCCGTCCATATATGGAAGAAGTAGACGGGCGAGAATTAATCCAACCGGCAGAGAATTACGGTGTAAAGCTTTTATCTATCGGTTTCTTTGTGAATAAAGACGATGCAATACTATGGCGAGGGGCAATGGCTAGCAATGCATTGAAACAATTAATAGCCGATGCTAATTGGGGAGAACTGGATTACTTCCTGATTGACTTGCCACCGGGTACTAGCGACATCCATCTGACTATGGTACAGACATTGGCTATCACCGGAGCGGTTGTGGTTACTACGCCTCAGGAAGTAGCTCTTGCCGATGCCCGCAAAGGAATCAGTATGTTTTTAGGAGATAAAATAAATGTGCCTGTATTAGGTTTGATAGAAAACATGTCTTGGTTCACGCCTGCCGAATTACCGGAGAATAAGTATTATCTGTTTGGCAAAGAAGGCGGTAAACGTTTAGCCGAGCAGCTAAATGTGCCGCTATTAGGACAAATTCCTATCGTACAAAGTATCTGTGAAGGAGGTGACAATGGAGAACCGGTGGCGCTTAATCCGGATACAATCACCGGAAACGCATTCCGTGCATTAGCCGAAAACGTTGTAGAGCAAATTGATCTGCGTAATGAGAACCTCGCCCCTACACAGCGGGTCCAGGTTACAAAGAAATAACCTCTTTTGCTTTGAATATAGCAGAGCTAACGATATAAAAAGCAAAGGGGATGTCCGACTTTTTGGACAACCCCTTTGTTTTTAAAGTGGTGTATCGTGCAACCGGAAATGGGTTGGAATAAAACTATCTTTCTTGAAGTTATCTTTGCTACGATGTAAGTCCCTTGAATAAGATTTTCATAGCTATGCACCGTTTCACATGGTTTTGTGACTTGGGTACGATTTCTGAGAGCAAGGATAATAATTATAATGATAGCATAGTAATAACTAGCTAATTATTCCTCCGACTTTACATAATTTTTGGAAAGCAATATTTCCTGACATTCTTTGATATTTATTGAGTCCTTTTTCTAGTCCATTACATAATTCTTGATGTATATATGTTCCAATGCTTAATGCTGGATTATTGTATAGGGCTTTAGTATATTGTAGGTCTTGCATGCATAGTTGTTCTTTGTTTTCTCTGATATCTGAAACTGTTTGATTTAATCTATTGTATTGCTGTAAATAATAGAATGAACATTTAGCATTGATGGAGTCTTGAATTTTCATTTTTATGAAAATTTGCTGTGTTTTGATTTCTTGGGCGATTTTGAAGAACTTATCTATTGTTTCAAAATTTGATGCCCCTAATTTGTCGGCAAACATGTGGTTATATTTTAGCCAGTTATTTTCTTCAAAGATAACTTTTGAATAATATAATGGCTGTTCTGATAAACAGTTTCCAACAATTGCTTCAGCTTTTAGATTTTCTATATTTTCTTCAATATCTTGAATTTGAAGTTTTAATATAGTTGCTGCTGCTCGAAGTTCATTTCTCTTTTTATTCCAATATATGATTGCTGTAACACAAACTGTTACCGCCATTACAATAGTCTGTAAAAGGTTGGATTCTAAAAAACTTTCTTGTTCCATAAATTTTTAATTAATATAATATCCTCCTGTTCTCTGTGCTCCTTTAAATGCTATTAATCCTGATTTTACTAAAGAATTTAAGTGGCGTTTAGCAGTAGGCACACTTTTTCCTATTAGTTCAGCAATCTTAGATGAATTGAGCCCCGGATATTGCTTGATGATATTTAGTACTTCTTGTTCTTTTGAGTTTACAGTATCATTTACAGTATCATTCTTGATACTGATGCCTCTTTTGAATATAACCGTAAACATCCCGTCTGTATGAAATTCCGGTTCAGGAAGATTGGCTTCTTTCATAGCTTCCTGCATACGGGGAATGCCGGATGCAACCCTTTCAACCAAATGCATACGGGTAAACAATCCGAATATTAGTGGATTTCGTGTCATACTCTTGTGTCCGAAATCTTTAGCTACGATAGGTAAAAGCCCTCCGGGATTAGAAACCTCTACCCGGTCATCAAACATTTCTATTGTAATGGTTGCTCCCTGTTCGTAATAATCACGATGTGAGAGAGCGTTAATAATGGCTTCTTTGAACACAGTAAGAGGAATTTCCCAAATTTCTTCTCTTGGTCCTGCTCCCTCAATTTTATAAGCTACTTGCAGTTTACTTTCTAACCACGCCATAGCCTGCAAATATTGTTGGTATAGTGGACCGCCTAAGGTTTTATCATCTATGATATATACCTTAGTAGTTCCTTTGAAAAGAACACATCTTGTTACTGCGTGTGGAAATTTTCGTTCAGGTTGTTTTCCAAAGAACATGGCTGCACCGTTCTTGGCTACTCCTTTATCCGTAAACAGTTCCAAATTCTCAAATATCTGTTTGTTGGCAGTCGATGAACTTAGCTTTGCTTCCGTGCGAAAGTCTCTTATCGCTTGTTCGTCTGCATCTGTGTAAATGTTGAACCACGAACAGGGGATAGCATCAAAGAATATTTTGTTACATTCTTGAAAGAAGCTGCGCATATCTTCGACAGTACGAAGTTTCTGTGAATTTGCTCCTTCATGCACAAAGATAGAACCGGAAAATATATAAGGCTTGTCTTTACCTGACGGAATATCAATTACCCAAACTGTCTTATCTTCGATACTTACCGCATACATCTCACAATGAAGAACCGGGGATATTTCACTGATAGAGCCTTGAATGGCTGAACGTTTGTCATTCTCTAAATCTGTACCAATAATCTGTCCGTAATCATCTACACCAATAAGTAAATATCCTCCGTCTGCATTGGCGAAAGCGCAAATTTCCTCTGTCAGCTCACGAACTTTTGAAGGTACACGGACTTTAAACTCTACATTATAGCCTTCTCCACTATCAATGAGTGATTGTATGGTTTCTGTATCAAGCATAAATAATTAATTGAATTACAAAGATATAATTAATCTGCCAAGATGTAGAGTTTATCCTTTTGAAAAATAACGAAGCCCCTATTTTACACCGCTTTCCAAATAAACAACGTGTAATTTTGCTAAAAATGTGGGAGTTTTAGGAAAAAGAAAATCCCTGAAATGTTTAATTTTCAGGGATTTACCAAATTTGAAGTCTTTTAAAAGTGGTGCCACCAGCAAGAGAACTATTATCTTCTCTCTATTGATAATCACCGTTTTATAGTTTCTTCCATTTGGAAATCCACACGATTTAGCACACGATTATGTTTTATCGTTTTGCTCGCTATAAGAACGATTCTATTTTCAAATATCTCTTTGTTTCTATATCGCCTGGGATTCTCCTTGCAGAGTTACCACGCTGATATTTAAAACTTTATATTTTTAGTTTCAAGCATATCCCATGATTTAATCCACTAATTTGCTACATGCTTTTGCGGTAGTTTGCTCATGGAGAATACTGAGGGCAAAAATAAGTTTTTTTACTGAGTTGGCAAAATTATCAATATAGGAATTTGTTTTATTGGCTTCATTACGTTTACATAGTTGGCAGATAGTATCATCATAAATAATTATTCATTAGTAATAATATAAAATTCATTTCCAGTTCTTTTTAGCAACAAGTCAGTTGCACCAAGTAATGACAATAATTCAGAATTACCAATTAGTTTATTTTTTTCTATTCCTGGCTGAACAACATATATATTAAACTCAATGTCGCAATAATTAGACAATAGCATATTTTGGATTATTAGTAGTTCATCATCACCACCTTTCTCAAAACGTGAAGGATTTCCTTGTACAAGACGTTTACTGTTCCTGCGGTCCATGTGGTTCAATAGTTCTATTACATTGTGCCTCCAATGATAACTTCTTTGTGCTTGTCCACATACTTCATATAAATCTTTTAATCGCCCGCCTGGTTCGTCTTTTGATGAGAATTTACAATGGTATAATTCAAATATAAGTTTATTATGCTCCGATTCGTAACCTTTTATTGCGATAATATCGCTTGCTTCGTTTGCGTCATCATCATCAAAAATAATATTATACTCTGGTTCTTCTTTTAATTGTTGAAGTATCTTGTGTTGTATAGAATTTTCTCGTTTAATCTTTTTTTGTGACTCCTTTGTGATATCAATACCGTCCCAATTGTATGCAAATATTTTCTCTGTATCAAAAATTGGAGATTTGTAGTTGAACAGAAAAAATAAATCATTGTACATTTTTGAATTATCCTGAAACCATATAGTAGGCGGATATTCAAAAAATAAATCAATAATATCTTTACTTTCTTTTCTTTGATTTACAATAATTGGATTGCCTTTAGTGAGGGTATACTTATATCCACGTCCATTTTTATCTTCCTCTAATTCCAACTTATATGAAGAAATGCCAACTCCTGTTACAATGTCGAATTCAACTGTATTTTGAGTATAAGACACTAACTGAATATTGCAATCTATTAACAAATTAGAATTGTAAACTGCTGATTGTGGGTCGTAATAAAATTTTTCATTCCATTTAATGGATATTGGAATTTTCCCTTCCAGAAATTTCGATATTCTTTTAGGCTTTTGAATAAAGTCAAAGATATTTTTTGTGTTAATTGTTTCATCTAGTAATTTCATCCCGGTCTTATCACACCAATCACAATAATCTGGAATTGATTTGACTAGCTTTGTCCACACACGTCCTTTGTTTGAGCAACCAATAGTTATTTTTTCTCCATCCTCATAGCCAGTTCCAAACAAATTTGAACTATGCATTCCTTTTTCAATTTCACTTAATCCTTTAACTATTCCATTTCCCGCATACATTGTAAAGCTAATCGGACCGTCCAAATGCGATTTCAGTCCAAGGTTAAATAATTCTAACTGAAATACATTATGCAAAACCCTGTATATATCCCCTTCATTATAAAGAGAAATATTATTACCAACTAATGCTTCTGCAAGTTTATCATGGGTTGAACCATTATTGGAACTATTTATATATAAAAGTTTTTGTTCTGGATTCAAATAGGCAATATAAAGCTCATATTCGGTATTTATTAAATCATCGATTTTTCCCCAAGGAACTTTCTCTGTATTCCGTACAATAATTACCTGCAAGTTTTTTTTATTATGCTTTACTGCTACTGTTTCATATTTTTTATTCTTAAAATAATCGATATATTTTTCAGGGTGCCAAATAGCCTTACTGTCATAAAGTTTAAAAACAACAGTACTCATGGCAGGCGTGATGTTCCGTATTGGAATTTTGTATGGTAATGGTACATCTGAAAAATCTTTAAAGAAACTTTCTTCCTTAAAAATATTCCCAATAATATTTTCGTTGGATTGACTTATAATTTTATCCCAATCAGAATCCTTACGATATAATTCATTTAGTACACCTTTAAAACTATTATCTACGATATTGGCAATAATAGTAGCAGGTCCTAGGTTACTGCCTGTTGTTCTCGTAAATCTTCCGATAAACTGAAATGATGTGGTGATGTTTTTATGCATCTCATGCATGGCACAAATCTTCAATTGAGGAAGATCAAACCCTTCTCCAAGCATATCTACACAAACAATAATTCGATGCTTTTTTTCTTTGATACCTTCAAGTATTTCTCGTTGTAAAGTTTTCGATATACCACTATGAATAAATACAGGAGAATAGTCTGAATAATATTTATATATTTGCTCGTAGATGTCTTCTGCTTTTTTTCTTTCATCAACACGTGCCATTAAAATATGATCATATCCAGACTCAAGATCTCTCTTTAGAGTTTCAATAGCTTTTTCTGCAATTTTTTTATCGGCTGTTGCTGGATTAAAATCCACAATAGGAGCAAATATGATTTTTTCATAATATTTGTCTCTTTGCGCTAGAGACAAAGGGTAATTGTATATAGTTTCCCCTTCAATACGACCTCCATCATTTCTGAATGGGGTTGCAGTAAATAATAATACAGGTTTCCCTACTGATTCAAAATTCAATTTTATCTCTTTCCATGTTTTTGCTGCAATATGATGTGCTTCATCTACAATTAAATTATTGCATTGCTGAACAATGTATTTGAAAATGTTATTTTTTCCAGTCTTTAAAAGATTGGTTAGGATTTGAGGTGTGGAAACAATCACATTTGCATCTAAGATTTTTTCAGCTTCTTCAAGTGTATCAATAGTTGTTTTAAGTACAGACACTTTTGGGTAGAGAGTTGTGTCTGAAATAATATTAAAAGGTTCAACTTTAAGAATTCCCAGTCCAATAAACTTATTAGAGATTTGTGTTCGTAATGAATCTGTTGGAACAACAACTAGTGTCTTTTCATTTTGATTAGCTATTGATAAACAAAGCATTGTTTCCGTTTTTCCTGTCCCTGTTGGCATTACAACTAAAGCAGGTTTGTTCGAAATGCTCCAATGCGATAAAATAGAATGCAACGCTCCAATTTGTGGTGGGCGTAGTCCATATTGTATTATTTCACCTATTTCATTTCGCTTTTCTTGCTTGTACTGAAACCCATTATGCCATGAAGAAACTATTTGAGAAACAGATGGTTGTTTTGCAATCAATAACTTTTTCGGGCAATTTTGGATGACTTCTATAGTTAATTTCTGGTCTTCGTCTAATTGAAGATAAAATACAGCATTGTAGCCTTCTTTTGGATATTTGTCTCTGTTCTTTGATAGGAAATAGATAAATCCATGTATAGTACGAAACTCATATCCAGAAAAGGTGTCTTTTTCATACTTTTCTAAGATACCTTTCTCTTTTCCTATATAATAAGTCTTCTTATTCTTTCCAACAGGAATAGATACTCTGACTGAAAAATTAATAAAAATTTGTTCTTCTGGAAATAAACTATACATAATGGCTTTATTTAGAAATTGTTCTTTTTACAAAGTTAATAAATAATCAGATATAAATGTAATTAACTGTTCTTTTTTGAATTATGAAAATGTGTCTTGAGTGTATTTAGATCACTATTTTAGAGAAGTTTGTACAAATGAATAGGAATTGCAGTTTATCTGAATACTCTTTTATCTCTCCCTCAGCTTCAATGAGGATATATGTATTACCATTTAAAATAAATAAGCGTCTTACTTATTTCTGTATGTACTCTTATACTAAAATTGAGACAGGAATTACAATCTACGCCCTTTCTTTTTTGCCTTTCTTTTAGACTTTAAGATTTCTTCTTCAGAAGAATATTGAAAGTCTGTGCCTAATAGAGTAATAGAATGAAATTTGCTATTTGATTGATTGTTAGTGAATTTTATATGAGTATATCTTTGAGGTTTGGTGATAATATGTGTACTTGTACCTAAAACTAGACTCCCTTCTTTTTTGTTTGCAAGATTGATAGAAAACAAGTTCTCTTGATTGCATTCTTGATTGACTTCTATTTTGCTTTTACTTGATTGAATTTCTTGTTCATGTAGTTTAAGTTGTTCTGAGATAGAACTGTTTTTCATCGTGTTGTGATAATCAAATGATTCTGTTTGCTGGCGATTGTAGCTGAATAGTTTATCAAATCCTCGTTCTGCTTGTTGGAATAGGTTCATACGATCAAAGCCTCCTGTTACATTTCCTTTTTTGGTGTTCTTATGATTGGTGAGCGGTGATAGCTTTTTCTTATTGGATTGGTCTTTTCGACTGACAATCAAATGACAGTGCATATTCAATGCATTATTTGAACGGCTACGGTCAAAATGAATCTTACCATAGAACTTTATATCCGAAGCAGATAGCTCTTTATTGAAGTTCTTGGCATATTCAGGAATAAACACCTCCCGGATATACCGTTTCATTGCTTCGACTTGTTCCTGCTCTGTATTGCCCATTACTCGGAGCTCCTTTTCCGATGGGCTGACATGAATAGCATAAAACTTAGCATCTGTTTTTAGAAGTTGCCCGATATTACTATCTATATCCTTTATAACCTTTGACTTATAAATGTTATCATCTGTCAAATTGAAAAAACCTTCGGTATAGATACCTTTTTCCATCCGTTCCAAATCTTCATGTTCCATATAATTAGCAAGTTGTCGGCAACTCCCAGCATTATTATATGTTCCATTTGATGGTGGAGCAAAGTCTATGTGCATAATCTTATGTGTTTATCAAATTATTGATTTCGGCTTTTAGGCTCTCTTTCCGTTTGCTATCCATCACACCACAAGCGGATAACTCCGAATAGAGTTGTATCAGGTGAAGCAACTTTTTATAATCTCGTTGGTGTATCTGGTAGAGTGCATTAATTTGTTTGGACTGGTTGTTTATCACATCGGCATGATTGCCGAACTGTTCGCTTAACTTTTTCAGCACGGCTGTTTGTCTCTCTTGACTGGCTTCCAGTTGAGAGAGAATAAGAGTTTCTAAAGTTTTGCCGATAGCATCGAAACGCAAAGCTATAGAATTTGTTGCCCGTATCATGGGATTCAGTTGTTCTTCCTCATAGTGACGGATGAAGCGGATAATATCATCCTGCCTCTTATTTATTTTCGCCAGTTCTGATTTTACTGATTCAGGTGCTTCGGATGGGTTGATATGTGCCTTATCTATATACCCGAACGCCAACTTTACAACTTCACTCTTTTTCAGTGAATAGCGTTTGCATATCTTCTCTACCAAAGCTGCCGTTTCCTTGTCTATGGAAATGGTAGTGAATATCGTTTTCCGACTACTATTTGGCATGGTAATTACTTTTTTATAGAAATATGAATAGATAAATACCTGATAATAAGCATTGCAAAGAAAATGCTTATTACAGGTGTCATTACAGCGTGTTCTTGTAACACGCTAAAGCCGAAGGCTTTGCCCCGCAGGGCAAGAGGGAAGAACAGGACTTGTCCAGTTCCCTCTTGCTCGATTTAGCGAAACAGGCTGAACCGATAGGTGAAGCAGTTTGTGCTAAATCGGGGTGGCAGCACAAAGGAATAGCCCGAACACAGGCTTCTTTCCTCTGCTGCTTTTTGCTATCAGGGCTGATTCGCTAACTGATTGGCTTTTTCAAACTGTTTGTAGGTTTGAGAATCGGCATATTCCCGGACGAAAGCCCGAATATCGCTAGCTTTATAGTACGTTTTCCGTCCGATGGTAAAGTAGGGAAGTACACCTTTTGCCCGATAGCGTTGTAGGGTTCTGAAAGATGCTTTCAACAGAAAAGCTAAGTCTTGATTATCTAATAGCCTTTCGTTTTCATCGAATACAGTATCGGTGTTGATTAGGGATTTCAGGTCTTGCCCGATTTCTGTGAGTTTCTTGGATAGCTTCTCCATCCATTTCTCGAAGTCTTCATTGTCTATATACATTTTGCTTCATTTTTAAGTTGAACATTTTGTTTTCAATCGATTGATGATGCAAAATTCAGCAAAACAAAGTAGGAAAAAAAGAGGAGTAGTTACCTACTCCCCGAAAAACAGTTTTCAAACTGCTATAAATAAGCGTGTTGCAAAATCATCTTTTCTAATCTTTACGATTGTTACGCTTGTTATTCTCTTTGGTGATGGCATTTCGCAAAATATCCAAAGCCTTAGTTAGATTATATGGTTTGCGGGCAAACATTTCATCCACCTTGTCATAGATACTTCCAAAACAGATATTGAAAAGTTGCTCAAAACCACGGGCTAAATGAATTAGAGGAACTGGTTTGCCATCTTTCCCAATAATCTCTCCTGAAAGAAATAGAGCAATTACGATCTCGGCAATGCCAATAATCCCCAAGCCTTTTGACTTAGGGATTACATATAGCTCTGATTTCGTTGGTGATGCAGTGGAAAAACGAAATGTTTCAGGATACCTGATTTTGAGGTTTAGCAATTCCAATTCAGCATCAATAATGGCTAATGCCTTTTGGGTATAAAGAACTTTAGGCGCATTTTCCCCCCTGCTCGTACTGATACAACTCTTTTAGGGGTGCTATCTCAATACGAGTGAGATTCAGCATCCGAAAGATATGGGAGTAATCTTCTGAACTGCTAACTGTTACTGTGTACCTGACAAATTCCTCATAAGCATCTTGCATTTCAACGTTAGTTACTTTGTTTGAGGTATCGTTCAATAGACCGACAAGCCTCGTTTTTGATAAATCATTCATAGGCATGAAAGTTAGATAATTAATTGAATATTAATCTCAGACTAATAAAGTCTGTCATACGTTGCTGAATGATTTCAATATTTCTTTAAAACATGAATCCTATCTTTACTGAAATAGAGCTATGATTCAATTTTTCTACGAACTCTGCTGTAAATAGTGATTGCTCTTGTGTTTTCAGTCGTTCAAGTTTCTGTAATTCATATCCTAAAGCGAAAAATATTTTCTTGTTTCCATAAATAGAATATTGTATGCCTATTGAGGGGCTTAGATAAAAACCACCATTGGTATTTTTATCTGGTGCAAAACTATATCCTATGCCACATTCCAGATATGGAGTGAACCTTTTCGGCTTTACTATCATAAACTTAGCATCTGCAAATAGCGGAATAAGAGCTTTCTCGTAAATGGATAAACCTGTTCCAACTCCAATAGAGAAGCGTTTGTTGATGGAATAATTTCCTAACACTTGCCATGTTAATGGCATAGTAACAGGTTCACTCATGGCAAATCCGGTTCCTATGCTTGTGGCAAGGGTGAAGCGGTCTGTTTGCTGCGCCTTTACCATGAAACTGGTACAGCAGTATGCTATGATAAGAAAAATAATCTTTTTCATTGAATGTTTACCGTTATGTGTTTTACAATTTGTAAGGCGGTTGTTAGTCCTGACACATCTTCATTGATACCTCCTGAACTTCCATCGGGGCTACTATGCCCAATCAAAGTTGCATCAAAAGACTTTTTGCCTGTTGATAAATCAATATTTGCAGCATACACAATTGCTGGCTGCCCGCTTCCCTCTTTACCTCCCGAATAATTTGCCTCTCCTTCTTTAGCCGATTTGGGAAATGCTTCGTTAAAGTCAGTGGAGTGATTAATCTCAATTTTTACAATGAATTGCTTTAGCGTACTTGCCGGATTGAGTTTAACATCAAAACTCCCTTGTGGGGTTGCCCCTGAAATACCATCGGTCAGTGGTTCTT
Source organism: Parabacteroides bouchesdurhonensis (assembly GCF_900186615.1). Taxonomy (GTDB): domain Bacteria; phylum Bacteroidota; class Bacteroidia; order Bacteroidales; family Tannerellaceae; genus Parabacteroides; species Parabacteroides bouchesdurhonensis. Next base: position 686,346 of record NZ_LT896588.1, read on the forward strand.
TTTTTGTTGGCAGATATAGCCCGTCATTATATTTCACTCCACGTGAATAACACCAATATGGCAAGGCTTCCTTCCTTCGGTTTCCTCCTGATGCCTGCCACGATTGAGTAGCAATCTTATGAGTTACATACACTGTTGAAAGATAATTCCCTTGTACATCTTCCAGCCAAATGGCGATTTGGGGCGGATTCTTCTTGTTAATACCTAAGAACAAAGGGAAGTCATGCAACCATTCTTCACCTTGTTCGATGCGGATTTTCACATCTCCTTTTTCATACTCAATGAGTTCCTTTTGACAGGAACAAAGGCTAATAAGCCATAAATAAATGAATGTCAATCCCATTTTCTTCATGTTAGTTTTATTAATAGGTGATTATAATATTTGTTACCAAGTGGGAACATTGCAGATAAAAAAATATCAAACCAGTAATGATTCAATCTTCTTGCGGGGAGAATAGGGTACTGGATTCGCGTACCCTATTCTTATTATCAATGTAGGATATTCCCTATTGATGGGTAATTCTTCTTGTAGAGTAAGTACTAACTTTGTAACTTCACAAGGCTGGTTCAGGAAAGCATAAGAAATCCCCATTTCAGTAATGTTCAGCAGGAAACGTTGTAGGGTACGCCCTAAATTGACCCATTCTTCAATCGTATTCTTCTGCGTGGTGCATACAACGAAATGAGACGAGGTTTCTATCTTCTTTTTATCTGATTTACTTTGAACTTTGGGCTTTAAAAACTGGTTCACTATGGGACGTGCCAATATCGTGGGAAGTGGTGGGTTGCCAAAGACCTGATAACACAAACCATCCAGTGTAGCTTCAACCTGTTTTCTATTAAAGCGCATCCACGAAAGGAGTTCCTTTTTGAAAAGGGTATCATTCATCTGGGTTTCATTTCCTTTCATGATGCATTCGGTTATTATGTTGGCAAATGGTGTACCCATTTCGGCAAAATAGAATTGAACAGAATTTTCTTTCCGTATGGTTTGAAGCTGTTTCAGAACTTCATCAGATATTTTCTTCCTATTAAAAATACTACGGTTTGTTTGCCGTTTTTCTATTTGAGAGAAAAGAGCATCTTCAATCATAGCTTCGGTTTTCGTGAGTTCAGCCGTTATTCCTTGTCTGCTACATTCAATAATATGTGCGGTATAACCAAAATGACTGGCGGAAATAAGTAAGTTCTCAACTGCACACCCTAAACTGATGAATAATTCCCGGTTGTCGCTATCAACAACTGGCAATGCTACCTCAAGATTGGGTATGATTGTAATTGTACTGGCAGCTATATGGAATTTCCACGGCTGTGTGTTATGCCCCGAAGGTGCTTTGGATGCATAACTGGCTATCTGTATATAATCAGTGTTCATCATGAAATACTTTATCAATTAAGACTTCAATACCTTCGCTTATCTGTTTCCAGCCGGAATCATTATTCAGAGGGATGCTATTGTAAACCGGACAAAAATCTTCCAACATCACCAGATAAGTAATAGATGCTGTCAGGATAGAAGCCATTACCGCGATTTCCTGTTGGGGGTGTCCTATTAGTTGGCTTACTTTCTCAACTAGGTTTACCCCTATCTTTTCCCGTTGCTCTCTCAGTTTTACAATCATGTCGTTATTGCAAGATAGTTCCCAGCGATAGAGCCGTTTCAATGTCGGATTACTCCTTAGTTGTTCTATCTGCCCCTGAAACATCTTTTTCACAAATGCAGATAGCTGTTCACGTTCAGGGAATTCGAGTGGAAAATTTAGCCAAAAATCATGCTGCCGAATATAAGCTGCCATCAATCCTTCTACCGAACCAAAGTAGCGGTATATCAATATTTTTGAAACACCCGATTGAGTAGCTACGGCATTAATGCCAATTTTCTCAAAACCATCATTGGCAATCATTTCGCCGATAGTATTTAACAAACGTTTTTCGGTGGCTTCCCTGTCCCTTTCTACAGTTATACTCTTTTCTTTCATATCGCATAGTGTTACTATTCGGGAACAAATATATGTTACTTATTGGAAACATACAACTCTTTCTTGCTTTATTTTCTTCATTCTGCTCAAAATGAGTAAAATGTAATTAGACACTTGTTGACACAGAAGACATTGAAAGACAGTTTTATTTAGCATTTGGCAATATCTCTATATTTGCAGGCAGAATCTAAAACACTGATTAATATATGGATATAGTAGCAATAGAAAGAGCTTCCTTTGATTCTTTTAGAAAGAAACTGGAACAGATATTATCGTTGGTAGATAGTGGCTCTCTATCTTCCTTTGATACGTACATAGAAAAAGAATGGATAGAGGGTAGGACATTGGCAACATCTTTGCATATTTCCCTGCGAAGTCTGCAAACATTGAGGGAAAGGGGCAAACTATCCTTTTCAACTGTCGGAAAGAAAGTCTATTATAAAGTAGCCGAAGTACAAAAGCTACTGGATTTAGGAAGAATAAAAATAACCACTAAAGAATAATTGCTTATGGATTTATACACGAATGAGGATAGCCGGAAATTATTGCTGTCATTGGATAAGGCTCTACCTTATATAGAATATGCTTTGAAAAACGGTAAACCAGCATTTGAGGGAGAACGGTATCTGACGAGCGAAGAACTTTGTTCTATACTCAAAATCAGCCGTAGAACTCTACAAGATTATCGGGATGATGGGGTATTCCCTTTTATTCAACTACCGGGCAAAGTGCTATTCCGCGAATCGGATATTAGGAAAGTACTGGAAGATAGGTTTCGTTCAGCCTATGATATAGAAGATTATCCCCTTTAGCTTTTAATAGCGAATACAGAAAAACGGCTACCGTCCGATTGGATCAGGTAGCCGTTTTCATCTTTAGGTGGTTTTGGTAGAGAAGTTCTCCCGTACATTCTGCATATCCCGAAGAATACTTTGATCTAATACTTTTGCGTATCGCTGTGTCATTTTTGTATTGGTATGACCGAGCATTTTAGCTACATTTTCCAGTGATACATTATTCGCTAAGGCAATAACGGTCGAAAATGTGTGCCGCCCAGTGTGCGTGCTCAGGCTCTTTTTTATACCGCAGAAATCAGCGATTTCTTTCAGGTAACTATTCATTTTTTGATTGCATGGCACGGGTAATAGCGTATCTTTCTTTTTCGCCAGTGGATGCCCTTTGTATTTCTCCAATATTGCTAAAGGAATATCCAAAAGAGGAATATTACACATGATCTTCGTCTTCTGCCTGGCTTTCCTTATCCACAAATTCCCCTGATTGTCAGGTACAAGATGTTCAGGCTTTAACTCTGATACATCGATGAAAGCTAAACCAGTCCAGCACTGGAACAGAAAAATGTCACGTACCAAATCCAATCGGGGAATATCAAAGACTTTGTTTTGCATGACCTCTAATTCCTCTTTGGTCAGAAACTCCTTGTGTACTTCCTGCTCATGGAAACGGATATTGATAAATGGGTCTTTCTCCATCCAATCATTTGCTAATGCCATATTGGTTATTTTCTTCACTACTTTCATGTAGCGGATTACAGTATTCTCCTGTAAGTCCTTCTTAGCTTTCAAGAAGTGAATGTAGTCCTGAATGATGGCATGGCTTATTTCTTTCATGGGAATATCTTTTAGGTGATACTCCTTCAAAGCCATCTCTTTGAAATACCGTAAACAAGTATCAAATCGGGAGATAGTTACTTTGGCGTAATCCTTGCCAATCAATTCACGGCATTTGTCATTATGCTCCTGAAAAATTTCAAAGAACATCATGTGCTTTTCGTCCAGTCCGAGAAAGCGTCTTTTAATCTCCATCGGATTGATAAGTTTATTTTCATCTTCCAAAGTTCGATGAATATCGTACAGGCGCAGTTTAACCGATTCAAGATAACGGTTTACCTCTACTGATTTAGCGTCTTTGCCCGTACACCGTTCCTTAGCTTGCGACCAAAGTTCTGGCTTAACGGTTCTTTTTAGCTGCATTTCAGCTAATTGACCTTGAATTGTTATCCGCAACATGATTGGTGTCTCACCAGATTTCACTGTTCTTGTCTTGCGGATGAAGAACAGCACGTTGAAAGTCTGTCGTTTCATACTTCAAAAAATTAATGTTTAAAGTTACTGAATCGTGCAGTATAGCAGGAATTAAACGATAAGACAATCAACGACTTAGGGTACAATTCGTGGACATTTTTTTCGAGACTAAAATTGTCCACGATTTAGCACAGCGGAAGTGCGTAATTCTGCCAAAAATATGCGGATTAGGGGAAAAAGAAAATCCCTGAAATGTTTAATTTTCAGGGATTTACCAAAAGTGAAATGCTTTTAAAGTGGTGCCACCAGGAATCGAACCGGGGACACAAGGATTTTCAGTCCTTTGCTCTACCAACTGAGCTATGGCACCATAATGTAGTTTTTGTATCGTTGTTTCGATTACGGGTGCAAAGATAGAGACTTTTTTCAAATACGCAATAACCCGTATGCTTTTTTTGAGAAAATATTCCGTAGAATGGAACAGACCGGATAGTAAACTTCTCGTAAAAAACACAAATCCGGTCCAGTCTTTCTTATTTTAATGTAACGAATTCCAGCCTTGAGCTTTAAGTTCTATCTCTCCACCATCACGACCTACGAGATAATTACCCAGTTCCGGCTTTGTAATGTGACCTATGACTTTAACGCCTTTCATTTCCGAAACTTTGTCATGTTCGGTCAATGGAACAGTAAATAACAATTCGTAGTCTTCTCCACCGTTCAACGCAGCGGTTATCAGGCTCATATTAAATTGCTCTGCCATTACTGCCGTTTGATAGTCGATAGGAATGCGGTCTTCGTATATCTGGCAGCCCACATTGCTGGCAGTGGAAATATGCAGTAATTCGGAAGATAAACCATCCGAAATATCCATCATCGCAGTAGGCACGACATTTGCCTGCGCTAACATTTCTATTATATCTTTACGCGCTTCCGGCTTCAACTGGCGTTCCAGCAAATACTCCTTGCCTGTAAAGTCAGGAGTAAAATCTTTCTGCCCTTTAAATACACTCTTTTCACGCTCCAATAATTGCAATCCCATATACGCGGCACCCAAATCGCCGGAGACACAGATCAAATCCGTCTCCTTAGCCCCGCTACGATATACAACTTTTCCCTTTTCACCTTCACCTATGCAAGTAATACTGATAGTAAGACCCGTTAAAGAAGCCGATGTATCGCCTCCCACAAGGTCTACGCCATAAATATCGCAGGCCAGCTTTATTCCGCTATAGAGCTCGTCAAGGTCTTCTACGCTAAAACGTTTGGAAATACCTAAAGAGACGGTTATCTGCTTTGGTTTTCCGTTCATGGCATAAATATCGGAGAAGTTCACCACTGCCGATTTATATCCCAGATGTTTCAATGGAACATACATAAGATCAAAATGGACACCCTCAAGCAATAAATCGGTAGTTACCAGCACTTGCTTGTCTTTATAGTCCAATACGGCGGCATCATCTCCCACCCCGTTTAACGTAGAGTTATTCTTTAATTCAATCTTGTCTGTCAGGTGACGGATCAAACCAAATTCACCTAATGTTGATATTTCTGTTCTGTCGCTCATATTTTATTAACGTGATATACAGTTCTTTTGAATGGTAGTAATATGTTTTTTCAGCATTTCGTTAAATGCATCTTGTTTGTCTAAACAAAAATTAATTGTGATAGGTAAATAATAAAGCATCTTTTTCCACTCATCCGGCAGCAAAGGATTATTTTGCAACCGGGCGGCATCCTTCTCCGTAACTAAAATAAGCTTGCCGGGAGACGTCATTTTATCAAAAACGGCTTTTATCTGCTTCATATCTTTTTTGCCGAAAGCGTGATGATCAGCAAATGTAATTGCCGTTACTTTATCCGAATATTTGCCGGCTTCCTTTATAAAATATTCCGGAGACGCAATTCCTGCCAATAGCAAAATCTCATCGTCCCTCTGAATATCTTTTACTGTAAGAGGCTTCGCTTCTTGAGGAAACAGGGGTTCTATCTCTCCATAACAAACACGGGTAAAGAATAGTTGTTGATGAGCCATCAATTTCATATTACCTCCCATGATGCGATAATCAATAGGTTTTAATTCGTCACTACATTTAGTAACAATAACCACGTCAGCACGGCGGATACCACTTGCAGGCTCACGCAAACGTCCTAAGGGTAATAGCTCATCATAATAATACAAACGATTATAATCGGTCAATACAACAGACAATGAAGGGATTACATACCTATGTTGAAATGCGTCATCCAATAAAATCACATCAGGTCGTTTTTCTTTAGGAAATGCCAACAAATTACGGATACCACGCCGGCGGTTCGCATCTACAGCAACTTGAACATCCGGAAACTTTCGTTTCATCTGATAAGGTTCATCCCCGATCTCATCACTGGTACTTTCCGGCGTAGACAAAACGAATCCGGTAGTTTTACGCTTATATCCACGGCTTAATACTGCTACTTTATATAGAGGACTAAGTAGACGGATAATATATTCGGTATGAGGAGTCTTTCCGGTTCCTCCGGCCGACAGGTTCCCAACACATATAACAGGTACCGGAAACTGTTCAGATTGAAGCAACCCCCAATCGAACAATCGATTCCTAAACCAAACTCCTATACCATATAAAAATGCTATTGGAGAAAAGATGTGATTTAATTTAATCGTATTATCTGTCGGCATATTTGATTTATAATGGTTTTATATCGTATGGAAGACGAGCCTGAACACCCGAGATTGATTTAATTCTCTTCAAAGTCGTGAAATATTCATATTCATCACCCAGTACGCTTTTAACCAAAGACATCTTTACTTCGCCCAACTGTTTTTCCAGAAAATCCTTTAAGAAATCTTTAGACGTAGAGACATTGGTTACACTGTAATCGCTGATTTCAGCAAGCGTGGCTGCCATTTCCACAGCCTTTTCCATACCACCCAATTCATCTACCAATCCTAATTTTTGGGCTTGTTCCCCCGTCCATACACGTCCTTGTCCTATTTCGTTGATGGCCTCTTTCGTCATATCACGTCCATCGGCACAACGGGAGATAAAGGTGTCATATCCTCTCTCTACAAAACTTTGTATCAATATTTTCTCATCTTCACGCATCGGACGCGAAACATCTCCTAAATCCGCATATGTATTTGTCTTGACAATATCAGAGGTTAGCGACAGCTTATCAAATAATCCGGTTACATTCGGAAACATTCCGAAAATTCCGATAGAACCGGTCAATGTGTTAGGTTCTGCCACTATCTTATTAGCAGCACAAGAAATATAATAACCACCGGAAGCCGCCACATTACCCATAGAAACAACAATCGGTTTCACTTTTTTCAATTCTACCACCTGACGCCATATCTGTTCGGAAACAAAAGCGCTTCCACCCGGTGAGTTTACACGAAAAACAACAGCCTTTACGTCATCATTATTTTTTAGCTTAATAAGCTCACTTGCCACTTTTTCCGTTATTAATTGCTTTGTATCATATGGAGAAGTGGTTACTTCCGGCATAATCTCACCTTCCGCATACAGAATAGCGATCTGATTTGATTTTTCTTTTGTTACGACGTTAATCTTTTTTATTTTGCTCACATCGGCAGTTTCCAGATTCTTCCCGCTTTGTCCGGCCAATTCTTTCACATAAGCCTCTGCTTCAGGCTTATATTTCAGCTCATCCACTAATCCGCACTCAACAGTCTTTTCAGGCGTTGCAAAAGCGAAACCCTCATTCGCAAAATGATTAATATCGCGTACCGTTATATGGCGGCTTTCGGCAATACCTTCCGTTATATTCCCCCAGATACTGTTAAGATATGAATTGATTTGTTCCCGGTTGGCATCACTCAGTTTATCAAGCATAAAAGGTTCTACAGCCCCTTTATAAGTACCAACCTTGAATATTTGCATCTGGATACCAAGTTTATTCAACAAACCCTTATAAAACATCGTTTCGGAATTCAGGCCAACCAGATTTAATGAACCCTGCGGATTCAAAAACACTTTATCCGCCACCGAACAAAGAAAATAAGCTCCTTGCGTATAAGTATCCGAATAAGCCACGACAAACTTGCCGCTTTCTTTAAAATCTATCAAAGCACGGCGAAGAGCTTCCAGACTGGCAGACCCTGTATTGAGCCATTTAGCCTCAAGGTAAATGCCTTGTATATTATTATTACCTTTCGCTATACGGATTGATTTCAACAGGTCTTTCAGAGATAAGACATTTTCTGTTTCGCCCATGAAGACAGCAAACGGATTTTCCGTCGCGTTATCTGAAAGTGTTCCATCCAGCTTAATCTTAAACACGGTATTGGGCTTGGGAGAATAACCTGATTCACTACCCAGAGAAGCAGCCACTCCAATCAAAGAAACTACAGATATAACTGTAATCAAACCTATTGCCACAAAAACGCCTAACACAGAGGCAAACATCATTTTGAAGAATTGCTTCATATTTTATATATATTAAATTGCAAAGATAGCTAACTTATTATTTATGACCACTTTTTTAGCCCGTTATTTATTTTTTGTTATTCCGGAAGCAATTATTCCAATCTCACTCTCATTAAAACAAACCTGTTCATATACATCACGTAGCAAATCAGCATTCATTTTCTCAAAATCCTCTTTCAACGGAGTGATAAATAACCCGCCCATATCTGCAGCTCCGGGACTGGACAACAAATGTTGCCCGCCTTCCGCTTCATACTGCCATGGGCGATGTTGCCTGCGTGGGATAACTGTGATTGTCCAGATTCCATTCTCATAATGTCCGAATATATTCATTCGCGGTTCGGTTTCATCAGGTACAATATTCAGAGCATGATATAACTTGCCAAACAACGACTGAGCGGCAGACTGTGTTTTTGCTTTAATAACAAAACCATTCCGGAGGTAATGGGTCAGTTGTAAAAGAACGCCATTCTTTTCCTCCAAAACTAAACTGCCAAAACGTTTTAGTTGAAGTTCCAATTCATCGTCTATCGGCATAAATGAACGTATTCCCGCTTGAAAATGGAGATGATCCGGAGCAGACGCGCCACATTTAGGCCCGTTATAAAATACAGTAAACGCATCCATACGCCGTACCAATTCCAGAAAGTCCGGAAAATGAATCAATATGCTTTGAGGTAAATGTTCGCGAGAAGGAATAGTAAAATGTTGCGGGAAAATAGGATACGGATTCGTCAATACCAGATAATTAGCACCAAAAGGCAATCTTTCCTGCTCTACCGGTAAGTTATCCGGACAAAGGAAACATTTCCGTTTTTGTATAGAAGCCGAGTCTGTCTTGGCTGCCGACGACACAATACGTGACGGATTATATTGCACACGTATCACAAAACCTCCCATATCAAAAGATTTCACCTGCACGGTTTTCAGTGCATTATAATTAGTTTCGGCCAGAGGCCATGTTACTAACTGTTTCGCCAATAATTCGGCAACTTGCGACGAACTGATCCATACATTCGGTTTCATGGTTCGAGTAATTGTAAACGGGCTTGTAATTCCCAAGTCCTTATTTTATCTTTGTATGTATTATATTTATTCATTTTGTTAATATCGAGAGCCGCGTCCGAATTATCCTCCCATCGGCGGCAGAGATAAAGAACATCATAAATACGTCCGATACGATATTCACGGCTAATACGCAATCCTACGGCATAATCTTCGCCATAACTTGTATTCGGGAAGTTGATATTTCTCAGGAGCGGGGTATAGAATGCGCGCGGCGCCCCCAGTCCATTAATACGCAAAGCATTATTCCGGCCATTCTCCGGAGTCCATTCCTTATGGCTGATAATGCCCGGAGGGATCATTTCCATATTGAAGTCAGTCATCATATAGGTGCCCACAACCATTGCGCATTGTTGCTCATAAAAAGCGTTGACAATCTTTTGCAACGTATTTTCGTCGCTATACACATCATCGCTATCCAACTGAACGGCAAATTTGCCACATGCCGGATGATGAACTCCCATATTCCAACAACCGCCGATACCTAAATCGTCACGTTCCGGGACAAGATGGATAAGGCGCTTATCATTCGTAAAATGCTGTATTTTCTCGGTTGTCCCGTCTGTAGAATGATTATCTATCACAATCAGGTTAAAGGGAAAGGTCGTTTCCTGCATCAATACGGACCGGATAGCATCCTCAATTGTCCGCGTCCGGTTACGGACAGGGATAATGACAGAAGCCTCCGTCTCAAAACGCTGTTCACAAAGATGAACTTCCTTAAAATGAAACGGCAAATAAGCGCCTATCATTTTGAGATGGTCGGTACAGGCTGCTTCCATTTCCAATTGTACGGTACGGTTCTTCGGATCTACATAATCGAATATCTTTTCACCGGATTTACGAAGGTCATATTCTTCCTCCGTATATAAATATTCGTCAATATGCACCAGCTGATATTGTTGGGATACTTTAAGACGTAAATCATACAGTCCCGCAAAATGATAATTTTCAGCCATACCGGAAACCGCATCTATCAGAGCCGGACTTTTATAAAACAGCAAAGAACCGAAGTTGAAATCGTCCCGCAAACTGCCTTGCTGATATTCAATTACCGGATGCTGAATACGCTCGCCTTTGCTCAATTCATAATAATCGGAATACACCATACCTGCCCGGGAATCTTCGGCTATAGCAATAAACCGCTCCAAAGCAAAAAAATCGAATCGCAGGATTGTATCTTTGGTATATATAAGTGAATAGTCGGCTGTAGAATATCCGGCAATCTTACGCATGGTTTCCGTACTCCACAATTCGTCCGTCTGTATGACAGAACAGGAAGGAATCGTTTCCGACGGGATATTCTTTGCCAGCAAATAAATTTTATCCACTAATGGCGAACGGCTAAGTTGAGATACTGTATGGCGGGCGGCTTCCATGTTCCCATATGGAATAAAGCAGTTAATTCTTGTCATATCTGTACATATTGATTTCTTGGTAAACAAAGAACATTTGCTCCTTGTTCCAGCGATGTATAATGCAAATATACTTTTTTCCCTCCTACTTTTTATTACTTTTGTAAAGAAACAAAAAAACAGGATTGCGAATATCCGTTTACAGAGCCAATAAGCACAAAACATTCCTCAATCTACAGACACTTCCAAATATTGGGAAGTTTTGTATTTTAAGCCCTATCCTTATGCTTCTTAACATATTGTCACGTTTGCCCATATAAAATAAGATAACTACATTGATGGCGTCTTTGAAGAATCAAAAATAACAACATGAGCATCTTTAGTGGGTATTTATTAATACGGAATGCTACTCAGGTAGTAACATGCTCCGGATTTGCCGGTAAGAAAGGCAAAGAAATGTCAAACGTAGGCGTTATTGAAAATGGAGCTGTAGCTGTAGAAGATGGCTATATAACCCATGTCGGTCCCACCCAAAAAGTTTTGAAACAAATAAAAGCAGATAGATATACCGAGATAAATGCCAAAGGATGCACACTGATTCCCGGATTCGTAGATAGCCATACTCACTTCGTTTTCGGCGGATACAGAGAAAATGAATTCGCCGAACATCTGAAAAAAGGCAACAACATATCCGTTACGGAATATAATAAAGGGGTTTTGAATACGATGAAAGCAACCCGGGAAAGCACTTACGAGAAATTATACGAGCCGGTCCAGAACCTGCTTGACGAAATGTTCCACATGGGCATAACTACCGTAGAAGGTAAAACCGGATACGGATTGGAGAAATGGACGGAAATAAGGCAACTTCGTATCATGGACGAACTAAGGGATGAACACCCTGTAGATATTATATCCACATTTATGGGCGCACACGCCATACCTCCGGAATATGAAGGACGTTCCGACAAATATGTTGATTATATAATAGAAGACATATTGCCCGAAGTTCATAACGAACACACTGCCAAGTTTTTTGATGTATTCTGTGAACCCGAAATTTTCTCAATAAAACAATGCGAACGTCTGCTTAAGGCCGGAAGAAGCCATCGTTTCAAACTCAAAGTACACGCCGACGAATTTACATCTTCCGGAGGGGCGGAACTGGCTGTTAAAATGAAAGCTTTCAGTGCCGATCATCTTATAAACATATCGGATAACGGTATCAAAAGCCTGGCACAATCAGATGTAATAGCCACTTTGCTACCTCTTACGTCTCTCTCTTCCGGAAGACCTTACGCACCTGCACGCAAATTGATAGAAGCGGGCTGTGCTGTAGCACTTGCAACAGATTTTAATCCATGCAGCAATTTTTCATTTTCCATCCCATTGCTATTTGCTTTGGCATGCCTCAAGATGAGAATGACTCCCGAAGAAGCGCTTACAGCTCTTACCATAAACGGGGCTGCCGCTCTCAACATGGCAAAGAAAACAGGCAGTATTGATATAGGGAAAAAAGCGGATATGGTACTGCTTAAGTTTCCATCTTATAAATTCCTGCCTTATCATGCAGGAATGAACATAGTGGAAATTATTATTAAAGACGGGATACTTTATATGCTTTAAAAGTATAAACCAGATATCAGGAATAAATTGTATAATCTAAATTATAATACTATGCTTGCTGATTTGACCATTAAAAAGTTTTTAGCCGAAACAGCCGGGAATAAGCCGGCCCCAGGTAGCGGAAGTGTATCGGCTTTATGCGGTGCTATTGCAACAGCGTTAACAGAGATGGTTGCCAATCTCACTATTGGAATGGAACAATATGCAGATGTGGAAGGGCAAATGAAAACTATTGCCGTAGAAGCAGCCACCATCAGAGAGCGCTTAATTGAATACATAGACAAAGACAGCGAAATACACAATCAGGATGCAAAAAAACATGCGGCTCTCATTCAGATGACTATAGCCGAAGAAATCGGCTCGGTCATGGAAACAGTCATCTATGTCGCACATAAAGGGAAACGTGATGCTATAACAGACGCCTGTATTGCCATGATGACAGCCCGTACCTGTGTATTGGGTGCTTTGCTTAACGTACGCATCAACTTATCGTCTATCAAAGACGAGGATTTTGTTAAGCGAATGACGCAGAAAACCGACCATCTGGAGGCAGAAGCCATCCGTATAGAAAACAAATTACTGAGTTGGGTTAAAACCAAACTGTGACGTGAGTAACATAATTACACATGGACAATAAAAATGGCGTGAATATTTCCGGTCATTCAATGTTTGTTACTTTCAACGCATGGGTAAATTTCCCGGGAACAACGCCTTTGCTTGCAGCCCAGGCATTAACCATCAACTGAACAGGAATAATAGATTGAATAACAAAAAGCTCATCCCTCCGGCAAGAGCAACCAAATTCATACAAGCGGCTATTTTCTATATCGCTGAAACGGTCTGTAATGAATATAACCTTACCTCCATACTTCAATATATCTTTTATAAGGGTAAGGCTTTGCTTATAAGTACCCGATTGTGAATGAGAAAACACAATAGCAACAAATCCCTTCTTAACCATTTCTAACGGTCCGTGACGAAATTCGCCCCCTTGTATAGCCAAAGCCGGAGTTTTAGCAGCTTCCATAAACATCAAAGCCCCCTGGCAAGCTGCAGTAAAAGCCGATCCGCGTCCTATTAACAGGATAGAAGAAGAGCTATTCAGCACATCTATCGCGACCGGCAGCCATTTAGGGCATGTTAAAATCATATTGCCAATTGCCCCTATTACCTCTTCAACATCCAGAACTAATTCATCAGCCAAAGCCTTCACCAGTAAGTATGCCACCAGATAGCAGGAGACAAATGTTTTAGTAGAAGTCATTTCCTCGCATCCGGCTTTACACGGCAACACATATCCGGCCATACGTACCAAAGAGCTTTGTTCCTCATTGCAGATAGCGATGATTTTCACATCCTGCTCTACTTTTTTCAATAAATGAACAATCTCATAGCTTTCTCCGGATTGTGAGATACAAACCAAAAGGCATTTCTTATTAATAATCGGATATTGGTAATGTAACAGTTCTCCCGCATTAATTGCCAAAGCAGGAATGCCTCTTGCAGAAAGCATGCTACTTGCAGCCTGAGAAATAAACCAGGAACTGCCCATGCCGGTAAATATAATTTTATCATAATCGCCGGAATTCCATAATCCGGTAACAGTATTCAATGCGTCCTCTCCCTCCTTCTCATCATAATAATCCCATGTATCAGACAAAGCATTTGGTTGCCCCTCTATTTCCTTTAAAAATTTACTCATGATTTGTATTTTATATTATAGATTAAGTTTGTCCAGCGGTAATAATCATACCCTTTCTCATCTTATACGTGCAAATATCTTATATATTTCATACAAATGAAATTATTTAATATAGATTTTATCTATAAAATACATTCTATCACTTCCGAAACGAATATCCTACAGACAAATATTTCTGCCGTTTATCAGAAAACAAACATTTAATCAAATAAAAACAGATCATTACGAATTATTTGTAGATATAAACTTATATCTTTAGAGCAATAAACCATAACATCAGGCACAAACATCTAAATATATAATTATGAAAGCAAATAACCCTCTGTTGATTCTTATCCTTTTTTCGGGAATTATCAACAATGGCTGTGTCAAACAGCAACCTGTCATTCCTTTGTATGAAGCGAGATACGACTGCTCCGAGCCCGTAATCCGTATAAATATTGAAAAAGCAATGGAAACTCCTGCAACATTCAAATTAAGCCAGATTGCATCCGAATTAGAATATTTTTCGGCAGGAGACACCAAGTATCCGGTCAAGCAAGTTATAGCCATACCAGACAGTGATGCTTTTATTACGTTTAACAAGCCACGCATTTTCTATCGAAAAGCAGGCGCTCCCAGTAAGCGTTACGGATTAAAGGCGTTAGCATACAGATGGTATGACGCAATGAATGATGCAAATCTGTTCTACGATAAGAAGACCAGAAGCCTCTATTATGCCTTTAGCGGGCTAAACAAGTTAAACCAAGACAAAATCGCCCCTTATATCGGCACACTATACCCGCTAAATACAATGATTAGCATCAGACACTTTTTGTATCCCGATGATCAGACAGCTGCATATCCGTTACACTTGAATAACCCGGAAAACGACAAACTGCTGGGCTTCTCCTCCTCCGGTTACACCATTTACCATTATGAAAACGAGGCAGGAGAGCCGAATAAAATAAGCACATTCAACATGCAGGGAGATATGATCTGCCAGTTCACACTTAAAGAAAACACTCCGGGCGTTACCCGTTCCAGCACAAAAGACATACCGTCTTTCGAAACTTCTTACTGGAATGATGCACAAGACCGGATGAACTTTATGATTCCTTTTTGTGATACAGTTTATCAGCTTCGCGATTCGCAAACAATTGCCCCCATATATGCCCTCGATTTAGGAAACATGAAGCTATCGGACGAAGAACTAAAAGGGAACGGTATCCCGAAAGGGAAAGCATGGATTCGTGCACTCAGTGAAAACCCAAACGGACTATTTATCGGAATCTTACAGAAAGGCGCTCCCCATATCCTAAACTGGCGAGGCGAAATAGACGGCTTCAAACCGGTATTAACTCATCGTATCGTTTATCTGAAAAAAGAAGGAAAAGCATATACTCTGCCTTCCGAATCCGGTGGTTTTATCAATGATATTGACGACGGCCTTCCATTCTGGCCGGATGGACAAACAGACGATTACCTTTATATGATTCGCGCCGTTTCCGATATGAGAGACAACTTAATCCGGACAGGTTCTCCCAAACAGCAGGCACTTCTCAAATATCTTGACAGCCCTGCAACCCATGAAAAAGACTACGTAATGATTATTGCCAAACTAAAGAAGTAACAAAAAAAGCCCTTCCGAATAAACCGGAAGGGCTTTAATTTGTTTACTGCTTTCCTTCCTCACAGAAGTACAGGCAGCTAGAACTTTTAATTTTATTACTTTAGTATTAATATTCTATCCGCTTGTTCGCCTCTCGCAGGGTACTTGGGGAAGGAGTGGCTTTTACACCACTCCCCGATCCACACGGATAATTAGATTATTTATTTAATTTTCTGTTCTTCTTATTTCACTACAGTCTTATCAACAAATTCGCCAACCTTAACAATAACTACGCCTGCAGGTGCAGAGATTGTTTCAGCATCGGAAGTAGCGATAACCGTAGTGTTATGGCCTACTACGTCTGATACGATGATAGTCTTACCGGCTGCACCGTATACAGTTACATTACCTTCACCGGCTACTACACTGATTGTGTTGTCGTCTGCGTTGATTGAACCGTTTGATGTAGGAGTTTCAGCTTCAGCAAGAGTTACAACAGAAGCACCTGCTTTACCAGCTTTAACAAGGTCGTTATTTGAACCAACCATTTGAACATAAGCACCACCATCATTTGTTACCATACGGTAAACACCTGATTCGCCAAGAATAGTTTCAAGCTTGAAGCGGAAACCGTTAACTGCAGCAGCATTGCTCTTAATGTTGATAGTATCTTTTACTGTTTCCATTACATCTTTCTTATTAAGTCTTGTATTGAAAACAACTAAAGAATCAACACCATAACGCATTGCAGGACGGAACAGGAAGCGATCATTACCATCGCTGTCTCTATAAGGATTAACCTTATCTGTTGCATGAGCCTTCACTGAATCCGCATCTGCCAATGTCAGATACATACGGAAACCTTCTTGTTCTTCCGTAGGATTAGCTATTGCTTTAGATACATAGTAAGCAGCTTTTTCGCCTTCTACATATGCCACAGTATCCAGATAGAATGTGAAGTCTTCTGATGCATATTCAGCTTTCAGGTCACCTACGCGAGCACCTACAGCAAAGTTATCTTTACCGATAGTTAACATTTCATTACCGAACTTGATGTTCTGATGGCCTCTTGCTTTAAATTCCATAGAAGGAGTATCCATTTCTTTCAAGATAAACGGAGCAATATTCTCCAAATTCAAAGCTGTAGCTTTTACCAGCGGAGCTTTCTGCTTAGCATCCAATGATAACATTGTATAGGATGCTGTAGGGGCTGTTCCTGTCTTGCCTTCAGCAACCCAAACAGCTGTATCAATCAAGATATAGTTATCTTTTGCAATTTCTTTGATAAAGAATACAGAAGCGTTAGCTTTGTTATCAACCATTGCATAAGTAGTAGAAGCAGAGCCTGCAGAGCCACCAACTGTAGCAACATATTTATTATCGGCATCTTTCAGTTTATAAGCAACACGTTTCAAAGCAGGAACACCTGTAATCTCTGCACCGTAAGCTTTGCCTTTACCTTCACCATCAGCAGCTTCCAGATACATTGCGCTTTCAGTTTCGCCTAAGAATACGCTCTTGTCATCACCTTGCATATAAGAAGTTAACAGATATTCGTAAGCAGAAGTCAACTGGAACATCTTGTTAGCCAATTTACCGGCCGCTTCATAATAATAACCTGTATATTCTTCTTTAGCATCAGCTATTGCGCCGGCTTCAACCAAACGGATAGTATCTGTACCGATCTGGAATACATTTTCTACTTCTTTGTCGCCAACCTTTTCGATCTTATTGATTCCACCACCAGCTAAAACAGTACCTGTTGCACGGTTGATGATTGAATATACGCCATCGGCATCACCTTTAACGGCAATCCATTGATCTGAAACATTTACAGCGCTGGCTGTACCTGCCAAAACGAGGTCGGTTACTTCTACAGTATTAGCGGCACCCTTAATAGCAGCCTCTGATAACGGAGCTGTGATATATTTACCATTATAATTTTCTTTACTACCATAAGTTGCGCCAGCAGCATTGAAGTTATGTCCAGCCAGTTTCAAGAAATAAACCTTGTCTGTGCTGATAGTAGCATCACCGCCAACAGCCTTAGTTGCATACGGCTGAATCAATGGGAAGTAAGTTTGATCAGCTGTTAATGTATCAACAACCAACAATGCATTGTTACCTAACAAACGCAAAGCTACTGTAGGCATAACAACAGCAGAATCTGCTAAGTTATATGAGCGTTTAGCCGGATCAAAAACCAATGTATTGCAAGCATAAGTTCCACTCAACATACTCAAAGAGTCAGCCATAAAGCCTATTTTTCCTGCAGCTGTTCCATTCACTTTCTTCTTCGGTACGGATACCGGTTGGATAGAGATTGAATCGTTAGCCAAAGCATAACGAACTACCCACATAGCAGCACCCATAGGACGTTGCAACTTATCTCCGTTTTTACCTGTATAGTCTGTTTTGTTATTGGCAACTGATGTATAACCAAGAAGTGTGTCTTTGGTCATAGTCAATGCAGGAAGTATCATCGGTTCAGTCATACCTTTTGAATCATATGTAGCCCCAGTAGTTGTACCTGCTACATATACAGTATCTACCTGCAACCAGGTTTTAGCTGTTTTATATCCATTTGCCGTCTTATCAGAAATAAAGGCGCCATCACTAGCTACAGCAGCTGCAGCCTGATTTGTTGTTAAGTTCAACAAAGTATCAGCATTAGCAGGAGCAGCATAAGCTGTACGTGCAAACCAAGTATTTTCCGACAGGATGTTACCTTCAGTCGGTTTAACCGGAGCATTCTTATCACTGGTATTGACAGCATTGAAATAGAATTTACCCTTTACAACATTGTTGAACTGAGTAGCATTCATTGCAAATTCTGTGCGTACGAAACGTGCCAATACATTAGCTTCATCAGTAGTAGGAGCGGTTGTTCCAGCAACAGCCTGTACATAAAACTTCTTATCAGCTTCACTCCAGCACAATGTACGTACGGAGTCTTTTCCGTTTACATTATTAATTGCATAGAAAGCACTTCCGTTATAAGCCCAGTCGGTAATACCGTCTGCTGTAAATTTAGCATCAACTTTACCATCTTCGCTTGTAGAAACCTTCGGCATAGCCAGGTAAGCCAAAGTACGTTTGTTTTGCAATTTGTAAGTTACACCGGCAGTTGTTACAGTAGACTGTACAGTCCACAACATAGAGTCGGCACGCATCCAGCTTTCACCGGGTTTAATGGCTGTTGTATCAGCTTTTGCCATACCGAAAGCCGGAGCTAAAACCCCTGCTAATGGAATTGCTGTAGCATCAACCTTTACAGGAGACAAATAGATGTAAGTACCGGACTTAACATCTTTCAGATCCTGTTCTCCCATAATTGCCTGTTGAGCACTCACGGAAGAGACAGCTACCAAAGCGGTAGCCAATAATGTAGAGAATCTCTTGTTCATACTTTTTCTCATTTAATATTAATAATAGTGTTCATTAAAAAACTTATTTATCAAAGGCTTTCGCTTTCCACAAGACATTGGAAATGACTAACGAAAACGTTGGTCTAGAATCGTCGTTTTTTAGCCTGTTTTTGAAGCGTTCGTAATACGAAGCCTTTGTTTTGTAACTAATAGCCTATATTATTGATAAGAAAGCATATAGAGGGATAAAAAATTATTCAAAAAGGGTTGCAGGAATAAAAGAAAGATGTACCTTTGCATTGACGAATCTAGACGAACGTTTTC
>NZ_LT896588.1:707279-923450 GCF_900186615.1 Parabacteroides bouchesdurhonensis
TTCCGACAGGATGTTACCTTCAGTCGGTTTAACCGGAGCATTCTTATCACTGGTATTGACAGCATTGAAATAGAATTTACCCTTTACAACATTGTTGAACTGAGTAGCATTCATTGCAAATTCTGTGCGTACGAAACGTGCCAATACATTAGCTTCATCAGTAGTAGGAGCGGTTGTTCCAGCAACAGCCTGTACATAAAACTTCTTATCAGCTTCACTCCAGCACAATGTACGTACGGAGTCTTTTCCGTTTACATTATTAATTGCATAGAAAGCACTTCCGTTATAAGCCCAGTCGGTAATACCGTCTGCTGTAAATTTAGCATCAACTTTACCATCTTCGCTTGTAGAAACCTTCGGCATAGCCAGGTAAGCCAAAGTACGTTTGTTTTGCAATTTGTAAGTTACACCGGCAGTTGTTACAGTAGACTGTACAGTCCACAACATAGAGTCGGCACGCATCCAGCTTTCACCGGGTTTAATGGCTGTTGTATCAGCTTTTGCCATACCGAAAGCCGGAGCTAAAACCCCTGCTAATGGAATTGCTGTAGCATCAACCTTTACAGGAGACAAATAGATGTAAGTACCGGACTTAACATCTTTCAGATCCTGTTCTCCCATAATTGCCTGTTGAGCACTCACGGAAGAGACAGCTACCAAAGCGGTAGCCAATAATGTAGAGAATCTCTTGTTCATACTTTTTCTCATTTAATATTAATAATAGTGTTCATTAAAAAACTTATTTATCAAAGGCTTTCGCTTTCCACAAGACATTGGAAATGACTAACGAAAACGTTGGTCTAGAATCGTCGTTTTTTAGCCTGTTTTTGAAGCGTTCGTAATACGAAGCCTTTGTTTTGTAACTAATAGCCTATATTATTGATAAGAAAGCATATAGAGGGATAAAAAATTATTCAAAAAGGGTTGCAGGAATAAAAGAAAGATGTACCTTTGCATTGACGAATCTAGACGAACGTTTTCATTAGTCATTTAAACGCCTCTTAAACACATAGTTTTGGAAGGTGAGCCTACTATTCTGTTTTTCCTAATAAATAAATGTACGCGCGTACATTATATATAAGAAAAAAATCCACTCCCTAAAATTTCTTTATTTTATCCTTTTATCTTATTCGCGCAACCGGAAAGTGATTTATAAATCATCGGGATCTTTTTCCAAAATCATCCCGATGATTTCAAAAAAGGCCTCGATGATCCCGTATATATTAACAGTCCGGAAAAGGACTTTCAAAAGAGCTATCTTTTGAATACAGAAGTCCCGTCTTAACACTTCAAAGGTCTGCTCTTTTGAAATGTTAAGACGGGACTTTTAAGTGCAAAAGTCAGCTCTTTTAAAACGAAAACAGAAATACCTCTCCGGATTAACAGATATTAAGGAAAACCAGCTTATCCCTAAATCTTCAACAAGTTGTTGAAGATTTGGGCCTCATTTCATGGAGGCATTGTATCCGCATTATTTATATTACATCTTAAAAAGACGAGCTGGACGAAAATTCAGTTACCAAGAAATTCTCGATAACTGAATCAGAAGGAAAGGCCTAAAGAGATAAAGTGAATTGAAGGAAAACGAAACAATTCCAATAACTAAAAGGCTATCGGATTTTAGGAAAATAGAATAAAAATGTCGATATTTGCAATGAGTTATTTGCGGGAATGTAGCGTAAAACGCAGAAACAGGCACGGTTGCCGGCCCGTTACCCCTACCGCTGAAATATTCCGCTTATAACCTTTTGTTCAAAGGGTTATCTCTCAAAGATGATTTTATAAAATAAACATTATGGCAAAAGAAAGACCGCTCATTCTAATTACAAATGACGATGGCGTTTTAGCAAAAGGAATAAATGAATTGATTGGATGCCTCCGCGATTTAGGAGATTTAGTTGTGTTTGCGCCGGATGGTCCTCGCTCAGGTATGGCAAGTGCCATCACATCGCTCATTCCTATTAAATATACGTTGCTGAAAAAAGAAGAAGGCTTGACAATATATAGTTGCACAGGGACTCCTGTAGACTGCGTTAAGCTGGCTATAAATGAGATATTGGATCGTAAACCGGATTTGTTGGTTTCCGGCATCAATCATGGCGGAAACATGGCGATCTGTGTAAACTACTCCGGCACAATGGGAGCTGCCGCCGAAGGCTGCATTTTCGACGTTCCTTCTATGGGAGTATCCTTACTGGACCATGCGGCAGACGCCGACTTTACGGAATCTTGTCGTTTGGGACGCATGCTTGCCCGTCGTGTGCTGAAAGAGGGCTTGCCTCATGGCGTTTATCTGAATCTGAACGTCCCGAAAACAGATCATGTACTGGGACTTAAAGTTTGCCGCCAGGCGGATGGTAGATGGATTAAAGAGTTTAAACGTTCAGAAGATGCCGGCGGGAAACCGGTATTCTGGCTTACGGGAGAATTTAAAAGTTACCAGCCAATCCTTCCGGACAACGATATGCTGGCGCTTGACAATGGTTATGCCTCTCTTGTTCCCTGTAAAGTAGACATCACCGATTACGATTTCATGTCTACCTTAAATACATGGATCGACTGACAAGAATGAATTTGATATGAAGTATTACCTGATAGCCGGCGAAGCCTCCGGAGACTTACATGCCTCCAACCTGATGGCTGCATTAAAGGAAGAAGATCCGGAAGCCGATTTCCGCTTTCTGGGCGGGGATCTTATGCAATCGGCAGGAGGCACACTGGTAAAGCATTACCGTGAAATGGCTTTTATGGGATTCATTCCGGTACTGCTTAATCTCCGCACGATACTTAATAATATGAAGACGTGCCGGGAAGATATCCGCCGCTATCAACCGGATGTGGTTATATTGATTGATTACCCCGGATTCAACCTTAAGATTGCCAAGTTTGTAAAAACGCAATTACACCTGCCGGTATATTATTATATCTCCCCCAAGATATGGGCCTGGAAACAATACCGCATTAAGGATTTCAGGAAATATGTAGACCGCATGTTCTGCATCCTTCCTTTTGAAACCGAGTTCTTCCGGAAGCTCAATTATCCGGTAGACTATGTAGGTAATCCTTCTGTGGACTCGGTGGCACAATACAAAGAACATCAAGCCACATCAAAGGAANATTAGTCATTTAAACGCCTCTTAAACACATAGTTTTGGAAGGTGAGCCTACTATTCTGTTTTTCCTAATAAATAAATGTACGCGCGTACATTATATATAAGAAAAAAATCCACTCCCTAAAATTTCTTTATTTTATCCTTTTATCTTATTCGCGCAACCGGAAAGTGATTTATAAATCATCGGGATCTTTTTCCAAAATCATCCCGATGATTTCAAAAAAGGCCTCGATGATCCCGTATATATTAACAGTCCGGAAAAGGACTTTCAAAAGAGCTATCTTTTGAATACAGAAGTCCCGTCTTAACACTTCAAAGGTCTGCTCTTTTGAAATGTTAAGACGGGACTTTTAAGTGCAAAAGTCAGCTCTTTTAAAACGAAAACAGAAATACCTCTCCGGATTAACAGATATTAAGGAAAACCAGCTTATCCCTAAATCTTCAACAAGTTGTTGAAGATTTGGGCCTCATTTCATGGAGGCATTGTATCCGCATTATTTATATTACATCTTAAAAAGACGAGCTGGACGAAAATTCAGTTACCAAGAAATTCTCGATAACTGAATCAGAAGGAAAGGCCTAAAGAGATAAAGTGAATTGAAGGAAAACGAAACAATTCCAATAACTAAAAGGCTATCGGATTTTAGGAAAATAGAATAAAAATGTCGATATTTGCAATGAGTTATTTGCGGGAATGTAGCGTAAAACGCAGAAACAGGCACGGTTGCCGGCCCGTTACCCCTACCGCTGAAATATTCCGCTTATAACCTTTTGTTCAAAGGGTTATCTCTCAAAGATGATTTTATAAAATAAACATTATGGCAAAAGAAAGACCGCTCATTCTAATTACAAATGACGATGGCGTTTTAGCAAAAGGAATAAATGAATTGATTGGATGCCTCCGCGATTTAGGAGATTTAGTTGTGTTTGCGCCGGATGGTCCTCGCTCAGGTATGGCAAGTGCCATCACATCGCTCATTCCTATTAAATATACGTTGCTGAAAAAAGAAGAAGGCTTGACAATATATAGTTGCACAGGGACTCCTGTAGACTGCGTTAAGCTGGCTATAAATGAGATATTGGATCGTAAACCGGATTTGTTGGTTTCCGGCATCAATCATGGCGGAAACATGGCGATCTGTGTAAACTACTCCGGCACAATGGGAGCTGCCGCCGAAGGCTGCATTTTCGACGTTCCTTCTATGGGAGTATCCTTACTGGACCATGCGGCAGACGCCGACTTTACGGAATCTTGTCGTTTGGGACGCATGCTTGCCCGTCGTGTGCTGAAAGAGGGCTTGCCTCATGGCGTTTATCTGAATCTGAACGTCCCGAAAACAGATCATGTACTGGGACTTAAAGTTTGCCGCCAGGCGGATGGTAGATGGATTAAAGAGTTTAAACGTTCAGAAGATGCCGGCGGGAAACCGGTATTCTGGCTTACGGGAGAATTTAAAAGTTACCAGCCAATCCTTCCGGACAACGATATGCTGGCGCTTGACAATGGTTATGCCTCTCTTGTTCCCTGTAAAGTAGACATCACCGATTACGATTTCATGTCTACCTTAAATACATGGATCGACTGACAAGAATGAATTTGATATGAAGTATTACCTGATAGCCGGCGAAGCCTCCGGAGACTTACATGCCTCCAACCTGATGGCTGCATTAAAGGAAGAAGATCCGGAAGCCGATTTCCGCTTTCTGGGCGGGGATCTTATGCAATCGGCAGGAGGCACACTGGTAAAGCATTACCGTGAAATGGCTTTTATGGGATTCATTCCGGTACTGCTTAATCTCCGCACGATACTTAATAATATGAAGACGTGCCGGGAAGATATCCGCCGCTATCAACCGGATGTGGTTATATTGATTGATTACCCCGGATTCAACCTTAAGATTGCCAAGTTTGTAAAAACGCAATTACACCTGCCGGTATATTATTATATCTCCCCCAAGATATGGGCCTGGAAACAATACCGCATTAAGGATTTCAGGAAATATGTAGACCGCATGTTCTGCATCCTTCCTTTTGAAACCGAGTTCTTCCGGAAGCTCAATTATCCGGTAGACTATGTAGGTAATCCTTCTGTGGACTCGGTGGCACAATACAAAGAACATCAAGCCACATCAAAGGAAACATTTATCCGCGACGCCGGATTGTCCGGCAAACCCGTTCTTGCTCTATTAGCAGGCAGTCGCAGGCAAGAGATAAAGGATAACCTCCCTGTCATGCTGGAAGTAGCCTCCTCTTATCCGGATTATGAACCGGTAATTGCCGGAGCTCCGGGAATAGAACCGGCGTATTATGACCTGTACACCGGCAACCGTTCTGTAAAAATCGTATTCGGCCGGACTTATCCGTTGCTCCAACACAGCTATGCCGCATTGGTGACTTCCGGTACGGCAACGCTCGAAACATCTTTATTCCGCGTCCCGCAGGCGGTCTGCTATTACGTGCCCGCCGGGAAGCTGGCCAGCTTTATTTTCCGGCATTTCTTTCATACTAAATATATATCACTGGTGAATCTGATAGCCGGAAAGGAGGTTGTGCAAGAGTTGTTCGGAGATCGCTTTTCACACCGGCAAATACAAGACGAACTAGGACGCATCCTGCATGATACCGACTACCGGAATACAATGCAGAGCGGCTATGATGAAGTAATACGTGCTCTTGGTGCTCCGGGAGCTTCAAAGCGTACGGCACAACTAATCTATAAATCTTTGCAGCATTAACATCTTTTATTAACCGCCTTTGCAGCATTTCATTACGAACATTCATCTTCCTTAATATAACAGAAAAAATAATATTGTAATGATACTAAAAGGCATGAAAACGTTGAAATCAATTTTACTTGTTGCGGGAGTTACCTTAACTTCACTCCTTTTTCATTCCTGTCTGGATGACGACAGTTATTCTCTGGATAAATTCTGGATAGAGCCGGCTACAGTAGTACCTATTAACGATAATTCTTTTTATCTGAGAACAGATGACGGGGCTACCTTATGGCCTGCGGCTCCTATTTATATCAACTATGAAGCAAAAGCCCGCCAAAGAGCCTGGGTAGACTATACGATATTGGGAGACTCCATCGGCCCGTATTCCCATTCCGTAAAGATCAACCGTATCTGGAATGTATTGACGAAAGACATTGCGGAGAATCTGGGAGACAAGAACGATGAGACCTATGGCACAGACCCGGTACTTATCAATTCACCGAAAAACAATCTTTGGATTGCGGATAACTTCCTGAATGTTGTATTCCGTGCGAATTACGGAGGTTCGGAAAAACATTTTATCAATGTAATACAACCGGACAAAGAGAATGATCCTTATACATTGGAATTCCGTCATAATGCTTACAATGATCCGGCTGTAACAGCCGTAGAAGGGCTGGTATGCTTCCGTCTGGACGAGTTGCCCGACACAAACGGGGAAACGGTAAAGCTGAAACTGCATGTGAAGACATTTACCGGAGATGAAGTATATGAGCTGGATTACAATACCAGTAAGCAAGCCCCCTCGGGAAATAGCAAAAGCATCAGTCCGACAGGGGATTTAAACAACTTAATGTAAACCTTCCCACATAACTTTTATTTTTATCATTTAGTTCAGGAGGAGAGGCGTCGCGATGATGCCTTTCTTTTTTTGTATATTTTTGTACGGGATATGCAACGTTGGGGTTGTTATCCTCGTTTATATAAATAAATGGAGAAAAATACTGCACATCTGATAGAAGATTGCCGCTCCGGTAAACGAACTTCACAGCTTGCCTTGTACAAACAATATGCGCGATGGCTTTATGTGGTTTGTCTACGAATTACAGGCAATCAGGAAGAAGCGGAAGAAGCAATGCAAGATTCGTTCTTGAAAATCTTCTCCCGGCTGGATCAATATCACGACGACCAGTGTTTTGAAGCATGGATGCACCGTATAGCCATCCATACCGCCATCGATTACGTTCGTAAACAAAAGCCGGAATGGGAAGAGATTCCCGACAATTATGCTGAACCAGAACCGGACAGGCCGGATGAAGAACAAATCCGATATTCGGTAGCTCTGGTAAAAGAAGGCATGAAGAAACTGGCTGCCGGTTACCGCGTAATCCTCTCGCTTTACCTCTTTGAGGGATATGACATGGAAGAGATTGCCTCTATCCTCAACATTCAACCGCCCAGTGTACGCAGTCAATACCTTCGTGCCAAACGGAAACTTTTAGAAATTATAGGAGTCAACTGATATGGATAAATTAAAAGATTTCATTGATGCCAACAAGGATGAGTTCAACGATGAAACGCTTCCTGCAGGACACCTTGAACGGTTCGAACAAAAACTACCCACTTCGCCTAAACACAGGAAACGGGTCTATATAATAGCGGCATTCGCCGCGGCAGCCTGTTTTGCTTTACTGTTCCTGCTTCGCTTACCGGGAGGAACTTCTATTCCGGAACCGGGCAGCAAACAGACGGCTTACCAAGCTTGCGAAAAACAGGAAATAGAAGAACTGCGTATCTACTACAACATGCAAATAAACGACGTAATGGCGCAGATGGAGGAGATATACAAGTCCGGCAAGACTCCGGGTACTACCGGATTATTGGAAGAAACAAAACAAATTCTTCGTGACAATTATATGTTTGAGCAAACAGTTCTTCCTACTCTGCCTTGTACCAATGCAGGAGTATATGCCATGACCTTGCACTACAACAACAGCCTGGAAGGGCTTTCTTTCATGCTCAAACAAATGGAGAGAGTTGCTAATAAAGAAGATAACAATAATAAATAACAGGATCATGAACACATTACAAAAAACAAATCGCCCGCTGATTTTATTGGCTATATTAATGTTTGCTTATTGTCTGCCGGCGTTGGCTAAAGATCTGGAATATTCCAAACGTAAAGAAATAAACAAATCGTTCAATGTTAGCATGAGTGATCTTTTGCAAGCAGACAACCGCTATGGGAACATCACCGTTAGCTATTGGGATAAAAAGGAAGCGGCATTCCGGATTGTAATAGAGGCAAAATCGAACGACGAATCCAAAGCGCAGGCCAATCTGGATCGCGTGGAGATAAACTTTACCAAATCAGGAAGTACAGTTTCTGCCATTACGAACCTGAAAGAAGTGAAAAGCAGCTTTTGGGGTGATTGGGGCGATGGCAACAATAACCGTCTTACCATCCAGTATTACATCAACATTCCGAACGGATTGGCGATGGACTTAACGCAAAAATATGGAAACATAGACCTGCCAAGAGATAATAAAGGGAAATGCAACCTGCACGTAAAATACGGGAATCTGGCCGGTGGCAACTTTAAAGGGGATGTGGAAATAGAAGCAAAGTATAGCAATGTTAATCTGGGAGACCTTGCCAATGCCGATATAGACCTGGGCTACGCAGGTAGTACCGTTATAGGTAATGCAGACGAACTGACAATAGACAGTAAATATTCCAATCTGGAAATACAGAACGTAAAAAGACTTACTCTGGAAAAGAAATACGGCAACCTGAAAGTGAATACTGTTGATAAGGCGAATCTGGAAATAAAATACAGTGATATAACGATACAGTCTGTAAACGATGAACTGATTGTTGGCTCTTTGAGCTATAGTTCACTGAACGTAAAAGAGCTTTCCGACAGGTTCAAGAAGGTAAATGTAAGCGCCCGTTATGGGAATCTGACGCTAGCTATTCCTGAGCATACAGCTTTTACCGTAAAGGCGGACAACATGAAGTATGGAGATTTCAGCATCAAAGGTTTCAATATTACAAATTCGGAGAAAACAAATTCGAACTACCGTTCCGAAATAAACAACGGAGGTGAACAAACCATTTATTTTGATGGTAACGGATACAGTAACCTCAAGATAAAAGCGAAATAAGGACTAATAAAATAGGAAACATAGGAACAGTCCATAAGATTGCAAAAACAAATCTTATGGGCTGTTTCATTTTTTCTTTTGCCGGGATGCCAGATATCCAATAGGATTACGAGGCTTGCCGTTCTGTTTGTTTTGTGCTTGTAATTCCGTCAATGTTTCATTGATTAATTCCAATTGAGTACGAGTATCGTCGTTGATGTCGTTGTAGTCGGCAAAGACTTCTTCTATGTAATCTTTTAGTTGTTTTACTTCCTGTTGAAGTTCCTGAACAGGGTTTGCCGGAGGGTTTAATATTAAATGACGCATGGCAACAAAAGCACGCATGATACCTATATTGATTTGTATAGCCGCCTTTGAATTGAGAACACTACTAAGCATTGCGACGCCTAATTCAGTGAACGCATAGGGATTGCGCCTGACACCCATTTTTATAGAATTGGAGGTCACAATTTGTGACTTCCAATCTTGCGTCTCTTCATTAAGTGGAAGATTGATTCGGGAACGGGGAGCAGAACTTCTTACCCGATTTTCTTTCCGACATTAGTTTTCATCGACTCTTTTGTATTCAACCAGTTATCGAGCTGAGTGAAGAAAAAGAACAATGATACACAAGTGCCTATAGTTAATAGCATAGGAAATATATTTTTTAATCCTTCCAACAAATTACTCATCGTTTCGGATTGCTTCATAAATAAAGAAGCAACACCGGCTATTAACATCATATAAACAACAAAACAGCCTATTACCATACTAAGCGACGGCATCCGTTTTATATAGCATTTACGGATCAAAGACCGTTTTTCACCCATAATCAGTGCCATAATACGGGTATTCAGGGATGGAGATGGCTGCTCAAAAGTACCGTTCATCAATTTCTTCGTTAATTTGTCAATATGTTCTTCTGATGTATTCATAACAAATCGGAAACTTCTTGTTTCATCATTTTCTGTAATGTCTCGTAAAAGTGTTTACGTCCACGAAACAATTTAATTTTAACATTGGAAGCTGTCAAGTCGGTAATCTGACGAATCTCATCTACCGAACATTCTTCCAGATAATAGAGGGTAAGCAACAGGCTTTCATCAGCCGGAAGCTTTTTTAATACACCGGAAATAATCTCCTTGCGGTCTTCTCTTTCCAATATGGAAGATGCCGCATCCATCTCGGCCATTGTCAGGTCGGTTGCTCCGGCTTCTTCATAATCAGCAAAATTACGTTGTTGACGCAATGCACTCAGGGCGGTACGATAAACAATGCGATAAAACCATGTAGAGAACTTACTTTCAAACTGGAAATCGGGTAATGCGCGATACATCTTTACAAAAGCATCCTGTACAGCTTCTTCCGCCTCCTCACGGTTTTCGAGAATACGAAAAGCTATCGTATAAGCCATCTTCTCATACTTCGCGACGAGGCAGGAGAAACTTTGCGTATCCCCTGCCAAAATGTGCATTATCCACTTTTGCTCATCCATCCAAACCGGATTCTATCGGTTATCATCTTCTTGCATTTCTTTTTTCTGCATATTGCGGGATATAAAGAAATACAAAATGAACGCTAAACCGGCAAACAATAGCAACATTGTAGGAATTGTAAGATTCATCCATCCATTATCCAAATACATATATGGATAAAATACAATACTCATTACTAATCCTACAGCCAGACCTATCATCACCATTCCATTTCTCAAAGCCGGATAGCGATTGGCTTTCTTTTCCGGTTCTTCCAAAATCATACCGTTTGAAATCATAGCCATCCTCTCTTCATGGCGACCTTTAATTGTGTAATAACAAGCAACTATTCCCAACACGACGGGAAGGCCTACCGCACAAACAATTGCAATAATCGGAATCCACAGCTCATTCATATTTTTAAGTTTTTATCGTTAATAATCTTGTTTTGTATATAGGACACAAAGTAACGAAAATCGGTTACAGAAAAACGAAAGTTTTTTCTTTTTTCCTCGACTTACTGATTCATACCGGGTAGAACATAAACGGTTTGACGAGCCAACATGGCAACAAAAAAGGGGTTGCCTATTAGTAAGCAACCCCTCATTTCCTTTATATTTAAAGCATTTACGCTTTTTCGCCTCTTACTATTTCTTCTTTATCCTTATCCCAATACATAGTACGTCCTTCCAGATAAGCACGAGTACCCATATGGGCAGTCATGGCTTCCTCAAATGCACGGTCTATATTACAACTTGGTGTTTTACCCTGACGGATACATTCCAGCCACTCGCGGATATGCAGATGACTTGTGTCGTAGCGACGTCCGTTGACATAAGTATAAAGCAAACCACGTTTCGCAAAATACAACTCCGTAGGAGATGTTACAGAGTCGGTACTATTCTGACCGGGCACATAAGTATAAAACGGTGTATCCGTAGGAATAATACCTTGTGCAATCTTCTCAGCATAGCGGGTTGAATCTCTGTCTACTGTAATAGCCAGCATATTGGAAACTTCCATAGAAGCATCATGCCCCATAAATACTTTACCCCGTTCACGGGTACTTGACAAGGTAGCGCTATACAACATGGAGAGATCTCTATCCGGCCATTCAAATACGGTTTGCAGAACATCCGGAACCGTACGTCCATCCTTATAGAAATAAACTCCTCCGGAAGAAGTTGCGGAGTGAGGAATACCTACGTGCATAATTTGATTAACAGCATCATACTCATGCGTCAGCAAATCACCGGAAAGACCGGTACTGTAATCCCACCAGCAGCGCCAGCGGAAGAAGCGTTCCAAACTGAACTTATCGCGTTCATCCGGACCGATATATCTTTCCAGACCGTTCTTTGTCATATAATCCATGTATTCTTTTATGCGGTCGGGATTACCTTCAAACTGTTTCCAATCGATAGTCTGTGGAGATGCTCCTTCTATAATATCGTAAACCCAGGCACCATTGGGTGAGTTACGGTTAGTGCATACTTCAATCAGATTAACGTCGCCCAGTAATCCTTTATTGATGATTTCCGCAGCTTTCTGATAGCAATCAGTCTGGCGTCCCTGATGACCTAATTGAAATACAACGCCTGTTTCTTTAATAGCCTGGCGAACCATATAGGTTTCGGGAACAGTCCATGAAAGAGGCTTTTCACAATAAACATGCTTGCCTGCGCGAGCAGCATCCATCGCCATTGTGCTATGCCAATGATCAGGCGCAGCGATAATCACAGCGTCAATATCATCTGCCGCCAACAGTTCCTTATAAGTACGGTAACGTTTCGGAGCGGGACCGAACTTACCATTACTGCCCTCGCGACGGATATTGGAACCTGCCAACTGAGCAGCCTCTCCATATTTATCAAATATATCGCACACACCGTTTACAACGACATTCAAGTCATCCTGTGCCATATATTGCTCGTAATTGGTATCCTTTTTATTTTTTCTATGAGCTTCTATAACTGTATCTATCCACGAAGGTTCGGCGAATCCGGCGGCACGCAGCAAGTCCTTTCCACGAATACCGAAACCGATAATGCCTAAACGGATTTGTTTACCGTCTTTAACAGGTTCGAGATACTGTGCCTGAGCGTTGCCTACCTGAAATACATCTGAAATGTTACGTCCTTTAAGGGCATCTTTTTTCTTCTGATAAACGCCATAAGCTAAAGCGCCCAATACGGGTACGGTTGCCAGTGTTTTCAACGCATCCCGACGTCCTTTATCGGGTTGCTTATCTTGAGCGGGAGTCTTATTTACATCTTCTGCCATAATCGTATCAAATCAATTTAAGTTTATGTAATATAGGACAAACACGTCCTACCACACGGTCGAAACCAATTATTTGGGAAGTAGGGAACACGCACAACAATCCCAATGCCGCAAACTCAACCAAGTTCTTGTCAATCCACAAATAAGATCCTTCAAAAGGCATCATGTAATCCGCTCCGATAAAAGACGGATGCGATAAGGTATACATAGCCAATAAAATCATACCTCCCACAGAAGAAAGGCGATAAAGAAGCCCTAACGTTAGTCCCAAACCTATCAGCAAAAGTGCCCATTCATTAACAAAATTGACTAATTCCATCAAATCCGCATTCTGCGTCAGATCAATAAAAAAGGAAGAAGCAAAGCCTTTCGAATCGAGCAGGTAAGGAAGAGAAGTCCATTTAGGATTCATAATCTTTACCATACCTTCATACATGAAATGCCAGCCAATAAAAAGCCGCAACAACATCAACCAAGTAAGCTGCGCCTTTGTGTAACAATGTTCTGTACTCATCATTCTATATTATTAAGTCTGAAATTCGATTCACTGAATATCCGTTTTTACAAATAAATGCCCGAAGCTAGAATAGTAAGTTCCGGCCCCGGGCATTTGTTTATTCTAAATCTGGTGTTAATGATCAATCAAGAACCTTAACTGTAATATTACGGAACCAAGCATCTTCACCATGGTCTTGGAGTCCAATAAAGCCTTCCTTATTTTCACCACCACAATTTAACAACAACTCATAAGCCAAGGGCCATTTATCCTTGCTGAACTTGCTCTTGTCAAGCATTTCCTTCCACTGCGGAGTCCACAAGTGATATTCAACTACAGCCTCATCGTTCTGATAGTAAACAACTGTTCCTTTGTAGCAAAGAATCTTACCTTTGTTCCATTCTCCAAACGGTTTAGAGTTCTGCGGCTTAGCAGGAATCATGTCATAAAGAGATGCAGACATACGGTTACCATCTTTACCTAATTTAGCATCCGGATGGTTTTCATTATCCAATACCTGATATTCCGGAGCAGAAATGTAAGAAGGTTCCCCTTCCACTTCCTGAATCAGAATAAACACACCGGAGTTAGCCCCTTTTCCAACTTTCCATTCAAACTCCAATTCGAAGTTCTTTAGCTTGCTGGCAAAAATCAGGTCGCCACCGTCTTTTGCACCGGCTTCACCTTCACCAGAACCTTTGATATGGATTGCTCCGTCATCAATAACCCATGCACCCGGAACATCAGTTTTGTCATAACCTCTCCAACCATTAAATGATTTTCCATCAAAGATTGTAATCTTTCCATCTTTATCTTTCGGGAAAGTAGATAAGTCTACAGTAGGAAGATCGTTCATGAGTTTATATTCAGGAACCGCAGCTTCTGCTGTTGCAGTTTCCGCAGTAGCTGGAGCTTCTTCTGTTTTCTTTCCACCACCGCAAGATGTAAAGTAACACATCATCACAGCAGCGCTAGCTAATAATACTGACTTTTTCATTTTGGATTTATAATTTAATACTTATTATCTTGGCATATCAGGTAATTTCCATCCATCACGATATGTATGCTTAACCAATTCAGCTGCAAATTGCTGTGCATTGATTGGATCAGTCCATATCTTATTGAATTTCGGGTCACCATCAACAACTTTGAAATCATCCTTAATCAATATCTTCAACATTTCGTCATCACCGATATTAGTGAACTTCATGTTAGGACCATCCCAATACAATTCTTTATTAAGAGTTTGCAAACGAACTGCCAACACACCCATTACTACCATTTCGTTGAACGGACCTGCAAAAGAGAAGTCTGATTTTGATTTCACGCGGCTTCCTGCACTTTCTTTACAAGCACGAATCCAATCTTGTTCATGTCCACCTCTCGTTGCATTAGCCACACGACGTTCCGTCTTAGGAACATTAGGAACACGACCTGACAGCAACCAAGGATTCTGTCCATAGCAACCGCAAATTAATGTATCTTTCGTTCCATGGAAGATACACAAACCGCCACCGTAACCCATAAGTTCTTTACCTTGAGGGAATCCAGCTGGACGATCAGGCATCAAACCACCGTCATACCAATGAATTTCTACTTCCGGCATAGCAACTTTAGGCATATTGTCACGAGCAGGGAATGTCAATTTTACATGCTGAGCCTGAGGTGCACAGTCACGAAGTAATAATGTAGAAGAACCTTGTGCTTTAGTAGGATAACCTAACTTTAATGACTTAAACGGAGCACTCATTATATGGCAAGCCATATCACCTAGTGCACCTGTTCCGTAAGCCCACCATCCACGCCAGTTCCAAGGATGATAAATATGATTAAACGGACGAACTTCTGCAGGACCGGTAAACAAATCCCAGTTCAATGTAGAAGGAATCTTATCTGCCTTTTCAGGAGCATTCAAACCTTGCGGCCAGATAGGACGGTCTGTAGCACATTCTACTTTCGTCACTTCACCGATTTCACCGTTCCAAATCCATTCACAAACCAGATTTTCGCCTTCATCGGAAGAACCTTGGTTACCCATTTGAGTAGCTACCTGATATTTATCGGCCAATTTAGTTAACAAACGAGATTCGTAAACAGAGTGCGTTAACGGCTTTTGAACATATACATGTTTACCTAAAGTCATTGCATCTGCAGCAACAATGGCGTGAGTATGATCGGCTGTAGCTACCAACACAGCGTCAATAGATTTGCCCATTTCATCATACATCTTACGGAAATCCCAATATTTCTTAGCTTGAGGATGACGTTCGAATACCGGTTTTGCATATTTCCAGTCTATATCACAAAGAGCTACGATATTCTCTGTAGTCTCCATGTTTTTCAGGTTTGCATTACCCATACCACCGATACCAACGGCAGCAATATTCAATTTATCAGATGGGGCTATATATCCATGACTTTTACCAAGAATAGAACCCGGAACGATTGAAAATGCAGCGGCTGCTGCAGCTCCTCTTTGAAGGAATGACCTTCTTGAAATGTTTGACATAGTAATAATTTTTTTATAGATTAGCACTTAACAATAATATTTCAACTGTTTTCTACCTATTTAAGGTTCAAATTGTCGCAAATATAACCAATACGGCAGTAAAGACAAGCTTCAAAAAGTGTTTTCTTATTTAAAATAGTTTTTTTTAACAGTGAATAGATGGTATCTATATTTTTATAAATAATATCTATTGCTTTGTAATTAAATTAAATACTTCTTTCCATATATTTGTACTTATCTAGGAACTTTCTTATTTTCACTTTTGTTGTCTTAATGAAAATACATGTATGAAAAAAGATTCTATTATCGTCCGGATTTACCATTTTTACCTGGAAGGTTTTAGGGAAATGACATTAGGTAAAACTCTTTGGCTGATTATTTTAGTCAAACTATTCATTCTATTTTTCATATTAAGGCTTTTCTTTTTCCCAAACTATCTAAACCAATTTGACAACAATTCGGAAAAAGAAAAACATGTTTCCGATGAACTTATAAACAGAGCTATTACTCCTTAAACATTGATAATATGATTGAAAGCATTGACACTTCTCTGATTGACTGGTCGAGGGCTCAATTTGCACTCACGGCCATGTATCATTGGCTTTTTGTCCCTCTAACATTAGGACTTGGCGTTATACAAGCCATTATGGAGACAATTTATGTCCGGACAGGTAAAGAATTCTGGAAAACCACTGCACAATTCTGGATGAAACTTTTCGGTATCAATTTCGCTATCGGGGTTGCCACCGGGTTAATTCTCGAATTTGAATTCGGAACAAACTGGTCTAATTATAGCTGGTTCGTAGGGGATATTTTCGGAGCACCTTTGGCTATAGAGGGTATCCTTGCATTTTTTATGGAAGCAACATTCATTGCCGTTATGTTCTTTGGCTGGAATAAAGTAAGTAAACGTTTCCATCTGGCATCTACATGGTTAACCATCATAGGGGCAACTCTATCGGCCTTATGGATTCTGATTGCAAACGCCTGGATGCAACATCCGGCAGGTATGCATTTCAACCCGGATACGGTACGTAATGAAATGTTCGATTTTTGGGCAGTAGCTTTATCGCCCGTAGCAATCAATAAATTCTTCCATACTGTACTTTCCGGATGGATCGTAGGGGCATTGTTTGTAATAGGGATCAGCAGTTGGTATCTATTAAAGAAAAGAGAAACTGAATTTGCTCTGTCAAGTATTAAAATAGGAGCAATTTTCGGACTTGTAGCGTCTATTCTTATTATTTGGACAGGTGATGGCTCTGCCTATCAGGTAGCCCAAAAACAGCCTATGAAGTTGGCAGCCATGGAAGGTTTATACGAAGGCAGCTACGGGCAGGGAATCGTTGCCGTTGGTATACTAAATCCAGACAAAACGAGTTATAAAGATAATGTAAATCCATTTTTATTCCGCATTGAAATCCCCAAAGTACTATCATTCCTTGCGGAACGCAAAGCAGACGCCTATGTACCCGGTATCGTCAATTTAATTGAAGGTGGATATACAACACATAATGGGACACCGGCACTTTCTGCCCATGAAAAAATTGCCAAAGGAAAATTGGCAATTAAAGCTCTGGCTGATTACAGAAATGCAAGAAAAAACAAAGACGAAGTAAGTGCCCAACAAAGCCTTACCATACTGAATGAGAACTTCCCTTATTTCGGATATGGCTACATTAAAGACCCGGCCGAACTAATTCCCCATGTAGGTCTCACTTTTTATTCATTCCGCATCATGGTTATACTGGGGGCTTATTTCATTCTGCTGTTTATCGTGGCTTTAATATATAGTAATAAGAAGAAATTCACTCAAACACGTTGGTTACAATACGTTTGCTTATGGTCTATTCCATTAGCCTATATAGCAGGACAAGCCGGTTGGATTGTGGCTGAAGTAGGACGTCAGCCATGGGCTATACAAGATATTCTGCCGACTTGTGCAGCTATATCCAAATTGAATCCCTCGTCGGTACAGACAACATTCTTCCTCTTCCTTTTACTTTTCACTATTTTACTTATTGCTGAGATCGGTATCATGGTGAAAGCAATAAAAAAAGGGCCGGAAAAGATTACTGTCAACGTTCCAAACAACGACTAATGGAAACTATTAAAAACATTTTAATAAACGAACACAATGGATAGTACATATATATTATTGCAACATTATTGGTGGCTCCTTGTTTCCTTACTAGGAGCACTACTTGTATTCCTGCTTTTTGTACAAGGCGGACAGTCTTTGCTTTTCACGATAGGCAAAACCGAATTACAACAAAAAATGCTGTTGAACTCAACAGGTCGTAAATGGGAATTTACTTTTACAACCCTGGTTACTTTCGGAGGAGCCTTTTTTGCATCCTTTCCTCTTTTCTATTCCACCAGCTTTGGTGGAGCTTATTGGGTATGGATGCTCATTCTTGCCTGTTTTGTAATTCAAGCTGTATCTTATGAGTATCAAGCCAAGAAAGGGAACTTCTTAGGAAAGAAAACCTATCAGATTTTTCTCATTATTAATGGGGTAGCCGGCCCTATATTATTAGGAACAGCCGTAGGAACATTTTTCAACGGTGCTGAATTTACAGTAAACAAAGAACAACTTACCGATATAGCAATGCCTGTCATATCCACTTGGGACAATCCATGGCATGGACTGGAAGCAGCTATTGTATTCTGGAATCTTTGTTTAGGATTAGCTGTATTTTTCCTTGCACGGGTGCAAGCTTTGCTCTATTTCATTAATAATATAGACGACCGGGAAATTACAGAGAAAAGTCGCAAGCAACTTATTCCAGAAACGATTCTTTTCCTCCTGTTTTTCCTCATGTTCATTATCCATCTGATGCTTACAAAAGGTTTTGCTGTAAATCCGGATACAGGAGAAGTCTTTATGCAACCCTACAAATACTTTATTAATTTAATTGAGATGCCGGCTGTATTAGCAATCTTGTTAATCGGAGTTATAGGTGTTTTATTTGGAATTGGAAAAACTTTATTATCTGCCGGATGGACAAAAGGAATTTGGTTTTCCGGTATTGGAACCGTATTAACGGTATTAGCTCTATTGCTTTGTGCAGGCTGGAATAACACGGCTTATTATCCATCTATAACGGATTTACAAAGTTCTCTTACCATACAGAACAGTTCATCCAGCCCATTTACCCTAAAGGTGATGAGTTTTGTATCCATTCTTGTTCCATTTGTATTAGCTTATATATTCTATGCTTGGCGTGCACTGGATTTGCACAAAATAGATATCAAAGAAATAAATGAAGATAAGGGACATACGTATTAAAATAAGGAAACGGCGAAGCTCGCGCTTGGCCGTTTCTACATTTAACCGTTTTAAACAAAAAGAAAAAGTTAGTTAAGGCTTAGAATATATCTTAAGTCTTAATTGCATACTGCATTGCTTCCTAAAGGACAGCAAACAAATATATGTAATCCTTCTCATCCTGCCTACACTACAACCATATTTTTTGCTATTTTTCACAGTAGACAGAAGGTTTTGTATTATCTTTGCATTGAATTATCCCGGTGATATTATATGGCTGAATTTGATGTAAATATATTAGGATGCGGCTCTGCATTACCAACAACCCGGCATCTGGCGACTTCGCAGATAATAAATTTAAGGGATAAATTATACATGATTGATTGTGGCGAAGGCACACAAGTACAAATGCGTCGTATGCGCATAAAATTCAGCCGGCTAAATCATATTTTCATCTCTCATTTGCATGGTGATCATTGTTTCGGATTACCAGGCTTACTTTCTACGTTGGGCATGTTGGGACGTAATGGAGAACTGGTAATTCATGGACCTAAAGAGATTGAAGACTATATGCGTCCGATACTGGCTATCTTCTGCAAAGGACTCCCCTACGAAGTTCGTTTTAACCCGGTAGATACCTATAGTCATGCATTGGTGATGGAAGACCGTTCATTATGTGTTTATTCTATTCCGCTAAAACATCGCATTCCATGCTGCGGATATCTGTTTGTTGAAAAGCAGAAAGAAGCCCATATTATCCGGGAAATGACAGACTTCTATCAAGTACCCATAAGAATGCTGCAAGAAATAAAAAGAGGTGCAGATTTCATAACTCCCGAAGGAGAAGTAGTACCCAACGCGCGACTAACTCGTCCGGCAATTCCTCCCAAACGATATGCTTATTGCTCAGACACAGCCTTCAATCCCAATATTATACCTTATATAGAAGGAGTAGATTTACTTTATCATGAAGCCACGTTTGCAGAATGCGATGCCCCGCGCGCCAAAGAAACTTTCCATTCTACAGCACGGCAAGCTGCCGAAATTGCCAAACAAGCCCACGTAAAAAAACTTGTCATAGGTCATTATTCAGCTCGATATGAAGAGTTGAGTATCCTTAAAAAAGAAGCCGACGAAATTTATCCCGGAACGATACTTGGCAGTGAAGGTATGGTTATTTCGCTAACATAAAAACTTAAAAGACATTGTCACCTTTCAATCTATTACTTCACTCATCTGTCCATCGCTTACCAAGTCATAAACTATAAGCAGACAAGCACGTTATGCAAATAAATAAGGCATTTCTTTCTTCATTTCCGGATTTCTTTCTACATTTGTACAAATTATGAAGGTAGTTATCACAATACTGTTAACCCTCATTTTACAGACGGGTTATTCGGTTTCAGCCAATGTTATGAAATCGAAGCCTGCTACTTATACCGTAAACCAAAAAGATCCTGAACCCATAAAAATAACTGTATCAGAAAACTGTATCCACGTAGAGAATGCCCCAATAGGCAGTGTTCTGGAAATATACAGTGTAGTAGGGATTAAAGTAACCGAAATAACAATGAAACAGCCCAACGGAGATTACACTGTCGACATTGTCAAAGGTTATTACATCATTCGCATAGGTGACACTGTCCGCAAAATAGCAATCCGCTAGTTAAATGACCACCGCAATATATATTTTCACCCGCTTATTTGTTTTTTTCACTTGTCTTGTATATTTTAGCTGATTATAGTGTAAACAAAAACGGATGTTAGCAACCATACATATATCGTTTATTGTAGGTACAGTGTTCATTATATTATACTGTCTCACGATTTTGGGATTAGTTGTCGTTATCATTACAGAGAACAGAAACCCATTGAAGACCATCCCCTGGGTAATCGTTCTGTTGCTGGCACCCGGCATCGGATTACTATTCTACTTTTTCTTTGGACAAGACAACCGTAAACAACGTATCATTTCACGCAGAACTTATAAACGTATCATGAAACGTCCTCAAGAAGGTAAATTACCTCAAGACGCGTGCGTTGTTCCTGAAACTT
This sequence comes from Parabacteroides bouchesdurhonensis, assembly GCF_900186615.1. GTDB lineage: Bacteria > Bacteroidota > Bacteroidia > Bacteroidales > Tannerellaceae > Parabacteroides > Parabacteroides bouchesdurhonensis. Next base: position 728,347 of record NZ_LT896588.1, read on the forward strand.
ATAAACCTTTGTCAACCTTACTTAGTAACAGCAACCAGGCCTCTCTGCTATATGGAAGTGATATTACAATTTATACCAATGGAAAAGATAAACTACGAGAGTTATTAGCGGAAATAGGCAATGCCAAGCACCACATCCATTTGCAATATTACATCTTCTGCGATGATGAAACAGGCAACAAAGTAAAAGATGCCCTAATTGCCAAAGCACAAGAGGGTATCGAAGTACGTGTTTTATATGATGATGTGGGCTGTTGGAATGTAAAAAAGTCATTCTTTAAAGATATGCAAGCAGCAGGAATTGAAGTATATCCTTTCCTGAAAGTTGCGTTCCCTATACTAACCAGTAAAGTAAATTACCGTAATCACCGTAAGATTGTAGTAATAGACGGCAAGGTCGGTTTCATGGGAGGAATGAATATAGCGGACCGATATGACAAAGGTATTTCTTGGGGAACTTGGCGGGATACACATTTTAAGTTTACAGGAAAGGGCGTACACGGTCTCCAGGCCGCATTCTTAATAGATTGGTATGTAGTAAGTAAAAAACTACTGAATGACAAAATATATTATCCTCCGACAGAAACATTTGGAGATAACATAATGCAAATAGTAACCAGCGGTCCGGTAGGGCAATGGCGTATATTATTGCAGGCCACAATCTTTCTTATTGCAAATGCAAAGAAATATGTTTTTATACAAACTCCTTATTTCTTGCCAACGGAAGGACTAAACCAAGCATTGCAGACTGCCGCTTTGGGAGGGGTGGATATACGGCTTATGCTTCCAAAACGTTCAGACACCCGTACAGCAAACATGGCAAGCCATTCATTTATTGACGAAATGGTAAAAACCGGAGTGAAAGTATATTTTTATAAACCGGGATTTCTGCATTCCAAAATGGTAATCAGCGATGATGCCATCGCTTGTATAGGTTCTGCTAATATGGATTTCCGTAGTTTTGAACACAATTTTGAGATCAATGCCTTCGTCTATCAAAAAGAATTTACTTTACAAATGAAACGAATATTCCTTCACGACATGAAGCATTGCGAACGCCTTGTACCTTCCCGCTGGTTAAAGCGTCCTTTGAAGCAGCGAATGACGGAATCGTTTATGCGTTTGTTTTCTCCTCTTCTATAGTTAAACCGTTTTTCTCCTTTATAAATATGGAAAAGTTTACCGAACCGTAAACTCGTTGCTGATAGAAATAAGGAAGAGCGGAAAAATCATTTGTCTTCGGATGTTCCATAACAAAGATTCCGCCTTCACGCAACAAATCCCGTTCAAAGACAAGAGAAGGAATTTCCGGTAATTCTTTCAAAGCGTATGGAGGGTCGGCAAAGATAAAATCAAAACTTTGTGCCGGAGCAGAATGAAGGTATCGGAACACATCTCCACGAATCAGAGTCAAATCATCCGTTTTCAACTCTTTTGCAACTTTCGCTATGAAAGACGCATGTGCATTGTTCTTTTCTACAGCCGTAACGCTATGACATTCACGCGAAAGAAGTTCAAACGAAATATTACCCGTACCGGCAAATAAATCTAAGGCATCCAATCCTTCAAAATCGATCAGGTTGGATAATACATTAAATAAGTTCTCTTTGGCAAAATCAGTTGTCGGACGCGCACTAAAAGAAGAAGGCACATCGAAACGTCTGCGGCCGTATTTTCCACTTATAATTCGCATATTAATAAAGAGATTAAATCCATAGGAACCTGCCCAATATCTCCTCCTAACAGATAAGCTTCAGAAGGTATTTCCATTACAGAAACATGTTTCAGATATGTTTTCAATACTTCCATAATTCTATTACGCAAAACCGGATTACCTGCAATATAAAGCATATCTGCCACTTGATCCATATCCGTCCCACGCCATGCACTTAATATATAATACAGTATCTCATCCTCCGTATCCGTCTCAAAAGAATTGACAAACAACAAACTGCCTTGTGAATAACAAGCAATGTCCATCATTTTGTCATGAAGAAAAACGCACATCTGGCGGTAAGGATTCATCCGGCTACGTTTTTCCCACAAAGGAAGTAAAGATGTTATATGATGTGTAAAATCAGGATTCAACAATGAACGCGAACAAAATTCATACACTTCTTTGTCCAAGCCAAATACCACTTCGGCATTCTCTGTTTTCAGCGTATTATTAAGACAGGTCTTTTCCGGAGCAGAAAAGTTAAACGAAAGATACTCTCTCCTATCCTTTTCTTGAAAAAAAGCCTTCGGTACCAATGTATATTGAGAAGATACATAAATAACATGGATACGCTTATAAGCCCAACTCAAAAAATCGTTTTCAAAAAAGAAGTCCTTCAAAGAAGATACATAAGAATTACTCCGGTCGAATTCCACTTCCCGATAAAAGAAGCATCCTCCCTCCGAAGGTATATATCCGGAAAAAGAAAGTCCACCCGGACATAGCCGGATGGACAATATATATTTTTCCGAATTGTCAGTAGTCAAAGTATCAGGAATACTGATAGCCATATAACTGCCGATTATTCCCAGTTACCTGCGTTATTATTAATTTCTTCCAGTGAACCAACACGTAATCCCGGGAACTTAGACTGCTTTTCAGCCTTTTCGATCAAGTTGTAAGTTAACTGAGGATCCATATCGCGAAGATAATCGGCAAATTTAACTTGGCATTGGAACACTTTAATTTCATAACCAGAGCCTGATTTTAAAGTAGCTGTATCCATATCAAACTGGATTTTTTCACCCGGAACAGCAGGTACAAAACGCATAGCTTCCACATCATAATTTTTACCCAATAATGTATCTACAGCTGTGATCCAAACCGTATCACGTGTAAAGCCCTTCAAACCTGCACTCTCTACTTCTTTCCAGTTACCTGTTTTCTTTGCTTTTTCAATTAAAGCTACAGCTTTCTTCTCAGTCATACCTTTTTCCAACTGCTCATCAGACAAAACACCTTCTTTTACAAGGAACGGAAGCTTTTCTGTCTTCAAGAACTTTGCCAGTTCATCAAAATTGGCTGCATGTACCTTGTGGATATTCTTATACTCGATCTGAGCTTTACGGATATCCATCAGACGAGCTTTGATAGCAGTATCACGAATTTCTTTTTCTGCATCGTATTCCCTCGGTGCCTGAATACTTCTATAGCACATGTAAACTAGCAGTGCAACTGCGGCTACTAATAAAATCTTTAATGTAACTTTCATGGTTTGTATTGTTTTTTGAATTTATTTCGTTCGGCAAATTTAAAAAAGAATATTTAATACACTACCTTTATCGCGAAAATTATTATTGTCAAAATGATAAATAGTTATTTAAGTTGCCAAATTACTCAAAATTTTCCATATATTCCTACAAACGACCAAGTTTTAGCATTCCGGACACTCTCTGATTTCTTACTTTCAAGAGAGCCGGATGGTCTCCTTCTTCTTAAAGGATATGCGGGAACAGGAAAAACTTCATTGGTAGGCGCACTTGTTAAAACATTAAATGCCCTCGAGCAAAAAAGTATTCTTCTGGCTCCTACCGGAAGAGCAGCCAAAATATTCTCCGGATATGCCGATCAAAAAGCTTATACCATCCACAAAAAGATATACAGGCAAAAAGCCTTTTCCAACGAACCTACAAGCTTTCTTCCTGATACAAACTTACACAAAGATACATTATTCATAGTAGACGAAGCCTCCATGATTGCCAACGAAGGGCTGGATTCGTTCATATTTGGAACTGGCCGTTTATTAGACGATCTGATACAATATGTTTACTCCGGAGAGAACTGCCGCCTGATACTAATGGGAGATGTCGCCCAGCTCCCTCCCGTCATGCAATCCGAAAGTCCGGCCCTTAATCCTGAAATACTTCGAGGATACAATCTTCACATAGAAGAAATTACCCTCACACAGGTAGTACGGCAAAGTGAAGATTCCGGTATTTTATTTAATGCAACCCGGTTACGGGATGCTTTACGTACCAATACGGTAGAAATATTTCCCAAGCTCAAACTGCAGGGATTCTCCGATTTCAGAAAAATAAACGGAGACGAACTGATTGAAGAAATATCCGCGGCTTATAGTCGTGACGGTATAGAAGAAACCATGATCATTTCCCGTTCCAACAAACGTGCCACCATCTACAACAATGGTATACGTAACCGCATACTGTATCGCGAGGAAGAACTGTCTTCCGGCGACCGCCTGATGGTAGCCAAAAACAACTATTACTGGACATCCGGCTGCAAAGAGATGGATTTCATTGCCAATGGGGAGATAATACAAGTATTGAGAGTGCGTCGCACCACCGAACTATACGGTTTCCGTTTTGCCGATGTATTGGTTCGTTTTCAAGACTACGACCTTGAAATGGAGATTAAAATCCTGCTGGATACACTACAAACTGATACGCCGGCTCTTCCGAAAGAACTCAACGACAAACTGTTCTACACTATTTTGGAAGATTATGAAGATGTCCCCACTAAAGCCGGAAAGATGAAGAAAATGAAAGTAGACCCCCATTATAATGTCGTTCAGGTAAAATACGCTTATGCCGTAACCTGCCACAAAGCACAGGGCGGACAATGGATGAATGTGTTCCTCGACATTGGCTATATCACAGAGGAAATGCTGGGCGAAGACTTCTATCGCTGGCTCTATACGGCCTTTACGCGGGCAACCCACCGCTTGTATCTGGTAAATCTGCCGGAGGAGTTTATCGAATAACTATATACTTTTTTGCCGGAATCCACGTTACATTAACAAGAAATACCTATTTTTGCGAAAGTTAGATAATAGATTGTAATTCCGCGTGAATAGAAAAGAAAGAATGGCAAACAAAGAGAAAATAGATTATCTGCTACTGGACATCCGGGAACTCGAAAAGCAAGTTGCCGGAATGCGGGATGCCGAAGTATATCCGGTATCCTTCTTTAGCCAGACATTCGACCTGACACATAAAATACTGAATGAACTCCATACGCTTGAAACGACTCAACTGGAGCAACTCCGCAAGCAAATGGAAGAACATGCAGCCTTGATACAAAACATTCCCCAACCAATAGCAAAGCCTCAGCCTGTCGTTGAAAAGTCCGAACCGAAGTCTTTACCGACACCCGAGCCCATCATTCAGCCTGAACCCGCTCCGATGCAGGTAGTAGAACCTACCCCTACAGCTGAGCCGGAATCGGTCTCTGTTCCTGTAGCTGAACCGGAATCGGTCATAGAACATGAGGAAATACCTACAGATACAAAAGTGAGTCTTTCGTTGAACGACCAACTGGAAAAAAAAATCCTTTCGGATTTTCGCAAAGCGTTCAGCCTAAACGATCGCTTCCGCTTCCGTAGAGAATTGTTCGGAGGGAATGAAGAAAAAATGAATATGGTTATTGCCGATTTGAACGATATCCAGTCATATGAGGAGGCAATGGATTATTTAAACAATATATTAAAATGGAATCTTGAAGATCCTGCTGTTACCGACTTCATCAAGATGTTGGAAAAGCGGTATCTATAAGTAAATATATGGCAAAGCTAGTAGTAGTACCTACTCCTGTAGGAAACTTGGAAGACATGACATTTCGGGCTATCCGGATGCTGAAAGAGGCCGACCTCATTCTGGCGGAAGATACCCGTACCACCAGCGTTTTGCTAAAGCATTTCGAGATACAAAACAAGATGCAATCCCACCATAAGTTCAACGAACATAAAACAGTGGAACAAATTGCCGCCCGTATCAAAGCGGGTGAAAATATAGCGCTTGTATCCGATGCCGGCACTCCCGCTATTTCCGATCCCGGCTTTATGCTGGTAAGAGAATGCGTACGTCAAGGAGTAGAGGTAGAATGCCTTCCGGGCGCTACAGCTTTCGTTCCGGCACTGGTTGCATCGGGGTTACCAAACGAAAAGTTCTGTTTTGAAGGTTTTCTTCCCCAAAAGAAAGGAAGGCAAACCCGATTGAAAGAACTTGCCACAGAGCACCGTACTATCATCTTCTACGAATCCCCTTTCCGGCTTGTAAAAACGTTGACACAGCTAACCGAATTTTTCGGAACAGACCGGCAAGTTTCCGTATCCCGCGAAATATCGAAGATACATGAAGAAACGGTACGGGGAACATTGGAAGAGGTTGCCACACACTTTACAGTGAACGAACCGAAGGGTGAAATTGTTATTGTTTTAGCAGGCTTAAAAGATAAGAAGGACAGAGAGACAGAAAAGGATGTTTAACGAAACAAACAAAAAGACAATGAAGAAAGTATTAGTAGTATGTATCTGCACAGCTATGCTGGCCTCCTGCGGGCAGAATTCAGCCGATTACAAGAAGCTGAAAGCAGAAAACGATTCTCTCAGACTGGAAAACATCCGGAACACGGATGAACTGAACGAAATGCTCAATACATTGAATGATGTAGAAGCTGACTTTCAATCCATACGTGATGCCGAAAACTATCTGACCATCCAGCAACAAGCCGGAGGTGAGATGAACCAAAGCAAACGAGAACAGATCAGACAGAATATGGAGTTAATCACCCAGACTTTAAAAAAGAACAAGGAACAGATTAACGACTTACAGGAAAAACTAAAGAAAAGCGGAATTCAATCTGCTGCTTTAAAAAAGACGATAGACCGTCTGTCTTCCGAAATAGACCAGAAAACGACCATGATCGTTGCCCTGCAGGAAGACTTGGCTAAAAAGAACGTACGCATTCAGGAACTGGACGAAATGGTTTCCGCTTTGAATGAAGACGTAGAAGCTCTTGCTACGACAACAGCCGTACAATCCGAAAAGCTGAGTGCGCAAGATAAAGCGCTGAATACGGCTTATTATTGCTTCGGAACATCTAAGGAATTAAAAGATCAAAAGATACTTTCTGGCGGAGGTTTGTTTGCCAAATCGAAAGTATTGCAAAGCGGATTCAACAAAGATTATTTCATTTCCATTGACATCCGCGAAGTGACCGAGATTCCGTTATTTGCCGGTAAAGCAAAACTGAAATCCAATCACCCCGAAGGCTCCTATGAGTTCTTAAAAGACGAAGACGGTAATCTTACCCTTAAAATCACAGATACCAAGGCGTTCTGGAGCTTGGGAAAATATCTGGTAATTGAAGTAGGATGATCAGGTACAAGAACTTATTTATTGATCTGGACGACACCCTTTGGGATACGTACCACAACAATAAAGAATGCCTCGAAGAGATATATACCGCCCACAATTTTGGCCGGTATTATGCCTCCTTCGAGGCTTTCTTCAATATCTACATGCCCCATAACATGGACTTATGGGCCAAATACCGCAGTGGAGAAGTAGACCGCCAGACACTAATCATCGAACGTTTTCGCTATATGACACGCCCTATGGGAATAGAAGACGTAAAGTCGGTCATGGCAATCAACAACGACTTCCTGCAAAGAACAACCAAGAAAACCCGTCTTGTTCCGGGAGCTATCGAACTCCTTAAATATCTATACCCTTCTTACCGTCTGTTTATCCTGTCCAACGGATTCAGGGAAGTACAATTCAAGAAACTAAGCAACTCCGGACTGGCACCCTATTTTGAACGGATGATATTGTCCGAAGATGCCAACATCCAGAAACCCCATAAAGGAATATTCGACTTTGCTTTACGCAACACGAATTCACGCCGTAATGAAAGCCTGATGATCGGCGACAGCTGGGATGCCGACATTGTGGGAGCTTATAACTCTAAAATAGACCAGCTCTGGCTAAATCCGGAAGGACTTCCGGCAGAAGGCTTCACTCCTACTTACACCGTCCGCTCACTGGAAGAGATAAAAAACATTCTCTGACCGAAGTCGGGAACGCGTACCACTCAATACAAAACTTACGAAAAATAAACTTTACCGGTTTGCTCCGATAAAAATAAAAGCCCCGGCAGCATAAATACTACCGGAGCTTTTGTTAAGATGCTGCTTTCCATCCTCACGGAAGTACAGGCAGACAGATTTTTAATTTTATTACTTTAGTATTAATATTCGCTTTACCTTTTCACCCGTCACGGGTTAATTAGCTTTATTACAGGGTGGAGCATCAGCCACCACCCTGCATTGCTCCGTAAAGCCAGAATTATTTTATTAATTTTTCTGTTCTCTTACTTAACTACCACCTTAACAGCGTCTTCGCCGTCTACCTTAACAATAACTACTCCCATAGAAGCAGGAATTGTTTCAGCATCAGAAGTAGCGATCACTTTCGTGTTATGACCTACAACGTCTGATACAATGATAGTCTTACCTGCTGCACCGTATACGGTTACATTACCTTCGCCAGCTACTACACTGATAGTATTAGCTTCGATTGTTTCATTGCCGGTAGGAGTTTCAGATGCAGTTAAAGTTACAGCCAAACCATCAAATGGATTTGTAGTAGTAAATGACAACACACCATTCTTCTGAGCCAAATAGTTGCGAGTCTTATTGTTCTGAACTTTATAAACACCCTTTTCTGTTGTAGAAGCGAATGCCCATGCAGCACGGCTGTCTGTTACCTTAACATCCTTTTCAACACGAATACCTTTACTGTTGAAAATATCCATCTTATCTTTGTTATCACCTGTTTGTGCAGCTAATACAAATGTCGGAACGCTTGATCCATTTTCAGCATACAAGTAGTTACCAATACCTTTTTCTACATTTTCTGCAGCAACATTTTGAGTTGTCCAGATATAGAACAATGGTTTTTCAGGGTTTTCCAGACAAGCTGTGTCAACAAACAACTTGAAGTTATCAGAGAATGCATCAGCTTTCAATTCACTTTCTGCTTTCAATACTGCATTGTTCTTAGCATCAATAGAGATAGCCAATGTTGGGTTTTCATTAGAAGCAATGATATAGTGAGCAGGTTTGCTATTTGTTACATTAACAAATGCTGCTTCTTCAGGCAACTCTAATGTGAAATATCCAGAACCGGCAGTATTTAATGTAGTTGACATTAAATAAGCGCTTGTACCCTGAACATTCAATTTGTAACTAGCCAAAGAGTCTGCACGATAACGAACAAATGCCTTATCTGTACCATATACAGGCACTGCAGGTTCTGCATTTGAACGATTATAGCTAGCAGCCATAATTGTATCAGCTACATATAATTCATAACCATTAGCTTCTTCAATTGCACGGAATAAGAACGGTACCGCAACAGAGTCTCTATATTGAGCTAAGTTCCCTATGAAGTTACTAGCCTCCAGCTCATCAGCACCAATAGATTTCAAGACAAAGTTATCGCCATCTAAAACAACAAACTGAGTTTCATCTGCAGCATTTACCAAACGATAAGCATTACGCTTCATCTTACCATCATCAACCTTACCCTTAACGGCAGCAGTAACACCATAAGCTTCACCATTAGCACTCTTTAATTTAAACTGCAATGCTTTATCCGCAGCATCCTTTTCAACATTCAATTTGCCATCTTCTGCAACAACAACATACAAGTTATCACCTGCATAAGGTGCATTAAATTTCAATTTTGCAGCAAAGTTATCAGATTCATCTCCTGTTAGATGTTTGTAACCAACATAAGGATCAGCCATATCAACATCCAATTTCTTAATCTCATACTTCTTACCATTAACAATATATTGGTCTGCAGTAGCAGTTGTATTAACATACGTTGCTGTAACAAACGGATTCTGTCCATTCTCACGATTCAGAATTGTGTAACGGCCATTAACACCGTCAATATAGAATTGTCCGGCAAGTACAAGTTCATTTGAAGCAGTAGCATTGCTAGTAAACCAATTTCTAGTAGCACCTGCTTCGTCTGTATTAAATGTATTAGCTATAAGATATTTACCCTTAGCGGCAACTGGGTTATCTTCCAATGCTTTAATAGAGTAAACACCCTTTTCCAATTTAGCCAAAGAACCGGTGCTAAAGCCTACAGTAGCTAACGAAGCAGTATTTGCAGTAGACAAAGTTGTAGAATCGATTATAGTAAACAAACCAGGATTCTTAACATCACTTAGACGGTCGATAGCAAAGAAGCCGATAGAATCTTGCTTAGCAGCAGTTTCTGTACGAGCCTGTGTCAATGTTCCTGCATAGTTCTTCACGTCATCATACAATTGAGGGATAGAGTCTACTTTTACAACCAGACCTTCACCATTTACAGCTGCATGATTTTTGTAAATATAGAAACGATAATGAGCAGCAGCACGTCCTTGAGCCACACTGTCTTTATCTAAAGACAGGTAAGTATCTGTACCTGGCTTAGGACCGGCAGCCAATGTCCATGTTTCTGGTTTATCAGCGTTTTGACCCGGATTCCAGTTACAAACAATTGTATCTGTAGTAATAACCAAACCACGTCCAGTCTCAGTATTCTTAACAGAAGCACCGGCACTAAACACAGTATCCACTACTAAAAATATATGCTTGTTAGGCATATAATTACCCTTTGAATCCTTAATTGGACCAGTCTTTGACTTACCTTTAGCTTGCAAATAAACACCACCTACTAATGTTCCGCCTACTTTTGCATCATAAGCTATGTATGAATTTGCATTCAAATCGTCAGCACTGTTATTTGTAACTTCATCGTTTACGCGAAGATCAAAGCTGTTGCTATTGATTTTATTCAAATCCTGAGCATTCAATAAGGTTTGTTCCGGAGCTATAGCAACAGCGCCACTATAACTTTTGCCAGCCTCTACCTTCACAAACTTCACATTTTCAGTTTTATCTGCAGCAACAGCTGGCATAACGAAAGCATATCTTACTTGGTTACCATCATAGGCACACAATAAAGAGTCGCTGGATGAAGGATTCCATGCAAAACGAGAGAAAGCTCCTTCTGTTTCAGGATCTACCAAATAAGCTTTGTCAGCTTTGCTATCATATTGAACAGCCAGCTTCAATTCCGGATTCAACTTATTTGCAAACTGATATCCTTTGATACCATCTACAACAGTTACAGTAGGCAACCATAATGCAGAATCGATAGACATTGGATGTACTTCAGGGTCAGCTTCAATTGCCACCGCAATTTTACGAGTGATAAGGTAAGTTCCTTTATCGTCTTTTGCAAAAGCCAAAACGTAATTTACGTCTTTACCATCTTCGGTAACAGTTCCACCAATATGGATATAGCTGTCACCATTAACTTCTGCCATTTTCTCAGCAGGCTTCGTGTCAAATCTAGGCAATGTAGTTGTTTGTGCAAACACAGAACCTGAACTCAACAAAATAGCAGCTGCTACAATCGTAGAGAATCTTTTGTTCATAATCTAATTAATTTAATATTAATAATAATGTCTATTAAAAGTCCTATTTACCAAGGCCTTGAGCCTTCCACCATACATAAAAAATGACTAATGAAAACGTTGGTCTAGAATCGTCATTTTTTTGCCTGTTTTTGGAGCGTTCGTAATACGAAGCCTTTGTTTTGTAACTGATAGGCTATATTATTGATAAGAAAGCACATAGAGTGGTGAAAAATTATTCAAAAAGGGTTGCAGGAATAAAAGAAAGATATACCTTTGCATTGACGAATCTAGACGAACGTTTTCATTAGTCACTTAAATGCCTCTTAAACACATAGTTTTGGAAGGTAGTATAACTTTTCTGTTTTCCTAATAAATAAATGTACGCGCGTACATTATTATATATAAATAAAACTCTCCTCTAAAATTTCTTTATTTTATCCTTTTATCTTATTTGCGTAACCGGAAAGTGATTTATAAATCATCGGGAACTCTTCTTAAAATCATCCCGATCTTTTTCCAAAATCATCCCGATGATTTCAAAAAAGGCCTCGATGATCCTATGTATATTAACAGTCCGGAGAAGGGCTTTCAAAAGAGCTATCTTTTGAACACAGAAGTCCCGTCTTAACACTTCAAAGGTCTGCTCTTTTGAAATGTTAAGACGGGACTTTTAAGTGCAAAAGTCAGCTCTTTTAAAACGAAAATAGAAATCCTTCCCCTAATTAACAGATATTAAGGAAAACCGCCTGAATAATCAGACGGCTTCCTGCCTCCTTTAACAACTCTATTAACAAGTTGGCACAAGTATCGAAGTAATACTTATTATTTTAAAATACGAATATAGCGCTGCAATGCTTCCTTCTCCGCCTCAGCGACCAACATGTAAAAAACATTCGGTTCATGTTCCGTATGAGACTTCTCCAAAGCCTTGTAATACTGCAATTTCTTCTCGTTATCACTTTTCAGAATAACGATAATATAACCATGCCGCAAGAGGTAAAGATTCATTAAGAGGCGACAGGTCCTGCCATTGCCATCAATAAACGGATGAATCCGGACAAGTTCGTCATGTAGATAAGCCGCTATTATGACCGGATGAATACCATCTCTCTCCATTTGATGAAACTTCAAAATAAAATCCTCCATTTGTTTTTCCAGAAGATATGGCTGAGGCGGCATGTGAGTACTACCTGTTATCATAACCGGCACGGTCCGATAGCGGCCGGCATTCTCCCGGTTGATGCCGTGCAACACAATAGCGTGTATTTCTTTAATTGTCGGTTCGCTAATTTCTATATTCCGCCGGGCAATATCTTTGATAAAATCAATAGCCTGTGCATGGTTTATTGCTTCCAGGTGTTCCTGCATGGATTTGCCGGATATAGTTATTCCTTCATTCACAACAAGGGCTGTTTCCTGCAATGTAAGCGTATTTCCTTCTATCCGGTTACTCTCATAGGTATACTCCATTTCCAATGCGTCCTCAATCTTTTTCAGGGCATCCTGTGGCAATGGCCGCAAGGTAGACAGTTCTGCCTTAAGTGCATCCACTTCTTGTAATAAGGTACTTAAATCTTCGTTCATGGCGGAATATTTATTTTGTACAAATATACGGCTTGCCTGTAATTGTATAATTATAGCTACACTAAATAAGGTTAACAGAACAATGAAGGCAGCCGGATATCTGTTCAAACCGGGCAACTATTTTACGATTGCTTTACTACGGATAAATAAAAAGAAAAAGGTTAGACATTAAGCCTAACCTTTTCCTCTTTAATCAGTCGGGATGACTGGATTCGAACCAGCGACCACACGCCCCCCAGACGCGTACTCTAACCGGGCTGAGCTACATCCCGTTTGTGTTTTACGGGTGCAAAAATAGAGTATTATACGGGATTTTACAAGTTTTCCCTTCCATTTTTACAGAAATTTGTCCCGTTCCGGACAAGACAAGTAATAACCTGTTGACTAACAGAATGTATATATAAAGCCTATATATGTACAGAATAAGCATTCTTTGGTCTAAATACAATTTTCCGCCAGATGTATATATGATACTATTAATAAATTATTACTTTTGTAACAAACCTTAGGATTAGTTCCTATAGAGAAAGCGCCTGAACTTTTTTTATAGATACTGTTCCTAAGGTTTTTTGCATTATAAATATAATCTAATTAAATGGAAAAAATGAATGTAAAACCGGCAACCGGTAAACTGGGGGTTCTTTGTGTAGGATTAGGCGCTGTTACATCAACGTTTATGACAGGAGTGTTGATGGCTCGCAAGGGTTTGGCTAAGCCTGTCGGCTCTATGACGCAATATGATAAAATGCGCGTAGGAAAAGGAGCAAACAAAAAGTATTTGCATTACGGTGAAATCGTTCCTTTGGCAAACCTGAACGATATTGTATTCGGAGCATGGGATGTTTATCCTGATAATGCTTATGAATCGGCAATCAATGCCGAAGTGCTGAAAGAGAGGGATATTAATCCCGTAAAGGATGAGTTGGAGAGAATCGTTCCTATGAAAGCCGCTTTCGATCATAACTACGCAAGCCGCCTGGATGGAAATAACATAAAGGAATGTAATAGCCGCTGGGATATGATGGAGCAAATCCGCAAAGATATCCGTAACTTTAAAGAGGCCAACAACTGCGAACGCATTGTTGTTCTTTGGGCTGCATCCACCGAGATTTATGTTCCGGTAGACAATGAAATTCACGGGTCATTGGCTAGTTTGGAAAAAGCGATGAAGGCTGATGACAAAACACATATTGCCCCTTCTATGTGTTACGCGTACGCTGCGTTGATGGAAGGCGCTCCTTTTATTATGGGTGCACCCAATACAACAGTAGACATCCCTGCCATGTGGGAGTTGGCAGAAAAGACAAAAATGCCTATCGCCGGCAAAGATTTTAAAACAGGCCAGACATTGGTTAAATCCGGCTTTGCTCCGGTTATAGGCACTCGTTGCCTCGGTTTGAACGGATGGTTTTCCACCAATATACTTGGCAATCGTGACGGGCTAGTACTGGATGAGCCGGCCAATTTCCATACAAAAGAAGTAAGCAAGTTGTCTACTTTGGAATCTATTTTAGTATCGGAAGAGCAACCGGATTTATATTCCGACTATTATCACAAAGTCCGTATCAACTATTATCCGCCTCGCAACGATAATAAAGAAGGTTGGGACAACATTGATATTTTCGGATGGATGGGTTATCCAATGCAGATTAAGATAAACTTTCTTTGCCGCGACTCTATTCTTGCCGCACCTTTATGTTTGGACCTTGTATTGCTGAGTGACCTTGCCGCGCGTGCAGGCCGTTACGGTATTCAGCGATTCCTTAGTTTCTTTTTGAAAAGTCCGATGCATGATTACCTTGAGAATGAGATTCCCGTCAATCATCTATTCCAGCAATATGCAATATTAAAGAACGCGATCCGAGAAATGGGCGGTTATGAGGCCGACCAGGAAATAGACTGATTCAGGGATAAGAGAAAATCACTAATTATATTCTAAAAATAAATTATTATGACAAAATCCTATCTTTCTTCTTTTATGAAAATCTTATGTGTTTCATTAATGAGCATTTTTTGTTTTTCGTATGCTGCCAATGCCTCAAAAAATGTTATCGTTATCTGTGCACATCCTGATGATTGTGAAATAACCGCCGGAGGCTTGGCTCTATTAATGACTGATGCCGGATGTAAAGTAAAATTCGTTTCCGTAACAAATGGCAATAAAGGACATCAAACGCTCTCGGAAGAAGAGCTGGCAAAAAGACGTTACAACGAAACCGTATGTGTAAAGAACCTGGCAAATATAGAATATGAAGTTCTGAATATTCCCGATGGAGAGTTAGTTCCATCTCTAGAGAACAGGTTGGAGATTATTCGGTTAATCCGTGAATGGAAAGCTGATCTGGTAATTACACACAGGCCTTCCGATTATCATCCCGACCATCGGAATGTGTCTATCCTTGTTCAGGATGCCGCTTTTATGGTTACCGTCCCGAAAGTATTGCCATCAGTTCCGGCCCTTTCCTATAATCCGGTATTTCTATATACCCGCGACCGCTTTACATCTCCCCGTCCATTCCGACCGGACATAGTTGTAGACGTAACTCCGGTTATGCGCAAAAAGGCGGAAATGATACATTGCCATGCTTCACAAGTGTATGAATGGCTTCCGTGGCTCAATCATACTGAAAATACCATTCCAACCGATGAAGAAGAAAGGATTAATCTCCAGGTAAAGAACTACGTTATAAAACGCGGATTTATAACCAAACAGGATAAGAAAATACTGAATAAGTTTTATGGTAAAAAACGCGCACAGAAGGTTCAGGCTGTTGAAGCATTTGAATTTTCGGAATACGGAAAGCAATTAACTGAAGATGAAATAAAAGAATGGTTTCCAATTTTTGATTAAATAAAATACGAAGTTAATAAAAAGCAAAGACAGAAAATACGGATATATTCCGGGCTTTCTGTCTTTGTTATATTAAAAACATAAAAGCAAATTCCGCTTTATACGCCAAAACTCTCACGGTAAAAATCCAAAGATTCCAATATCTTTTCCTTACTTACGTCTTGGTTAATACGGACATCTCCAATATTGGCAAGCAAAGTAAAATTGATTACTCCGCCTTCATTTTTCTTGTCGTGCGTCATCAGCTCATAAAGAGTTTCATAATCTTTGCAATCGAACACAAATGCCGGATAATACTCCTTTATATAATATACGACTTGACTAAGCTTATCCATCGGGAAACTGCATATTTTATGTGACAGATAAAGCTCGCTGATAATTCCGGCAGCCACAGCATGACCGTGCAACAACGGAGTCTTTTTCTTGAAGGATAAACTTTCATAAGCATGGCCAACCGTATGCCCAAAGTTCAATGCCTTACGGATTCCTTTTTCCTTTGGATCTTCGGTTACAATCTGCTCCTTAACAGCAACCGACTGAGCTACCATACGGTTCAGAAAAGCATAATCTATCTTCTGATCCAAATCGAACAACATAACCGAAGCATACGTATCCATCGAACTAATCAAGCCATGTTTTATCATTTCCGCATAACCGGACAACAGGTTATCTCTATCCAATGTCCGCAGAAATTCACAATCAACAAACACGCATAAAGGAGGATAAAAAGAGCCTATCTCATTCTTCAATCCGTTGAAATTGATTCCGGTTTTTCCTCCTACGGCAGCATCTACCGAAGCCATTAAGGTGGTTGGGATGTTGATAGTGCGTATGCCACGCTTAAAAGTAGCACCTGCAAAACCACCCATATCAGTAATCATTCCTCCTCCCAGATTGATCAATAATGAATTGCGGGACGCACCCTCATTAGACAGACGAGTCCAGATATATGACATTTGCTCCAGGCTTTTATGCATATCTCCGGCTTGGACAGTAATAACAGGAGCGTTTTGAACGGCCGGAACATCTTGTATTAAAGGGAAGCACTTGTCTTGTGTATTCGTATCCGTAAGGATAAACAATTTATCATATTTAAGAGCCGAAAGAAAGGTTTGTAACTCGGCTTTCAGATATTTGCAAATTACGACTTTTTGGTCTGACATACTTTTTCTATTTATAGAAGCTTTTCGACAAAGGTATTATTTGTATCGCTATTATCCAAAGAGGGATAAAAAAATCCTCCGGACGTAAAAAAGATTACATCCGAAGGAAATTTTATTTTCTCTCGAAAGAAATTTTATTTTCTTCCGAATGAAATGTTTTTTCAGTTCATTCCAGCAGCCTCGAAAATAGAGTTCACAGCAATAGATAAACCATTGAGGTTTTTACCTCCGGCAGTTGCAAAATGAGGTTGTCCGCCACCGCCTCCCTGTATATGTTTGGCAGCGTCTTTAACCAGCTTGCCGGCATTCAGTCCATCGGCAACCAAGTCTTCGCTAATCATCACCATCAGGGTACATTTCGCATCATCAACAATTCCGGCTACAAACATAAAGCTACCAGCTGTTTCATTCTTAATCTGGAAAGCAACATCCTTCATAGCATCAATGTTCCCTTTACCTACGTAAGTCATTAATTTAACGCCATTGCGTTCAGACGCTTTAGCTATAATATCTGCTTTCAGACGAGAGGCCTTTTCTTTAATATATGCCTCAAGCTGTTTCTTCATATCCGAATTTTCTTCAATAGACTTTTTGATAGCCTGAGAAATATTAGGCATATTATTGAATAAAGCACGCAATTCATTAATCAAATCTTGCTGAGCGTAGAAGTAATTGTCAGCGCTTTCAGCAGTAACAGCTTCAATACGGCGCACACCGGCTGCGATAGAGCTTTCGCCAATTATTCGCAATGAACCAATCATACCGGTTGCAGGAATATGAGTGCCACCACATAACTCAACAGAGCTGCCATATTTAACGACGCGTACTTCATCGCCATATTTTTCACCAAACAAGGCCATAGCGCCCATAGCCTTTGCTTCGGCAATAGGCATAGCACGATGTTCTTCCAACGGATAATTAGCCCGTATTTTCTGGCTTACCAGGCATTCTACTTTGCGTAGTTCTTCGTCTGTTACTTTCTGGAAGTGTGAAAAGTCGAAACGTAATGACTGAGGAGATACATAAGAACCTTTTTGCTCTACATGCGTACCTAACACCTCGCGCAATGCCTCATGCAACAAGTGGGTAGCAGAGTGATTGCATTCACACTGAACACGTTTCTTTTCATCTATCTTAGCAACAAAAGTAGCAGTAACATCCTTCGGCAAATTCACTACCAGATGAACAGGGAGATTGTTTTCACGCTTGGTGTCTACTACATCGATCTTTTCATCATCATTAATCAGCCAACCCGTATCACCAACCTGACCTCCCATTTCTGCGTAAAAAGGAGTTTGATCCAGAACGACCTGATATAATACTTTATTTTTCTGTTTAATCTGGCGATAACGCAATATTTCCGATTCACATTCAAACAGATCGTAACCTACAAACTTACTCTCTCCTTCTTTCAATACAACCCAGTCGCCGGTTTCAATAACAGCAGCGTTGCGTGCACGTTCTTTCTGCTTCTGCATTTCGGTATTAAACTCTTCGATATTAGCCTCCATACCGTTCTCACGGAGGATAAGCTCTGTCAAGTCTAACGGGAATCCGTAAGTATCATATAAAGTAAAGGCATCCACACCACTAATAATTGTCTTCCCGGCTGCTTTTGTTTCCTCCATTTTCTTATCAAGCAAACGAATACCGGTTTCCAGCGTACGAAGGAAAGATTCTTCTTCTTCCTTAATAACCTTTTCAATTAAAGATTTCTGAGCAATCAATTCAGGGTAAGCATCTCCCATCGTTTCGATCAGCACAGGAAGTAATTTATACATAAATGCTTCACGACGGTCTAAGAATGTATATCCGTAACGAACAGCACGACGCAATATACGGCGAATTACATAACCGGCTTTCGCATTAGATGGCAACTGACCGTCAGTAATAGAGAATGCAATTGTACGTATATGGTCGGCAATCACACGCATAGCTACGTCTTTCTGTTTGTCTTCTCCGTATTTAGAACCGGTCATACCGGCTATTACCTTAATAATGGGCTGGAATACATCCGTATCATAATTGGATATTTTACCTTGCAAAGCCATACACAAACGTTCAAATCCCATGCCCGTATCAATAACTTTTGCAGGCAGCGGCTCCAAAGAACCGTCGGCTTTACGGTTGAATTGCATAAACACAAGATTCCATATTTCAATTACCTGCGGATGGTCTTTATTAACCATCTGTGCTCCCGGAACAGCCTTACGTTCTTCTTCCGGACGAAGGTCAATATGAATTTCCGAGCAAGGACCGCAAGGGCCTGTATCGCCCATTTCCCAGAAGTTATCGTGTTTATTGCCATTGATAATATGATCTTTCGGCAAATATTGTTCCCAATAACCGGCAGCTTCGTTATCCCGTTCCAAACCTTCGGCAGGACTTCCTTCAAATACGGTAGCATATAAACGTTCCGGATCAAGTTTCAACACTTCTACCAGATATTCCCATGCCCAATTGATAGCTTCTTTTTTAAAATAATCACCAAACGACCAGTTTCCTAACATTTCAAACATGGTATGATGATAGGTGTCATGTCCTACTTCTTCCAGGTCGTTATGCTTACCACTTACGCGAAGACATTTTTGAGAGTCTGCAACACGCGGATACTTACGAGGAACGTTACCCAAAATAATATCTTTAAACTGATTCATTCCCGCATTGGTAAACATCAATGTAGGGTCACCTTTCACAACCATCGGAGCGGAAGGTACAATCTGATGATCCTTTGATGCAAAGAATGCTTTGAAGGATTCACGGATTTCTTTTGCTGTCAACATATCTATATTAGTTCTCGTTAATATTCTGAAAAACAATTTGCAAAAGTACTGCAAATTATTATTTTTGCACACATTCAAGCAATAAAAAAAATCAATGGGACTATTTAAATCTCGAAAAACATATTACTTCTACAACCCAAACACTCTGAACTACGAGCGCGTTTATCCTTCCACAAAGGACCGCGTCCTTATTGTTATACGGCATTTGAGCACCGGGATAATTGTTGGAGTCGGGATATTCTTTGCTATGCTTTATCTTGTTGATTCTCCTATGGAATCGCAGTTGAGAAAAGAAAACAAGTTACTGCAAACACAATACGAAGTACTCTCATTACGGCTAACCAACGCTTTAGAAATACTGGATGATATCCAACAAAGAGATGAGAACTTATACAGGGCGATCTTCCAGGCAGAATCTATTCCGGAATCTGTCCGCAAATCAGGATTCGGAGGCAGCAACAGATATGAACATCTAATGAATCTTTCCAACCCGGAACTTATCGTATCTACTACACAGAAAATGGATATGCTGCGTAAACAACTATACATAGAAGCTAATTCTTTGGAAGAACTTATCAAGATGGGCAAAAATCTGGAAGACAGAAGTAAATGCATTCCGGCCATCCAGCCTATCGCCAATAAAGACCTACGCCGTACGGCGTCCGGATATGGAGTACGTATCGATCCGATTTACCGTACGCCACGTTTCCATGCAGGCATGGACTTTTCGGCAAAAGTAGGTACGGAAATTTATGCTACGGGAAACGGAGTTGTAACCTTTGCCGGTTGGAAACAAGGATATGGAAACTGTTTGATGATAGACCATGGTTACGGTTATCAAACGTTATACGGTCACATGAGTAAGTTTAAGGCTCGTGTAGGACAAAAAGTAACACGTGGAGAAATCATTGGAGAAGTAGGAAATACAGGAAAGTCTACGGGGCCTCATCTACACTATGAAGTAATGGTACACGGCAAGCACGACAATCCGTCCAAATATTATTATATGGATCTTACTCCGGAAGAATATGACCGAATGATTCAGATTGCGGAAAACCACGGTCAGGTTATGGATTAAATCTATTTTAGAGACGTATGGCATTAAAGAAAGATAAACCACAGAAGCTCTATTTCTCTATCAGGGAAGTAGCACAGATGTTTAGTGTCAATGAATCTACATTACGCTTCTGGGAGAAAGAATTTGATATTATCCGCCCGAGAAAGACCGACAAAGGAACTCGTTTCTACAAACAAGAGGATATAGATTCCATACGCCTTATTTATCATTTGGTAAAAGAACGGGGAATGACATTGGCCGGAGCCCGGCAAAAACTAAAAGATAACAGAGAAACGACTATCAGACAAGAGGAAATAGTGAACCGACTAAAGCAAATCAAGGAAGAGTTACTTTCTTTAAAGGCTGCTTTTGAAACCTTAAACCCGGCTGAACAACAGTCATCCATTGATAAAAACGGCTTGAACATTTAGTATATTATCTCTAAAAAACGTACCTTCGCACACGATATATAAACTAATTGACATGGAAATTACAGGAAAAATCATTGCCGTACTGCCAGAACAAAGCGGTATAAGCAAAACCGGAAACGAATGGAAAAAACAAGAGTACGTATTAGAAACACACGATCAATATCCTAAAAAGGTTTGCTTCCAATTATTCGGGGCCGACCGTATCGCGCAAGCTGCCATACAACCGGGAGAAGAACTGACTGTTTCATTTGACATAGACAGCCGCGAATATCAGGGACGCTGGTTCACTAATATAAGCGCCTGGAAAATAGAACGTGCCGGAGCAATACCTGCTCAAGGTAATCCTGTTGAGCCATCTACACCGGAGAATTTCGCTCCGGCATCTGCTCCTATTGCATCACCGGCTCCGGATTTCGGCCCGGCTAATCCGATAGACGACCTGCCATTTTAATAGATTATGAATATAGTCCTACTCATTGGAGGATTAGCTCTTATATTAATAGGAGCTAATGCTCTTACTGACGGTGCCGCTTCAATAGCCAAGCGTTTCCATATATCCAGTCTGGTTATCGGACTTACGATTGTGGCATTCGGAACATCAGCTCCCGAACTGACTGTCAGTATCGTTTCCGCACTGAATGGAAGTGCGGATATGGCATTGGGCAATGTAGTAGGAAGTAACATATTCAACACCTTAATGATTGTCGGTTGTACGGCGGCGATTGTTCCCATCAGCATAACAAAAGGGACATTAAGCAAAGAAATACCTCTATGTATTCTTGCATCTGTTGTTTTATTTATATGTGCGAATGATATACTTATCAATAAATCGGCAAAGAATATCATCAGCAGTAGCGACGGCTTACTGTTACTTTGTTTTTTCCTGATTTTTTTGAGTTATACCTTTGCTATTGCGCATAATGGAAATGGAGGAGAAAGTGACACGCAAATAAAGAATATGCCTATATGGAAGTCTGCATTATTCATCTTAGGAGGTTTGGCAGGCTTAATTTACGGAGGACAATTTTTTGTAAGCGGAGCATCAGGAATCGCACGTAGCCTGGGTGTAAGTGAATCTATTATCGGGCTTACCCTAGTAGCCGGCGGGACATCGTTACCCGAACTGGCAACGTCCATTGTTGCCGCTTTGAAAAAGAATCCTGAAATGGCAATAGGGAATGTAATCGGCTCCAACCTGTTCAACATCTTCTTTGTATTAGGCTGTAGCGCCACGATCAGCCCGATGAATATCCAAGGCATTACAAATGTAGATTTAGGTGTGCTAATCGGATCATGCGTATTATTATATATAGTAGGACTATTTTTCAAGAAACGCACAATTACCCGTTGGGAAGGAATCATTATGGTCTTATGTTACATAGCCTACACCATTTATCTGATACGATAAAAGAGATACGGATTAATCCGCAATTCGTCCTACCGACTTTACATTGCTAATTTTAGAAAGGGTAACACACATCTTTTGTATATCCTCAACATCATGCACCTTCATTTTAATCTTACCTTCAAACACACCGTCTTTAGCCTCTATCAATAAGCGCTGGATGTTAACATTAAAATCTTCCGAAATAGTCTTTGTTATCGTATTCAACACGCCAATAGAATCGATTCCTTTAATCTCCAAAGTAGCTTCGAAAGAAGCATTTTTATGGCTGCTCCACTCCGTATTCAATATACGTTCTCCAAAGCTGCTTTTTAATCGCATGGCTATCGGACATGAACGCTTATGCACCACTACATTACCGTCGTCATTGATAAAACCTAAAGCCTCATCTCCAGGAATAGGTTTACAACATTCCGCAAGAACATAGTTACGCTCAAAGGCTTCTTCCCGAAGGATATATGGTTTGCTTTTATCAAACTTAGGTTTCTCTCGAGGTTCATCTTTTTCTTCGGTCGACTTAGGTTTCGTTCCCATACGTAAGGCCTGTTTTACGTATTTGAACAGGACATTGTCTGTCTTTTCCTTTAACAGTTTCTTTATGTTTTCAGGCAAAACCACATCCCCTTTTTCTATGGCATAATAGAACTCTTCCCGTTTAGAGAAACCAAAATACATGCAAAGTTTATCCAAATTTGATGTATTCAATTCCATATCGGTATTCTTAAAAGCAGTAATAACTTTCTGCTCACCAATCTTTGCAGCATCCTTACGAACGCGCTTTAGCACAGCATCAATCTTAGCACGGGCTTTAGCTGTAGTAACAAAGTTCAGCCATTCAACCTGAGGTTCTTGTGAACGGGAAGTAAGTATTTCCACCTGATCTCCACTAGCCAACGGATGACTGAGTGGAACCAAACGATGGTTTACTTTAGCTCCGATACAATGATTTCCGATATCGGAGTGAAGGGCATAAGCGAAATCCAATGCTGTAGCCCCTTGAGGAAGAGTTTTTATATCTCCTTTAGGAGTAAAGACAAATATCTCAGAAGAAAATAAGTTTAACTTAATGGTATCTAAAAAGTCTAGCGCATTCGGATCCGGACTTTCCAGAATTTCGGTAATTGTCTGAAGCCATTTATCCAATTCCGTATCTTCTTCTACATGATGTTCTTTATATTTCCAATGGGCAGCAAAACCTTTTTCTGCTATTTCATCCATCCTGCGACTACGTATCTGGATTTCTACCCATTCTCCATCCGGCCCCATTACTGTAAGATGCAGAGCTTGATAACCATTCGCTTTCGGACGGCTCACCCAATCGCGAATACGATCCGGACGAATACGGTAAATATCCGTAATAGCGGAATAAATATCCCAACATTGGTTCTTTTCATCTACACCAGGCAGAGGATCAAAAATGATACGTACGGCATATATATCATATATATCTTCAAAAGTAACCCCTTTACTTTCCATTTTATTCCAAATGGAATAGGCTGATTTTACACGCGCACGCATTTCATAATTCAGCCCCATTGCTTTCAGCTTCTCATCCACCGGCTTAGCGAAATGCTCAAATAAGGCATTACGAGCTGCTTCCGTAGCTTTCAGCTTTTCTTTGATAAATTCATACTCTTGGGGATGTTCATACTTGAAACTTAAATCTTCCAGTTCCGTTTTAATAGAAAACAGGCCTAAACGATGAGCTAAAGGCGCATACAAATAAAGCGTTTCACCGGCAATCTTGAATTGCTTCGCCGGCAACATAGACCCCAAAGTACGCATATTGTGCAAACGGTCTGCTATCTTAATAAGAATAACACGGATATCGTCACTCATAGTAAGGAGCAACTTGCGGAAATTTTCGGCTTGGGCAGAGGCTTGTTCTCCGAATATACCACCGGAAATCTTTGTCAATCCATCTACGATTTGAGCGATTTTATCGCCAAACATATCCCGTATATCATCTACCGTATATTCGGTATCTTCCACTACATCATGTAAAAGTGCAGAGCAAATAGAAGTAGACCCCAACCCCATCTCTTTACAAACAATACGCGCTACAGCAATAGGGTGCATAATATATGGCTCACCCGAACGCCGTTTCACGCCGGCATGTGCCTGATTAGCAAAGTTGAACGCCTTAGTGATACGTTCTATTTTTCTTCGGTGGTTAGACGCCAGATAATCTTGCAGCAGCGCATTGAATCCGTCTTGAATCATTTGTTCGTCAGCGGATAAAGTCGGCTGCACTTCAACCGTACCTTCTATATCTTTTGTGTTCTTTGCATCACTCATCGTAACTTACCTCCCTGTTTATAAAAACATCACTAGGCACAAATATACAAATATTCATAAGAAGGCCAGCATAATGCGACGAAAATAGCTATCTATCCTACAGGAATTTTCAACACCTGTCCGGGACGCAAACCAGTGCCGGTTAAACCGTTTGCTTTCTGTAATAATGACGTAGTAACACCGGGATACTTCTTTGAAATGGAATAGAGTGAATCTCCGGGTTTTACCTTATAGGAAATAAAATTCTTGCCTGCAGTCTTTTCATCGGCAGTTTTAACATCTCCGGGGTTCTCTTTAGAGATCGTTTGTGCTGTAGTTACCGGTTGTTTTTCTTTATCTTTTGCACTTTGGTTGGAAGCAAACGACACACCTCCGTTATCTACATATAATTTCAGACGTTTCCCACGGGGAACGCGATTAGATTTAAGTCCGTTCCATTTACGTATATCCTTCGCTGTCACACCATAACGATTGGCTATGGTATAAAGATTTTCGCCACTGGCTACAACATGGGTAATTTTTTCTTTCGTGGCAGTATGAGACATAGCACGGTCTGCCGCATTTAAAGGAATACAATTTGCCAATAATTCTTCGGCTCGATACAAATGCACGGTATCTTCCTTTCCAACGAAAGCATATGTTTCGGCAGCCGGAAGTTTCAATACGGAGGGTTTCGCATTGCCAGGAATAATATCTCGCTTGTACTGAGGATTCAGAGCCCGAAGCTGTTCTATATCCAAATGAAGGAGTTCAGCTACCTGTTGCAGATGTAACATATTGTTGACCATTACGGTATCCGTCGCCAAAGGAAGATTGGTTTGCATGGGACAAATATTATGGTCGCAATAATAATTCATTATATAATTGGCGGCAATGAATAAAGGCACATAAGAACGGGTTTCCCTAGGTAAATAGGGAAAAATATCCCAAAAATTATTTTTCCCTCCCGAACGTCGGATCGCTTTATTTACATTACCCGGACCGCAATTATAAGCAGCAAGCACTAGATTCCAGTCTCCATAAATAGCATACATATCTTTAAAGTATTGACAAGCAGCTTCTGTCGCTTTTAGCGGATCACGACGTTCATCAACCAAACTGTTAATCTCCAATCCGTAACTTTTTCCGGTAGGTAACATAAACTGCCACAATCCACAAGCACCTACGCGAGAAAGAGCTACCGGATTCAAAGCGCTTTCTACTACAGCCAAATATTTTAATTCAAGGGGTAATCCGTGCTTATCAAGTATTTGTTCAATTATAGGGAAATAGAAATCTGCCATACCCAGCATATACCGAACCAGATCACGACGGCGTCCGGCATACAAATCAATACAATCACGTACAACCTTATTATATGGTAAAGATATTATACGAGGTAACCTTTCCAAACGCTGAACATAAATAGAATCCGGGAAATATACATTCTCCACATCGTCATGGCAATACTCATCTATCTTTGAAAAATACTGCACATGCCATGTTCGGAAGAGGCTGTCTACATTCGCATCCAAACTTTCAGGAATCAAGCCCACCTCCGCTACGATAGAATCCGCCGATAAAGAAGAGTATTGTTCTCCAATGGCATCTTCCTGAGCTTTAACACCCACAAAAGAACAAACCAAACATAATAAAGTAGTAAGTAAATGCTTTCTCATGTATTATTTATCAGAATGTTAAACTGCAATTTATTCCATATGTCCGGGAACTGTAATTTGTTCTCGGAGTAACAGTAGGTTCCAAATGCATTGACAAATCGGGAGAAATGTCAAAATCAAACAATTGGGCATCTATATAGGCATCCACAATACTGAGTGCATATATTCCAACAGTAATAATAATACTCAAATCCCTATATCTGCGATAATAGTCTTTACGACTTTTCAACTGATTATGAAATTGAGTATTTCTTAAATATTCAGCATAATCACGTCCGTTAGGCAGAATTTCCTTCCAACTATTATGCCATTCATCCTCTGGCAACGGATTCCCATTATTATAATCTATCATGATATCCTGATAAGCCGTAGAGTAATCCTGATAGTTCTTGTTGTTCCATGTAATAGCATACAGACATCCCATAAATCCACCATAAACGATCGGCAATTTCCAATATTTACGGTTATATATCTGCCCCAATCCGGGAACTAAAGCCAATAAAGTAGCAGTCGTCGGATTTGGTTTAAATTCCGCCTTCATCTTGGTCACAGCCGGAATAGCCGCAGAATCCGCACTTTTTAATACCGCAGCAATGGACGAATCTGGCATAGCTACCGACATTTGAACAGAAGACATCTTTAGCGTATCAGACATCGCAGTCTCCACTTCCTGCGCCTGTATTGTATAAGGATAGCCTATCAGAAATATCAGAAAGAATATAATAATATGTTTCATTTCAGTTTGTCCAACAGGCTAATCAGTTTTTCTAATTCTTCCTCCGATGCAAAAGGAATAGTGATACGGCCTTTGCCTTTTTCATCACATGCTAATTGCACCTTTGTATTAAAGAAACGGGATAGATGTTCTTTCAGTAAATTAAATTCTTCGGGAAGCATAGATTTACGGGCTTTTGCAGTACTTTTTTTCTCAGGTTTCACACCATCTGCTACACCTCGTACCAATTCTTCCACGCTACGGACTGATAATCCGTCAGACAATATCTGTTCATATAAAGCCAACTGGATTTCCGGATCTTCCACAGGTATAAGAGCACGAGCGTGTCCCATATCTATTTTCTTGTCCTTTAATCCCATTTGTATCTCAGCAGGAAGTTTCAACAAACGCAGATAATTCGCAATAGTAGCCCGTTTCTTTCCTACCCGTTCGCTTAACTTTTCCTGAGTTAATCCGTAATTATCTATCAGTTTTTGGTAAGCCAAGGCAATTTCTATAGAATTCAGGTCTTCACGCTGAATATTTTCTATCAATGCCATTTCCACGACATTCTCATCGGCTGCCGTTTTAATATACGCGGGAATTCTATCAAGCCCTGCTTTCAAAGAGGCACGGTAACGACGCTCGCCTGAAATAATCATGTACTTGTCCGCTCCAATTTCTTTCAGGGTTATAGGTTGAATAACACCCAAAGAACGGATAGAAGTAGCCAATTCATCCAATGCTTCTTCTTCAAAGATTGAACGGGGTTGTTCCGGATTAGGTTGTATCTTGCTTAATTCTATCTCACTTATTGAAGATGAACCACCAGTTTTCAAGTCGTCCATTGTTATAAGAGCATCTAATCCGCGGCCAAGTGCCGATCGTTTCATTACTGCCATTTTCTAAGATTTAGAATTTATGTTTTATGATTCGTAAATCATAAACCTTACTTATTTTTATCTATCAATTCCTGCGCAAGCTGCATATGGTTGACCGCTCCTTTTGATTCTGCATCATATAATAAAACAGGCTTGCCGTAGCTTGATGCCTCGCTTAATTTAACGTTTCGTTGAATCACTGTAGTAAATACCAAATCGCGGAACGGACGTTTCACCTCTTCATATATCTGGTTAGCCAAACGAAGACGTGAATCATACATCGTCAGCAAAAAGCCTTCTATCTCCAAAGCAGGATTTAGTCTGGATTTAATTATTTTAATCGTATTCAACAACTTACTGATACCTTCCAGCGCAAAGTATTCGCATTGAACAGGAATAATAACCGAATCGGCAGCGGTAAGCGCATTTACTGTAATCAGTCCTAATGACGGAGAACAGTCTATAAGAATAAAATCGTATAAGTCCTTCAACGGGATTAATATCTGTTTCAATATTTTCTCCCGGTTTTCCATATTCAACATTTCAATTTCGGCACCAACCAGATCGATATGGGATGGAATAATATCCAAACCTTCCACCTCGGTAGGCGTAATAGCGCCTTTTGAATCCTCGCCATTCACCAGACATTCATAGATAGAAAGCTGTACATTACGAATATCAATGCCCAACCCGGACGAAGCGTTTGCCTGCGGGTCTGCATCCACCACCAGTACTTTTTTCTCAAGTGCTGCTAATGATGCAGCCAGATTAATAGTGGTAGTAGTCTTTCCAACCCCACCTTTCTGATTTGCCAAAGCGATAATCTTTCCCATACTCTAATACTATTAATTAGGAGCAAAACTAAACATTAAAAACCGAATAGAATCGAGTTCTATCAAAACAATGCCTGTTTTGTTGATAAGTCGCCCTAACTGTTGATAACTTGCAAAGATAACCAGAATTATTGAATAAACAGCTACTGCTTAAGTATATGGAAGTTTTTTTGGAAATGATAACGAAGTTTTAGGAAAGAAATAGAGAAATGAAACATACCTTTGTTATATGATTAGACTAGGTACGGAATAATTATTCTATAGATCATTAACGTAAGAACGTACATTTACAATCATAAAACAAATTGATTACCAGCCTATAACAACACTAAAAGAGCAGTCACGACCAACCATTATTAACATTACGAGCCTTCTATTTTTACTTTTTTTGTGTAAATATTAAACTAAAACACGCGTTATTTGTTACATTATTAAGAGATATAAATTGATATGAGGAAGTCGACTATCTGGTTGCTTGCAGTAGTGATGGCTTTTGCTTTTACCGGCCTGCTATATTTACAGGTTAGTTATGTAACCATCCTACTAAAGGCACGCAGTGAACAGTTTAACGAAACTGTAAAAAGAAGTTTGCACCAAGTATCTAAGAATCTGGAATTGGATGAAACCAGGAAATACCTGGAAGAAGATATAAATCGTGACCAAACCAGTTTTATGTATCAAAATGCTCCAGACGTACAAAGCTTAGGCCAAGTAATCAATAAGGAAAGATACAAACTGCAAATTACAGATTCCAATGGTACAGTGCAACAAATAGAATTGCAAAGTTTCAGCAGTCAGAAAATAAAACCGTTATCATCTTTATCCGGACGAGAAGCATCCGGCAGTATTGTAAACACTTCAAAAGATTTGCAACGTACGCTAAAAAGACGTTACCAATACCAAGGAGGACTGATAGAAGAGGTGATTCTGAACATTTTATCTACTGCAAGTCCAAAGCCAATTGAGGAACGTATAGATTTTAAAAAGCTAAATAATTACTTAAAAACAGAATTTATTAACAACGGATTGAACCTGCCGTTCGTTTTTTCTGTTATTAACAAAGATGGAAATACAGTATATCAGAGTGGTGAGATACCAAAGGAACCGGTCGCATCCGACATCTTTACCAGAGCGCTGTTCCCCAATGATCCACCGTCAAAGCTGAATTATCTGAAAGTGTATTTTCCAACAAAAGGAGATTATATATCCAGTTCGGTAACGTTTATCGTACCATCCGTGATCTTCTCGCTTTTACTATTGGTAACATTTATTTTTACCATATATATAGTATTCCGCCAGAAGAAACTTTCGGAAATGAAGAACGATTTTATCAACAATATGACGCACGAGTTGAAGACTCCGGTATCAACCATCTCTCTCGCTGCCCAGATGTTGAAAGATACGGATATAACAAAAAGCCCGGATGTGTTTAAACATATATCCGGAGTCATTAATGATGAAACAAAGCGATTAGGCTTTCTGGTAGAAAAGGTATTGCAGATGTCGTTGTTTGAACGGCAAAAAGCCACCTTGAAACTAAAAGAACTCGACGCAAACGACTTGGTGGCAAATGTAGCAAACACATTTGTTTTAAAGGTAGAAAAGTACGGAGGTACAATGGATATAGATTTACAGGCAACCGAGTCGGATATTTATGTAGATGAAATGCATATAACCAATGTATTGTTTAACCTGATGGACAACGCTGTAAAATATCGTCGTCCGGATGTTCCACTTGCATTGATGGCACGTACATGGAATGAAGGAGGAAAACTTCTTATATCTGTGGAAGATAATGGCATAGGGATTAAGAAAGAATACCTTAAGAAAGTATTCGACCGTTTCTTCCGAGTACCTACAGGAAATGTACACGACGTAAAAGGGTTTGGTTTAGGACTTGCTTACGTTCGTAAAATTATAGAAGATCACAAAGGCACAATACGTGCGGAAAGTGGTACTGGAAATATTGGTACAAAATTTATTATTACTTTACCTCTTATAAAAAGTTAGTTATGGAAGAAAAACTGAAAATCTTCTTTTGTGAAGACGACGAAAATTTAGGAATGCTTTTAAGAGAATACTTACAAGCAAAAGGTTATGTTACGGATCTTTTCTCTGATGGAGAGGCCGGTTATAAAGGTTTCACCAAAGGTAAATACGATCTTTGTGTATTGGATGTTATGATGCCGAAAAAAGACGGTTTTACTTTAGCTCAGGAAATCCGTTCCATCAATCCGGACATTCCTGTAATCTTCCTTACAGCCAAGACTATGAAGGAAGATATATTGGAAGGATTCAAGATTGGTGCGGATGACTATCTGACAAAACCATTTAGCATGGAAGAATTATTGCTTCGTATCGAAGCTATTCTTCGCCGTGTAAAAGGTAAGAAGATGAAAGATATTCCTTTCTACAAATTAGGTAATTTCTTGTTTGATACACAGAAACAAACATTATCCATCGGTGATAAGGTAACAAAACTGACCACCAAAGAATGTGAATTGCTGAGCCTTCTTTGTGCACATGCAAATGAAATACTGGAACGTAACTATGCACTGAAAACGATCTGGGTAGATGATAATTATTTCAATGCCCGCAGCATGGATGTGTATATTACAAAACTGCGTAAACTGTTGAAAGATGATCCGGGTATCGAAATCATCAACATCCACGGTAAGGGTTATAAATTAATAACTCCTTCTGGTGAAGAACAGGCACGGGAAGAAGGTATTCAAGTATTGTAAGAAAACATTCTTTCTATAAATAATTATGACGCCAGACTGTCTCCGGTTTAAACCGGAAATAGTCTGGCGTTTTTTTGCAATAAACTTTAATTGGGGTATCTGCTTATTTTAATTTGTTCCCGATGATTTTGAAAAATCATCGGGAACATTTCATAAAATCATCGGGATGTTTCTATTTATTTCTATATTTCCAAACAAAGAAGAATATAGCAACTACCAAAGTTATTACGCCACCCAACATTTGAGAAATACCGGTAGCCATTCCCAATCCTTCGGGAGCTACAAAAATATAGGTGGAACAAACAGCTGTCATGAAGAGGGCGGGGATAAGAGTCACCCAATACAGTTTCTTTGATTTCACCAGATAAACCGTCAAAGCCCATAAGGTAAAGACAGCCAATGTTTGATTACACCACGCAAAGTAACGCCATATCATATCAAAACCATCTTTGTCTTTCTGGCTGTACAAAAGTAATCCGATAGCAATAAGGAAAAGAGGAATACAAATCACCAAACGTTTTACAACGTTTTTCTGTTCCAAATGCAAGAAATCTGCCACAATCAAACGGGCAGAACGGAAAGCAGTATCACCGGAAGTAATCGGGGCTGCAATAACTCCCAGGATAGCCAAAACACCACCAACAGCACCCAACCATTCTTTGGTAATACTATCCACAATAACGGCTGCATTATTCTCGGACATTCCGTTATTCTGGTAAAAGTAAGTTGCAGCAGCAGCCCAAATAAGAGCAACGATACCTTCTGTAATCATCGCACCGTAAAATACAGGTTTAGCATGTTTTTCATTCGTTAAGCAACGAGCCATTAAAGGACTTTGTGTAGCATGGAAACCGGAAATAGCCCCACAAGCGATACTTACAAACATGATTGGAAAAATAGGCAGTCCTTTAGGGTCTGTATTATGTAAACCATCTGTCAACTCCGGCAATGAAGGATGATGTATAAATAACATTACTAAAATACCCACAGCCATAAACAAAAGGGCCACAGCAAAAAGAGGATATACTTTGCCTATAATCTTATCTACCGGCAATAAAGTTGCCAAAACATAATAAATAAAGACAACAATAATCCAAAATGTAGCATCCAGGTAATCAGGTGTCAACTTTGCCAACAAACCGGCAGGACCGGCAACAAACACAGCGCCCACCAATATCATTAACAGGACAGTAAAACCACGCATAAATTGCTTGAAATTGTTTCCCAGATAACGGCCTATCATTTCAGGAAGACTCTCTCCTTTATTTCGGAGTGAAAGCATCCCTGCCATAAAATCGTGTGTAGCACCAGCAAAAATACTGCCCAGTACAATCCACAGGAAGGATGCCGTACCGAACTTAGCCCCCATTATTGCACCGAAAATAGGCCCCAGACCTGCAATATTCAAAAATTGAATCATAAACACTTTCCATGTAGGCAGCGGAATATAATCTACGCCATCTTGCTGAGTATAAGCAGGAGTTTTACGGGATGGGTCAATACCTATAATTCGCTCTATAAAAGAGCCATAAACGAAATAGCCTACAATCAGGGCTATAAGGCAACATGCAAATGTAATCATGGTTTTTCTTCTAATAATTGAAAGTTGAGAACAACAAAAGATCAAGATCAAGTAGAAAAGAGAAAATGAAGCTGTTTCACCCGGAAACAGCTTTCTTCAATATCAATTCAATAAACGCTTTACAGTTTCTGAAATAAGACGGCCTTCTGCACGGCCAGCCAACGCTTTAGAAGCAGCGCCCATCACCTTACCCATATCCTTGGCACTGGTAGCTCCAACTTGGGCAATAATTGTTTTCAGCTCTGCTTCCAGTTCTTCGGCAGACATTTGTTTTGGCAGATAAGCCTCTATAACTTTAACTTGTGCCAATTCTCCGTCTGCAAGGTCCTGACGGCCCTGTTGTATATAAATAGCAGCTGAATCTTTTCCCTGTTTTACAAGCTTTTGCATAATTTTCAATGCATCGGCATCAGTTAAAGTATCATTGGCTCCCGGAGCGGTTTTTGCTTCCAGAAAGAATTTCTTTACATTTCTCAATGTTTCCAAAGCGACTTTGTCTTTCGCTTTCATTGCGTTTTTAATGTCTTCGCTGACTTTTTCAAATAAATCCATAAAGCTATGTATCTAGTTAATTAATTATCGGAAACTGATCTTCGGCTTACCTCCTCCCGAAGAAGTTGTATTGTTATGACTTCCCGTACCGGTAGTTTTAGATGCAGCAGCAGCGGTTACTGCAATATCTTCGCCTGCCATCTTCGCACGCACACGGGCTACCGCTTTCGGATCACGGCTATATGTAGGATTGTCTTCTATAAAGGCAATTAATACATCATCATCCAATTCTTCCTGAGTAAGAACAATTGAAGAAGCGCGACAAACAAAACGCCCTACCTTTTTAGCAGAAGCTCCGTAATACTTATTGATAAGTTCCCGTTCTTTTTGTTCTTTCTGGAGACGTTCTTCTTCCTGACGGATTTGTTCTTCCGTCATTTGCATAGCCTCGTTACGACGTTTGTCGGCTATCTGAGGAATATCATCCATTGTAAAGCCGGTAGCAAGAATCGTTATCTTAACTTTCTCTCCTAATGTATTATCTACAGCCGTACCCCAAATAACTTCTATATCACGGTTAAACTCAGACATGAAGTTATGAACATCATTCATTTCCTCCATGCGAAGTTCGGATTCCTGACTGAAATAGACGTTAAACAATATCTTCTTGGCATTCTTTACATCATTATTACTCAGCAACGGAGAATTCAAGGCATCTTCAACAGCCTGACGAACACGACCGTCACCTTCACCAAATCCATTACTCATCAAAGCAACACCTCCATCTTTCATGGTTGTGTTTACATCGGCAAAGTCCAGGTTTATTATACCGGGAAGTGTTATGATTTCAGCAATACTTTTCGCGGCAATGGTCAGCGTATCATCTGCTTTACCAAATGCGTTCATAACAGTCAAGTCGGCATATATCTCACGCAAACGCTCATTATTAATAACCAGCAAAGCATCTACATTTTTAGCAATTTCTTCTACACCGTTCAGTGCCTGGATAATTTTACGTTCACCTTCGAACAAAAAAGGAATCGTCACAATACCAACAGTCAATATTCCCATATCTTTGGCTATGCGAGCGATAACAGGAGCTGCTCCCGTTCCGGTACCACCACCCATTCCGGCAGTGATAAAAACCATTTTCGTACCATCACTCAGCATCTTGCGGATATCTTCCATGCTTTCCTCAGCAGCCATCATGGCACGTTCCGGTTTATTACCAGCTCCCAATCCTTGGGTAATTTCATGTCCCAACGATAATTTAATAGGCACATCAGAACGGTTCAAGGCTTGATTATCAGTATTACACAACACAAATGTCACGTCGTGTATTCCTTCCTGATACATATGGCTAACTGCGTTACCACCACCTCCACCTACACCAATTACTTTGATGATCTTAGGGGTATCCGTAGGATAATTGAAATTTAATATTGTATCGTCCATTGTCGTCCGGTTTTATTACATTGCTGATTAATTCATCTCATCGTCAAACAAATCACCTGTCATATTGTCTATATTTTTCTTTAAACGATCGAAAATAGAAGGTTTCTTTTGTTTCTTTATTTTTTTCTCCGGTTCAGGAGTCGCCTTTACTTCTTCCTCTATTAATACAGATTCGAGAGGTTCTTCTTTTTGTTCCGGCTTCGGAGGAATATATAAAGCGCAATTCTTTGTTCCTTTCATTAACAAACCGATGGCCGTAGCATAAGAAGGATTAGTTACTACTATCTCTCCGTTTTGTACTACTCCCTTACGTATAGAAGAATAGCGAACTTCCATCTTCAACTGACTGCTTATCACTTCTGGAAGTCCTTTTAAGGCAGCAGCTCCACCTGTTATAATAACGCCCGCAGCTAAAGATCCCATTAATCCGGTATCCTCAAGACGAGCATATACATTTTCAAGAATTTCCTTCATACGAGCCTCTATCACATTATTCAATTCTGACAGTTTAATCTCGCGAAGTCCCATTCCATCAGCGGAATTAACGCTGATAGGCTGATCGTTATCTTTATCCATCACCGCACAACCATATGCCAGCTTTACACGTTCCGCTTCGGCTTCCACTAAATGAAGGTTTGTTATATCTTTCGTTATCAGATTTCCTCCAAAAGGAATAACAGAAAGACTTGCCAGTTTTCCATTCTTGAAAACAGAGAGAGAAGTCACTCCCGCTCCAAATCCTATCAAAGCGCAACCTAACTCTTTTTCGTCTTTCGTCAATACAACATCAGCCAATGCTAACGGCGACACTAAAATATCGGCAATTTCTATTTTCGCCCGTTCAGAAATACTGTTAATGATATGGCGCTTTAATGAAGGCCGTCCCACAATCAACTGATAGTGGGCTTCAATACGATTACAAGGTATCCCTTTAGGATTTACCTCTTGCTTATCATCTAAAAAATAAATTGGAGAAGTAATAGCAAGAACATCTAACATATCCGGATGATAATTCATACATTCCTGATAGAGGGCATCCAATACCTCTTCTGTTACCACACCATCAGCACCCAATACTTTAGGTACACTATGTTCTATGGAACGAATGGATTGTCCTCCTACTCCTACATATACTTTGTTAATCTGAGTATCGCCCAGTTTATTCTCAAGTTTACGGATAAGACGTTTTATTTTATTAGCAGTCTCCTCCACATTATATACACATCCTCTTCGTATACAGGTAGCGGAATTCTCAACTTCGTAGGCAATGATAGAAAGGATTCCTTCTTCATTCTTAGTTCCTACCATACCAACCATTTGGGATGTTCCCAGATCGATAGCTGCTATAAAGTCTGTGTATGCCATATAATCTATTTTTTAGTACAAACAATCTGATTCTTATATTTTAAATTAATTACACTATATTTCTCCCATCCAACTTTGGGAACGGCTTGTTCATAGAATAGTTGCAAATTTGCAAGCTTCTCTTCAAAGTTGTTGAAAGATCCCAGTATAATACGATGGTTTCCCACCCGCGGAATAAGTTCTATTTCGTTATCGGAATCCACATAGATTTGCTCTATCTGATTATTCCAAAACTCATTCTCCTGCAAAAATAGTGCAAATTTATATAAGTCGGTTACCGCCAACCCTTTTTCCACATAACCACTTACTACAGGAACATGGGCAACATAACGGGAACTAACCGGCATCACGCTTCCTAAGTTATCCACATAATAGTTACCCGAAGTCCCGATAATGCGCAAGATAGGAACTTTCTGCTCTACTTCCAACTTTATAATACCAGAAGGTGTCTTATAAGCTTCAACAGAAGCTATCATCTGATTTTTCAGCAGTTCCTTCTCAATCTGGTCTGTATTAATCATGTCCATATCTCTACTTATAGGATTGAGATTTGCTTTTTTCAGTAAACCAACCAGATCTTTTTCACTCACAAAGTGCTTATCCAAACTATCTTTCACTACGACCTGAAGATCACGGCAAACGTAATCCCGTCTCATTTCCCGAAAGAAAAAAGTTACAAACACAATGTAACAGAACAACAGTGTAGCTACTATTATGGAAACAGTTCGTACCACTCTTATTATTTATCTAATATCTTTTTTACAGGTTCTACCAAACGATCTATATTACCGGCACCTACCATCAACACAACTTCAAATGTATCAGCTTCCGAAGCAACTAAATCCAACAGTCCTTCTTTTCGGATCAATTTCTTTGACGGAATTGTAACCTTATCGAAAATAATTTGCGAGGTTATTCCCGGAATAGGTTCCTCGCGGGCCGGATAAATATCCAATAAAATCAGTTCATCCAACAATGAAAGGCTGGCGGCAAAATCATCGGCAAAATCCCTTGTGCGTGTGTAAAGATGCGGTTGAAAAATACCGGTTACCTTTTTACCCGCATACAATTCTTTTACCGACAGAATACTTGCCTTCAATTCAGCAGGATGGTGTGCATAATCATCAATCAGAACAATATTATCTTTTTTCAAATGAAAATCAAAACGGCGAAGTGGTCCGGCAAAAGAAGCCATTCCTTTCTTAATTTCGTCAGCCGTAACACCATTCAGCCAAGCTAATGCAATAGCAGCAATGCCATTTTCTA
This sequence comes from Parabacteroides bouchesdurhonensis, assembly GCF_900186615.1. Classification (GTDB taxonomy): domain Bacteria; phylum Bacteroidota; class Bacteroidia; order Bacteroidales; family Tannerellaceae; genus Parabacteroides; species Parabacteroides bouchesdurhonensis. The sequence continues at coordinate 766,130 of NZ_LT896588.1, forward strand.
TATTTACTTTTACAGGAACTCCCAACTGAATATCCGATATATGGATATCAGGCCCTATAAAATCGAAAAAAATCTCACCATTCCCAATACGGATATTCTCTGCGTGAAAATCCCCTCCATCCGTAGCCGAATAAGTATATAGTTTTACGCCTTTTTTCAATTGAGGAACAATATTGATACCTTTCTTCATTATAAGGCAACCATCAGGACGAATCAAAGAAGTAAACTTTTCAAAACTTTCCCGGTAGGCATCTGCAGTCCCGTAAATATCCAGATGATCCGGATCAGCAGCTGTAATAACAGCCATATACGGGGTAAGCCAATGAAAAGAACGGTCAAATTCGTCAGCTTCTATAACCGTTAAGTCACTTTTCTCAGATAACATCAAGTTACTGTTATAGTTTTTCAGAATTCCCCCCAGAAAAGCATTGCAATCAATATGCGACTGTTTTAATAAATGAGCAGTCATGGAAGATGTTGTCGTTTTGCCATGTGTTCCGGCAATACAAAGACCACGAGAGCAATTTGTAATTTCGCCCAATACACGGGCACGCTTCATCACCTCAAACCCATGTGTACGGAAATAAGATAATTCCGTATGTGATTCCGGCACAGCCGGTGTATAAACAACCAACGTATCAGCAGGAGACTTACAAACTTCCGGTATCAAATCAACATTATCTTCATAATGAATGACAGCTCCCTCTTTATTCAACTGCTCCGTTAAATCGGAAGGCGTTTTATCATAACCCGCTACCAATTTCCCTTTAGACAGGAAATAGCGGATAAGGGCACTCATTCCAATCCCTCCTGCTCCTACAAAATAAACAGCTTTTATAGTATCTATATTCATTATGCTTTCTTTTCTATAATTTTTACAATCTCATCAACAATCTGTTCGGCACTTTCATGATGAGCCATACAAGTGATATTATTGCTCAGAGAACTAAGTATATTAACATCATGAATAGTTTGCAACGCGGTAGGTACCAATGATTCTTCCGCGTCTTTATCAGCCACCATAATGGCCGCCTTCTGATTTACCAAAGCCTGTGCATTTTTTGTTTGATGGTCTTCCGCCACATTAGGAGAAGGTACCAGAATTACAGGTTTCTGCAACAGGCAAAGTTCGGAAATAGAACTGGCTCCGGCACGGGAAATGACCAAATCGGCGGCAGAGTAAGCATAATCCATACGCGTGATAAAATCCGAACACCAAACCGGCATCCCCCGATAGGCCTTCAAATGCTTCACCGCCTCCTCATAATAGTAACGTCCGGTTTGCCAAATAACTTGCACATCCGATGCGAAAAACTTATCCAGATTCTCCATTATACTACGATTAATAGTACGCGCCCCAAGGCTACCACCAACGACCAGGATCGTTTTCTTTTCAGGAGAAAGACCAAAGAAAGCCAATGCTTCTTCCTTTTTATCCAAAGCCTCCTCCAGATCCTGACGCACCGGATTACCTGTAATGACAATTTTATCTGCCGGGAAAAACTTCTCCATCTCCTGATAAGCCACACAAATACAGTCTGCGCGTTTGGCTAATAACTTATTAGTCACACCGGCATATGAGTTCTGTTCCTGAATCAAAATAGGAATATCCAGCGAAGAAGCCATCCATAAAGTAGGTCCACTGGCATAACCACCCACACCTATCGCAATGTCCGGATTAAATTCACGAATCGTTTTTTTCGCCAGGCGAAGACTCTTTATCAAACGTCTTATCACCTTTATATTATTGATCAGGTGAGCCCTGTCAAAACCACTCACCGGCAAACCTACTATTTTATATCCCGCAGCAGGAACTTTTTCCATTTCCATCCGGTCTTCCGCGCCAACAAACAAGATATCGGCATCAGGAAAACGTTTTTTCAACGTGTTGGCTATTGAGATAGCAGGAAAGATATGTCCACCTGTACCTCCACCACTTATAATGATTCGATATTGTCTCATTCTTTTGTTTCAGTTATAAGTTCTACGTTCTCTTGTACAGCCTCTACTGAAGATTCTCCTGCAATAATTTCTGTTTGGGAAAGTTCGGAAGTATCCATATCCTCCTCTTCTAAACCATCCTCTTCCTCATCCCCCATATGTGCGCCAAAACGGCTTACACTAAGGATGATACCGAAATAAATGCACGAAATCATAGTCGATGTACCTCCACGACTTACCAAGGGCAAAGGCTGACCCGTCACAGGTATCAGATTCACTGCTACGGCCATATTCGCCAAAGCTTGTATTCCCATCAGCAATCCACAACCTATCACCAGATATTTAGCATATATTTTATCACATTTTCTGGCTATTATACCAACTCGCACCAGCAACATGATATAGAGCATCAATACAAATATTCCGCCGGCATAACCCATTTCTTCAATTATAATAGCATAGATAAAATCGGAATAAGCCTGAGGAAGGAAATCACGCTGTTGCCCATGGCCAGGCATATTGCCAAAGACACCACCACGCGCTATTGCGATTTTAGCATGCGACACCTGATAATTCTTATCATTAATGACATACGTATCAGGATCTATTTTGTCCTCACCATGCAAATGCTCTACAATACGATTTTTCCATGTTAAACCACGATCCAGATATTTATGCAATACATCATCAGGCGTGATAAATAAAACAGCCAATATCGTCCCGGCAAACAAAACGACAATACCAGCCAGTAAAAGTAACTTCTTCAATGCTATCTGACCGATAAACATCATCAGATAGCAAAAACCAAAGAGCATGGCGGCTGTAGAGAAGTTTTCAGGAAAAATAAAAAGACAGGCCAATCCTACTCCTCCCAATATCCACCAAAATATTTTATCGGAAGGAATTGTTCCTTTTTTACTTAGCCAATAAGCCATGTAACCAATAGACGATAATTTGGCTAATTCAGATGGCTGAATTCCCCACAACCAACGTCCGGCACCATTAATTTCTTCACCTAAAATAGGTGTTAGCACCAATAATACAATTGACACAGGAAAAAGTAAAACCAAAAAACCGGCAATCTTCTTATAAGGCACATGATGCAGGAAGACAATCAGGCAAGCACCACAAGCCAAAATCAGAGCATGCCTGCGGATGGGTATCCACGGACTTGCCTGTTTATAGGCTAATGTACTGGTTGCACTGAATACCTCCACCAACGATATAACACAAAGGAACATGAAGATTATCCATATCACCATATCCCCTTTTAGTAATTTATTTACCAGTTTCATTCGTTATACATGGCTTTTAAAGATTACGTACACAAGCCTTAAATTGATCACCACGATCTTCATAACCCCTAAAAAGATCGAAGCTGGCACAACAAGGGGAAAGTAACACAGTATCTCCTTTTTCTGCCAGTTTATATGCTTTTGTTACAGCTTCTTCCATAGAACGGGCATCTTCAATCTTGTCGATCTTGTCGTCAAAAAAACCATGAAGTTTATTATTATCCACACCCAGAAATACTAAAGCACGAACTTTCTGTTTTACCAGGTCCTCTATTTCAGAATAATCATTGCCTTTATCCGTTCCTCCCAAAATAAGCACCACTTTAGTAGTCATACTTTGTAAAGCATACCAACAAGAATTCACGTTCGTTGCTTTGGAGTCATTAATATAATCTACACCACGCACACGAGCCACTTTCTCCAAACGATGTTCCACACCTGTAAAGTCACTCAACGATTCACGAATTTTATCGTCTTGAATATCCACAATCTTGGCAGCAATACCTGACGCTAATGAATTATACAGGTTATGCGTGCCCGTTAATGCCAATAAGTCTTTATCCATTGTAAATGTTCCGTTTACCGTTTCAATTACTATTTGCTTATTATCAACATATCCCTTTACGCCTTCTTCATGTGTTTCGGCAAACGGGTAGAGAGTAGCTTTTGGATTACGCTTGGCAATCTCACGAGCTATAATAGGATCGTCATTCCAAAAAATAAAAGCATCTTCTTTTGTTTGATTCTGCAAAATCCGGAACTTAGCGTCTACATAATTCTGCATTTCATAATTATAACGATCCAAATGATCCGGCGTTATATTAAGAAGAATAGCGATATCCGCTTTGAAGTCATACATATTATCCAACTGGAAACTGCTTAACTCTATCACATATACGGCATGCGGTTCTTCGGCCACCTGGAGAGCAAGGCTATTTCCAACATTTCCGGCCAAACCTACGTCTATACCGGCTTGCTTCAAAAGATGATAAATAAGCATAGTAGTGGTCGTTTTACCATTACTGCCTGTAATACAAACCATCCTGGTATCCGTATATCGTCCCGCAAATTCTATTTCAGATATAATATGTGTACCTTTTTCCTTCAACTTTTTTATAATCGGTGCCTTATCAGGAATTCCGGGACTCTTTATCACCTCATCGGCATTCAGAATATCGGCCTCCGTATGTTGTCCTTCTTCCCAGGGAATCCCATGGGCATCCAATATTTCCTTATACTTGGGTTTAATTGACGAAAAATCCGAAACAAAAACATCGAATCCTTTCATCTTCGCCAGAACAGCTGCACCCGCGCCGCTTTCACCAGCCCCTAATATAACTATTCTATTCATATTATCTCATTTTTAACGTCACAATCGTAATAACAGCCAAAATGATACCAATCAACCAGAAACGAACTACAATCTTTGACTCGGGAACTACATTCAGTGGCTTCTGTATCAAGGCTTGTATCCCGGCATTACCCGGTTTTTGGAAATGGTGATGAAGCGGCGTCATCTTAAATATACGCTTGCCTTCACCCTGCTTTCTTTTTGTGTATTTAAAATAAGCCACTTGCAACATGACCGATAAACTTTCTGCAAGAAAAATACCACAAAGAATCGGTATCAACAACTCTTTACGAATAATAATAGCGAACACCGCAATAATACCACCCAAAGTCAGGCTACCGGTATCTCCCATAAAGACTTGTGCCGGATATGAATTATACCATAGGAAGCCAACTGTCGCCCCGATAAACGCGGCCGCAAACACCACGAGTTCTTCCGCTCCGGGTATAAACATAATATTCAGGAATGATGCAAATTCAAAGTGAGCGGACATATAAGCCAGTATACCTAACGCCACCCCGATAATCGCGGAACTACCTGCCGCCAACCCATCTAATCCGTCCGTCAGATTAGCACCGTTAGAAACAGCCGTTACCACAAAAATCACCATTATTACAAACAGCAACCAAGCCGCTTCTTCTTTATAATCACCTGCCCAGCTAACTAAGTTCGCATAATCAAAATTATTATTCTTCACGAAAGGAATGGTCGTTTTGGTCGATTTTGTTTCTACATTATGAAATCGAACTTCTTCAATTACATTATCATGGCGTATCTCCATATTCTCCTTAATCACAACACTCGGACTAAGAAAAAGAACCAAACCGACAATTAATCCCAAACCAACCTGTCCTATAATCTTAAAACGACCATGCATTCCTTCCTTATTCTTACGGAATACCTTAATATAATCATCGGCAAAGCCTAATCCACCCAACCAGACAGTCGTAATCAACATCAGAATCAAATAAATATTATCCAAACGGGCAAAAAGCAACGTCGGAATCAATATGGCAATAATGATGATAATCCCTCCCATTGTAGGAGTTCCTTTTTTACTCATCTGCCCTTCCAATCCTAAATTACGCACAGTTTCACCAATCTGCAACATCTGGAGTTTATCAATTATCCGGCGGCCGATTGCTGTAGAAATAAATAATGACAAAATTAAGGCTAATCCGGAACGGAATGAGACGTATTTAAACATACCCGCTCCCGGAAAGTCCAACTGATCTAAATAATTAAACAAATAATACAGCATGTCGTTTTCTTATAATTGTTGTGTTGCAAAAATATCCCTTAATTTCTCACGATCGTCAAAATGATGCTTTACCCCTTGCACATCCTGATAATCTTCATGGCCTTTTCCCGCTACTAATATAACATCACCTTTTTTAGCTAACATCGTCGCCGTTCTGATAGCCTGCGTACGGTCTGTAATACAAAGTGTGTTTCGCATATCGCTTTCAGATAAGCCTGCCACCATATCTTTGATAATCTCATCCGGTTCTTCCATTCTCGGATTATCGGAAGTCAGAATAAGTTGGTCACTTAACTTAGAAGCTTCTTTAGCCATGATCGGACGTTTACCTTTATCACGGTTACCGCCGCAACCTACTACAGTAATCACCCGGCCTTTGCCATCCAAAACTTCATGTATGCTATTCAGTACATTTACCAAAGCATCGGGCGTATGCGCATAATCCACAATCGCCGTATATCCCAACGGAGACTGTATCGTCTGGAAACGTCCGGAAACAGAATGCAACGAACTCAACACCACCAATACATCTTCCGGTCTTTTTCCTAAAGAAACCGCAGCACCATAAACAGCCAGCAGATTATAAGCATTAAAACGTCCTACAAAATGAACGAATACCTCTTGGTTGTTTATCAACATGTCAGTTCCTTCAAAATGAGATTCAAGAATCTGACCTTTAAAATCCGCTAATGTCCGCAAAGAATAAGTCAGCTTTCTGGCTGCCGTATTCTGCAACATCACCATCCCGGATTTATCATCAGCGTTCGTAATAGCAAATGCGTCAGAAGGCAGATCATCAAAGAACTTCTTCTTAGCCTTTAAATAATTCTCTACCGTTTTATGATAATCCAGGTGATCACGTGTCAGATTGGTAAATATACCGCCATTAAAAGACAAACCGCTAATTCGCTTTTGGTCGATAGAATGAGAACTCACTTCCATAAACGCATATTCACAGCCAGCCTCTACCATACGTGCCATTAAAGCGTGAAGAGTAATAGAATCAGGAGTAGTATGTTCTGTTGGAATAGCTTCACCATCTACATAATTACAAACAGTAGAAAGCAAACCGGCTTTATGTCCCATTTTACGGAACATTTCATATAATAATGTAGCAATAGTAGTTTTTCCATTCGTACCGGTTACTCCTACTAATATTAATTTTTCCGAAGGGTTATCATACCATTGAGAGACCAGCTTTCCCAAAGCATCGGCAGAATCCTTCACCCGGATGAAAATCGGATTTCTTCCGAGAGAAATTTTAATTTCTTCCGAGAGAGAGGGAATTTCTTCACAAACGATAGCAACGGCACCTTTCTTCAAAGCTCCCTCGATATAGGCATGACCGTCGACAACCGTACCTCTTACGGCAACAAACAAAGAACCCGGCTTTACTTCTCTGGAATCGGATTGAACACCGGTAATATTTAAATCCGTATCTCCAATCACTTCCAGCACATCTAACGAATATAGCAGCTTCTTTAGTTCCATCATATAAATCGTACTATTAATTTCTTATCGTAATGTTAGTAATATAGTTTGTCCCTTTACTACGCGCTGGCCGGGTTGGATACTTTGCGAAACAACACGCCCTACACCGGACAGGGAAACTTTCAGTCCGGCATTTTCAAGCAAATAAACCGCATCACGCGCTCCCATACCGGTTACGCGGGGAACTAACCCTTCACGTATAGTAACATCCTTCAATTTAACTATATTATCTTTTTCATCAGCAGAAGCCAACACCCATTTGGTTTCCAGGCTGTCTGTATCAGTCTTTATATCAAGTTCATCCAAAACATCTTCTACGGCCTTCAAATCACCGCCTTTCACAGAAGGAATTTTCACAGCCAACGAATCAGCTTCCATGCTCCGTATATTAAAAGACATATGGCTTGCGTATACTTTTTCCGCGATAGCTTTCACAACACCTCCGGACATCGTTCCTCCAGAAGGATATCCGATGCGCGGACGCCGTATCACTACTATCGCCGAATACTTTGGCTGGTCTGCCGGAAAATAACCGCAAAAAGACACCTGATGGCCGCTTGTCCTATATACACCGCCGCTGGCTATCTGGGCAGTTCCCGTTTTACCGGCTATCTGGATAATATCAGAATGCACAGCTTTACCGGTTCCCTTTTCCACTACATCTACCAGCATTTCCCGGATAAGCCCCAAAGTGCGAGAAGAGCAAATAGAAGATTTTACGACTTCAGGTGAAAAACTCTCTACTGTTTTTCCATTTCGCATAATTTCTTTGGTAAACATCGGACGCATCATCTTTCCGTCATTGGCTATCGCATTAAAGAAAGTAAGCGTATAAATAGGCGGTATCTGTGTTTCATAACCAAAAGACATCCATGGCAATGTCGTTTTAGACCAGTAACGCGTCGAGTCGTCAGGACGCCGGATTTTAGCACGTCCTGCTCCGGGTATTTCCAATCGCAGATCCGCATTCATTCCAACACGATATAAACCTTCCACAAACTTGGTAGGGTTATTAGAATATCCTTTCAGAATGGTTTTTGCAACACCTATATTAGACGAATACCAAATAGATTGGGCAACAGAAATACGTCCATATCCTCCTTTATTCATGTTGTGGTCCGTCATACGAGCCCCTTTATACATGTATATACCATTACCAACATCGACCGTATCATTCGGCGTACAAACCCGGTCTTCCAATGCTACCATAATAGAAGCAACCTTAAAAGTAGATCCGGGTTCTGTTTCATCCGCTACCGCGTGATTCTTGGTTTCACCATATACGCCTTCACGTATGCGCCCCATATTGGTGATAGCTTTAATCTCTCCGGTTGCCACTTCCATAACAACGGCGGTTCCGGATTCCGCATCAATCTCTTTTAGCTTATCGACCAGACACTTTTCGGTTATGTCCTGTATATTAATATCAATAGTAGTACGAATATCCATTCCGTCTACAGGGTCTACTTCTATAACATTAGTCCAGCCGCCGCCCACACGCCTTACGGAACTCAAACCTGCTTGTCCTCTTAATAAAGAATCATACTGTAATTCAAGCCCATTCTTTCCTTTGGTAGTTCCACCTGCTTCTATTTCACCATAAATATCGCCAATTGTACGGGAAGCCAGTGTTCCAAAGGGCTTCTGGCGTTGCACCATCTCTTTCGCATAGAGACCGCTTTTATAACGTCCCAGACGCAGGAATGGGTACTTCCTTATCTCCTTATAATCGGAATAGGATATTTTTCCCTCATATAACGGGAATTGACGGCTTTTACTTTTTAATCCACGCGTCAGATAATCCCTATAACTGGCAGGAGTTCGATTCCTCAACTTTTTGGATAGATAGATAGACAGCGAATCCAGTCCATTGCGTTTGGAATAGAGCAACGTATCCCGGCTATTCCAATTTTTACCGGGATTTACATAACAGTCGGCTCCAAAATCTATGTACAGATAATAACGGGGAACGCTTGTAGCCATTAATTTACCGTCACTCGAATAAATATTACCACGTCCGGGTAACACAAGTCGGTTTGGCCGCTTTTGCTTTTCAGCCACTTTCTCCCAAACATCCTTCTCCACAAATGCAGTATCGAAAGCGCGTACCAATATGGCAACAGCCACAAGCCCAAGTATAAGCACAACGATAAAATAACAGAATAATATCCTGTTATTACCCGGCACTATTTCTTTTGGTTCGTTCTCTTCTGCCATAATGTAACTTTACTTATACAATTCATAAGGAGGAGTTTTCGCACCCTCCAATTCAATACCCTGCTCTTCAATAAGCAATTCTATCTGAGACTGACGGCTGTTGCCCGTCAGTTCGGACGAAATAGACAATGCTTCAAAACGAACATCGCGTAACTGTTGTTGCAGACGATCTATTTCTCTCAGCTTCTGCATGCAAGTATACCGGTTACTAATAAAAAAGAATATTAATATGACAACAAGAATAATCATACGCGTATGCTTTATGATGAAATCTTCTTTTAAGATTCCACCGCCCAACACATACAAAGGAGAGAATTTATTCTCTTTTCTCTTCGTCTTTTTTCGTTGTTGTTGTTTTTCTTCTTCCATTATATCTTTTCAGCGATTCTCAGTTTAGCACTCCGCGAACGCGGGTTAGCCTCTATTTCTTCCTCCGAAGGTATTATCACTTTATTATTCACCAAACGAAAAGGAGATTTTGTATTACCAAAGAAATCCTGTTCGGTTTTACCTTCAAAGTTTCCGGCCTTCAAGAAGTTTTTCACCAAACGGTCTTCCAACGAATGATAAGTAATTACCACCAAACGGCCGCCGGGCTTTAATACGCGCAACGCTTGTTGAAGCATATCACGTAACGCGCGCATCTCATCATTCACTTCTATACGAAGAGCCTGAAAAGCCTGTGCCAGGAATTTCTTTTCTTTATCCCTGCCTGCAAACGGTTTCAATACTTCTAAGAAATCTCCTATTGTTTCCACTTTCTTTGATGCACGCATCTTAACCAATACATTCGCCAATTTACGCGCCGTCTTCAACTCGCCATATAGAAAAAACACATCTGCCAATGCTTCCTCGGTATAAGTATTAATGATATCCGCAGCAGTCTTACCGGCCCGGGTATTCATACGCATATCCAACGCTCCGTCAAAACGAAAAGAGAACCCCCGTTCCTTATCGTCAAAATGATGAGAAGAAACTCCCAAGTCGGCAAGCAAAGCATCTACTTCACCATCTACGCCGTAATAACGCATAAAGTTATACAAGTAACGGAAATTACTCCGGACGAAAGTAAAACGGTCGTCGGCAGGAATATTCTTTTCGGCATCCGCATCCTGGTCAAAACCATACAAATGCCCTTCATTTCCGAGCTGTTTCAATATCTCGCGGGAATGTCCGCCACCGCCAAATGTAACGTCTACATACACTCCCGAAGGACAAATATTCATTCCTTCCAAGCTTTGGTGCAGCATTACCGGTACATGATAGCAAATTTCGTTTTCTTCCATTCCTTGCACTTCTGTTAAACTTTCTCTTAAAATAAGGCAGCGTACTTCTTTGAGCTGCACATATATTAACCTATCAGATGGTAAAAGTACATATTTCCCAAAATACCTGCCAAGAAATACAATAGAAAAGTACAAAAAAGTTTTCAACAGCCTATTAATCGAAGAGAAAACCAGGATAAATTGCCATCGTTTCCCGTTACATATTATTAACATTAATTCAGAATAAACCGTGAAGAAATCAACGAAAAACAAAAGAGCTGACTTTTGCAATCAAAAGTCCCGTCTTAACACTTCAAAAGTCAGCTCTTTTGAAATGTTAAGACGGGACTTTTAAGTTTAAAAGATATATCCTTTGAAAGGTGAAAGTTTGCTGTTTCCAAAGTCGTTCTCAGAACCTTTTAATCGTACACTAAACAACTGATTACCAAACAAGAAGGAGAAGAGTTAAACGAAAGGCGTTTCACTAGAATGAAAGGTTGAAGGGTTTGAAAGGTTATATTTAAGTTTTAGCAGTCGATATTTTTTTGAAATATCGTTTAAATATTAAATTTGTACACGTAAATAAAAACCACTATATTATGAGGACATTGTTGCTTATTTTCATTTACATCATTACTTCGTTTTCCATCCGTGCGAACGAGTGGAAAATCTTAAAGCCGCAGGAAGCTTCCAAAGCATATGAAATTGCGGCGAATGAGTTCCAAAAATTCTACAATGCCGTTACCGGTGAGAAAATAGATATCATTGATACACCCGAAAAAGAGGTAAACTTAATCGTTATAGGCTCCGATATCGTAAATCGCTACACGAGAGACGCCATTGAAAAGAAAATAATAAAGCCACTCAATCTTGGGGCGGAAAGTGATTCATATCGTATCTTGTCGGCCAAGGATAACAATCGTGACGTGCTTTTTCTGGTAGGCGGAAACGGCCGTTCCACCTTATACGCCGTATACGACTTTTTTGAGAGACAAGCCGGATGCCGTTACTTCTGGGACGGAGACATTATTCCAAAGGCAAACCATATTCAAATGACAGGACTTGACATTGCCGAGTCTCCACGATTCATGTACCGGGGTCTTCGTTATTTTGCCCATCGCAGCTTAACCCGTTTTCAGGCGGAACACTGGGGACCCGACGAATGGGAGAAAGAAATTAACTGGATTGTGAAGAAACGTCTGAACCTATTCATGCTCCGTATCGGCATGGACGACATTTTCCAGAAAGCATTTCCCGACATTGTCCCTTATCCTCCTACTGATAAAACCTTACCGGAAGCGCTGCCCCGTTCCTTTTATGACCGGACAACAGCCTGGCCGCTAAAATATCGTGGTGAGCTTCGGAAGCATATCCTTAGCTATGCAAGAGACCGGGAACTCATACATCCGGAAGATATGGGAACTATGACCCATTGGTACAGCTGCACACCCAAAGCATTCCTTGAAGCGGTCAAACCTACATTCAACCCTCAATCCGGAGGCGCTTATCTGGGGAATCCTACAAACGCGGTATGGGATATCCGGGATGACAAAAATCTGGACAATTACTGGAAGCTGACACAGGCTCATATTGATAATTACGGTAGCCCCAACATGTTCCACACCATTGGTATTGCCGAAAGAGAGACATTCGACAACCGCGAAGATAACCTGGAAATGAAACTGTATGCTTACCGCCGCATCATTAACAAGCTCCGCGAGCATTACCAGACAGCACCAGTACTGATAGCATCATGGGATTTTTATTTGCCCGGATGGAAAGGGAAAGAGATAAATAAACTGTTGAAACAACTGAATCCGTCAACCACAATTATACTCGATTACACATCGGACCTGCCCTCCAATGAAACAAATACCCATTTTGAGAACTGGGGTGTTGTAAATAAGTTTCCATACACATTCGGTATTTTCCATGCATACGAATGGGAGAACGAGTTACGGGGACATTACGACCTCATCAAGCAGCGTATGCCTGTGGCGGCAGCCGATCCGATGTGCAAAGGCTTCGTTTTTTGGCCGGAGACATCGCATAGCGATCCTTTAATGCTGGATTTCTTTACTCACAATGCATGGAATCCGGACATCCTTACTCCTGAGGAAATTCTACCTGCTTTCTGCAAAGACCGGTACGGAAAAGATGCGGAGATCATGCTTCGAGGCTGGACGGCTGCAATGCCTGTCATCAAATTAGTAGATGAGCTTCCCGCCAGATACAAAGAGATATGGGCTTTTGCCAAAAAGGAGATAACAGAAGAGTCCGTAAAAAGTTTCCGTGATAATGAAGCGATAATAGCAGGCACACTAGCCCATGTACCCGGCATACTTCGCACATTAGCCGGACTTCCGTACGGATACGGCAACAAGTTCATCGACCGGGATGCCATTGATTTGGCACGTACCATCACCGGCCGCCAATTTACAGCAGAACTGCACCGTTATGCTATTGCACAAGCCGATTACCGGGCGGGGAAATGCAAAATAAACAACGTCAGAGTGGCGGAAAAACGGGCAAGGGCGGTATTATATGCCTTAAGAGACATCCTTGCACTGCATGACGACTATTCAATGAATGCCTCTTTGAAGCAGATAGAGTCGGTGAAACAACCCATAAACCCAGCCTTTGAACAAGCGTTGAAAGGCAATTCCGAAAATGACTACTGCCGCAGTTACATAAGTGAATATTTCGACTACTATTACCTGCCGCAGTTCGAACACTATACAAAGGAGATAAACAAAGCACTGGCAAAAAGCAAACAGCCGGAAACATTTCCCGACGTAAGCAAAATGGATATGCAATATATTGTCGACGCATTCTACAACAAACCTTTAAAAGAGATGAAACCTTTAAATCCAAAGTCGAGAACAAACAAAACATATCGTAACATTCTGGACAGCTTAGCACAAGATTTAGAGAAATATCATTAAAAACATCCGATAAAAAAGATCAGGTATAATTATTCAATATATCTTTGTCCCCGAGTTAATGTAGGAATGACACAGGCAAATAGCATAAAGAAAATAGATATAAGGCAGGTGCTGCAAGAGAAAGCACCGTCTGCCGCAAGCAAAATACCGGACTTCATTGTCAACTACCTGATTCGTACAGTACACCAAGACGAATTAAATGACATTCTTACCCGGTACCACGAAGAACAGGGCGTAGACTTCATGAAACAGCTTATCGGCTACTTCGATCTGAGCTTCGATTTAATCGGCAAAGATAACATTCCCGACAGCGGACGATACATATTCGCATCCAACCATCCTTTAGGAGGACTGGATGGTATTTGCCTGTCCGCCCTGATCGGAGAACAATTCAAAGGAAACATCCGCTATCTGGTAAATGACCTTTTGCTATACATCGACAACCTGAAATCTATCTTTGTTCCCGTTAACAAACACGGGGCACAAGGAAAACGGAACGCAATGCTAATTGAAGAAGCGTATGCTTCCGACCACCAGATCATAACATTCCCCGCAGGTTTATGCTCCCGCAAGATAAACGGACAAATTCTGGATTTGGAATGGAAAAAATCATTCATCCAAAAAGCCGTTGAATATAAGCGCGACATCATTCCCGTTTACTTTGACGGGAAGAACTCGAACTTTTTCTACCGGCTCGCCAACATCCGCAAAGCCTTAGGCATAAAGATGAATTATGAAATGATATACCTGCCGGACGAGATGTTCCGGTGCAAACATAAAACTTTCCGCATCTATTTTGGCAAACCAATCCCCTGGCAGACCCTCGACAACAGTAAGAAGCCGGCAGAGTGGGCAGAATGGATTAAGAGAATCGTATATAACTTAAAGAAACAATAGACTCAACTATATGCAAGAAATTATCAAACCCGTTGACAAAGCTCTTCTAAAAGCAGAACTTACGAAAGAAAAGCGACTACGGCGAACAAACAAATCCGACAACGAAATTTACATCATCACCGCCCATGACTCCCCGAATGTGATGCGCGAGATAGGACGCCTGCGTGAAATAGCATTCCGTTACTATGGCGGAGGAACCGGATTAGAGCTTGACATCGACCCGTTCGACACAATGGAGGATGCTTACAGACAATTGATTGTATGGAGTCCGGAAGATGAACAGATTCTAGGAGGCTACCGCTTCCTTTGTGGCTCCGACGTTAAGTTTGACGAAGCCGGCAAACCGATCCTCGCTACAGCCCATTTATTTAATTTCTCCGAACAGTTTATCAGGGATATTCTTCCCTACACAGTAGAATTGGGGCGGTCTTTCGTTACACTGGAATACCAGTCTACCAGAGCCTCCTCCAAGAGCCTTTTCGTGCTCGACAATCTTTGGGACGGGCTCGGAGCTTTGTCGGTAGTAGATCCAAGCCTGCAATACTACTTCGGAAAGGTAACCATGTACAATACTTACAACACGGAAGCCCGTAACATGATCCTTTACTTTCTGGGGCTGCATTTCCCCGACAACGAAAAGCTGATCACACCGGTCTATCCTCTGGAAACAAACACCGACATCGAGAAGATGAAAGCGTTGTTTCATTATGACAACTTCAAAGACAATTACAAAGTGTTGAACCAGGAAGTGCGTAAATTCGGAATCAACGTTCCGCCGCTGGTAAACGCTTATATGAGCCTGTCGCCAAAGATGCGCGTATTCGGCACCGCTATCAACCACGAATTCGGAGAGGTGGAAGAGACCGGCATCCTTATCGCTATCAACGAGATACTCGAAGACAAAAAGAAACGTCATATCGAGACCTATCTCAACGAAGAATGCCAGTCGGCAGAACTGATCCGGAAGGGCTGATTACTTCTGCGCTTTCAGCCAGGCCGCATAATCCGCATAGAATTTATCCGCCTTGGGCTGTCCCAAGGTGGCTATAGACCCCGGTTTGCTCATCAGGCCACTGTATTGGTATATCAATATCTTTTCAACAAAAGGAGAAACATCGGCCATCTGAATCAGCAAACGGTCAAACGTAGACGGAATGGCCGGACTGGTATATACTTTACCCTCGAAGTCGAAAATCTCCAGATCGGCCCATATTTTAGCACGGCCGGCCTTCTCATGCGCCTTTGAAAGGGCTTCGAAATACTTGCCTACTTCACCGGCTTTCGACTTCTGTACGCCTACTTCATCCTGATAAGCGATAATATCCACATCCAGCCTTTCCAACTGTCGGGCATAATAATCATCCGCCTTCACGGTGTATGTGCCATAAGGCGCAATCATCGTCTTGCAATGCGGCGTCAGTTCGTGCACCAGCCGTGAACTGTCGTTCACATAAGCAATCGTTGTGTCGTCCATCGTTTCTGCCAAATTCGTTTCGTTGGGATAATACCAGCCGTAAAAACTCTTATGATGTGAGTATTTTTCAGCAACCTCTTCCATTCCTTTAGCACGAAGGGCTGCCACCTCTTTACTGGTCATCATCTTCTCCACTTCACGGAAGTCACCCCAGTAATCATTACTGATAAAGAATTTCATCCCATACTCATCCGCAGCACTGAGAACCGTCTCTAAAGGATCCGGTGAAGCCAGATCGTATCGAGGCTGTAACTTGGAAGGGTAAAAGGTCTTCCCATTGTCGGCAACCGACAATAACACCAGATACTCCATACCCAATTCGTGAATATCCTTGATCTTTGCCCTCCATTGCTCGTCGGTATATTTATAAAAAATCGGATTCCAATACTTTGCTCCTACCCGCGAGTGATGGTAGAACTCAAACCACGATCCCACCACCGGCTTTATGTCCGGATTCCGTTTGAAATCCATTGCCAATAAATCATTCGACACCAATGCCGCCGTAGCAGCCAAGCCTCCTAACTGTAAAAATTTCCGTCTGTCCATAATCTGTATTAAATTTAAGTAACACACTCATTAGTATTTCTTTTGTGTTTTCAGCCATTCTATGGCACATTGTTCCAGCGCATCGTACCACACCTTCCCAAACTTACGGATCAGTGGTTCCTTTAAGAATTCATATACACGCATCCCTTGTCTTTTCCCCAACACCTCAGCGGCTTTGCAGACATCCCAGCGATGCAGATTTACCGCACTAAAATCGCGATAACGGGTAACACGAACAGGATACAGGTGACACGAAACCGGCTTATAAAAGCTCACTCGCCCTTCGCGATACGCCTTTTCGATGGCACACTTACAGGTTCCGTCGGCATCATAACAGGTAAAGACGCAATCCTTACCGTTCACGATAGAAGTCACCGTGTCACCCTCGTCATCAATGTAGGCAACGCCCTGCTTGTTGATAATTTCCTTCGCTTTCGGCGAAAGATCGTCCCATACTTCGGGAAGCACTTTCTGAAGTTCCGCCAGTTCGGCATCTTCAAGGGGAGCGCCGGAATCTCCTTCCACACAACACTCTCCTTTGCACCGTGAAAGATCGCAAAGGAAATAGCGTTCCACAACATCGAGGCTCACCAAGGTATCATTTATCTGTATCATGCTATAAAAAGAAAACAGCCGGTAATTAGATAAGGTCCGGAGCATACTGGACTGTAACTGCCGGCTGTCTGTTGTCTGTTATAAACTAATTAAAGACTTCCCTGTCATTTCCTTCGGCTGCTTCATTCCTAAAATTTGAAGAATTGAAGGAGCAACGTCAGCCAGGATACCATCCTTTACCTTCGCATCCTGACGGGCCGTAACGTAAACGAACGGAACAGGATTCAGCGAGTGAGCCGTATTAGGCGTGCCATCTTCATTCAAAGCATGATCGGCATTACCGTGGTCAGCA
The DNA here is from genome assembly GCF_900186615.1 of Parabacteroides bouchesdurhonensis. Taxonomy (GTDB): domain Bacteria; phylum Bacteroidota; class Bacteroidia; order Bacteroidales; family Tannerellaceae; genus Parabacteroides; species Parabacteroides bouchesdurhonensis. Next base: position 783,720 of record NZ_LT896588.1, read on the forward strand.
ATAATGATCACCTCATAATCGTTCGCTTTGGCAGCTTCCACTGTGTCATGCAAGCAAGCGTCTACGGCAATCACGGCCTTTTCAATCGCTTCATAAATACCCGTATGCCCTACCATGTCGCCATTGGCATAGTTGCACACAATAAAATCATATTTCTTTGTATTGATAGCTTCAACCAATTTGTCCTTTACCTCGTATGCGCTCATTTCCGGCTTTAAATCGTAAGTAGCCACTTTAGGAGAAGGAACTAAGATACGGTCTTCTGCGTCATAAGGCGTCTCACGTCCGCCGTTAAAGAAGAAAGTTACATGCGCATACTTCTCTGTCTCGGCAATATGCAATTGAGTCTTGCCTTCCGTAGCCAGATACTCACCCAATGTGTTCTCAACGTTCTCCTTATCGAATAAAATATGTACGCCTTTGAAACTTGCGTCATACGGCGTCATACAGAAATATTGCAGGCCCGGTATGGTGTGCATTCCAGCTTCCGGCATATCCTGCTGGGTCAACACTACGGTCAGTTCCTTAGCACGGTCGTTACGATAATTGAAGAAAATCACAACATCACCCTCTTCAATCGTTGCTACCGGCTTGCCGTTCTCAACATGAACAATCGGTTTGATAAACTCGTCCGTTACACCTTCGGCATACGATTCCTCCATAGCAGTTACCATGCAGGCAGCCTCTTTCCCCTTACCGTTTACAAGAAGGTCGTATGCCTCTTTTACGCGTTCCCAACGCTTGTCGCGGTCCATTGCGTAATAACGTCCGATGATAGAAGCGATTTTCCCGCCGGTAGTTTTCAAATGGTCTTCAAGTTGTTCAATAAAGCCCTTGCCACTCTTCGGGTCGGTATCGCGGCCGTCCATAAAGCAATGAACATAGGCTTTACTGATACCGTATTCTTTTGCGATATCGGTCAGTTTGAACAAATGTTCCAGCGAGCTGTGAACACCACCATCAGATACCAATCCCATGAAGTGGATTTGTTTATTGTTATCTTTCGCGTAGCTGTAAGCACGTTTGATTTCCGGATTATCCATAATAGTATTCTGGCGGCAGGCAATATTAATCTTTACCAAATCCTGGTACACGATACGTCCGGCGCCGATGTTAAGATGCCCCACTTCGGAGTTTCCCATCTGCCCGTCGGGCAAACCAACGTTTTCACCAGAAGCTTGTAACTGAGAATTCGGATATGTTTTCAATAAATAATCCCAGTAAGGAGTAGGTGTGTTGTAAATAACATCGTCTTTCCGGTGGTCGCCTATACCCCATCCGTCGCAAATCAATAATAGTGCTTTCTTGCTCATGATTCTTTTTATTATAATGTTTATACTGTTATCGGGAAAAAACCGGTACAAAGATATACAATTCCACCGTATTATTTCTCTGCAAAGTGTTACTTTTGCCGTCATAATGGAAATGAAGGTAAACGATAACGAATTAGGAATCATCAGGCTCCTTACCCATCCCCGCGCCACACGTTACACGGTAAAAGTAGTGAACGGCAAAGTAACCGGCACTATGCCTCCTTATGGCGACTGGCAAACGCTGCTACGTCTTATTAACGAGAATAAAACGCGCCTGCAACAACTTGTCGTGCAGCGCGCGCTGCCCTTGCTGGATGAACAGACACAGTTAAGAACCCGTACCTTCTCGCTGCATATCATACGTCACAGTCAACCCCGTTTCATGATGTCGCTTAAAGAGGATCAACTGAACATTGCCTGCCCTCCGGACACCGACTTTACCGATAGCGAAACCCAACACACCCTGCGCCGGATGCTACAAGCCGCTTTACGCCACGAAGCCCGCCGCCTGCTGCCTTCCCGGCTGAAAGAACTTGCCACATTACATGGCTTTACCTACAAAAACCTGAAAATTCAGAGCAGCAAAGGACGCTGGGGGAGCTGCTCGTCGGGAGGTAATATCAACCTATCGCTCAATTTGATGCTTCTCCCCGCCCACCTGGCCGACTATGTTATGCTGCACGAACTCTGTCATACGGTCGAGATGAACCACGGTGAACACTTTTGGCAATTAATGGATAATGTTACCAACGGACAGGCCAAATCACTTCGCAAAGAACTTACGGGTTTCAGCAAATTCATCACCTTTGTGACATAGACATTGATATATCCTGTGCTTCCGTAAGCCACAGCCGTTTCCCCCTGTCTTGGAGGACTTGATCCGCCTCTTACCCTAGAATGTAGTATTTAACTGCATGATAAAGGTACGCGGAGCGGCTACATCCATCGGACGGACACTGTATTCGTTATTCCAAAGGTTGTTGATGATGCCTTGGAACTGTATGTTCTTCGTAATCTTAACACCCAGACGGAGGTCCATTGAAAAGTACCCTTTATTGTTGTTCATCCAATAATTGTGGAGGTCGCCAAACATCAGTCCTCGTACATAATCCATCAGATCGGGGGCGGCTTTCTCGCGTTCGTCTACCATAAAGTAGTCTACTGCCAGCGTTTTACTCTTCCAGGCAAGGTTAGTACCGATATTGATACGTTTCCATTCCAGGTCGAACACGCCTTTCAGGGAATGTTTCTGGCGATATTTCAGATATTTGGAAGTATTCGATTTGGATTTCATGGAAAACAGGTCGGCGCTGGCTTCCTCTTTTTCGTTCAAGGCATCCGCATCGGCATCTATAGGCCGGGTATAAACGTAGCCCGCGCTAAACGTCAGGCGAGTGTGCGAATTGAAGTCGTACATGCCGCTCACGGAAGCATCCACTCCCGAAATACGCGCTTTCCCCACATTGGTAAACTGTGCGCCGATACCCGGCACTTTTCCATTAACCAATAACGCGATGATGTCTTTCAGATTATCCAGATATTCAAAATTCTCCTTATCAAACAGGCCTATCTGGAACTCAATCATATCCTTGTATTGAGTGTAGAAACCTGCCACATCTACAAATCCCTTCAAGCCTCCCAGCTTATAGCCTTGTTTGAAACCGATCTCAGCATTGAATCCTTTCTCGGCTTTCAGCGCGGCATTGGGGAATGCTCCCACGCCACCAATATCTTTCAGTACGTACTTCTCTACGATGGACGGGTAACGGTAACCTTGTCCGAAGGAAGCACGGAGGAAACTATATTCACCCAGTTCGTAGTTCAGTCCACCACGGAAGACAGGCTTCACAGGGATCTTAGCTCCGAACAGTTTCGTTTCGGCTTCTCTGTAATGGTCGTCCACACGATAATATTCCCAACGCATACCTAACGACAGGTTCAATTTGTCGAACAGCTTATGGTCGTACTGGGCAAACAGGGCGGCATTGTCGCTCTTATGCGTACCGGTAACCTTCGAGTCGGCATAGACACGTTCATAAGTAGCGCCGGCCGTCAGTAAGGAGTTTTCATATTTCTTGCTGAACTGGTAATCCAGATAATAAGAGGCCGTCAGGTCGGAACCGGGTTTCGTCTTTTCTATCGGTTTAGAAGCATTTGCCAACCAATCCTGAAGTTCATCGCTATTAGTAGGCAGTGGGGTACGTCCCATCACCCATGAGACCAGGTCCATATAATCGGCCGGTTTGGCCGTAGGAAAGAAATGGTTACCGAGTTTCTCCACTTCACCGGCAAGCCCCGTTATATTTCCACTCAGCACATCTCCTAAATGGGGCAGGACAAGGGGCAATAGTTCTTGTACCGGATTATTTACAATATTCATAATCTCGGGAATGGAATTGGAACTGAATCCCATTTTACCGGCAATTTCATCCAGCGTCTTGTCGGTCGTGCCAGACACGATCTGGTCTTTACGGCGGTAAATACGTCCTTTAATACGGTGGGTGGTATTGTTATTGGCATTGGTATAATTGATGAAGGGGTCTATGTAGAAATTATGACCTTCCCTGCCCATATTGGCCAACGGCGACTGCGTATAAACTTCTTCGGGCGAACGCCAAAGGAAAAAGCCGGCGTAATCGTTGGAAAGATAGTTGGCATTCACGCCATAGTTCAATCCCTGTACGCGGGGATCGTGGTAAGTAAGGTTACCTCCGATACGGAAACGTTTCGTATAGTTCCCTTTACGGTAACCTTCGTCTGAGAACAGATTCATACCGGCGGAAAGGTCGAAGTCACCGATACGGCGGCTATGCGACAGGTCTACTCCGTTGTACATCGGATTCGCGTCGGAAAATAGATTACGCAGGAGCGGCTTCGTTTCGTAATTACCGTTTTTCCATAAGTCACGGTCCCACCATACACTGCTTTGTTGCTTGGGATCGCCGTAAATACCCATATATACATTCGCACGCGTTACCGGGTCCAGTCCCGGACGTTTGGTACGTACATTGATCAATCCGTTCAGTGCGGATGATCCGTACAATACGGAGGAAGCTCCTTTCAGCACTTCTACCTGCTCTACATTCTCCATCGGCACGATATTCCAGTTTATCTCACCCGATCCGGGAGATAACACCGACATACCATCAACCAATATAAGACAGCGGCTGCCTACTCCATAAGTCCATCCGCAACCTCCTCTGATAGAAGGTTGACGGTCTGTAATCTCCACCCCGGGTACATTTTTCAGTACGGAGGTCAGGTCTACCGGATCCTGACGGGCAATATCACCTGCCTTGAGGAGTTCCATAGATACGGTCACATCGCTCAGCTTCTGTTCATACCGCCCGACGCTTACCACAACTTCATCCATCAGATTGGATTGTACTTTCATTCCCGCATTTAACGTATAATTCTGTCCACGCTTGAGGACTAAAGGAAAGTTTTGGTTTTCGTAACCCAGATAACTGAATGTAAGAATAACGCTTCCGACAGGAACAGATAACTCGTAACGCCCGTTTATATCCGATATAACGCCTTTTGTTCCTGATTTATCTTTATAATAAATATTAACCCCTACCAGAGGTTCATTATTCGCAGCATCATATACATATCCTTCAACTTTCTGCCCTAATGCTATATTTACCGATACAAACAAGAACAGAATGAGCCAGCCATAAACATGTTTCATATGCATTTATTTTAGAATGAGAAATAAAAACGAATTGTGTGTATTCACAATTAATAAACAAAGGTATATTTATTTTCGTTTAATTGTCTATAGTCTTTTGAAACAGACAAATAATTCCATAAAACAGACTATTGAGCCAAAGAGAAACGTACGCTAATTCCATAATTGGAATTGGAAGTAGGATACGAGGCACTCGAAACTAATGGTTTATTAACCTGCAGGTCGTAAAAAGCACGCAAGGTAAGGGCACGGCTCAACCCGTAATCGGCTGAGAACTGGATAGTACGGGCAATATTACCGCTTGTAGCCTGTGTAAAGCTATCTTCTATTTTACGGATAAGTGATTGCATCTTCCTGAAAGAGAAATCAAGGCGGACCGTCAGGTCGTTGCTAAAGTCTCTCGTCTTTTTCATCTTCAATACTTTATTAAACTCCGTCATCTTATAGCCCAAACCGATAACGAACTCATTAGAGAGAGCCTCTACCAATTGATAGGATGAAATGTTCAGGCTCAAATTACGGGTCGTCCGGTATTCGGCACGCGCCGTTACATTATTCAACAGTGTAGCATCTACTCCCAACAACGGACTGAAACCTTCCGTAATACTTACGGCCGAAATCTCATAAGGAGACGACGGGGTCGGATTTCCGGTCAACACATCACGTACATAACCTAAGCCATCCTGTCCGGCATCTACCCAGTTCAGGAAAGAAGAGAACGTCCCCACACTATAAGAGCAACGGTACTGATGACTCAACATCATGCTCTTAAAATATTTCTTTACCGTCGGAATCTTTATCAACCCATCATAAGTAATACGCCAGTTCGGTAACAGGCTTGCTAAAGAAGGAAACGCCGTCAAGCCCACCTTGTTCGGGTTCTTTCCGGTATAAGCTGCCAGGAAAGCAGGAATCAATACATCTGTAGAATTCAAACTAACTCCTCCCTGTTCGTATGGCCTTCCCGCGTTTGCTGTTCCGGCAATAAAGCCGGCATTCGGATACGAAGTTCCCGCATACATATTTTCCAACCGCGCAGCTATAATACTGCGGTTGAATAAGAAGTTGTCAAACGCTTTGGATGAATATCCGTTTCCCGCGTTACCGCTTCCTCCGAAAGCGCTCTTTAGGGCAATCGTTGTCATGGTAAAGCTACCGCCTTGTGTTTCAGGCATGCCATCGTACATATACCGTATCTCGGTGTTACGGGTATCTACGCGACTGGCATTCAAATCGATCTTTAAACCCGGAATAGGTTCTAAATTCGCACGGATATTTAACGTTTTCGCATTATTGATCATTGCCGGAGTAACATTGGAAGAGTCCATAACCAACCAGCCCCTGTCGGCAGCATCATTAATATAATCCCGATTTACCGAACCGAAAGCGAATCCCAACCCGGGTGCCATCACTCCCGCATTCCGTTTCTGTCCGAATATATCGCCGATCTCCGGACGGAAGCCGGGCAACATCATACCTGCCGTTGTTGAATACTGGACGTTTACGCGTCGTATCATCATCAGGAAACGGCTGGCATACTCGGCAGACTTATACAAGAAATCTTCCGTAGGTTTCGGACCAGGATAGATAGTCAGTTTCAGGTGGGCTGTATCTTTGTTCAGGATCATTACTTCCGCGTAATTGATCGGTTTGTATTTCACCGAATACATTTTCCCGTCGGCACCACGAGCCGTAATACGCACTTTCTTTGTAAACATGCCGTGTTGCACCACCGTACCGCTATCAAGATTCAGTTGAATTTCCTTTTCAAGCTTTATCTCTTTCTTTTTCTTCTCACGTTCACGGGAAGCAGTCGAACGGGTAGCGCTGAACTTCTGATTTACCTTTTTCAGGAACTTATTCTTGTTATACAGCGATTGCATATTGAAACTACCCTGCCATTCAAACTGGCGCTGGTTCTTGATCGTATTACCAATCTCCGTCTCAGCATCCACTTCGGCTCCGCGATCCCAGTTATAAGCGGCATTATAAGTGAAAGAACTGTTTACCCAATCGAGTACCGGAATATATTGCAACGGCATATTCCATGTTACAGAGAACGACTGGTCATATTTCATCGGAGTACCCAAATCGGCAATACTTTGCTTTACCGAATCTTTCCACACCTGATAGTCATCCGGGTTCAGTTTTTTATTTACTTGTACATGCGGTTCTTCGATCCGGGCATTTGTTCCTGAGGTGAAAGAAGCGCTTAAATTATTCGTAAAATCCCAACGCAGGCTAAAAGCGCGGTCCCAATAGAAATTCTGGCTGAACGACACGGGTATTTTATCCCCCCCGCTAGCCTGGCTGGTAAGATCCCGCAACTGTATTTCATAGTAACTACGCATCAAGGCTGTCTGGAAACTGATGTTCGACGGCACATAATTCAGACCCAGTTGCTTTATGTAACGGGTATATCCGTTATTTTTCTTCAATTTCTCAAATGGACGGAACGGGCGGACATAAGGAGTGTAGTTATAAGCAAAATTACCCCGGTAATCTTTCGTCGTCTCATATTCGGTATCCGGATTCTTCTTATTATTCTCACTATAAGAATATCCGAAAGAGAAGTTTGCCGGATCATAAGGCATCGGATTCTTACTCTGAATATTCACCCTCACATTATTAAAAGAAATACTTTTAATGGTATTCCGGTCTTGCGCGAATTCTTTAATAGAATCTTTTTCCGCCTTTGTTTCTACGGCATCCATAGCGTCAGATAATTTAATATCCTGATCCAACGGATTATATTGAGGACTTGTTACCTCTTTTGAATAAGCATAATACAAAGGTATGCTCACTTTCGCCTTCTCCGGGAATAATTTACCCAACTCTACGGAAGTAGATACACTGTACTGGGAGTAATCGTCCAAACGACGTTCCGACAAGGATTGGTCTAACGCGCCAAAGCCTGCGGTTTCAATCCTTCCGGCTAGATTCACTGTACCTAAATCGGATAAGGCTACATTCAGATTGGCATTAGCAGCCCAACCGCCTGATTCGTTGAAGTCGGTTAAACGAAGTTCATTTACCCAGACTTCCGCGCTCTTTATCTCTTTCGAGTTATTGCGGACTCCAATCATAATCGTCTTCACTTCCGATAAAGACGGATTACCTACAACACTGATCTTATTACGCGGATTATCCTTATCATAGCTTGAATATACCGTCTGGAATGTAACCCCATCCTGTCCCGACCGTTTCGCACGATTACGTTCCGTCTTCAGGTTAGTCAAAGTTTCCAGACTAAAGTTGAGTGTATTCACGGTAGGCCAGACAGCTTCGCGGTCATCCGCGCTATTGGAACTATACTGGTCACTGTGAGGCGTTAACTTCAACGGTACTTCATATTCATAATAATTATTCTTATAATCAGACCCCAAACGGATAAAGACGGATAATTCTTCACTCTTTAACTCCGTAACATTCGGATTAAGAGCCTCGGCATGCACAAACAACTGCATACGTTTATACTGGCGCAAATCATAATATGTGCTCTTATAAACAGCCCTTGCGTCTTGAGCAGCCAGGTTCGTCACTTTCAGAGAAAGGGACTGTTCATTCTGTTGGATCAGCTGCGGCTGGCTCGGGTCGAGCATACGGCTGATACCCGGAGGGAGAATGTAGTTGACCGGTTGCCTGTCGCCATTCTCCTCAATATTTACGGTAGAGACTTCCAGCGTCCCTTTAATCGTAGGCGGAACTTTCGGATTAGACAAGTCTTGTTCATAAGAACGCCAGTCGCCCCTTACCAACTGGAAAGTACCGAAACGGAATACGGTAGGGTCTTTAAAATCGGTCAGATACATACGCATAAAACGTATGGTTTTGAAGTTATTGATACCTCCCACCGCACGATCGTACTTTTTAACAGGAATCTTAAATTGATACCAGGTAACTTTATCGGTAGTTCCGTTTACCAGTTTCACATTGGACTCACGTTTATCTACAATAAAGTTATTACCTACTACCATATCTTTCGGACGAACAGATACCTTGTATTCATAATACTTTTCATTTTTATTCAACGTATTATCCTGATTCAGGTCTTCCACATCCGGCAGGTTTTTAGCCGATGTATTATACCGTCCGGTCGATTCTTCCGAGTTTCCTTCCGTCCCATTATAACGTTTATAACGTTCCAGGATACTCTTTTCCTGTTCATCATAATCTTCTCCACGGAAATAATGATAGTTATCACTGGCCGGATCATTCAACACGGAGAACGGGTCATTCTCCATTTCAGCAATAGCGGCAGCAGACAATTTAGGCCTTAACTTTTCCAAGAACTTTGTATACGTCTCAAACCCTAACTCTTCCGTTGTAGAGAGTCCGTTCAAACCGACATCCTGCAATTGACGCGCCCCTGCAGTATTATCAAAAGCATATACCGTACTTTGCTGGCGGGGCACTTTACCCCAAACCGTAGTTTCCACTTTCGACTGGTCTCCATCTACCGGCAAGCCATTTTCAAAGAATTTCTTCTCATCTTTCAGAATATCTTCCGAAATCTCGCCCAAGTTGAAATAAAGGTCGCCACCGTTTACATTCTGATCATAAATAAAAGGATCAAGCAACCAGAACTCGATATATTCAATATTAGCTGTTTCAAAGTCACTCTGATCTATTTTACGCATGATACCGCCCCAACGCTTTTCCGGATGAGCCAGTGTTCCGTCTGAATTTACATCATCCGCATCCAAGTTATACGGGCCACGCTCATTTGGATAATAAGCCAGATTCAGTACAGACAACGTATTATTCTCATTATATCCCAAATCTTTATTCGGGAACAATTCTTCCGTATACACCGCGCGGACATAATGATTAGACAATTGCTCCTTATCTTCCTTTAGATGTCTTGGCAGGGAGCTTGAATTCTTACGGGTAAAGATTCCATCTATGTAATACCAGGCCAATAAGGCACGGTTTTTACCATATTCCACATCATTTACCAGCTTTGCCTCGGGGAACAACGCAGATGTGGCATCGTCGGACGGAGTACTTGCCAAATTCCAGGGATACGGGTTCAACAAGTCAAAACCGCTTTGGGTAGATTCGAAATCATCCAGATAAGAATAACCGCCGGTATTTTTATTTTCATAATGGCCTGCTATCAAATGGGCGAATTCCGCATTGAAAGAAATCTGGCTAGGCTTTGTCAGTGTCAATAAAGGCAATTTGTCAAACATATTAGTCAGCCACTGGCTTTCTCCCTTATAAGACGCGTTGAGCCCCCACAACGTATTATTAATGGATTCGTCGCCGAAAGCCACCTTTGTAGTAAGCGGCATCTCAGACATGTGCATCACAGTCGCGCCGATATTAAAATCCCTGTTGAGCTGATAGTTCAAATCCAGTCCCACCATTGTCTTCCGCTGCATATTGTATACCGACTGGTTCTCCAAAGATACGCTGACCGGAGTTCCGGAAGAGATAATGCTTTCATTCAGGATCGTTACCGTACCGGAGGTATAGTCTACCGTATAATCTACGTTTTCCGTAAGAATAGCTCCACCCGCAGTTACTTTTACAGACCCGCGCGCTACATTCGTAGCTCCCAACTGAATCTCCGAACCCGAAGAAGCTTTATATTCACCACGCATAATGAACTTGTTCTTCTCTGCGATCTGCCTTGCCACAGTTAATGTAGAATCATACAATTCCTGATAGATGTATTTATTAGCGATAGCGGCATTTCCTATTTTATTCTTCAAGTTCGAACCGAAAGGTTCAACTACCGGGAATATGATCTTGCCATTCTCAGCCTGAACCGTATAACCGTCTACAAAGTCAAAGAAACCGTCGGCATACGGTTCATTCTTTGAATCCAGGCGATCCAGGTTCATCAACTTCAACCATATCTGGTTATTCAACGACGGCTCCGGAATATAGTTGACGTATGTACCCGCCGAATCGCTCTGATACATAATATCCAGCTTGAACTTCTCCTTTTGCACGGAATAAGCCCCCAAAGAATACACATTCTTCATCATCAAATCCCAGAACGGCATATCGGGAGTAGTGGATACGCCTTTCAGCAATTTCACAAACAGGCAGTTCGTTGTATTATTGGAATTGTCGGTAGAAAACTCACCTACCTGATATACCTGCCCGTTTGAAGTATATTCAAAAGCAACCGCCAGAACCTCATCCGGCTGCAATTGCGTTTTCAAAGAGATATACCCCAATTGCTTGTTAAACGTATATTCGGAATCGTCCAGACGACGGGCGCTCTCTATCTCTTCATAGTCTTTGCCGCCCGTTAAAAGACCTCCTAACGCCTGGTTTACCGTACTGATCTGACGAGCACCTTCAATCGTCTGCACATTACTGTATAAGGTATTAGCCCCGTTGGCAGGCAAACTGCTCGAACCGGAAGGCTGGACAAAAGACGGATTGCTTATATGGTTACGTTCGGCCAAGTCGGAAAAAGCCACGATATTGCGGGACTGGTCGTAATTGCTTCTCTTATTCGTAATCCAGACCTCGATACGGTTAATAGATACAGAAGAAGAGATATAAGGCAGTTTCTTCATCGCGTCATCATACGTATCGCGGAAATAATGGGCAAGGAAGAAATGGCGGTTCTCATCATACTGGTCGATGGTTAACTCAAACGGCTTCGTTTGTACTCCTCCTTTGGAATTAACCGTCTTGGACTCCGAGTTTTGTTGGGCAAACAATGCGTTGACACGCAATTTGCCAAACTGCAGGTCGGCCTTTATACCAAACAAAGCAGCTCCGCCATTAATAAGGGAGTTGCTTGTCGTCATGCTAACATTACCGGCTTCCAACGATTTTATGATCTCGTCTTCCTCGCCGGTATAGGCCAGTTTCAATTTCTTGGAATCAAAGTCGAAAGAAGTCTCCGTATTGTAGTTCATTCCGAAATTGACTTTAGAACCGACAGAGGCTTGCATATTCAGCTGGACACTCTCGTCGAAGTTAAAGAAAGTCCGGTTACGGGCCCGTTCGGGCAAAGACGGATTCTGTACTTTGTTATTCTTCAACCCCATTGTCAGTTCGGCCGATCCCTGTGTTTTCACCCTCACCCCTCCGGGACCGAAAATACGGTCGGCAGCTCCGATATTGAACTGCATATCCGTCAGGTTAAACTGCTTATTGGCTTCCTTCTGGAATTCTTCTTCGTTCTTCTGGCGGAAATAAGAACGCAGGGATTGCTGCATACTGTAATCCTGATACTCTTCCGGCGTCAGGGTCATAGGCGTACCCAGTTCCTTGTCGCCCAGCTTGGTGCGGACAATATAAGCGCCGGTCTTTATATCGTATTCGATAGTCGTTTTTACGTTATCGGGAGTCCGAAGGTCGGCCGGAGATTGCTTTACGATGTCTTCATATTCCTGCGGAGATGTCCGGGATACCGGATAGCGGGGCGGAATCGTATCTTCCGGCGCCTCCAGTAGTTCCAGTTCGGGCAAGGTAGCGGTATAAGTAAGGTAATCGGCATTCAGTGAATACAGGCCGGCACCAAACAGCAATACAACCATCCACAGGATATATTTCAGTATTCGTTTCTTCATCTTCGCAATCTGGCTATTAAAGCATTCGGAGAGCTGTTTTAATGACCTGCTCTACAGCCAACAGAGGAGATCCTTTCAGTATTGTATTCACCGCTTTTTGCGAAGCGGCTTTCTGGAAGCCTAACATAACCAGGGCGGCAACGGCTTCTTCCGCCACAGCCGCGTTTCCGGCGGAAGGAGTAGCGGCGGCCGTAAGTCCGTCTTCCGGCTTCACTTTATTCTTCAAATCTACCAATATGCGTTGCGCCGTCTTCGCTCCGATACCTTTCACCGCCGTCAGGGCGGCTTCGTTTTTAGCCGATATGACCTGAATCAGTTCGGTAGGAGGCAGAGAAGACAAGATCATACGGGCCGTATTAGGTCCGACTCCCGACACGGAAGTTAGGAGCAGAAAGAGTTCCCGCTCTATCTTCGCAGCAAAGCCGAAAAGCAAATGGGCGTCTTCACGTATGATTTCATACACGTAAATCTTTCCCGAAGGCTTGCCGCTGTAAGCGCTGTATGTATTTAGGGAGATGTTAAGTTCGTAACCTATACCACTGCATTCCATAATCATACGGGTTGGTGTAAGTTCAACAATCTCTCCTTTTATATATTCTATCATCTGCGTGTCAAGTTAATGATTCGTTCATAATATAACGTAACGTTAAGCAAAAACGTATATACCGTCTGCAAAAATTGCCTTTAGTTGGTGGTGCCTTATCACGTATACGCGTTGGAATCTCCCACGCGTACGCGTGACAAGCTATCATGTGTACGCGTGGTAAGTTATCACGTTATGCCGTGAGACGGTATCACGAACTATTGCTTCCAGAAACCTGGTAATAAAATAGTTATGACTGTAAATATCTCCAGACGTCCCGTCATCATCAGAAACGAGAGAAACCATTTTGATACAACCGGAATATCGGCAAAGTTTCCCGTAGGCCCTAAAGTTCCCAAACCCGGCCCTACGTTACTGATAGCCGACACCACCGCCCCCTGGGCGTCGTCAAAACTAAGCCCGTCCAGCGTCAATGCCAGGCAGCTGATTATAATCAACGTTATATAGACGGAAACAAAAGCCAGCACACGGTGCACGATATCGGACGATACGACATGTCCGTTCATACGAACCGGCACAACGGCGTGCGGATGCGTCTGCTTCTTAAATACATTCAACAGGTTCTTGGTAAGAATAACGATCCGCCCCATCTTTATACCTCCGCTGGTAGAGCCCGAGCATCCGCAAACGGTCATCAATATCAGGGCTATCATCCAGAAGAAGGGCCCCCAGGGGATATAATCCACCGTACCGAATCCACAAGTGGAAATAAGCGTGGATACCTGAAAGGCCGACTGGCGGAAGGCGGCTTCAAAATCGGATTCAAACCCTTTAAGGTAAACCCATGCGGTAACGACTGCCACAGACAGCGCTACAAATGAATAAAACCAGCGGGTTTCTTCATCTTTCAGCAGCTTGCCGAACTTGCCGTTAATGAAGAAATAGATCAGCGTGATATTGGTTGCTCCCACACACATAAAGAGAGCAATAATATATTCTATGTAAGGAGAGTTCCAATAGGCTATACTTGCGTTCTTGGTGGAATATCCGCCGGTAGACATACAAGTCATCGCATGATTTACGGCGTCATACAGGTTCATCGGCCCTAACCACAGAAGCAATGTCAACAGCAACGTAAGGAATACGTAAACGCCCCACAATCGTTTGGCAACCTGCGTTACGCGAGGGCGGAAACGTTCATGGGTGATACTGGGGGTTTCGGCATCAAACAGCTGTGAGGCGCCTGTACCAAATATAGGCATCAGGGCAACGGTAAACACAATCATCCCGATACCTCCTTGCCACTGGGTAAGGCTGCGCCAGAACAGGATGCCTTTAGGCAACGCTTCTATATCCCGAAGAATGGTAGAACCGGTGGTAGTGAAGCCGGACATAGTTTCAAAAAAGGCATCGGTTACGTTATTAATATAACCGCCCAGATAGAAAGGAAGCATTCCCAATAACGAAAGACAGATCCAGGTAAGTGAAACCGTCAGCATACCTTCACGCCGTCCGGCGGAGTATTCGTTCGCATGGAATCCGATCAGATAAAACAGAACTCCAATCGCAAGCATAATCCCGCTTGATAAAAGTAGCGGATACAGATCATCGCCTCTATATAAAAATGCCACAGCCGCTGCGGATAACATGAATAGCGTCTCCAGGATGAACATCATCCCCAGCATCTTAATTATAAAACGTACATTCAGCAACATAACAACTAATTAAAGTAGTCTTCCAACTTACGCATGGCCGTATCCAGACAGAACACAACCACATGATCGTAAGCCTGTATCTGGGTATCACCTTTAATCATCATAGGTTCACCGTCACGAATAAGCCCGCCTAAAGTCATATCGCGGGGAAGGCGCAAATCCTTCACTTGTTTCTTTGTAATTTTTGAATCCGGGCGTGCCACCAGTTCCGCAACGTCGGCATTAGCAAACGTCAGGCATTTAACATTAGATACGTCGGCATCCAGCAGGAACTGGTAAATATGGCTGGCGGCAATCAGTTTCTTATTGATTACAGAACCGATGTCCATACTTTCCGCCAGCGGGATATAGTCTATATTCTCAATCTTGGCTATTGTCTTGAATACGCCAAAACGTTTGGCAGCCAGACAAGCCAGGATATTTGTACTTGAGTTGTCGGTAAGGGCAATAAAAGCCTGCGCATCTTTAATACCTTCCTGTATCAACAAGTCCGTATCACGTCCGTCTCCGTTAATAATAAGCACGTTGCTCGGCACAACCTCGGCTATACGGTGGCTTTTTTCCTTATTCGTTTCCAGTACTTTTACACGGATATTATTCGGCAGATACTGGCAGGCGCGAATAGCAATACGGCTTCCTCCCATAATAAAGACCTTCTTTACTTCCGGATCTTTTTTCCCGGCGTGCATACGCACATCTTCTATATGCGCTTTGGTGGTTGTAAAGAAAAGGATGTCTCCCGGCTCGATGCGGTCTGTGCCTCGCGGAATGATCGTTTCATTCTGACGCTTAATGGCCACAATATGATACAGCTTCTGTTCATTGAGCAATTCGGATAACAGACGGTTGACAATACGGGAATTCTCACGCACTTTTACACCGATCAGTATCAAAGCGCCTCCGAACAATTCCCAATACTGGCGCGTCCACGGACGACGCACGGCTGTCACAATCTCTTTTGCCGCCAGCATTTCCGGATAAATCATAGAGCTGATTCCCAGCTTCTCAAAGAGTTCCTTATTTTTAGGTAACAGGTATTCGTAGTTATTAATACGCGCAAACGTTCTGTGCGCTCCCAACTGATGAGCCAGGATACAAGCGGAGATATTCGTCGTTTCTTCGGGAGTAACACTAACAAACAAATCCGTGCGCTTTATACCCGCTTCCTCCAAATCACGTAAGGAAGTAGGATTTCCTACCACCGGCAATATCTCCATGCTTGAATTAGGAAAGTTGAGACGTTCCTCATTCGGGTCCATCAATACGATATCCTGATTCTCCTGAGATAACATTTTTGCCAAATGCGTTCCCACTTCACCTGCTCCGGCAATGATAATCTTCATACTACGTTAAAACACTCTAATTGTTGTTAGTACATTAAGCCTTCCCATCCGTATGAACATTCAGAAAGAGCGGATAACATTCGCTATCGACTCTGCGTCCATACCACATAGTTTATACAATTCAGGAATAGAACCGTGTTCTATAAATTCATCCGGCACGCCTATACGTTTTACATGAGGCGTATAGCCATTGTCTGCCATAAACTCAAGAACAGCGCTTCCCAAACCGCCTTTTATCACACCGTTTTCTACCGTGACAATACGGGTAAAACCCGCACCGATTTCATGCAATAATCCCTCATCTATCGGTTTCAAATAAATCATATCATAATGGGCAACAGACAAACCTTCGCCCTCTACCATGTTTATTGCTTTCATCACCTCGTTGCCAATCGGACCAAGCGAAAGAACGGCTATGTCTTTTCCGTCACGAAGTTTTTTCCCTTTACCAACCGGAAGGATAGCCATTTCATTGCGCCAATCGCTCTTTTCCCCTTTTCCACGAGGGTAACGGATAACAAAAGGCCCATCCGTTGTTTTATATCCGGTATACATAAGGTTTCTTAAATCCCATTCATTCAGAGGAGACGAAATAACCAAATTCGGTACCGGACGGAGATAAGCCAGGTCGAACACGCCATGATGAGTGGCGCCGTCTTCTCCTACCAACCCCGCACGATCCAAGCAAATCACCATATGCAGTTTCTGCAAAGCGACATCATGAATTACCATATCATAAGCCCGCTGCATGAAGGAAGAGTAAACATTACAGAACGGAATCATTCCCTCTTTAGCCAAACCGGCTGAGAAAGTAACGGCATGTCCTTCCGCTATACCGACATCGAATGCCCGCTTCGGAAAAGCTTTCATCATATAGGTCATCGAACAGCCTGTAGGCATAGCCGGCGTAACGCCGATAATACGTTCATCCTTCTCGGCCAGCTCCACCAGCGTATGACCAAACACATCCTGATAAAGCTGAGGTTCGTTCAGCGTATGAACAATAATACGTTCACCTGTTTCCTTGTTAAATCGTCCGGGGGCATGCCATTCCGTAGCCGATTCTTCCGCAGGCTTAAAACCTTTTCCCTTTTTTGTTTTAATATGCAGCAATTTCGGACCTTGCATATCTTTTATGTCATTCAGTATCTTAACCAGGTAATTCACATCATGCCCGTCTACCGGACCGAAATAGCGTATGCTGAATCCCTCAAAAAGATTATGTTGCTGGGTAAGTAAAGCCTTCAGGCTATTATTGAAACGAAGTATATTCTCACGGCGGTCGTCATTTATCAGTTTCATTTTACGCAATCCGCGATATACGTCGTAGCGCATCTTATTATAGGTCTGGCTGGTAGTAACATCCACCAAGTACTGGCTAAGTCCACCCACACTCTGGTCGATAGCCATATCATTATCATTAAGTATGATAAGCAGGTTATTCGGATTGGCGGAAGCATTGTTCAAGCCCTCAAAAGCCAAGCCGCCCGTCATTGCTCCGTCGCCAACTACAGCTATCACATGACGGTCCAATTCATTCTTCAAAGCGGAAGCTACCGACATTCCCATAGCAGCCGAAATCGAATTAGAAGCATGTCCCGCTATAAAAGCGTCATAGTTACTTTCTGCCGGATTCGGGAAACCACTGATCCCCTTGAACCGGCGAAGCGTATGAAAAGTTTCACGCCTTCCCGTCAGGATTTTATGACCATACGCCTGATGGCCAACATCCCATACAAGCCGGTCATAAGGAGTATTAAATACATAATGGAGCGCCACCGTTAACTCTACAGTTCCCAAGCTCGCTCCCAGATGTCCCGGATTCTCCGACAAAACATCTATAATATATTGACGCAAATCAGCACATACGTCTACAAGCTTATCCTGAGATAACTTTCGTAAATCTTCCGGATAATCAATACTGTTTAATATGTGTTCACCTTCGCATTCCGCCATAGTGACAATTTTTTGTGGCAAAAGTACAGAATTAACGGCATATATAATAGTTTTAGATAGTCAATTATTCACTTCCTCTCTAAAACATAGCACCTATCCGTAACAGAAAAACAAAAGCCCCATCAGCCGTAACGACTAATGGAGCTTGTTTTTTAGCTGTCTTTCTTCTTCACAGAAGAAAACAGTAAGAACTTTATTTTATTACTTAGTTTTTGCTGCTTATTCACTCATCCCGAGTTACTGAACGGCTCTCCCGAAAGAGAGTCGTTACGCAGCATCTCAAATTATTTGATTTCTATTTTATTCAACTACTGTCTTTACTGTTGCATCGTCTACCTTAACGATAACAACACCGGCAGAAGCAGGAATTACTTCAGCATCAGAAGTTGCAATAACAGTTGTTGCATGACCTACAATATCAGAAACGGTTACCTTTTTACCGGCAGCACCGTAAACAGTCACATTTCCTTCACCAGCTACAACCTTGATTGTATTAGCTTCAATTACTTCATTGTCTGTAGCAATTTCATCATCTGCAACGTGTTTAACATCGAAGATCAAAGCATCGTCGCCGCCTGTTATTTCGTCAAACTTAGAAGTATGACTGTCTGACAATACAAGGCAACCATTCTGCATCTTTAACCAAGCAGCATATTGAGGAGCGATATCACCACTAAGAGAAGCATAAGCATTAGCTCCATAGAATCCTGTTGTAGTTGTACCATAAGCGTTTTTATGGTTAACGTCCTTCATAGATTCAATCAAGAACTTCTGATCGCTTGTACCCGGTTTGATATAGCGCATTGACCAAGTTACATATTTATGTTTATCGGTGGTCAGGTTCTTAATGTAAACCAAGCGACCATTATCATCCTTGCCTGCAGCAATCATTGCATCATTTGCTTTCTTAATCTTTTCAAGCAATGCCAAGTTAACATCGTCTTTCGTTACACCGGCAAATTGATCTTTCAGGATATACAAGCTATCACCATATTGAATAGCTTTTACGAAACCTGCACGATCGTATTCTTTCCAGTTATAACCCTTATCCGCTGTAACCATCTTACCGGCAGCGATAGAGTCTGCGAAGTTCACTAAATATTTACCGAAACGCATATCCGGAGTAGCCTGAATATCGTGAGGACAGTTTTCAATAGGTTCTTTACCTGCAGCAATCAAAGCCTGGCAAGTAGGACATCTTTCAAATTCATGACCTTTAATATCTGTACGTTCGATAGAAATCAGGTATTGAGGTTTAACATAACCTAAACCACGTTCAACCCAAGCTGTATCAACAATGAATGAAAGACCGGAAGGAGCAGCTGACTCTGTATAGATACCTAAGAAGTCTACGCCCGGAACTTTAAAGTTCTTGTTACCTTCAATCTGCAATAATTCACCACGGTATTCTTCTACGAATCTCAATGTATCAGAAGCATCACCTTCATTGCCTTCCAGTTCTGCATTATTGAAACGTCTGTAAAGAGGAGCATCTGTCGGTTCTACCGTAAATGCAGAAGTTCTCGTTTCTTTTAAGTTCTGAACTTTCAAAACAGCAGTCTTACCATCATCTGCAGTACCTACCTTATGAGCATCATCCAAAATCTGGTTATCATAAGCATTAAAAGTACTGCCTGTACCGGCATTATAAGCTTCTATAATTGCGTAATAATCTTTATTTTCATAGAAGTTATTAGCTTTGAAATAGAAACTGTCAACTTTTGTAGTCTGATAATTTACAGCACCTACAGCATATTTATCTTCAGCAGCTTCAACCAGATAGTCATTACCCATAACAACTACATACTGTGTTCTGTGTAACTGGGCCAGACCAGGAATCTTCTTCAAGATCGCCGGAGTAACATTAACACCATATTTGTCATAGTTACCTTCAAGAAGAGTGAATGAACCTAATTCATCCTGAGCATACAAAATTGAATCTTTTGAATTCTTAGCATTTCTACCAATCCACTTATCATCGCTATACGGATGCAGATAGTTGAATTTATATTTCTCAACCAACAGATCACTCGGTTTCAACCATTTGTAGCCCAATTTTTCATCTTTGATAATAGCAGAATCTTCAATCTGGTCGAAATTCAAAGAAGCAACATTCAAACCAAACAAGCTTGAAGCAGTCATAATTTTACCTTCATCATCTTTAGCAAGCTGGATAGTAGAAGTCTGTCCGTCAAATTCACGGTTTGTAAGCATAACAGGAGATGAAGAAGCCAATGATTCAGCTTCCTGAGTCCTCCATATCAACCATTGATAAGCTGGCATATGTTCAGGATCTTGTTCGTCTAGAGTTACCCATTCAACAGTATTACCATTACCATGGATAGGAGCAGCCAATACTTGTTGTTTTTCATTTCTAATGATGTACAGACCGTTTGGAAGTGAATACTTATTATCTCCAACAGGAGTACAACCTACATAACCCAATTGGATATGTGTGTTCTGTCTGATAGTATCTACTGTTAAAAGACGAGCTCCATTGCTTGTACCATCCAATGACTGTAATGCAACAAATGCATTATGTTTTCTGATAGTATCAGCTGTGTACCACAAATTTCTGTTAGCTACTTCTGTTTCTTTTCTATGGAAAATAGCCTGGTTTACACGGATTGTAACGCTATCAACAGAAGGTTTGTAAGTAAACAGGAATTGATGTTGAGCTTTCAATTCTGAATTATTCAAACTATCTTCTGCTACAGTATAACCATAATCCGTCAAAATTTTAGTAGTTAATGAAGTCCAGTTGTAAGCCAAGAATTTAGCAGCACTTGCATCCGGATTTGTATAAGCGGTATCAACTCTTAAATAAGAAGAATCTGCTCTTGCTACATATACATATTTCACTGTATCTGCAGCACCACTTAAACTTGTTACCTGTCTTGCAAAAAATTTCTTAGCATTAAACGGATTCTCACGACTTGTATTCTGAACATCCGGAGTAAACTTTAATTGAACACCCTTGTCAGAAGCCTGAAGATCGAATAATGTGTTAATTTCATTTGCAGAAAGAATTATTTCCGCCGCTTTTCTCAGAGTAAACTTTTTAAAGTTATTATTCTGTTGTCTGATAGCGTTATCTGCTAAATCCTTAATAAGGAATACTCCTTCTTGTTGTACGGCAAGACCTACAACTGAGTCTGCTGTAAAGTAAGAAAACAAATAATTATCACGAGACAATTTTGTCTCATAATTATTGGCAAAAGCCCATCCGGCAATCTCCCCACCTACATATACAGAGTCCTCCACAGACACAAGCGGCATAGCTGGATTTCCCGGATTAAAATCGGCAATATTACCTTCCATTGTAATATCCAAACGCTGACCAGTTCCTTTATTCAAGAAATCATACTTAAAACTCTGACCCTGATTAGAAGAAGCTGCAATGCTTACGCACCAAAGTGTATTAGCCAAACTGTCCGAATGAGTGGGAGCTGCAACAAATTCCAGTTTACCGTCATTTGTCATGTAAAGCACACTATCCGCTAATGTTTCGGCATCATTGGCATCATTAGACAACTGATACAGACCATTATCGTCCGTCTTCAATTTGTCTACCGGCAGAGATCCCTGAAGAGTAGGAAGAACCGGATTCTGCGCACCAACAGACATCGCACCCAAAAGTGCAAAGCCTGCCACAAGAGTAGAAAACTTTTTGTTCATAATTTAAGAATTTAATATTAATACCAAAGTGTAATAAGTTCTATAATTCATCAACTAGTCCATACAAAAATGACTAGGGAAAACGATCGTCTAGATTCGTCATTTTTTCACCCATCGCGAAAGAGTTCGTATTCAGAATCCTTTGTTTTGTAACTGATAAGCTATATTGTTGATAAGAAAGTAGATAGGAGAAAAAAAAATATTCTAAAAGAATTGCAAGAATAAAAGAAAGATGTACCTTTGCAATGACGAATCTAGACGATCGTTTTCACTATCCACTTCATCTCTCCTTAAAAGCTGTTTATCAGGAGTTTATCTAGCAATAATCAAAATACTATTTATTTAATGTACGCGTACATTATAATAGGCGATAAATTCTTTATATCAAATCAATTTACGAAAATCAGATTTTGACAAATTGTCAATCATGGATAGTATAGTTTTTCCCTAAGATGCAACAACAATATCCAAGTATTCAAAAAAAAGGATTCAGGTGTAATAAGTGTTTCATCAGGGAGAAACTAAAATTTCATCCCGATGAAACTTTTTTTTCTCCCTGATGGAACTTTATTCAGCCTAAAAACACCAGATTCTCCTCAAAGCAGAAAATGGCTTTTTCACTCCTTTTTCTCTTCTATATCCTACAAATAAGAAAAAGCATAAAACAGAAAAACAAGTACACATGTAATACAAAAAGACACCAATCAACACATATAAGCGACATTTTGTCTCTCTTAATAAAAACCGTTTCTATGCATCCAAATATTTTATACATTTGTACAGAGATAAAAAACAAGATATAAAAATGGAGTTATCAACACCTGTATCTATCCCCAAACCCCGGTTTACATTTGAATATGGAAATCAGATCATGTTATTTGGCTCCTGTTTTGCAGAAAACATTGGAAGTAAACTGGAAGACAGCAAGTTTACGGTAGACTTAAATCCTTTTGGAACTCTTTACAATCCGGCATCAGTGGCTTTGGCTTTACGGAAATTATTTCAACCGGAACGATTTACAGGAAAAGACCTGTTTCTTCACGGAGGAATATATCATAGTTTTTCCCATCACAGCAAATTCTCTTCCACTTCGGAAACGGAGTGTCTGGAAAACATAAATGAAAGGCTTTTTGCATCATCCGAACGTTTACGCAAAGCAAATCGCCTGGTAATTACATTCGGAACAGCTTATGTGTACAAATTAAAAGAAAACGGGCAAATCGTATCCAACTGCCATAAATTGCCGGAGAAAATGTTTACCAGAGAATTATTACCCGTACAAGATATTGTAGAAAACTGGCAGAATCTGTTACTTTCTTTATGGGAGCAGAATCCGGAACTGAAAGTTTTATTTACGGTAAGCCCCATCCGTCACTGGAAGGACGGCGCCCACGGAAATCAAATCAGCAAAGCCACGCTGTTACTCGCTATTGAGCAATTGCAAAAGAGCTACGCAACCCATATTGAATACTTTCCGGCCTACGAAATTATGATGGACGAACTCCGCGACTATCGTTTCTATGCGGATGATATGTTGCATCCTTCTTCTTTGGCTATAGAATATATATGGCAGGGGTTTAAAGAAAATTACCTGTCACAAGAAAGCCTGGCAATACTTAAAGAATGGAACGATATAAAAAAAGCTCTTAACCATAAACCGTTCCAACCGGAAAGTGACGCGTACAGGCAGTTCATCTCGCAAACTTTGTTAAAGATGGAACGTATTAGCCGGAAAATAGCTTCCTTTGATATTTCAAAAGAATATGAATTGGTCAAGTCTAAACTAAAATAAAGAATGGAATACACAATCAAAGAAGTGGCCGGAATTATTGGTGCTAAAACTGAAAAGTTGCATAACGACTCTATAAGCATACTGCTGACAGACAGTCGCCGACTTTCTTTTCCGGAACAAAGTCTTTTTTTTGCTCTCAAGACAAAAACAAACGACGGACATAAATATATAGCTGAACTATATAAACTGCGCGTACGTAATTTTGTAGTAAGTACAATGCTTCCTGAATTTGACACGATGACGGACGCAAACTTCCTGCTCGTAAAAGACGTACTGAAAGCACTCCAAAAATTGGCTATTCATCACCGGAAACGGTTCAATATCCCTGTCATCGGTATTACCGGAAGCAATGGGAAAACGATTGTAAAAGAGTTTCTTTACCAATTATTACATAACGAATTCAATATTGTACGCTCACCCCGTAGTTATAATTCACAACTGGGCGTGCCGTTATCCGTATGGCAAATAAACGAAAAGAACACGCTGGGTATTTTCGAAGCGGGCATTTCCCAACCGGATGAAATGGAGCGTTTACAACCTATTATCGCTCCAACTATCGGTATTATCACTAACATTGGTGAAGCCCATCAGGAAAACTTTATCTCTACCACTCAAAAGTGTCTGGAAAAACTAACCTTATTCAATGATTGCGAAGCCATTATATATGACGGAGACAATGTTTTTATCTCTAATTGCATTGAATCCGCCTGTCTGTCTCATAAAGCCATAGCCTGGAGCCGGACCGATTCGGAAGCGCCTCTTTTCATCGAATCTATTCAGAAGAAAGAGAATGAAACCATTATTCATTGTACGTTATTAGGATTCAGCCAGGTTTATACGATTCCGTTCGCCGACGACGCATCTATCGAAAATGTGATACATTGCATGGCTGTCATGCTGTACTTAAAACCGACCAGTGTAAACGACCGGGAGAAATTCAAACACATGGAATCGGTAGACATGAGACTGAATGTGAAGCAAGGCATAAACAATTGCCTGCTAATCAACGATACTTATAACTCAGACATCAATTCTCTGGATATTGCCCTGGACTTCCAGCATAGCCGCCGCGTAGAAAAGAAGCTGAAAAGCACGCTGATCCTTTCGGATATTCTGCAATCCGGCACGCTGCCGAAATCTCTCTATAAGAAGGTGGCCGACCTGGTACGCAGAAAGAAAGTAGACCGTATTATCGGCATAGGCCGCGATATAATGGAATACGGCAGTGTGTTTGAGATGGAGAAAGAGTTTTATGCTACAACGGAAGATTTTATCAAATCTCCTTCGTTCCGTAAGTTCAACAACGAACTTATTCTGATAAAAGGCTCACGCCGTTTCCACTTTGAGAAAATCTCCGACCTGCTGGAAAAGAAAGTACATGAAACAATCTTAGAGGTTAATCTGGATGCCATCGTTCATAATTTCAATTATTACCGTTCCAAGTTAAAACCGGAAACCAAGATGGTTTGTATGGTAAAAGCGTTTGCCTATGGAGCCGGTTCATACGAGTTGGCTAAAACATTACAGGAACATCGGTGTGATTATCTGGCTGTAGCGGTTGCCGACGAAGGAGCCGAACTGCGTAAAGAGGGCATTTCCATTCCTATCATTGTGATGAACCCGGAATTCAGCAGCTTCAACGTATTATTGGAAAACCATCTGGAACCGGAAGTTTACAGCTTCCGCCTGCTGGATGCAATGATCAGGGAAACAGAACGCCGCGGAATGACATCTTACCCTATTCATATCAAAATAGACACGGGAATGCATAGGCTCGGATTCCAACCGGAAGATATTCAGGCAATATGTGAACGAATCAAGAACCAATCAGGAGTAGTTGTCCGCTCGATATTCTCACATCTTGCCGGTAGCGATTCACCTGTATTTGACGATTTCACCCAACAGCAACTGGACAAATTCACAAAAGCGTCCGCCGAACTGGAAGCAGGGCTTGACTATAAAGTAATTAAACATATCCTCAACTCTGCCGGTATTGAACGTTTCGCGAAGTATCAAATGGACATGGTCCGTCTTGGCATCGGTTTATACGGAGTAAGCGCATCGGGACAAAAAGGGTTACGCAACGTAAGTACGCTTAAAACAACAATTCTACAAATACAAAATGTTTCGAATGGCGATTCTGTCGGATATAGCAGAAAGAGCTATGTTACACGTGATTCGCGCATAGCAATCATTCCCATCGGATATGCCGACGGATTGAACCGGCATTTCAGCAACGGTGAAGGAGAAGTTGTGATAAACGGCCATCGTTGCCCGATTATTGGTAATATCTGCATGGATGCCTGTATGATAGACGTAACCGATATAGATGCCCGCGAAGGAGATACGGTTATCATATTCGGTGAAGAACATCCCGTTAGCGAGTTGTCGGATAAATTACAAACCATCCCTTATGAGATACTTACTTCTGTATCTCCAAGAGTTAAAAGGGTTTATTACAGGGAATAATTGGATATATTGCACATTATGCGTATTTTTGTGCCGTAATAAATATAAATAAGGTATGAGTCATAATTTATTGAAAGGCAAACGTGGCGTTATTTTCGGCGCGCTGAATGATATGTCTATTGCCTGGAAGGTGGCAGAAAGAGCCGTAGAAGAAGGGGCAACCATTACGCTAAGTAATACGCCAATCGCAGTTCGTATGGGTCAGGTAGATGCCCTGGCTGAGAAACTGAATGCACAGGTTATCCCGGCCGATGCTACAAATGTAGAAGACCTTGAGACTGTATTCTCCAAGTCAGTTGAAATATTAGGCGGCAAAATAGATTTTGTATTACATTCTATCGGCATGAGTCCGAATGTTCGTAAAAAACGTACATACGATGACCTGGACTATAGCATGTTGGAAAAGACATTAGATATCTCTGCCGTTTCTTTCCACAAAATGTTACAGGTTGCCAAAAAGCAGGATGCAATTGCCGAATGCGGATCCGTAATCGCTCTTTCGTATGTAGCTGCGCAACGTACTTTCTTCGGATATAACGATATGGCAGACGCTAAAAGTTTATTGGAGTCTATCGCCCGCAGCTTCGGCTATATCTATGGCCGTGAAAAAGGCATACGTATCAATACCATTTCCCAGTCTCCCACATTGACAACAGCCGGTAGCGGAGTGAAAGGTATGGAGCACTTGATGGATTTTGCCAATAAGATGAGCCCGTTAGGTAACGCAACAGCCGACGAATGTGCCGACTATTGTGTAATGATGTTCTCTGATTTTACACGCAAAGTAACAATGCAAAATCTTTATCATGACGGCGGTTTCTCGAGCATGGGTATGAGCCTGCGCGCCATGAACCAGTACAGCAAAGGTTTGGAAGAATATACCGACGAAAACGGTCATATCATATACGGTTAATATGCTTGTAAAGATTTATCCGGAAAATCCGAATCAGAAAGAAATAGACAAGGTTATCTCCGTCTTGAAGGACGGAGGCCTTGTTATTTATCCAACCGACACCGTATACGCCATCGGATGTGATGCGCTGAACGTACGTGCCGTAGAGAAAATATGCCAGATAAAAGGTATAAATCCGCAGAAAAGCGATTTATCTATTATCTGCTACGACCTTTCCAACCTCAGCGAATACGCAAAAGTAAGCAATCCCGCTTTTAAACTGATGAAGAAGAACCTGCCCGGACCGTTTACCTTTATCCTTCCTACCAGCAGCGAATTGCCTAAAATATACAAGAACCGGAAAGAAGTCGGCATTCGTATACCCGACAATAACATTACCCGCACATTGGTAAAAGAATTAGGAAACCCGATTCTTACCACTTCCGTACACGACGATGATGATGTAATAGAATACACAACCGACCCCGAACTCATTCATGAGAAATATGAGAACCGGGTCGATATTGTGATTGACGGAGGCTACGGAGGAACTGACGCCTCGACCGTTGTTAATTGCACAACGGATGATTTTGAAATCATCCGTCAGGGCAAAGGCGAATTAGTTTATTGACTTATCGGGCAAACAAGCCGGTTTGCCGTCCAACTATCCACTGCAATTTGTATCCGTTCCTTAGGAATAGAAGTTGAGAAATCCATATTTATCAATTGTTCATCTCCCGGCATCAACGTGATATAGTTATCCGAATAATGCACAGGTAATATCCGTTTACCCGTTTCCTTATCGAATACCTTTATACGATTGAAGAAGGAAATATGATTACCGGCTTTCAGTTCAACCGAACCTGTATAATGTGTTCCGTCCTGTGCAAGCGTTGCTTGTAACGCCGGAGTTGTTTGCGGCAATTGCGCCAGTGTGGTATAATCTTTAGGAGAAGTAGTAAGCCAATAGATATTAGATGTCACTCGTTTTTCGTCCGTGCTCTTTCCTTCACTTAATGTCAGTTTCAGGAAATAAACCCCTTCCAAGTCTGGTTCTTGCACCACAAACAGCTCTTTAACGGAGCTGGCATCTATACCGGTAGCCGCTTCTTTTTCCCAAAGCAATTTCCCCTCCCGGTTGTAAGTCTCGGCTTTTACCAAAAGATCTTTGCATTCATACACATTCGTATTCAGCAACTCCACCTGTTTACTAACCGGATTATAGAACGGGTGCAAAGACTCACAGCCTTTTTGCGTTCCATACAGCGAGGCATTAACATCCAAAGACCAATCATACATCTGTCCGCGTAAGGACGTCCATGGATTCTGCGTTTTCCAGATTAATATGCCTGTATACCATTTCCACATATTAGAAGCCCATCCTTCCATAAAACTGCGGTATTGGTCGTAGTTCACAACCTGCGCATATTTACAATAGGTCTCAATATCCTTCACCTCGCCAAAGCGTTCCAGATGATCCAGATAACCCAGGTCTTTATGATAGCGCCAGGTATAATTGCGCGTCCGGCCTTTACGCGGGAACTCACTCAAGTCTTGCTCCGTCATCATTTCACGCATACTTTCTATCTCCGGTGAACCTACAGAGCCGGCTTCCGGATTGAACGGATGAGACCGGAAAGTAAAGAACCATTCAGGCTCCTGAATTCCGTAAGGCCCATCTCCATTATCTCCCAATATGTTACGGGTAAATACCGTATCTGTTGAATAACTGGCAAAAAGACGTTCCGGATCGAGTTTGGGGAATATTTCCGTCTTTAGCTTTTCATCTATATCTTTAGCCAACGGCCATTCATTAGCTCCACACCAGAAACAAAGGCTCGGATGGTTACGGATCATCTTTACCTGATCTTCTACAGAGGAAATGAACAGGTCGTGATTATCCGGATATTCCCAGCGACGCTCTCTGGACTCCGCTTTCATCGGGTCTTCCCAAGCGCCATTGCAATCGCCGCTACCCCATAAATCCTGAAAGACCAGGATTCCATATTCGTCGCAGGCATTATAAAACTCCGGACGTTCTACCAAAGCTCCTCCCCATACACGAATCATACGCAAATTCATTTCCGCATGGAATCGCACCTCGTCGCGATAACGTTCGGGGGAAAGGCGTAATAACCAATCGGAATTAATATAGTTACCACCCGTAATATATACTTTTTGGCCGTTTACAAAAAACATCCTGCCTCCGGTTACCGGATCTTTCCCGGTCGTAATCTCACGTATACCATAACGAATACTCTCACTATCGCTTATCTTGCCATTCTGTTCAAAGCTGATGCTCATATCATACAAAGGATGCGCTCCTATTCCATTCGGCCACCACAGACGGGGATTCTTCACTATTATATCTTTCAATGATACATCCTTTTTTTCTCCCGGCAGAAGGGATACCGGTTGCTTTAACGTATAACCGTCTGTTCTACAAACAAGTATACCGGACTGTGCCGTCCCCGTTGTATTTTCCAACTCTACGGTTGTCTTTATACAAGCTTCTTTTTGTTGTTTATCCTTCGGACTCCGTATGCCAGGTACTTTTGCCACAATATACGGATGCTGTACCTTTACTGCTCCTGTAGTTGTAATGGATACTTCATCCCATATACCCGTATTACGGTCACGTACCGGCTGAATCCAATCCCAACCGGGGGTATATTGCATCGTATTATTACGGGCAATCATTCCATCGCCGCCTTGTCCGCCATTCGGATTGCCGGGATAGGTAGGCGGATAAACGATAACGGCAAGAATGTTCTTTTTACCGGTATGCAAATAAGGAGTTATATCAAAACTTTTACGAAGAAACATTCCCTCATGGGTAACGGCATTGATGCGTTTTCCATTCAGGAAAATATCGGCTTTATAATTTATCCCCCGAAAGTTCAGCCATACATTTTTATCTTGCGGTATGGAAGGGGTGTCAAATTCTTTTACAAACCAGAAAGTATAAAAATCCGAACCGACCTCATAAATATCCGGTATTAAGTTATTATTAAGGCCAAATTCGGGAGCGGGAAACAAATTATTATCCAGCATCGTTGTCAGTACCGTACCGGGCACACGCGCAGGCAACCATCCGGTTTTATCGAAAGCCGTCATAGACAACGTATTTCCATCCGCTTTAATTTCATTCGCCCTACGGGCGATCCATCCGTTATTCAGCAACATTTTCTTTCCCGGTTCAGGAAACGTAATAGTCTCTGTAGCAAGGGCGTGTACAGGAACAAGAAAATACAAAAGGCTTAACAGGAAAATACAGTTAACACATCTTTTTTTCATACGATCAGATTAATAATTACACAGACGAAAGATAACGACTTTTCTCCGTCCATAATTATTAAAACCAATCATTTTAATTTTTATTATCGAATAGCACCGGAGAAAAACAAGAGCTTGGCTATCAGATGTAAAAAGGGTAGCACATAGCCTTTTAAAAGGATATATCTTTTGAAACAAAAAGTCCCGTCTTAACATTCCAAAAGAGCTGACTTTTGAAGTGTTAAGACGGGACTTTTAAATTCAAAAGACCGCTCTTTTAAAATACCGTCCATACACTGTTAAAACGATACATTATTTTTAACGTTTCAACCTTTCAGCTCTTGCATTTTTTACCGGCAAATACCTGCAAAAAAGAACTGAAAGGTTGAAGGGTTTTTCTTTAAAGAAAAAAATTAAGTCAGAGAGATATTTTCAACCTCTCTGACTTAATTAAATCTTACTTTTATTAGAAGTTACGTCCGGTATCCCACCACAAACGAGTTGCCTCATTATCCGGGCCATTTAATAAATTAACAGCCTTCTCAACTTCTGCGGCATTCGCATTTTTATCATTACGCGGGAAAGGAAGACGTTTGATAAAATCGCCGTTCGCAATACTTGCGCTAAAATTATTTGCTACCGGGAATAATTTAGGATAACCTGTACGACGGAATTCACTCCAAGCTTCCTGTCCTTCCGGATACATAGCTAACCATTTCTGGTTAATTATCTTATGAAGTTTATCTTCTTTAGAAGCAGCTTCGTCCCATTTAACAGTACATTTATCAACTCCTTTAATATTATTTGCTGCATTATGAGGATCTTCATAGTCAACTCCTACACCTGTATCATTCTCAATATATTTGACATATTCCGAAGCAGGAATACCATATTCATCAAATGACACCTTAATTCCCTGTTCATATAAATCCTTCACAGAACCACCCATATTCCAACCACGTAAAGCACCTTCCGCACGTAAGAAATAGGCTTCCGCTACTTTCATCCAAGGCAAATGGTTCGACAACTGAACATTGTTTCCTGTATAATCAGCCATTCTTGTTTCCAAAGACATGTTTACAGTAGAATATGCCTGATAAATATCCTTATCAACTATAGCTCCCTGACGAATACCAATGTATTGCCCCATACTATTCGTATTCTGTCCCTGGCTATCTTTGATATCCTGGCTTATCCCCTTATCTTTAAACCATCCGACTTGTGTAACATAAATAGGCAAACGCGGATCGTTGTAACCTTTCAAGATACTAACCAAAGAAGCGCCGGCACGCATATCATTATAACCGATATTACATTCGGCCAAAGGATTCATTAATGTCGCATCTATCACTTCCACATTGTTGTTTCCCGCTACTAATACACCATACTTATGTCCAACAGCAGCTTCGGCCGTTTTCTGTGCCAGTTCGGGAGCAACAACAGCAAGACGCATAGCAAGGCGTAAACGTAATGTGTTAGCAAAACGAATCCATTGTTTATGATCCGAACCGCATACTATATCAAATCCTGACAAACGGTTTGCTTCTGCATTACCTGCGTCAACAAAAGTGGTCAGATCATTTACAGACTCTTCCAATTCTGCAAGAAAAGTCTTATAAAGAGTTTCCACATCATCATAAGGAACAGAAGAACCTCCCTGCATAGCCATTGTGTACGGAATAGGACCATAGCAATCGACTACCCTGTGCATCGCTTCTACACGAATAATCTTGGCTATGGAAGTATAATCCAACGCTTCTGTTGACTTGAGGATATCACTGATAGGTTTCATCACATAAAGTTCACCAGCCTTAAACGGTGTTTCATTCCAACCTTCCTGCAATGAATACGTAGAATTATTCTTATTTCCGTTAAAAGGCGTCGGATTAGCCATATAACCGGAGTATAGGTCTGCATTTAAATTTTGCTGTAATTGGAACTCATAGTTTCTATTTTGATAATTCAGATACACAGAAACTATCGGCTGGTTGAAACGGGATGCGATTTTAACCTGGGAAGGTTCCAAACCATTCGGATTTGTATTAATATTTTCAAAATTATCCGTACAAGCCGTTACCCCCATCAAAAGAGCAATACCCCAAAACGGCAATGTGTTTTTTATTTGTTTAAATATATTCTTTTTCATAATGATAGACGTTTTTAGAATGTAACCTTCAAATTAATACCATAGCTACGTGTTGCAGGAAGTCCAAATGAATCATAACCTTTCCATGCATTATTAGTAGAAACAGACAAATCAGGATCATTAGGCGAATCTTTATAAATGAAGAATAAGTTACGAGCCACGAATGACAAGTTCAGATTCTTGGAAGCTCCTAACAAGTTACGGAATGTATATCCCAACGACAATTCGCGCAAACGGAAATTTGTTGCAGAATATACATAATTACCTTTTGCTCCTTCTTTACCAGAAGTTGAAGAATAGTACTTCTGAGCATCCATTTTCTGACCGTTACCGATATCAACACCACCATTATCGCGGGCATCGGCTGTTTCTTCCGTTACACCGAAGCTATCCAGATAACTCTGCGTCATACTGATTGTATTGCCGCCAATCTTTCCATCAATCAAAAAATACAAAGAGAAATCCTTATAAGTAAATGTATTACCCCAACCTAACTGCCATTTAGGATTCACATTACCTAAATAAACGTCATTATCAGTCAGCATTATTTCACCTTTATCAGATAAGACCAAAGAACCATCGTCATTACGTTTCAAATCTTTACCATAGATATCGCCATAAGATCCACCTTCTTTTAGCATAAAACGATAACCGGCACCACTACCAACTTGAACTCCATCAGCTAAACGGTCGTCCAACTTCTTAATCTTATTATCGTTATATGAAATATTGAATTCAGGTTTCCAACTCCAATCCTTAGCAAAGTCCCAACGATAGCTTGCAGATGCTTCAAAACCTTGGTTCTGAATATCTCCGGCATTAATATAGTATTGTTCATAACCGGAAGCTAACGGAGCATCAATGGTAAAATATTGGTTCTTGTTGTTCGTTTTATAATAAGTAATATCAAAGTTAAAACGGTTATCGAACATGGCCAAATCAATACCAAACTCCATAGAATGCATCTTTTCAGGTTTCATTTCCGAGAATGGCTCCTTTGTATTCGGTTCTAACTGCCCCAAGTTAATACCATCCATAGGATAAGTAATGTAAGCAGGAACATCATTACCTACAACGGAGTAAGAACCACGAATCTTAAGCAAATTAACTTTCTCAGATATCGGAATCATTTCATTCAACAAAGCTGTCAAACCTACCGAAGGGTAGAAATATGAATAGTTATGTGTATAAGCCAACGCAGAAGCCCAGTCATTACGTCCTGTTACATCCAAGTAAATCATACTATTGTAACCAAACTGCACTGTTCCAAACACAGAATTCAAACGTTTATGAGGATTACTTGTTCTTTGATTTCCGTTACCATTAATATTTTCAGGGACAAAGAAGTTTGCTTCTATCAAACCTAATTTATCGCTATCCAAAAAGGTATTTTGAACTTTAGACTCCATGAAACTTGTTCCTAAAGAAGCATTTAATTCCCACTTTTCATTCCATGTTTTATTAAAGTTAGCCATAAAATCTCCATAGAACTGCTTTGCGTCAAAACGCTCCTGGCGATAACGTCCGTTTGCATGAGCTGCCCAGTTGATATTAGTAGTAGCATGCCATTTACGTTCAAATTTATCAAATGTATTATCTACACTCAAACGTCCCTGTATGTTCAAATAATCAGTAATCTTCAACTTTGCTGTTGCTGAAGCCATAATACGGTCACGTTTTTCTTTAGACTGAACGCGGTTCAAAACCCAATACGGGTTGGCAGTAAAGTCGTCTAATGAAGTATACCAGTTCTGAGCCATCAAGTTTCGAGAATCATCAAACGTCTCAAAATTCTTTTTATAATATCCGAAGTCTCCATTTTGAGGGAATGAATATAAACCTGTCAATGGGTTTATATAGGTACCTCCATGAGGACGGTTTGTTGCTTTCTGAGTAATATATGAAAGAGAAGCATCGACTGTCAAACGGTTATTAAACAAATTGAATGTCTCACGCATTGACATATTATGACGTTGAAAATCATTCGTAGGCATAATACCCAATGCTGTTGTGTTTGCATAAGAAAGGAAACTTTGCATTTTCTCAGTGCCACCATTAATTGTAACAGAGTTAATATAGGTAGAACCAGTACGATAAAAGTCATTCACATTATCCATTGCCTTCTTGTCATTATCAGCAATCTTTTCCCCCCAGCTCATCAAGCTCAACTGGTCTCCAGTTTTAACAGCACCATAACGGCCTTGCAATTTGGGGAGTGCCAATGGAGTTTCCAATGTTATATTAGAAGAAAAATCCACGCGTGCAGCACCGTCACGGCCTTTCTTTGTTGTAATCATGATTACACCATTGGCAGCCATACTACCATATAATGCGGCAGCGGAAGCACCTTTCAGCACGTTCATGCTGGCAATATCATCCGGGTTCAGGTTACCAAGAGCATCACCACCGTCACGACCTTCATATTCTCCGGACAACTGAGTTGTTTCAGGATTATTCATTGGAATACCATCAATAACAATTAGCGGCTGGTTATTTCCATAAACGGATTTATTACCACGAAGTACAATTTTTGAAGATCCACCGGCACCGGTAGCATTCGGGGTAATAACCATACCGGCGGCTTTACCTTGTAATGAATTAATCAGGTTTGCATCTTTAGCACGTGTCAATTCCTGACCGGCAAGTTGTTGAGTAGCATAAGTCAATGATTTTGCTTTGCGTTGGATACCCATTGCAGTGACAACAACTTCTTCAATTTTTTGTGAATCCGAAAACATATCGACATTAATGACGGTACGACCACCAACAGGCTCTTCGATTGTTTCCATTCCTAAATAAGAGAATTGCAGGACAGCATTGTCTCCTACTTCCAGTGCATACTGACCATCCAGATCGGTTACAGTTCCATTTGTTGTTCCTTTTTCAACAACGTTACAGCCAATTAATGGCATACTAGCGTCTTTGTCCATCACGACACCGCTTACTTTTTTTTGTGCCCACAGCACACTTGTACATGTTCCTATACAGAACAGTACAAACAAAATAAAGCTCTTTCTCATAAAGCTAGATTGTTTAGGCGAGTTAATAAATATAGTTTTAAACGTTCTCAATTAGTTTTTGGCATTAAATTCACTTAACCATTAGGCACTAAGTCTTATTAGAACTAAGGTCGGTTTGTTCATTTACCCGATGCAAATATAGATAAAAAACAATAACTATTCACAATCTACTAATAAATATTACCTCCAAATAATAATTTTAACACACAAACAAGAACCTACCACTGTTTTACGCTAATATTATTTAAATAACAACCACGAAAAATGATTAAGTTCTAATAAAACTAATAAAAAATCACAATTACATATCTTTCACCGCATAACTTCCCGACTTTATGATTAATTCATACATTTGTACTTTGAAAAATATACAATAAAGAAATTATGAATTGGATACAGCTACTTTCCGGCAAACGCTTCGGAATGGAAGAATATCACGAACGAAAACATGAACGCACGGATTTTCAGAGAGATTACGACCGTTTGATATTCTCTTCTCCATTCCGCCGCTTACAGAATAAAACACAGGTCTTTCCTCTTCCGGGAAGTATCTTTGTACACAATAGACTTACGCACAGCCTGGAAGTATCTTGTGTAGGTCGTTCACTAGGAAATAATGTTGCCAAAGGTTTAATGCAGAAATATCCGGAAGGATGCATTAATTTTCCGGAAATAGGTTCTATCGTTTCAGCAGCCTGCCTGGCTCATGATATGGGAAACCCTCCTTTCGGACATTCGGGAGAACGTGCTATCTCTGCTTATTTTTTCGAAGGAAACGGAAAGAAGTTAGAAGAAAAAGTGCGTGAAGAAGGCGGACGCTGGGAAGATTTCGTGCATTTTGAGGGAAATGCCAACGCAATGCGTCTGCTCACTCATCAATTTATAGGTCGGCGCAAAGGAGGATTCGCTCTTACATACAGTACTCTGGCTTCTATTATCAAATATCCGTACGCTTCTATATCATCCGGCAAAAAAGGAAAATTCGGATTCTTTCAATCCGAGGAAGAAACCTATATGCAAATAGCGACTGAACTCGGTATTTGCCGGGACAAAAAGGATGAGAATAAATTTGTACGCTATCCACTGGTCTATTTAGTAGAGGCAGCCGATGATATTTGTTACCAGATCATGGACATAGAAGATGCTTGCAAGTTACATATCCTCACTACCGAAGAAGCTATAAGCCTTTTATTAAACTTTTTTGAAGGAGAACGCTTGCGACATATCACTAAAGTAATGAAGATGGTAGACGACACCAATGAGCAAATAGCCTATTTACGTTCTTGCATCATAGGTTTACTTGTTGACGAATGTTCCCGTATATTCCTCGAGAACGAAGAAAGTTTATTGGACGGCACATACAATACGCCTCTAATAGAACAAATATCGCAGAAAGCGAAAGAAGCGTATCAGACATGTTCGGATACTGCTTATAAAAAGATATACCGGGCAAAAGAAGTGTTGGATATAGAACTTGCCGGTTATCATATTTTCAGTCATTTGATAGACAGCCTGACCGAAGCTGTGATGAATCAGGATCATGCTTATAGCAAATTACTTCTGCAACGCATACCGGAACAATACGACACACATATTCCATCTACCTATGGTAAGATTCAATGCGTATTGGATTATATATCCGGAATGACGGATGTGTACGCATTGGATTTATACCGAAAGATAACAGGCATGAGCCTTCCTGCCGTATAAATAACAGAACCATTATATAAAAATAAGCCTCGTTGGTTAATTACCAGCGAGGCTTGTTTTTTATCCGCTTTCCTTTCTCTCGAGAGTACTGACAGAAGAACTTATTTTTATTACTTAGATATTAAATACTGCTTTTTCGCCTATCTCAGGTTACTGAACGGCTCTCCCGAAGGAGAACCGTTACACAGAATTCTTAAATTATTTGATTTTTCAAATCTTTATTTTTCTTAGTCAACTACAGTCTTAACAACTTCGCTACCAACTTTAACGATAACTACGCCAGAAGTCGCAGGAATTGTTTCAGCATCAGAAGTAGCAACTACTGTAGTGTTATGACCAACAACGTCTGATACGATGATAGTCTTACCTGCTGCACCGTATACGGTTACGTTACCTTCGCCAGCTACTACACTGATAGTGTTAGCTTCAATAGCGTCGTTTGATGTAGGAGTGTCAACTGTCTTAGTTGTGAATGCCAAAGCATCGTCTGAATTAACAAGGATTATTTTACCATTATCCTGTTTCATACATTTGCCATTAGCAGCTTCAATCAACATTTCACCATCAGCCGGAGTTGCACGGAATGCAAATACAGCCTTATTGTTTGCCATCTTAACAGTATCAGGTTTTGCATCCAAATCTTTACGGTTGTAAACCAATAAAGTATCTTTATCTATGCCATATTGTTTTGCAAGGATGAATTCCAAGTTACCGTCTTTATCAACATTCAGATAGTTAGCCATTACATCACCTGATGTTTCAGCCTTCAAATTCAAACCGGCAGTTGTCATAATATAGAACAACGGTTTCTTAGGATCTGTTACTTTAGCTGTATCAATGAACAATGAATAAGTTGCATCCATTTCAGTTTCAGATTTCAATACAGGCTTGAAGTCATCACTCATACCGATCATCAATGATGTATTTTCAGTAGAAGTAATCTGCATGTGAGCAGAAGAATTCTTTGTTACATTTACATAATCAGGAGCAGCAGGAGTTACAATCTTGAAGTAACCGGAAACGGTTGAGTTCATAGATGTAGGAGCCAAGTTTGCACCTGAACCTGCAATTGTTACAACAGAATCAGCACTTGCTAATGCCTCATAAGAAACAGGAGCAGTAAACTGTGTTCCATTAGGTTGAGCAATTACCAACTGATATTCACCCGCATTCTTTGTAGCACGGAAATAAACAGCAGTAGAGTCAAAACCTACAGTCTGATTAGTCTTCATCATACGGAATACTTTGTCTCCAGCTTCATTGTAATTGTAACCCATTACGCGTTGGTCACCAAATTGTTCTTTCAATAAATAAGCAGAACGAACTAAATCATTTGCTCCAAATTTATTATCAGTTGCACCGTTAGCAGCAACCAGTTTAAACTTCATAGCATCAGATTCATCCATTGCTTTAGCCTTAACCATTGAGTCACCAGAAGCAACATATACGTAAGCATCTGTACCCAGAGGAGTTACGAACTGCAACTTAACAGAAAGAGTAGACAATTCAGTTGCTGTGAAATGCTTGTAACCAAGATATTTATCTTTAACAATAGCATCATCAATAGCTGTTAACTTAACAGTATCGCCATTTATAGCATAGTTTCCATCTACTGCATAAACAAAAGCGTTTGAAGTTGTCACACTCTTATCATCTCTGTTTACCAGCTGATAACGGCCAGCACCATCTTTCAATACAGACCATTGAGTAGAAGGCATCAAATCTGAATATTCACCAACATATTGGATAGCAGAACCAGATTGTCCTAGCAAAGAAGCCCAATATTTACCATTATTATCTTTGCTAGCACCTTTTACTACTTGTACATAATAAGACTTTGTTACATCAATATCAGCTTTTGTGCCTGCACCTAAAGTAATATAAGGAAGAGCATCTTCATTAGCAACAGGAGAAGTAGTAAGAACTTTCGTACCTGCACTACCTAAATATCCCCAAGCTACATTTGAAGGTACAGTTGCTGTTGTAGCAGATGTAGCATCAGCATTATTAAATGAACCCGGAGTGTTTACACGAATAATTAAAGAGTCTCCTGCAATACGTCCTGTATTCATTTCAATAGCAAACAGATAAGTTGCTAAAGCACGACCTGCAGCAGCAACAGTATCAACAGGTGTTCCTGCAACTGTTCCATAAACAGGATCACCATCTGCATGGCGACCTAATGAATCCACGCTAAATACGAATCCAGCACCAGCAGCCCAAACTGCAGCACCTTGTGTCTTATGTTGTACTGTATCAGCAACAATAAACAATGTATCTGTCTTAAACTTTGTACCAAAATCCTTTTTAGCATCTATAACCTGAAGCATGATTGAGTCACTTGCAGCAGCTTGACCAGCAGATTTACCTTCTTCACTACTACCTGTAAAATCAATAGCTTTAATTTTATATTTTGTAAACAAATTGCCATTGATATCGCCACCGAATGCCAATTGGAAGAAATTACTGTTTTGTTGATTCAGATACTCAGCAGACAATTTAATGTTACCAACCTCTGTTGCTGTCCAAGTTGTAGCAGCAGTAGCATTTTTCTTCACTTTTACTGTACCTCCGTCTAAGATCATGGAGAATACATCATTACCAATCTTAGCCTGAATAGGACCGTTTGCTGTTGTTTTCCAACCCCATTCTGTGATAGGATCTTTATCTACTACGATAGCATTAGCATCCTTAGCCGGCAAATTTATCTTAGCACGAGTTGCCTTATTTTCAAAAGTAAAAACAGAATCGCCTGTTGTTTTTTGGACGTCAACTGTAAGTTTCCACATACATGAGTCCAAAGAAATTACTTCTGTAAAGTTTGCAGTACCTGCAGCAGCAGACATTACTTTGATACTGTCATGTCCGTCACGTTTGTCAGCAGCAAGGTAATCTGTCCCATTTACAATATGGTAATACTTATCAGCAGGAGCAAGTTGAGTTGCAATATCAGTACCAGGTGTAACCTGTGCACTTGCTGAGAAGCTACCGGCTACCAGAACAGCAGCCAAAAGAGTAGAAAATCTCTTGTTCATAATTCAAAAATTTAATATTAATACTAAAGTGTAATTGTAATCTTATATACTAAAGTTCATATACAAATGAATAGGGAAAACGTTCCTTTTCTCTATTCATTGCAAAGGTACATGTTTCTTTTATTCCTGCAACCCTTTTTAGATAATTTTTCGTCGTTCTATCTGCTTTCTTATCAATAATATAACTTATTCAATACAAAACAACCGCTTCACTTAACAAAGGGCGCTCGGAAGGGGTAAAAAATGACTAATCTAGACCAACGTTTTCTTTATGCATTAATTTATGCCCATAAACATCTATATTTCAAGCAATAACAATTAATATACAGACTTTTTATTAAAAGACTCCGCATCTTTCTATATATAATGTACGCGCGTACATTAGAATATATACCTCTCCAATGGAATCAAGACGAATACACATCTATAAAAATGTTTTTTTTAATGATTTCAAAATTCAATATACCTGTCCAATCATAAAAAAAGGTAGTACCAACAGATGTAAAAGCACATTTTGCAGAATAAGAATTTTCTCAATACTACTTGGAATATAAGGCTTAAAGCAATATATCTTCTGTAATAACTGTAGAGTAAAAAATAAGAACAAATATCAGGAATCGGATAGAACAGATAGAAAAAGGTCTTCTCATTAACAGTTACCGCCATTTCCCACCCGTAGTATACAGATAAGAAATAACGATAGCTATCAATCAAAAATGATTCTGATGATTTTTATGAGTCCGATAAATTGATAAGGAATTTAGGCTTTCTATACGGAAATAAAGGCAAATAGAGAGAAAACCTTTTCAATATTCCTCGCGGTATT
Source organism: Parabacteroides bouchesdurhonensis (assembly GCF_900186615.1). Taxonomy (GTDB): domain Bacteria; phylum Bacteroidota; class Bacteroidia; order Bacteroidales; family Tannerellaceae; genus Parabacteroides; species Parabacteroides bouchesdurhonensis. Next base: position 824,673 of record NZ_LT896588.1, read on the forward strand.
TACTTTCTTCTTTGTCGTCAAGAATGCTAAGGTAACTTTTATAACGGGATTCACTGATATAATGGCCATCTACAGCCTTTAAGACAGCACAACCAGGCTCATGACGATGAGAACAGTTATTAAACTTGCAGTTTGCAGAAAACTTAAATATTTCGGGGAAATAATGTGAAACTTCCACACCCTCCATTTCAATTGTACCAAACCCTTTGATACCCGGAGTATCTATCAGATAGCCGCCATGAGGAAGAGAGATCATTTCGGAGAAGGTGGTGGTATGCATTCCCTTATTGTGATATTCGGATATATTACCGGTACGAAGGTTGACCCCCGGTATCAATTTATTAATTATCGTAGATTTACCGACTCCCGAATGTCCGGACAACAATGTTATTTTACCCTGTAAATCAGCCCTCAAGGCATCTAGTCCTTCTTCACTACGGGCACAGAGTTTGGAGCATGGATAGCCAATCGTGGTATAAAGTTTAATCAGGCCTTCCATATACTCACGGTCTTCCGCTCCGTAACGGTCTATCTTATTAAAAACGAGTTTCACAGGAACACGATATGCTTCGGCCGTTGCCAGAAAACGGTCGATGAAAATTGTAGTAGTTATCGGATAATTAACAGTCACAATCAGCATAGCCTGATCTACATTGGCAGCGATGATATGAGACTGCTTGGATAAATTAGAGGCACGACGGATAATATAATTTTTGCGATCTTCGATGTTAGAAATAAAAGCCGTTCCCTCTTTATTTTCCTCTATTTCCACACGGTCGCCTACCGCGACAGGATTAGTGCTGCGAATATCTTTTAAACGAAAATTGCCTTTGATCTTACTTTCAACATCGCGGCCATCATCCGTATGAACCGTATACCAGCTACCTGTATTTTTAACAACCAATCCTTTCATCCGTCTTTTTGTTTGTATAATAAAAAATAAGGGCGAAACATTTTTCGCCCCTACTAATTTATACTGTCATAATTTCTTTTTCTTTCGCAGCGTAGAGGTCATCTACTTTCTTTATATACTTGTCGTGTATCTTCTGAACTTCGGCTTCGGCATCTTTTTCCACATCCTCAGGAACATTGTCCGTTTTGATGCTCTTTTTCAATGCTTCAATTGCGTCACGACGGGCATTGCGGATACTTACCTTAGCCGTCTCAGCTTCTTGCTTGGACTGTTTTGCCAATTGGCGACGGCGTTCTTCTGTCAATGGTGGAATACCTAAACGAATCATTTCCCCGTTGTTTTCGGGTGTGATACCCACTTCCGAGTCCATGATAGCCTTTTCAATATCACGAATGATGTTCTTTTCCCAAGGAGTAATCAGGATCGTCTTCGCATCCGGTACGGTAACCGTAGCAACATTTGCCAAAGGAACAGGACTGCCATAATATACAACCCTAACGCCATCAAGAATTTTAGGATTCGCCTTTCCTGCACGGATATGGGCTAACTGTTCATCAAGATAACTAATAGCAAACGTCATTTTCTCCTCCGCTGCTTTTACATACTGCTTTGTATCTACCATAGTTGTACGTTTATATATTGCCGTTTTTTTGATTAACAAAAGTAATAAACATTTTGATATTTACAAAAATATTCGGATAATGTACTAAGTTCCTNTACTGTCATGTCCGTCACGTTTGTCAGCAGCAAGGTAATCTGTCCCATTTACAATATGGTAATACTTATCAGCAGGAGCAAGTTGAGTTGCAATATCAGTACCAGGTGTAACCTGTGCACTTGCTGAGAAGCTACCGGCTACCAGAACAGCAGCCAAAAGAGTAGAAAATCTCTTGTTCATAATTCAAAAATTTAATATTAATACTAAAGTGTAATTGTAATCTTATATACTAAAGTTCATATACAAATGAATAGGGAAAACGTTCCTTTTCTCTATTCATTGCAAAGGTACATGTTTCTTTTATTCCTGCAACCCTTTTTAGATAATTTTTCGTCGTTCTATCTGCTTTCTTATCAATAATATAACTTATTCAATACAAAACAACCGCTTCACTTAACAAAGGGCGCTCGGAAGGGGTAAAAAATGACTAATCTAGACCAACGTTTTCTTTATGCATTAATTTATGCCCATAAACATCTATATTTCAAGCAATAACAATTAATATACAGACTTTTTATTAAAAGACTCCGCATCTTTCTATATATAATGTACGCGCGTACATTAGAATATATACCTCTCCAATGGAATCAAGACGAATACACATCTATAAAAATGTTTTTTTTAATGATTTCAAAATTCAATATACCTGTCCAATCATAAAAAAAGGTAGTACCAACAGATGTAAAAGCACATTTTGCAGAATAAGAATTTTCTCAATACTACTTGGAATATAAGGCTTAAAGCAATATATCTTCTGTAATAACTGTAGAGTAAAAAATAAGAACAAATATCAGGAATCGGATAGAACAGATAGAAAAAGGTCTTCTCATTAACAGTTACCGCCATTTCCCACCCGTAGTATACAGATAAGAAATAACGATAGCTATCAATCAAAAATGATTCTGATGATTTTTATGAGTCCGATAAATTGATAAGGAATTTAGGCTTTCTATACGGAAATAAAGGCAAATAGAGAGAAAACCTTTTCAATATTCCTCGCGGTATTTACTTTCTTCTTTGTCGTCAAGAATGCTAAGGTAACTTTTATAACGGGATTCACTGATATAATGGCCATCTACAGCCTTTAAGACAGCACAACCAGGCTCATGACGATGAGAACAGTTATTAAACTTGCAGTTTGCAGAAAACTTAAATATTTCGGGGAAATAATGTGAAACTTCCACACCCTCCATTTCAATTGTACCAAACCCTTTGATACCCGGAGTATCTATCAGATAGCCGCCATGAGGAAGAGAGATCATTTCGGAGAAGGTGGTGGTATGCATTCCCTTATTGTGATATTCGGATATATTACCGGTACGAAGGTTGACCCCCGGTATCAATTTATTAATTATCGTAGATTTACCGACTCCCGAATGTCCGGACAACAATGTTATTTTACCCTGTAAATCAGCCCTCAAGGCATCTAGTCCTTCTTCACTACGGGCACAGAGTTTGGAGCATGGATAGCCAATCGTGGTATAAAGTTTAATCAGGCCTTCCATATACTCACGGTCTTCCGCTCCGTAACGGTCTATCTTATTAAAAACGAGTTTCACAGGAACACGATATGCTTCGGCCGTTGCCAGAAAACGGTCGATGAAAATTGTAGTAGTTATCGGATAATTAACAGTCACAATCAGCATAGCCTGATCTACATTGGCAGCGATGATATGAGACTGCTTGGATAAATTAGAGGCACGACGGATAATATAATTTTTGCGATCTTCGATGTTAGAAATAAAAGCCGTTCCCTCTTTATTTTCCTCTATTTCCACACGGTCGCCTACCGCGACAGGATTAGTGCTGCGAATATCTTTTAAACGAAAATTGCCTTTGATCTTACTTTCAACATCGCGGCCATCATCCGTATGAACCGTATACCAGCTACCTGTATTTTTAACAACCAATCCTTTCATCCGTCTTTTTGTTTGTATAATAAAAAATAAGGGCGAAACATTTTTCGCCCCTACTAATTTATACTGTCATAATTTCTTTTTCTTTCGCAGCGTAGAGGTCATCTACTTTCTTTATATACTTGTCGTGTATCTTCTGAACTTCGGCTTCGGCATCTTTTTCCACATCCTCAGGAACATTGTCCGTTTTGATGCTCTTTTTCAATGCTTCAATTGCGTCACGACGGGCATTGCGGATACTTACCTTAGCCGTCTCAGCTTCTTGCTTGGACTGTTTTGCCAATTGGCGACGGCGTTCTTCTGTCAATGGTGGAATACCTAAACGAATCATTTCCCCGTTGTTTTCGGGTGTGATACCCACTTCCGAGTCCATGATAGCCTTTTCAATATCACGAATGATGTTCTTTTCCCAAGGAGTAATCAGGATCGTCTTCGCATCCGGTACGGTAACCGTAGCAACATTTGCCAAAGGAACAGGACTGCCATAATATACAACCCTAACGCCATCAAGAATTTTAGGATTCGCCTTTCCTGCACGGATATGGGCTAACTGTTCATCAAGATAACTNTTTATGCATTAATTTATGCCCATAAACATCTATATTTCAAGCAATAACAATTAATATACAGACTTTTTATTAAAAGACTCCGCATCTTTCTATATATAATGTACGCGCGTACATTAGAATATATACCTCTCCAATGGAATCAAGACGAATACACATCTATAAAAATGTTTTTTTTAATGATTTCAAAATTCAATATACCTGTCCAATCATAAAAAAAGGTAGTACCAACAGATGTAAAAGCACATTTTGCAGAATAAGAATTTTCTCAATACTACTTGGAATATAAGGCTTAAAGCAATATATCTTCTGTAATAACTGTAGAGTAAAAAATAAGAACAAATATCAGGAATCGGATAGAACAGATAGAAAAAGGTCTTCTCATTAACAGTTACCGCCATTTCCCACCCGTAGTATACAGATAAGAAATAACGATAGCTATCAATCAAAAATGATTCTGATGATTTTTATGAGTCCGATAAATTGATAAGGAATTTAGGCTTTCTATACGGAAATAAAGGCAAATAGAGAGAAAACCTTTTCAATATTCCTCGCGGTATTTACTTTCTTCTTTGTCGTCAAGAATGCTAAGGTAACTTTTATAACGGGATTCACTGATATAATGGCCATCTACAGCCTTTAAGACAGCACAACCAGGCTCATGACGATGAGAACAGTTATTAAACTTGCAGTTTGCAGAAAACTTAAATATTTCGGGGAAATAATGTGAAACTTCCACACCCTCCATTTCAATTGTACCAAACCCTTTGATACCCGGAGTATCTATCAGATAGCCGCCATGAGGAAGAGAGATCATTTCGGAGAAGGTGGTGGTATGCATTCCCTTATTGTGATATTCGGATATATTACCGGTACGAAGGTTGACCCCCGGTATCAATTTATTAATTATCGTAGATTTACCGACTCCCGAATGTCCGGACAACAATGTTATTTTACCCTGTAAATCAGCCCTCAAGGCATCTAGTCCTTCTTCACTACGGGCACAGAGTTTGGAGCATGGATAGCCAATCGTGGTATAAAGTTTAATCAGGCCTTCCATATACTCACGGTCTTCCGCTCCGTAACGGTCTATCTTATTAAAAACGAGTTTCACAGGAACACGATATGCTTCGGCCGTTGCCAGAAAACGGTCGATGAAAATTGTAGTAGTTATCGGATAATTAACAGTCACAATCAGCATAGCCTGATCTACATTGGCAGCGATGATATGAGACTGCTTGGATAAATTAGAGGCACGACGGATAATATAATTTTTGCGATCTTCGATGTTAGAAATAAAAGCCGTTCCCTCTTTATTTTCCTCTATTTCCACACGGTCGCCTACCGCGACAGGATTAGTGCTGCGAATATCTTTTAAACGAAAATTGCCTTTGATCTTACTTTCAACATCGCGGCCATCATCCGTATGAACCGTATACCAGCTACCTGTATTTTTAACAACCAATCCTTTCATCCGTCTTTTTGTTTGTATAATAAAAAATAAGGGCGAAACATTTTTCGCCCCTACTAATTTATACTGTCATAATTTCTTTTTCTTTCGCAGCGTAGAGGTCATCTACTTTCTTTATATACTTGTCGTGTATCTTCTGAACTTCGGCTTCGGCATCTTTTTCCACATCCTCAGGAACATTGTCCGTTTTGATGCTCTTTTTCAATGCTTCAATTGCGTCACGACGGGCATTGCGGATACTTACCTTAGCCGTCTCAGCTTCTTGCTTGGACTGTTTTGCCAATTGGCGACGGCGTTCTTCTGTCAATGGTGGAATACCTAAACGAATCATTTCCCCGTTGTTTTCGGGTGTGATACCCACTTCCGAGTCCATGATAGCCTTTTCAATATCACGAATGATGTTCTTTTCCCAAGGAGTAATCAGGATCGTCTTCGCATCCGGTACGGTAACCGTAGCAACATTTGCCAAAGGAACAGGACTGCCATAATATACAACCCTAACGCCATCAAGAATTTTAGGATTCGCCTTTCCTGCACGGATATGGGCTAACTGTTCATCAAGATAACTAATAGCAAACGTCATTTTCTCCTCCGCTGCTTTTACATACTGCTTTGTATCTACCATAGTTGTACGTTTATATATTGCCGTTTTTTTGATTAACAAAAGTAATAAACATTTTGATATTTACAAAAATATTCGGATAATGTACTAAGTTCCTATGTTTGTAACTAAAAAGCGGATAGAAAATTAATAGACAGAGTTGGCCAATCGCTTACGAATCTGTGATAGGAGTCATTTTTTGCACTTTGCAAGCATAATCACCGGATTGGATTCTTCATCCAATTTCGCCGCAATCTCTTTCAGTTTGCCTTTCAGTTGCCCTTTCCCGTAAGCCTCGACAAGTTCGTGGACTTGTAATGACTGTCCGACTGCAAATTCGTGATCCAAAGGTCGTCTCGACGTCATATCCACTTCTCTTTTACAGGTATAATCACCATTGTATATTTTAGGTATGAATAAAGAATTTTCCAGCTTATCGTACATCAATTCGGAAGAAGGAAATCCTTTCCCTATTGCAAAGTTAAATTCCGCTTTCAACAGGCTCATGAAATAATAACGGTCGGTAAAAACGCTTGGTATAAGAAATAGTTCAGGAGGATCCATGGTGTGTACGGAAGGGGTTCTTACAATAATGGGGACTGTCATATTAGTATCCGGCAAATAATGGTACATGGTATCGGATGATGTGTCCATAAGTACCCAACTGGCATGATCCGGAATTATTTGGTATACAGCAGTCGGTACAGGGAGTGCTAAGGCTTCTCCCTCTTTTGCAACCGGTATTTTAATCTCATTAAAAGGAATTGAAATTTTCCGGGTGATACTTCCATCCTGCTTGGAAAAGATTAAATAATACGGATGTATGACGTTTGACGGGTTTTCCAGACTATTATCCGGTACATAAGAAATCAAATTTTTCCGGTCGTAATTAAATGTATTTACATGAGAATCTGCACCTTCGGCTTTGAAACTTCTTTTAAAATTTCCGTCTAGATCATATACTGAGATTTTACTTCCGGTGTAGGCTATAACAAATATTTCCTTGTTCGCTTCATCCAGAACAACCTCCGTAATACCCACATATTCTTCGCCGCCTTGCCCTTTCTTGTTTATTTTCCTCAAACCTTTGCCGGTTTTTCTGTCAAAAACAAACAAATTCCCATCGTTGATCCAGTTTGTTACTAATATAATTTCCGCACCAACGGCCATTACTTTACCTTGGGTAACAAACTCATCACTTGCTTCCAACGGGATGTATTCCACATCCATAAAATCCTGTAATATCAGTTCTTTTTCAGGATAATTCTTTGTAACATCAACTATGATGACCTCATTTGTTGATTGTTTGTTTCCTCCGCACCCTGCCATAACAAACAGAATTGTTACTACAATTGTAAATGATCTTTTCATGATAGTGAATTTTATGGAGGCCATGCTCCCTCCTGTGTACAAACAAACGCAGCTGTCTCAACAGCTTTTTGATGAGCTTCACGCAGAGACATGCCTGTTATATGGAATAAACAAATCATCCCGATCATTTTGTAAAAACATTATTAATTATGAACCAGTGTTCCTATATTCTCTCCACTCATTACTTTCTTCAAGTTTCCGCAGGTATCCATATCGAATACAATAATAGGCAGATTATTTTCCTTACACATTGTTGTAGCCGTCAAATCCATTACCTTCAACCCACGCGTATAGATTTCGTCGTAAGTTATTTCGGAGAACTTGGTTGCCGTAGGATCTTTTTCCGGGTCTGCCGTATAAATACCATCCACGCGAGTGCCTTTCAACATAACATCCGCTTCAATTTCGATGCCACGCAGGGAAGAACCTGTATCTGTAGTAAAGAACGGATTTCCCGTACCGCCGGACATAATAACAACATTACCTTGCTCCAATAATTCAATAGCGCGCCATTTATTATAAAATTCGCCAATCGGCTCCATACGAATAGCGGTAAGAACTTTAGCCTTCACTCCCTGTGCAACCAATGCCGAACTAAGAGCCAAGCTGTTTATTACGGTAGCCAACATTCCCATTTGATCTCCTTTCACCCGATCAAAGCCTTTCGACGCGCCACTCAACCCGCGAAAAATATTACCACCACCTATAACAATGCCTATTTGCACACCCATCTCCGCGATTTCTTTGATTTGAGCAGCATATTCATTTAGCCTGGTTTCATCTATACCGTATTGCTTGCCGCCCATCAGCGACTCGCCACTTAACTTTAACAAAATTCGTTTATACTGAGCCATATTGATTAATTTTAAATTACACAAATGTACTGTATTTACAGACGAAAACAACGGATATAATAATTTTTTATTCCTAATAAATTTAACCAAACCGTATCAATAATGTAACCTTATCGTAATATTCGGTTACTATATTTGTTCTAATTAATTACAGGTTATAAAACCTCCTGTTTCTATAATGAAATATAACAAAACCAAGACCTTTATTCCTAACTTTAAATAGCAGCCCTACTTTCAGCGGAAAGATAAGGCTGCTATTCATTTATTATAAAAACTCCACAGTTTTCTCCAGCGCCATGCCATGAGAACCTTTTATCAGTATATGATACCCTTTTAACGGATGCTCTTTTAGCCTGGTAATTAATTCTTCCGTTGTAGTATAAGAGGGGAATTGTCCGGCAACCTTCGAAAAGATTTCACCGCAAAGGAATACTTTGTCAAAACGGCCGGTTTTCAACTGCTCTATTATCTCTGCGTGAAGATCATCACTGGCAGATCCTAATTCACGCATATCCCCCAGTATAACGGCTTTTGGTTGAACCGGCATTGAAATAAAGTTTTCCAATGCCAGTTTCATGCTACTCGGATTGGCATTGTAAGCATCTATAATCAATTCATTATTCTCCGTCTTTTTTAATTGAGAACGATTATTGGTCGGTGCATAATTAGCAATAGCCCGGCTGATACGTTCCGCCGGAATTTTAAAATAACGGCCTACGGCAACCGCCACTAAAACATTATCCAGATTATAAGCGCCTATCAGATGCGTTTCAACCAAATGTATCTTACCTTGCTGTTTCCAATCGAATGTAAGAAACGGATTACTGCTAACGATGTGGCCGGATGTGAAAGAATCATCACTCTGCCCATAAGTAATCTGCTCTATCCCTTTCGCAATAGCCTGTAATTCTACATTCTCTTTCTTAATAAATATCTTGCCTTTAGTAGCACGCATATAATCATATAGTTCACCCTTTGTTTTCACAACTCCTTCAAAAGAACCGAAACCTTCTAAATGTGCGCGACCCACATTCGTGATAATTCCATAATTAGGTTGAACCATATTTACCAGTTCCTTTATATCACCCGGATGACTTGCCCCCATTTCTATTACAGCCATTTCATGCTCATGATTCAGGCGAAGTAATGTAAGAGGAACTCCTATCTGATTATTCAAATTACCTTCGGTATAAAGTAAATTATATTTAGTGGAAAGAACAGCCGCCAGAAGTTCTTTTGTCGTAGTTTTACCATTTGTTCCCGTTATGCCGATAATAGGGATTCCAATCGCTTTACGATGACGGATTGCCAAGCTTTGAAGCGTAGTCAATACATCATCAACCAAAATAGTACGTTCACCGGTAACATATTCCGGATTATCAATAATGGCATATGAAGAACCGGAAGCTAATGCTTTGGCTGCATATTGATTTCCATCAAAACGTTCACCCTTCAACGCAAAAAATAAAGATCCGACCGGGCAATTCCGGCTATCGGTTGTTACCTTCGGATTATGTAAAAACAATTCATATAATTCGGAAATATTCATAGCTTTAACTCGTTAGCATATTAATTGGAGAACAAAAGTAACGCATATTATATTATTTCTGTACTTTTGTAGAAAATTGTTTGTTACTAAAAGAGAAATGAATTATAAAGCGCTCAATATTAAAGGTACTCTTACATCTCTTGCTACACCGATAGTTATGGGTATATTGAATATTACTCCCGATTCATTCTATGCCGGAAGCCGGAAACAATCCGAAACAGACATAGAGAATCGAATACAAACGATCCTGTCGGAAGGAGGTAATATAATTGATATTGGCGGCTATTCATCACGTCCTGATGCCAACGAAGTAACTGCGGAAGAAGAGATGAAAAGATTAATATCCGCTCTCAAAATATTAAACAAACATTACCCCGATGCAATTGTTTCAGTAGATACATTTCGTGCTGATATTGCCCGCCGATGCGTGGAAGAATACGGAGTGGCTATCATTAATGATATTTCCGGAGGAGAATTGGATACGACCATGTTTGAAACTGTAGCGTCCCTCCATGTTCCCTATATCATGATGCATATGAAAGGCAGTCCAAAGACAATGCAACAATATACCGGTTACTCGGATATGATCGGTGAGATTATGAAATACTTTGCCGAAAAGGTTCAAAGTCTACGCCAGTTGGGAGTAAATGACATTATTCTGGATCCGGGTTTCGGTTTTAGTAAAACTGTAGACCAGAACTATGAGTTAATGGCCCATTTGAAAGAATTTTGTTTATTCGATCTCCCTTTACTGGTAGGTATATCACGCAAAAGTATGATTTATAAATATTTGGAAGGCACTCCAGCTGAAAGCCTAAACGGAACGACCGTATTGAATACATTTGCCCTGCTGAACGGTGCTGATATTCTTCGGGTACATGATGTAAAAGCAGCAGTGGAAGCAGTCAAAATAATTAACAAATTAAGAAATATGCCAATAGATATGATTCAGTGATAGAATCAGTACGTTAGCATATCGATGAATTAATACATTACGAACTATGTGGATGCACTTCGGCATAAAAGATTTAATTGATGTCCTGTTGGTCGCGTTCTTTTTATATCAGACTTATAAACTGATGAAAAGTTCCGGCACTATGGCCATTTTTAGTGGAGTAGTTTCATTCATCATTGTATGGATACTTGTTTCGCAAGTGCTGGAAATGCGTTTAATGGGAGCTATACTTGACAAGTTTATCAGTGTAGGATTCCTGGTGCTGGTTATCTTGTTTCAAGATGAAATACGCAGGTTCCTAATGGCTCTTGGTTCGCATCGCGGATGGAAATTCCTGGGTAAGCTATTTTCAAAGAAAGGCGAAAATCAAGAGAATGAAGGTAAATTCATCGCTCCCGTCGTTCTGGCTTGTATGAATATGGCACGTAAAAAGACAGGAGCATTGATTGTTATCCAGCAAAACGTAGACTTATCCGTATATGAACATACCGGCGAAATGTTTAATGCCGATGTAAACGCCCGTCTGATAGAAAACATCTTTTTTAAAAACAGTCCGCTTCACGATGGAGCCATGATTATCGCAGATAACCGGATCAAAGCAGCTGGCTGCATTCTTCCTGTTGCCCAAAACGCAAACTTACCTAAAGATATGGGGCTAAGGCATCGTTCCGGTCTGGGGATGTCATTGGAAACGGACGCATTAGTTATCATTGTGTCGGAAGAACGTGGAAAAATATCCGTAGCACACAATGGGAAATTAAGTATAAACGTGACTGCGGAAGAACTTCAGCAAATACTGTCCGGTGAACGTGAAGTGACAAACTACTGTTAAAAGATCAAAAAGTGGCAACTCTGCATGCAAATCTTTTGTTGATTTTGCAAACTCCATATTGCATTATTGTCTACTTTTGTAGCCAATCATGGTGACAAATACAAATAATATAAAAAACTTCCGCTATGGACTTAATGCAAGAGATTATTGCACGCGCTAAAGCTAACAAGCAGCGTATTGTTCTTCCTGAAGGAACTGAAGAAAGAACTCTAAAAGCAGCCGACCGTCTATTGGCCGACAAAGTAGCAGACATTGTTCTGATTGGCAATCCTGTAGAGATCAGTAAGCTTACAGCAAAATTCAACTTAAATCACATTGGAGAAGCAACAATAGTCGATCCTCAAAATCACGAAAAGAAGGCAGTTTATGCAGACTTGCTGTTCCAACTACGTCAAAAGAAAGGTATGACACCTGAAAAAGCGGCAGTGCTAGTTGAAGATCCTTTATTTCTCGCCTGTTTAATGATTAAGGCCGGCGATGCCGACGGTGAAATCGCCGGAGCTCAGAACACAACAGGAAATGTATTACGTCCCGCACTTCAAATTATAAAAACAGCCCCGGGCATAAATTGTGTTTCCGGCGCATTTATAATGTTTACTAAGAAAAAGGAATATGGGAAAGAGGGCATTCTGGTATTCGCAGACTGTGCTGTAATGCCGAACCCCACCGTTCCCGAATTAGCAAGTATTGCTCTTGCCACAGCCGACACGGCACGTAATATTGTAGGTCTTGAACCTCGCGTAGCCATGCTGAGTTTTTCTACCAAAGGAAGCGCTTCGCATGAAATGGTGGATAAGGTAGTAGAAGCAACCCGTTTAGCTAAAGAAATGGCTCCTGACCTAAAAATTGACGGAGAACTGCAAGCAGATGCCGCTCTTGTAGAAAAAGTAGCCTCACTAAAAGCTCCGGGCAGTGACGTGGCCGGAAAAGCGAATGTTTTGGTTTTCCCTACATTGGAAGTAGGTAATATTGCTTATAAACTAGTGCAACGTTTAGGTGATGCAGAAGCAGTAGGTCCTATTCTTCAAGGCATGGCTGCTCCGGTAAACGATCTGTCACGAGGTTGCTCGGTTGATGACATTTATAAAATGGTAGCTATTGCCAGCAACCAGTCTATCGGTTTAAAAGCAGCAAAACAGAAACAATAATATACAGAATAATATAATCATGAAAATCTTAGTATTAAACTGCGGAAGCAGTTCTATTAAATACAAGTTGTTTGACATGTCCTCCGAAGAGGTAATGGCTCAGGGCGGTATTGAAAAAATCGGTTTACCCGGCGCATTCTTAAAGCTAACGGACAAGGACGGCAAAAAAGTCGTACTTGAGAAAGACATCCCGGGCCATCAGGAAGGAATTGAATTTATTTTAAGCGTACTGACCGACAAAACATACGGTTGTATCAAAGAATATAATGAAATTAACGCGATCGGTCACCGTGTTGTACACGGCGGCGAACAGTTTGCTTCCAGCGTAAGAATAGATAAGGAAGTTATCAACAAAATCATTGAATGCTCAGATTTAGCTCCGTTACACAACCCGGCTAATTTAAAAGGTATTTATGCTATGGAAGCTCTGCTTCCCGGCGTTCCTCAGATAGCAGTATTCGACACGGCTTTCCACCAAACAATGCCAAGTAAAGCATATATGTATGGGCTTCCTTACGAGATGTACACAAAATACGGAGTACGCCGTTACGGATTCCACGGAACAAGCCATCGTTATGTTTCAAAACGTGCCTGCGATATATTAGGCGTACCTTATGAAAGCCAGAAAATTATTACAGCCCATGTAGGAAACGGCGGTTCAATCGCAGCTGTTTTAAATGGTAAATGTATTGATACATCCATGGGGCTTACTCCGGTAGAAGGATTACTTATGGGTACGCGTTGCGGGGATGTTGACGCCGGCGCCTTATCCTTTATTATGGATAAAGAAGGTATGGACGGAGCCGGGCTTTCTACCCTGATCAATAAAAAAAGCGGTGTAGCAGGACTTTCCGGAATCTCTTCTGATATGAGAGAAATAGAAACAGCCGTTGCCGCCGGCAATGAACGTGCCATTATGACTTTGGATGTTTATAATTACCGTATAAAGAAATACATCGGTGCTTATGCAGCTGCTATGGGTGGTTGTGACATTCTGGTTTGGACAGGCGGTGTTGGCGAAAATCAATGGGCAACCCGCCGTGTAGTTTGTGAGAACATGGAATACATGGGCATGAAAATCGATAAAGAAAAGAACAACGGTATGCGTGGTGAAGAAATGGTTATCAGCACACCGGACAGCAAAGTTACAATCATTGTTGTTCCTACTGACGAAGAATACATGATTGCTTCTGATACGATGGAAATATTAAGCAAATAAAATCTATACCTAATCCTCACAGCTTACGAAACACAAAGGATTAGTGTTTGGCAGTCCCGGCATCGGTTGGGACTGCTTTTTTTATTTTACCTCAAACTGTTCGAGAGAAAGAGATTCACCATCCCAAACGATATAGGAGAAATATTGCATCCAGTCTCCGGCAATAAGCAAACGGCTTGTCTTAGACAACATGAGATCCAACATTATATGGCGATGACCAAAAATGAAGAAATTAATGTCCGGATGCGTCTTTAGATAATCTTTGGCAAAAAGGACTAAATACTCACCTGCCTCTCCCTGATATTCTTTCACATTTCCATTCGCAGACTCTTTCTTTAAACCATTTTTACGGCTATTCAAAGACCAGCCCAACGCAAATCCAAAAGTCCATCTAGGATGAATGCCTGCATATAACCACTGGCAAAACTTATTACGAAAGATTGCCCGTATCAAACGAAAAGCCTTACTCCGGTAATCCACTTCATCACCATGAGCAAGAAAGAAGCGCTTACCCAGCAAATCAACAGTAAGAGGTTCGCGATGAATAATAGCTCCTATTTCCTGTGGTAAGTAGTCGAACATCCATATATCATGATTGCCTATGAATATATGAATTTCAATGCCATTATCCGATAATTCCGCCAATTTACCTAAAAAGCGCGTATGGCCTCTTGGCACAACATATCTATACTCGTACCAATAATCGAACATGTCACCTAAAAGCCAAACGGCTTGCGCATCCTCTTTTATAGAGTCCAGCCAGCGAACCAATTTTTTTTCGACAGCCATCGGATATTTATGAAAGCGGGCTCCAAGGTGGGCATCCGAAGCAAAATATATTTTCTTTCGAGAGGAATTCATTTTTCTTTCGAGAGGAATTATAAAAAACCCAATTCTAACTTTGCCTCTTCAGACATCATCTCCTTATCCCATTCCGGTTCAAAAACGAGATTTACTTCCACATTATTCACTCCTTCCACCGATTCCACTTTCATGCGGACATCTTCCAATATAAAATCGGCAGCCGGACAATTAGGAGCGGTAAGCGTCATATCTATACGAACATTCTTGTCGTCGTCTATTTCTACATTATATATAAGCCCCAAATCATATACATTTACCGGTATTTCAGGATCATATACCGTTTTCAGCATAGCAACAATAGCTTCTTCTGTTTGGAGAAATTCGTTGTTCATATTCTGTTTCTTTTAAATGCAAACTTACAAAATAGTTGACAGGTAGCAAAATACTTACCTGCCGACAAGTAACAATTAGCTATTATTTTTACATTCTCAATTATTACCGGCCTATCCTCAGCTATTAAGTCGTCCTTCATCCGCATAGCTATAATATTTGTCGTCGGCAATAATTATATGGTCGGCAAGGTTTATATCCAACAATCGGGCAGCTTTCTGCAAACGATCTGTCAATTTATCATCCAACTGGCTGGGACGAATATTTCCTGACGGATGGTTATGGCATAGTATGATACCGGTAGCCAGTGAGTGAATCGCAGCTTTCAATATCAGGCGCAAATCGGCAACAGTTTCACCTATTCCACCCTGGCTGATCTTTATTTTATCAATGATCTTATTAGAACGATTCAGTAAAACCACCCATAGCTCTTCATAAGGTAAATCACATAATAATGGATAAAAAAAGTGATAAGCATCATTGCTGCTTCTAATATCCATGCGCCGTATTGGTTCGCAACTGCCGCGCCGTTTTCCCAGCTCCAAAGCCGCGACGATAGTAATAGCTTTCACCTCTCCGATTCCTTTAAAAGAAGAAACCAGGTCTTTGACGGACAACTTGCCCAATTCATTCAAATTATTATTAGCTAATTGTAAAATCCGTTGGGATAATTGTACGGCCGTTTCATTCTGATTTCCCGAACCGATAAGAATAGCAAGCAATTCGGCATCACTTAAAGAAGATATTCCTTTATGCAGCATCTTTTCACGCGGACGATCATCTATCGCCCAATCACGTATTTTCATAGTTTCATGTTTTGGAATAAAAAAAGGGTGGCTTATTCTACCACCCTCATATTTCGGTTTATTATATTTTATGAACGAATACGTCCTACATAAGAACCATCCTGTGTATTTACTTCAATAATTTCGCCTTCTGAAATAAATAAAGGAACGCGTACTTCCGCTCCGGTTTCAACCGTTGCAGGCTTTAAGGTATTCGTTGCAGTATCACCCTTTACTCCCGGTTCGGTATAAGTAACGGCCAATTGAACTTTTACCGGCATATCTGCATAAAGAACTGTTTCTGTTGACGCATCAGATACAACATCAACAACCTGTCCCTCTTTCATAAAAGCAACACCATTGATAAGTTCCTTATCAATAATTACATCTTCCCATGTTTCCTGATTTAAGAAGTGATAATGTTCGCCTTCACTATATGAGAACTGGTAAGGACGGCGTTCAACACGTACATCTTCAAGTTTTTCATCGATATTAAAACGACGTTCAAGGATACCGCCATTTACTATATCCTTCAACTTTGTACGCATAATAGTATTACCCTTACCTGGTTTTACATGAAGAAAATCCACGCAGAAATACAACTTTCCGTCCAAACGGATACATGTTCCTTTCTTAATGTCTTGTGAATTGATCATACTTTATATTTTTATATTATATATTACAACACGAATTTATTTCGTTAAATTCCGGGACAAAAGTAGTGCTTTCCCCTGAAAGTAACAATACATATCTGCTTTTTTATTCAGAAAAGAGTTACAAATCAATCTGATATGATTTCACGGCGTTCGAAATCCGAAAAGTTTTTATCAAAACAAAGATAGAATCAAACCTATTACCGGCACCAATATTGCAGTCATTATCCCCATTAATCCAATGGCTAATCCGCTCAAAGCTCCCTCAATAGCCCCAATCTGGATAGCGGCAGCCGTACCCACGCCATGAGAGGATGCTCCCAAAGCCAAACCTTTTGCGATATGGCTTTCAATGCCCAATACCTTCATTACAACAGGACCAACAATACTTCCGAAAATCCCAACCGCTACAACAATCACTGCCGTCAGCGATGGAATACCGCCTGCTTTCTCCGCTATCCCCATAGCTATCGGCGTAGTAACAGACTTTGGTTGTAAGGTTGCTATCAAGGCTTGATCGGCTCCCATTAGTTTGCCGATTATTATAACACTTACAATGCCTACAATAGCACCGATAAATACGGAGGTAAGTATTGAAATCACATTCCCTTTCAAATATTGTATCTGTTCATACAAGACATATCCCAGTGCCACAACAGACGGCCCTAGAAGAAAATGTATCAAATGACTTCCTTGCTGAAACGATTCATAATGAATACCCAACATCTTTAGCACTGCTATAATTACGAAAATAGATGTAATAAGAGGATGAAGCAGACTTATACGCGTCTTTTTATACAATGCCGTAGCCGCCAGATAAGTTCCTATCACTAATGTAAGTGCAAACACCTCTGATTGAGCCAATGTATCCATCTTTATTTCCTTTTTTCCAGTTTCTGCTGGACCAACGCCACACTGGCAATTACCAAAATAGTGCTAACAACAGAAGCAGTCAGGATAACGGCCCAGTATTCCGATATAACACCCAGCGCATTCATCAGCCCAACTCCGGCAGGCAGAAAGAACAGGCCCATATTCTGAGTCAAAAGAGTAGAAATGCGCTGTACCTTTTCCGGTTTTACCCATTTAAAAGCAAGAGCCAGAAACAATAATACCATGCCGATTACACTACCCGGAATAAAACCGTCTATAAAATAGCTGATAAACTCTCCGGTAAAATAGAAGAAAAGTATGTAAAACACCTGCGTT
Source organism: Parabacteroides bouchesdurhonensis (assembly GCF_900186615.1). Classification (GTDB taxonomy): domain Bacteria; phylum Bacteroidota; class Bacteroidia; order Bacteroidales; family Tannerellaceae; genus Parabacteroides; species Parabacteroides bouchesdurhonensis. The sequence goes on from NZ_LT896588.1 coordinate 842,627, forward strand.
AGCATAAGTCTTTTTGCCTTTTAAATAACCTGCCGCAAAGATAGTGAATATACGCCATACATGTTCTACAACATATATACTATTAACCTATATTTAACCATTCATTGTTGAACCGTAGAAGTTTCAACCAGGGAATTCACTCATAAGTTATCATTCCGCAACAACAAGTCACGCCTGTTATGCCAATGCGGAAGATATAAACATGTATATCATCATACCGATAATATCATTTGTAATTGTAATAAAAGGTCCGGTGGCAAGAGCTGGGTCAACGTTCATTCGATTCAGCGTCATAGGAACAAGCGTACCGAAAATACTGGCGAACATTACAACCGCAAAAAGACTGAGGGAAACAGACGCAGTAATAGCCCGGTCGCCCAACATAAAGAAATTATAAACAAACACCACCAAACTGATAATGCTTGCATTGATAAGCGACACAACAGATTCTTTCAATATTTGTGCCAGAATGTGTCCCTCTTTCAGCGTATTGTTTGCCAAACCTTGAACAACGATAGCAGAAGACTGGATTCCGACATTACCACCCGTACCGCCAATCAACGGGATAAAGAGAGCCATTTTAGGATTCGCGGCAAAACTACTCTCAAAGCCTCCCAGTATAATAGAATTACCCAATCCTCCAATCATCCCGATAAGTAACCAGGGCAAGCGGGCTGCTGTTTGTAAAAAGACATTATCTGAAGTTTCCACATCTTGTGAGATACCGGATGCCAACTGATACTCGCGTTCATGTTGTTCGCGAATCTCATCCATTACGTCGTCAATAGTAATACGTCCCACCAGCCGTCCGATACTATCCACTACCGGCAAAGCTACGAGGTCATACTTTTCAATAGTCTGCGACACCTCTTCAATACTATCACCTTCATGTACCGAAATCGGATCTTTCTTCATAACATGCTTTATCTTGGAAACAGAAGGATTAGTGATAAGCCGTTGTAGAGGAAGGACGCCTTTCAAGCGTTCGTCATCATCCACTACATATACATAATATATCTCATCCATTTCTTCGGCTTGTTTGCGCATTTCATCAATACACTTAGGCATACTCCAGTTCTCGTTTACAACGATCATTTCAGTACCCATCAAACCACCGGCAGTGTCTTCATCGTATTTCAACAAGTCTACGATATCACCGGCCTGCTCTACATCCTCAATATGCGAAAGAATTTCCTCTTGCGTATCTTCGTCAAGTTCACGCATCAGATCTACCGCATCATCGGTTTCCATATTATCAACGAAGCGCTTGGCGATCAGTTCGTTCGGAAGCTCCTTCAATAGCTTATGGCGATCTTCTTCATCAAGTTCCATCAGCACATCCGCCGCTTTCTCCCCATCCATTAACAGATAAAGGTAGATAGCCTCCCGAAGATTGAGTTCCTGATACAACTCGGCTATATCCGCAGGGTATAAATCGTTCAGCAGTTCACGTGCCTGAGCATCATCTTTCTTTTCGATAATGTCTTTTAAGTGATCTATATATTCTTTCGTAAGTTCAACCATATTTTCGCAATGTTAGCAGATTGTCTTATTGCACGTTCGGCAAGTTCCGTTCTGTTATTAATGTCAATTCAACAAATTGCTCCACAGACAATTGTTCGGGACGTTTATCAAAAATAGGCAACACATAATCCGGACAGTCTTTACCCAAAAGCGGCTTCATTGAATTACGGAGTGTTTTACGACGCTGGTTAAAAGAAGTCTTTATAACTGTTTTGAACAACTTTTCATCGCATCCCAACTCTTTCCGGTCGTTACGCACCATTCTAAGAACGGCACTCTTAACCTTTGGAGGCGGATCAAATACATGTTCGCTAACGGTGAAAAGATATTCCACATCATACCAAGCCTGCAACAACACGCTTAATATACCGTATGTCTTGCTTCCTGGCCCCGCGGCCAGGCGCTCGGCCACTTCTTTCTGCAACATACCGGAGCAACACGGTATCTGTTCCTTGTAATCCAAAACTTTAAAAAAGATTTGACTGGAAATATTATACGGGTAGTTGCCAATCACACAAAAGGGACGATCAAACAAGTTGGAAAGATCCAGTTTGAGAAAATCAGCACCGATAATACGACCGGAAAGCGCCGGAAAGTTTTGTTCCAAATAATCTACGGATTCCCTGTCCAGTTCTACTACTGTGAGGTCGTGCCCGGCTTCCAGCAAGAATTGTGTAAGCACTCCCATACCGGGACCTATTTCAAGAATTGGCGAACCTTTAAAGTCGGCAACAGTGTCGGCAATACGTTGGGCAATTTGCAAATCTTTTAAGAAATGCTGTCCCAATGCCTTTTTGGGTTTTACTAATTTCATCCAGTTCTTTCGATGTATTGTGTTTCGTAATTAAAATAATGCGTATCTTTGCGGATGCACAAAAATACAACAAATAAATTAAAACAACCTACGTATAATGGATTTTAAGAGTATTCTGCGCACGATTCTAAAGATATTTTTACCTCTGTTTTTTGGCGGCTTATTACTATGGTTTTTATATCGGGAGATGGATGTCAGTGAAATATGGAGAGTAATCAAAGAAGGTGTCCGGTACGATATTATAGGCATTTCCCTGCTATTCGGACTTGCAGCCAACATAGTAAGAGGCTTCCGTTGGGGATTATTAATCAGTTCGCTCGGCGAAAGATTCAAAATGAGTAATGTTATTTATGCCGTATTGGGCAATTATGCGGTTAACCTGGTGCTTCCCCGTGTAGGTGAAGTATGGCGCTGCGGTATGATCACCAAATATGACAAGATCTCATTTACCAAACTACTCGGAACTTTATTAATAGACAGAGTAAGCGACACCATCATGGTAGGCCTTATTACTCTTTGTATCTTTATCTTTAACATCAACTTCTTCACCAGTTTCTTCGCCAAGAATCCCGCGTTGCTGGAAGGCTTCCAGTCCATGTTCAATTCAATATGGATTTATGTAGCCGCGATAATTTTCCTTGCCGGAATTTGGTTTGTATTCACATATATGAGTAACTTTACGCTGGTACAGAAAGCAAAAGCCATGCTCCATAACGTTTGGGAAGGAATGAAAAGCATTTGGCTTATGGAACACAAAGTCCGCTTCCTTATCGAAACATTTTTGATATGGGGTGGTTATTTTTGTTACTTCTATATCACGTTCTATGCGTTCGACTTTACCCGTAATCTGGGAATTTCAGTGGGTCTGATAGCCTTTACGATGAGTAGCATTGGCGTTGCAGTACCGGTACAAGGAGGAATAGGCCCCTGGCATTTCATGGTAATTGCCACGCTGGTATGCTTCGGAGTAAATGAGAGCGATGCCGCGGCGTTTGCACTGGTTGTACATACGGTACAAACAATATGGACCGGTATTTGCGGGTTGTTCGGTGTTGTGGCATTGCCGCTGACCAACCGTGAATTAAAAACCGCAACTGCTGTTTAAACAGGAATACAATATATGTATTATATATAGGTCTAAACTTAAATCATTAATGTCTATGTCAGCAGAAATCAAAAATCTATCACCGAAGCCTGTATGGGATTATTTCTATAATCTTACACAAATTCCTCGTCCTACCGGACACATGGAGGCGGTAACCCGTTATGTTGCGACCTTCGGGAAAGAACTTGGGCTGGAAACTTTACAGGACGAAGTAGGCAACGTTTTGATTCGCAAACCGGCAACTCCCGGACGTGAAGGGCATAAAACGGTAACCCTGCAGTCGCATCTTGACATGGTGCCGCAGAAGAATTCTTCTGTAAAGCACGACTTCCTTACCGATCCGATTGATGCTTACATAGACGGAGACTGGGTAAAAGCACGCGAAACAACCCTGGGAGCAGACAACGGCATCGGAGCTGCATTCGCAATGGCCGTACTGGCTGATAACACACTACAGCACGGACAGATAGAAGCACTATTCACCATCGATGAAGAAGAAGGTATGGATGGAGCATTCGGCTTAAAGCCTAATTTCCTGAAAGGAGACATTCTGCTGAACTGCGACTCGGAAGAAGAAGGAGAACTATTCGTTGGTTGTGCCGGCGGAGCAGACCTCAACATCTCATTCCAATTTAAAGAAGATACTTATATCCCGGAAGGCGATACGGCAGTTAAGCTTTCCTTAACCGGATTAAAAGGCGGACACTCCGGTGTAGACATCCATTTAGGACGTGCCAATGCCAATAAATTAATTTTCCGCTTTATAAAAGAAGCCGTCTGTGATTACGGAGCCCGTTTGGCTTCCATAGACGGAGGCTCGCTTCGCAATGCTATTCCACGTGAAGCATTTGCCATCATCACTATTCCGGGCGACAATGTAGAAGCATTATGGGAACTGGTTTCCGATTATCAAGACACATTCCGTTCGGAATACAAAGGGATCGAAGAAAGCATCCATTTCGTTGCCGAAATGGCAGACCTGCCCAAAACACTTATTCCGGAAGAGATTCAAGACGATTTAATCAATGCAATTGAAGGATGCCAAAATGGAGTTATCAGCATGTTGAGCGATTTTCCTGGCACCGTAGAATCATCTTCCAACCTGGCAATTGTCCGCACCGCCAACGAATTAATTGAAGTGAAGATACTAGTACGCAGTTCTTCGGAAAGTCGCAAATATTCCGTTTGCTCAAGTCTGGAAAGCGTCTTTGCCCTTGCCGGAGCAAGAGTAGAATACGGCGGAGCATATAACGGATGGGAACCAAACATTAACTCTCCCATTTTGAAACTGATGAAGAAAACATATCAGGATTTATTCGGTAAAGAACCATCGGTAAAGGTGATGCACGCAGGTTTGGAGTGCGGTATCATACAAGGAGCATATCCTCAAATGGATATGATTTCTATCGGACCGGATTTACAACACCCGCATTCTCCGGATGAACGGGTAAACATTCCTTCGGTAGAACGGGTATGGACATTCATAACCGAAGTATTGAACAGAATCTAAATACTCCAAAAATATTCAACCCTTCATTCTCTTTATTAACCGCCTGTCTGGCAGTTAATAAATGGATGAAGGGTTTTTTTTGCCTTTTCATCGGCACTTTTTAGCCTTTACATCGGTAGTTCTTATTATTTTTATCGGTAATTCTTATCATTTTTATCGGCACTTTTTTAATAGACCGACCTTTGTCGGCCCATAGAACCACCTGTGTCGGCTTATAGGCCGACAGCTGTCAGCCTATAGATTGACGCAGTTCGGCCTATTAATAGTTACCGATCTTTCCAATAAAAGCCTCCCATGTTAATTACAAGCCCGGCAAAGCCTACGGCTAACTTCACAGGTCTATATAATAACAGGCATAAGAAAATAAATAAGCATGAGGGCTTTTTAATTTCGTAAATATTGTACTTTTGTACTCTTACATTAATATACACAACAATGGCTAGTGATGAAATAAAAGAATTTTGGAAAGTTCCGGAACCTACACTCAGGAGATTACCATGGTATCTTGCCTTCGTAAAGCTGATGAAAGGGAAAGGAGAAACTTTTGTGTCGTCTACTCAGATTGCCAAAGAGATTAATGTAGATTCCAGTCAGGTAGCAAAAGATCTGTCTTTTGTGAATATATCGGGAAAGACCAGAGTGGGTTATGAAATCAACACACTGGTAGATGTGCTGGAAGATTTTCTTGGATTTACGGCACAACATAAAGCGTTTCTTTTTGGTGTAGGAAGTCTGGGAGCCGCTTTATTGCACGACTCCGGGCTGAATCAATATGGATTGGAGATTGTAGCCGGATTTGATGTCCGGCCGGAAATAGACGACACGCTTATAAATGGCATTCCGGTTTTTCACATCAACGACTTTCCTGCCAAGCAAAAAGAATACGGAGCAACCATCGGTATCATTACCGTACCCGTAGAAAAAGCGCAGGAAGTTACCGAGCAGATTATAGCAGGCGGAATAAAAGCCCTTTGGAACTTCACCCCGTTCCGTATCCGTGTACCGGAACATATTGTAGTACAAAACACTTCCATGTATGCCCACTTGGCAGTTATGTTCAACCGTTTGAACTCAATCAATCATTAAAATGAAAATTATCGCTGTAGGAATGAACTATGCAGCTCACAATAAAGAGCTACATCATTCGTTAGAATTATCAGAACCTACGATCTTTATGAAATCCGACTCATCGTTATTAAAAGACGGGAAACCTTTCTTCATTCCAGATTTTTCGTCGGAGGTTCACTATGAGACGGAGATAGTAGTAAAGATAGACCGGCTGGGCAAAAATATAGCCGAACGCTTTGCGTATCGTTATTATAATGAAGTAACCGTAGGCATAGACTTTACCGCGCGTGATTTGCAGAACAAACTACGGGCGGAAGGTTTACCCTGGGAGATCAGCAAGGCGTTTGACAACTCTGCCGTGGTAGGTACGTTTATACCATTGGACCGGGCCGGTGATATTAACCGTATCCCTTTCCATCTGGAAATAAACGGGAAGAAAGTTCAGGAAGGCAATACGTCGGATATGCTTTTCTCTGTTGATAAGATCGTGGCTTACGTCAGCCGCTTCTTTACGCTTAAGATTGGAGACCTGATTTACACAGGAACTCCTGTTGGCGTAGGTCCGGTAAAAATAGACGACCATTTACAGGGATACATAGGCGAACAAAAGTTGCTGGATTTCTATGTTCGGTAAAAACAGACTATGTTAAAACGATTTATATATACACTAGTAATAACATTCTTTATTCTGTCGTCCGCATGGGCCGGCAGCAACAGTTATACGGCAAGCTCTGTCTTATCCTCCGGAAAATGGGTCAAGATAAAAGTGCAGGAGAACGGAATATATAAACTTTCATTTTCCGATTTAAATGCCATGGGCTTCTCCGATCCTTCGAAAGTTTCCGTACATGGATACGGAGGCTGGATACTGGAGGAAGATTTCAGGCAGCCCTATTTGGATGATCTGCCGGCAGTTCCGGTATATAAGGGAACTGATTATTTATTATTTTATGGGAAAGGCCCTTGTAAATGGGAATATGATCCGGACGATAAAATATTTGTACACACAAATAATCCATATTCACTATACGGATATTACTTCTTAACGGACAACACGGATACAAAAGAAATGGCAACAGTAGCTTCCGGCAGTGGAGCAGCGCTTGTTGTCAACTCGTTTGACGATTATGTATTACATGAGCAAGACCTTGTATCTGTAAACCAGTCAGGACGGGAGTTGTTCGGGGAATCATTCAGCCTCACAAGAACAAGGACAATTACATTTCCGTCCATTCCCGGAATTACAGATGAAGATGGAAAAGTAACCATGCGCTTTATCGCCAGAAGTGCTTCCGGCGCAGGAACAGCTACATTAGACATTAACAATCAAAATATTTTACGGTTAAGCATACCTTCATTAGCAGGTGATCCTTATCCCAGTTTTACAAAGGCAAGAGCGGTTACCGGTACTGCCATTTGGACAGGGGGCAAAAGCGAGACGACAAAGGCTACCGTTGCTTATGGCCAAACCGGACATACCAATGTTCATCTGGACTATATCCGCCTGCAAGTGAAACGGACACTAAAGCCTTACAGCGGAAGTGTCTCTTTTCGTAATATCTCTTCTATCGACAATACAACCCGTTTCGTAATACAAGATGCCAACACGAATACGTTAGTATTTGACGTTACAGACAGTCAAAACCCGCAAAAGGTGGAAACATCATTAAGCGGTTCAGAACTCTCGTTTACTATTCCGGCAGGTTCACTCCGTGAGTTTGTTCTGGTACAACCGAATATGACATTTCCGGCCTACGAAAGAGTGAACGGCGACGTAGCCACACAAGATTTACATAAGCTGGGACAGACCGACATGATAATCATCGCTGCTCCGGCACTGAAAGCACAAGCCGAGCGTCTTGCAGAAGAGCACCGTAAACGGGATAACCTGAGTGTAGAAGTAGTAGAACCGGAAAAGATATACAATGAGTTTTCCAGTGGAACACCGGATGCCACAGCCATTCGCCGCTTTATGAAAATGTTCTATGACCGGAGTACTTCCGAGGCTGATGCCCCCAAGTATTTACTATTGTTTGGAGATGGAGTTTATGACAATCGCTTCCTTTGCGACGAACTGCAAAGCATACCTCAGGAAAATATGTTACCCACTTATCAGTCGGCTAATTCATTAAATATTTACTCATATGTAACCGATGATTATTTCGGCTTTCTGGAAGATAATTCCGGCTTCAATCTTCCTAACGATAAAGTACAGATCGGCATAGGCCGTTTTCCTGTCCGTACAGTAACAGATGCTACCCAAATGGTAGATAAAGTTATCTCTTATATGAATAACACACAATTAGGTTCATGGAAAAACAAAGTGGCTTTCGTTGCCGACGACGGCAGTAATGCGGACTCTTTCAGCACTGAACACATGAAACAAGCGAATGATGCAGCCGACATTTATATTGAAGATAAGCATCCCGAATTTCTTGTTAATAAAGTATTCTTAGATGCTTATAAAAAGGATCACAGCGGACAAAGTTCTTACCCCGATGTAAATAAGAAAATACAACAGTTATTGAAGAACGGATTAATCTTAATCAATTATACCGGGCATGGAGGAACAGAAGCATGGGCCGACGAACACATATTGACACAAAGCGACATCAACCAGGCAACTTATGAGAATCTGCCTTTATGGATAACCGCAACCTGCGACTTCACACGTTTTGATGCTCCTACGACATCCGCAGGTGAAAGTGTTTTCCTGAATAAGAAAAGTGGCGGAATAGCTTTGTTCTCTACAACAAGGGTTGTCTTTTCAGGTTCTAACTCCCTAATCAATAAAGAACTGCTTGCAAACTTATTTGAGAAGGAAAACGGGCACAGGATGACATTGGGAGAAGTCATGAAAATGACCAAATGCAATCTGGGATACGATTCAAACAAACTAAACTTTGTACTGATCGGCGACCCGGCCATGAAATTAGTATATCCCGAATATCATATCAAAGTGACTTCCATTAATGGGGAATCGGTTGAAGGAACACCCGTTACGCTGAAAGCATTGCAAAAAGTAACGATAGAGGGAGAAGTACTTACGCCGGAAGGTAACAAGGCAGAAGATTTCGACGGAATACTAAACCCTACGGCGCTGGATAGCAAACGTACAATTACGACACTGGACAATAATGGAACAGGAAAGACTTTTACCTATACAGATTATCCGAATACGATGTTTATCGGTAACGATTCGGTACGTAACGGTTCTTTCAGTTTTTCATTTATTGTGCCTAAAGATATTTCTTACTCCAACGACTATGGGAAAATGAACCTATATGCCTCCGACGAAAAAACAGGACTGGAAGCACAAGGATCATTCCAGAACTTTAAAGTTGGCGGTACTTCCGAAGAAGCGGAAAAAGACACGGATGGTCCTGAAATACGGGCAATCTATTTAAATGACTCTATATTTGTTGATGGTGACAAGGTAAATACGACACCTTTATTCGTAGCCAGCTTGTGGGATAAGAGCGGAGTAAATATCAGCGGAAGCAGCGTTGGGCACGATATTACATTAACAATAGATAATCAGCCATCCTTAAGTTATAACCTGAACAGTTATTACGAATCTGTAGCCGGCAAAGAAGGAGAAGGCTTTGTAACGTTCTCCATTCCGACACTAACAGAAGGAATCCATACGGCGGAGTTTAAAGTGTGGGACATCCAAAATAACTCAACGACAAAAACATTCAGTTTTGAAGTTGTCGAGGGATTAAAGCCCAATCTGTATGAGCTGATAGGAACACCCAATCCGGCACGCGAGCAAGTAGAATTCAGATTGTATCATAATCGTCCGGAGACGAACATATCCGTAAACATAATGATATATGATTTGGCTGGCAGATTATTGTGGAATCACAATGAGAACGGCTCCAGTGAATTATTCAAAGCCTATATTGTTTCCTGGAATCTGACCAACAATAGTGGAGCCAGATTAAATCCGGGCATTTATTTATACCGTGCCGCAATTAGCTCTAATCATTCAAAAGAAGCTACAAAAACAAAGAAATTAGTCATTCTTGCACAATAAAGAATAAGGAAGTCAGTTTATATGTAGGAATGGACAATTAACGGTTCATCTTTTTATTAATAGTATTTTCAATATGAAAAAAGTTTCAAGAATTTGTTTGCTCCTTATATTATTCAGTCTGGTAACAGCCGATTTTGTAATTAAAGCTCAAGAGAAAACGCAATTGGCACCCGTCCAGACCGCTGTTCCTTCATTAACGATTGCTCCGGATGCCCGCGGTGGTGCTATGGGAGATAATGGAGTAGCTACAACTCCGGATGTGAATTCGCAATACTGGAATCCGGCTAAATACGCATTCAACTACAGCAAAGCCGGCGTTTCATTATCTTACACTCCATGGTTACGTAAATTGGTCAACGATATAGCATTAGTAAACTTATCCGGTTTTTACAAATTGGGAAACAGTGACATGCAGGCTCTTGGGGCTTCCGTACGTTACTTCTCTCTTGGTGAGATTTCCGATACCGAATATATGGGACAAGGAGGTAGCGGCGTTACCCTGAATCCTTATGAAATGGCTGTTGATATAAGTTATAGCCGCAAACTATCGGAATACTATTCTATGGCCGTTGCATTACGTTACATTCGTTCGGACTTGGGGGCTGATTCCCGTTCAGACGGACAGACTGCCGGCAATGCTTTCGCTGCCGACATCGCCGGTTATCTTGAGAAATATGTAATTCTGGGTAACAGTGAATGTTTGTGGAGCTTTGGTTACAACGTCTCAAACATCGGATCTAAAATATCTTTTGACGGAGGAGAAACAAGCCGTTTTCTTCCTGCAAAACTAACAGTAGGAACCGGCCTTTTATATCCGATTGACGATTATAACCGCATTGGAGCTTATGTAGACCTCAGCAAATATTTAGTGCCTAACTATCCGACAAAAGGAGACAATAATAGCGAGGAAAGCGACGAAGATTATCAAAAGAGATTGGAAGATTACAGGTCAATGTCATCCATTTCCGGTATATTCAAGTCCTTTGGAGATAATCCAAACGGATTTAAAGGAGAAATGCAAGAGATAATGGCTTCTATCGGTCTGGAATATAGTTATAATGAACAGTTCTTCGTTCGCGGAGGTTATTACTATGAAAATAAAAACATGGGTAACCGACAGTATTTCTCAGTAGGCGCAGGTTTTCGTATGAGTGTATTCCAACTTGATGCCGCCTACTTGGTAAGTACGGTACAAAGTAATCCTCTGGACCAAACACTTCGTTTTTCCCTTTCATTCGATATGGATGGCATAAGAAACTTGTTCAGATAATAAAGTGATGAAGATAAGAGTAGGTTTCGGATACGATGTACACGCTTTAGTTCCCAATCGCGACTTGTGGCTGGGAGGAATCAAGATTGAACATACTCTTGGATTATTAGGCCATAGCGATGCTGATGTATTAATTCATGCCATTTGTGACGCCTTGTTAGGCGCCGCCAATATGCGTGACATAGGTTTTCATTTTCCGGATACGGCAGGAGAATATAAAGATATAGACAGCAAGCTACTGCTACGGGATACGATGAAACTAATCCGGCAAGCAGGATATGAATTAGGCAACATTGATGCAACAATTGCCGCCGAACGTCCTAAACTAAACCCTCACATTCCAGAAATGAAAAGAACTTTGGCAGAAGTTATGGAAGTGGATATGGATGATATATCTATTAAAGCTACAACTACCGAGAAACTTGGTTTCACCGGACGTCAGGAAGGTATTGCGGCTTACGCTACCGTTCTTATTCAAAAGCAATAACAAAGCAAAAAAAACAGCAAACTTCTCTAATAAGCCGGCATATCCAATCTACCGGAACAAAGCTTTTTTAATAGACAAAACAGGTTAATTAACGCCAGCCTTACAACAACTCCACAATTTCGGCTGTTTGCCTTTTACTTATTTATAATCAAATAATTCTATGATAACCACGTGGCACAATAGAATTGTGCCAAATAACCCGTGACGGGCGAACAAGTGGTATATTAATACTAAAGTAATAAAAATGAAGTTCTATCTGCCGGTATTTCTGTGAAGAAAGAAAGGCAAACAAATGCCAAAGAGTATTTCAACACCATTGAAATACTCTTTGTTTTTCTTCATTATTCGGATGGCTGAGAAGTATTATTATCTTCATTCCATTTCTTTCTTATTTTCAAACGACGTATCTGTAAATAACGCAAAAGACAAATGATAGCCAACGTGATTCCGATTACACAGAAATATTCTACATAACCATTTTCCGGATTGTTTCCGGGCCAACCAATAACACTCATAATAACCAGGTATACCAACAATGCAATGCTGGTGATATTAATCTTCTTCATCTTTCATCTTATAAGAAACAAGCACAAATATACGAATAGTTTTATTCCCTATCGAATCTTAATTACCTTGCAACAGCCTCTATAACATTCTGTTTCAATATTTATAATATATAAACCGGGAGTATAAGTAAAAGTGATATATGATGTTCCTTTTTCTATTTCTTTTTGCAATAGTCGATGTCCTGAGGAATCAAACAGGTGCATTATTCCTTTCGACGGTATATTTTCCAGAATTAATACGTTTTCATTTATATAACTACTTACAGGTGGAAAGGCCGGTGAATTATCTAATGAGGTGACATTAGCTTCCGGCTCCTTATTCATATCAGACACAGAAGATAGAACAGACAATAATATACTATCATCTGCCTTAAAAGTATTATCAATAATCAATTCGGTATCTTCCTTCGTCTTTACAAAGAACGCGGAAAGAGGTGGTAAGGAATAGTTGCTTCCTATCGGATAAGATTTATATCTGCCATTTTCATACACATAGATATTGCCATCCAATAAAGAATTTGGCTCTATATTTCTCAACGACAAAGAAGATGACAACGGATTTCCACAAAGAAACCACCCTCTATCTTCCTCGTCTCCGGATTGAGATGCCTGTACGGGCAATATTTTACATTTGCCGAAATCTTCGGGTAATGCTTCTGCCCGTGATGAGAATTGAAGTGTTTGTTTTGTCGCTTTATCATCCAAAGCAATAAGATAGCCTTTGTTTTTCTCAAATACAGGAAACTCATCCGAAACATCATTTAACTTCAAAACATCCCAATTATCTCCGGTATTACCGTTCAACGCTCTTTTATCACCATTATAAGTGCGGACATAATAATAATTTCCGCCGTCATTCGGCGTATCATCTTCCAGAGTAAAATCGGGAGAAACACCACTTTTGTACACGTCAAAAGGGAAAGATATAAAATACCATTGTCCTTTCTCCTGAAATGTTTTATTCACCGTAACGCAACCGTTTACAACAATTTCGCCATCAGCGAGAAATGAAGCGTTATTAACTCCGGAAGAATAAAGGATTAAATTATTTACCACAAGGCAAGCTTTGGTAGCGACAGAAAGACAACCGTCCGACACATAAACCTCATTACATTGTATATCAGAAGTTACTGTGGCATTCCCTTTTAGCAAAGCATTCCGGTGACGCAACGCAGGAAGGTGAGTCCATTTGCTTATGTTCTCCCAATCGCCGTCTCCATTAAAAAGAGAGTATTCCGGAATATATCCAAAGGCATAGGCACTATCAATGCAATAAAACTCTCCTTTATTGGTAGCCGGAGTATTCAAACTTATATTTGACGGATTTCCGGAAACTTGTATCGGGTTACTCTTCTTATCAGGATTTGTGGCAATTGTTCTGTAATTAAAAGAATAATAAGTATTATTAGAGTTGGAACGACACCATTCCCAACCCTCATTTTGTCCATTTCGCAAAGCGTTTACAAATAATTGATCTCCTTTCCTTAACGCTTTTGCCGCAAAAGTAACGTTGATACAAACATCCATGAAGAAGGAAGAAGGCTCAATATCCTCGAAAGTAACACTCGATCCGGGAGATAGCGTTAGCGAATAACTTCCTCCCTGCCCTCTTATTCCCAATGAAGAAACGTCAACACGAGAAACAGAACCGCTAGTACTATAATTCCATGTATCAGAAGGTTGTTCTTCAAAAGATTGAAACAGAAAAGTATCTCTCACCAATTTGTTCTGCGAAACATCATTTACAAATAATTCCCATTTGCCGGATTCAGGGACTTGAGCATAAGAAAGGGTAGAAAAAAAGAAAATTATTAAACGAATAACAACATACTTTATTCCACGTAAATTGTTCTTTATCATAGTTCTGTTATTTTGGTTCGTAAATACGTCCACAAATGTATACAAATTATTGAATTTATTATCTTTGTCGCATGAAAGAATTTATCATATCTGAAGCACAAACAGAAAAGGCCGTTTTAGTCGGGTTAATCACCCCTGAACAAAACGAACAAAAAGTTAAAGAATATCTGGACGAATTAGCATTTCTTGCTGATACGGCCGGTGCTGAAACGGTTAAGAAGTTTTGGCAAAAGCTAGACTATCCAAATCCCGTGACTTTCGTAGGAACAGGGAAATTACAAGAGATAAAAGAATATGTCGTAGAAAACGAGATAGGTCTGGTTATATTTGACGACGAGCTTTCGGCTAAACAGCTACGCAATATAGAGAAAGAGCTACAGGTAAAAATATTGGATAGAACAAATCTGATTCTGGATATATTTGCCCGCCGTGCACAAACTGCACATGCAAAAACGCAGGTGGAATTGGCTCAGTATAAATATATGCTACCTCGACTAACCCGCTTGTGGACTCACTTGGAACGCCAACGAGGAGGCGTTGGTATGCGCGGTCCGGGTGAAACCCAGCTGGAGACAGATAAACGTATCATCTTAGATAAGATTGCCAAACTAAAACGAGATTTAGTTGACATCGACAAGCAAAAAAGCGTTCAGCGTAAAAACCGGGGAAAGATGGTTCGCGTAGCACTGGTTGGTTATACCAACGTAGGTAAATCAACCCTGATGAATCTTTTAAGCAAGAGTGAGGTTTTTGCGGAAAACAAACTGTTCGCTACATTAGATACAACGGTACGTAAGGTTATTATTGAGAATCTCCCTTTCCTGCTATCTGATACTGTAGGTTTTATCCGAAAATTACCTACCGAACTGGTAGAATCTTTTAAATCTACATTAGACGAAGTCCGTGAAGCCGATTTATTAGTACATATTGTAGATATTTCGCATCCTACGTTTGAAGAGCAAATTGAAGTAGTAAACAAAACCCTGGCAGAAATAGACAAGACTGAAAAACCAATGATTATGGTTTTCAACAAAGTGGACGCATTCACCTTCGTTCCCAAAGAGGAAGATGATCTAACACCAAGAAGCAGGGAGAATATTGATTTAGACGAACTGAAACAAACATGGATGAACAAACTGCAAGACAACTGCATCTTTATTTCCGCCAAAGAACGCACAAACATTGAAGAATTAAAAACCATGTTATATGAACGTGTAAAGCAGATTCATATCACTCGCTTTCCATATAACGACTTTTTATTCCAACAGTATGATGAAGAAACAGAGGATGAATAATCATTCTCTGTGTTTACTTCTGGGGTGATGTTCCAATATTTCTTTACGAAGAAACTCCCGATCTATATGTGTGTAAATTTCGGTAGTGGTAATCTTTTCATGTCCTAACATTTCCTGAATGGCACGCAGGTTAGCTCCTCCTTCCAGCAAATGAGTAGCAAATGAATGGCGGAAAGTATGAGGACTTACATTCTTATGTATGCCGGCCATTTCCGTTTGTTGCTTAATAATATGAAAAACCATAATACGCGAAAGCGCCGTTCCACGCCGGCTCAGGAATAAAATGTCCTCATACCCTTTCTTGACCGTAATTAAATTCCGGTCATACAAATAATTCCTGATTTCCTGGATAGCCGTATCCGATATAGGCACTAGCCGTTGCTTGCTGCCTTTGCCTTCCACTTTTATAAAGCCCTCATCAAAATAAACATCCGAATACCGTAAAGATGTTAACTCGGAAACACGTAATCCGCAGCTATATAAAACCTCCAACATCGCCCGGTTACGTTGCCCTTCCGGCAAGGATAGATCTATCGTATCTAATATATTGTTTATTTCATTGACAGTTAGCACTTCCGGCAATTTCAACCCAATCTTTGGAGATTCCAACAATTCAGTCGGGTCTGCTGTTATATAATCATCCAATAACAAAAAGCGGTAGAAGGATTTAACGCCCGAAATAATACGAGCTTGCGAACGGGGATGGATTCCTATGTCATGAAGTTGAGCAACAAACTGTTGTAAATTTTCATACGTGATGTCTTTGACATCCAATCCTTCATCTTCCGCAAAACGAAGCAATTTATCAAGGTCCGTCAAATAAGCATCTACAGAATTGGCAGACAAGGATTTTTCCAACCGGAGGTAGATTTGATATTTGCTAATTATATCCTTTTGTTGTTGCATTGTTCGGTATGTTGTTATGTACGTGTCAAATAAAATCACTACCTTTGCCGGATAATTCCAACCCGTAAGGGCAGTACAAAGGTAATAAACTTACAAATAAAATGAAGAAGATTCTAATCATCAACGGCCCAAACCTGAACTTATTGGGCAAACGCGAGCCAATGGTCTATGGCAACGCTTCATTTGAAGACTACCTGGCTGAACTGCGTACAAAATATCCTCAACATGAAATTGCTTACTTTCAAAGCAATATAGAAGGAGAGATGATTAATAAGATTCATGAAGTAGGTTTCGATTACGACGGCATCATTTTAAACGCCGGTGCCTACACGCACACTTCCATTGCTTTGCATGATGCCATTAAAGCGGTTACGACACCAGTGGTTGAAGTACATATTTCAAATGTACATGCGCGTGAATCCTTTCGCCACGTTTCTATGATTTCGGCCGCTTGTAAAGGTGTTATCATCGGATTTGGATTAAATTCATACAGGTTAGCACTTGAATCTTTCCTATAAGAAAAAACGGTTCCATTCGGGAGAAATTTAAATTTCTTCCGAGAGAAAATAAAATTCCTTCCGAAAGGGAGGTTTTGGGGAAGTAAAAATAAAAGGTAAATAATAAGGTTATAATTTAAGGTATATGTTAAAGCATACAAAGATTGTTGCTACGATTTCCGATCAGCGTTGTGATGTCGATTTTATCGATTCATTATACAAGGCGGGAATGAATGTTGTGCGCCTCAACACAGCTCACATGGCAGAAGAAGGTTTAAGTCGTGTAGTTAATAACACCCGTACTGTTTCAGACCGTATTGGTATCCTGATGGACACAAAAGGGCCCGAAGTCCGTACGACAGTTACGGTTGGAAAAGAACCAATCCCATTTACGACCGGCGAACATGTTAAAATTATCGGTGACCCGGATAAAGAAACTTCCCACGATTGTATTTATGTATCATACAAAAATTTCGTTTCCGACCTGACTATAGGCAGTGATATTCTGATTGATGACGGAGATCTGGAACTGAAAGTTATAGAGAAGCAGCCGGACTACCTGGTTTGTGAAGTAGGTAATGATGCGACATTAGGAAGCCGTAAAAGCATAAACGTTCCGGGCGTACGTATCAACTTACCCTCATTAACAGAAAAAGACCGTAAGAATATCCATTGGGCTATCAGTAATGAATTGGATTTCATTGCCCATTCTTTTGTGCGGAATAAACAAGACGTTTTGGATATTCAACGTATTCTGGACGAATACGACAGCCCGATTAAAATTATCGCCAAAATTGAAAACCAGGAAGGTGTTGACAATATAGAAGAAATACTGGAAGTTGCCTACGGTATAATGATTGCCCGTGGTGATTTGGGGATAGAAGTACCTGCCGAAAAGATCCCGGGTATTCAACGAACCTTAATCCGCAAATGCGTGGAAGCCAAAAAACCGGTTATCGTAGCTACGCAAATGCTCCACTCGATGATAAACAATCCACGTCCTACCCGTGCCGAAGTCACGGATATTGCAAATGCTATTTATTATCGTACAGATGCGTTAATGCTAAGTGGGGAAACAGCATACGGTAAATATCCTTTGGAAGCTGTACAGACTATGACAAAGGTTGCCCGTGAAGCAGAAAAGACAAAATTAGCAGCAAACGATATACGCGTTCCTATTGAAGGAAACGATTTGGATATAACTTCATTCCTGGCAAAACAGGCTGTGAAATCTTCATCCAAACTGCATGTTAAAGCAATCATTACAGATAGTCACACAGGAAGAACCGCCCGTTATCTGGCTGCATTTCGAGGAACTTCTACCGTGTTTGCTATTTGTTATAATTCCCGCGTGATGCGTATGCTTGCATTGTCTTATGGCGTTTGGGCTGTTTATCAACCGTGGAATGACAGTCGTCGTGGTTATTTCTATGACGCGCTAAATCAATTGATCAAAAGCGGACGTATCACAAACAACGACATGGTTGCTTATCTGAGCGGAAGTTTCGGAGAAGGAGGAGGAACTACATTCCTTGAAATCAACAATGTAGGTAAAGTATTGGAAGCCGGAAAAAACTATCAGCTTCCTACTTTTAAAGAATAAGAATAATTCCGTGACGTGACAATAGATGAGTACATATTATCTCATATAGACGAAGAAGGAACGCTACTTTCCTCTTTAAACCGGGATGCGAATGTGAACCTTCTCCGTCCACGTATGTTATCAGGACACTTGCAGGGGCGAATACTGAAAATGTTCTGCCGGATGCTTCGTCCGTATCGGATACTTGAAATAGGCACATACACAGGCTATGCCACTCTTTGCATGGCGGAAGGAATAGAAGACGATGCTTTGATCCATACACTGGAAATCAATGATGAAATGGAAGATTTCATCTTAAAGTATCTGGATCGTTCGCCCCACAAAGACAAAGTACGCCTGCATATCGGTGACGCGATGGATATTATTCCTCAATTGGATGAAACGTTTGATATGGTTTTCATTGATGCCGATAAGCGTTTGTATTCGGATTATTACGATCAGGTTTTCCCTAAAGTCCGTCCCGGAGGATTGATTCTGGCTGATAATACACTATGGGATGGAAAGGTGCTTGAAAAACCACACCCGTCGGATAAGCAAACAATCGGCATTCTGGCTTTCAATGAGAAAATAAAGAATGACGACCGGGTAGAAAAAGTAATTTTACCTTTACGCGACGGTCTTACAATGATTTGGAAAAAATAAAATATAGAGATTATGGAAAGTACAAGATTGAATAAAATAGAACGCCTTATCCAAAAGGAACTGAGCGATATATTCCAAAAGCAAACACAAGCTATGCACGGAGTATTAATATCCGTCAGCAGAGTGCGTGTAAGTGCGGATTTAAGCGTGGCACGTGCCTATCTGAGCATTTTCCCTTCCGAGAAATCGAAAGAACTGATGGAAGCTATCCAGGCAAATACAAAAGCAATCCGTTTTGATTTGGGACAACGTACAGGAAAGCAATTGCGGAAAATTCCTGAACTGAGTTTCTTTATCGACGATTCATTGGATTATATTGAAAATATTGATAAGTTACTGAACAAGTAAATAAAACCACCTTGAATTTCCCGTTCTATATAGCCCAGAGGTATCTCTTCTCGAAGAAATCGCACAATGCTATCAATATCATTTCAATGGTATCGGTATGCGGAGTTGTGGTTGCAACCATTGCTCTGGTATGTGCGCTTTCGGTATATAACGGGTTCAACGATCTTGTTTCTACTCTATTCAGTAATTTCGATCCGGAACTAAAGATAACTCCATCTACAGGAAAAGTGTTCGATCCTGACAGCCAGGAGATGCAAGCCGTCAAAAAATTACCGGAGATTGCCGTATTTAGCGAAGTGCTGCAAGACAACGCATTGATTCGTTATCGCGACCGTCAGGATGTTGCCACTCTAAAGGGTGTAGACAATAAGTTCGAGGAGCTTACACAAATAGACAGCGTTTTGATAGACGGCCGTTTTGCTCTACGTGAAGACGTTGTAGACTATGGAACATTGGGCATCGGATTAGCCTCCAAATTAGGAATCAATGCAGGGTTTGTCTCCCCGATGGAAATATATGCGCCCAAACGTAATGAGAAAGTCAACATGTCTAATCCGGCTACTTCTTTCAATGTAGAATATGCTTATATAGGCGGAGTATTCTGCATTAATCAGCAGATGTATGATGAAAGCATGATGATTGTCCCGCTCGATCTGGCGCGTAAACTATTCCATTATGATAATGAAGTGACTGCAATAGAGTTGAAACTAACGGAGAAAGCCAACCTGACAACCGTAAAAAAACAGATCAAAGAGATTCTGGGAGACAAATTCCTCGTACAAGATCGTTTTGAACAACAGGAAGCCTCTTTCAAAATGATGCAAGTAGAAAAATGGATGACATTCCTTATCTTGAGTTTTATCCTTACAATTGCCTTATTTAATGTAGTCGGTTCACTTTCTATGTTGATGATAGAAAAGCATGATGATGTTCGCACACTTCGCAATATGGGCGCAGACAATAAACTGATCCGCCGGATATTTTTATTTGAAGGCTGGATGATTTCCGGCTTCGGTGCTTTGATAGGTATTGCTGTAGGAGTAATCCTTTGTCTGCTACAACAAGAATTGGGATTAATAAAGTTAGGCCAGACTGCCGGAGCTTTTATTATAGATGCTTATCCTGTCCGTATTGAAATAAACGATATTGCTACCGTATTCTTCACAGTATTAACAATAGGCTTACTGGCCGCCTGGTATCCTGTACGCTATCTAGGCAAAAAGTGGCTGCAAACCGCTTAACTACTTATCCAACAAATAAAGATAATCCGAATAACCTTCCTCTTTCATTTTTTCTTTCGGGATAAAACGCAAGGAAGCGCTATTAATACAATAACGTAATCCTCCTTTTTCCGTAGGTCCGTCTGTAAATACATGTCCCAAATGTGCATCCCCTATCTTACTACGAACTCCCATACGAGTCATTCCATGCGATGTATCCAAATTTCCTTTTATCAATTCTTCTTTAATCGGCTTGGAAAAGCTGGGCCATCCACAACCGGACTCAAATTTATCAGTCGACACGAACAATGGCTCGCCGGTCGTAATATCGACATAAATACCTTCCCTGAATTCATCCCAATACTCATTATGAAAGGGAAGCTCTGTTGCATTTTCCTGAGTAACGGCGTATTGCTCATCTGTCAGTTTCTTACGCAAAGTCGCATCATCCGGTTTCTTATATGCAGTTGAGGCATTGGCTGTACGGGCAAGCTCAAAGAGTTCGGGATTAATATGGCAATAACCGCCGGGATTCTTATCCAAATAATCCTGATGGTAATCTTCTGCCGGATAGAAGTTTTCCAATGGTTTGATTTCTATAACAATCGGTTTTAAGTATTTCTTAGCCAAAGATTCAACAGCTGTTTGAATGATAATAAGATCTGATTCATCTTTATAATAAATTCCTGTTCTGTATTGTGTTCCCTGATCTCCACCTTGGCGATTCATACTTGTCGGATCAATTGTCTTAAAATAAAGCTCTAGTAATAGCTTCAAGTCAACCTGCTGTGGGTCATACGTAACTTTCACAGTCTCTGCAAAACCGGTATCATCCATACACACTTGCTGATACGTTGGGTTGGGAATATTGCCATTAGCATATCCAACTTGCGTAGTAATTACTCCGTTTATTTGTTTCATAAAATGTTCTGTTCCCCAGAAACAGCCACCGGCAAAATATATTTCCTTCATATCTTTCATATTCTTTGTCTCCTGCGCATTTAAATTATTCGTAAAACCAAACATATTAGCAATCGTAAGACTGCCAATCAATACAATTACAATTATAGAAATATTTTTCATATTGTCTCCTTTCTAATAGAACAAATTAAAGACTTAAAAAGAGCTGACTTTTGAAACTAAAAGTCCCGTCTTAACACTTCAAAAGAGCTGACCTTTGAAATGTTAAGACGGGACTTCTATATTCAAAAGATATATACTTTAATTAAATTCCTTTCCGTATTTCATTTGGGCATCTGCAACATATTGTTTGATACGCTGCTCATCATCCTTTTTACAGATAAGTAACACATTTCCCGATTCTGCTACAATGCAATCATTGATACCTTGTACCACTGCCAAGCGTTTCGGATCTTCAAGAGCAATTACGTTATTTTTGCTTTCATATAGCATTGCCCTATTATTTTTCAGGACAGCATTATTGTTTTCGTCCTTATGTGCGATGTCGAACAAAGAGCCCCAAGTTCCCAAGTCTGCCCATCCAAAATCCGCACAGAGCATATATACATTATCTGCTTTTTCCATAATTCCGTAATCTATAGAGATATTCGGACAATATGGGAAATGCTCATGTATGAAATCACGCTCTTTATCAGTATTAAATTGGTCTTTACCCAAATCGAAACGGGCACTTATATCCGGCAAGAAGTTCTCAAAAGCGGATATTATTGTATTTACATTCCAAACAAATAAGCCGGAGTTCCAGAAAAATTCACCACTTTCATAGAATACTTTTGCCAATTCCAAATTAGGTTTCTCCGTAAAAGTCTTCACTTTTGTAAAACCGCCTAACATCATATCATTGCTCTGTTGTATATAACCATAAGCAGTCTCCGGGCGGCTCGGTTTAATACCCAATGTCACCAAAGAATTATTCTCTTTTACAAAATCCAATCCCTTTTGCACATCGCGCAAAAAGACGTCTTCTTTTAAAATAAGATGGTCCGATGGAGCCACTACAATATTAGCATTCGGATTACAAGCTTTTATATGATAAGCCGCATAAGCAATACATGGTGCCGTATTACGGCGTGTAGGCTCAAGCAGAATCTGGCTATCTTTTAACTCGGGCAATTGTTCCTTAATTAGTTTGGCATACAACTCATTGGTAACAATATAAATGTTCTCGACTGGAATAATTTTGGCGAAACGATCGAAAGTCATTTGTAATAATGATCGTCCGGTACCAAAGAAGTCAAGGAATTGCTTTGGATAACTCTCTCTGCTAAACGGCCAGAAACGACTTCCAATTCCTCCCCCCATGATAACGCAATAATTATCTTTCATGATATAGTTATTATTAATTTCACATCAACTACAAAACTAACGAAATAATCTATTATTTATTCTTCCCTCACACAATATTTGAAAAAAAACAATGAATCGTTTGTGAGATTCAAAAATATATCTACCTTTGCATCGCATTTGAAAACAACAAATGCCCAGATGGCGGAATTGGTAGACGCGCTGGTCTCAAACACCAGTGGATTCACTTCCATGCCGGTTCGATCCCGGCTCTGGGTACGAATAAACCCTGATAATCACCTGATTGTCAGGGTTTTCTGCTTTTATAGGGCGTACTAAATGTGTACTGAATGACGAATACAAAGAAAAGGTGTACTTTAATAGTTTTCTTCCCCATATCTTTATGATTTCTTAACGCTTATCCTATCTTTATCTACCTTATTATTGCCGATGTTTTCGGGAAAAGTGAGATTCTTACCTTATATTTGTAGTAAGAACGTTTAAAGGCGCACGATTATGGAAAATCATATGGAAAACAATTTCAGAGAAATACAGAAGATATTAGATAGTTGTATAGCTCATGACTATAAAACTAAAGTAGATGCACTATTTTTAAAACGTGAATATTTGACGCAAGCTCAGCTAAAGGATTATTTGCGGCAAGAAATTTTCCGTGTGACTGAAAATATTGTAGCCATCCAACAAAAATACCGTGTCGTGCGTAACATTGTATTGGATATGGATATTCCCGATTTTTTGTGGGAAAGCGGTTATTTTGAGGACTTGAATTCTGATGAAAGAAAAAAGTATATCGGTTTCCGCTGCTCTGATTTTGATATGGACGCATATTTGCATGAACCGTCCTGTTATGATGGGCGGCTTCCCTATTTGTCCATTATCGTTAATCTTGTCGTGCTTTCCAAGTATTTGCGCTATCTGCAAGAACAGGAAAGCAATTACCATACAGATGCGGTTGCCATCCAAGAGCAAGTCTTGCCAAAAGAGAAAGAGGAAAGTGCAGATACTAATCCAACCAAGATTGTGGGCAAAAGCAATCCTTTCAAGTCCACGTTGAAAGCCAATGAAATCAAACTTCTGACCGACTGTGTGAATGAAGCGAATATGTTTACTACTACCGTCAGTGCCAAAATACTTACCGATTTTTTCAACTGCAAACTGAATGGGGTATTGAAAGTTAATAATACCCGTCTGTTAGCCTATCTTATGATGCAGCTTGGCTGCTATAATTACATTGTTTATGAATGGCAGTCTGTCATAGCAAATAACAAGCTGATATTAGGAAAGATAAAAGGAGAACCACTTACACGTACTGACTTATCCAGTGCAACAGACCAAGCAAAAAACATCTATCCGAAAGGATATGAAATCATAGACAAGTACATCAAACAACTGAAAAAAGGTTGAGCATAGATTGAACGCTCAAACAAAGGTCAATTAGACTTCATTTTCAACCTCTTAACTTTGCCCCCGTTAACAAAAAAAACGAGGGTGCGCACCTTCATATTGTTTCACCTAAATTCCTAAACAATATGGAAAGAGATTTAGAGTTAAGAGTTTCAGAACTCGAAAAATTAGTGTTCCTTTCAAAGAATGTGCTTAGCTTCGATGAAGCGAGCAGGTTCTTGAACCTTTCTAAAAGTTACCTGTACAAGTTGACTTCGGGTAACTTGATACCCCATTACAAGCCGCAGGGCAAAATGCTTTATTTTGAGAAAGCGGAGTTGGAAGCATGGTTGCGTCAGAACCCGGTCAAGACGCAGGCACAGATAGAGCAGGAAGCGCAGAAATATATCCTTAACCGTCCTCTAAAGAAATAACGGTTATGGAAAATAGAAAAGCGACAGAAGCTGGGCAGGACGTCACTATGCAGAAAGAGGATTTCGCAGTTCTTTGGAAAACCATTCATCTAAAGGTGACGGACACTTACGAAGTACCGCCCGAAATACTCTGGGTGAACGGCTCTACCATTGGCACGCTGGGTAATTTCAGTGCATCCACGGGTAAAGCCAAGAGCAAAAAGACATTCAACATTTCCGCTATCGTTGCGGCAGCGTTGAAGAATGACGAAGTACTGAAGTATTCGGCATACTTGCCACCGAACAAACGGAAAATCCTCTATGTCGATACAGAGCAGAGTAAATACCATTGCCACAAGGTCATGGAGCGTATTTTACGACTTGCCGGACTGCCTACCGACAAGGACAGAGACGATTTTGTTTTCATCGTGCTAAGGGAGCAGACACCCGACAAGCGGAAACAGATTATCGGCTATATGCTTGAAAATATGCCCGATGTGGGGTTACTCATTATTGACGGAATCCGTGACTTGATGTATGACATCAACAGCCCCAGTGAATCGACTGACCTAATCAACCTCTTGATGCGCTGGTCAAGCGGATATAACCTGCATATCCATACTGTACTGCATTTGAACAAGGGGGATGACAACACAAGGGGACATATTGGTACGGAGCTGAACAACAAGGCTGAAACCGTCCTGCAAATCACGAAAAGCCAGCAGGACGGCAACATAAGCGAGGTAAAGGCGATGCACATACGTGACCGGGAATTTGACCCGTTCGCATTTCGTATCAATGACAACGCTTTGCCCGAAATCGTGGATGATTATGTATTCCAACAACCTAAGCAAGACAGGAATTTTCCGCTTACGGAACTGACTGAACAGCAACACCGGGAAGCGTTGGAGAACGGTTTCGGCAAGCAGGTGGTACAAGGCTATTCCAATGTCATAGCGGCATTGAAGCAGGGTTATGCGAGTATCGGCTACGAGCGTGGACGCAATGTCCTTGTGTCACTTAACAAGTTTCTTGTGAACAAGCGCATGATTGTGAAAGAGGGCAAGGGCTACCGATATAATCCCGATTTCCATTATTAAAAGTCAGTTTGGTTTAGTCCGGGTGTATATATAAGAGGAACGGACTTACTATTTCCCTGTTTCGGAACAAGCAGGTTTAGTATGGTACGGGTATATATATAACGGACTAAACAGGACTGGCGCACTTTTCAACTATTTTTTAATCCCCAAAAAAGAAAATGTTATGAACATCGAAGATGTGAAACAAATACCCATCGCAGACTATCTGCACAGTTTAGGTTACTCTCCTGTCAAGCAGCAGGGCAACGGCTTATGGTACAAATCACCGTTAAGGGAGGAACACGAACCGTCTTTCAAGGTGAACACTGACCGCAATCTTTGGTATGACTTTGGAGCAGGCAAGGGCGGCAACATTATTGCACTGGCAAAGGAACTCTATTGCTCCGGCAGCCTGCCATACCTTTTAAACCGGATAGCGGAACAGACACCGCACGTCCGCCCGGTCAGTTTTTCTTTTCCCCAGCGTAGGACAGAACCGAGTTTCCAACATTTGGAAGTCCGTGACTTGACCCATCCGGCATTGCTCCGTTACTTGCAGGGGCGGGGTATCAATATCGAACTGGCAAAAAGAGAATGTAAGGAACTCCATTTTACCAATAACGGCAGACCGTTCTTTGCTATCGGTTTCCCGAATATGGCAGGAGGTTACGAGGTTCGCAATTCCTTTTTCAAAGGCTGCATCGCCCCGAAAGACATCACCCATATACGGCAGCAGGGAGAGCTGAGAGAGAAATGTTTGGTATTCGAGGGTTTTATGGATTATCTTTCTTTCCTCACGCTCCGGATGAAGAACTGTCCGACCATGCCCGACCTTGACAGACAGGATTATGTCATACTCAACTCTACTGTCAACGTGCCGAAAGCCATTGACGTGCTGTACCCATATGAACGCATCCACTGTATGCTTGACAATGACGAGACGGGGTTTCAGGCTACACAGGCTATTGCATTGGAATACTCCTACCATGTGCGTGACTTCTCGGACAATTATAGGGGCTATTCAGACTTGAACGATTACCTGTGCGGCAAGAAGCAGGAACAGAAGAACAGCACCAGCCAAGTACAGGAGATAAAGCAGGAAACCGGACAACGTGCCGCCCCAAGACAGAAAAGGGGCAGGGGGATTTAGTCCGGCAGGATTACCAACGGCAGGCGGTTTAATTTGGAGAGCAAGGTTATGTTTCGGTAAACCGAAACTACCTTGCTTTGCTCATCACAAAGAAAATTTCTCCCGTTGGTCGCAATTTTTAAGACACCATTTAAACGTAAAAACCTATGACGAATATAAAGGATAAGCCGGGGGGACGTCCGGCAAAGAAACGGATAGAGAAGCAGCAACGGGTTGTCAGTACGAAACTGACCGAGTTGCAGTATTACGCCATCAGAAAGAGAGCCGGAGAAGCCGGGTTGCGTGTCAGTGAGTATGTCCGGCAGGCAGTTGTTTCGGCAGAGGTCATACCCCGGCTGAATAGGCAGGATGCGGACACCATCCGCAAGCTGGCAGGGGAAGCCAACAACATCAACCAACTGGCACACCGGGCAAATGCCGGAGGTTTCGCACTGGTGGCGGTGGAACTGGTGAAACTGAAAAACAGGATTGTCGAAATTATAAACCAGTTGTCGGATGATTGGAAAAATAAAAAAGGGAAGCGGGTTTAAGGGCTGCGTAAACTATGTGTTGGACAAGGAACAGGCGGCTTTGCTCCATGCGGACGGGGTACTGACAGAAAGTCAGGGAGATATAATCCGCAGCTTCTGTATGCAGACCGGGATGAATCCCGACTTGAAAAAGCCAGTCGGACATATTGCGTTAAGCTATTCGGCAGTGGATGCACCCAAATTGACAGACGAGAAGATGATACAGCTTGCGCAGGAATATATGCGTGAAATGAAAATTACCGATACGCAGTATATCATCGTGCGCCATCAAGACCGGGAGCATCCGCACGTGCATATCGTGTTCAACCGTATAGACAACAGCGGCAAGACTATTTCGGACAGGAACGATATGTACCGTAACGAACAAGTATGCAAGAAGCTGAAAGCCAAACACGGGCTTTATTTCGCTGGTGGAAAAGAACAAGTAAAGCAGCACCGCTTGAAAGAGCCGGACAAATCGAAATACGAGATTTACAACGCTGTAAAGAATGAAATCGGAAAGTCCAAGAACTGGCAGCAGTTACAGGAACGGTTAGCGGAAAAGGGTATTACTATCCTGTTCAAGTATAAGGGGCAGACGGGCGAGATACAGGGCGTTTCCTTTTCCAAAGGCGAATACACGTTCAAGGGTTCGGAGATAGACCGTAATTTCAGTTTCTCCAAACTGGATAAATGTTTTGGGGATGTAGGGCAGGCGACAGTCGGAAGCAATAAGCAGACGGTTACCGCACCTGTTCAGAAATCAGTATCAGCATCCGACAAAGCGGATAATTCTTTTATTGCAGGTTTAAGCAGTCTGTTTTCCGGTTTGTCAGCCCCGGCTGATGAAATGCCCGATGATTCCTTTTTGAGAAAGAAGAAGAAAAAGAAAAAACAACTTAAACTGTAAAAGCATGGAGGAAAATTTGATTTTAGAGGGGCTTCTCTCAATGGTTACAGAACTGAAAGAGAAGCAGGAAACACAGGTGACGCCAGCCAGTCGGGAGGAAACTCTCGAAAGACTGAACGCAATCGAACAGGCATTGTCGGAACTGCATAGTAACCCGGCTGTTCCCGAAAAGGATTTGCAGGCTATCCAAAGCCAGCTTGACGAGATAAGGAACAGGATGCAAGGTCAGCAGAAACATATCGAGGACACCAAGAAAATAGTATTGGAAACCTACCGTTGTTTCAAGGTAATGATTGATGCTTTGGGTTCTTGCAAGACGGATAAAGAGGAAGCTACGCCCTTACCGCTCTATCAACGGATTTACAACAAGGTAGCTTCTTGGATTCGTCCGGGATTGTTTCTTTTTTCGGCAGTGCTGGTTATCTGTTTCGCTTCCATATTCTTGAATGTCCGTTTGGCTGAACGTATGCAGCAGTTGCAGGACAACGATATGAAATACCGCTATTTGCTGATGCAAGGACAGGCAGACGGGGAAACTTTTGATATGCTGGAAAACAAGTTCAAGTGGCAACGGGATAACGGTTTTATCCGAAGTCTGACCGATTCAGTGATAGATTTTGAATACCGCATCCAAAAGCAGGCGGAAGCACTGGAACGTGCAAGGCTGTTGAACGAACAAGCCGAGCAACTAAAGAAAGAAGCCGATAAGTTGGGTAAGCCATAAACAGAGAAAGCCGGAACGGATGAAGCACATTCACCGTTTCGGCTGTTTTAATTCACTTCTTTTTCTTCGTGCAGTGTTCTTTCTCGAACTGGCGTAGCGTGGTAATGCTGAACCTTTCTTTAATAAACTCTCGGACATCGGAAGCCTTGTAATACACTTTTCCGCTGATTGTGAAGTACGGCAGCACACCGATAGCCCGGTAACGTTGAAGGGTTTTGATACTTACTTTGAACAACAGACACAAATCTTGATTATCCAACAGGTTATCATCTTCGGGCAGCACCTTATCGGCGTTACGCAACACCCGTACATCTTTGCAGAGTTCTTCCAGTTTGGCGTACAACTTCTGCATCCATTCGCCAAATTTATCATTCTCTATATACATAATTACTTCATATTTCAGATTATACCTTTTGTGAATTGATGAAGCAAAATTCAGAAAAAGAATGCAAGAAAATTACGGGGGCGCACATGGAATCCATTATAAATAAATCATAAAGCGCTGATTATCTATATCCTTTTTTGTCATGTTCCTTTCGGATAAGGTCTGCCAGTCCATTAAGAAATTCTGTGAGTTTGCCCGGCTTTCGTTTTATCACGTCCTCATGCTTTTGGTGACAGTCGCTTATCTTGATGTTAAACAACCATTCAAAACCTTTGGATAAATCTACCAAATAGGCAGGTTTGCCGTTCTGATAAACAATGTCTTTGGAGAGGAACAGACCGCTTACCATTTCCATGATGTTGATAAGGGCTGTTTTGTCAGCGAGATAGAGAGGGGAAAGGCTTTGTTTTTCAATCCGCTGTTTGAGTTGTTCCGGGTATTTGATGCGCCATTCAATAAGGCGTATTTCTGTGTTTAAAAGTCCTATCGCTTCATCAATTAGATGCAAATAGGGCATTTTTTTCTTGCTCAAACCGTACACGGTATGACTTAAGACGATATAAACCAAAAGAAAAATAGCGGAGTAATACACTATAATCTTGCTCGTTAATACTGAAATTGGCTACATGGATAGCTAATTCTTCAACAGCTTTTGTTAGTTCAGATGCAGAAACTTTGCGCTGTGAGTATTCCGATAGTAATCGAAAAAAACTCTGTTGTAATAATGCTTTCATCTATTAATATTTTTAATTTCATAATTAGTTAGTTCGTCTTTTATAGAATTTTACTTATATCATTAGGTGTCTTAAAATAATAGTCTGCACGTATAGGATTAGATACATTATTGCTCCATAAAACCAATCCGGAATCAACACCGGCATTGTTAGCACATTGAATATCATAAATACTATCACCAATATAGAGAGCGTTTTCGGGGCTTACATGGGCTTTAGCCAAATATGCTACTAAGGGTGCTGCTTGGGGCTTATGTTCATCAGTATCATCGGCACATACAATTGTGGAAAAATAGTCCGCTAACCCTAATGGCTCAAAATCAGAATAATATTCTTGATATGTTTTGGAGGTTACAATGCCTAAAATATAGCCTCTTGATAAAAGGGATTGCAAGCATTCTTTGATACCTTGAAAAGGTTGAATAGTGTGCTGGAGCAATTTCATATTCCTATCCCATCGTTTCAATGCATCTTCTATGTCGGGTATTTTGAGTAATTCCAACGCATTTCTTCCGGTAATGCCTAAAGCAAATTTCAGACTTTCATATTGAGGTGCGCTTCCTGTTATTTCTGTAATTGTTTTTATTAAAGAGTTGATGACTGCATATTCCGTATCTATCAATGTACCGTCTATGTCGAATACGATATGTTTATATTTCATGTGTTGATTTATTAGTCAAATAATACTTGCCAGTTTCTATCGTAGTAAGCTGAAAAGCACATTTTAATTTGTTCTTCGTTATTTTTCTCTTTTGCAAGAATAGGTAATTCTTCCAATCCGAAATAGGCACTCTCATCCGTTTCAATATTGGGTCGGAAATATCCGCTTTCAATCTCACAAAGAACAAAAACTTTACAAACATTGTAGGCATAGGGGGGAATATTATGCAAATTTCTATCTTGTATAGCTATTATCCGGATAGCTTTTACATTTAATCCTGCTTCTTCTTTTACTTCTTTTTCTGTATTAGTCTTGATACTCTGATTTATATCGACCCAACCACCGGGCAAAGACCAAGTTCCATTTTTCTCTTTCACAAGCAGTATTTTATCATCTTTGAATATAGCAGCTCGTGTATCTAATTTAGGAGTTTGAAATCCTGTTTCATTGCAAAACAGATTCTTTACTTTTTCTATGGGTATTTCACTTTGCAGACTAAGCATTTCTGCTGCAATTTCTCTAATGCGTTCAAAGCGTTCTATATCAAATACATCTTTGGAGTATGTCAATCCCCCTTGGGCAATGAATTGTAGTTCTTTTGCCCATTCAAGCCATTGTGGTTGTACTATTTTATTCATATAGTGAATGTTAGTATCGTTATATTGATTTACAAAGGTATGGAAAATGAAATTCTTTATTTTTGTCCTATGTTAAAAAATCATCGGCTTGACCGGATTCTGCTAAGAGAAGGTTGTGTTATTCCTAAAAAAGAGGCAATATGTCCTAAAGTCACTCGGTGGAAAATGCTGGGATATTCTTTTATCAACTTTTCATAACGTTCTTGGGCAGACAAGTTCAGCCGGGAAATATGAATGTCCTGTAAGAGTAGAAAATTTTCTTGCTGTAACACTCTCATCCAATTGGCAATGTCAATACGGGATTTATATAAATCATTCAACTTGTCTATAGAAATGGAGTAGGTTAAAGTTTCTTCTAAGGTTTCTACATATTCAAATCCTGCTTTGTGCCGATATAAATCCCATGAACCACAAGTCGCATCGCCTTCCATAGAAAACCATGTTGTTATTTCTTTTCCATTATGCAGGATATATGAACGTGTTATACCTTTTTCTATAAAATAAACCTGATTGTCAAAACGACCAGCTTGTATGATGATAGTTTTAGCCGGAAAAGTCTGTTGTTTGAAACAGTACTTTAGCAGGTGCAATGAATCATGCGAAACAGGATAGAGTTCTTGTATCTTTCTTATTATATTATCCATTATCAATGTTTTTGCTCTTTCTACAAAAATACGAAAACAGAAAGGGATAATATTGTTGCATTCATAGTTTAAAAAGGAATTTGACTATTTTTAGCAAGGTGGGATGAAAAGAGAACCACGATGTGGATATGTGATATAGGCAAAAGAAATAGGTGGTGCTAAACTACGTTTAGTTTATCCCTTTGTCTATATAGCCAAAACGAACTAAACCTATTTCTATTGACAGCAAAATACGTGTGCTGGCGAAAAAAGAAATAGTATTACCTTTTTCGCCAGTATCGTTTTTAGCAATCTTTTTCAGTCTTGATTTATCCTTAATAGTTTGAGGAAGAAATGAACTCTTTTATTTCTTCCTCGGTTGGAAGTTCTATCATGTACTTCTGTACAAAGATATTCGGGTCTAATCCGGCAGTGGCATATTTAACTAATGTATCTCCCTTTTCGGTGCAGAGCAAAATGCCGATAGGCGGATTATCATCCGACTGCATCACTTCTGCTTTAAAGTAGTTGAGGTACATATTTAACTGTGAAGCATATTCATGGCGGAACTTGTCTATCTTTAATTCCACAATAACATGACATTTCAAAATACGGTGATAGAACACAAGGTCGGCAAAGAAATAATCTTCATCAATCAAGATGCGTTTTTGCCGGGCTTCAAAGCAGAAGCCATGTCCCATTTCTAACAGGAAGTGTTGCAGGTTGTCAAGAATGGCTTGTTCCAAATCAGTTTCTGTCACCAATGCACGTTCATTCAACCCTAAGAACTCCAAAGTAACAGGGGTATTGATAACATCTTTAGGTTGTAATAAGGTTGCTTGTTGCTGGACTAAAGCGGAGAGGGCTTCTTTGTTTTTGGATAGTCCGCTACGTTCGTAATATAAAGATGCGATTTGTCGCTCCAACTCCTTTACAGACCAGCAGCCACGAATGGTTTCCATTTCATAGAAAGCACGTTTTACCGGGTTCTCAATTCCCGATATAGTGTTTAAATGGGTGGAAGATAATTTGTTGAATAATCTATCAGCCGGAATCATCCATGTTTCGGTTTGTGGGTATTTTGTTGATAGTTTCCAAACGCCATTTTCAGATTCGGCGGTCACTAACCGCCGAATTGGTTCTGTGAATTCGGCGGTCAATGACTGCCGAATTTGAATTTGTGATGCAATATATTGTGTAACAGGTTCTTTTAGTTGTGGATAAACAAGGTACAACCGCCTAAATTCACGGAATCTACGTTCATTCAGACCTTTTGTTTTCAGTTGTTGTTCCAGCTTCTTCAACAGTTGTTCACCGTAGGCGGCACGGTCTTCTCCGTTCTGCTCAAATTCTACGATATAGCACCCCATAAGCCAGTTACGGGAAGTAAGGGCAAGGTTTACAGCGTGTGCGGCTTGTGCCTGCAACGTGTTCTGTATCGTGCTGATATGTTTTACTAATGCTTCAAAGTTCATAGTTACAAAGATAAGTCTTTTATGGTTAAAACTTTAGTTCGGGTAAGCTGTTTATTGCTTCCTCTTTCAATTTATCCACCGCACGGGTGTACTTCTCCGTATGCTTCAATCCGCTATGCCCTAAAAGGCTGGCTACGGTTTTGATATTTGCTCCATTATTCAGAATGTTCACGGCAAACGAATGTCGGGCACAATGGAATGTGATAGGCTATGCAAGGAAAAACATGCAGGTGAAGTTTGAACGTAAGTCGTTTGAAATGAACGATGTTTCAGTATTCTGCCAAGTAGGGAAAATGCAAACGGCAACGGAATATTGAGGTTGTTCAGTTACCAAACCGTTAGCCGGGTAGTTACCGAAACGGATGTCGGTAACGGAATGAAGTAAAATGAAGTCCTCACCGTTTTGTTTGCACTCATACACAGTATTTTGCATATCAAGGAACGCTTATATGGCAAGTAATTTTGCACTAAAAAGTATAAGCGTTATGAAAGTAGAAAAATTCAAGGTGTTGCTCTACCTTAAAAAGAGCGGACCGGACAAGTCGGGCAAAGCCCCGATAATGGGAAGAATCACCGTGAACCGGAGTATGGCGCAATTCAGTTGCAAGCTGTCATGCACGCCGGAACTGTGGAATCCCCGTGAGAGCCGTCTGAACGGCAAGAGCAGGGAGGCTGTAGAAACCAATGCCAAGATTGAAAAGTTACTGTTAGCGGTAAGCAATGCCTTTGACAGCCTTGTGAACCGCAAGATTGATTTTGACGCCGCCGATGTGAAAGACCTTTTTCAAGGCAGCATGGAAACGCAGATGACCCTCATGAAAATGACGGACGTTGTCTGTAACAACCTCAAAGCCCGTATCGGCATAGACAGGGCGAAAGGTACTTATCCTGGCTACCACTATATGCGCCTGACACTCGGAGAGTTCATAGAGCATCGGTACAAAGTCAGGGATTTGGCTTTCGGTCAGCTGACAGAACAGTTCATCCACGACTATCAGGCATTTGCCACTGGCAATAAGGGTTATGCGATTGATACCGTCCGCCATCATCTTGCCATCCTGAAAAAGATATGCCGTCTGGCGTATAAGGAGGGGTATGCCGACAGAATCCACTTCCAGCATTTTACCTTGCCGAAGAAGACGGAAACGACACCACGGGCATTGAGCCGTGAATCGTTCGAGAAAATCCGTGATGTGGAAATACCTGCTTACCGCAAATCCCATATGCTGGCAAGGGATATGTTTCTCTTCGGGTGTTACACCGGGGTCTGTTATGCGGATGTTGTCTCGATTACCCATGAGAACCTATGTACGGATGAGGACGGGGCTTTATGGTTGAAGTACCGAAGAAAGAAAAACGAACTTCGTGCCAGCGTAAAACTGTTACCGGAAGCGATTGCGCTGATTGAGAAGTATCACAGTGAGGAAAGAGATACCCTGTTCCCTTTGCTTCGCTGGTCAAATCTCAGGCGGCACATGAAAGCGTTGGCGGCACTGGCAGGTATCAAGGATGACTTGTGCTACCATCAGGCAAGGCACAGCTTCGCCTCGCTGATTACGCTTGAAGCGGGTGTGCCGATAGAGACCATCAGCAGGATGCTGGGACACTCCGACATTTCCACGACACAAGTCTATGCCCGTGTCAGCCCGAAGAAGCTTTTCGAGGACATGGACAAGTTCATAGAAGCCACAAAAGATTTTCAATTAGTTCTTTAATCCTCTAATACATACAACGATATGCGAAGCACATTTTCACTTTTGCCCTATATCAACCGCAGCAAAGTAAAGGCTGACGGTACGACCGCCATACTCTGCCGTATAACCATTGACGGAAAGCAGACCGCCATAAGCACAGGTATATATTGCCGACCGGAAGAATGGAACAGCAAGAAAAACGAGATTAAATCCGTAAGGGAGAACAACCGCTTACGGGAATATCTGCGACTGACGGAGGAAGCCTACAATGAGATACTGAAATCGCAAGGTGTGGTCAGTGCCGAGATGCTGAAAAACCATATATCCTTGAACAATATCCACCCGACCACCCTCCTGCAAATGGGAGAATGGGAACGTGAGCGGTTGAAGAAACATTCCGAGGAAATAAACTCCACGTCTTCCTATCGGGCTTCAATGTACTACCAAAAGTACCTGACGGACTTTATAGTGTCCATCGGTAAAAAGGACATTCCTCTTGAAGAAGTGACGGAGGATTTCGGCAAGTCCTACAAAGCCCACTTGAAGAAATGCAAGAACTTCGGGGTTTCCCAGACCAACCATTGCCTGCGTTGGCTGAACCGGCTGTTGTACCTTGCAGTCGATAAGGAGATTCTCCGTGTAAATCCCTGTGAGGACTTGGAGTATGAGCCAAAGCCGGAAGCAAGGCACAGGTACATCAGCCGTGAGGATTTCAAGAAGATACTTTCCACACCGATGTATGACAAGCGTATGGAATTGGCAAGACGGGCTTTCATATTTTCCATTTTTACCGGGCTGGCGTATGCGGACATAATGCTTTTGCATCCTCACCACATCGGAACGAATGCGGACGGCAGACGGTACATCCGCATCAACCGGAAAAAGACAAAGGTGGAGGCGTTCATACCATTACACCCCATAGCTGAGCGGATATTGTCGCTGTACAACACGACCGATGACGAGAAGCCCGTGTTTCCTCTTCCCAACCGTGATGCCCTGTGGTTTGAGGTTCACGAGTTGGGAATAACCATAGGAAAAGAGGAAAACTTGACCTATCATCAAAGTCGGCACAGTTTCGGAACGTTCCTGATTTCAGCGGATATCCCGATTGAGAGCATCGCCAAGATGATGGGGCACTCCAATATCCGGACGACACAGGGGTATGCACGGATAACCGATGATAAAATATCCAAGGACATGGATAAATTGATGGAACGGAGAAAGAAAGTATCGGCTGGCGAAAAGAAGAAATAGCAAATAATCATCATAAAATAAAGGAATTATGAGCAGAGGTATAATAACAATCAGTGACACGGGTGCGGTCATCATGCCGACCGCACCCGTGTGGATGACGCAATTTGAGATTGCCGACCTGTTCGGGGTGTTTTCCTGCGATGTCCGCAAGGCGATACGGGCAATCTACAAGGACAAGGAACTGAATGAAGCCGATACAATGCGATATGTCAGGCAACCGGACGGCATCAGTTATGACGTTTACAGCCTTGAAATGGTCATAGCCGTTGCATTCAGGATATGCAGTAGAGGAAGTGTCTTGTTCAGACGGTTTGTAATGAGCAAAATGAATTCGCCCAAGAAAGAGACACCTGTTACGTTGTTTGTTTCCTGTGGCAGGGGTAACAACCGATGGTATAGCTGAAGTTCATTCCGCCAGCCACTTGTCCCCGATGTCGGATGCAAAGGTGGCGTGTGGCTTGTATGGCAGTCGCAAGGTCAGGCGGCAAAGCCGTTTCGGGCAGAATCTTCCTCAAACAAGTTTGAGCGTATTCAGCCCGAAAACCTTGCCGCTGCTTGCCACACGCTTGAAAAAGCATCCGGCAACGGAAACAAGCGACTGGCGGGAAATCCGAAAATATAGGGGAACGGCTTACAGACGAAGTGGAATATTGATGCTTCATCCGTAAGCCGTTTCTTTTTTTGCCGAAAATCCATTGCTGACGCAATCACAGGGCAGACGGCAAACTGCGCTCCTTCAAGAAAATCATGTGCCTATCAGTCGGTAGGCGGAGCGGTAGCCGTCATTCAGCATCCTATCGATGTCGGATTCACGGTAGAGGATTTTACCGCCCAACTGGATATAGGCTATGCGCCCTTCGTTACGGTAGTCTTGAAGTGTCCGGCGGCTTACTTTCAGCCGTGCCGATACCTCCTTGTCGGTGAAAAAACGCTCGCCGCCCAGTGTCGGGCGGTAGTTGGCGGTCAGATGCTCTACATTGTCAAGCAATCGGTCAAGACTGCCCATGAAGTGGATTATCCACTCGTTGTCTTTGTTAATCAGTTCGTTCATACTTTGGATTTAGTGGAATTATTGTTGTTACTCTATTCGGTTATCAGATTGTCCTGCCTTTGAACCTTGCTTCTTTTCTCCTGTCCTCCACGATAGAGACGATACGTTTCACATCTTCGGGACGGTAGTAGGTCTTGTGGTTTATCTGCGAGTAAGCCAATATGCCGTTATCACGAAGCGTCTGCAATGTTCGTGGGCTGATGTTGAGCATCCGGCACACGTCCTGATTGTCCATCCACTCGCTCATTCTCTTTTCCCCGTGCCGATGGCAGATGGCATCCATACGGCGGACGAAGCGGTCGAACTTGGCGACCATCGCCTCAAAGGTCTTTCTTTCGATTGATACGATTTCCATATTGTCTTTCTTTTAGTTGGTATTGTTTCTTTTGCCGCAAAGGAATATATAATCTGCTGCTCTGCAATGGATTTGCCGAAAGTGGCAGCGTGTTGCGCCGATACGGTAGCCATTGTCCGTGGGTATCATACAGAAACGGTTCTTTTTGCATGAATGCTGTTCAAACAGAAAGGCTGACTATTTCCCAATCCGCTTATTTAATAGTTCTCTATATAATAGTTGTGTGGTGAAACAAAGTTTTGGTCGTTTGGAGAGTGACAACATTACATCATGAAATCATTAAATCAATGTATCATCAAATTGTCAGACAACCATTGTTTGATTTTCCTCAATACTCGTTTTGGCAGGTATTCAACAAATCCTTTTGATAAGTATTTGAACTTCTCTATTCTCATGTACTCAGATCTTTCAGCTTTTGAATCATTGTTTGACTAAATAAGGAAATGATTGAATCTGCATTTCGATAAGTGGCTGCATATTGCGTCGATAGGCAGCCATTGTCCGGTTCAAACCACTGTCCGATACCGTGTTAAGGGCGTAACTTTGCACCCGAACAGTGAGGAATACCCGGATGAAACGACTTGGAGTTTGAAAGGTGTTTTCCCAATCCGACAAGCGGAGGATTCTTGTGTCCTCAAAGACACAGCAAGATGTCTTTTCAGCCGCTCAAAACGTTTTGAGCAGCCAAGAAAAGCACTTGTCCTTGCAGGGGGCGGGCTTGCCCTCCGAAGTCGGGAAGCCTCTCAAACCTGCGGTATCTGTGTCATAAGGAAGACGAACTGAAACAGTTGAAGTCAGAACTTGCTGACATTGACAGCCTCGTATGACTTATAAGTACAAAGATTTCATTGTAGCCAAACTTATCTTCAGTTTTATTGAAGAAACTCCTCCAACGATAAAGAACAGACTTACATTTGGTTCTTTTTACGATATTCAAGAGGAGACATACCTGTATTACGGCGAAAGAAACATGCAAGATATGGCGGGTCTTCAAAGTTGAGTTCAGCTGAGATCTCCTTTATTGGTAATGAAGTATTAACAAGCATATTTTTTATTTCATTTATCAAATAGGTGTCTATCAATTCCTTCGGAGCAATTTCTATGTGTTTGCATTAGTTTATTGAGATAATCGGGTGTGACACATAAGTTGAATTCCTCAAAAAATATCCAACTTATGGCTTTATTTTATCCTTATTCTTTTATATTTCGGTAATTGGCAGGCGATATTCCCAGTTTTGCTTTCACATATTTGCCAAAAAAAGAGGGATTCGGGAAATCAAATTCTATGGCAAGCTCCTTGATTGACTTGTCTGAGTGCATTAACCGGTATTTGATACGTTCGATGACATTCTCATTAATCAGATCCAATGCAGTGCGACCACTTGCCATTTTTATACAGGTGGACAGATATTTAGGACTATAACAAAGTATATCTGCATAATATTTTACAGAACGGTGAGAACCATCATCTTGTGACAACAATTCCATAAACTGGTATAAGATGTAGTCAGCTTGTCTGATTCCATTTTCTTGAGTTTCACCATCCTTTCGTTGGTGACAGGAACTTTTTCCAAGGATTCCTATCAAGTCACAGAATAAGGCTGTAAACAGATGACGTATTACTTCATTATTATAACGATGAGGTTCCTCATTGATTCTTGTCAGAATCATTTCCTTATACGCTTTGAAAAGTTTTAGATTGCTATTTTTTTCGTCTGCTGGCTTCACAGGATTATTGTAAATATGCACTGTCGTATCCCATATTTCTTTACCAATTTTTACAGTTTGTTGTAAAAAGGAAGAGGAGAAACCGACAAGGCTGATTCTATTATTTGGCGTTATCATAGTATGCTGGATTATAGCTCCCGGTTGCCCTAATAATAAATCACCTGCTTGTAACAAGCATCTTCTATTATCAACTTCCAATTGAACACTACCTTCCAAACATAGTGCTACAAGAAAACATCCCAACTTAACAGAATCTTCAATATCGGGAATTCCTGTCCATGTGTCTATGATTACAAAATCATCGTCAACATAAATTGCCTTCTCTTTATTCTTTTTAAAATCTTCTATATAGATGGTCTTAATTTCCTTTTCATCCATTTTATCTATAATTTTTATGCAAAGGTAATGATTGTGGAGAAAAAAAGGATGTTCGATTATTCCTATTTTATATCCTTTTCTTATATAATTGGACAATGAAAAGAAAAATAGGACGCTTATGACAATGAACAGGACATCAGCATCTGTCCCCATTTGCCTACTTTTGTCATCCATTTTAAAATATGACAATAATAAGTATGATGACAAGAAACCAAAAGTGGGTGCAATTGATGACATTCATTGGTTGCACAATGTTGTTTGCATCTTGCAAACAAACAACGGAGAGCGAAATCCAGTCTTCTTATTCTACCATGAAAGTGGGAACTGCGGAAAAGGTCTTGACTTCTTCCTATTCAGCAACCATCCGTGGACGGCAGGATATTGAAATCTTACCACAAATTTCCGGAACAATTGAGAAATTGTGTGTCAAGGAAGGAGAAGTAGTACGACGTGGACAATTGCTTTTTACAATTGACCCAGTACCCTATCAAGCCGCTCTTAAAACGGCAATAGCCAATGTTGAAGCTGCACGTGCAGCATTGGGAACAGCCCAACTCACTTATAATAGTCAAAAAGAACTTTACACAAAGAAAGTCGTATCTGAATTTAGTTTGAAAACTGCGGAAAACAATTATCTGACTGCCAAAGCACAATTGGCACAGGCTGAAGCACAAGAGATAAATGCCCGAAATAGTCTTTCATATACGCAAATCAAAAGTCCCAGTGATGGTGTGGTAGGAGCATTGCCTTTTCGGGTAGGAGCATTGGTAAGTCCCGGTTTGTCCCAATCATTAACAACGGTCAGTGACAATTCAGACATGTATGTTTATTTTTCCATGAACGAAAACCAATTACTTGCCCTGACCCGACAGTATGGAAGCATGGAAGAAACTCTGAAAAATATGCCGGAAGTGGAATTGAAATTGAATGATAACTCCATATATGAAAAGAAAGGTAAAATAGAATCCATTAGCGGTGTCATTGATCGTCAAACAGGAACAGTCGTAGTGCGTGCGGTATTTCCCAACGAAGCGCGAATACTCCATAGTGGAGCATCAGGTACAATATTAATACCCAGTTCTTATCATGAATGTATTGTGATTCCACAAGGAGCTACTGTGCAGATGCAAGACAAGACCTTGGTTTATAAAATAGTGGATGGAAAAGCTGTTTCCTCAATTATAACTGTTGCTTCTATCAATGATGGACGTGAATACGTGGTACTTGGCGGATTAAAAATAGGGGATGAGATTGTATCAGAGGGAGCTGGGTTGTTGCGAGAAGGTATGCAAGTCAAATAACCATTTGCTGGAAAATTATAGAATAGTATGAAAGGAAATATATTTATCAAACGACCGGCAATGTCTATTGCCATATCCATATTGATATTGGCGATTGGATTTATTTCTCTCTTCTCATTACCTGTGGAACAATATCCTGACATTGCGCCTCCTACGGTTTATGTGACAGCCAATTATACTGGTGCTGATGCAGAATCTGTAATGAATAGTGTGATAATGCCATTAGAAGAGAGTATTAATGGTGTGGAAAATATGACATACATCACATCATCAGCAACCAATTCCGGCTCTGCAACAATACAAGTGTATTTTAAACAAGGTACAGACCCTGACATGGCCGCAGTAAATGTGCAAAACAGGGTATCTAAAGCTCAAGGTTTGTTACCAGCGGAAGTTACAAAAATTGGTGTTGCCACCGAAAAACAACAGACCAGCTTCCTTCAAATTAATGCGTTAGCTTGTACGAATGGACGTTACGACCAGACATTCCTTGGAAATTATCTGGATATCAACGTAATTCCACAAATCAAGCGTGTCAGTGGTGTTGGGGACGTAATGATGTTGGGCGATACCTATAGTATGCGAATATGGCTAAATCCTGAACGAATGGCACAATATGGACTTGAGCCATCAGATATTACTGCTATCTTAGGTGAACAAAATATAGAAGCTCCTACAGGTTCATTGGGAGAAAACTCGAAGAATGTCTTTCAGTTAACGATGAAGTATCGTGGAAGATTGAAGAGTGTGGACGAATTCAAGAATACTGTTGTCAGAGCAAGAGAAGACGGTTCGGTTCTACGTCTTAGCGATGTGGCTGATGTCGAATTAGGCACTTTGTCATACAGTTTCAGAAGTGGAATGGATGACAAAGCAGCTGTGACATTCATGATTCATCAAACTGCGGGTTCCAATGCGACAGAGGTAAATAAGAACATTAAGGAAAGAATGGACGAAATGAGCAAGAGTTTACCCGAAGGTGTAGAATTTATCAATATGATGAGTTCCAATGATTTTCTTTTTGCGTCTATCCATAATGTGGTTGAAACATTAATCATTGCTATATTATTGGTTGTTCTGGTAGTTTACTTTTTTCTACAAGATTTTAAAAGTACACTGATACCTTCGATTTCTATTATTGTTTCATTGGTTGGAACATTTGCTTGTTTGGTCGCAGCAGGATTCAGTATCAACATTCTTACGCTATTTGCTTTAGTGCTTGCCATTGGTACGGTGGTAGATGATGCCATTGTTGTAGTTGAAGCCGTACAAGCCAAATTTGATGCAGGATACAAATCATCTTATTTGGCAACCAAAGATGCGATGGGCGATGTAACTATGGCTATTATTTCTTGTACTTGCGTTTTTATGGCGGTGTTTGTACCGGTAACTTTTATGGGAGGTACATCCGGTATCTTTTATACCCAATTTGGTATCACAATGGCTACATCGGTAGGTATTTCCATGATTTCCGCATTGATTCTTTGTCCTGCCCTTTGTGCCATTATGATGCGGCCATCTGATGGAACAAAGAGTGCGACAAGTATCAATGGCCGGGTACGGGCGGCATACAACGCTTCATTTAATGCCGTATTGGGCAAATATAAGCGAGGAGTGTTGTTCTTCATTCGCCATCGTTGGCTGGTATGGACTTCGCTGGTTGTTTCCATCGTATTACTTGTTTATTTTATGAGTACTACGAAGACTGGTCTTGTGCCACAAGAAGACCAAAGTGTTATTATGGTAAACGTAGCCACATCTCCCGGAAGTACATTGGAAGAAACTAACAAAGTAATGGACAAATTGCGAGGTATTGTAGATAACACCCCTGAAGTAGAACATTATGCGCATGTAGCCGGATATGGCTTTATGTCAGGTCAAGGAACATCCTACGGTATGATGATTATTCGTCTGAAAGATTGGGATGAAAGGAAGGGTAGCGAACATTCTTCAGCCGCAGTAATCGCTCGCATGAATGAACAATTCTATGCCATTAAGGATGCTCAAGTGTTCAGCTTTGAACCGGGGATGATTCCGGGATATGGTATGGGTAATTCCATTGAACTTAATCTGCAAGATAAAACCGGTGGTGATATGGCGACATTTTACAATTCCGTCATGCGTTTTCTCGGCGCATTAAATGAACGACCGGAAGTTGATATGGCTTATACTTCCTATGCCATGAATTTTCCACAGATTGCAGTTGATATAGATGCGGCAAAATGCAAACGAGCGGGTATTTTTCCTACAGCGGTACTGGATGTATTAGGAAGTTATTGTGGAGGCGCTTATATCAGTAACTACAACCAGTTTGGCAAGGTATATCGTGTAATGATGCAGGCGGCACCGGATTATAGATTGGATGAACATGCTTTAAATAATATGTTCGTGAGAAATGGTACGGAAATGGCTCCAATCAGTCAGTTCGTTACATTGAAAAAAGTACTTGGACCAGAAGTTGCTAACCGCTTTAATCTTTACAGCTCCATTGCTGCAAGCGTAAACCCTGCAATAGGATATTCTTCAGGGGAAGTCCAAAAGGTTATTAAAGAAGTAGCCATGCAGACATTACCATCAGGCTATGATTATGAGTATAGTGGAATGTCGCGCGAAGAGGCGAGCAATGGAGGTGGAAAAACCGCATTTATTTATGCTGTATGCATCTTGTTTATTTATCTGATTTTGGTCTGTCTTTATGAAAGTTTTTTGATACCATTTGCGGTTATTCTGTCTGTTCCATTCGGTCTGATGGGTTCATTCTTGTTCGCTCGTATTTTTGGATTGGAAAACAACATTTATTTGCAAACCGGAGTCATCATGTTGATAGGTCTGCTTGCAAAGACTGCTATTCTAATTACGGAATACGCTGTTGAACGGCGGCGTAAAGGAATGGGCATAATCGAGTCTGCTTACAATGCCGCACAGGTTCGTTTACGTCCGATTCTGATGACGGTATTAACCATGATATTCGGTATGCTTCCACTCATGTTTGCTACCGGAGCTGGGGCAAATGGCAATTCTTCACTGGGAACAGGTGTTGTGGGTGGTATGGCTATCGGCACTTTGGCTTTGCTCTTTGTAGTACCAGTATTTTATATTGCATTCGAGTATTTGCAAGAGAAGATACGCAAACCTTTAGA
Source organism: Parabacteroides bouchesdurhonensis (assembly GCF_900186615.1). GTDB lineage: Bacteria > Bacteroidota > Bacteroidia > Bacteroidales > Tannerellaceae > Parabacteroides > Parabacteroides bouchesdurhonensis. The sequence goes on from NZ_LT896588.1 coordinate 887,252, forward strand.
GGAGGAAGCTGATGTTCAGGTATTACTCGAAAAAGAAAGAAGCTATGCAGAACGTAGTTCTTTTAATCAAAATGGAAAATCGAAATAAACGAAGATACAGCATGAGGAAAATAATATTATCGGTAACTGCAACTATTTTATTGAGTAGTTGTGGAATATATAAAAAATATCAACCAACGACGACCGTCCCCGACAACCTGTATGGAGAGGGAGTATCTGTAAATAATAATGATACAACCAATTTAGGTTGTTTAGATTGGAAAGATCTCTTTGCCGATTCTACCTTACAAAGGCTTATTGAAAAGGGATTGCAGAATAATGCAGACTATCTGTCAGCACAGCTACGTGTAGAAGAAGCTGAGGCGACTTTACTTTCTGCCAAACTTGCTTTTTTACCGTCCTTTGCCCTCGCACCGCAAGGCTCAATAAGCAGTTTTGATAAAACCAAAGCTACTCAGACATATAGCCTGCCTGTTACTGCCAGTTGGGAAATAGACATCTTTGGTAAGCTACGTAATGCAAAACAACAGTCCAAAGCTTTGTACGCCCAGAGTCAAGATTACAAGATGGCGGTTCGTACAAAATTGATTGCAAGTATTGCCAATACGTATTATACGTTACTGATGCTGGACGAACAATTGGCTTTGGCAAATAAGACAGAAGCAGCATGGGAGGAAACGGTAAAGACAGCCCGGGCATTGATGGACGCCGGACAATATAATGAAGCCGGAGTGGCACAAATGGAAGCAGCATACTACAATGTGCAGACATCCGTCCTAAGTTTGCAAGAACAAATTAATCAGACTGAAAACAGCCTTGCGCTCTTGTTGGCAGAAACTCCTCAACACTATGGCAGAGGAAAATTGTCTGCACAGCATTTTCCTGAGATATTTTCAGTAGGAGTTCCTATGCAAATACTGGCTAATCGTCCGGATGTTCGATCTACAGAACGGGCATTAGAGGCTGCTTTCTATGGGACTAATCAAGCTCGCTCTGCTTTCTATCCTTCTATCACGTTGAGTGGAAATGCAGGTTGGACAAATTCGGCAGGAAGTCTGATTATTAATCCAGCTAAATTTCTTGCATCGGCAGTAGGTTCACTCATACAACCATTGTTCAATCGCGGTCAAGTTATTGCCCAATATCGTATTGCTAAAGCGCAACAAGAAGAAGCAGTTCTTGCCTTTCGACAATCTCTGTTGAACGCTGGTAATGAAGTAAATAATGCTTTAAAGGCCTATCAAACAAGTAAGAGTAAGACATTGTTGTTCAATAATCAAATAAATTCTTTACAGAAAGCAATGGAAAGTACGTCTTTGCTTATGCAACATGGTACTGTCAACTATTTGGAAGTGCTTACAGCCCGACAAGCATTGCTTGATGCGCAACTGGCACAAACAACCAATCAGTTTACTGAGATACAAAGTTTGATTAATCTTTACCAAGCGTTAGGTGGTGGACAAAAGTAGAAAACCATCATACTATTTTTCTATATATTCACTTTAAAGCGGAGAATAGGCTGTTCGGAGAATATTCCGAACAGCCCATGTCTATTAGAGTCGAGAAATTATTTTTCTTATAACCGTGCAGTTTCGTTGTTGCTATGTTAATAATCAGATATTCTAATTGGTGAGTATAGTTACTGTTAAAAGAAAGAATAAATCATAATAACATTAGAATTATATGAAATATGTCCAGAAACTAATTGCTTTTGGCTATTTGCTGATGGCATTGTTAATCGGATGTATCGCTTATATTTGGCATGGCGAATGGCAAGAAGTGGAGGCATTAGAATCTGATAACCGTCAGATTGACGAATTCCGAAAAGACATAAACAATATCCATATTCAACTGATAGAGTTTTCTCTTTTGGGTGAAACGATATTGGAATGGGATGATGAAGATTTAGGACTTTACCATGCCCGGCGTATGTCAATAGACAGTATGCTCTGCCGTTTCAAGGTTACCTATCCTGCGGAGCGTATAGACAGTGTACGGCGTCTTCTTGAAAATAAGGAGCGACAGATGCGCCAAATCGTTCAAGTACTTGAACAGCAACAAGTCATCAACGATAAGATAACCAGCCAAATACCTGTAATCGTGCAGAAGAGTGTGCAGGAACAGCCCAAGAAGTCCAAGCGCAAGGGTTTCTTGGGCATCTTTGGCAAAAAGGAAGAAGCGAAACCAACTGCGACAACTGCGATGCTCCGTTCCCTTAATCGGAATATGATAGCTGAACAACAGGCACAAAGTCGCCGTTTGTCGGAACACGCCGATAGCCTTGCTGCACGAAATGCGGAACTCAACAGACAACTGCAAGGACTGGTAGTTCAAATAGACGAGAAAGTTCAAGCAGACTTACAGAAACGGGAAGCGGAAATAGCCGCCATGCGTGAAAGGTCTTTTATTCAGATAGGTGGCTTGACAGGATTCGTTGTGTTGTTATTGATAATCTCTTACATAATTATCCACCGAAATATCACCCGTATCAAACGATACAAACGAGAAACTGCGGATTTAATAGAACAGTTGAAACAGTCTGTTGAACAGAACGAGGCACTGATAGCCTCCCGCAAGAAAGCCGTGCATACCATTACCCATGAACTGCGCACTCCGCTGACGGCAATCACGGGCTATGCCGGACTGATGCGGAAAGATTATAATACGGATAAAATCGGGGGTTATATCCAAAATATTCAGCAGTCCTCCGACCGTATGCGTGAAATGCTCAACATCCTATTGAGTTTTTTCCGTCTGGATAACGGCAAGGAACAGTCGAACATTTCTCCGTGCAGGATTTCCGCAATCATTCACACGCTCGAAACGGAGTTTATGCCAATCGCCATGAACAAGGGATTGGCTCTGACAATACATTGCCACAAGGATGCCCTCGTCCGGACAGATAAAGAACGTATCCTGCAAATCGGAAATAATCTACTGTCAAACGCCATCAAATTCACGAAGAATGGTAGCGTTTCTCTGACAATGGATTATAATAACGATACGCTGACACTTATCGTCAAAGATACGGGTACGGGTATGACCGAAGAGGAACAGCAACGTGTGTTCGGTGCGTTTGAACGTCTGTCAAACGCTGCTGCAAAGGACGGCTTCGGATTAGGTCTTTCCATTGTGGAGCGTATCGTGGCAATGCTTGGCGGCACAATCCGACTGGAGAGCGAGAAAGGCAAGGGCAGCCGTTTCACGGTGGAAATCTTCATGCAGACAGCCGAGGAACTGCCGGAACAGTTCAATTCAAGTTCTGTTCGTCACAATGAAGCATACCATGACGTAATTGCCATAGATAATGACGAAGTTTTGCTCCTGATGCTGAAAGAAATGTATGCACAGGAAAGGATACATTGCGACACTTGCACTGATGCTGCGGAACTGATGGAAATGCTACGCCGAAAAGAATACAGTCTGCTTCTGACCGATTTGAACATGCCGGATATAAACGGCTTCGAGCTGCTGGAACTTCTGCGCACCTCCAACATCGGCAATTCAAGAACTATTCCTGTTGTCGTGACAACCGCTTCGGGCAGTTGCAGCAAGGAGGAGCTTATGGAACGTGGATTTGCCGATTGCCTGCTCAAACCGTTCTCCATATCGGAGCTGATGGAGGTTTCCGACAAATGCGCCATGAAAATGGAGCAAATCGAAAAACCGGATTTCACCTCCCTATTATCCTACGGCAATGAATCCGTCATGCTGGATAAACTGATAACGGAAACCGAAAAGGAAATGCTGGCAATCAGGGATGCGGAACGGCGGAAAGACCTTCAAGAACTGGATGCCCTTACACACCACCTGCGTAGTTCGTGGGAGATACTTCGCGCTGACCTGCCATTAAGGGAACTTTATAAACAGCTTCATGGAAGTGCCGCTCCTGACTATGAAGCATTGAACAAAGCCGTGACTGCTGTATTGGATAAGGGTTCGGAGATAATCCAACAGGCAAAAGAAGAAAGGAGAAAATACAACAATGGATAAAACAAAAATCATCGTGGTGGAAGATAATATCGTGTATTGCGAATTTGTCTGCAACCTGCTGGCACGTGAGGGATTCCGTACAGTGCAGGCTTTCCGCCTCTCGACAGCGAAGAAACATCTGCAACAAGCCGCTGGCGATGACATAGTGGTTTCAGACCTTCGCTTACCTGACGGCAACGGTATCGACCTGCTGCGTTGGATGCGCAAGGAAGGCATGACGCAGCCGTTCATCATTATGACCGACTATGCCGAAGTGCATACGGCTGTGGAAAGTATGAAACTCGGCTCGTTGGATTATATACCCAAACAGCTTGTGGAGGACAAACTTGTCCCATTACTCCGCATCATATTGAAAGAACGCAATGTCGGACGGAGCCGTATGCCCGTCTTTGCCCGTGACGGTTCCGCCTTCCGGAAAATCATGCACCGGATAAGGCTGGTAGCACCAACTGACATGAGCGTACTGATATTCGGAGAGAATGGCACGGGCAAGGAGCATATAGCCCACCATCTGCATGACAAAAGCAAGCGTTTTGGCAAACCGTTTGTGCCTGTGGACTGCGGATCGTTAAACAAAGAGCTTGCTCCATCGGCATTTTTCGGACACGTCAAAGGCGCATTCACCGGTGCGGACAGTGCCAAGAAAGGATATTTCCATGAAGCCGAAGGCGGCACGCTGTTTTTGGACGAGGTGGGCAACCTTGCACCGGAAACCCAGCAGATGCTTCTGCGTGCCATACAAGAGCGACGATACCGTCCCGTTGGTGATAAAACGGATAGAAGTTTCAACGTCCGTATTATCGCTGCCACCAACGAGAATCTGGAAAAGGCGGTCAATGAAAAGCGATTCCGTCAGGACTTACTGTACCGTCTGCACGACTTCGAGATAACCGTACCGCCGTTGCGTGACTGTCAGGAGGACATCATGCCGTTGGCGGAGTTCTTCCGCGAGATTGCCAATAATGAATTGGAATGCAAGGTTAGCGGATTCAGCTCCGAAGCACGGAAAGCGTTGCTGACCCATTCATGGCCGGGCAACGTGCGCGAGCTTCGGCAGAAAATCATGGGTGCAGTGTTGCAGGCACAGACGGGACTTGTCACGAAAGAACATCTGGAACTTGTCGTAACAAAACCTAACTCACCTGTCAGCTTCGCACTGCGCAATGACACAGAGGATAAGGAACGGATTTTACGTGCGTTAAAGCAGGCAAACGGGAACCGCAAGGTTGCCGCTGAATTGCTCGGAATAGGACGTACAACACTGTACAGCAAACTGGAAGAATATGGATTGAAATATAAATTTGAGCAACCATAGCCTGTAATTCGCTGAATTTGGTTATTCGAGAAAGTGTGTTTTTCAAAAAATAATATTATCTTTGCATTTAGGAAAAGCGTTCTTTTGATTTAATGCAAGACGAGGTAAAATACAGAACTTCGCTCGTTTCTAAATCGTTACCCATTAAGAAACGAATCTTTGCAAACTATTCAATTTCAGCGATAAAGACAATTCGTAATGTCTTGAAAGGTGCCAGCTTATATGTTTATCTATCCCGGCTCTCTTTACCCAGCGTTTTACTGACTTGCAGCAGCTTTCATAAGTAGGCAAATCGAATATCAAACAGTTTTTATCTGCCGGGGCTTCACCAATGATAGACAATAGACCGTCATTCAGAGGAATAACCACGCCACTACTGGCAGAATGTCCCTTTGTCTTGCTTTGCTCAAACTTTAATAACCGATTAGCGTAATCTACATTTTTGTAGGTAAGGTCTTTTACATCACAGAAACGCAAACCACTGTATAAACAGAAGATAAAAGCCCGTCTGACATTCGGGTTCTCGTTGTCATAATGGCAAGCCGCCAACTTTTGTATTTCTTCGGGAGAAAGAACATCTTTTCGAAGCATTTGGCTATCCACTTTACAGGTAACACTTTTACATGGGTCTTTCAACATTACATCGTGGTCAATCGCATATCGAATAACTTTCTTGAAACGCTGGTAAATGCTTTTAGCACCTTCACCCACACTTCGGGATTGCAAATAGGCTACAAACTGCTCCATCATTTCTTTGGTGATAAGTTCCGGTTTGATACTAAACTCATTCATGGGGTATTGCTCTTTTAAGAAGTCCTTAAAACGGCTAAGCGCAATTTGTACCATGCGAATATCTTTCTTGGTATAACTGTTGATATAGGCTTGGAAATAGTCTAAGAAATTGACCGTTCTATCTTTTTTCAACCGATAGCCCAACATACTTTCTTTAAATTTTTGCTCACGCTCCGCACGTATCTTTGTGGCAAGCTCCAATGTTTCTTTGTTCTGCTGGCGTTCCGCAGGGGTACGGGGCTTATCTATCAGATACAGACTAAGGTTTTCTTTTCGCCTGTTATGCTTTACTGCAAACTTGGGCTTACCTTGCATCTTTCCACTATCATAGTACACTTGATTGCCGTTTTCATCTAATACGGGCTTTTCCTCTCTACCTAAATAATACTCTAAGTAAAGGCTGATTCTACCATCCGAGAGCTTATTTTGCTCTAATTTGGGGTTTTCTTTCGTTTTATTTTCTAACTTTGCCATTGTTTAGAGGTTTTATCCCGATTTAGGTACCATAACCGGGTGATTACGCTAAATAGTTGATTTTCTTTTGTTTTCCGATATTGCAAAGGTACAAAAGAAAATGATATTTCAAAGTGTACTAAAAGTGTACTGAATAACGGAAAATGGGCAAAATATGGCAAAAATAGAGAAAATAGGAAATATTCAAGTTGCTGATAATAAGGAAGATAAATTCTTTTATTTTCCTATGATTTCTATGGCTTGTACCGGCTCTGGGTACTTAGAAATCCTGATAATTCTTATTATCAGGATTTTCTCTTTTTAAGGCAATTTGTCTTCAAGAAGTTCCCAATCGTCATTAATCAAAACTTTTCTTGCGTAAAAACAACTTGAAAGTAAAGACAGTAAAATAACTAGTAAAAATAACCTGTTATGTCAATAGAGATAAAATATTTCGAGAACAGAAAAGATTGGCGAAAGTGGCTGACTGACAACTTTGAGACAGCCAATGAAATTTGGTTTGTATTTCCCAACAAATCTTCGGGCAAGAAAAGTATTACATACAACGACGCTGTTGAAGAAGCCCTTTGTTTCGAATGGATTGACAGTACAATAAAGTCGCTTGACAAAGAACATAAAATTCAGCATTTCACACCAAGAAACCCTAAAAGCACCTATTCGCAAGCCAACAAAGAGAGACTTAAGTGGTTACTGGAAAATAAAATGGTACACCCTAAATTTGAGGATAAAATACGAAACGTATTGTCTGAACCTTTTATTTTTCCCAATGATATAATTGACAGATTGAAAGAAGATAAAATAACATGGAAAAATTATCAACATTTCTCCGACACATATAAGCGTATCCGAATTGCATACATTGAGGCAGCGAGAAAACGACCAGAAGAATTTGAAAAGCGCTTAAACAACTTTATCAATAAAACGAAAGAGAATAAAATCATAACAGGATTTGGTGGAATTGAAAACTACTATTAATCCCCCAAAATGTCAGTATCAAACCTTTCTCTGCCCATAAGCAGACTAATTTAATACAATACCGCTCATAAGCAAAGTTCTAATTTTATGTTTTAATTTACAAACATCGCCGAGATACTGTTATCTCACAAAAGATACTTTCATTCAAATCATCCCGATCATTTTTCAAAACCATCGGGATGATTTGTAAAAATGATCGGGATGTTCTTGTATTCCATAATAAAGATAATATCACACCTTCACAATGCTGTAATACTATTTTGTCTTTCCAGAAACAGGCATCCAACGTTTCAGCTTAGGGAATTCAACTTTCATCATTGCAATAGCTTCCTCTTTTGAAAAAGGATGCTCACTATCTTTATTAAATTCTCCAAGAAACTGAATACAATGATTTATCATTTCATCCATTGTATAATCCTGAACGAACTTACCTTGCTGATAGCAATATGTACAATAATCATTGTTTTTACTACCGTCCGCATTTGTGCCAAACAACTCATCCGAAGTCATCGGCATTCCACAACTCTGACAAAAATTTTCCATAATTATTTCTATTATTCATTTATAACTTTCTGGAACGCCAATCTTTCGGTCCCATTATCAATAAATATAATACCACATGGAACGAAACCATGTTTTTTCAAGATATTCTGCATAACAATATTATCACGATGAGTATCAATCCTGATATTATGGCATTTACTAAAACTCCACTTCAAACATTCGGAAGATATTCCTTTTTGTTTTCCATTGGATGCCATACGATGAATAACCGCATAAGGTTCATCATTCAGCCACTCACCGTCATAAATATGCAGATATGTATGGTCCACGCCTTCTATATAACAGAAAGTACCTACAATTTCGCCTTCATCATCTTCACAAACATAACTATGGCCTTTTTCTATTTCACTAGTTATAAGTTCTACAGAAGGGTAACCATTTATCCATTGATTTCCATTACCATGTCCGGCCATAAAATCCCTGGCATAATCATAGATTTTCATTACAAAATCTATATCTTCCAATTTTGTTTGTCTGATATTCATATCCGATATCATAAAAGCAATTAATATTTGTACCTATTTACATTAAGGTGAAAGCAAATATACAGACTTTATAATTACTTTTGTAAAACTATAATATTAATAAACTAATTACATAAATAAATTATGAAAAAGCAAACCTCTTTTTCGAAAGAGCAAATACGTTATGCTGTCTTAACTTTTTTCCTTGCGCAAGGGTTATGTTTTTCAAGTTGGGCTAGTCGCATACCGGATATTAAGGAAGTCTTTGAAGTCAATTATGCATTCTATTGGGGATTAGTATTATTCTTAATCCCTGTAGGTAAATTTATAGCTATTCCTTTAGCCGGCTACCTGGTATCAAAACTAGGAAGCCGTATAATGGTACAAGTAAGCATTTTAGGGTACGCCCTATCGCTATTTGCTATCGGAACCGCATTTAATATCTATATGTTAGGGGCTTTTCTTTTCTGTTTTGGTGTCTTTTGGAATCTCTGTGATATATCATTAAACACACAAGGCATTGGCATTGAACGCCTCTATGGCCGTACTATCATGGCTTCTTTTCACGGAGGTTGGAGTTTGGCAGCATGTTTCGGAGCGTTAATCGGATTTATTATGATTATTTCCGACATACCTCCATTCTGGCATTTTTCGTTAATCGCCGGCATTATCCTGTTAATCATTTTATTTGGCAGGAAATATTTGCAGGATGATGTAGAACCGGAAGCACAAATAGAACAAGAAGATAAAAAAGAATCTCCCGCGTTAATGAGTTTTCTAAAAAAGCCGGAAATACTTTTAATACAATTAGGTATTGTAGGACTTTTTGCCCTTGTAGTAGAAAGCGCAATGTTTGACTGGAGTGGTATTTATTTTGAGTCGGTACTGCAAGTCCCCAAATCTTTGCAAATAGGTTTCCTGGTATTTATGGTAATGATGACTGCAGGACGTTTCTTAACAAATTATGCTTATCATATTCTTGGCAAACAACGAGTATTACAGTTAGCCGGGACATTAATTTTCTTTGGTTTTTTCATCTCGGCTTTGCTCGTCAGCCCATTTGAGTCTATGGTTATTAAGGTTATCATCAATTCATTCGGTTTTATGTTAGTAGGCTTAGGTATCTCCTGCATGGTACCTACGATATATAGTCTGGTCGGTGCAAAATCTAAAACACCGGTTGGTATAGCCCTAACAATCTTATCAAGTATTAGCTTTATAGGTTCTTTGGTCGCCCCGTTATTAATTGGAGCTATATCTCAAGCCTTCAATATGAAATATGCTTACGTGGTAGTTGGAGTACTAGGACTTTGTATTTTAATAATGACAACATTCTGCAAAGCCTTTAAAGTTGAAGAACCCAAAGAATAATATATGATTAGTCGGAATACAACCATGCTAATATGGTTTGTATTCCGACTAAAGTCTCTTTTTCGAATAAATCCCGAAAAGATAAATATGTTAACAAGAAATTAATTTCGACTTGAACCGAAAGTCACATTCATATCCGGCAATCTCTGTTCTGCCGTTTCCATACAATAAACGACATCTTTCTTTGTACCTGTAAACGGTCCGCTTCTCTCTATTTTCAATGTAGACATGGCTGCTGCAAAACGTCCGGCATCCTCCATACTGACACCTTTGGCACGTTGATATAAATAACCGGTCATATAAGTATCTCCGCAACCTGTAGCATCTACTATATCTTTTGGTTTATAAGCCGGAATTCTATGGAAATCTTTACCATCATATATAACAGACCCCATACTTCCTAAAGTTATCAAAACTTCTTTTACGCCCCAGGCATAAAGCTGCTTAGCGGCATTAGTAACGTCTGTATAGCCTGTCAATACTTCCATTTCATGCTCATTTGCTTTCAGGAAATGGATATACTTCAAAGCTTCTGTTTTTTCAACCCAATCAATAGCGTAAACTTTAGAATCTCTGACTTCACGTAAATAACCCTGTGAATCTGCAGAAACAAGTCCTTTCTGAGATAAATATTTAATTACATCTAAAGAAAAATCATCAGCCAGCAAACTACCCAAATGAAATATCCGTGCATTAATATCTTGCAAATAATCCACAGTAAATGGATCAGCTTTAGCTAAAACGCGCTGTTTTCTATTGTCTTGGTTTTCTCCGTAGATGTTTTCAAAATACACAGAGTATTTACTCGGCATTACAGCCACGTCTACTCCTTCTGCACGAAGTTCATGGACTGTTTTCATCTCAGACTCAGCCAACGCAGTTACAAGCGCGTAATCAATATCGTCAAAATGTTTGATAGCATGAGAAAAATAGAAAGATGTTCCTCCCGGCATATAAACCGTCTTTTTCGGAGTTACTATTTTATCCAGCGTAATATGTCCTACGCAACAAAGATCATGTATATTCATTCGTATTTTACCTTTATAAAGGTAGCAAAGGTAGTGAAAATCAGTTATTCCACGTATCGTTAGCAGTCATTATTTATGATTTAATCAATATTATTAAAAATCAATCATTTAGGAAAGCTATAACTGACTTCTTTAAAAGCATAGCGTCTTAAGCATCCATCCTGTAACTGAAGAATGAGATGGCCGGTTAATTCTATATCGTATATGCAAGCTTCAAAAGTTCCGTTTTCATCAGTAAAAGGGAAAAATCCGTCTTTCCGATAAAGGGCAGAACGGTATGCGTCACGAATATCGTTTTGTTTATCTTGCAACAATAAAAGATAGTAATTATAGAAAATATGCAGAAAACGGTCAAGCAGTTCTTCTTTGTCTATCTCTTTTCCGATAATTTGACATAAAGAGACGGGATTAGGTGCATCACTAAAAAAGACTGCCTGATTGACATTGATGCCTATACCAATAATAGAGCAATACATATTATGTCCGGACAAATCGTTTTCAATCAACATTCCGCATATTTTCTTATCTTTCCAGTAAATATCATTAGGCCATTTAACAGCAACATCATTTGTATAGGCTTCTAAAGTTTCTTTTACACTTAATGAAGTAATCTGAGAAATAAGAAATTGACGGTTTGCCGGGATACAATCAGGATATAAGACAATACTAAATGTCAAATTTTTCCCCGTTTCAGATTCCCAGACATTACCTATCTGTCCACGACCTGCAGTTTGTGTTTGCGCGACGACTACACTACCCTCCGGTAAAGATTCTTTAAAAAGCAATTGGCGAAGATAGCTATTTGTAGATGTTATTTCTTCCAATCGGATTATTCGGGGAGATGCTTCAACATTATTCATTATATAAATCTCTTATTTTCTTTGGGAGTTTAGCTATCACTTCTCGATAAGAATGATGTATCCAGTGCTTAATATCCTCATCTTCCATATCTCTCTCCAGATAAATCGTATTCCAATATTTTTTATTGAAATGCCACGCCGGCTCTACCGCCTTATAACGGTCACGAAGTTCATCTATATAGTCCGTATTACATTTAAGAGATACACACGGTTCACTGGCATCCAGAGGTAACAATAAAAACATTTTACCTTCCACCTTAAAAACCAAAGAAACATCATCGAAAGGTAAACATTCGGTTACGTTTCTCAACGATAAGCAATATTCTCTGACATTCTCTATATTCATAGTTTTTTTATTTATCGGTATTAACGGCAAGGAGCATAAAAAGCATCGTCTATATGTTCTATCTTATAACCGTCATTCGTTTTAATCAATGTGATGATATCAAATCGTACAGGTAAATCAATATTGTAATTACGGACATAGGCATCAGCAGCAGCTACAATACGACGGATCTTTGCCTTATCAACAGCGTCTTCGGGAGCGAGTAAACAGTCTTCAGAACGAGTTTTTACTTCCACTATCACCAGTTCACTGTCTTTAGTAGCAATAATATCTAATTCGTAATGGTGCCAATGCCAATTGGTTTGCAATACTGCATAACCTTGTTTTATAAGAAAATCGCGGGCAAAAGTTTCCCCGTCTTTACCTGTATCGTTTCGTTCCGCCATCTGATTAATTTGCACAAATATAGCTATTTTCTTTTTTATTTAAGCTTTCACTTGTACATTTGCAAATGTATGAAACAGATACGTAAATATTCAGCACCTCAGCCGAACCATCCGCGTGTTCATAAAGTAACGTTTATGCTCAATGACGACGAGCATAAAACGATATCGCGTTATCTATCTAAATACAAAATTGGAAACAAATCCCGTTGGTACAGGGAAACTATATTATCCCATATTCTTAAAACGCTGGAAGAAGATTACCCTACACTTTTCAACGAAAACGAAATGCGCCGATGAATCCTTTTGATGATACATATTTCATGAAACAAGCTCTAAAAGAAGCTCATATCGCAAGTGAAGAAGGCGAAGTGCCGGTTGGAGCGGTTATAGTCTGCAATAATCAGATTATAGCCCGCGCACACAATCAGACAGAACGGCTAAATGACCCAACAGCACACGCTGAAATGCTGGCAATAACAGCTGCAGTGGAAGCATTAGGCGCTAAATATTTAACAGGGTGTACTCTTTACGTTACAGTAGAACCTTGCATTATGTGTGCCGGAGCTATAGGATGGGCACAGTTAAGTACAATTGTATATGGTGCTTCCGATGAAAAAAAAGGGTATCAACAATATGCGCCAAAAGCATTTCATCCGAAGGCTATTGTAAAGAAAGGGATATTAAAAGAAGAGTGTGCTGCAGAAATGACATCATTTTTTAAACAACGGCGCTAACAACAAATATTTCTTTGGATATAAACTATTTCACTTCCTCATAGTCTACATATTCCCCTTCATCTTTTGGAAAAATTTTCTTTCTATGCTGAGTTCTACCCTCATCATTGGAATATCTATCGCTTGCAGTTGTACGACTTGAATTAGACCGACGACGTTGCTCTGTTGTCTTATTGCTGCTTCCACTGCCAAAGAAGATATTTTTAAAAGTACGCAAAATAGAGAAGCCCATCAAAAAGACCAGCAGTATAAAGAAGAAGAATATTACAAACAAAAATTTAAACATAACCTGATTCTTAGTTGGTTTATTAACACAAACACAAAGATAAGAAATCTTGTTTATCTCTTACTGTTAAAAATAGACAAGATGATATAGAGGAGGATAGTTCCTGATATACCCAGAAATCCCCAAAGAACAACAAATAGGATAGCACAAGCGACCAAAATATAACGCAACTCATTACCTTTCCATGAAATGGATTTGATTTTCAAAGAAAACATCGGTATCTCCGACACCAACAACAAGGAGGTACAAATAGATAATAATATCGCTACAACAGCAAACACACATTCGTTAATATGTATAATTGGCAATACGGAATAACAGGCAGAAGCCCAGAATAAAGCATGAGCAGGAACAGGCAAACCTATAAAAGAGGTCGTTTGACGCTCATCTATATTGAACTTGGCAAGCCGTAAACCGGACAAAGCTGGAATGACAAAAGCCAGATAAGGTACATATTCGTTAACAGAGCCCAATGGCAAATCCGGACTTATCTGCCGGAGCAACCAAAATAGCATCATTCCCGGTGCAACACCAAAACTAACCATATCTGCTAATGAATCCAATTCCTTTCCTAAAGGAGAATAGGCTTTCAGCAGGCGAGCCGCAAACCCATCACAAAAATCGAACACGGCAGCGATAATAATCCAGATTGCAGCTAACAATAAGTTCCCTTCCAGTGCCATAACACAGGATATGCAACCAGACACCAGGCTCAGGCTGGTAATTGTATTGGGTATATACTTTTTGATGTTCATTCTTTGGTGTATTATCCGTTATATTTACCTAAACGGGCGATAGGGGTTTGGTTTCCTGTTACTTTCTGATCCATTTCCACCAAAACCTCAGTTTCTACAGGCAAATAGACATCTACACGCGAACCAAACTTGATAAATCCCATCTGTTCGTCGACATGACATTTATCTCCCGGTTTTGCATAAGTAACAATACGTCTAGCCATTGCTCCGGCAATCTGACGAGCCAAGACATCAACCCCTTGTTTGGTTGTGATAACCACAGCCGAACGTTCGTTTTCCGTACTACTTTTAGGTAAATAAGCCGCCATAAAACGGCCATTTTGATGAGAAACATGTTTTACAGTTCCATTTACTGGAAACCAATTGGCATGCACATTAAAAATGGACATAAAGATGGATATCTGTAAACACTTTTCGTGCAATATTTCATTTTCTAAAACCTCTTCAATAGCTACGATTGTACCATCAGCCGGGGCAATCACCAATCCTTCCGAATCATAGGGGAAACGACGGAACGGACTACGAAAAAAATTCAATACTAATAAAAAGAATATAGTAGAAACCAAAGCAACTGAATAGAATAACGCACCTTTTCCCACAGTATGATATAGCGTAACATTCACAATAAACAATATTGTAAATAATGTCAGCAATAAACCTGTTCCTTCTTTATGTACTTTCATCCTTAAAATTACTTTGTTTTAGAATAAGAATCTGCAAAAATATTCATTTTTACGGAATATCAAAAATATATCACTATTCATTGACAGCTTCTATTTTATTCAATTCAACATACCATAAGAAACCTTTCACTTCATTATATCCCATCCGGCGGATCAAATCCAGATAGGTTCTTACTTGATTATGATAGCGTTTGTCTTGTACCTCTCCAAATTTATAATCAACAACCGTTACGCCGTTTTCTCCGATCATGACCCGGTCCGGACGTTTAGACAATCCTTTACTAAAGAGGATATCCACTTCATTTAGCACGCGGAACGAACCATCATACCATGGAGAAACTTCCGGAAGGTCCAACAATTCCGACAATTTACTATATAAAGCTTCCGCTTCATCTTTATCTACAATACCTGCCAAACGATAATTATCCACAGAAATAGCAATATCACTCTTCGTTCTGATACGACTTAAGATTTCATGCATTAGTGCTCCATGCTTACGCCGTTCGTCATCAAAGAAAAACCCTTTTCCATGTAAACGCAATTGCAAACGCTCGTCGGAGGAAACAGAGCGAATGTGCTTCATTGCGACTTCTTCTATATCCGCCTCTTTATTTACGTCTGCATTAGGATGCCACCAATCTCCAAGTTCAAATATTCCGGATTGGGTATCAAAAGAAACAGGCAGATTCATTAAAGATTCTCCTTCACGTGTTGTATCAATATAGGTATTTAAACCTGCCCATAACAAGTCACTTATCGAAGTAATTTTTTCTACACATCCACTCTTTTCATTTACCTTTTTGGGACGAGGAGATAAGACTATAAGTTCTTCCTTTGCTCTGGTAAAGGCCACGTATAATGTATTAAGATTATCAATAAACGCATGTAGCCGTTCCTTAAAATAGTCTTTTGCAAAAATAGTATTACCCAATGCTGCACTATATCGAACCGGAACTAAATGCAACCGGTCAAAAGGACTTTGATTTGGATGACACCATAAAATAACCGGTTTTATTGGTTTATGGTCAATCTCCCAATCACCAAAAGGAAGTATAACGGCCTTAAAACCTAAGCCTTTAGATTTATGAATCGTTAAAATACGAATCGCATTCTGACCATCCGGTGTTGCTATTGTCTTCTTATAACCTGTTTCATCCCACCATTTCAGAAAACGGCTTAAATCAGGGCTTTCTTTTTGGCTGTATTCCGAAACCATATCTCCAAAAGCCTGGACAAATACATGTTCATTTTCAGGAAACTGTTTAGCAAACAGGCGAAATAAGCCTTCTGTTATTTCATATAACGACTGACGGGAGAATCCAAGCAATTCCTGCCTCATCTCCGGTGAAAAAGATAAGTTCATCGAACCTTTCGTCTCTTCTTGCCAGTCACCCAACAAGGTAATATAAGAGAAAACTGCCATTTGTTCATTGGTCAAATCATCCGGATTTTTCAGAAAACGTAGCAACGCCACCATAAAACGAACTACCGGAGAACTGCTTATAAATAACGCATCATCTGAAATAATATCATATTTATAACAGCTCGAAGGATTTGCTTCTTTGCACGACAATAATGTATTAGCCACCATTGCTCCTTCCTGATTAGTACGAACAAGAATTGCTATGTCTTTTAAAGCATAACCATTATCCTGCAATTGCTCCAATAACCCCGGTAAACGCCCTAATACCTCCTCTTTCCAGTCTTTATCATCATCTCCTGACAGGAACTCAACTTTTACATGTCCGTCTTTTTCCTGAAAAACAGGAGGGACTTGCTGAAAGCTTCTTGCATAAGCAGACATTATTTTTGTCAAATATCCCGAACGTTCCTCGTCTTTTAAGGAAGAAACTTCCAGCGATTCATTATAAAAATGCTGCAACAATTCCGGAGCGATTGTAAACAAAGCATTATTAAACTCTACAATATTACGGCAACTACGCCAGTTTTCTTTTAAAGTATCTTCTATTACTTCTTCTTGTATGAAATCGTTTTGTACTTGTTCATCTAATAACTTCCAATCAGAATTACGGAAACGATAGATACTTTGTTTTACATCCCCTACTATCAAATTCGCATGCCTGTGAGACAGGCTTTCCTGGATAAGCGGACGGAAATTCTTCCACTGCATGCCGCTGGTATCCTGGAATTCATCTATCATATAGTGATCCACATTCGTACCCGTCTTTTCATAAATGAACGGAGCATCACTACCATCTATTATTTTATTCAACAGTTCCGTAGTATCAGCTATTAACATCACATTTTTATCTTCCCGATAAGCCGCTATCTGTCTTGACACATCAGCAAGGATACCTAATGTATAGTAATAACGGATAATTTCTTTTGCAGTATTATATGCTGTTAAATTCGAAAAAAGGGCAACAATCCCTTTAATGCAATCATTCAGACCGGCATCAAATACACAACCAATAACCTGTCGCAAGGATTGTGGCGTTGTTTTTGTAAAACATCCGTCCAAATTATCGGCCATCCCCATAAAAGTAGCAGAAGGTTCTTTCATCTCTCCGTTTGCCAATTTCTCCAGACAGAAAAGAGAAGAACGGCTTCCTCCCTTAAAATCGGAAGGCTGAAGTCCATATTGTTTAAGTAAACGAATCCCTTGTTCACCCAAATATTTCGCCTCCTTTTCCACAGAATGAATAATTGCGAATAAATCATCTTTATACTCTTCCAGCGAATGCTTATCCTCGATATCTCTACTCACTTCATCATTGAAAACTTTATAGCTTTCCTTAAAAACCTCTCGACTTAATGCCATTATATCACGCCGGAGATTCCATTCGCCCCCATTCTCAATTTTCTCCTCTGCAAACCGGAGTAACCATCCCAACAAATCCTTACTTTCAGGTTTCTCCAAGTCTGTCAATAATTTATCTATGGATTCGGTCAGCACCAGCTCCTGATCCATCTCTATACCATATCCTCCTTGTAAACCGATTTCACGAGTAAAAGCTCGCATTGTTTGTTGAAAGAAGCGATCTATCGTACTGATATTAAATGCAGAATAATCATGAAGAATGGTAATTAATATTTGTTGTGCCCGACTACGAACCTGCAACTCCGTCAAAGAATAATGAGACATTAGCTGACTCAGATAATCTGTTTTTCTATTTGATGCCAGATTGTAAAGCTCTTCTACAATACGACTCTTCATCTCATCTGTAGCTTTATTAGTAAAAGTTACAGCCAGAATACGACGATACGCCCCGGAATGTGCAAAAAGCAACAGAAGGTATTCCCCTGTCAATTTATGTGTTTTCCCTGCCCCGGCAGAAGCTCTATAGATTGTCAGCATATTGAATATTATATAATGCGACTTTTCGTATACCCTTCCTTCTGAAGGATATCCAGCACTTTGTTACGCAAGTCTCCTTGAATAACAATTTCACCTTCTTTGGCAGAACCACCTACACCGCATTTCACTTTAAGAAACTTTCCCAACACCGCCAAATCTTCTGCGGAGCCAACAAAACCCGTTATTAAAGTTACAGCTTTTCCTGCCCGGTTACGTTTATCCAAAGAAATTCGCAATTGTTGCTTTTCCTTCGCTAAAGTCTCTTTTTCATCTTCTTCGTCTGTGTTATATTGAAAGTCCGGATTGGTGGAATACATAACTCCCAAACGATTCTTCCAGTCATTGCTCTTCATATATATTACTTTATTAGGTCAAAACCAAAGATTATATAAACGTTACCAATATCAAATTACTTACAAACAGTTTCTGAAACTATTTCCAGTTTTTCCCTTAAATATTTACCCGTATACGATTTCTTACAAGTAATTATTTCTTCCGGAGTACCCGCACAGACCAGATATCCGCCGTCCTTTCCTCCTTCCGGTCCCAAATCTATCACGTAATCAGCACATTTAATAACATCCATATTGTGCTCGACAATAACCACAGTATGTCCTTTTTCAATTAAGGCATTAAAGGCTTTCAGTAATGTCTTAATATCATGGAAATGTAATCCCGTCGTAGGTTCATCAAAGACGAACAAAGCCGGTTGTTGTTTCTCTTGTCCTAAATAATACGCCAATTTCACACGTTGGTTTTCACCTCCAGATAATGTGGAAGAAGTTTGTCCCAATTTGATATACCCTAATCCGACATCCTGAAGAGGTTTTAATCTTTTGACAATTTTCTTTTCTTGGGCTGACGGAGATTGTTCAAAAAATTCGATTGCCTGATTAACGGTCATCTCTAATACATCATATATATTAGCTCCTCTATATTCCACATCCAAAACCTCCGCTTTAAAACGCTTACCATGACAGGCTTCGCATTCTAAAGTTATATCTGCCATAAACTGCATTTCCACAGTAATCTTTCCTTCACCTTTACACTCTTCACAACGCCCACCTTCTTTATTAAAGGAAAAGTAAGCGGAGCTATATCCCATCTGCTTAGATAAAGGCTGATCGGCAAACAACTTACGGATTTCGTCATAAGCACCGATATAAGTCACCGGATTGGAACGTGAGCTCTTGCCTATCGAATTTTGATCTACAAATTCAATAGCACTGATCATCTGCATATCACCTTCCAGACCAGAGCAATCCACCATTAAGCGTGCGGCATCGTCCAGATAATGCTTTACACCTTCGTAAAATATATCACGAACCAACGAACTCTTACCGGAACCACTTACTCCTGATACGACAGTCATAACATTCAACGGAAACTTTACATCTATTCCTTTCAGATTGTTCTTTCGGGCACCTTTTACACTTATATAATTATTCCAAAGACGACGGAACGGCGGTACTTCTATCTGGTCTTCTCCCGTCAGATAACGAACTGTATAACTATCACTATTCATTTTCAAATTATTCACAGCTCCTTGATACACAACTTCCCCACCCAGACGTCCGGCTTTAGGGCCAATATCTATAATATAATCTGCGGCACGTATAATTTCCTCATCGTGCTCAACAACTACCACTGTATTACCCAGCGCCTGTAATTGACGTAACACATTTATCAACAAGCCTGTATCACGGGAATGAAGTCCTATACTCGGTTCATCCAATATATAAAGAGAACCAACCAAACTACTGCCTAAAGATGTCGCCAGATTAATACGCTGACTCTCTCCACCGGAAAGTGAAGATGACAAACGATCTAAGGTAAGATATCCCAACCCTACATCCACAAGAAATTGCAAACGACTATTTATTTCAGTCAATAATCGTTTGGACACAGCCATTTCCGTTTCATTCAGTTGTAAATTATCAAAAAAAGCCTTTGCCTCAGTAATAGGAAGAGTTACCAACTGGGCAATATTTTTTCCTCCTATCTGTACATACAAAGCCTCCGGTTTTAACCGGGACCCTTTACAAACCGGACAAACCGTCTTTCCACGATATCGGGCTTGCATCACCCTATATTGTATCTTATATAAGTTTTCTTCCACAAACTTAAAAAAATCATCTATACCATGTAATCCGGGAGCACCATGCCAAAGAAGATCTTTTTCTTTATCGGTCAAATCATAGTAAGGACGGTGAATAGGAAATTTATATTTTTCGCTCTTAGCAACAAAATCTTTCAGCCATTCGCTCATCACTTCACCTTTCCAACATACAACAGCTCCTTGATATACCGATAAGCTTTTATCCGGTACTACCAGGTTTTCATCAATACCCAGTACCTTTCCAAAGCCTTCACAAACAGGACAAGCCCCTAAAGGATTATTAAAGCTAAACATCATGTCTGTAGGTTCTTCAAAAACGATACCATCCATCTCAAACTTCTTTGAAAATTCTTTTGTTATCGTCCCTTCTTCTGCATAAATACGCACAATACACATCCCATGACCTTCAAAAAAGGCTGTTTCGGCAGAATCTGCCAGACGGCTTTTCAAAGTCTTATCAGCCGAAACCGTCAATCGGTCTATCAGCAATTCTATAACCGGAGAAGCAAGCAGTGCTTCATCTTCCATTACATCAGCGATACGATACACCTTATCATCTATAGACAAACGGGTATAGCCTTCTTTCTGAAGAATCTCTAATTGTGCTTTCATGCTCCGTCCGTCAAGAAGAACAACCGGTGCATATACAGCAAACCGCGTGCCTTCCGGATAAGCCATTATAGCTTTTACGATATCACTTACCTGATGTTTTTTTACTTCTTCACCGGAAACAGGAGAGATTGTTTTCCCGATCCGGGCATACAGTAAACGAAGATATTCATATATCTCTGTTGAAGTTCCTACTGTAGACCGGGGATTACGCGTATTTACTTTTTGTTCTATAGCGATAGCCGGTGGAATTCCCTTAATATAGTCACATTCCGGCTTACTCATTCGTCCCAAAAACTGACGGGCGTATGCAGAAAGACTTTCTACGTATCTTCTTTGCCCCTCAGCATACAAAGTATCAAAAGCCAATGAAGACTTTCCACTGCCGGACAAACCGGTTATTACCACCAATTTATCCCTCGGAATTTCTACATCAATATTCTTTAGATTATTAACACGTGCGCCTTTTATAAATATAGAATTGCTCTCAGACATAATATACTATTTCCCTTTTTCTTAGATATGCAAATGTATGAAAGTAATACCGTTTAGGCAAGTAATCAATAAGTATTCACATTAGAAGTCGCCAAAGCTTTTGTTTTTAAAAGATATTCATGTATTTTTGTTGAGATTTCACACATAAAACAAATACAATGTATATTAAATATCTTCGCCTGCTGTTGCCGGCGTTATTATTCATAATCACTTCATGCTCTACTACACGGAAAGTTTCCCAACAAATTCCGGAAAATAAAGAAATAAAAAGGGAGTTTCGCGGAGCTTGGATACAAACAGCTTTCCAGGGAGAATATAAAGACATGACTCCGACAGAGATGAAGAAAGATTTCATTCGCAAACTTAATTATCTGCAAACATGTGGCATAAATGCGATTGTCTTTCAGGTTCGTCCGGAAGCAGACGCCTTCTATAAATCGGGAATAGAACCGTGGAGCCGTTTCTACACCGGAGAACAAGGGAAAGCCCCTGCCGGCAATTTTGATGTAATGGAGTTTCTTGTCAAAGAATGTCATAAGCGAAACATGGAATTCCACGCATGGCTGAACCCATACCGTGCCAGTACAGCCGGAAACACGAAGTTTGCAGATTCACATATTTATCATAAACATCCGGAATGGTTTTTAACCTATAATAAGCAAATACTGTTTGATCCCGGACTACCGGAAAGCCGTCAATTCATTTGCCGTGTCGTTCGCGACATTGTTACCCGCTATGATGTAGATGCCATTCACATGGATGATTATTTCTACCCTTACCCCGTTCCGGGAGTTCCTTTTCCGGATGATAACAGTTTCAATAAATACGGATTACACAAAGGCTACACAGAAGCACAGCGTGGGGATTGGCGCAGAGAAAACGTAAACAAACTAATAAAAGAACTCAAACGTACTATCTTATTAACAAAACCCTGGGTACGTTTCGGCATCAGTCCTTTTGGTATTTATAGAAATAAGAAAAGCACTCCTGACAAATCCGGCAGCGAAACCAACGGCTTACAGAATTACGACGACTTATATGCGGATGTAACCCATTGGGTTAAAGAAGGCTGGATAGATTACAACATTCCACAGATATATTGGGAGATCGGACATCCTGCAGCAGACTACATCACCTTAATTAAATGGTGGAACAAAAATGCGAACGGAGGTCATTTATACATTGGGCAAGATGTCGCCCGAACAATGAAAGCAAACGAATTAACCCGGAAAATGCGTTATGAAAGAGCATTATCACAAGTTAAAGGTAATTGTTTTTGGCCTGCTAATGAGATATTATGGAACAACAATGGGATTGTTGACAGTTTAAAGCTCAATTATCATCGTTATCCGGCTTTAATTCCAGCTTATACCCACATGCACAACCGTGCTCCCGAAGAGGTAAAAAAACTTAAAGCTGAATGGACTCCACAAGGTTATATACTCCATTGGCAGGCTGAACAAAGTGAAACAAATCCGGAACTTGCGTCTTATTTTGTGATCTATCGTTTTGATGATAAAGAACCGACTGATTTAAACAATCCTGCTAAAATTGCAGCTATTACGCGCCAAACGAATTATTTGTTACCTTATAATAATGGTAAACGCAAATATCGCTATGTAGTAACAGCCGTAGATCGTTTCCACAACGAAACAAAAAAAGGGAGAAGTAAAAAAGTTAAACTCTAAATTCCTCATGTAAATATGTCCGACCAAAGATGGACCAAATTCACGGACTGTTCGTCGTGCAAATCTTGTCAGATGAATGTATTTAAGTATCGTGCATACCCTAGAGGAATGTTGATACCTCAAGCACGATGTATGCAAAACACCATATATTTCCTTATTTCCGGTAAAGTAAAGGTGAATAGCGAAGAACATCCTAATACAATATTTTGTAGCGGAGAATTCATTTTGCAGCCAATCGGATCACGCGTTGAATTTCAAATCATAGAATCTTGCGAATGCATTCTCTATTTATTTGAGCGTCCTCTTAATATCTGTGAAGACCGTTTCCATAACGGAGAAGTTCTAGCTGCAAACAGTTACATTCAGCCTGTCATAATGCATGTTTGTGCTCCTTTAGTTCTATTTTTAGAAAGCATGAAAAGGTATCTGGAGGACGATATGTTATGCGCAACTTTCCTTCAGGCCAAACGTTCAGAACTGGTATACATACTAAATTGCTACTACCCACTAAAAGAACTTGCTTCCTTTTACGCGCCTATATACCGATACAGTAAAAGTTTCGAGTATTTTGTAATGCAAAACTATCTGAAAGTAAAAGATGTTGAATCATTCGCACAATTGGGTGGTTATAGCGTTCCAACATTCAGGCGTATATTTAAGGAGACCTTTGGCGAACCCGCTTATCAATGGATGATCAAAAAGAAATGCCAAGACATACATAACGATCTCACCACTACCACCCAAAGTATCTCCGAAATTTGCTATAAATACGGATTCGAATCATTAGCTAACTTTTCACATTTCTGTCGGACCAATTTTGGAAAATCGCCAAGGCTCATACGCAATGAAATGATTGAAAACTTATAAAAATCAACACATATCGCAGATTTTACAACTTATTGAGCAGAATAAACAATTTACCTCTTTCTTAAATAGAATACTTTTGAGCACTGATTAGGGAGAATATATAAAATAACACAAAATTTGTCCTAAATGTACTCAAGAACAAAAGTCATATTACATGTATTTGCCATCATCTTCGGATTAGCGTGGGTGATGATAGAATGCAGTTGTGAAGGAGATACGGACAAAGAATCTTCGCAGGCAAATCTCTCTTATTCGATCAAATTGGATAAAACTCTTGCCAATTACCCGGAACCCAAAAAACTTCGCTACTGTTTCTATCCTACCAACGGAGGGCCTATGCTTCGTACAGATGGAGACGCTAACAATTTCAAAATCACTTTACCTGCAGATAAATACAATATATTGGTATTTAATTGTGATGCAGCCAATATAGAATTTAAAAATCTTGAAAGTTTCGATGAAGCAGAAGCCAGATTAATTACTGCCAAAGCGACCAAAGCAACGGACAACAATATAAATCCGGGAACTCCGCTATATGGTTTAGTTATACACGATTTGGAAATAGAACCAGGGCAAAACATACAAGAAGTTATACAACCCGCTCCGTTAGTAAAAGAAATATCTTTCAACATAAATATTGATGGTTCCGAATATATTAGCAAGTGCAATGGTAGTTTATCCGGTGTAGCTGCGGCTTTAAACCTTAGTAAACAACAGGTAATGCCGGATAAACCCGCTATTGTCAACATTGAAACCACTCTTACCGACAAAGGCATAAAAGGAAGTGCTCTGATTTTAGGTATTGCCACACAAACAGAAGAAGGCGGACAAGAACAACCAACTTTTTCCACCAATCAACTGACATTAAATTTCACATTGACCGACGGTTCAACCTTTACAACCACAACCGATCTGGGACATGATTTATCAGACAAACAGCAGCCGGACATACATGTAGACATGGATGCAACAATAAGTCTGGCTCCTACTTTTACTGTCACTATCAACAGCTGGAAGATAGCGTCAGGTGACAGCATGATAATTAAATAAACACACAAGCATATTAACATTAAAAAGAGAACTACGATGAAGAATTTAATTATCAGCATGCTTGCCATGGCAGCCATGGTTAGTTGCACCAGTGAAAACGATCCTATAAACGAAGTAACTAATAACGACAAACCAACACCGGTAGTCTTTGGCCAGTCTATAAGTTTAGTAACTAAAGCACCGATAACAGGCAATCTGTTAGCAAATACAAAAATTGGAATTTGGGCACAAGAATATACGACAACACCAGCCTGGGTTGCTGACAACAAGAATTTTATGGATGATTTAGAATTGACTGTAGCCGCAAACGGGGATATTTCATATACCGGTACAAAATACTATTCAATAATTCCGGATACAAAATATGACTTTTATGCATATGCACCGAAAGGAGAAATCGGGGTTTCGTCTAATGCCGCAACTGCAGGAGTAGGTCCAACTATTAATTTAACACTTGGTGCTACAGACCAAATTGATCTAATGTATGCCTCACAAACAGGAGTTCTTAAATCAGCAACACCAGTAGCCTTAGTTTTTAAACATTCGCTCGCACAGATTAAATTCAAAATCAAAAAAACAACAAGTTCACTTAATTACACACTTTCCGAAATAAAGGTCAATGCAAACTCTGTGGGAACAATGGCATTAGCAAACGGGCAATACTCAAACACAAGTACTCCGATAGACTTCACCGTATTAACTGGCGGTTCTTTTGATATTCCGAACAACGACTTTGCCGAAATAACAGGTGTCAAGCCATTAATGTTATTCCCTGAAGAATTAAAAGAGAATTCCGTCATTTTTACCATTAGTGGAACAGACTATAAATTTAAACCAACCGCCACACTTCAAGCAGGCACAACAACAACAATCAGTGTTACTGTTACATCTACAGGCGTTGAATTCAGCCAAAGTGTAGAACAATGGAAGGAGAACACAGGAGAAGGTACTATAGGATAATACAAACCATATAAACCATACCCCATTAACTCCTTTCAATAACAGAAAGAAGTTAATGGGATTTGAATTTTTACAACAAGAGATAAACCTCAAAGTACATGAACTTTAAAATCTATATCTCCGCTCTCCTCATCAGCAATTGCCTTGCCTGCACCAACGACAATGAAGATACTCAATCAAAAATGAGTAACCTCACCCCTATAACCTTTAGTGGAAAAATAACAAACATTACCGAAACCAAAGCTATCCTTGAAAACTCAACCATACCAGACAATGCACAAATTGGAATCTTTGCATGGGGACATAATAGAAATATGGCTAATAGCGATTCAACCCTTCGTATAGACTTAAATAACTCAATGTATACAAAATCGGCCGGCAATACACTAATCAGTACCATGGAAGCTCATTATCCGATCAATGCAGATACAGTATTAAACATTTATGCGTATTATCCTTTTCAAACAGGAATAACAGATATACATCGCATCTCTTTCAATCTAAATGATCAAAACGACATACTTACAGCCACACCTGTAATAAATAAAGGCAAAGAGTCGGCAGATCAAAGTGTAAACCTAGCCTTCAATCACGTACTCTCGGCAATTACATTACAAATAAAGAAAGCGAACGACATTAAAGAAGATATGATTTTACAAAGTATCAGCCTCGAAAACTATCCTGCAACCATCCAATTAGACGCCGTTTCAGGAACAACATCCGCCGCTGTATCAACAAGCAATTACACACTGACAAATAATTTAAATAAAGCAATTACCACAAAAACAACGACCATTGTAAGCAACTATCTGCTCCATACAATAACAAACCCTGTATTTATCGTCCGCTTAAGCAATAAGGATTACCGGATTGAATCAAAAAAAGCCTTCGAAGCCGGAAAGAAACAAACTTATATTTTTACTATCCAGGCAAACGATATCAGTATTTCCGCAACTATCAAAGACTGGATAGACGGCGGAACAACCAACGAAGACATTATTTACTGAGACAGTACGCATGAATAAAGCAAAACAAGCGTATCTTTTACCCCAAACATCCGGTATTTTTATTCTTTTGACCTAGGGCAAAATCAATTTTGAGCCAGGTCAAAAGAATAAATATTCCTATCTTTTCCGGTAAATTATGCCATACTTAAAACTAAAAGTACGGTATCTATCCGGTAAATATTCATATCTTTACGAATTAAACAAAAAATATAATATTTATTACCATGAAATCAACACTCATTCTGGGTCTCGGAGCTTCCTTTCTGGTTACCGGTACAATACAAGCCCAGAAAAAGCAACAACACAAACAACAAGTGCCAAACGTACTATTTATTTACGCCGACGATTTAGGTTATGGTGATCTGGAATGTTACGGGGCTAAACGTGTTCAAACTCCAAATGTAAACCGGTTGGCAAATGAAGGCATCCGCTTTACAAATGCTTACGCCACAGCTTCAACAAGTACGCCTTCACGCTATTCCATGCTGACGGGTGAATACGCATGGCGTATTCCGGGCACGGATATTGCAGCCGGAAACGCGGGAATGATTATCCGGCCGGAACGTTATACAATGGCAGATATGTTTAAAAACGCAGGATATACCACCGCTGCTTTGGGAAAATGGCATCTGGGATTAGGCGACAAAGCCGGAGAACAAGATTGGAACGCTCCTCTGCCTACAGCTTTGGGTGATTTAGGTTTTGATTATTCATATATCATGGCAGCTACGGCCGACCGTGTACCTTGTGTATTCATTGAAAACGGAAAGGTAGCCAATTACGATCCTTCCGCCCCTATTGAAGTAAGTTATGAAAAGAACTTCCCCGGAGAACCAACCGGAAAAGATAACCCGGAATTACTCTACAACCTGAAACCGAGCTTCGGACATGATATGTCTATCGTGAACGGTATCAGTCGTATCGGCTTCATGAAAGGCGGAGGCAAAGCGCTTTGGAAAGATGAAAATATAGCAGACTCCATTACAACACATGCCATTGATTTCATTAAGGCAAATAAAGATAAGCCGTTTTTCATGTACTTCGCGACAAATGACGTACACGTTCCACGCTTTCCTCACGACCGTTTCCGTGGGAAAAATCCAATGGGGTTAAGAGGCGATGCCATCGCCCAGTTTGACTGGAGCGTAGGACAATTGCTTAAAACGTTGGATGAACTGGGATTAACAGAGAACACGCTGATTATTTTATCGAGTGATAATGGCCCGGTAGTAGATGATGGCTATGCAGACAGAGCGGTAGAACTTTTGGGAGAACATAAACCAACCGGTCCGCTAAGAGGAAACAAATATAGTGCATTTGAAGGAGGCACGCGTATTCCTGCCATCGTTCACTGGCCGAAAGAAATCAAAAAAGCATTTGTATCGGATGCTCTGGTTTCTCAGATTGACTGGTTCGCATCATTGGCCGCCCTTACCAATTCACGCTTGCCGAAGGGAAGCGCTCCGGACAGTTATAACTATCTGGACACTTGGTTGGGAAAGAATAATGAAGACCGCCCCTGGGTAATAGAACAAGCATTGAATCACGCTCTTTCCGTACGTACAAAAGACTGGAAATATATTGAACCGAGCGCAGGCCCTGCTCTCATGACACGTGAGAATGTAGAAACCGGTTATTCCAAAGAGCCCCAGTTATACGATATGACAAAAGATTTTGAACAGAACAATCAGGCTTTGCAACATCCGGAAGTAGTCTACCAATTACAAAGTATTCTTTCCGGAGTAAGAGATAAGACGGAAACAATCAACAAGAAGTAATTACCATCCTGTTTGAGGCCATCCGGCTGCTTGATACCAGGCATTAACCCGGTAAGCCTCATTCAGGGAAGAACTGTAAGACCGGGGGATATACGTAGAAAGTCCTCCGGCATTTTCATCCATTGTAAACAGACCTTTTATGAGCCCCGAGAAATTCTTAGGGGTAGAAAGCCAGAGAATCGCAGCCTTATCAAAAACAGACTTCCACTCGGCATAATCGCCATTGCCAGCTGTCAACTTATAGATAAAACGATCCAGATCATAGTAATATTTGTAATAAGAGCGTTTGTCATAACACATTACATCCGTTACATCTATACTTTGCTTATTCTGTATATATTTTGGCAGAAGTTTAGCCGTAGCCACTGCCAAATTATCCAATTCGTCAGATTTTATTACCCCAATTGAGACTCCACCTGTCCAATTCATATTGGAAGGTTTCACATTTTCATCATATAAATCCTTATAATAAAGGAAATAATCCTGAGCAACTTTTACAGGAGCATCTTCCTTTGAGAACAGGAGAGGTACAGTTCTCTGATAAGGAGCACCCGGTCCCGGAGTTTCTGTAGGACAACCTATGAAATAGTCCGCACAATCGCGTAATTCATAAACGACTTCTACCGAGTTCATAAAACAGGCATCGAAGTAGATAAAGTCAAAATGGGGAGCAGCCTGCAAGGCCTCATGCAGCTGGGCTATTTCCATAAAATTATTTCCATCCTGCCCCCACCAGCGCAAATTGGTTTCATTAGGAAGCCAGCCTTCACCATGCGACCACAGAACAAGACCATAGCTGTCTGCAGGATATTTCTGAAATGCCGTAGACATGATATCTTTCATAACAGAGACATCCAGTGAATTCTGGCTTTCATATTCACTAATCAATTCCTCTACGACTTCGCCCGATTTATCTTTGGTTAACCGTACTAAACGAGGTTCAGAACCTGTATCTATATATACCAGCATATTATTTTCTGCTGCATTGATGTATTCCGTACCTTCCTTCACCTCCACGAAGTCGTTAAGAGCTAAACTTCTCAATGTGTTTTCAGCGGCAACATAAACCAATACAGTACGTTTCTTTACTGATATTTCATCTTCATTATCAGCACATGCGCATAATAACACAATCAAACAAAGAAAAACAGATATTATCCTATATTTCATCACTTACCCAATACTATTATTTATGCAAATGTACAAAATCAGAATTGTCTTTCTATACATTTTTATATGCTAATGCACAAGGAATACCTTCTTGTACGAATGTGTAATTCCTGAGATATTATAAAATTCAACACATAATATATAAACGCCTGTCTGTATTTTTTTTCCATCATACCCCATACCATTCCACGATAATTCTCCATTTATACCAAGCAAACTATTATTGGTGACTTCGGCAAGCCTGCGTCCGGAGGTATCAAATATCCATGCACGACAATTATATCCCGGTTCATCCAAATGATAGAGTATAGTGTATTCGCCTGTCAAGTCCGAATAAACCGGAACGTCAACAGAAGTGGGAGTATCGGAACCGGATGTTCTATACTGCGAATTACGATAGCCTGGTGTGCCATATCCGGACGTTTCCGCGGCCGACATCCAATTGGCGGCATCCTGTGTAACGGCATCCGGATTGACCCGTTCTAAAGAGACACCTCGTTCATTCTTTATTGATGGCGCATGCCATTTGGAGGAATAGGTCACTTCATCTATCACTTCTTCGTCTTCCATACGGAACAATACTAAAGTAGATACAGTATTTGCCAATACCGGCAGCTTCTGCTGATGCAATACCTCCGGAGAAGAGGTAAGATAAAAAGAGGAAACACCTTCTATATCTTTCGTCAACAAAAGATAACCTTTCGGCTCCATATAGAAAGGAACGGACGACAAAGGATAATGCGTACTTAATGTACCGTCGGACTTCCGGGTAGCAATAGATAATCCATATACCGAAAGTTTTCTATCGGAACGGTTATACAATTCTATATATTCGCTGCCTCCTACATAAGGATTAGGCAACAACTCGTTAAAAACGATCTCAAAAGGATTTACGGAAGTGCCTTCCACATCGGTTGGAGGTTCGGGGTTATCCGGTTCATTCGGATTGTTTGGTTCTTGCGGTTTACCATCCGGGCTGGAATTAGCCTCGCCGGGTGTTCCGCCCTTAGAATCAGTAGACAGATACAAGCCCTGTTCCGAACGTTCCCAAGCGACACCGGGTTTAGCCTTTTGATAAGTGATTTCATCTACCAAATCTCCTTCCGCAGATTTCAGTCGCAAGGTCTTGCCATCATTCGCCAATTGTGCAGGAAACTTAGCCAAAGGCATTTCTTTACCGGCAGGTGCTACTTTAATATCCCGGCCTTCACGATATAGCACGACATAACCTCCCGGGGGAAGCAACAGAGAAGCCAAACTAACCGGTTTATCATTATATATAAAAGACCATCCTTCCAATTGGCAGGAAGTTTCCGATGTGTTGTATAACTCCACATATTCCGTCTGGGGTAAATCTATCAAACCGTTGGGGTCGGCCATAACCTCGTTGATGCGAATAAAAGATCCCGATGGTTTTGTAAAATCATCGGGATCATTCCCTAACTTCGAGACAAAGGTTTTATTTCCTTTACCCTCAGCAATGCCACCCTTAGTTGTTATTCCGGAATAGGTCAATGTATAACTGGCCGCTTTTTGCCGGCCGGTTGCCCAGACAGGCTTCAGCACTGTCTCGTCGGTCGAAATATAAACCTCTTCGGCCTTATCATCATTCAATAAAAACACGCTCTTTTCCGCAGCAACCTTTTTATCAAATGAAAGGAGCAATGAATATTCGTCTTCTTCGGTCATAGATAAAAGTTTGGGAGCGGAAGTATCAGTAGAAGGCTTATCTTCCGGCTGCTCGTCCGGTTTTTCCTCGGGAACTGTTGGTATGGACGTTACATCATGCAAGGCCTTTACATTATCAAACGTATAGATCATATTTTTTAAAGAAGAGGCTTTACACCGGCATGTGATATTCAAGTATCCTCCGGTACGTATATCTTGCAAAGGATTATCAGTAAACGGCATCCCTTCCTGCCTGAATGAATTGCCATTGACAGAAGTATACAGAGTCCAGACTCTCTCATTTTCCATCGTTAACTTTATTTTCACAGAGGATGCTTCTGTTCCCAACAAATTCTTCCGCCCGTTAATAATCCGTTGCGGAGTTCCGCTTCCTTTTTGCCGGTAAAGAGAAACATTATGATCATTATGCCCCACCTGCACATAATAAAGTATAGAACCCGGACCGTCTGTTGCATATACATAAATACGGGCATGATTCGTATTAGACGACTTGAACAAAAGATTCACATCTATCTGCCATTCCATATCTTTGGCATAGGTTATCGGCACATAACAGGAGAAATCACCGGTTAAACCACTTCCGTCAAACCTTAATTTCCCATTATCAATATTCCAAAAGCTTTTTTCAAAAATCCATGAATTAGCGGAATCGATATTGGGCCCGTCAAACGATTCAATAAGTTGTGCGGAAACACAAATAGGCAGGAATACAAAGAAAATAATAATAAATTGTCTCATAGTTATGCGGTTTTGTTTATAATTTACATATCTTTGCCTCCCAAAACGTTGTAATATAAGGAGACTTATATTTCATATACGACGTAAAATTATAACATTTTTTCTACAAACAAATTAATTAGTGCTCAAAATGAAAGTAGCAATTGTTGGAGCAAGTGGAGCCGTAGGACAAGAATTCCTGCGTGTACTCGACGAAAGAAACTTCCCGATGGATGAGCTTATACTTTTTGGTTCATCTCGTAGTGCCGGACATGTTTATAACTTCCGTGGTAAACAGATTACCGTCAAGGAGCTTAAGCATAACGACGACTTTAAGGGAATTGATGTTGCTTTTGTTTCGGCCGGTGCTGGTACATCACGCGAATTTGCAGAAACCATCACGAAATTCGGAACCGTCATGATCGACAATTCCAGTGCGTTTCGTATGGACAACGATATTCCGTTGGTAGTTCCAGAAGTAAATCCGGAGGATGCACTGAATCGTCCGTGCGGAATCATTGCCAATCCGAATTGTACAACCATCCAGATGGTCGTTGCATTAAAAGCAATCGAAAACCTGTCGCACATCAAGCGTGTACAAGTTTCTACGTATCAGGCAGCCAGTGGCGCAGGAGCTACAGCTATGGCTGAGTTGGTAAAGCAATATGAACAAATACTGAAAGGTGAAGAACCCACAGTAGAAAAATTCGCATACCAATTGGCATATAACGTAATTCCTCACGTAGATGTATTCCTTGAAAACGGTTATACAAAAGAAGAAATGAAGATGTATAACGAAACACGTAAAATTATGCACTCGGATATAGAAGTCAGTGCAACTTGCGTTCGTGTTCCTGTTATGCGTGCCCATAGCGAAGCTACATGGATTGAGACCGAGCGTCCTGTCAGTGTGGAAGAGGCCCGTAAAGCATTTGCAGAAGCGGAAGGCGTGGTATTGCAAGACGAACCGGCAAAGAAAGATTATCCAATGCCGTTGTTCATTGCAGGAAAAGATCCGGTATACGTAGGTCGTATACGTAAAGACCTTACAAATCCAAATGGTTTGACATTCTGGACCGTAAGTGACCAGATAAAGAAGGGGGCAGCCTTGAACGCAGTCCAGATTGCAGAATATTTGATTAAGGTAAAGAATATAGGATAAATCAACTCCTGTTTAATAAGATAAGGAAAAGCAGCCTGGCAATGAATTTGTCAGGCTGCTTTGTTTCAGTTATATTTTTACTTATAGCCCAATATATTTTAAAATATATCTCTTATTTACATAGATTATGGTTATTTTTGCAATATCATGAATCAATATTGACGTTTTTTGAGAATAGATAGACGTCAATTGAGTTCAAATTTAGCTCAAATAAGAATTTCTTTGTATCGCTATGTTAGACTAAATTACATACTATATAAAAATATTACCATGAGTACACGACGTGATTTTTTAAAGAAAGCAGCACTGGGAGCATCTGCCCTTTCCTTCGGAAGTGTTTTAGAAGGTATGAGTGCTAAAAGTTATTCCAACATTAAAGGAGCAAGTGATAAGATCAGAGTTGCAGCCATTGGTGTCAATTCCCGTGGAGGGGCTTTGGCTGCAAACTTCGCAAAACAACAAGGTTGTGAAATAGCATATGTATGCGATGTAGATAGTCGTGCCATTGCAAAATGTGCGGATGCCGTAACTAAAATACAAGGGCATAAGCCAAAAACAGAAAAGGATTTCAGAAAAGCTCTTGAATCAAAAGATGTAGATGCCGTTATTATCGCAACCCCAGACCATTGGCATGCACCGGCAGCATTGATGGCTATGCAGGCAGGTAAAGATGTATATCTGGAAAAACCGTGTAGCTATTGTCCGGAAGAAGGAGAAATTCTCATACAGGGAGTAGAAAAATATAACCGTGTGGTGCAAATGGGTAATCAAAGACGTTCCTGGCCGAATGTACAAGAAGGTATACAGGCTATAAAAGACGGCGTCATTGGCAATGTACACTTTGGTAAGGCATGGTATACCAACAACCGTCCATCAATAGGCATAGGGAAAGAAGTTCCCGTTCCCGAATGGCTTGATTGGAATTTATGGCAAGGTCCGGCTCCCCGCGTAGCTTATAAAGACAATGTAGTTCACTATAACTGGCACTGGTTCTGGAGATGGGGAACTTCCGAATCATTGAATAACGGTACACACATGATAGACATATTGCGCTGGGGAATGGAATTAGACTATCCTACAAGAGTAAGTTCTACCGGAGGCCGGTATTTCTTTAAGGACGATTGGGAAACTCCGGATACGCAGGTTATAGATCTTGAATTCGGAAATAGCAAATCTATGACATGGGAAGGACGCAGCTGCAATGGCAGAACTATTGAAGGCAGTAGTGTCGGAGTTATGTTTTATGGAGACAAAGGCAGTTTGTTGATTACGGGGAGCGATGGCTATAGAATCTTCGATATGGACAATAAAGTTGTAAAACAACAATACAGCAAACTGGAAATAGACCCACGTAATTTGATGAACCCGGCTGAAAGCCTGGATGCTTTGCACATCAATAACTTCTTTGATGGTATCAGAAAAGGTGCTAAACTGAATTCGGATATAGTATCGGGACACAAGAGCACTTTGTTGATGCAAATTGGTAATATCTCTCAACGTGTAAAACGTTCACTCGATATCGACTCTGCTAACGGGCGAATTATACAAGATCAGGAAGCGATGAAATATTGGGGTCGTGATTATGAACCAGGATGGGAAATGAAGCTATAATTCAGAGATAGTAAAAAGATCCTATCATTAAAATAATAATAAAAAACAATGGATACTCAAAATTTATCTCGTCGGAATTTCCTGAAAAATATGGGAGCTATAGGAGGAAGCGGTCTTTTGCTATCTTCTCTGCCTCAATTGCATCTCCTTGCTCAGGAAAGAGAAAAGCAAGTAAAAGGCCAGAAGGCTAGGCTTGCCATTATCGGAACAGGATCAAGAGGCATGTACCATATCAACCACCTCTTACAAATACCTCATGCCGAAGTCGTTGCTTTGTGCGATATTTACCAGCCGCATCTTGACAATGCTGCCAAAGTATTCCCGAAAGCAAAACAATATAAAGACTACAACCAGGCAATTGCCGACCCGAATGTGGACGGCATCCTGATTGCAACACCTCTTCACATGCATGCTCCAATCTCAATCGCAGGGTTGAAAGCCGGCAAGCATGTATTCTGCGAAAAGTCCATGGCCAGAACCGTGGAACAATGCAAGGAAATGTATGATATATATAAAGAATCGGGCAAAGTCCTTTATATAGGCATACAACGCCTGTTCGACCCGAAATATCTGAAAGCGATAGAACTGATAAAGAATGGAACAATCGGTCAGATAGTAGGACTTCGTAACTTCTGGTACCGTAACAACGACTGGCGCAGGCCTGTACCGGAACCGTCATTGGAAAGACAGATAAACTGGCGACTGTACAAAGAATATTCAGGTGGTTTGATGACCGAACTTGCCGCCCACCAATTACAAATGGGTACGTGGGTCAATCATTCTCTTCCCGACTATATCACAGGGTTCGGCGACATTCTTTTCTGGAAAGACGGTCGTGAGGTTTATGACAGTGTAAGTGTTATTTACCATTATCCTAACGGCTTGCGCATGACTTTCGAATCTATCATTTCAAACAAGCATTATGGAATGGA
>NZ_LT896588.1:925461-926376 GCF_900186615.1 Parabacteroides bouchesdurhonensis
ATGGGTACATGGGTCAATCATTCTCTTCCCGACTATATCACAGGGTTCGGCGACATTCTTTTCTGGAAAGACGGTCGTGAGGTTTATGACAGTGTAAGTGTTATTTACCATTATCCTAACGGCTTGCGCATGACTTTCGAATCTATCATTTCAAACAAGCATTATGGAATGGATGAACAGGTTCTGGGTCATGAAGGAACTCTTGAGCTGGCACAGGGATTATTGTATATGGAAAACCCGAAACCCGCACCGGGCATACAGCAATTGATCAATCAAATTGAACATAAGGTATTTGATAATATCTCTTTTGCCGGTCCTAGCTGGGTNCTACAACCAGGCAATTGCCGACCCGAATGTGGACGGCATCCTGATTGCAACACCTCTTCACATGCATGCTCCAATCTCAATCGCAGGGTTGAAAGCCGGCAAGCATGTATTCTGCGAAAAGTCCATGGCCAGAACCGTGGAACAATGCAAGGAAATGTATGATATATATAAAGAATCGGGCAAAGTCCTTTATATAGGCATACAACGCCTGTTCGACCCGAAATATCTGAAAGCGATAGAACTGATAAAGAATGGAACAATCGGTCAGATAGTAGGACTTCGTAACTTCTGGTACCGTAACAACGACTGGCGCAGGCCTGTACCGGAACCGTCATTGGAAAGACAGATAAACTGGCGACTGTACAAAGAATATTCAGGTGGTTTGATGACCGAACTTGCCGCCCACCAATTACAAATGGGTACGTGGGTCAATCATTCTCTTCCCGACTATATCACAGGGTTCGGCGACATTCTTTTCTGGAAAGACGGTCGTGAGGTTTATGACAGTGTAAGTGTTATTTACCATTATCCTAACGGCTTGCGCATGACTTTCGAATCTATCATTTCAAACAAGCATTATGGAATGGA
>NZ_LT896588.1:928405-1120688 GCF_900186615.1 Parabacteroides bouchesdurhonensis
ACTCTTGAGCTGGCACAGGGATTATTGTATATGGAAAACCCGAAACCCGCACCGGGCATACAGCAATTGATCAATCAAATTGAACATAAGGTATTTGATAATATCTCTTTTGCCGGTCCTAGCTGGGTTCCTGAAACTGCTTCTTCCGTAAAGGGTGAACCTATTATGGATCATATCCAGACACATGACGGTTCCAACACTACCGGAGCAACTGTTGACGATGGTTCATTAGGCCTTGTATCGGCTTATTGCTCATCCGTAATTACCGGAGAACCTATTCAGAATCTGGTAGAGGAAGCCTATTATTCATCCGTTCTGGCATTACTTGGCAACAAGGCAATGGAAGAAAGAGCTGTGATTGAATTCCCCGAAGAATACAAAATACCTTATTCATTTGATGCATAATTATGAAAGACATTAATATTACAATAACGACGAAAAGGCAACGCACCGAAATATTGATATGGGGTGTTTGTTTTGTACTTGCTTTCTTGCTGAATATAATTTCTATTATCGTATTCGATACTGAATGGAAAGAACTATTCACACAACTGCTTTGGGTACTTTCTTTAAGTATTGGATTCTATTTCCTAACACTGGCTCTTCGGATAATTTATTGGTTAATTCGTTGCGCTTTCAGCAAGAAACAAAAGTAAATACGGATAGAAAATGAGACAAATATTATTTGCCTTCCTGATCATTGTGTTTCAGTCTACTATATTATGTGCTGGAGAATTGCAGAGCGTTGAAAATAACGATTGTTCCGTTATCGTTAAACCTGAAGATTTTGAAGGGGAAAACATATCGGAACAAATCTCCAACGCTCTGGATTTCATAAAAGAATGTAATGGTGGTACTATTCTGTTCAAGGATTCGCCTATCTATCTTATATCGGAAGCTATAGCTTTACCATCCAACACGAAAATGATTGTTGACGGATGCAAGATAAAACTGGCCGATCAGGTATTTGACAATATCATCCGTTCCGGAAATTTGGATATAGACGATAAAGATCCCAATGGTTATGCCAAACAGTTATTGCCTGCCCAAAACATCAAAATTATAGGGATGAACGGAGCAATAATCGAAGGTGCGGAAAATTTCTATGAAGGTATAAATCCTAAAACCAAAGTAAAAGAAAAGTGGCTGGGCGATTACTGGGGTTGGAGAAACTTCACAATACTGTTTTCTTATGTAGATGGTTTTGAAATATCCGGATTAAAAGTTCAAAAGACTCATAGTTGGGGGATTGTATTGACAAATGGATGTAAAAACGGCCATGTTAATAATATAGACCTGCATACTACAGTTAAAAACGGAGATGGAGTAAGTATTATTCAAGGTGGTTCCGATATAGTAATCGAAAATATCACAGGTGAAACATCTGACGATACAATCATCCTGGCAGCTTTTGACGAAACACGGTGGAGTAACAATAAATACGTATTCCCTCTTCTTCCTGTAAGATATTCGGATTATTCTTACGGAGGCGACATACATGACATTACCTGTCGTAATATTGAGGCATCGGGAGTACATCACGTAATGATTCTGTTGCCTTCGCAACCTAAAATTTACAATATCTATTGCTCCAATATAAGTGACGGACCAAAAGGAGGAAAAAGGAAAGTAGTACGTATCTACGGAAACGGACAGTATGGACAAGGCTTTAAACCGGGAAACATATACAATATCTTCATGAATGATATTCGTTCTTACAAAGCAGATATAGCACTGGAATTCCTTGCTCCTGTATACAACTCCCATTTCAACAAGATTACACAACTTAATCCAAAAGGCAAGGATGTTCAGACTGATCCGGGGAATATAAATGTAAAGATCACCAATTCTGTAAAAAAATAAGATAAAGAATAAAGCTGAAAATTACAGTAAACAATGAATAAATGTAAAAACCACATATTGTTTTTTTTTGTTTCACTGATATTCACGTTATCAGTTCCAGCTCTATCTGCAAAGAATTATTCTTTGCAGAAGAGAGCTGCGAATAACGAAAAATATAGCGTAACATTAACTGTTGAGAATGCTAAGAGTAATAAGAAAACCACAAAAATAATACAGAAAACGTCCTCTAAAGTGAAATTATTGACTCTGAAAGAAGGAGTAAATGAAAGAGTCAGCAATGATACCGAAACCGATCCTGATATAATATACAAAATAACCGTTCCGGAAAACGGGCAATACAATCTATTTGCAGATGTCGTAAGACATGAAGAAATCAAATCCGGAATGAAAGTAGAAACGCGTTTGGCAAAACTCCAGATAGATAATCAACGTGTAACCAGACGTATTGTTTCTAATCTTCATGAATATACAGGACACAACCTTGGCATATTCAATCTGAAACCAGAACAGGAACTTAAAATCTGGTTACCGGAGGGAATTTCTTTCCAGGCAATCAGGATAGAAAAATACATTCCATTTGAGGTACCGACAGAAGCAGCCAATTATGTTCCCGCTGTCACCCCTTCGGTAGACAGACCTCGCTTATGGGTTAACAAGGATAATTTATCCGAAATAAAAGCAAGACTGACAAAAGGAGAGAACCTTCCTTTATGGCAGGAAGTAGAAAAAAAAGCCAAAGAGCCATATCCATTCAAATTTGATATACGAAAGGAAATATTCCATCAGGACAAACTGGAAGACATAGCAATTATCAAAGCATTTTATTATCTCATGACAGGTGACCGCACTGTTGGGAACGAAGTTGTCCGTCTGATGACAAACTATTTATCTGTTCTTGAGTTCGGTAATGTCAGATATGGAGATATTACAAGAGAAATCGGGAAATCAATATATACGGCAGCTATTACTTACGACTGGTGCTATAATCTTCTAAGCG
Source organism: Parabacteroides bouchesdurhonensis (assembly GCF_900186615.1). Lineage (GTDB taxonomy): Bacteria > Bacteroidota > Bacteroidia > Bacteroidales > Tannerellaceae > Parabacteroides > Parabacteroides bouchesdurhonensis. The sequence goes on from NZ_LT896588.1 coordinate 931,266, forward strand.
AAAATGACAAGCAGGTCTTATACGACAATATGATGCGTTTAGCTCCGGAAATGGAAATAGGATGGCCTCCTTTCAAAGAGAATGTCGTAAACGGACATGCAAATGAAGCCCAGGTTAACCGGGATTTTCTGACAATGAGTATTGCCATATACGATAAAGACCCCGAACCTTATCGCTATATTTCCTATCTGCTCCTAGAGAAACTACTGCCAATGAGAGCATTTGAATACCAATCTCCCCGTCATAATCAAGGATTTGATTACGGAGCATATAGGCATGGCTGGGAAATGCATGCGGCATGGTTGTTTTACAGGATGACAGGAGTTCGCATATTTAACGATAATATTGCCGACTTACGAAAATACTGGTTATACATGCGTCTTCCCGATGGATTAAGATTTTATGACGGAGACAAATTCGGAGCTACTCATGTAGCCTTTCCGGAAACATTATTGCTAGACTATGCGTACGCTAACGATCCTGTTACAAAAGGAGAGTTTGAACGTCGTGGCGGATTTAAAAGAGCGATAGACAATCCTGTTCTTTTCTTATTGCTAAACAATCCTGATTTAAAACCGGATACTTGTTTGGATTCTCTTCCGCAATCTATAGATTTCGGTCCGGTGCTTGGCAGTATGATTGCAAGAACCGGTTGGAACATGGACAAAACAAGCAACGATGTCGTTGCTGAAATCAGAGGCGGCGGTTACCACTTCGGAAATCACCAGCATGCTAATGCCGGATCATTCCAAATTTACTATCGCGGGCCACAAATTGTCAATCTGGGAGTATATATGGCTTACGGTACTCCGTATGATTTTAACTTCTATAAAAGATCGGTATCTCATAATATGATGTTAGTTAAAGATCCTGATGAGAAACTGGCACCCAGAACAAATATGAATGACGGAGGAAGCAGGTTTAACCAAAAAACTCCAAGAACCCCTTATGAAGTACAGAACGATCCTTGGTTTGATTATGGCACAGTGTTATCCACTGATTTTGAAGAAAATACTCAGAAGCCATCGTACAGTTATTTCAAAGCAGACCTTACTGCTGCTTATTACAGCAAAGTAAGTAACTATACCCGCAGTTTCTGTTTTCTTAATTTAAACCGGGAAGATATTCCGGCTGCGGTAATATTAGCAGATGATATGATCACTTCGAAAGAAAACTTCGAAAAATACTGGAAAATAAATACATTCAATGAACCTGTTCGCTCCGGTTCGAACATTGTGTTGCATAACGGTAGTAATGGATTTACAGGTAATACTTATATTAATATGTTACTTCCGTTACCTGAGAACAGAGAAATTGAAATTTCCAGTTTAAAAGATTCATCAACTGTATTAGGACCTCAATATCAAATAAAATCGACACGTCCTGAAGCAGGAGGTTACCAGGTAGTTGCATATCCGAAGGAAAATAAAAAGCAGAATCGTTTTCTTACAGTTTTCCAAATGACAGCAGATGACACAAAACCTCTACCTGTAGATTTTTCGGAGAAGGACGGTAAATATATCATTCGTCTGCAAGATCGGATAGTATGTATGAGTTCCGGTTATGAACAAATACAGAAACCATTTACATTAACCGTTGATCAGGATTCTGAATTTCAAATTTTAATTGCTGATCTGAAACCCGGATTTTGGAATATACAAGACGAGAAGAATAAAATTAATTTAAATTTCAAAGTAAAAGTAGGAAAAAACACGATCTTCTTCAAAAGTGGAAAAGGGAAATATACTATTACTCCGGGCAGATCTTATGAATTCGGCAAATAATCCCATATCTATTTAATTATCACAAATTTTCACCTAAGACAATCGAAGTTAAAAATGACGTAATATGAGGTTTATTTGGCTTGATTATAGCATTATTAAGGTTGAATAATCAATATTTTTGTCAATACAATGATGTGTCACAAACATTACAAATGTTTTACAGAATCTATTGATAGTTAAAAAAGAATAAACATAATATAATTAATATGAGTAAAAAATAAACAAATGTATTCCTGAAAAATAATGTTTTATACATTATCTAATCTGTCGATATTAACGATATCAATAAAACCGTAATCTAATTATTTATAATTGTATGACAATATGAAAAACTGCAAGAATCTTATTCTAGGAGCATTTGTTTGCTCGGCAATGTTGGAGGCATCCAGCGTTCCTGTTTTTGCGACTAATAATGAAACAGCGCAAAGCAGTGTGATTGGAATATTATCATCCTCTCCGACACAACAGAAAAAACTGCAAGGAAGTGTCAAGGATGAGTACGGAACACCTCTTACAGGAGCAAGCGTTGCTGTAAAAGGAACCACTAATGGAACTATAACAGATATTGACGGAAACTTTTCTTTGATGGCCGATCCCGGTTCAATAATCGTTATTACTTATTTAGGTTACCACCCTCAGGAAATCAAAGTAGATTCAAAAAGCAATTACAACATTGTGCTGATCGAAAATTCACAAATGATTGACGACGTTGTGGTTGTTGGATACGGTACAATGAAAAAACAAAATTTGACCGGCGCCGTATCAGCTGTCAGATTCGACGAATCAATAACCAGTCGTCCTACAATGAATCTGTCTTCCGCTTTAACAGGATTAAGTGCAGGTTTGAACATCTCTCAAACATCAGCACAACCCGGATCAGAAGAAGTTAGTATTCTGGTAAGAGGTAAAGGAACAATGAACGACGCTTCACCTTTAGTTATTATTGATGGTGTACCCGGAGCACTGAACGATGTTAATCCAAACGATGTGGAAAGCGTGTCTGTACTTAAGGACGCATCATCTTCTGCTATTTACGGTTCCAGAGCAGCAAACGGTGTTATTCTGGTTACTACCAAAAGAGGAAAAGAAGGCAAAACCAGTGTTTCTTATAATGGTTACGTAGGTTGGCAAAGTGCTGCGAAAGACATCGACTTCATAAGCGACATGGCTACTCACATGAGCCTGGTAAATGAGGCAGAAGGCTTTGAGAAATATCCGAGCAGCACGATTGACCAATGGAGAAAAGAATCTGCAGCGGGTAATCCACTATATCCGAACACCGATTGGTACGATGAAATGCTAAAGACCTCTATTTTAACGGAACATAATCTGACTGTAAGAGGAGGTAGTGAGAAAATGAATTATTCATTATCTCTTGGTTACCTGGACAATCAGGGAATTATTGATAACTCAGGTTCTAAAAAGTATTCATTCCGCTTAAATGTAGATTCCAAGGTAAACAGTTGGTTGGATATGGGAGCAAACGTGTTTGGTTCATGGAAAGACACCAAACCTATTGATACAAATACGTTTTTCAGCTATATCAGAGGTACAACTCCTGGAGTTATTCCTCAATATGAAGACGGACGCTACGGTGGAACAATGTTTAAAGACATGGTAGAAGTAAGCAACCCGAGAGCTTATGTTGATAACATACGAGGCAATTACCAACGGCAAAAGTTAGGACTGAAGTTCTATGGCAAGGTGAAGTTCCTGAAATTCTTTGAATGGGAAAGCAGCTTTGGCTTTAACTATGACAACAGATATAATTGGGAATATACAAACCCCTACTCTTTATGGGATTTCCAATCAGGCTATGAATATCAGCCCAAATCCAACATAGATAAATTAATGAATGGAACAAGAAGAGATTATTCAACCATACTGAATACCCTTTTACGTTTCAACTATTCACTGAATAAAGAGCATAACTTTGCCGTGTTAGTTGGTTTCGACCAGCAATATAACCGCATGGATAAATTCGATGCAAAGAAAAGCGATATACTCGGAAATGATGCCATATACATCATGGATGCCGGTGTTGAAAACGAAGCTATAACAGGATCGGGAACGGATGATGCCCTTCGCTCTTATTTCGGACGTATTAATTACGATTACAAAGGAAAATATCTATTGGATATCAACGCCCGTTATGATGGTTCTTCCAGATTTTCGAGAGATAACAGATGGGGATTCTTCCCGTCATTCTCTGCAGGTTGGAGACTTAGCGAAGAGTCTTTTGCACAATCTCTGAAAACTGTTTTTGATGACATCAAGATCAGAGGTTCATGGGGTAAGCTAGGTAACAACAGAATCGGAGACTATGCCTACCAAATTGTGTATGGTTCACAACTATATCCCTTTGGCGGACAACTTCAACAAGGTGTAGCACCGAAAGATTTGGCTAACAGCAAGATCAAATGGGAAACAACAGCAATCACCAATATTGGTTTAGACTTGGTTCTATTAAACAACAGACTATCTGTTAGTGCTGAATATTACAGCAAAAAAACCAGCGACATCCTGACACGTATTCCTATTCCATTGACAATGGGTAACTTCCAACCACCTTGGCAGAATATAGCAGAAATGACTAATAAAGGTGTGGAATTACAAGCTACATACCACGGAAACGTAGGAAAAGATTTCTCATACAGCATCAGCGGTAACCTGTCTACTATAAAGAATGAGGTAACCAAATTCAATGGCGACAAATCCATTGATAAAGCAAATATCATCATGGAAGGCAAACCGTACAACAGCTTCTATGTACTTGAAGTAGATCATATCATACAAGACCAGGCTGAAATAGACCAGTTACTGGCCGATGGATACACATTTGGTAGCGATATAGGCAGTACACCCAAACCCGGTGATTTCTTATATAAGAATACGAATGACGACAAAGTCTTCAATTTGGACGACCGTGTAGTTAAAGACTATTCGGCACTTCCTAAACTAACCTATGGTATCAGCATCAGTGCTGCTTACAAGGATTTCGATTTCAACATTGTAGGACAAGGCATAGGTAACGTAAAAGGCTATTGGGGTAATGACGGATTTAACACGTTCAATATCAACGAAGGCTTCCTTATAAGAGAAAATGTATTGAACCATTGGACTCCGGAAAACAAATCAACCGCATATCCACGTTTGCAAACATCAGGTTCAGCACTGAACACAGTATATAGCGATTATTGGTTATACAACACTTCTTATTTCAGAATCAAGTCCATACAAATTGGATATACTCTACCAAGAAGACTGACATCCACCTTCCTGGTTGACAGACTGAGAGTATATACAAACCTTGAGAATTACTTTACCTTTACAAGTTTCGACGGATACAACCCTGAAAACACAGGCATAGCTTATCCGTTAATGAAGCAATGGGTAGTTGGTTTAAACGTAACTTTTTAAATGAATAAGATATGAAAAAGATAATAACATCAATCATAGCATCTGTATTCTTCCTGTCCTCTTGTAGTGATTTTCTGGACAGGAACTCATTGGTCGGGCTGTCGGAAGGTGACTTCTGGAAATCGCAGGAAGATGCAATAATGGGTGTGAACTCATTATATAATACCAACCGTGAATTTACGAACAGTATCGTAATATATGGCATGATGGACGACTTCACAGATATTGCGTACCAATCATGGGCCACCGGATTAACTACCGGTAATTTCCCTACCAATGCCGTATTCTACGAAACCTCATGGGGTATATTCTATAAAGGTATCTATCGTGCAAACACGGCTATCAAGCAGATACCGGGTATTGAGATGAACGAGACAATGAAAAACCGCACATTAGGAGAAGCTAAATTCTTCCGCGGTTACTTCTACTTCAAATTATGGGATTATTTCGGAGGAGTGCCTCTTTATGACTATCCGATGAACATTGACGAAGCATACGAACCTCGTAACAGTGAACAGGAAGTATATGAATTTATCGTGAAAGACATGACTGATGCCATCTCTCTATTGCCTGAAAGTTATGGACAGTCAGATAAAGGACGCGCTACAAAGTGGGCTGCTCTGGCTATGAGAGGTAAAGCACATTTATGGGCTAAGCAATATGCGAAAGCAGCTGCCGACTTCAAAGAACTTATGGAGAACAGCGACCGGAAATTAGTGGATGACTATCATACATTATTCCGTGTAGCAGGAAACAATAACAGTGAAGTGATTTTCGACGTTCAATATGTAGCCGAATCCGGTCATGGAATAGCCACAGACCGTAACTACGGTAATGCAGGAGGAGCAACAAGCGGTTCACAACGTACCCGTCCTACTCCGGAACTGGTAAATGCTTTCGAAATGATTGACGGTACTCCTTTCGACTTCAAGAATTATAAAAATGCACAAGGAACAACTTTCGATCCGAACAATCCGGAAGACTGGAATGATGAAGCTTCTGTTAGAAAATTATTTGAAAACAGAGATCCCCGTTTACATAAAGCAATAATAGTTCCCTGGTCTGAATTTGAAGGTAAATCAGGAACTCTTCTATACAAATTCCCTGTAGACAAAACAGACCCTAATGCTCTTGTTCCGGTTTGGGCAAACGGTAGCTATTCATGGAGAAAGTTTGTAGAAACAGGTTCCGTATATACATTACAAGACAATATGCCTCTGAACTTCCCACTTATTCGTTTAGCCGACGTTATGCTGATGTATGCAGAAGCTCAAAACGAAGCAGTCGGAGCCGACCAGTCTGTATATGACGCAGTAAATACCGTTCGTAAAAGAGCCGGCGTAAAGGAACTTCCTGCCGGATTGAGCCAAAGTCAAATGCGTGAAAGAATATATCATGAAAGAATGGTAGAACTTTGCGGTGAAGGACAAAGATATTCAGACATTCGCAGATGGAAAATAGCTAAAGATGTAGTAGACGGTGTTTGGATGACCGAATTTACAGGTGTAAAAATCCGCCAGAGAGGTTTCCCTGACAACTACTACTTATGGCCGATTCCTCAGAAAGAAATGGATTTGAATCCTAATCTGGTACAGAACCCGGGATGGAGTGAATAAACTATGTAATTAGACAGGATTAGCATACAAGGGAAAGACCGTACCGAGAAATTTCATTTCCGGTGCGGTTCTTTTTTATAAATAGAACGGATCAACATTCAGGGATATTACTATAATAATCAATCGTTTAACATCAAAACTGAAAGGTTGAAGAGTTTAATTAAAAAAACATATCAATCTATCTATTTAAAGGATATATCTTTTGAACTTAAAAGTCCCGTCTTAACATTTCAAAAGAGCTGACTTTTGAAATGTTAAGACGGGACTTTTCATATCAAAGGTCAGCTCTTTTAAAAACCGTCCTCTGCAGGATGAAAATAAAAGACAATAATTAACAAACAAGCCGGTTATTCGGCCTGTTATGCAAAGATTGTTAAATAAATTATTCCTTAGAACATGAAAATACAAACTCCTAACAGACGATGGTTAGTGACGGAGTGAGTATTATATATCTTTCCTCCATCCTGCATATCCACGTCTCCATACCAAGCTAAAGACGGACTATATTCAATTCCTATCTTCCAATGCGGAAGATTATATGACATTTGTATGTTTGCAGTAAAAACCTGATCTACATCCAAACCTACACCGTACGTCTTACCAACCAAAGACTCCCCGGCTCCCATATTTTTCAAATATCCCAGAAAAAGTCCCGGTTTCCATTTTTTACCGTAAACAATATTCAGCCAGGTCATAGAATGACGATAGGGTGCATACTCTTGTTCTCCGGTACGAGGATCTACCGAAGTAACGCCATATCCTCCTAACATACACGTCTGAGTCAGGTTGGATGCCAACAACGTTTTTGCCATAACCAGCCAATTATCATTCTGATATTTCACATGGGCTTCTGCCGAGAGGGAAGTCACGCGTTCGCTCACCTTATAAATCTTACCATTTATTTCGTTCTGAGTACGAGGAACCAATGACAGAAGCTCCACTCCGGCACCTACCATCCAGCCGGGTTTCTTATAATCTACACCGGCATAGAATTCAGGTACACAACTGTTCTTGATATATTCCTCACTCTTTCCATTCGGGCCGGCAGACAAATATTGCAATTGCCACACCGCAGCTCCGGTAAGTTGCCAATTTCCATTCTTATAACGATAACGCAATAACGGACTACGATTAAATGGCTGGAAAGGTGCTCCGGTAGAAAGATTCAGCATCTGAGGAAAAACTTCACCGAACAAAGGATGCCATGTCTGACCAATCAGTACCGAAGATTTCCCCCAATCCAGATTCACATAAGCATGGCGAACACGCAATACCGCCCAATTACTGCCTGCGCCTCGAAAATCGCCTTCTATCTTCACAGAGGTAGCTGCTTTACCAATATCAGGCCCTGTAATATCAATTCCCAACCGGGAATATAGCAGATAAAAACTACCGTTAGCCGTTGCATTCAAATCTTTTCCATCAGCGTCAGGAGCAATATCCTTCGGATATAAATGAAACAGGCCGTCTACAATTTCTGCATTTGCACGGGAGTTATAGAACAAATCTCCCCTCACCTGCCCATAGAACTTATATGTAAAGTCTTTCTTTTGCGCATATATTGCCGTAAAAACAAAAAATCCGAGAAAAAGAAGCAAATAATGTCTCATCATCATTAAATCATTATCATTCTAAAAATAATACATCACTAACCCCAAGATACGATGATTAGTGACAGAATGCGTATCTTTTACTTTGCCCGATCCGGAATCAATCGTACCATACCAGGCAACAGACGCCGAATATTCCAATCCGATCTGCCAATGCGGTAAATTATAAGACAGATTAATATTCGCAGACAGCAACTGGTCAATATCCAATCCCATGCCGTAAACAGTAGTTGGTGTAACTAGCGATTTATTTGTGCCCATATTCTTTGTGTAGCCAAGAAACAACGCTGGTTTCCATTTCTGTCCATACGTAAAATTAACCCACGTGGTGGAATGACGGAAAGGAGTATATTCCTGTTCCCCATTCGCCGGATTTATCGCGCTTATTCCATATCCGCCTATCAGAGCAGTATGATCCAGGCAGGAAGCCATCAGGCTTTTGGCTGCAAAAGTATAGTTTTTTCCGGTATATTTAAGATGAGCCTCATAAGATAATGCAGTCATTCGCTCGTTTACTTTATAGGTCTTGCCCTGCCACTCTGCAGATGTACGCGGCTTCAACGAAATCAAATGTCCACCGGCTCCCAGCAACCAGTTGTTAGCCGAATAATCGGCTCCTATATAAAACTCGGGCACACAGCTATTCTTTATATAGTCTTCACTCATCCCATTCGGTCCACTTGAAAGATATTGCAATTGCCATAAAGCGGAAGCTGTTAAATTCCAACCATTCGTACGATACTGATAACGTAACTGAGGACTCCGGTTAAAAGGTTGGAAAGGCGCTCCGGTAGACAAATTCAATATATCAGGAAACACAGCCCCGAACAAAGGATGCCATGTTTGTCCGATAGTCACATTGCTCTTTCCCCAATCTAATGCAACATAAGCCTGTCGAACACGAAGCACCGTAGTATTACCTGAGAACCCGCCAAAGTCTGTTTCAACTTTGGCAGAAGTACGCGCTTTGCCGATATCCGGTCCTGTTACATCTATGCCCAGACGAGTAGTAAAGGTATAAAAACTGCCATTGGGAACGGCATTCAGATCTTTTCCATCCGCATCCGGTTTAACATCCAATGGATACAGATAAAAGTTTCCATCTACCGGAGCCATATTTGCACGGGTGTTATAAAATAAATCACCTCGTACGAAGCCATAGAATTTATACGTAAAGTTTTTTCGTTGTGCCGATACAGAAAATAAAAATATTGATACTGTAATCAGTACAAGTATTAGCCGTTTCATTGCTTTTCAGTTTGCTATTTTTATCAGAATCAGGGCACAAAGATATATATTTTTGTTTATTCAATTTGAAGAATGAAATATTATTTGTTCCTTTGCTTCCAAGTTGTAAGGTTTTTGGCCCAATATGATTAATAATGTAAACTACATATAGAATTATGAGTACTAAGAAATTTTTACTGCAAGAAAAAGATATACCGACTGCATGGTATAACATCGTTGCCGACATGAAAAACAAACCTCTTCCTATTTTAAATCCGCAAACCAAACAACCATTGAAGGAAGAAGATCTGTATCCTTTATTTTCCAAAGGTGTTTCTCACCAGGAAATGAATACAACAGATACGTGGATTGAAATACCGGAAGAAGTTCGCGAATTATATAAAGTATGGCGTCCTACTCCATTAGTCCGTGCTTACGGATTGGAAAAGATGTTAGATACTCCCGCACATATTTATTTTAAGAATGAAAGCGTTAGTCCGATTGGATCGCATAAACTGAATTCAGCCATTGCACAAGCCTATTATTGTAAAAAGGAAGGTGTAACAAATATCACCACCGAAACAGGCGCAGGCCAATGGGGCGCAGCACTCTCATATGCGGCAAAAGCATTCGGTCTGGAACTGGCTGTATATATGGTAAAGGTTAGTTATCACCAAAAACCATACCGTCGCTCCATTATGCAAACATTCGGCGCACAGGTAATCGCTTCACCCAGCATGAGTACGAAAGCCGGCCGCAAAATATTAACCGATCATCCGAACTATCAAGGAAGTCTGGGTACGGCAATCTCCGAAGCTGTAGAACTGGCCATGCAAACACCCAACTGTAAATACACACTGGGAAGCGTACTAAATCATGTTATGTTGCACCAAACGGTTATTGGCCTTGAAGCCGAGAAACAAATGGAAATGGCGGGAGAATATCCGGATGTAGTTATCGGCTGTTTTGGCGGCGGTTCTAATTTTTCGGGAATTACTTTCCCATTCCTGCGTCATAAGTTGACAGAAGGCAAAAATATCCGTGTTATTGCCGCAGAGCCGGCATCCTGTCCGAAACTGACACGCGGGCAGTTCCAATACGATTTTGGAGATGAAGCCGGTTACACTCCGCTTATCCCGATGTTTACATTAGGACATAATTTTGCTCCGGCAAACATTCACGCAGGCGGTTTACGTTATCATGGAGCAGGATCTATTGTCAGCCAGCTGATGAAAGACGGCCTAATGAATGCGGCAGATGTCAAACAGTTAGATACATTTAAAGCTGCAACGATGTTCGCTCAGGCAGAAGGCATTATTCCGGCTCCGGAGTCTTCCCATGCCATTGCAGTTGCTATTCGCGAAGCCGAGCAAGCCAAGCAAGAAGGCAAGTCCCGCACGATACTGTTCAATCTATCCGGCCACGGACTAATCGACATGGCTGCTTATGACCAATATCTGGCTGGTGATTTAGGCAATTATGAAGTCACCGACGAAGAAGTAGCAAACAACTTGAAAGACTTGGAAAAGATTATTAAATAGTCTTTACTGAAAAGGTTAAATAAATTAGTCAATAGCACAAGCAACAAGGTTGGAAAACCTGTTTGCTTGTGCTATTTCTCCTTAATACCTGTTTATTTAAGCGCCTCTATTACTTGCGGCATCATTGTCCACACCGTATTTTCACTTTGCGCAGTATAGAAATTACCATCTATTTCAGACTTTTCATCTGTTGCCTTTCCATTCTGTATAGCTGGCTTTGCAAGCGGATGAACAGCCAAATTCTTTCCTTTTGTGATACCTGTAAAATCAAACATCATAGCGGCAGCGCAATGGCCGATCATTAACTTGCCTTTTTCACCAAATGCTTTGATCACTTCCATCAAATCAAGATTGTATTGCTTTCCGGCATTATCCTTAAATACAGGAACAGCATCACCACAGGCAAACACCAAAGCGTCATACTCATCCTCATGCCCTTTTAAATTGGCAATTACATCATCAGCAAACAAAGTGATTCCTGAATTTGTCTTGATTTCTTTATTCTCTGCTACTGCATACACTTTGTATGGAATATGATTCTCAAAAAACGCTTCCAAATACTGAAATAAACCGAATCCATTTACCGGATTTACTGCTAAAACTGCGACTTTCTTTGCCATAACTTTAATTATTAAATGAAACAATAGTTATTTTTCGTAAGTTTATTACTTTTGTAACGCAAATATATGGCTACTTGTTCACAAAAACAAGAACGAACCTCATAATAAGGAACTTACATAGAAGTAACTATTATTGAATTTCAACTGAATACAAAAACTTAAAAAATGAAAAACTTTCATCCTACAGGAAATTGCCCTATACGCGATGTGTTAAGCAGATTGGGAGACAAATGGTCAATGCTTATCTTGATTACTCTGAATGCAAACGGAACGATGCGCTTTAGTGACATTCATAAAACAATTGATGATATTTCGCAACGTATGCTCACTGTAACACTCCGGACATTAGAAACAGATGGTTTAGTGGAAAGAAAAGTTTATGCGGAAGTGCCTCCACGCGTAGAGTATCGTTTAACTGAAATAGGATACAGCCTCATTCCCCATATTGAGTCATTGGCCGGATGGGCATTGGATCACATGTCCGTTATATTGAAGAACAGAGGAATAGAAGCGTAAGTTATTGCTTAATTCTTCTCTCCGGCGATATACCCGACTAATAAAAAAACGGCACAAATAACGAAGACTCACGTCTTTTGCTATTTATGCCGTGTTGTGTGTTTATGAATAACTTATCAATCTATTATGAAAAAATTGTATCGTAACTGTTTTGTGATATACTCATGGATTGTACATTCAGACTGTAATCTTTCTTTTTCTTATTCCACATACCATATACAGTATTAATGTCGCCGTTATTATCATACTTGTAGGTTATTAAATAATAAGGTTCCCATTCTTCACTATTTTTGTTCCAGCGGTAAGCTTTCTTTTCAGCCACCTTGCCGGCGTCATTATAAGTGAATTCATATCTTACTTCTTTATTCAAAAGTCCGTCTTCCTGAGAGAAAATAACTTTTGAAATTACTTTTCCATTCTCTTCTTTCGTATCATAAAGATAATTACGTGGAGACACTGCACTAACAGTCAAGCTGCAAATAAATGTAACAGCTAAAACAATCAAACTTTTACTAATTACTAATGCTTTCATATTATTATTTTTAATAAGGTTAATATCAAATTGACGTGCAAATGAAAGTACTTTTTGGGAATCAACCAAATAATATCTGACAAATTGATAGCAAATATCAAACATTTAACAAATACAAACCATTAACAGATTCCATCAAACGCCTCAATACTTACAATTTATAACTAATCACATTTATATTCCAATATATCAGCAGGTTGACAGTCCAATTCCTTACATATTGCTTCGAGAGTGGAGAAACGAATAGCTTTTGCCTTTCCCGTCTTCAAGATGGAAAGATTAGCAGGTGTAATACCAATACGATCAGCCAGTTCACCCAAAGAAATCTTCCGTTTTGCCATCATCACATCCAAGTTTACTATTATAGACATAAATCTCCTCCTCTTTTAAATTGTAAGTTCTTGTTCTTCTTTCAATTTGACACCCAGAGCAAAAATCTCCGCAAAAAGGGCAAAGAACAAAGCAATAAAGAAAGTTTCATGCTGGAAATGGAAATTAGCAATCCGATAGCCGGGAACAGTGATTCCGCTATCTTTTACCAACAAGAAATAATCCAGACCAGATGTTACATTCTGCAGTACAGCAATAACGACCAGCAACCAACAGATTACCCATAATCGACGCACATTCAGAGGAATAAATATCTTTCCTTTTTGTACATCCAAAATAAAGCGAATAAAAGAAACGCCTCCCCAAATTATCAGTGCAAGCAACAACGGAGTTAAAATAAACACAACCGTCATTGATGCTATTGTGTACGCATTGGATTCTTCAAGTTTCATAGAAACCGTACTTGATTCATAAGGAATTTGTTTGCCTGACACCAAATGCAAAGTATCCGGGAAACTATAATTCACAAGCGGTTCCAAGTTTACTTCTACGCGATGCATTTCTACTTCCGACTTTTCTTCCTGATCAAGAGAAGCACTATTCCAGCCATCCCTAACGCCCCACATTCCATCCAGCAAAAAAAGCATAAAACAAACGGTTAGCAAAATGCTCAACACTGTTATACTACTCTTTCTCATTTTTTCATCTTTAAATCGTTAGCTCCTGTTCTTCCTTCATTTGCAAGCCAATCGCAAAAATACGGGCAACCAGTAAGGCAATCAAACCCATTATCAAACCCATCGATTGAAAGTCACACCAATAATTATGCTGATAACCTTCCAGTTCAAACAAATGGCTCGCCATCCAATAATTGGTAATCATATAGGCTTGCATTGCAACAAAAGAAATCAACAAATTGCGTCCTATCAGATTCAGGCGGCGTACATTTGCCCAGTCAAATATAACCTCATGATTAATTGCATTGATCAACTTATAAAACTGGATAATTGCTTTTGCTATAAAAAAGAGGCCTATCAAGGTCAGCAGACCGCCAAAACGTACCAATCCCATTTTCTTAGAGTCCACCCAAACCAATGTTTTTATTTGGGAGGAGGAATACCATTTCTGATCCTTTTGGTTAAACACTTTGTCGGAAGCGGAAGTTAAGGATTTAGGCCATAAATTGAGAGCCACCGGACTTAATATATCCATACTGTTTTCTCCTTGTTCGTGTGCCTTTTCCGTCTGCGATACGCCTGCCTTAAAACCATCCACAAAACCGTTGCACATCATATAGATAGTCGGGACTAAAGACAATCCGACAAAAAAGAATATCAATATACAAATCAAATTCAATTGCTTTTTCATAATTCACAGCCTTTATTTATTACAAACCGCTTATATCAAATGGCATACGGGCAATAATGCCGGATTCCGTTTTTGCTCTCTGAATAGACATGAACAAGTTGAATTGTTCTTCTCCCAACATAGATTTAACCATCGAAACTTTCGCTTCATCCATCTTTTTCTCAAGGAACTTAGTAATGAAATCTTTCGGGCCATCAGCTACCGTCACAGAATAATCAGTCAATTCGGCTAATGTTGCAGCCTCTTTAATGGCGACATCCATGCCACCAATCTGATCAACCAAGCCTCTCTCCAGAGCTTGTTCTCCGGTCCATACGCGTCCCTGCCCAATTGAATCAATTGCCGTTTTGCTAATTCCACGACCATCAGCACAACGAGTCAGGAATAAATCATAAGTATGCTCAACACTTCGTTGTACCAATGCTTTTTCATCTTCACGCATCGGACGGCTCATGTCGCCCAAATCGGCATAAGTATTCGTCTTTACAATATCAGTCGTGACACCTACTTTCTCAAACGTTCCGGTAAAATTACGGATCACACCGAACACACCGATTGAACCGGTCAGAGTTGTACGTTCAGCCACAATCTTATTGGCAGCACATGAAATATAGTATCCGCCGGAAGCCGCATAATTACCCATAGAAACCACTATCGGCTTTTTGGCTTTCAGTTCCACCACTTCCTTCCATATCTGTTCAGAGATATAAGCGCTTCCTCCGGGAGAATTTACACGGAATACTACAGCTTTTACATCATCGTCATTTTTCAGTTTACGCAATTGCTTTGCCATTTCTTCGGAGATTATTTGCTCATTGGCAGCAAATGGAGAAGAAGCATCCTCATCCTTAATTTCACCCTCAGCATAAAGTACGGCAATCTTATTTTTGCTATCTTTCTCTTTCACCTTAATAGAAGCAGCTTTAGATACATCAGCCGTTTTCAGTTTCTCTTTCACGTCCTGGCCAGCCATTTCTTTCACACAGTTCTCTACTTCATAACGATAACGAAGACCATCGGCCAGATTATATTCAATAGCATTAGACGCCTGTCCCAAAGCCAATCCTTTATCCAAATAGTCATTTAACCTGGCAGGAGAGATATTACGGCTTTCCGTAATAGCAGAAGTAACATTTCCCCAGATGCTATTCAAAAAAGAAGTAAGTTGTTCGCGGTTAGCATCACTGAATTTCTTCAGGAAATACGGTTCAACGGCACTTTTATAAGTTCCCACTTTAAAGATATAATGCTCAATGCCCAATTTCTCTGCCAGTCCTGTAAAGAACAGTCCCTGTGATGCAAGTCCTATAAGACCGACATCTCCCAGTGGATTCAGAAATACAGAGTCGGCCACGCTACAGAGATAATAATTTCCTTGCGAATAACTGTCGCCATAAGAAACAATAAACTTACCACTTTCTTTAAAGTCCAACAGTTCCCGGCGGATAGCTTCAAGACCGGCGAATCCTCCGCTAATAGAACCGGCCTCCATATAAATACCTTTAATATTATCATTCGTCTTCGCACTGCGGATAGCTTTAATTATATCCGATACTGCCAGCTGTTCATCAGCTTCTCCCATCAATCCCGCAAAAGGATTTTTAACCGCCTTATCTACCAAATTACCATTCAGTGTAAGTTTAAATACAGTGTTCTTTTCAGGCTTGTATTCAGAACTGTCGGCACTGGCAGCTATCCCTAAAATTATAAAGACAGAACCCAACATAAGGATTCCTGATGCAATCAATACACCTAATGTGGATGCAAATACTGTTTTGAAGAATTGTTTCATAATGTGTAGTATTTTGTTTTACATATAATATTTATCGTTTTTCGATATGCAAAAGAATATATTATTTTTTATTCCACCAAATATTTTTATCGTTTTTCGATAATTTTTTTTCGAATTACACATAGAACACTGTTGTAATGAGAATTCTCAAAATAAGTTCCATTCGGAAGAAAATAAAATTCCTCTCGAGAGAAATTCAAATTTCTTCCGAAAGGAACTTATTTTACATATAGAGCGAATCTAAAACATTTAGCGGACCATCCTGATGTTTTAGAAAAAAGATCGGGATGATTTAGTAAAACCATCCCGATCATATTTTAATAAGAATATATTTTAAATACGTCCTAAATATTCATCTACCGTATAATTTAAGAAACGATTAAAAGGCAATAGCAGTTTAAAACATTCCACCGATTTATTCAACCAATCTTTACTCTTGAAAAAACTATCCGGCTTCACCGAAACAACACTAAAATCTTTATGCTTCAAAATATATCCATAAGGAGAATCCATTGGATAACCCACAGGCATACGTTTCAGCATTTCGCCTTCCAGTACGGGAAAAGTATTTTTAAATACCGGTTCTTCCAAGATAGCTGTAAATTCTTCAATATGGTCATATATATCCTGACGCAATTTCTT
Organism: Parabacteroides bouchesdurhonensis; assembly: GCF_900186615.1. Taxonomy (GTDB): domain Bacteria; phylum Bacteroidota; class Bacteroidia; order Bacteroidales; family Tannerellaceae; genus Parabacteroides; species Parabacteroides bouchesdurhonensis. Next base: position 948,264 of record NZ_LT896588.1, read on the forward strand.
AAGCAACGCAGGCGGAGGACACCAAACGCCTCCCGACAACAGACAATTACCCGGTTCCAGATGTATATAATAACCACCACGTTCGCTAGCCCTTCCACCTAAAGCTATGTAAGCCGCAAAATGTGCCTTATAGGGAGTTTTATCCGGAGAAAAGCGAATATCCCGGTAAATACGGAAAAGGCATTCTTTGGCTTCAACTCCGGCCACTTCGGGATCAAACAATGCAATCTGGTTTATCAGCATTTGCACTTCATCAATGAAACCCTGGCGCAAAACGTCATAACGTTCTTTATTGTTTTGAAACCAAACCCGATTATTATTCAGTTTGAGTTCTTCCAGAAACTGTAATATCTCTGCATTCATATTCTTAATTCTTTTACATGACTAATCTAAACGGCTCGAATACAAATGTAAGAGAAAATCAGAAATAATATCCCAAGCTCATATAGAATTGCAAATTATTATTCCGGTTAGACATACTGAAATTTGCGCTTAACGGACCTGCAAAACTATTATATGCATATCCCAGACTGCCGCCAAAAATATGTTGTCCTTTAAAGAGATTGAAAAAGTTATCGTCGGTTATCCCATAATTCGCTATTAAAGAAATATAGTTGTTCTGGCTAATCCGTTGGCGGAAATGCAAACGGGCAAACGTAACGGTGTTATCGAATATCTCTATGTGCGAGATGCCGGCAAACGGAAGTTGCTGAGCCAAATAACGATCCGAAACTTCACCTCCCACCACATTTTTGAAAGGATAAGCAATATTGCGCCCAATCATAACGCGTCCATATACCGACGGAATCAAACTAAAATGGGAAGTGACGGGCAATACTGCCTGAAACTGTAATCCTAATGCAGAAAAGGGCGTATGTCCTTTATAATTAACGAAATTACTTGTGTAAATTGAATAATCCGCCTTTAATGAAACGCCTTTGGAAGGGAAATACTGACGATCCAACGTTTCGAGATGGGCTAAAGCAAAATAACTTATAAAACCTTCCGGCCTGATTTCATACCGTTGATCTTCACCTGTGTATAAAAAAGAATTGTAATCAAAATAGTCATAGCGCACTCCGGCTTGGAATTTAAAGTTCAACCAGTTCACATCCGTATAGCCAAACTCCGCCCAATGATGCCGATATGATGTATTAAATATTTTCTCGCCCCGGTTATATATATCCAGATCCTGATAAGTAAACATATAAGCAAGATCAAAATGGCGGAGCGGACTCCGTTCTATTGTATAATCCAGTTTGGCATAAGACTTTTTCCCAACCCGCCCGGTAAAAGCCAGCTTGGAATGATAACGCGCCCGATAGTCTAGAGTTGCATTCAGTAGCACCGCCACAATTTCTTCGGTATCAAAACGCAATCCGACATTTATAGAGCTAATGGATTTCTCCTGTACTGTAAATACTAAATTGTCTTGTCTTTCTCCGGTTAGTTTATAACTCACATTAGAATAAGCGTTCGTACCTACCAATATGGCCATAGCCTGCTGCAACTGCTGTATAGTAATCGTACTATTCTCTTTCAGGCGCGTAATGTCGGTCAACCATTTTTGATCCCGGGGATCAATTCCTTCAAAATGAATATGACGGATGTATAAAGTATCGGATGGCGACACTGGATATGTATTGGTATTTGCCCGGTAGTTTGGTTTTTCAGTAATTCCTATTTCCTGTTTCAGGGCCATCAGCTTATCCCACTGTTTCCGGGCGGCTTGTTCTCCACGATCTATTAACGTGTCTAACGCTGCCGGGCTAAAACTTGCCGAGTTATACGGTACCGTATTCGGGCGAATCAATATATCCGTACTATCTTTATTTGCCTTATATTTATCGAAGCCATAAAGTCCGACAATTTGTCCTACTACGTCACTTGGCGTATTAATGCCGTTAAAATCTTTCAAATCGCTGGTACCTAAATCGACTCCGATAATAATATCGGCCCCCATATTACGCGCTACGTCCGCCGGATAATTATTCAGCAACCCGCCGTCCACCAGCACCATGCTATCTAAACGTACCGGAGTAAACACAGCCGGTATCGCCATACTGGCGCGCATAGCAGTGGGCAAACTGCCACGGTGAAACACCTGCTCATGTCCATCCACAATATCTAAAGCGACACAAGCAAAAGGAATATGAAATGAATTAAAATCGACCGAATCATGATAACCGATAGTGAGGTTTGAAAATAGATTCTGGAGGTTTTGCCCTTTAATCACGCCGCTTATATAACGGCCTTTTTTTTCTTTTCCGAAAGGAAGGGAAATAATATAACGTTCGGCATTTTCCTTTTCCGGAAATGACAAATTACTTCGTTTCACTTTATCACTCAGCAACATCTGCCAGTCAAGCGAGCTAACCATGCTATCTATCTCCGCCGGAGCATATCCTATAGCATACAATCCTCCAACAATAGCGCCCATACTGGTGCCTGCTATATAGTCAACAGGAATACCCGCTTCCTCCAGCACCTTCAAAACACCAATATGAGATACTCCTTTCGCACCGCCGCCGCCTAAAACCAGACCTACCTTTTTACGTTCCGTCGCCATCGACGGCAGAGCAAAAAGCATCAATAACAAAAAGATAAGACATTTCTTCATCTACGCGATCTTTGCAACAAATGTAACTGCTTTACGCGAGATCTACAAGGTCTGTTTGACTACAATATGTTTCCTAAAGCAAACCGTCCGGATTTTCCGGTATCTTATTTATCAGTTCACGAATATCGAAAATGGAAATCGTAGATTTCTTTCCGTCGGGAGACAGCATTGTTTCCTCATTTGCATTCCGGAAAAACATATCTTCATAAACAGATTGCAACGCCTTTCGATAGAAGAAAAGCCCAACGACATCTTTTCCACTTTCCAGATACTTATTTACATAAAGTACTAATATAAACAATCCTTGTTGACGTTCTTTCGGCCCCGGATAATCTTTTACATCCAGACTTACATACATAGTGGCAATCTTAAACAATATATCCAATTTATCCGGATTATCTTTCCAGTAACGATAATACAATTGTACCGCTTCTTTATACCGTTTATCCTTTTGAAGCGTTTCTCCCCGGTAAAGAAGCAACTTAGTAGCGAGTAACGGATCGGGCGCTAACCCTTCTTCTGCTTTATCCAACAAAACATATGCCCTTTTACGATCATAGGTTTTGCCCAGTGACGAACCAAGCAGCAGATTCACTTCCACCGAAGTAGTATCTTTACTATAGGCAAGCTCCAAAGGCCCTATCGCATCCATATACCTGCCGGCATAATAACGGGAAGCGCCTCCGTATTTCAACGTGAAATAAGAAGAATCTCCTGCCGCAAGCAAGTTGGCATATAACGTATCGGCATCGGCATATTTTTTATTCATATATAATGTCATTGCTTTATTTTGCAGCAGTAAGCGGTTCTCCGGATTATAATATAAAGCCGTATCACAAATAGCCAATGCCTCACTTACATACGGATCACCCAAGCGCAACATCGTATTGATTAAAGCGCTTGCCAGACCGGCATTTTCACGATTCAGATTATATGCCTGGAAATAACATATGGCTGCAGCGGGATATTTCTCCATTCGTGTATAACAGTCCGCCACATTACGATACAACGCAGAGCTCTCACCGTCATTATCCATCAACTGATGATATTTATCTATCGCCTGCTCATAGTCGCCCAACTGATAGTACAAGCGGGCAAGCTGATAATTGGCATAAAAGTTCGTACTGTCACTAGCCAAAACTTTGCCATAATAAAGTTTCGCATCTGTTACCCTTCCCAAACTAACGGCAGTGCGTGCCAATGCATTCAACATATCAATATTTGTAGTATCCATGTCAAAGCAATACTTATAATAGGTGTAAGCCCGGTTATATTTCAACAAACCCTCGTAGGCTTGTCCTATTGCAGACATTACCGCAAAATCGGCAGAGTCGGCAGGTGTAAGACTATCCGCATGCGCCACTACGGCAGTAAACTGTTTTCTGTTCACCAGCTCCTGTAAAGACAAAGACTGGGCTTGTCCTGCCTGGAAGAATCCGCAAAGCAGAACAAATAAAGATACAAACCGATTCATAATTATGATAATCTAAAGGTTATAGGAACTGTATATTTAACCCGCACCGGACGGCCGCGTTGATGCCCCGGTCTCCAGGTGGGGAATGCGTTGATTACGCGCATTGCTTCTCTGTCCAGTAACGGATCTATTCCGCGGACAACTTCCGCATCGCATATTGAACCATCTTTATTTACTACAAAAGAAACTATCACGCGTCCCTGCATCCCGCTTGCTTGTGCTTCTACCGGATATTTTATGCTTTTCCCTATATATTGCAACAGAGCCGCATCTCCTCCGGGAAATCTTGGCATTTCTTCCACCACAGTAAAAACCTGATTGTTCACATTGTTTTCATTTTTTTCAGTTGCCAGAGCAAAAGGAGGAAGTACTGTAGGTATCTTTTTCTCATTCAGTCCGGGAAACAATTCTTCCATACGGCTCACCAGTCGTAATGCATCCATATTTGAGTATAGCTGCGGAGAAGATTCATTCATGCCCCTTTTATTCAATATCTCAGCTAAAGAAAAATTACGTGCTACCATTTCAATATTGCTCAGCAGCATAAGCATGCCGGCCAGTGGTATAAACATCACGTATTTAGTACGATTTATACCATGCGAACGTTGCTTGTTCATCATGCTGATACGATTCTTCAGATGCAACACATTAAAACTGTTATATAAGTCTGACGATTGCCGGTGGCTATGCGCCAATCCCAACAAATGATACTGATAACTTTTGCTATCGTAACCGGATTGTATCACTTTATTGTCGGCCAGATATTCCAGATTATGGCGCACTTCCCTTTTTAAGAGCCATACAAAAGGATTTACCCAACAAAAAATCACCATCAACTCACTTATCATAACATCTATCGAATGCCATTGAAAAACATGAGTACGTTCATGCGTCAGTATCTCATCCGTTTCTTTTTCCGAAAGGCTGTCGGGACACAGAAAAATCCAGCGGAAGAAAGAGAAAGGTCCGGCATTATTATCCAACTGCCTTACATCTACATTATGAATCCTAACCTTCGGACTTGAATAAGCCAACCATAATATACTGGACAGTTGTACCAAAAAGCGGATTAATAAAACAAACACGCCAACTGCATACATTCCCAATCCACACGTACACAGTACCTTTCCCCAATCTACGGCAACATTGGAAGCCTTAACAGTAGTTTCCGGCAGTATAACCGAATTATACAAGTAAATTACGTCTGCAATCGGAGCTTGATCCTTCAACCACTCTTGAATATTCAGCAACGGATGCAACAAAGCCAGAGCAAAGAAAGCCAACAAAGTAGTTCTCCGTAGCTTAAAGAAAGTATCTTTATAAAAAAACAAACGATAGAAGGCGTAAAAGAGTATGACCGCTACATTCACCTTCATAAAGTAGGCAAATTCCAGATTCATGGTATGTAAGATGTATTTAAGGTTTATTCCTTTTCGTTCTCAATCATATCGATAATATCTTTCAGGTCGTCCCTGGAAATCTTCTGTTCTTTGGCGAAGAAAGATACCATCTCCTTATAAGAGTTTTTGAAATAGTTACCCACCACACCGCTCATAAACACGCGCTTGTATTCGCTCTGTTCAATTTTCGGAGTGTATTCATACGTGTTACCGTATTGTTTTTTCTTCACATATTTCTTCCGTTCCAAATTCTTGATAATAGAAGCCAATGTAGTATAAGGAGGCTTCGGTTCAGGATACAATGCCAAAACATCCTTCACAAAGCAAGGCCCCAATTTCCAAATACAGCGCATGGCTTCTTCTTCTTGATGTGTTAATTTCTCCATGATTATTATTCTTTTACGATAATATTTCAAATCTACGATTTATACGTAAAACAAACAACTATAAGGAGATTAATTAGAATTAATTAACAGGGAAGGAAGATTTTAATGACGCTGCGCAACAATAAAGCCAAAAGCAAATTAGTGATTTAGCCATTATTAATAGTTGTTTATTGAATGAAGTTATTGATTCGGTTCGCAGGATTAAGTTCCAGCTGATCGGAGAGTGTCAGCTCTTTGACCATGTGCAGCGTTCCCTGTTTATATTTTTGAAAATGTTCCGATGCGATATGTGATTCATAAGCTTCTCTGCTCGCGTAAGTTTCAAGGATGGTTATCCTGCACGGATTCTCTTTCTCACAGACGGCATACATAGTTAGCACACCAGGTTCGGTTCGCAGAGAAACTTCGCCCACTTCTACTGCATATTTCATATATGCTTCGAGATATTCCGGATAGACCTCTATTTTCGACAGGCGCACAATACCGTCAGCTGTCATCGGTAGTTTGGCACACATGCCGGGCTGCTTATCCAGATTCAGGCATTTACCGGTTACCTCACCCGTCGCAAGGTAGGAATAAGTCGGAAATTCAAACAGCACAGGACTGCCGTTTTCACCGATATGGTAATCGAAAACGACCGACTTATCGACCACCGTACTGCATGAGAATAGGAGAACCGATAGCATCCAGGCAATCAATAATAACTTTTTCATAACGTCATCCTTTTATTTGTCGATTGGCTTTAAGAAAATAAATCGGCAGGCAGCTCAAACCAATCCATGATAATTCCAACTTGTCTAAACGATGGCAATTCCATAGAATCCTCGTTGTTTGTACTTTCGTCAAAATCTTTGAATGCAAATGTGTTTTTGGAGACAAACACATCGGGATTACTTGTATCTTCATCATAGTTTCATATCTTTTATCATTTAATTAATGATGTGAACAAAGGTAGTACAGCTTATCTGTTATGACATTAGATAAATTACCGATAAAACTACCAATTTTACAGATTTTCAATACCCTACCTGTTTCTGCTGCTCTGCATTGTATCGATCGCCAACGACTGGAATAACAGAATTTTGAGGAGTCAAATCACTCACTTTAGCAAAATTTCGTTTGAAAGTGGCCAGACTATGTCCTGTGTAACTTGTATAGGTTCAGATAATAAGCTGATTAACCTCTCTCTTGCTAATTCTTTCACAAGTATAAAATTTAAAAGTGAATATTGATAACCAGGCCGAAGCCTTGTTTGATTCTATATGCTGTTACTTTTTTATTTTCTGTTTTAAAAATTCGTTCCTTCAAACAAATCTCTATTATCTCTTGATTGTTGCTGACTCTTCTTATAATTGTTAAATGTATAACTAATAGATAATGTAATTACCGGATAATGCGGGCGAATACGGGTTATGGAATTCAAATCTGATGTCAGAATAGTATTTCTGTAACGGGCAGAATTGAATATATCGCGAAACGACAGTGTGGATTGCAGGTTAGGACTGAACAGTTGTTGTCGTACTGCTAAATTTACAAACCAGAAAGATTCGGACCTGCCTTGCGTGTTCACAGTAGGCCCAACAAAATTACCATCTAATTGAATACGGGTGTTTTTATGAATACGGAAAAGGTTATTGATAGTAATATCATAGTTTGTACTGGTTTCTTTTTTGCCTCCGGAAAGCAGATTGTTTACGACCTTATAATAGTAAATATTGCCATTCACATTGAGATCCCACCATTTATTCAATTTGAGTTGGGCATTGAGTTCAAGCCCTAAAGCATAATCGTTTCCGACATTAGCCATCGAGTCTAACGTTACTCCGGCCTCATACGGCACACGAAGCCGTTCGATCTTGTCTGTACGGGAACGATAAAACAAACTGGATTGCAATATATGTTCCTTCAGATTTTTTTTATAAGTGAGTTCAAAAGAGTTTATATATTCGGGGCGAATATCAGGATTTCCAATTTCAGCTGTATAAAAATCACGGTAGGTAATGTAAGGTTCCATAAAAAACAGTTCGGGGCGATTGGTACGATAGGAGTATGCAAATGTAAGTTTTTGGTCTTTTGGCATATTATATCCTATATGTACTGAAGGAAATATCTCAAATTTATTTACTGTGCGATTTGCTCCTTTGATAGAGCTGCGCAAAACACGATGGGTATGTTCTCCTCGAACACCAACTTGAGCATCAAATGTTTTATAACTATCTGAGCCGATCAGATAAACAGAATGGATTCCTTGTTGAAAATAGAATGTATTGTAGATATCGTTGCGCCAATAGAATTCTTGCTTTTCCGGATTCCAAAATTGCATGCTATAGTCCCCGTCTTCCAGATAGGAATGATATTGATAACCGCTTTCAAGTCGCCCAGTTTCACTATATGGTAGCGTATAGTCTATATTTCCATGTACTGTCCAACGTATTTCGTCTTCCCAGGCACGATGTCCATGCTCACGTTGATTATCCTTATTGAAAAGATCACTCTGGAAGTATTCAAGAGGATCGCCTTCGTATCCGACCATAAAACTCCCGGAAAGTTGATGTCCATCGTTGCTAAATTTATGTAAAAAACCGGCTTTAGCATTGTTTACGGTCGAATGAAGATCAAAGTCATCATGACTGTTATAACTATAAGAATAAGTATTTCCGTTAGAGTGAGTACTGGTTTCGGCATAATTTAAATTCCCTTCGCGAGTAAACTTGTCATATACAATTTGTAATTCTGCATTAATAGAAGTCTTAGGCGTGAAAGCATAAATAAAACCTCCACGCAAACCATAATGATAATTTTTGCTTTTTCGAGGGCCATCAGATATAGAGACGGTGGAGACTTCGTTCACCATAGTCCCTTTACTTTGATAGAAATCACTTTCACGAATTGGCTGATTCCAATGCCCCGCTAAAAACCACTGAAATTTATTATATTGTTGTGATAACAAAAAGTCGGCTCCATTGGAAAGAGCTGTACTTCCATAAATATTAACCATTCCGTTCATGCCTTGTTGTGTATTTCTTTTAGTAATGATATTAATCATACCGACTTCTCCATCAGTGTCATAACGGGATGAAGGAGTGGTGATTACTTCTATATTTTCAATTTGTCCTGCAGGAATTTGTTGTAAAGCTTGAGTTCCGGAATAAAAACTCGGTTTCCCGTCGATATAGACTTTAAAGCCACTACTGCCCCTGAAAGTAACTTCACCATCTACTCCTACGCGAATGGAAGGCGTATTTTCGAGAATATCAACAGCTGTCCCTCCGCTTCCCATCAGATTATTTGAAGCTTCAATAATTTTTTTGTCTAATTTATAAATGATTTGTTTTTTCGAAGCTTCGATTACAACTTCCGCTAGGCCTATTTCCAAAGGCTGTAACTCAATAACTCCCATATCCAATCTCGTTGTCGAAGTATCGACAAGAATTGACTCTTTTTTTAAAATATCATACCCGATTAATCGGATCATCAAAGAATATTCTCCTTTTTTTATGTCCTTAAAATGGAAATGACCATCCGGTTCGGAATAAACATGGCTTACGACCATAGTAGTACTTTTATCCATCAGGATAACATCAGCCATGTCAATAGGGCTACTTGTAATCTTCTCTTGAACTATGCCTTCAATTTGTGCAGCAGTTATATTAAAGACGTTTATACAAAGAACAAGCACGATGAGTGTCAGAATATTAGCACGTTTCATATTCTTGATATTTAATAATGTTTCTAATAATTTTTGCCAACAGGAATATGCACATCAGATACAGAAAGATTGCATTCACGATTACCTTGTTTTCCTGATTGGGCATCCGGATGATGGTCATTACCTAAAATCTGATATTCGGGAACAGATATATTCGTATTGGCAGAAAATAAGACTTCATATTCTAAGGCAATTGTTGTTTGATCTGTATTCTTGTTTCTATTTATACATGCGCAAAATATTGTGCAAATAAGAAGTAAGACTATATTTTCCATATTTTAATTATTTGATGCAAATATAGAGGACCTTATAACACCTCAAAAACACTTAAAGCAAAGTGATTAAATATGGCACAAAATGAGACAGTATTGTCATTGTTTGTTTATATTTGTATGGCATAAACATCTGTTAATATTATGACAAGATTCTATACGCTCTTGAGCTGCCTTTTACTGCTTGTTCCTAATTCGTCTGCATTTAATTTACGAAAAGCTGCGTTAAGGAATGGAGGTGGTGTGATTAACTCGGTGTTTCAGGATAAAGATGGACTGATATGGATAGGTACGAACAGCGGGCTAAATACATATGATGGCAAAGATGTGATTTCATTAAATGGATATAAAGGAATTCAAAAAATAGATGGGAGCCCAAAAGGAGATGTTTTTGTGGAAACACTCTATGGATTGTATGTTATAAATACCGCTTCAAACACAAAAACGGCTTTCGAGATGTTTAATAATGTATCTTTTTCAGCCGTTGATAGTAAAAGTACTAGTTTTATTATTCAGGGTAATGGATTTGTATATTATAAACCTCATCTTCAAGAAAATTATGATAACGTTATCATTCCAGAACTAATAGCTACAAAAATAAAAATCTTTTTTGTTGATGATAATGATATACTGAGAATTCTGACAGATGATGGATGTTTGAGAAGTTTTGAAATATCATATAATAATGAACTTGTATATCTGAAAGAGAAACCAGAAGTAAGGTTGTCTTCAAATGTATCATTCTGTTTTACGGATGAGGGTACCATTTTCTTTATTGATGAAGAATATATTTTTTACAAGTTTGATATAAAGAACAATAGCACTTCCTATATTTCTAATGTAAAATCTTTGCTTGCTGATAAAGGGAAGATAACTGCAGGTGTTGTTTTCAAAAATGAGTTTTATTTTGGAACGGAATCAGGACTTTTTCAAATAATAAATAATCATGTAAAACAAATTCCAATAAAAGGCGGAGTAAGCAGTATTGTAAAAGATCGTTTTCAGGATTTAATATGGATAAATACTTTAGGAGATGGTCTTTATACCTATTCTTTTGAACCATACTTTATTAAATCATATCTATTCTCAGATTTGTGTCCTGAGATGTTAAGACCTTCAACTGCAATTTGCTTGGATAACCAAGGTGCTCTCTGGATAGGAACAGAAGGGACGGGTGTTGTCTTATTGCCAGACTATAGTCTTGATAAAGAAATAAACGTTGTAAAAAAAATATCGAAAAACAACGGATTACCCGACAATAATATCTATTCATTCCACGAGTCAAGACAAGGGCTTTGGATCGGCTGTCAATCAGGACTAGCATTTTATTCATATAAGAACAAAAATATATCTGTACTACACAATGTCTTAGCCACCGACATCCGTGCTATTTATGAACAAGACTCTACTCTATGGTTAGCTTGTTATGAGAAAGGAATTGTGAAAACGTCAGTGGAATATAAAGATGGAGTACCTCAAATCCGGCATATACAATTATATTCAGCGAGCAACCAAGATGATGCTTCCAACCGTTTTTCATCCATATATGCAAATAGAGAAAAGATGTTATTTACCAATACTGGCAATGGCGTTTTTGAAATGAAGGATGACAAACTTAAAAAAGTCAAACTAACAGACAAAAGACTTAAAGCTACTAATCAGATTACATCTATAAACGAGTTTGATTATATGGCCGCTACTGATTTCGGTTGTTTTCGGTTTTCTCTAAATGATGATTCGATAAACAATATATCTATTTTAAATGACATAACAAGCAAGGATATACTTTCCGGTAATTGGGGAGACTACTGGTTAAGTACGGATAATGGCTTGATTATATATAATTTGAAAAAAAACAGTATTCAGTCTATTGACTACTCCTATGGATTTCCCGTTTTTGAATATAATAATGGGGCATCGTTTAAAGATATAAAAAACAACAAGTTGTTTTTTGGAGGAATCAATGGGTTTACAGCTATTCAATATAATGATTACGATGAGGCAATGGATTACATGCCAAGGCTTTCTCTTGAAAGATTGTCTTTGTTTGGAATTAATAAGAGTATCAATGATTTCAGAAAAAAAGGATCGGATCGACTGATCTTCAAATCAGATGAAAATGTATTTTCTCTATCCTTTAGAGCATTAGATTATGTCAATGGGAACAATTACATCTATTATTACAAAATAGGAAATGGACCTTGGGTAAATAATGAAAATTCAGGAACGATTTCTTTTACGGATATTTCTCCGGGCACTTATGATCTCTATATAAAGTACTATAATAAAATGCTAAATAAAGAGAGTTATGCTCAAAGTATTTCCATAAAGGTACTTCCCCCTTGGTACAAATCTGTTTATGCTTATATTGTTTATTTCTTGTTGGGATTATTGCTGGTGTACCTTTTTGTGTATGTTTTATCAAAACGAAGAAAGAAAGCAAAGAAAGAAGAAATTGCCCAAGCAGAACAACGGCGGAAAGAAGATATCTATGAAGCTAAATTGGACTTTTTCATTGATATAGCCCATGAATTTTGCACTCCTTTGACTTTGATTTCGGGACCATGTAATCTTATTCTCAATCAGAAGAACATTTCTCCATCGGTTCAGAAATATGCAGATATAATAAAACGAAACGCCAAACGTATGAATTCACTGATAAGCGATTTGATGGAGTTTAAACGAATGGAGATTGGATACAAATTACCAGAAATAACAGAACTGAATGTCTCGGCTGTCGCTAATCGCGTGATTGGAGCATTTAAAATAAACGTGCAGGGACACAATATTCGAATAGAAAAACGATATGCTGTAGATCTTAACTGGAATACAGATGAAAAATTCCTGACTACTATCTTGATAAACCTGATATCAAATGCTGTGAAATACTCAAATGATGATGCAGTTCTAGTCGAAATGAACGTTGAGAATGAATCGCTTATTCTTAAAGTTACCAATAAGGGGAAAGGTATAGTAAAGGAAGATATGGATCGCATCTTTAATCGTTTTTTAATCTCTTCCAATGAAAAACAAAGAGGTTGGAAACAGAACGGATTAGGGCTTACTGTTACAGGGAGTATGGTGAAACTATTGTCTGGAAGCATAAGCGTTATTAGTATTCCTGATGAATATACAACATTTGTTGTAAATTTACCTTTCTTGGAAATCAAGAGCAAGACATCCCGTAACACGGATTTTAATGAAGGTTTAGATGATGTGATTATACCAGAATTTGGAATCCTACAACCAAAGTATACATATAAAGACGGAAGGTTTACAGTTGCAATTATAGATGATGATCCCGAGATGCTTTGGCTCATATGCGATATACTTTCTGATGAATTTAATGTGTTACCGGTAAGAAATTCGTCAAAAGCAGTCGACATTCTTACCCAAAAACATAGCGACATTATCCTGTGTGACATGATGATGGACGATATAGATGGTATTAAGTTGGCTAAAATTTTAAAAGCAGATAAAACCACTTCCCACATCCCTTTGATTATTGTATCTGCGGCTCATGATATTGAAATACAAACGAAAGCCTTAAATGCAGGAGCTGAAATATATATAACAAAGCCTTTTGATCCTAAACACCTAAAAACAACTATAAAACGGCTTTTAGGAAGGAAAGAAGACTTAAAAAATTATTTCAATTCTCCATTAAGTGCATATGAACTGGATATGGGGAAACTACAGCATACAGAACATCGCAAGTTTTTGAGAAAGGTGTACGGAATAATCAGTAAGAATATACAAAACAAAGAATTATCCCCTGACTTTATTGCCTCCGAATTAGGAATGAGCCTCCGCACCCTCTATCGCAAGTTAAAGGAAGTAACAGATAAAGGATTATTAGAGATTATCCGGGAAGGCAAATTAGTAGAAGCGGAAAATTTGTTGCTTAAATCGAAATTTACAATTGACGAGATCGTATTCAAATCCGGATTCTCAAGCAGAGCCAGCTTTTATAGGGCATTTACCAATAAATATGGTTGTACTCCGACAGAGTTTGTCGAGAAAAATCGATTAAAAAATACCTACGAATCAAATATCAGGCTTAGTTTTTGACATAATAGATGAAAAACACTTGCTTTTTACCTATCGACAGAAAAAGGAAATCCCTGATTTCTAAACGAGATCAGGGATTTACATTGAATTTCTTCTCTTTCTTAGCTTCTCTTGTGATCCGCTTGGGTTATGAACCAAACGTTATTTTTTCCTCAATATCAGTACTTTCAAAAATTTTGGCTTTGCAACCGTCACGTTTTAGCCCTTAAAAACGGTTTGCTGTTATCCAGTGTCTGTCTGCCAACATCTTGGTTCAAATGTACGCATTATTTTTGAATTTTGCAAGTGATTGATAATGAATATATATATACGCTTGCACCTTGCACTGAAAAAAAATATAATGAAATTTGCCATCTTGAATATTGTTCGTATATTTGCGAACAATATTCAAGATATGGAAGAAAAGAAAGATTATACGGTTACGCAAGAACAGTTGGCGAGATTTGCTAAAGCATTGGGACATCCTGCTCGAATTGCCATTATGCACTTTTTAGTAAAGCAGAAAACGTGTTATTTTGGGGATATTCACGAAGAACTTCCTATTGCTAAAGCAACGGTGTCCCAACATTTGAAAGAGTTGAAAGATGCAGGGCTTATACAAGGAGAGGTGGAAACGCCTAAAGTAAAATATTGTATCAACCGAGAGAATTGGCAACTGGCTCGTGAACTCTTTAAGGAGTTTTTCGGGCAATGTATCTGTAAATCGGGGGAGTGTTGCTGATAATCCCCTTTTTTAATATCAATGTTCGTTGTTTTGCGAATTACGTTTAATATAATAAATTTATAAATTATGGAGATTAAAGTATTAGGAACAGGTTGCGCAGGTTGTAAGGCTCTGTATGCAACAGTTGAGCAAGTAGTAAAAGAATTAGCTTTGGAAGCAATAATAACCAAAGAAGAAGATTTGATGAAGATTATGGAATACAATGTAATGACACTTCCGGCTCTTGTCGTGGACGGTAAGGTAGTGGCAAAAGGCAAACTTTCTGCCAAAGAGGTAAAAGATGTATTAACCAAGTAAATCAGAGTGTGATGAAACGCTTTTTATTCCTTACTATTGCTTGTTTGTTTTCTATTTGGGGAATGGCTCAGATTGCGACAGACACCTATATGGAAGTTCTTTATTTTCATGGAAAACAACGTTGTGTAACTTGCAAAACCATTGAGAGATATACGAAAGAAGTAGTTGATACAGATTTGGCGGAATTGGTCAGAAATGGTAAACTTCGTTTCAAAGAAGTAGATATTTCAACACCTGAAGGCGAAAGACTGGCAGAGAAATATCGTGTAAGCTGGTCATCTCTCTATGTAAATAAATGGAAAAACGGCAAAGAAGAACGCAACGATATGACACGTTTCGGTTTTCAAAATGCCCGAAACAATACAGCGGCATTCAAGAAAGAATTAAAACAGAAAATCAACCAGTTGCTAAAATAACACAGTTTTATGGAATACTTACAAACATGGTTGGATAATAGTGAAATACCTATTATCACCGTTTTTCTACTCGGTCTGTTGACTGCTGTAAGCCCTTGCCCATTGGCAACCAACATTACCGCTATCGGATTTATCAGTAAGGATATAAATAACCGCAACCGAATATTTACAAATGGTATTCTATACACTTTAGGGCGTGTATTGGCTTATTCTGCATTAGGCGCAATACTTATCGCAATACTCCGAAAGGGTGCAGATATGTTTGCCATACAAAAAGGTATCAGCGAATGGGGAGAACTGCTACTTGCTCCTGCTTTGATGTTAATAGGGTTGTTTATGCTATTCGGTGATAAATTGCAATTACCAAAGTTCGGATTTTCCGCTACTGAAAAGACAGAAAAACTAAAAGGCTCATGGGGTAGTTTGTTGCTGGGGATATTGTTTGCCATGGCATTTTGTCCTACCAGTGGATTATTTTATTTTGGCATGCTTATTCCCATGTCGGCTATGGAAAGTGAGGGGTATTTGCTACCTGTCATTTTTGCATTGGCAACAGGGCTTCCGGTTATGCTTGTTGCTTGGATTTTGGCATACAGTGTAGCAGGGATAGGAAAGTTTTATAATCGTGTGCAAACTTTTCAGAAGTGGTTTAATTATATGGCAGCTATACTGTTTATCTTGGTTGGCATTTATTATGGATTGATAAATTTGGGTATAATATGAAAATTTTGATTTTATGCACAGGAAATAGTTGTCGCAGCCAAATGGCGCATGGCTTCCTGCAATCGCTTGATAAGAATATACAAGTGTTTTCGGCTGGTACACATCCGGCAGAGAAAGTTAATCCTTTGGCTGTTGAAGCAATGGCAGAAGTTGGTATTGACATAAGTAGACATATTCCTACCAATGTAACTGCTTATTTAAGTGATACATGGGATTATGTGATAACAGTATGCGGTAGTGCTAACGAAACGTGTCCAGCTTTTGAGGGTAATGTAGGGAAACGGTTGCATATTGGTTTTGATGACCCCTCGGAAGCAATAGGAACAACGGACTTTATCAGAAGTGAATTTGAAAGAGTGCGTAATGAAATCAAGAATGAATTTGCCAAATTCTACATTACAGAGATAAAAAAACAAGAACTGCCTAAATGTGCTTGTAACCGCTAATTTTTTAGGTAGCTTGTTCGTATTATTACAAACAATAATAGGATTATGATACAAAGATTTGCAGATTGGCTGGTGTATGGCATCTTTGGCTTAGATGCTTCGACAGCTTTAGGAGAAGCTATTAACTTCTTTTTTTATGATACGATAAAGATTTTGATATTATTATTTTTTATCAGCGTGATAATGGGCATTATAAATGCCTATTTCCCGATAGAACGTTTGCGCAATTATTTGACCTCTCGTAAACTATATGGATTGCAATATTTCTTTGCTGCCTTATTTGGTGCTATTACCCCATTCTGTTCCTGTTCTTCCATACCGTTGTTTATCGGATTTGTGAAAGGGGGCATTCCTTTGGGGGTAACATTTGCCTATCTGATAACCTCGCCTTTGGTGAATGAGGTTGCTGTTGCCATGTTTATCGGTACTTTTGGGCTGCGCATTACTACTATCTATGTGATTAGCGGTATTCTGTTGGGTATGGTAGGCGGATTTATTTTGGGCAAGATGAAATTGGAACCTTATTTGAGTGATTGGGTAAAACAAATTCAGCAAAATTCAACTTCCGACTCTGGAACATGGGAAAAAGAGCATACTCCGTTCTTTAGACGATTACCGATTATCATGCAAGAAGCATGGGGCATTGTCAGAGGTGTACTTCTGTATATACTTATCGGTATCGGTATCGGTGCATTTATGCACGGCTATGTGCCGGAAGGATTTTTTGAGCAGTATATGTCTAAGGATAATTGGTTTGCAGTTCCTTTATCAGTAGTGTTTGCAGTTCCAATGTATGCCAATGCTGCCGGAATAGTACCGGTAATTGAAGTTTTTGTAGCTAAGGGTATCCCCATAGGAACTGCGCTTGCTTTTATGATGGCAGTTGTTGGGCTGTCATTGCCCGAAGCTACGCTGTTGAAAAAAGTAATGACTTGGCGGCTGATAGGGATATTCTTTGGATTGATAACCTTATTTATTATTGTATTAGGTTATCTTTATAACATTGTGTTATAGCGCAATATGTTGTGAGTATGGAGTATGCAGCAATTAAAAGCTACGTTAGTAAATTACTCTTTCAGATACAGACCGAAATAAATATTTCTAATTCTGACGAATGTATAGGGATTGACAGGGCATTACACATGATGCGAGTTTTATTTTCTTTCCGCAAGTAATTATGCGCTTATAATAAATAAACCATTCAGTATTTCAATCAATATTGAATGGCTTATTGTTTTCATTCAATCCTGCTATATTGAAATCTTACTTTCAATCAATCAAGCCTTGCTGTTATCTGACGATAACATGGTTTCAACGGCTGGCTGTCCAGTGTGGAGTGTCCAACTTTTGAGTCAACATTTCCATGTCGTTATTTACCTTTAAGTCAGTAATCCTCGCATAAGTTTGAGTGGTTCGGACATTGGTATGACCTAAAATCTTAGATACTGTTTCAATGGGTACACCATTGGCGAGCAGCACCAAAGTAGCGCACGAATGTCGTTTAAAGGAATATCTGATAATTGATATTCTTTCTTAATAAATTCTACTAAATATCGAATAGTGGTTTCATACCGTTGAACAGTTTTACTAACAAAGTCTTTGCCTATCAACTTGCGACTTTGTTCGTTATGCTCCCTGAATACCTGTAATAGTGTTTTGCTATCTTCGTCCACACCATAAAACAACTTTCTTACGAGATCGACAGTAATAACCTTGCCAGAAGTTTCCAGTTCTCTATAAATTTGGTGAATGCGTGAACGTGTGATTTCTAAATAGTGATTCAGTTCTACCGACATACGGTCTTTTCCTTTTGAATTTTCTTTTGCCTGATTCCACAGGTTTACAGGACCGCTTCTTTTGATAGAAACATCTACCATACAGCCGTTTACGGTGATTCTCACGCACACAGGTGTTTCTCCGTTCTTTAATAATTTGGCTTTCTTGATAAAGAACAAAACAGAAAATGATTTTCTAGCCATTTATACACCGTTTTTAGAGTTACAAAACTATGTATTTTCTTCCAAAGAATCACTATTCAAAGCACTATTAATCTGCGAGAAAGATACAAACTCATGGGACTTTTTCGAACTAAATTTAGTCCCACGATTTATCCACCGATAATATGCTTGAAACGGCTATTTTCTGCTACCTGCTAGAAAAAAGAAATCCCCGATAACGTTTTATTATCAGGGATTTGCTTGATTATTCTTTTTATTTAGTGATCCGCCTGGGGTTCGAACCCAGGACCCCATCCTTAAAAGGGATGTGCTCTACCAGCTGAGCTAGCGAATCAGCCTATGCGTTACTTTCGTAATGCGGGTGCAAAGGTAGGTGTTTTTTTTATATATGCAATATTTCATGCGTTTTTTTACGTATCATCTCTCTTGTTTTTTCCCAAGTCGGAGTGTTTTTCAGGTTTATCGTCTACAATTATATCATTTTCCATTAGAATAAAACGTTTATAATAAGAGAGAAAAAGCGTAGTAAGCGGTAAGGCAATAATCAAGCCTATAAATCCTAACAATGTTCCCCAAATAGATAAAGATAATAATATAATGGCCGGATTCAAACCCATCGCTTTCCCCATGATACGGGGAGTAAGGTATAAATCTTGTATACATTGAACGATTCCTAACACTAAAATACCCAATCCGAATATTACCCAGAAATTTTCTCCCGTCTCGGCTGCCTTAAGTAAACTTAGCAATATCATCGGAATAATACCGATAGTTTGCAGATAAGGTATAAGGTTCAATACTCCAATGAACAGCCCCAAGACAACTGCCAGCGGAAAACCGACAATCTTAAATCCGATAGCCAGCAAAACGCCTACACACAGTGCTATTAATGACTGCCCCCGAAAATAGCGGTTCATACTGTATTCTACATCATCCGCCAGGCCTTGTATAAAAGGACGATAGCGGGAAGGTATCAAATGTATCCAGCCATTGGCTATTCGTTCGTAGTCTAACAGGATAAAAATAAAATACAGGAATATAACAAAGACGATCGTTATACTAAACAGTACGGAGAATGTGTTGGTAAGCAGCAGCCACATCTTGGGTGCTATCTGTTTAACTGCATTCTCTATGTTCTCTTTGCTTAATAATTGTGCCAGTTGTTCAGGATCAATATTCTTTTCAATAAATTCAGTCCAAGCACGGGGAATCATTGGAATATGATCGTATGTGTTATGCTCTTGTATTAATTCCATCGTGCGGTTTATCTCTTGCGTGATGGAAGGAACGAGGATCACAAATAACAAAGTTGCAACCAAGAGCGTGGAAACCAACACGGCTATGATCGAAAGGATACGGCTTTTCAGCTTTATCTTATACTGGAAAAAACGGACAAACGGTTGCATCATATAGGCTAACAGCCATGCGATTAAAAAGGGCAACAGGGCATTGCGCAACAAAGCTATCAGGTAAATAATGCCGGCAATAATCAATATGCTGAATACTATGCGTACTACTCTGTCAAATGTAAATGGTTTATCAAACAAGGGATTCATATTTAATTTTTATCTTTGTTGGCAAAGATAAAATAAAGTAATCTAGATTGACATGATACACAATAAAATATTAACTCTTTGCTTATTAATTTGTTTCCAAATATTGGCAAAGGCTCAAGTTCCTTATCCCGTTAAGGAGCTTCTGAAAGCGCCATATATGCAAGGAGCTTCTTTCTCCCTTGTCATGAAAGAAGTACAAACCGGTAAAACAATCTATGCGTATAATGAAGACCTTCATATATCTCCAGCGTCTGTATTGAAAACGGTATCTACAGCTACCGCTCTTGAGGTTCTGGGTGAAGATTTCCGTTTTCCTACCACACTGGAATATGACGGTTTTATTGAAAACGGTGTACTAAAAGGCAATTTATATATAAAAGGAAGCGGCGATCCTTCTCTTGGCTCTTCACATTGTGGGCCGGAAGCTAATTCTTTCCTTTCTTCGTGGATAGATGCTATTCATAAAGCCGGAATCAAAAAAATAGAAGGAGCCGTTATTTCCAACGAAAGTATTTTCGATTCAGAAGGTTCTTCCATTAAATGGTTACGCGAAGATATGGGGAATTATTATGCGCCGGGAAGCTATGGCTTGTCGGTGTTTGATAATATGTACAAGCTATCGTTCAAGACCGGCAAGGCAGGAAGTCGCCCCGAAATAACAGGCAGCACACCCGACGTTTCTTTTATCCGTTTCCATAATTACCTAACAACCATGCCCATATCTTCCGATAGCGCCTATATAGTTGGAACTCCTCTTTCGCCGGAACGTTATTTATATGGCACGCTTCCTGCAAACCGGGAAAATTATTCATTAAAGGGCGATATTCCGGACCCAGCTTTATTCCTTGCTTCTTATCTGACCGACTCGCTTAACAGGGCGGGTATTCCGGTTTCCGGTTCACCATCCTGCTATCGCATAGAAAAAGAAGAAGGAAGATGGAATGACGATGCAAAAACAACAACAATCGTAACAACTTATTCGCCTACTTTAAAAGAAATAGCCGGCATAACAAACCACGTTAGCCATAACCTGTTTGCCGACGCTCTTATAAAAACAGTAGGATTACAATACGTACCCAAAAAGGATGAAGTGATTTCTTCTTTTGAACGGGGCATACGCGTTACAAAGGAATATTGGGAGAAAGCCGGATTAGACACTTTCCCGTTATGGATATACGACGGCAGCGGATTAGCTCCCGGCGATAAAGTATCTGCCCGTTTCATAGGGGATATGCTGGTTTATATGGCTACAAAATCAAAAGCACCGGAGGCTTTTATCGCATCTCTGCCTCAACCGGGATTGGAAGGTTCTGTCCGTAATTTCCTGAAGGGGACAAAGCTACAAGGGAATTGCCGCCTGAAAAGTGGCGGAATGACACGTGTAAGAAGCTTTGCCGGCTACATCTCGATGAATGGAAAGATGTATGCTGTTGCGGTCTTTTCCAACAACTATTCGTGCAGCATGGCCAAAATGACTAAAGGGCTGGAGAAGTTGTTTCTACAGTTAACAATTACGGCAACAACGACCTCTGCCCCAAAAACTCCATAAATTTCTGTTTATAATTATCGGAAATCGGAATATATTCTTTACCAAAAACAATGCGGTTTCGTTCTATCACCTTTATTTTCTCCGGCTGGACGATAAATGAGCGGTGTACCCGGATGAAATGATCGGCAGGCAACATCTCTTCCATTGATTTCATACTCATAAGCGAAAGAACAGGGCGCGGCTCATCTTCCACAAATATTTTAATATAATCCTTTAATCCTTCTATATAAAGAATTTTACAGAGTTCTATCTGTACCAGTTTATACTCTGTCTTGACAAAGATAGATTTAATGGAGGGCGGAACTGTTTGCGGAGCGTCTTTTCCGGCTTCATTACTATTTAAAAGTTCATACCATTGCAAAGCTTTGTTTGCTGATTTCAGGAAATCCGGATAACTGATAGGTTTCAACAGGTAGTCGAGTGCATTTACCTTATAGCTGTCTAAGGCATATTGCTCAAAAGCCGTTGTAAAGATGACCCGTGTATTTCCTTCCAGCATTCGTGAAAACTCCATGCCGCTCAGTTCCGGCATCTGAATATCCAGAAACAGCAAATCGACCGGTTGTTTATTCAGCTCCGGCAATGCGTTAACCGCACTATTATATTTACCGGCCAGCTCCAGAAACGGAGTCTTGTTGACATAACTTTCAAGTAAACTAATTGCCAACGGTTCATCATCTATAATTGCACAGGTCAGTTTCATATCATAATTGCAATTCTAAGGTACAACAATATATCTCTCCTTCTTGCCCATACGTAAATACATGACGGGCAGGATAAAGCAAATCCAGACGACGCCGGAGATTCTGCAAACCGATACCCGAGCCGCTTTTATCCTTCGTTGAGTCTTTCGGGAAGTAACTATTACAGATAATTCCTACAATACGTCCTTCTTTCGGATGTATATCTATATGGATAAAAGAGGGCTTACTGTTGCTAACACCGTGTTTAAAAGCATTCTCTATCAAAGAAATAAACAGCAAGGGGGCAACAAGTGTATCCGTCGTTCCTTCCCGGATATCTGTTTTCAGCTCCACATGTTCCGGCAAGCGTATACGCATCAGTTCCACATAATTACGGACGAAATCCAAATCTTTCTCCAAGGGGACTAACGGCTGACTGCTCTCATAAAGCACATAGCGAAGCAAACGGCTCAGATCGTGGACTGCTCCTTGTGCCCGTTCCGGGCTGAAAGCGATCAGGCTGTAAATATTATTCAGCGTATTAAACAGGAAATGCGGGTTCAACTGGCTTTTCAGATTTTGCAATTCGGCCTCAGCACGGCTCTTTTCCAACTCTTGCCGCATAGATTCTATTTCATACCATCCTCCGGTCATCTTTATGGCAACACTCAATCCGGCTACCAGCATATAGAATATGGCATTGATAAAGAAGAAGCCTACCATTTCTTGCAAAGCGCGTTCTCTGGGAGGATGAGACATTAGCGGAGGTGGAAGCAGATGCATTAATATATGTACGGCTATCATCACGGCAGCTATAAGCAATACGTTACTTATAAAAAATTTCCACATCTGCCGGGTAAACAGAAAGCGTTTCACCAACAAAAAGTAATTTACATAGAAAACAACCATAAATGACAAAGGAGGAATTATGGAGCGAATGTAATTCACGACAGTAAGTTCCTGTTGCTCTTTACCCGTAAAAAAGAAAGGCAGGCCAAAAAGTATCGCCCATGCAACCACATGGATAATTAACCCTACGCGTTTAAAAGGCGGGCGTGACGGAATTGATATGTTGTCTATTGTATTCATACGAACAAAGATAATTAAATACCTTTTAGATATGACCGGGAACTAAATAAAATGCTGTATATTCCCTTTATTCATAGCGTATTGCTTCTATAGGATCAAGTTGTGCCGCTTTCTTTGCCGGATACCAGCCAAAGAATACTCCGGTAACCGTACACACGGCAAATGAAAGTATAACGCTCCATGGCTGAATATAGATGGAGAAATGGGCAACCCCGTTCACAACCAGGGCTGCCCCAACGCCCAAGACTACACCTATTAATCCTCCTGTTACACTTATCAGGATTGACTCTATAAGAAATTGCGCAAGGATGTCAATGCCTTTGGCTCCGATACTCATGCGAAGACCTATTTCACGGGTACGCTCCGTTACACTGACATACATTATATTCATAATTCCAATTCCACCTACAAGTAATGAAATACCCGCCACAGCCGCCAACAACACGGTCATCATATCCGTAGTGCTTGTCAACATCGTACTCAACTCCTGCTGGCTACGGATGGTAAAGTCATCTTCATCGCTATCCTTCAACTTATGGTTGCGACGGAGTATTTCAGTAATCTCGTCAATTGCCTGATCGGTGTAATCTTCCTTAAGGGCCGAACAGGTTATGCCTTGCAAATGGGTAATGGCCAGGATCTTTTTTTGAATAGTTGTGTATGGAGCTAATATTAAATCGTCCTGGTCCATTCCCATGCTATTATATCCTTTGCTTTCCAGTACACCAACAATACGGAAAGGAAGTTTTTGAAATCGTATCACCTTGCCCACCGGATTCTCTCCGTTGGTAAAAAGGTTATCTATAACAGTTTTTCCCACCACACACACTTTGGCGGCTGTTTGTATATCTTGTTCGGTAAACATATCGCCATCTTGTATTTTATAGCGGCGTATATCCAGATAATCCGGACTAACGCCATATACCGTAGTAGGTGTGTTATTAGCGCCATAAATAGCCTGCCCGCTACTGTTTACCGATGGAGAAGTATAAGAAATGAAACGGGTTTCATCTACAATATCTTCATAATCTTTAAGTTTCAAGGTTTCCATGGCAGAGGCGTCCTGACGAACACCGCCACGCATATCGGCTCCGGGTTGAATCATAATCATATTGGAACCCATCTCACTGATTTGTGCCTGTATGCTGCGTTTTGAACCTTGTCCGATAGCAAGCATTGTAATAACGGAGGCAACACCAATGATGATCCCGAGCATAGTCAGGAAACCACGCAATTTATTGTTGGCTAATGCCCTGAGTGCTATCTTTATCAAATTCGTTCCGTTCATTATAAAAATATGCTAATATGTTAATATGCCAATGCGCCAATTTAATATGTTACTGCCGTACAGCCTCATTTCTTATTGGCCTATTTGCACATTGAATAATTATTAATCATCGTTCTTCGGCAACCGGGCCAAAGCTTCCGCTGCACTTAATATATTGTTATTTTCCACATCGGAAGTGACATGCCCGTCACGCAAGGTTATATTACGACTGCTGTACTGAGCAATTTCCGGGTTGTGTGTCACAAAAATGATAGTGCGTCCTTCGGCATGCAATCTCTGAAAAAGTACCAATATCTCGTAACTTGTACGGGTATCCAGATTTCCGGTAGCTTCGTCGGCAAGAATCACGGCGGGATCGTTCACCAAAGCACGGGCGATAGCTACACGCTGCATTTGCCCTCCGGACATCTGGTTGCTTTTATGTTCCAGGCGGTCGCCCAATCCAACGGCTATCAAGGCATTTATCGCCTTCTCTCTCCGGGCTGTAGCATTGTAGGACGGATTATACATTAATGGAAGTTCTACATTCTCCACAGCTGTGGTTTTGGGCAACAGATTATAGTTCTGGAATACAAAACCTATCTTCCGGTTACGCAACGTAGCACGGGCATTTTTTCCCATCGTACGAACTGATACGCCATCCAGATAATACTCGCCTTTCGTGGGAGTATCAAGGCAGCCCAACGTATTAAGCAAAGTACTTTTACCAGAGCCGGATGTTCCCATGATAGTAACGAACTCTCCTTCACAGATAGTAAAGGAAACGCCACGCAGAGCATGCACAGTTTCATCGCCGACCTGAAAGTCCCGCTTTATATTATCCAGTTTTATAATTTCTTTCATTTCGCTTTATTATTCTTCTTGTTGCTTCCCGGAGGGCCTGGCATAAACGGGCTCTTTTCTGTAGTTTCGGCAACCACAGGAACATTTGCTACAGAAGCGAAGTCTACAACTACATCTTCCCCTTCTTGTACGCCGTCCGTTATTTCCGTATTATTACCGCTGGCCGAACCAATTGTAACAGCGCGAGGTTCCAGGTTTTGTCCATTCTTCACCCACACCAGACGTTTACCCGCCGAAGCTTCCATATTCGCATTCGTTACTGTAATGTCCATCGGTGTTAACAGGCTCTCGTCGGGAATAAAACGGAGTGATTTTGTCGGAACGGTCAACACATTCTCCCGTTCCATCGTATAAATAGTGATATTAGCCGTAAGACGGGGTTTTAACTTCAAATCCGGATTATCGGCAGTGATAACCACTTCGTAAGTTACAACCGTGGATGTAGACGAAGTTGTACTGCTTCCGCTACTGCTGCTACTGTCTCCCAAACGAACCTGTTTTACATTGCCTTCAAATACATCATTCGGGTAAGCATCCACCGTGAAGCTTACACGTTGTCCGTCTTCAACCATACCTATATCGGCTTCATCAACATCGGCAATAACCTGCATTTTAGTCAGGTCTGCCGCGATAGTAAACAATGTCGGCGTTTCAAATCCTGCGGCAACAGTTTGCCCCTCTTCAACGGCTCGATTGATAACAACGCCATCTATCGGACTGGTAATAGTTGCATATTCCAGATTACGGTTTACTTTTACCATAGAAGCCTGGCTCTGCTCATAAGCAGCTTTTGCCTTTTCGTAATTGTAAGTTGCCGTTTCATAGTCGGAATCACTTATAAGTTGTTTCTCATAAAGGACTTTACTACGCGAATAATTCTTTTGCTGATATTCAAATTCGCTTTTGCTACTGGCAAGTTGAGCCTGTGCAGAGGCTAGTTCCGCTTTCAGGTTCACTTTATCCATTTCAGCAATTAATTGCCCGGCTTTTACAACATCGTTGTAGTCTGCATACAGCTTGTCGATAATACCGGACACCTGTGTACCGACTTCAACTTCGGTAACCGGCTCTACAGTGCCTGTTGCTGTCACTGTATTCGTGATAGAGCCACGGCTCACTTTAGCCGTTTCCAGCTTGATACCACCTTTCGACGACTTGCCTGTAAAGAAATAAACGCCTCCTGCTACAAGCAATATAACGGCAATACAGATAATCAGTTTCTTCTTATTCATATATAATTCGTTTTATTTCCATTTAATAATGACCGCTTCTTTAAAAAGGCCCCTGCAGCCTGAACTGCAGGGAATCCTTAAAACAAAGAGAGTGGAGTGTATATGATAATAAGTGGTTTTAATAACTATCATCAACAGGCTTCTTTTGATAAATATTCAACAGCTGAATACTCATCACTGCCATATATTTTGATTGCAGCACTTCTTGTTGAGCCGTTAGATAGTTGTTCTTCTCCGTCAACAATTCTACTGTATTTTTCATCCCCAAAAAGAATTGTTCTTCTGTTAGCTTATAGCTTT
Source organism: Parabacteroides bouchesdurhonensis (assembly GCF_900186615.1). Classification (GTDB taxonomy): domain Bacteria; phylum Bacteroidota; class Bacteroidia; order Bacteroidales; family Tannerellaceae; genus Parabacteroides; species Parabacteroides bouchesdurhonensis. The sequence continues at coordinate 975,300 of NZ_LT896588.1, forward strand.
CAGACACATATCTAAGGCGTTCCGAAGCAGAAGTATATTGATTCTGCGCCGATGTAGCATCCAGATAAATGCCTTCAACGGTCTTCAACAGTTCTTTTTGCGTATTAAGCAATTCCAATTGACTGCTGGTAATGGCAAGCTTTGCTTTATTATACGCTGTTTTATTCTCACGGTTGCTGAAAATAGGAATGCTTAAGGTCAGTCCTACACTTTCATTGAATTTATTCCAGATTTGACTGCCGAAAGCATAATCTGTTCCGGATAAGTGCCCGGTTCCAATGCCGGCATTCATCGAAAGAGAAGGAAGATAACCGGCACGGGCTTTCTTCTTTTCCAGCTCGGCTATATCAATGGCGAACTGACTGCTCTTTATTTCCGGCATTACTGCCAAAGAGGTGTTATATATGGTTTGCTTCTCCGGTAATGGAAACATGACCTCTTTGTCCGTTATTTCGGGAGCAGCCAACTCAATATCTGCATTAATATCTAATTCCAGTAATTGTTTCAATTGCAACTTATAATTATCCAGATTGGTCTGCGCTACTACCAATTGGTACTTATCCGTACTATATTGGCTCTCCAACTGGGCAAAGTCCACACGTGATATAGAGCCGGCTTTCAATAACTCTTCCGCACGGTCACGTTGGGCTTTGGAAACTTCCACCGTGTTCTCGTTGATGCGTATAGCCTCCATTGCATAAAGCACTTGCATATAAGTTTGCACAAGCGAGATTTGAATGTCGTCTTCACTCTGTTCAATAGTAAGTTCATCTACTTCATTCTGTATCTTCTGTTGCTTAACCGCATTCGTGCGGCGTCCACCGTCAAACAATGTCCAGTTTGCATTAACACTATAGTTTCCGGTATAACTATTATTGCTTACAGCATCCGACGAAGGGTAATTAACGTATCCTTGAGTAACAGAAGCAGAGAGAGAAGGAAACATTTGCGCTTTCGCCTGTTTTGTGTCTTCTATTCCGGAAAGATGGGATACTTTACTCTTTTTCACCTGAATATTATGTTCAAGGGCGTAATTCAGGCAATCGCGGAGTGTCCATTTTCCGGATAAGTCTTGCGCATTCATTCCGGCAGAAAGAAGCAACAGAGACATGAATATGATTGTGAATGATTTCATACGCTTCGTTTTGCAATTTTGTACACTGCAAAACTACATTCACCTATTTTCTCTTGAAAATGGAATAGAAGAAAGGGTAACTTTCACCGATTAAGAGGCGCTTTCTGTCGATATCTACCAATAAAGCACAATTCCGGCAACACCGGCAAGCAGAATCATAAGGATCGGATTTACTTTAAATTTCCAGGTAAGCAGAAAAGCTGCGCCAAAAATAAGGAAGCTCTTATAATCAATGAAGTTTTCATGGTTCATTAACAATAAGGCGGCAGCGGCAATCAAGCCGACAGTAGCCGGACGCAATCCCAGAAAGGCGGCAGATACATATTTATTGTTTCTGAACTTGGCGAAAAAGTAAGATATTATTAATACCAGAATAAATGACGGCAAACAGACGGCGAATGTCGTCAGACAAGATCCCAATATACTCATGGCCGGCGAATATCCTGCATTATGAATAGCCGTATATCCGATATATGTAGCGCTGTTAATGCCGATAGGGCCGGGAGTCATCTGTGAAATGGCAACAATGTCAGTAAATTCCTGGGATGAAATCCAGCCATATCTGTCTACTACATCCGACTGGATCAGCGAAAGCATTGCATATCCTCCACCAAAACCGAATATACCGATTTTCAAGTACACATAGAATAACTGTAGCCAAATCATATCAACCCTTTTTAATCTTTAATCCGTAATACAGACCACCGATAATAGCAGCCAGAATAATCCATACAGGTGAAACGCCTGCAAGCCAAATCAGTAAAGCTGCTCCAATAGGAATAATAAGCTGCACATAGCTCAGTTTTATGGAACGGGCTGTTGTAAGACAAGGAACAGCGATTAAAGCTACTACTGCCGGACGCAACCCCTTAAAAGCCTTCTCTACCCAGATATTGTCTTTCACTCCCGTAAAAAACAAAGCAATAAGCAACATAATAAAAAAAGAAGGAAGAATGGACCCTAAAGCACAGACAATGCTGCCTCCGGTTTTCTTAAGTTTATATCCGACAAAGATGGAAATATTTACGGCAAATATGCCGGGAAGAGATTGAGCCACAGAAAAAATATCTATAAAATCTTCTTTTGACAGCCAACCTTTGTCCACAACCTCACGCTGGATCAGCGGCAGCATGGCATAACCACCGCCTATCGTGAATGATCCGATCTTTACGAATGTAATAAAAAGAGTCCAATACATTGTTGCCTATTTAGTCAGTGTTTTATTATACACATCCGGATCATTAATGATACGAAGCGCCTCCTGATAACTGTTATTATCATCATTTATAATCTGGAAATATTGTGACATATCATATAAGTCTCTTGCGATAAGCGCTTTTATCTGGAGCATAATCAAGGGCTTTGAGCGATTATACTGTTCCTCATTAAACTCTATATTCTCTTCTTTCGCCATATTTAAAAGCTCTTGCATGATTTCTTCCGTAATATCAAAATCTTGTTTGTACTGTTGGAACTTATGATAGCGTTTATTTAACTCCGACCTGTTCTGATCCAGATAATTCATAGCAACACGATTCACCAGGCCGGAAGCAACAAGTTTCCGATGGTAATCGGTGTAGCGTGTCGTATCCACCGGAATAAACAAATCCGGCATGATGCCTCCACCTCCATATACAATTCGCTTATTAAGCAAAGTATTATATTTCATTGAATCCGGGAAATGAATACTGTCCGCGCTCATCAATTCCCCACGGTTATAACGATCTATCAGATCATGGTGATATTGTTCCAGTTTTCCGTTCTCGTATGGCTTCTGGATACAACGTCCTGTCGGTGTATAATAGCGGGCAACGGTTAAACGAATCATAGAGCCATCAGGTAGCGGAATAGGTTTTTGCACCAGACCTTTGCCAAAGGTACGGCGTCCAACGATAACACCTCTGTCCCAATCCTGAATAGCACCGGATACAATTTCACTGGCAGAAGCAGAAGCCTCATCTACCAGCACAACCAGACGTCCTTCTTCAAAGCCGCCACGAGCAGAGGCTTTCGCTTCTTCACGAGCCTGTTTGTTTCCTTCGGTATAAACAATCAGCTTGTTATTGCCAAGGAACTCATCAGCCAATTCAATTGCGATATTCAGATATCCTCCGCCATTACCTTGCAAGTCCAATATAAGATTCTTCATACCTTGTTTCTTGAGCTTAGCCAGAGCATCGCGAAACTCATCTGCCGATGAAGCGGCGAAACGGTTCAATTTTATATAACCGGTATTCTTATCTGCCATGTATGCAGCATCCAGACTATATACGGGGATTTTTCCACGTGTAATTTTAAACTCAATCAATTCCGGATTTTTATCACGAAGAACCTTCACCCGCACGTCAGTACCTTTCGGTCCGCGAAGACGCTTCATAATATCAGTCGTCTTCATCTTTACCCCTGCAATCAAGGTATCATCCACCATAATAATACGGTCGCCCGCCATCAATCCAACTTTCTCAGAAGGGCCGCCGGGAATTACCTGAATGACATACAATGTATCTGTCAGCATATTAAACTGGATGCCTACACCATCGAAATTGCCTTGTAACGGTTCATTCATCTCTTTGGTTTCTTCGGGATCCATATAGTTGGAATGAGGGTCAAGCTTATTCAACATGCCTACAATAGCATCTTCCACCAATTTACTATCATTTACCGGATCTACATACAAATTAGAGATAGCGTATAATGCAATTGATAATTTCCGGGCCTCCTGATTTGCATTTTGAGCTCCGGCAGAAGTAAAAACAACAGCTGCTATGAGCAGAGAGAATATAAATTGCTTCATTTGTTTAATAATTTCCTGATTCATTAATATAATTCTGTTTCTTTAGGGACAAATTGAGAGATATCTTTGCCATATCGCAATAGTTCACGTACAATACTAGAACTAATATGCGTATGTTCCGGTTCTGTAAAAAGAATAAAAGTTTCAATGCCTGTAAGTTTACGATTCACATCGGCAATTGTCTTTTCATATTCAAAATCGTTCACCGTACGGATACCACGTAATATGAATTGCGCACCTACTTCGCTAGCAAAGTCCACTGTCAACGAATTATATGACATTACAGTTACCCGGGATTCATTCTTATATAAATTACGAATCGCTTCCAACCTTTTCTCAAGAGAAAAATAGGTCAACTTCTTATCATTTATGCCAACAGATATGATTATTTCATCTACCAACGATAATCCCCGTGCCACTAAAGACTGATGTCCTATGGTGAAAGGATCAAATGTTCCGGGGAATAGCGCAATGCGCTTATTTTCAGCTGATGACATCTTCTTCTACAACTAGATTATCTATAATGAAATTCTGCCGTTCCATTGTATTCTTTCCCATATAGAACTCAAGCATTTCTTTTACCGCATCTTCCTTCTTCATGGTAACCGGGTCTAAACGTATGTCTTTCCCGATAAAATGCCTGAACTCATCAGGAGATATCTCTCCCAGACCTTTGAATCGGGTAATTTCGGGATTTTTGCCTGCATTTCTAATTGCAGCCAAACGTTCTTCTTCCGTATAGCAATACCAAGTCTTCTGCTTATTCCGCACACGGAAAAGCGGAGTCTGCAAAATATACACATGATTCCGCTTTATCAGGTCAGGGAAGAATTGCAAAAAGAATGTAATTAAAAGCAGGCGGATGTGCATGCCGTCCACATCAGCATCGGTAGCAATAATCACTTTATTATAGCGCAAACCTTCCAAGCCGTCTTCTATATTTAAAGCGGCCTGTAACAGATTGAACTCTTCGTTTTCATAAACAATCTTTTTGGTAAGCCCGTAACTATTCAAAGGTTTTCCACGAAGGCTGAACACCGCCTGGAAATTCGGGTCACGGCTTTTGGTAATAGAACCGCTTGCCGAATCGCCCTCCGTAATGAAAATACAGCTATCCTCCGTGCGGTCGCCTTTAGGGTCATTAAGATGAATACGGCAATCCCGGAGTTTCCTATTATGCAAATTCGCCTTCTTAGCACGTTCACGAGCCAATTTGGTGACACCGGCAATCGCTTTGCGCTCTTTCTCCGCTTCTAGAATCTTATGCAACAAAGCATCCGAAGTTTCGGCATTCTTATGCAGATAATTATCCAGCTCTTTCTTTATAAAATCTCCAATAAACTTAGCAACAGTAGGGCCTTCCGGTCCCATATCCTTAGAGCCTAATTTGGTCTTTGTCTGACTTTCAAACACAGGCTCTTCCACTTTGATACTGATAGCGGCAACGATGCCCGCACGAATATCGGAGTATTCAAAATTCTTATTATAATATTCTTTAATAACGCGTCCTACAGCTTCGCGGAACGCGGAAAGATGTGTACCTCCCTGTGTTGTGTGCTGCCCGTTCACAAAAGAATAATATTCTTCACCGTACTGGTTACTATGGGTAATAACCAATTCTATATCCTCACCGGTCAAATGGATAATAGGATACAAAGGCTCGGTTGTCATATTTTCGTTCAGCAAATCAACTAAACCGTTACGGGAATAAAATTTCTTACCATTATAAATAATAGTAAGGCCTGAGTTCAGGAAGACATAATTCTTAATCAGGCTTTCTATGAACTCATCTTTATACTGATAGTCCGTAAAAATCTTCCTGTCCGGAATAAAATAGACAGACGTGCCGTTCGGTTCATCGGTAGGTTGTATTCCTGATTCTTCGGTAATGATCGCCTTGCTATATTCCACGCGCTTGCATTCACCGTCACGATAGCTTGTAATTAAAAAATAACTGCTTAAAGCATTCACCGCTTTTATGCCGACCCCGTTTAATCCTACAGACTTTTTAAATGCCTTGCTGTCATATTTAGCTCCTGTATTCATTTTGCTGGATACATCAACCACCTTTCCTAGAGGAACTCCGCGTCCATAATCACGAACAGCCACAGAGCCTTCTTCTACAGTAACCTCTATCGTTTTACCATATCCCATCATATATTCATCGATAGAGTTATCCAGCACCTCCTTCAACAACACATAAATACCATCATCCGCATAACTTCCGTCTCCCAGTTTTCCGATATACATACCCGGGCGACGACGGATATGCTCCATCCAATCCAGGGTTTTAATATCGTCATCGTTATACTCCGTAGGTTGTTGTATTGTCGAATTCAGCTCATTCATAATTATTATAAGTTTTTAATATACGCTCTTCTCGATTTATGATGTTCCCTTTTAAAATAATCCCATTGGGCTTGTACGGCATTGTTTGTTTCCAATTCAGGATTACTTTCCGCATAAACAGCGCCCACTTTCTTATATACGGGTATCAAGTCATTAAACAATAACGCATTCACACCTTTGCTTTGATATTCAGGAAGTACGCCGGTCAGATACAAGTCTATTACCTTTGGTTTACTCTTTAATGCCCTTAACAAATAAATCCATCCAAACGGGAACATATGCCCTCTTGCCTTTTGTAATGCTTTCGACAGGTTCGGCAACGAAATTCCAAAGCCCACTACCGAGTCATCTTCTTCCTTCACGATAAGAGTGACCAGATCGAAACGGAGCATCGGGATATACATTTTGATATAATAATCTATTTGTTTCTCTGTAAGCGGCGCGAAACCATATAAAGGAGCAAATGCCGCATTTAACGTATGGAACACCGGACGAGCATAAGGCATGATTTCTTTCGCATTCTTAAACTTCATCACCTTTAGCCCATACTTCTTCTTTACAATCTCTCCGATACGCAGATGTTTCTCCGGCACACCCTCGGGGATATAAATCTTAAACTCATGCCAATCCTGGTCTTTCCTGAATCCGATACGTTCTATTTGTTTCGGGTAATAAGGATAATTATAAATGGTTGCCATTGTTCCGACCTGATCGAAACCTTCTATCAACATCCCTTCATGATCCATGTCTGTAAATCCCATTGGTCCGTGAAGTTCATTCATTCCTTGCTCCCGTGCCCATTTTTCTACCGCACCAAACAAGGCATCCACCACTTCGTCATCATCAATAAAATCTACAAATCCGAAACGAGCTCGTTTTTGTCCCCAAGTTTCATTACTTGGCCTATTTATCATTCCGGCAATACGTCCTACAATTTTACCCCCTTTGTAAGCTAAAAAATAGATCGCATCACAAACCTCAAAAGCCGGATTCTTCTTTTTGTCCAACGTAACCATCTCTTCTTCTATCAAGCCTGGTACGTGATAAGGATTGTTTTTATATAAATCTATATTGAACTTAACAAACTTCTTAAGTTCGCTCTTTTTAGTTACTTCTTTTATTATTATGTCCATCCATATTCTAATTTGAACGGCAAATTTACATAAATAAATTGATTGTGTAAATAAATAATGCCCGTTCGATGTTAAACAAAACTATAAGTTTTAGTATGTTTGCAGAACAAAATCAAGGCAGGCAATAGTATCTTATACAAACATTACTTACTTATATGAGACATCTACTATGTTTTTTATTACTTTCTTTTTTTATATTCTCAGGTAGTTCATGTATAGACCATCCTCAAATTTACACAGCCGAGAAAGTTTTTGAAATAGATGCCACCACAAGCGGAAGTTCTATCTGGCATCCTGACCGTCGCAGCCTTTTCTGGATAGACATGCAGGAAGAAACTCTTTATGAATATCTTCCGGAAACGAAAGATTGCAATACCTGGAAGTTTAACCGGACGCTTTCAACCATTGTTCCGGAAACAGACACCACGGTAATCGTCGCTTTTCAGAACGAAATTGCCCGTATAAACCTAAATAACCAGAATATCACCACCGTTGCCTATATTCCGGATAAAAACGGAACTCTGAGCTGTAACAACGGAGAATGTGATCCAGAAGGCCGCCTTTGGGTAAGTACAACAAACCTGAAAGGGACGTCCAAAGCCAGTTCTCTATATTGTATTTTATCTGACGGGACTGTGACAGCAAAGCTTACCGATGTTTCCATTTCGAATGGTATCGTATGGTCTGCCAACAAAAAATATATGTATCATAACAACGCTTCAACCGGACGAATTACCCGTTACCGGTACGATGTAAGTAACGGAGATATTCTATATGATGGCACCGCTATTACAATCTCTTCCAAATATGGCTCGCCCAACAGCATGACAATAGACAGCAACGATAATTTATGGATTGCTTTGCAAGGCGGTTTCGGAGTATATTGCTATAACCCATACACCGGAGAGTTGTTGGCCAAAGTAGAAGTTCCCGCCCCGAATGTAACCTCTTGTGCATTCGGAGGAAAGAACATGAATGAATTATACATTACGACAGCCCGCAACGGACTATCGGAAGAAGAACTGAAAGAGTATCCTCTAAGCGGCAGTCTTTTTCATTGTATGCCAAACGCAAAAGGGGTTACAACGAATCGTTTTCATAATTAAGAGAATAGGCATTCCACCACTCCGGTTCTTATCAATCTAAAATGTTTCACATTATTTCAAGCCGGTGAAACTTTTGTTCCATCGGGATGAAACACTTGTTCCATCAGCATGAAACATTTGTTCCACCGGCATGAAACACTTGTTCCTCCAGCATGAAACGTTTGTTCCGCCGGCATGAAACAAAACAGAGCACAATTTATTATAAATGTAAACAGGATATCAATTATATTTATTTACTTTGTAAAAGAGTTATATTATCTAAGTAACGCGAATGTAAAAAGATACATATCTTTTTTTTAATTGTAAATATATGACAAAGAATAAGTCTGGAAAAAAGAATGACAAAGTAAAGAAAGACAATAGAAAAGGCAAACGAATGAAAAAAGAAGCAATGATCCATGCTATCATTTCAGCCTTTCAATCTTCTCCTAAAGAACCTTTCAACTATAAGCAAATAAGTAAAATCATTGGACTGGAAAATCAGGTACAAAGGCTACAAGTTGTAGACATCCTGTATGATTTGGCCGCCGAAGATTTCATAACAGAAATAGACCACGGACGCTACCGTCTTAATAATTTAGGCACGATTGCCATAGGGACATTTGCACGCCGTAGCAATGGAAAAAATTCATTTATACCGGAAGACGGAGGAACACCCGTATTTGTTGCCGAACGTAACTCCGGTCATGCCATGGACGGAGACAAAGTAAAAGTACAGCTTTTTGCCAAACGCAAAGGAGCAGAGCCGGAAGGTGAAGTTGTAGAAGTGCTGGAGACAAAAGAGCGCACTTTCGTAGGTAAACTGCAAGTCTCAGGTAGCTTCGCTTTCTTGATTACTGAAAACAAAACGCTTGCCAACGATATTTTCATTCCAAAGGAAAAGCTAAAGGGCGGAAAAAACGGAGACAAAGCAATCGTCCGTATCGTAGAATGGCCTGAAAATGCCAAAAACCCGCTAGGTGAAGTAGTCGATATACTAGGCGTTGCAGGACAAAACACAGCAGAAATGCACGCTATTCTGGCCGAGTTCGGTTTACCTTATAAATATCCGGAAAGCGTGAAAAAGGCAGCCGATAAAATACCCGATGTTATTTCTCCCGAAGAGATAGCCCAACGTGAAGACTACCGTAAAGTCCTTACTTTCACTATAGACCCTAAAGACGCGAAAGACTTTGACGATGCCCTTTCGGCTCAACGTCTTGAAAACGGTAATTGGGAAGTGGGCGTTCATATTGCCGATGTTACGCATTATGTAAAACAAGACGGGATAATAGACAAAGAAGCGGTAAGCCGCGCAACATCGGTTTATCTGGTAGACCGCACGATACCCATGCTGCCCGAACGTTTGTGCAACCAAATATGCTCCCTTCGTCCGGATGAAGAAAAACTTTGCTTTTCCGCTATTTTTGAGTTAAACGAAGATGCAGAAGTGAAGAACTCACGCATCCGCCGTACGGTTATCAAGAGTGACCGCCGCTTTGCTTATGAAGAGGCCCAACAAGTTATCGAAACCGGAGAAGGAGACTGCAAAGAGGCTATTCTGGTATTAAATGCTTTAGCAAAAAAGCTGCGTGAGAAACGTTTCAAGAACGGAGCGATTAACTTCGACAGATATGAAGTAAAATTTGAAATAGACGAATACGGCAAACCGATAAGCGTTTACTTCAAGGAATCAAAAGAGGCCAATAAGCTGATTGAAGAGTTTATGTTGCTTGCCAACCGCACGGTCGCCGAGTTTATAGGCCGTCCGCCTAAAGGAAAGACAAAGAAGACGTTTGTATATCGTATACATGAGTTACCGGACCCCAATAAAATGGAGAACTTCGCCAGCTTTATCCGGCGCTTCGGCTACAAACTGAAAACGGAAGGAAATAAAGGCGAAGTATCTAAAGGCATCAATAGCTTACTTGATTCCGTACAAGGCAAGCCGGAAGAGAACCTGATTGAAACGGTAGCCATCCGTGCCATGCAGAAAGCCAAGTATTCTACAGACAATGTAGGACATTATGGCCTGGCATTCGATTATTATACACACTTTACCTCTCCTATCCGCCGGTATCCGGATATGATGGTACATCGTCTGCTTGAGCGTTATATGGAAGGAGGACGCAGCGTAGCAAAAAACAAATACGAAGAGCTTTGCGAACATTGTTCGGAAATGGAACAAGTGGCAGCCAATGCCGAACGCGCCTCAATAAAATACAAGCAGGTTGAGTTTATGAGCGACAAACTGGGCATGGTGTTTGACGGCGTTATTTCCGGCGTAACCGAATGGGGACTTTATGTAGAGTTGAATGAGAATAAATGCGAAGGCCTTGTTCCCATCCGCGATTTGGATGATGATTATTATGAGTTCGACGAAAAGAACTATTGCCTGATAGGCCGCCGTAAAAAGCGTCAGTATCGTTTAGGCGATCCCATCACTATAAAAGTAGCCCAAGCAAATTTGGAACGTAAGCAGTTGGATTTCCAGTTAGTATAAATGCTAAATGACACACAGATGATGCAGACTTGCTTAATCTACATCATCTGTATGCCATTATAGAGCAAAAGCCAGGATACAATTTGCAGGAAATTATACTTTTATATTTACCAATAAAGGAATCCAGCCACACCACAGGCTATCAATGCCAGTCCTAAAAGGACATAAAAGACACGTGCGCCTCCGCGACCAAACCTTTTTACAAAGGTAGCAGCTCCACTTGTCTGGAAATACCAATCGAGATTAAAAGCAGCTGCAATAATAGAGAAAGCTCCTAAAACTATAAATAAAATAAGGATGAAATATTCGGAAGGTTCCATAAACTTATTCCCATTTCACGGTGCGTGAACCGTCTTCGTCTTCACTAATTGTTACCGGAACGACATCACCGGGGAGCAGTTCGTCCACTTTCTCCGGCCATTCAATAAAACAAAGGGCGCCGCTATAGAAGTAATCTTCCGTTCCTATGTCTTCGGCTTCACTCAGTTTATTGATTCGATAGAAATCGAAATGATAAATAAGTTCACCCGTTTGCTCACTGCGATATTCATTAATGATTGCAAAAGTAGGGCTGTTTATCACATCCTCCACACCCAGTTCTTCACAGATAGCCTTGATAAAAGTAGTTTTACCCGCACCCATTTTCCCATAAAAAGCAAATACGGTGCGATCATCCATTGCCGCAATGAAATCCTTTGCAGCCTGACGAATGGTATCCAGACTTTCAATCTTTATTGTATTCATATAATTGTTCTTGTTAGTTTGTTATATATCCGCAGCAAAGGTAACTGAAAAATATATGCTTACGCTTATCTGATTCTTAATTATTTCGGTTCCATCGTGATAAAAGGTATCATCATCTCTTCCATAGAGATTCCTCCATGCTGGAACGTATTTTTATAATAAGAAACATAGTAGTTATAGTTATTGGGATAGGCGAAGAAGCTCTGGCCGGTAGCAAAAATATATTTACTGCTCAGGTTTGGCGACGGCAAACCAACCTTTTCCGGCTCACGTATATCAAATACGTCTTTCGGATTATAATTGAGGTTCTTGCCTACTTTGTAACGAAGATTGGTATTGGTATTCTTATCTCCTATTACTTTAATAGGATTATCTACGCGGATAGTTCCGTGATCGGTCGTAACAATCACCTTATAACCTTTTGTGGCAATTCGCTTAAACAGTTCTAAAGTAGATGAATGTTGAAACCATGATTTAGTAAGACTGCGATAAGCCGCTTCGCTCTCTGCCAATTCACGTATCATCTTATTTTCCGTACGGGCATGCGATAGCATATCTACAAAATTAAGCACAATCACATTCAACTGGTTATGCGTAAGAGAAGCTACATTGCCCAATAATTTCTCTCCATATTGCGAATCGTGCACCTTATTATAAGAGAAAGTATATTTTTTGCGGAAACGTTCTATTTGCGTCTTGATAAGTGGAGCTTCATTCAGGTTCTTGCCTTCTTCACTATCTTCATCCACCCATAACTCCGGAAACATCTTTTCTATTTGCGCAGGCATCAGACCGGAGAAGATAGAGTTTCGCGCATATTGGGTGGCAGTAGGAAGAATACTGTAATACAAATTCTCATCTATTGTATAATAGTCTGACAAGAGTTCCTTTACCACGCGCCATTGGTCCAAACGGAAATTATCAATCAGGATAAAAAATACTTTCTCATCATTATCCAATAAAGGAAATACCTTTTTCTTGAACAGGTCCGGACTCATCAAAGGACGGTTTTCCGGTTCTTGTATCCATTTGGTATAGTTCTTCTTTACAAACTTGCTGAAAGCATTATTAGCGTCTTCTTTCTGCATACGAAGCATATCCAGCATCTGCACCTGACTGTTTTCAAGCTCCAATTCCCAATAAACAAGTTTTTTATAAACCTCCATCCAGTCGTCCGTAGTCAGCGAATCATTTATTTGCATGCCGATACGGGCAAACTCTTGCTGATAGCTAACGGTGGTAGTTTCCGATATAATTACATTTTTATGTACATTCTTCTTAATAGACAAAAGAAGTTGATTAGGATTAACCGGTTTTATCAGGTAATCGGCAATCTTGTTTCCGATAGCCTGGTTCATAATACTTTCTTCCTCACTTTTAGTGACCATAACAACCGGGACGTTCGGATCAATTTCTTTTATAAAGGCAAGCGTTTCAAGGCCGGTAAGGCCGGGCATGTTCTCATCCAGAAAGATAATATCAAAAGTCTGTTCTTTACAACAGTCTATTGCATCTTGTCCACTGATTACAGAAACTACATCATATCCTTTCTCCTGTAAGAAAAGAATATGCGGTTTTAATAAATCAATTTCATCATCTGCCCAAAGGATTTTATCTTTCTTTATTGCCATACTGAATCTGGTTTGTGTTACAAATATACTGATAACCTCACATATAACAACGAGATTAAGGCTTTGTTTCGTATGTAGAGAACGAAATAGATTAAAAAGCCGGCATAATACAAATCTTAATTTTTCTTCATGGTATAATCTTGAATGCCTAAAGATTCGTATGCCTGGAGTAGAGCTTCATCGTTGTCGGAAATCATCAGTAATTTATCGTTTTCCTTCAACTCGGTATTGCCTTTTGGTATAAAATAGCGTCCGTTACGCTTAACCATTACCGCCAAAGTATGATCGGGTAAAGTAAGCTCCATTAATTTATTACCATGATTGAGAACTGCCGGAGTGATATCAATCTCGCTCATTGCACTTTTTATATCTTCCGGCAATTCAATACCGAACTCATCTTTCTTCTCAGGCTCGTCTATCTGATCCAGCCATTTGGCAGCCAAAGTAACCGTCGTTCCTTGAATCAACAAAGAAAGGATTGTTATAAAAAACACGACGTTGAATATTAATCCGGCGTGTTCCACACCGGCTATTAACGGATATGTTGCAAAGATGATAGGCACTGCACCACGCAATCCTACCCATGATATATACAATTTTCCTTTTAAATCAAAGTTTTTATAAGGGAGCAAACAAAGGAATACACTAACAGGACGAGCTATTATAATCATGAAAACACCTATCGTCAAGCCGATGCCGGCAACAGGTAACAGTTCATGAGGATTCACCAGCAGTCCCAAGGTCAAGAACATAACAATCTGCCATAGCCAAGCGAAACCGTCAAAGAATGTACCGATACTTTTCTTATGTACAATCTTCGCATTTCCCACTACCAGCCCGGCAATATACACAGCCAGATAGCCGTTGCCTTTGCATAAAGTAGTTGCCGAGAATGTTAGAAACGCTGTTGCCAAAATTAATATAGGATAGAGGGAAGCATTATCAATGTCAATGTGATTAATTACATATACCGCTATTTTCCCGAACGCATATCCGGCAATAGCGCCTATTACCAATTGAATTAGCAAAGAGAGACCAGCTTCGGCAATATTCATGCCGCCACTTTGAATATAAGAAATCAATATTAAAGTCAACATATAAGCCATCGGGTCATTACTACCGCTCTCCAGTTCCAAAGTAGGCCGTAACTTTTGTTTCAGATAAACCCCTTTACTACGCAGAATGGAGAAAACCGAAGCCGAATCGGTAGAAGACATTACAGCGGCTAATAATAATGACTCGGGAAATGTCAATGAAACATATCCGGAGATAAAAGCAGAAAGCCAATAAATAAATCCTCCTGTAATAAATGTAGTGGCTAATACCCCAACAGTAGCCAACACTACACCTTGAGAAGCAATCGGTTTTACTTCCGAGAACTTCGTGTCCATACCGCCGGAGAACAGTATAATACTCAATGCCAACATACCGATAAACTGGGCGATATGAGGATTACTGAACTGAATCCCTAATCCGTCACTACCAAACAACATCCCGACTCCCAGGAACAGGAGCAATGCAGGAAGTCCAAAGCGGTAACCGGCCTTTCCTGCAAAAATACTGAAGAATAAAATGACTGAGGCTATTAATAATACCTCTTCGGCATTGTGGAACATAGGCTAATATGATTTACTTATTATTATTTGTTACAAAGTTCGCAAACTTTCTAAAAGAGAAAAAGCAATTATTAGACAAAAATACTTATAATCCTCCATTATTCCTATATAATATTAACAAGCTTTTTCTGTATAGAGTTTTCCGTATATCGCATTAAATCACTACTTTTGCCACATATATAATTCGCTTTATGAACAAAAAACATCTATTTACACTACTGTGTGCTCTTCTATTAATAACAAGCTGTAACCAGCAGGAGCACTTTATTACCAATAACGCTTACAGAGCAGAAGTAGAGAAAGACTTCCAAGCCAAACAAGCAGCCTTACCGAACGGCAATCTGTTCGATGTATTTAATGAACAAATGACTCCGAAAGAAAAAGAGGCGCTTACCTTCATGTATGCTTACATGCCTATCGGAGATATAACAGACTATAACGGTGATTTCTATTTAGAGAATATCCGTTCTTCGTTCCGTGCACAGAAAGAAATGCCTTGGGGCGACAGCATTCCGGAAGATATATTCCGTCATTTTGTTCTTCCGGTACGTATTAACAATGAAAATCTGGATAACAGCCACATGATCTTTTATGACGAACTGAAAGACCGCGTTAAGGATATGTCTTTATATGACGCTATACTGGAAGTAAATCATTGGTGTCATGAAAAAGTAATTTACACACCGTCGGACGGACGAACCAGTTCACCACTGGCTTCGGTCAAGACGGCTTACGGACGTTGCGGTGAAGAGTCTACTTTTACGGTGGCTGCTCTTCGTTCCGTAGGTATTCCTGCCCGTCAGGTGTACACTCCGAGATGGGCGCATACCGACGATAACCACGCATGGGTAGAAGCATGGGTAGACGGGAAATGGTATTTCCTGGGAGCTTGTGAGCCGGAACCGATACTGAATATGGGCTGGTTTAACGGGCCTGCATATCGTGGCATGTTGATGCACACAAAAGTGTTTGGTAAATATAACGGTCCGGAAGACGTTATGGAACGGACGGATGGATATACGGAAATCAATGTTATAGACAACTATGCCCCTTCGGCTAAAGCCGAAATCATTATTACCGACGTGGAAGGCAAGCCGGTGCAAGATGCAGAGGTGGAGTTTAAGATATATAATTATGCCGAGTTCTACTCGGTTGCACGTAAACAGACTGATGCCGAAGGCAAATGCTCTCTTTCTGCCGGCAAAGGAGACATGCTTGTCTGGGCAAGTAAAGACGGCAAGTTTGGTTATAGCAAAGTTTCTTTCGGCAAAGACGGTAGTATAACGATCAAGTTGGATAAAATGCCGGGCGATGCCATTGATATGGTATCACTGGATATTGTTCCGCCGATAGACGGTTCTATACCGGCCAACGTAACCGAAGAACAAAAAGAAGCGAATGCCAAGCGTTTGCTGGAGGAAGACGCTATCCGTAATAAATATGTAGCGACTTTCTACACGGAAGACAAAGCGGAAGCCCTTGCTAAGGAGTTAGGAGCAGACCCCAACCTGACCGTCAAGTATATGCTGGCAAGTCGTGGCAATTACAATGAAATAGAGAAGTTCCTTCGTGAGACTCCTGCCGATAAGCGTGCACAGGCAATCGCTTTGCTGGGCGTCATCTCTTCTAAAGACGTTCGCGACACTCCGGCTTCGGTATTGGCAGACCATTTGAATAATACGCCTCAATCGGATAGTGAACTATATACAGAATACATCATGAATCCGCGCGTGGCTCTGGAATTCCTTACGCCGTATAAGAGCTTCTTTGCCGCAAATGTAGATCCGGCGTTTGCAAAACAAGCAAAGGATGATCCGCAAGTATTGGTTCAATGGGTAAAGGATAGTATTTCCATAAACAACGCGCTGAACCCTCAGCGAATATCCATCATGCCGATTGGTGTATGGAAAGCACGCGTGGCGGATATAAATTCAAGAGACATTTTCTTTGTCGCTTTAGCCCGCAGCTTAGGTATTCCGGCTCGCATTGAACCGGTTGCCCGTAAAGTGCAATACAATAAAGAAGGACAATGGGTGGATGTAGACTTTGAAGCCGCAGCACCGGTTAATACTAAATATGGTAAAGTGGTTGCTTCTTACACGCCTATCAAAGCTTTGCAAGACCCGAAATATTTTAGCCATTTCACGATTGCGAAAGTATTACCGAACGGCAAACTGCAAACCTTGAATTTTGAATCCGGCAATGGAGCCGATATGGGAACAGGCGATACCTGGAGCGCTTTGCTCAAGAAGCCGATGACGCTTGATGCCGGCAACTATGTATTGGTTACCGGAACGCGTATGGCAAACGGCAGTGTATTGTCTGAAATGACTTTCTTCAAAGTGGAAGAAGGCAAGACCACACCCATCAAACTGGAAATGCGAGAGAATAAAGATGAAGTACAGGTGATAGGCAACTTCAATTCCGAAGACAAATTCATCCGAGCCGATAATGGTGAAGAAACAAGTGTACTGGCAACCACCGGACGCGGCTATTATGTCGTAGCTATTCTGGGCGCTCGCCAAGAACCCACCAATCATGCCATGCGTGACATAGCAGCCGTTAAGAGTGAATTGGAAGAATGGGGACGCGGCATGGTTTTGCTTTTCCCGGACGAAAAGGGTTACAAGAACTTCGATCCGAAGGAATTCGGAGAATTGCCCAATACAATCACTTACGGCATTGACATCGACAACGCAATCCAGAAGGAAATAGCCGATGCTATGAAGCTGCCGCAATCCAATACATTGCCCATCTTTATCATAGCCGACACGTTTAACCGGGTTGTATTCGTATCCCAGGGCTATACGATTGGTTTGGGTGATCAGCTAATGAAAGTGATACATAAATTGTAATCGAATTTTACTGCATATTCAGTAATGCTCTTACCGCGTACACGGTAAGACCTTTGCGGCGTACACGGTAAGACCTTTGCGGCGTACACGGTAAGAGCATTACTGTTATAACGGTAACGCCCTTGCTGTGTAAACGCCAAAACGAAGTTAGGTAAAAGCCCGTCAGACAGCCTCTTCCCCCTTATTATTTTCACACAATTGTAACACCTGTTTCACCCTGCTGAAATACGGCTACCGTTACTTTGTATTCACAAAATAATAAGACGCAAAGATGAAAAAGACAATTATTCTGGCTGCTATGGCAGCTTATATGTTTACAACAAACGTATTTGCTCAAAAGATTAAAGGAAGTGACACCTGCCTTCCTGTAACCCAAAGCGAAGCCGAAAGTTTTATGAATAAAAACAAAGGGGCGAGTGTTACGGTAACCGGCGGAGGATCAGGTGTTGGAATATCCGCATTAATGGAAGGAACTACCGACATTGCGATGTCTTCCCGTAAAATAAAATTCGATGAAAAGGTTCGCATGCAAGAAGCAGGAAAAGCACCTAAAGAAGTAGTAATTGCTTACGATGCATTAGCCGTTGTTGTACATCCATCAAACAAAGTATCTAACCTCACACGCGAACAGCTAGAAGGTATCTTTACCGGAAAAATAAAGAACTGGAAAGAAGTAGGTGGCGCCGATATGAAAATAGTAGCCTACTCACGTGAAACGTCTTCCGGAACTTATGAATTCTTCAAAGAAAATGTATTAAAGAATAAAAATTACATGAACGGTATCCTCAGCATGCCGGCAACAGGAGCTATTATCCAGAGTGTAAGCCAAACAAAAGGGGCTATCGGCTATGTAGGACTTGCCTACATTAATAAGGATGTAAAGCCTGTCCATGTATCTTATGATGCCGGTAAAACGTATACCGAACCATCTATGGAAAATGCAAAAAATAAAACATATCCTATCGTACGCCCATTATTCTATTACTACGAAACAAAGAATGCAAACAAAGTAAAACCTTTTATAGATTACGTACTTTCGTCCGAAGGACAAGCCATTGTAAAAAAGATAGGCTATATACCTGTAAAATAAGTATAAAAGACTTTCTTTTATAAACTGAATTGATTCTACTGCACAACCATAATTATTTTGTGCAATAATATTGGTCTGTTTTGTGCATTTAATAGGATATTATTCTACCTTTGTAACGTTATTTACAAACTATCTTATTTAATGAAGACATTGACAATCGGGGATCTTAAAGCCCGTATCCCAATTATCCAAGGTGGGATGGGCGTAGGAATTTCCCTATCCGGCTTAGCCTCAGCCGTTGCAAACGAAGGTGGAATCGGCGTAATCTCCGCCGCCGGTCTCGGACTTTTATACAAAAAATTATCTCCCAATTACACTGAAGCAGGTAATCTCGGTCTGGCAGAAGAAATTCGCAAAGCACGTGAGAAAGCAAAAGGTATTATCGGTGTAAATGTGATGGTTGCTCTCTCCGATTTTGCAGAATTGGTGAAAACCAGTATCGCAGAAAAGGTGGATATTATTTTTAGCGGTGCAGGTCTACCATTGGACCTTCCTGCGTTTCTCAAGAAAGACAGTGTAACAAAATTGGTACCTATCGTATCGAGTGCACGTGCCATACGTATTATTTGCGAAAAATGGAAAAACAATTATGACTATCTCCCCGATGCCGTTGTGCTGGAAGGCCCTAAAGCCGGCGGACACCTTGGCTATAAGGAGAATCAATTGGAAGACGAACATTTTTCATTAGAAGAACTTTTACCTCAGGTGGTAGAAGAAGTTTCACACTTCGAAAAGAAGTACGATAAGAAGATCCCGGTAATTGCAGCAGGAGGCATTTACACAGGTGAAGATATCAAACGCGTGATGGACCTTGGAGCATCTGGCGTTCAGTTAGGAACACGCTTCGTTACAACAAACGAGTGCGATGCCTCGGAAGCTTTTAAAGAAAGCTACATAAAGGCTGAGGAAAAAGACATTGAAATAATCAAAAGTCCGGTCGGTATGCCGGGCCGGGCTATTCATTGCAACTTCCTCGACAAGGTAAAACAAGGGATCAAACAGCCCAAAGCCTGTCCTTTTAATTGTATCAAGACATGTGATATATCACGCAGTCCGTATTGTATTGTGACCGCTTTATATAACGCATTCAAAGGTAATTTTGAAAATGGATATGCTTTTGCAGGCAGTAATGCCTGGAGAGCCAGCCGGATCACATCCGTTAAGGAAACTATTTCAGAATTAATAAATGAATGGAAGGCTAAAATGTAAAACCTGATTTAAAAGGTGAAGTAAATAAAAAAGGCATCGTTTACACAAATTTCCGTAAAAGGAAGAATTGCTGTAAACGATGTCTTTTTCATTTCTATTATGTTATTTACTGGATATCTTTTAATTCTACCAGTTTATTAACAATAGCATAAATAGTAAGACCGCTGGCACTATGAATCTGGAGCTTACGCGCAATATTACGACGGTGTGTAATGACAGTATGGGTAGAAAGAAACAGACGGTCTGCAATTTCACGGTTTGTCATTCCTTTCACTACACAAATAACTATCTCTTTTTCCCGAGAACTTAGCGTCTGCTGTTCATCATTTTCAGATACTTCGGGTATATCATCAACCAGTAAGCGTTCCAATTTTTGCTTGATCTCAGCCATATTATCATACAACCCTATCTGATCATCGTAAAAACGAAGTATTTGCGGATCGACAACACTACATAGTAAAGCGATACATTTCATTTCGGAGCATGTACTTTCATCTTTGATAGATTGCAAACCTGAGTAGCCTAATAATGCCGGATTTATAATTAATAATTCCGGCCTGTGTATTCGCAACGATTCTAATAAGTTTTCTACAGTACTTATTTCTGTAAGTTGAGTACGTAACCCCGGCAATTGTCGCAAAACAGTCTCCATACCACAACGAATAATGGCAGATGGTTCGACAATAGCAATCTTCAACGTGGAATTCATTACTATCGATTTAATTGTTTTTCCAAAGCCAAAATAGCAGGAACAAAGAGGTAATCTTCTACATGATTATGAGAAGCCAAGTCTTGTTCAGTAGAAAATATATCAAATAAAACGCTATTCAATAAATAACTATCCTTTCCAGGATAATATTTAATAAGAATATTTTTCAGTTCAGAAATCTTCATTTCTATCTGATCGTGTCGTTTTTTAAAGATCGTAATATTATACTTTGGGTCTTTCTTCCCTCTTAGCAAAGCACGTACATAAGGGAAAACATTTTTTTCTTCATATGACATGTGCTTGTTTACCTCTTCTGTATATTCATCAAAAAACTGCCTGATAACAAATGCGACATCTTTCGGACAATCAACAATAGCATCATCCAGTTTACGACGGATATGCGGCAAACGAAAATTCAGAAAATAGTCGTGAGCATTATGTAAATAGAGAATCAGCGATTCAATGGAAAGGCATTTATTGACATCAGTAATAGGCTCATTCTTATTTTCTATCAGAAAATTCACTACAGTAAGAAACGTACAAACATCCACGTCATTCTGCCGGCAAACTTCTCCTATATTCTTTTCACCAAAACCAAGGGCTATGCCAAAACGGCTCATTACAAGAACCATTGGATAGTTCTCACAAATCAGATCACTCATTTTGTCTGTTTCCCGATATATACTATTCTTGTACATAGATTTTTTACTAACTTGTTTAGGTACTTGAATAGTCAAAGATACTTCTTTTTCCTCCATATCCAGTGTATGTTATTAATATTTAGTATTTACAAGGGAGCATAACGTTCGTCTTCAACAGGGATTATCGCCATACATTCAGTTTCTATCAGCCAACCCGGACGACACACAGGAGCTAATACAATTAACTGCGGTAATTGAGGATAATGCTTTTCAAAATATTGTTTAACGACCAGATAATCCGCCGGATCCCGCAAATAAGTTATGGCCTGACAAATCGCTTCTGTTCCTGCCCCGGCCTCTTGCAGCAATACACAAATATTTTCCATCATCCGTTCCGTCTGTTGCAGGATATCACCGGGATAAACAATTTCACCACGATTATCGATACTTGCCGTACCGGATATAAAGATATGGCGTCGGTCTCCATATGTTACAGATGTTCCCCGTTCAAAAGTCACTCCATATTCATAGGTTGGATTCAGATGAGTTGGAGCATAAAGAAATTGTATCTGCTCCGGTTGCAATCCATCAACAGCATAACTGTCCATTTGCACAAGTACATTAGGATCAGCATGCCGTCCTTCAATGCCGGTACTGGAAATATAATGTGTCTTTTCCGTTAAATCTTGAGTCATAAAAACTTCTTTACGGGCTTTAACTACTCCGGCATAGTTCACATCCACATTTTGTACAAAAAACCAGGTACGGATGCAATTTCGTGCTAATGTACAATGCCGGCTCATCAATTGCATGACATAATCATTAAACAATAACCTTGTTTGATATTCAGAATTAGAAGCCTTATTATAAGCACTTCCATTCCACAAATGACGATAACCATTATGTGCCGCTTCAAACAAGCCATTATCATACGTTTGCACCTGCATATTGCTTTGTAAATAAGTCCATAAAGCAATCTTAGTCCCATTAAGCGGAGGCTGTTGAACAATTGAAAGCGGACAAAAAGCATTTTCACACTCCCATTCCATTATTACATCAGCTTGATTAACCGCATCACTTAGAAAATAACGACGAAAAACAGGGATTGCTTTCCTTATCTCGTCTTCCTGCATAACAGCCGAATAAGCTTTTTGTAAACGTTCCAATTGGATATAAAAAGGTAGGCACGGATCTATTACGGAAGCCATCAAATGGAATTCCGCCACACCCCCTTTCCCAATAAAACTATTGATTTGGATCTGTATGCTATTCTCTTCGTATATTTTTATTGAGTAATTCATATATTATTAATTGTCTTTGGCTCCTTGGGTTATCCATTCTTTAATAAGAGTTACCAGTTCATCCTGAGGAAGCACATCGGTATGATTGTAATCTACAATATCTTCCGTCAAAATATCCACCAAAAAACTTTGGGAAGGCATACCCGGCTCTATTCTATTTTTATTGGTAGCAGACAGGTTTGCTTTTACTTTTACCAAATTCATATAACTTTTGCCATCTGTCAGAGAAAGTCCGGCAGCAGCCTTATCTCCGGCTTCATGACAGGGCGCACAATAATTATCAAAAACCTGATGCTGTATTCTGTCAAATGAAGCAACATTAATCTGACTGATCGGTAATACCACATCTTCAGTTGCATTGCTAATATCGTAAGTATAATAATTATATATCAATTTACGCCCTTTCGTCAAAATCGAGATTCCTATTGTTCTTGCTTCTTCCGGCAATCCGTTCAAATCAAGTACAACAATATCATTTTCCGATTTTGGAACGGAGATTTGCTTTGACATAAGTGGATTCTCCGTATCGTTACCATAAGCGGCCAACACCATCTGATAAGCGGATGGCCAAGCCTTTAATCCACTAAAAGAAACTTCCATCGTTGCTTTAAGTCCTTCTGCTTCTCCTGTGCCTTCGGGATGTAAATCACCGTCATCACAGGAAATAAGCAAAAGGAACACAGCAAAAAATAATTTATATATAATCTTATTCATTTTATTTTTCGTTATCTTAAAAAGAATATTGCAACATAGCAATAGCCGAATGCACAGGCATGTTCAAAGCATCGTTGTCACGGTCTAACTGAGTAGCATGACCGGTACGTCCCATATACTGATACATAACTTGTAATTTCAGATTGAAATTGGAAAAGAAATAATTAAAGCCGGCAGCAGGCATATTCATTACCCCCTTTTTATTAGTGCCATTACGGTCATACCAATCATAGCGGGCAGCCAACTGCATTTTATCTGTCACAAAATAGCCAACTTGCGCATAAGCACCCCAGAAATTATATGCTTTCGCAATTTGCTGGCGTTTGGTAAATTTCATATTCAACCAATAACCTTCCACAGTAAAATACCAGCGATCTTTAAGCCACGCAAACTCTAATCCGGCACGGAAATCATTTGTACTTTCACTTTCAGATTCAACATTATAAGAAGTAGAGAGAGCAAACAACATCTTATCGTTTGTAAGATCGTCCGGATTTCCCTGATAAGAAGGCATTTCGCCTTTAGGCATGAAAGCAAGACGTCCGGCATATAATAAGGACGGAAGCCATTTATGGTCGTCACTCATTGTTTTCCCCGCCGTATTAACATCGATTCCGGTTCCGTTAAAAAGACCTATACCATAATCCCATTTCCGGTTAATAAGGCCATGCAGTTCTATTCCAAGGTCAAATCCCGTTGCAAAAACAGGATTTACAGCGTTCAGTGAATAAGGTATATTGACCCGCGTAGTCAAAGATGATGGCAAAGATGGAAACAATGTTTCACCTAAAGTCACCAAATACGCCTGATGTCCGGGTGTTTTGAATTTACCGACTTTTAAACGAAGAGATTCCTTCATGTTTACATCAAACCAAGCTTGTTGCAATAAAGCACCTCCGCTTTTTGCGGCATTAAGTGTAAAATTGAACGTCACCTTACCAAACGCTTTTCCTGAAAAACCAAGCAAAGCATTGGGTATGGCAAAACCCGAGTTTGCAACACGGTCTACTTCCGATAAATCCAAATCTTCATCATCATAATAATTAAAATTTCCGGATGCCTGAATCAGTACATAAGGTTTAAGCAGGAAATCTCCGGCTTTCGTATTAAACGAAAAGCCTTTTTTCCCAGCTAAGGATACAACATCGTTTTCTATGTATTTATCGTCTATCGTTTGTGTTTGTGCTAAAATATCGGTAGGCAAAGCCATATACAGGATAGCAACAGCTAATCCTAGTTTCAATAATGATTTCATCTTATTAGATATCTTATTTATAATGAATTTAGAAATTTAATAACTGCCGCCCGCTCTTCCTTGCTCATGCGAGCGAATAATTCACGAGAAACCTGTCCTTCTCCATCATGCCACATGATGGCTTCCGTGAGATTCCGGGCACGTCCATCATGCAGAAAATAGGTATGTCCGTTTACTTTTTCCTGTAATCCTATTCCCCATAATGGAGTTGTACGCCACTCACATCCTTGTGCAAGCCCACTTACATATTGATCATCCAGTCCTACTCCCATATCATGCAATAAATAATCGGAATAAGGATGGATCGTTTGGCTACCGAGCCAGGGCAATTTAGTTCCGTTCAATAATACGGCTCCGCGCGGACGTGTATGTAAAGTAGGCGTATGGCAGAGATGACATTTTGCCTGGTAGAATAGTTCTTCTCCCTTTTTTACAGTTTCATTGTTTACATCACGACGATAAGGAACACCTAGACTATGCAGATAAAGATCAACATCTTCCATATCATGAGTAGTGATTTGTATGCCATTCATAGCCATTCCCATCATCTGAACCTGACCATAACAAACCTCAAAAGGATAACGATCATTTGTTACACCCATATCAGAGGAGAATCCCAACTCAACGGTTAGATCCGCATGCTGGGCTTTGTTGCCACTAACACCGATTTGATAGACACCACGTTCATATATATAATTCAATCGGCCACTAATTCCATATTGCGGATAATTGCTTTGTTCGGCCAACTTCTTCAATTCATCATGATCAAGAGCCATCATTTGTCCCATCCCGACATGACGTAAAGGAATACGCACTGTAATATTTAAATCCTCAGGACGGATACTATCCGCATACCATTCTGTAATTTTATAATGAGGAGTAAGTAATGAGTAGGCTTCCCCATCAGGGAAATATTTAGTTTCTTCCGTATAGGTAACGCTCAACTTACCTTCCGGTTCTACCCCGTAAATAGACTGGTCATGCAATACACGACCATAATTCTGGAAAAAAGCTCCGTTTTTTCGAGAAATATAAACAAGCATAGACGAAAAGTTATACTTTCCGGAACCTCCTACTGTATGTAATGTAGGCTTTGTACGCCCTGCATTTTTATGGCATGCTCCACAAGAATACCCCGCATAAACAGGCCCTAACCCGCCAGTATAAGGGTCATCGTCTCCCGTACGGGCATCATCATACAAAGCATCTCCCGTGGTAAAACGGGTTAATAGCGAACCTTCAACCCAAGAAGAGGGCTGATCGTATGCCTTGCTTGAAGACATAAAAATGGTGGAAAGCCCAGCCGATAATTCTTCTGGCTGGGCGACATCACCACTTGTTTTTAATATCAATTTGTCATCTAGTCCGTCTTCACAAGCAAAAAGGCAAATGGATAAAAGTAGTAATTGTATAAATAATTTCATTTTTGCTGTGTTTCATTTTGATTAATCCAATTTCAATACTCCTTTTGCATGTGTCAAAGCATCACTTAATTCTGAACAAGCATCCATAGCTGCTTCTATTTCAGCATTTTTTGCCAGATTATTGCGTAAAGGAGCCGGTATCTTATTAATCATTATGATGGCATTCTCAATAGCATCTTTCATTCGCTGGTCGGCATCGGCATCTACACTTTTAACCAAGTCTGATAAACTTGTTCCGCGATTACCCTCAATACCTCCTAAATAAGAATTTTCAATACTGATAATGTTATCGGTATAATCTTTCAAAGAATTCCAACTATACCAAGATTCCACAGCTAATACGCCAGCTTCTTTATCTATTTTGTAAGTATTGTACGGCTCTCCTATTTTAGAATCACCAACCTCGCCGGCAATATCAATACAACCATCGAAAATTTGTCCGATAACAACGGCCAAAGAACCAAAACGGTCTGTATTATGCTGTTTAAACTCAGAACCGAAACAAGTAGAGTAATTTTCAACTTTACCATCAGTAGACCAGGCATAATACAACGTTTCCGTATCTTTCAACAAACGGTTAGTTACAATCTGCGTATATTTTGCCTCCGCATCTGTAACCTTACTTACATCACGAGGTTGACCACCGTCAAACAACAGATATTCCAAAGTATGGAAACCACGTACGCCCCAAGCAGATTGTTCACCATCTTCATTCACACTACCATCTTCCAGATCGCCCCAGTTCTGATTAGCCAGAATAGCCTTGATCTCTGTCATTTCCAAAGGCCATGAATCCAAAGACGGGTCCAATCCCTCATAATCGGCCGGACCATATAGAAAAGCTTCGCTTTCTTCCCAAGGTTCGCGAGCTGCACGCCAGGCATCACAAGCCGCATCAAGATTAGTCTGTGTCTTACTATTCAAAAATGTGGTTACCGCCGTTTGTAATGCAGTAACTTTATCATGCATATCCTTGTAAGTCGGGATTACAGTTTTATCAACATAAGCATTTACTGCCTCTTGTGCCTTCGCTTGATCTACAATGTCCTCAAACGTGTTTGAACCTCCGCCGGGAGTATTATCTTCATCACAGGAAACACTAATAAAAGTCAGGGTGGCACATATTGTAGCACCCATTAACCAGGAATTAATCAAATTCTTTTTCATTTTGTTTTTATAATTATGTTAGGATTTTCTTATTTAGACAAAAACCAGCCGATATATGCAAGACCTACTGAAACCATGTTTTCGCTATTAAAATCGCCTTTACCTATTTGCCGGTTTGTGTAATCTGCTTTTACCACCAGATTAGGGAGAGCATAATAGTTCACACCGGCAGTGAAAGCCGATACCTGAAAGCGTTTGTCGGCAGTAATACCGTCGGCTACACCTTCCATTGTATTGTAGTATTCATAACGAACGAAAGGAAAGATGCGTACAGCGTTCTCCGACTTATCAAACAGAGAAACTACATTATAACCAACTTCTCCGGCATAACTTACTGCATTCTTCCCGACTGTTGTACGGCTATATCCCGTACTGCTGCTCATTTGAGAAATACGCCGGTTCAATAAATAACTGTCACTCAAATTTCCATATACCGCATTTCCACGTGCTATCAAATTACGGCTTTTGTATTGTGCATCAAATGTAAATATATTTACATCCGCCTGAAGATCTGACACTTTACTAGGCTTTGAGGCATTTTTTGCTGTACGGTTATAGTAGAAAGAGGCACCTAAGCGAAGACCTTTTATCGGTTTATAATTCAAGCGGGCAGCAACAGCAGGAGAAGTAAAGCAATCTATTTCAAACATGCCTTGTTTACCACTGGCAATCCAGTTTTCCCGGGAAAAACCCAATGGATCAAGTCCTGTAACCAACATCGCTTCATAATCAAACTTTCCAATTGTTCCGAAGAAAGAAATTCCGTTTTCATGCCAGGTAGATGGTAAAATAGTTGTTTCTCCTTCCGGGCGATAAACGCCAAAGAAATTTATAGGTTCATGGTGAGCATTTGTCAAACCAACCGGCACAATCAAATGACCTGCACGAACATTGAATGATTTATGTATCAATTTCGTAATATGGAACTGCTCCAAAGCAACCTCTCCTCCTTTTTCTATCTCTGTTTCATATTCTCCATTTTCCGTTCTCCACTCCATTTCACGGGCGGAACCTGTTCCTCCATATTCAAATTCGATCTCTGCCCCTAATATCCAAGTCGGAGAAAATTTATAATCGAGGGCCAGAACAAAGCGAGGAATCGAGATTGTTCCCCTATTCTCTTTTGCCGATCCATTTGGAGTGATCCGGTTTGGGCCATAATCAAGATAGCTCGCGGCCATTTCTCCATATCCGCCAAAACGAAACTTATCGTATCCACTGGCATAAATCGCCGCCGATTCCTCTGCAGACTTAATAACTTTTTCCTGTGCAAACAATGGCTTCCCTACTATAAGCAGAGTCATAAGTACTAACAAATTTGTTAACTTTCTCATTGTATTTTATAATTTTTCGACAAAAGTACAGGGGGCGCAATGGCTGTGCAATCGCACGGAATAGGTATAAATCAAAGCATCCTACCTAATTGTAGGTATTTAAGCCTTCAACATAACTTTTCTATATAAAAATCAACACTTTTAGGTAGCAAACATCTTACTGTCCCTTTTTTTTACTAACATATAGGTATTGCAGGAACAACACAGCATACATACTTTTGCATTGTCAAGATGAAAGTAACACTATTAGTATAATCGCTAAACCAAAACCTTTTGCTAATATATGTAAGCATATAAGATGATTAAACACCGTATCGGAGGAGGAGTTTTTTATTGGTTATCCTCCACCATAAAAAGAAGCCTCCCTGTGAAGAGAAGCTTCTTTTTTATTTAAGAAAAACTTAGCTTTGTACCATCTTGTTATTTTCGTTGAAATATGTGCAACAATAATTATTTTAAAATATGGAACATCATCATGATCACCACCACGAAGTAAATTCTCTCAATAAAGCTTTTATATTAGGCATAAGCTTAAATATCATCTTTGTTGTAGCAGAATTTACAGCCGGATTCTGGTATAATTCGTTAAGTCTGCTGTCTGACGCAGGGCACAATCTGGGAGACGTAGCAAGCCTCATTCTTGCCATGTTAGCTTTCCGTCTAGCCAAAGTACATCCTACAGCCCACTACACATATGGCTACAAAAAAAGTACCGTCCTCGTTTCTTTGCTAAACGCAGTAATTTTGCTTGTGGCAGTAGGAGTAATTGCTTCCGAAAGTATTAGCAAACTAATTCATCCTCATCCGGTCGAAGGAGAAGCGATTGCCTGGGTTGCAGGTATCGGCGTTATTATTAATGCTCTAACTGCATGGCTTTTCATGAAAGATAAAGATAAAGATCTAAATGTAAAAGGCGCTTATTTGCATATGGCCGCAGATGCTCTCGTATCTATCGGTGTTGTAATATCCGGAGTAATTATCAGCTATACGGGATGGTATATTATTGACCCTATCATCGGATTATTGATTGCCATCATTATTGTATACTCTACGTGGGGACTTTTACGTGACAGCATCCGTCTCTCACTGGATGGTGTTCCTGCAGGAATGGATATCAAGAATATAGAAAAGATTGTCTATAAAGTATCCGGCGTAAAAGATGTTCATCATTTACATATCTGGCCGATAAGTACGACAGAAACAGCTCTTACGGCACATATCCGGACTAATAATATGGAAAATATGGAAAAAATAAAACAAGACATAAAACATAGCCTGGCAGAAAAAGGCATTTCACATGCTACTTTAGAGTTTGAAACATCTGAAAGCAAATGTTGTGAAGAAAAAGATTGCCCGCAGATTTAACATGTTATATAAAAAAGAGCTTTAGTATGAATCTATATATAGATTCATACTAAAGCTCTTTTCTATCAGAACGATTTTCCGGTTATCATTATTCTATTCAACAATAATCTCATCTACAAATAAAAAAGCGTCTGAACCAGCACCTCCATGCCATGAAGGAAGCTTACTGCCTTTTATTATAACCTCAACATAACGAGCAGTTACAGGTTTAAAAGTAATCTCCTGTGGATAAAGACCATCCTTATCATCTTGTTTTAGAACCGGAATAGCTTTATTAGCTATCTCTCTGAAAGTCTTTCCATCATCTGATATTTTTACAACAATTTTTGTCGCTCCCATAATCCAGTCTCCTTTCACTACATTCGTATTAAATGATATTATACTGAATTCCGTCGGAGTTTTCAAGTCTATAACGGCATCTACATCTTTACCCTGAAAACCTAACCAACGCCCCGTTTTGTAGTTTTCATTCCCGGAAAGGCC
Organism: Parabacteroides bouchesdurhonensis; assembly: GCF_900186615.1. GTDB lineage: Bacteria > Bacteroidota > Bacteroidia > Bacteroidales > Tannerellaceae > Parabacteroides > Parabacteroides bouchesdurhonensis. The sequence continues at coordinate 1,005,837 of NZ_LT896588.1, forward strand.
ATCAACCAAAACAGACGCGCCGTTAAACGTATAGCCTTTACTTGGAGATTCTTTTAATGTAACAGGCTTTATTGTCGCTTTATTAAAACGTATTTGCTCATTAAACAATCTGCTAACATTTCCATTCGGTCGGATAACAATTGCTTTAAAATCGGTATCCTTATCTATACTTACCGGACTTTCGTACTTTATACTATTGCGAGTAGGAACAGAACCGTCCAAAGTATAGTAAATATCCCCGTCTCCAAACTTTAAGAGACTAATCTCAAGCATACCGCTTTCTGTATTTGGAGTCAACGTGGCGTTTATATCGAAAATATGTTTCGCATAATTATATCCCAAACGATCGTAAACCTCAGTCAGATGAATCATCCGCGGTAAAAAGCTCCGGTAATCTTTCTTGGAAGGATCAGTCCATTGCGTTTCAGCCAATGCGCCCATACGGGGAAGTACCATATATTCTACTTGTGAGAAAGTAGGGATATATTCAGTCCATAGATTTGCTTGCGCACCAATGATATACTTTTGTTCTTCCGGTGTAAGCCCTTCCGGAACAGGCTCGAACGAATAAACCTTTTCCAATGGCAGATAGCCGCCTATTGCTTGCGGTTCGTTTTCCGTATCCGACGATTGGTAGTAATCTAAATACACAAATGTATTCGGAGACATTACCACATCATGCTTTTGCCTGGCGGCTTCTGTTCCTCCTTCCATACCTCTCCAACTCATAACCGTTGCATTCGGAGCCAGACCGCCTTCCAGTATTTCATCCCAACCGATAATATGGCGTCCCTTACTCTCCACGAACTTTTCCATACGGGAAATAACATAACTCTGCAAATATTCTTCTGCCGAATGCTTTTTGTCCCCCTTTATTCCTTCCGCTTTTATACGAGCCTGACACTTCGGGCATTTCTCCCAACGTACTTTCGGACATTCATCTCCGCCTACATGAATATATTTGGAAGGAAAAAGCTCTATAATCTCAGCTAATACGTCTTCAAGAAATTGCATTGCCTGCTCGTTGCCGGCACAAATCACATCCTCCGACACACCCCACTGTTTCCAGACTTCATACGGGCCGCCTGTACAACCCAGTTCCAGATATGAGGCAAGAGCCGCCTGCTGATGTCCGGGCATATCAATTTCCGGAATAATCGTAATATAGCGTTCCTGCGCATATTTCACTACATAACGAATTTCGTCTTGTGTATAGAAACCACCATACTCTTGTCCGTCATACTTTCCTGAGTTATGGCCTATTACCGTCTCCGAACGTTTAGAACCTATTTCTGTTAATTTCGGATATTTCTTTATTTCAATACGCCATCCCTGGTCATCTGTCAAATGCCAATGAAAGGTATTAATATTGTGTAATGCCAGAATGTCGATATACTTTTTTACCGAATCCACCGGAAAAAAATGACGGCCTACATCCAGCATCATTCCGCGATATTTGAAACGAGGATAATCATTAATATTGACAGCCGGAAGTTCTATATTGGCGCCTTTTGCGGTAGGAATCGATTTACGTAACGTTTGAATACCGTAAAACACTCCGGCCTCAGTTTCTCCGGATATTTGGATACCATTCGCAGTTACCACTAATTTATATCCTTCGGGATTCTGTATATTTTTATCCAATGACAGGTTTATTCCTTTACCGGCAACGCCTGCAACTACAGGCAATTCATAGCCGGTTGCTTCTTTTATATACGAAGAAAGGAAACTTGCATTTTGTTTCATCAGTTCATTCCCGTCAGGATAACTAATTTGAGTAGACGGAGTGAGTTCAAAAGAAGCTCCCTGTTGCTCTGCCATTTCCTGAGGCAACGGTACAATTCCATAATTTCCCCTCACTGTTTTATTGTTTGAACAAGACAGCATTCCTGTACATGCTGCCAATATCAACGCATACTTGCTTAGTGTGCTCATGTGTTATATTGTTTAGTTTAAGAATTATGAGATCAAAGATAAGAAAATAACCCATCTGTACAAAACATCCTGTTGTCTTACAATGCGACAGGTTTAAAGAAACGACCTACAGATTTAACAAGGGCCATCTTTGTATACGCATCATGGCAAAACACAAGAGCCTGCCTTTCATTAGCCGCCTCATCCAACATCCGGATTTTTTCATTATAAGAAATAACAGGATTAGTATCATATGCAGATATCCATTCCGGTGAAACGCTTGCAGCCAACGGGATCACATCTCCCGCAAAAACAACAGTACGCTCCGGCATCTGAAGATATGGGACTAATTGCCCCGCCGTATGGCCATCATAAATCCGCAATTCTATTTCAGGACAGATAAACGTATCCGTATCCAATAAATGAAGCAAATCCGCATCCGCCACAGCTTGCATGTTCTCGGTAAAATAAGAATCTTTTTCCAATGCGTTCGGATGATTGAAATTATCCCATTGCGAACGGCTTACCCAGTATTTGGCATTTGGAAAAGCAGCGGAGAGTTTTCCACTTTCTTTGTTTTTTATTGTTGAATACCCGCAATGATCAAAGTGAAGGTGGGTTAAAACCACATCCGTTACCTGTTCACACGTATAACCTAATTTTTGTAACTCTTCGCCCAAATCTTTCAAGTCGAAAAATTTATAATAACTAAGTTGTTTCAGATGTTTATCGCCGGCACCGGTATCAATAAGAATGATCCGGTCATCAACTACAAACAAAGCACTGCGCATGGCTAATATACAGGCATTCGACTCATTACAGGGATAACGCCTCTGCCACGCCGTTTTTGGAATAGCTCCGAACATAGCGCCTCCATCGGCATAAAAGTAACCGGTATCTATAAAATGAAGCTTCATATTTCTACTAGAACTTATATTGCAAGCGAACTGTCAGGACATTATCCTTTCGATCATTTTCGTAACCTTTTACAAAGGTACTCTTTTCGTTGAAATTAAATTCATAGTATGCCTGTAAACGAATATGTTTACTAAAATTATAGATTGCACCGAAACCAAAAGTACTTTGCTTCAAGTCTGTTTTCGATGTATAGCTTTTTTCCACACCTACTTCATTTCCTTTTACTTTTGTATTCGGATCATAAACATCATATTTAAAAATGGCAGAAAACGGAGAACGTCCGATATCTTGTATCAAATAAAAGAAATATCCTAAGAAAGGACGTTTAAAAAGTGAATTTTCCGGCAAGTCTTCAGGACGATTGCCCGAATTAGGACTTCGGCTGCTTGAAGCTATACCCGGCTGCGTACCTAACAGACCTTCAGCCCGTAAAGTAGTCGTTCCACATACATTAAGGAACGAAAACTGTGCATCTGCGCCAATATATTGACGCTTCATATATGTGCCTGTCTCTTTTTTATTGACCCTGATAAAACGTTTGCCATCCATTTCATAAGCTTCATCGGTAGGATTGTACACAAAACCATGATAATAAGAAAACCCGGCACCCCATTTTCCCCAATCACCAATCTTCTTTTTCGCGCTTAACCGCCCGATAAAATCCTTCCTGCTATCCGTTTCACGGTTGATACTGTTACCGGCAAACAGTCCGGCATCCAGACGAAGAAAGCCAAGCGGACTGGTTTCTTTTGTCCGCAATGTCAGCATTGCACCCAAATCACGTTCATCCGGAAAAAAATATTGAATAATAGTAGCACGTTCAGGTGATTCCAAACCACTTGTAGAATATCCCACCTCATGACCGAAAGGACGGTTAAAAACTCCGGCCATTAATTGATTACGCTTTGTCCAAGGGTCTTTAATTCCAATATATAAGTCACGGAAACTAATGCCTTTATCATTTACATCTATCTGTACAACACCTGTTCCAATACCATCATTATATTCAAATTTCAAACGGCCACGACGAATACCTATACGATTAAAACCTTTATCTATATGTTCATTCTTATCTCCCACTTTAAGGGTTGCATCCTGCTGTCCATATTGATATTGTCCTTGTATATAAGCCGAAACTTTAAATTTACTAAGATTTTTAACAATCTTGTCCAATGTTGCGGTTTCTTCCGCCAGAGAATCAACACGAAGGTTTACATTTTTCATTTCTGTTTCCTGAGCTTCCATTACGGAAAGGGGGAGAAACACTAATAGAGCAAGTAGTACATTTTTTACAATTCTCATTCCTAAACTTATTGAGGGCAAAAAAAACAATTCAAAATGCCCGGCTGCAAAAAAACAATTTTATTATTGCAAAAAGATTACATTTTCATTAAGAAAATGATTCGGCACGAAGATAATTATAACTTATGTATTTTACCCCATCCGAATGAAAATTGAATTTCTTTCGAGAGAAATTTAATTTTCTTCCGAAAGAAACCTTTTTTCTCCCCGAAACAAAGACGTTGCTTTTTCTGTTTACCAAATTAATAAAGATATTGAATTTGTAAGTCTGAAATTTATGAAAAAGATGACATCGAGTGATGTGTCTTATAAAAAAGCAAAAATTACAAATCACCCCCTATATTTATCGAAATATACCCCATAGATGGCATAATGATTGAATGTCAGTAAAATGTCCGTTTTATTATTTTTGTATTCCACTATAACCCTTTATATTTGTAATGTTACAAAAGCATAAGGGGTCATCTATATAAATAATTTTTTTATGAAATACACATTTTTCATTTTAATAATATCGATATTAACCATTTCTTGTACGCGTAATGCAAATACAAAAAATGGACAATCAAATATTGAGTTAATAAAAGTCGATTTTTCTAAAGAATATACGCAAAAAAAATTTCCTAATACTAACTATTCCATGCGAGTTCAAAGACTTGAAGATAACAAGGATTTTCCCGTTGGCTATGTGGATAAACTAATTGTTAATGATGAAAGGATTTATCTGTTAGATCGCTCTAAATCTCAATCTATATTTGTGTATAATCGGGCAGGTACATTACTTCAAGTAATCAATCGCATAGGGAATGGGCCGGGTGAATTTACTTCTCCTACAGACTTTGATGTGGATAAAAAAACGGACAATCTTTTAGTGATGGATGCAAACTTAAGAAAAATCCTTATTTACTCGCCAAAAGGGAATTTTATAAGAGAATTTAAATACGACTCTTTTGCTATCCGTCTCCTGTTAGACGATGAGGGTAATATCATCTTAGATAATGGAAACATTCCTTCTCCGGAGGGTGCATACTACTTGAGCAGAATAGATCAAAATGGAAAACATCTAAATAGTTTCTTTCCGGCAGACTCTTCCGTATTAGGAATAACATTGAATTCGCGCGAGCCTCTTCAACGTACTGAAAATGAGTTATTTTTTCTTCCGGTATTGAGTAATCGTATCTATTCTTTACAGGATGATGAACCCTCTTTAGTATACCAGATTGATTTTGGCAAATACTGGCCTGATAATAATTTCTGTGAACAGATGAAAAAAGTCCATCCGTTAAAAATCAGGCAATTTATGTTTGAAAACAATTATGTCTGTTTTTTAAATTACATCCAAACAAAAGATGTGCTACATATTGATTTCTATAAAGATAAAAATTATTCTCTATACTATAATAAGCAAACAAAGCAATCTCTTTTAGTTGCAATGGAGGATGAAAGCATGTCATTCCCACTTGCGACTTATGGCAATGAATTCGTTTTTATTAAGTATAACGAAATAACCGGTGCGCCGACAGTGGTTTTCTATACGGTAAATTTTGATCTTTTATGATTTAAAAATATTATATATAATCCGCAAAACCACCCGGACGAATTTTCAAAACGAAATGGTTCGGAAGTTTCGGGTGTCGTAAAACGAAGCGGTTCGATTTTGGGATAAAAAGTATAACGTATTAGGCAGCTATCTTATCAAGCAGTCTAATAATATTTGTTTTTATCTTTTGGCTATCTCTAACCCATTCAGTCGATTCTTCACCTTTATCGTATACGGGGTAAGGTTGAGGGTCGCGAATAAATTTAAACTTCTTGCAAAGTGGATATATATCGGTATGTTTTAACCCTAAATATCTCCATGTCGCCCAGTAAAAAGGCTATATTTGAACGTAAGTAACCGCTTGGGTAACACTGATCACGTTCCCGTTACACTATTTTGCTTTCCCTCTCAAAAACAGCTACTGTTTCTTTCAAACATCCCGATGATTTTACAAAATGATCGAGATGATTTTATAAAATGATCGGGATCTTTTCATGAAATTGTTTTTTGTTTCTTATTATCTAAATACTCCTTTTTAAAAATATCTACACACAATAAGAAAACAGAAATCAGCAAAGGGCCAAATATAATACCCATGAAGCCAAACAAAGATAAACCAATCACCACGCCAAAAACGGTTATGAGCGGATGAATATCGGCCATCTTCTTTTGTAAAACCAAACGGACTAAATTATCTACATTTGTTATAACAACAAGAGCATAAATTGTTAATCCGATAGCATTAAACCAATCTCCTGTTAATGCCATATATAAGACAAGAGGAAACCATACAAGGGCAGTACCTACAATAGGAATAATCGTAGCAATGCAAGTAAGGAAACCAAATAATATAGGATCGGGCGTTTTAAACACAAAGTATCCGATTAAAGCAACTAATCCTTGTATAATTGCAAGAAGCGGAATACCTATCGCATTTGAGGTTACAATCATATTAATCTCACTCAATACATTAGATTTATTTTCAGGATTAAAAGGTAAAATATCATAGATATAATCTTCCATCTTCCTTCCTCCTATCAACATAAAGTAAAGAACAAAAATAAGGACTACTACATTAACGGCAAAACTACTTATACTCCCCATTAAAGCCTGACCAATTTTGGGAAGTACAGCAGCGGCTGATACAAGATTGTCTTTATTCAACACGTTGTAGCCGGTTTTATCCTGTATTAAATCTACGATATGCTGAGCTTCATTCATCAATGCAGACATATCCAGATTAATATATTGAATCTTATCCACTAATAGCCAGACAGCCAAAGATATGGGAATAAGAAAACAAAGGATGGCTTCACACAACATCAATAAAGCAACTAATCCCTGACGGTAATGCTTCTTCTCCGTCAGATATAGCATCTGTTTCCGCACTAAAATATAGATAGTAGCCGCTCCCAATAACCCGCCTAAAAACGGTATTGCTTTCAAAAACAGAATAATTCCCAATACAAGGATGATGGCAACCAGAGAATATCGCCAATATTGTTCTTTCATATTCATAATTATATTTCTTTTATATAAATACAACAACAAAAACACGACGCAAGTTGCAGATTATTTATTGTCAATTTAATTCCGTACTTTTGTATTCTCAAAACGAACAGGCAAAGAAAGATGAACTATCTTATAAATGGGCCGGAAACCGGACTCCGGGCCTCAATACAACTTCCGGCATCCAAAAGCATAAGTAACAGAGCATTAATATTGAATGCCCTAAGCTATAGCCCCTATGATATCCAAAATCTTTCCGATTGTGATGATACAGAAGTAATGACAAAAGCGTTGAATTCCAACGAACAAAATTTCGACATCAAAGCGGCAGGAACAGCAATGCGTTTCTTAACTGCGTTTTTATCGAAAGTAGTTGGAGAATGGACTATTACCGGTACAGAACGAATGAAAAACCGTCCTATAAAAATACTGGTTGATGCTTTAAATTATCTGGGAGCACGCATTGAATACATTGAGAAAGAAGGTTATCCTCCACTCCGTATTTTCGGCAGCGCGTTGCAAGGAGGAGAAATATCATTGGCAGGAGGCGTTAGTTCGCAATACATATCGGCCTTACTGATGATAGCTCCGTTAATGGAGAACGGACTTACACTACATTTAGAAGGAAACATTATTTCCCGTCCTTATATTGACCTGACACTGCAATTGATGAAACAGTTTGGAGTAAAAGCAGAATGGAACGGCCAAACGATCAAAGTACTCCCTCAGGAATATAAACCGGTTCATTTCACAGTAGAATCCGACTGGAGTGCAGCCTCATATTGGTACGAGATAATGGCATTCAGCCCTAATGCGGAAATAGAATTATCCGGACTGTTTAAAAACAGTTTGCAAGGAGATTCCGCCGGAGCAAAATTATTCTCCCAATTGGGCATAGGCACCACCTTCACCAATAATGGGGTAGTTTTGAAACACAATGGAAATGTGTGCAAGAAATTAGTATATAATTTTGTAAACGAACCGGATTTAGCCCAAACATTTGTTGTAACTTGCGTGTTGCTTAATATTCCGTTCCGTTTTACCGGATTGCAATCACTAAAGATAAAAGAGACTGATCGCATAGAAGCCCTCAAAATAGAATTACGTAAATTGGGTTATCTGTTGACTGATAAAAATAACAGTATTCTGGAATGGAACGAAGAACGTTGTGAACCGGAACAGAAACCTGTAATTGACACTTATGAAGACCATCGTATGGCTATGGCTTTTGCCCCAATAGCATTACTTCAACCTATTCGTATTGCGAATCCGGAAGTAGTAAGTAAAAGTTATCCTAAATATTGGTCCGATTTAAAACAAGCTGGATTTAAAATAACAGAGATTGAATAAAGATGTGGTATTTAATTATATTTGTCAGCGTCGTAGGCTTAGGAACGATAGCTGCCATAGCCAGTTATTTCAGAAATAAAAAATTGAAAAAAATGCTGGAACGGGGAGAAATAACAGAGATACCCGAACCGCAGGAAATTCCGGAAGTATGCTGTGGCCAGCACGAAACATGCGAAAGAGATAGTTTACTTGCTGCCGTCAGTAAACAAGTAGAATATTACGACGACGAAGAATTGGACAGATATAAAGGGACAAAATCCGACTCTTATGATGAAGAGGCAACAAATGAATTCCGTGAAGTATTATATACGTTGCAAGAAGTTGAAGTAGCCGGTTGGTTAAGAAGCCTGCAATTACGTGAAATTGATTTACCGGATGAATTAAAGGATGAGGCTTTCCTTATTATAGGAGAAAGAAGAATACATTAACCGGAACGAAAAAAACAGAGAATGGAATTATTTCAATATACTTTTTTTCAGAACGCACTATTGGGAAGTCTGCTAACAGCCATCGTATGTGGTATTGTGGGGACTTATATTGTTTCCCGGCGTCTGGTTTTCATAAGCGGAGGAATTACACATGCTTCTTTCGGAGGGCTCGGATTAGGCTTTTATCTGGGAATGAACCCTATTATTATGGCAATGCTTTTTTCCGTCCTTTCCGCTTTCGGAGTGGAATGGGTTAGTAAAACGCAGAATGTGCGTGAAGATTCGGCTATTGCCGGGATATGGTCGTTAGGGATGGCATTAGGAGTTATATTCATCTTTTTAACACCGGGATATGCTCCCAATTTATCGGCTTATTTGTTCGGAAATATATTAACCATATCAACAACAGACATTCTTTTTATAGGAATACTGGCAGTAATGCTAATAGCTATATTCATTCTGTTTTTTCGGGAGATTATGTATGTGGCATTTGATAACGACTTTGCCATAACACAGCGCCTTCCTGTTAAATGTATCGAATACGCAATGATGTTTTTCATTGCCGTAACAATCGTTCTCTCTATTCGTTTGGTAGGTATTATGCTACTGATGAGTTTATTGACATTACCACAGATAACCGTAAATCTGATTACTTCCGATTTTAAAAAGATCATTTGGGGAAGTATTCTGGTAGGTTTTCTGGGATGTGTAGCAGGACTGATATTATCCTATTTTCTGAATATTCCTTCCGGAGCTTTCATCATCCTTGTATTGGTAATCTTATTTTTAATAACCAAAAGCATATTATTCTTTCTGCATAAACAATAAATAAGAAGGAAAATAGTTTAATAATAGAATAAGAAGCGCTTGCTGATACGTGAAAAAAAGTTTCTACTATATAATATCATTTTTTACTATCCTTTTACTCTGGTCTTGCAGTACAAAAAAGAATACCAGAGTAAACCGTTTTTATCATGCTCTAAACACGCGATACAATATTTACTATAACGGTAAAACTTCTTTTGACGAAGCGTTGAAATCAATGCAGGACGGTTACACTGAAAACTATTCGGATATGATATATATGTATCCGATCAGTGCGCAGCCTAAAGATAAACAAAACACAGGCGGACCTTTTGACCGGGCAATCGAAAAAAGTAACAAAGGTATCAAGCTGCATTCCATCAAGGCTAAACCGCCTAAAAAGCCCGGATGGAGAAACGATCCGAAACAACGGGCATTGCAGGAACAGGAAGAATATAATCCATTTTTAAAGAAGTGTTGGTTAATGTTGGGGCAAGCCCAGTTTTACAATGCGGATTTTTTACAGGCATCCGCTACCTTTTCATACATAGTCAGGCACTATGCCCAAGATGAAGAAGTTGTTGCCGAAGCCCGTTTATGGCAAGCCCGCTGCTATTCGGAAATGGGATGGTTCTACGAATCGGAAGATATTTTAGGGAAATTGAATACAAATGGAATACCTAAGAAGAAACTGAATTTATACGCCGCTATTTATGCTGATTATCTCATAAAAAACAATCAATACGAAGACGCCATCCCATATCTTAAGACAGCGATAAAAGCAGAGAAAAACCATCGGCAAAAAACACGTATGAAGTATCTGCTGGGACAATTATATGCAGACCAGGAGTTAGATGGTTTAGCCTATAAAGCATTTGGAGACGTAGCTAAAGCAAATCCTCCTTATGAACTGGAATTTGCCGCCAGAATACGCCAAACAGAAGTATTCACCGGAGGTAATTACCAGAAAGTCGTAAAAATGCTGCAACGTATGGCTAAAAGCCAAAAGAACGAGGAATATCTGGATCAGGTGTATTATGCCTTGGGAAATATCTATTTAAATCGTGAAGATACCGCACAGGCAATTACTAATTATCAGCAAGGTATTGATAAAAGTGTACGCAATGGAATAGATAAGGCCATTTGCCAAATCAGATTAGGTGACATTTATTTCAAGCAACGCGATTACGTAAAAGCCCAACCTTGCTTTAGCGGAGCATTAGCCGGCATACAAAAAGAATACAAAGAGTATGAAAGGATTGCCAAATTATCTGCCGTACTGGACGAATTAGTAGTACATGTAGAGGCCGTTCATCTGCAAGACAGCTTACAAACTCTTGCCAAAATGCCCGAAACCGAGCGGTTAGCCGTTATCGACAAAATTATTGAGAACGTAAAAAAAGAGGAAGAAGAGGCAAAAGCTCTTGCCGAGAAAGAAGCCTATCTGGCAGATCAACAATCTAAAGGAACCGGAATAGATCGTCCGGGAACAGAAACCGGAGGTATTGTTTTACCAACAACATCCGGAGGTTCTTCTTTCTATTTCTATAATCCACAGACAGTAGCACAAGGAAAAACTCAATTTCAAAGAAAATGGGGACGCCGCCCGCTGGAAGATGACTGGAGGCGCCGTAAAAAAACGATGTCTACTTTTAACGAAAACCCCAATGAAGAAAATGAGATTGCAGCCAGTGACACGACAGCTGTATCAGGGCCGGATGGTGCGCCCCTCAACCCGGATACCGCCGGTGACGAATCGGTTGTAGAATCGGATGACCCGAAAACACGGGAATTCTACCTTCAACAACTACCTTTTACCCAAGAAGATGTAGACGCGTCCAATCTCATTATAGTTGACGGATTGTACAACATGGCTATGATTTATAAAGACAAGCTGGAAGATTTGCAGTTGTCTATAGAGGCTTTTGAAGAACTGGAAAGACGTTTTCCCAAGAATGACCATAGTCTGGAAAGCTTCTATCAGGTTTATTTAATGGCGCTTCGTACAAATGACAAAGCTCTGGCTGCGGAATATAAATCGAAACTGATTGCCGATTTTCCGGAAAGCGACTATGCTATCGCAATAGCTGATCCGAATTACGAATACAACATCCGCATGATGGACGCTGTACAAGACTCTATTTACGAGTACACCTACAACAGATATTTAGCCGAAGACACCATTACTGTTCGTAGAAATTACGAAAAAATGAACACCAAATATCCATTAGCCAATTTGATGCCTAAATTTATGTTCTTGGAAGCGCTGTCTTACGTACAAGCCGGAGATGCAGAAGGTTTTAAGAGATCCTTAAAAACACTGGTGGACAAATATCCGAATGCTGACGTTTCCGAACTTGCCGGAGAAATGTTGAAAGGTGTTTTACGTGGGCGTGCGATGGTGCAAGGAGGAATTAAGGGAATGGCATGGAATCTGCGTTTTGGTGTAGGAGATGACGGAACTTTATCTGCCGCCGATTCAGCCCGGACTTTTACCGCGGAAACAAATACTCCTTACAGAATGCTATTGGTTTATCCCACAGGAGCTGTAGACAAGAATCAATTGTTATTTGCAGTAGCGGCTTACAATTTCGCGAACTTTATGGTAAAAGAATTTGACTTGAATATAGAACAAGCCGGGCCGATTAGTATGCTGATGATTCATGGTTTTATCAATTTTGATGAAATTCTGCAATATTATAAGATGGTTTACGGTAAAGACGGTTATGGAAACGCATTGGATAGAGAAGTAGCCATTTTGCCTATATCTGATGATAATTATGAAACGCTAATGCGAGGTAAAACTCTAGACGAATATGTAACATTCTTTGAAGATAACTTTGGAGAAAAAGCGCCGGAATTAGTTGCCCGTTGGAAAGCTCGTTTAGCCGCAGAAGAAGAAAAAGAGAACGTTACAGAGCCGGAGGAAGCAGAGGAAACAGAAAAGCAACCGACTATTGAAGAAAAACCTGCAGAGAAAGAAGAAACAGTTCCGTCATTACCAGTTGATACAATAAAACAAAACTTACAACCGGTTGAACCATTAGAGACTGTTCCTGACAACTCTCTATCAGATGATAAGGTACAAAAGGATTCTGTACCTGCCATAAAAGCTCCTGTAGAAGAACAAGGTTTAAGCTTGAAAGACATAGAGGAAATTCGCAAACGTCAGGCCGCCGAAGAAGAAAGACAAAAAGAAGAAGCGCGAAAAGCCTTTGAAGCAGAACAAAAGGCAGAAAAAGAATTGCAAGCTCAAAAAGCGAAAGAAAGGGAAGAACTTTTGAAGAAACAAAAGGAAGAGGAAGATGCTCTGTTAAAAGCCAAAGAAGAAAAAGAAAAACAACTGGAACGAGACCGCAAGGCCAAAATGAAACAGGCGGAAGCCGATAGAAAAGCGAAGATGAAAGCACGCGAACAATTGCGTAAAGAAAAAGAACGTGCTTATAAAGAACGCCTGAAACAAAAAGAAAAAGAGCGCAAGGCAAAGGAGCGCGAATATAAAGAGAAATTAAAGGCTAAAGAAAAAGAACGTCGTGATGCTCAGAAAGCAAAAGCAGCAGCAGCACGCAAGCGGTGATCGATTCTAAATGAGTGCAAAATATTGTTTTATCTATCAAAAATAATATATTTGCAAAATAAAGAATCGTCAGCACTGAAATGAGCAAGGAGGTGTCATTAGTAGAAAAAGTAAAGTCAGGTGACCGGAAAGCTTTCAATGAGCTATACAAGTTGCATTATTATTCGTTGTATTCATATGCCGAATTACTGTTGGAACAAGACGATGCAAAAGATGTGGTGCAAGATGTTTTCTTAAATGTTTGGTTACATAGAGAAAGTCTGGACAAAACTCTTTCTATCCGGGGATATTTATTACGCTCTGTCTATAATTCAGCACTGAATATATTTAAAAAGAAAAATCACTCTGACAATTATCAATCTATTTATAAAAAAGAAATTGAAGAAATAGGATATAATTATTATGATCCCGATTCCTGTGATATTATCCGAAGATTGTACAATCAGGACCTGCGCTCCGAAATTGATGCTGCTATAAACAGTTTACCGGAAAGATGTAAAGAAGTTTTTTCGTTAAGTTACTTAGAGGATATACCAAGCAAAGAAATTAGTCAGATGCTGGGCATCTCCTTAAGCACAGTAGAAAATCATATTTATTCCGCACTAAAACAACTTCGGGAAAAACTGGGTCAATATAAAATACCTCAGATATTATTATTTTTATTATATATAGCGTTTAAAAATAGTTGATTCATTAGGTACTTTTATTAAAGTAATTGTATTTATAGTGTCTAGATATTTAAAGAAAATGAACGAAACAATCCTATATAAATATTTATCCGGTACAGCAACAGAAAAAGAGAAAGAAGAGATTCTGGACTGGATAAAAGATTCTCAAGAAAATCAGATTGCTTTTTTTGAAATGAAAGCTGTTTGGAACTCTAAGCATATATATAATAATGAAAAACACGACGTTATTCATTCATTGGATCAACTAAACAGGCGCATCGATCAAATAGCGGGATGGAAAAGAATGTATACCCGCCGTTTTATCAAGAAGCTTGGTATTGTTGCTACGGCAGCAATCGTATTATTGGCTATATCATTCTCTTTTTTATTCACACATAAAAAAGCTAATATACAAGCCCCTATTTATGTGTACAAAAACGATGCAAATGATAATTCCATAAAAACAATCTTTTTAGCCGACGGGACAACTGTTTGGTTAGGTAGTAATACAACTTTAACTTGTCCTACAACATTCGACGGAGACACTCGCGAAATACAGCTCGAAGGAGAAGCCTTTTTTGAGGTATCCAAAGATCCGGAACATCCATTCATCGTTAAGACGGAAAACAACCTTATAAAGGTATTAGGAACCTCATTCAGTGTCCATTCCCGTCCGGTTGATAATATATGCGAGACTATATTAATGAGTGGTTCTGTTCTGTTAAGTGAGAAAAACGGAAAAGAAATAGCCACCCTTCAACCCGGACAACAAGCATTATATTCTAAAGAGACTAAATCTGTTGAAATAAATGAAGTTGACGCAAACACCCTTACATCCTGGCGTTTCGGCTTAATTTCATTATCAGAAGTATCCATTTCTGAAATTCTCCAATGCTTGGAGAACACATATAATATACATATAAAAATGGATACGCATCTTTTAAAAGACCGCAAATACAACTTCTCTTTTAAGTATTCAAAAGAACCAAAAGAAGCCTTAAACCAACTATCCTACATAACGGGTATGTCTGCGGAAATCATACCTTAACCTCTCTTTTAAATGTAAATATTATATAAATCCAAAAAAAAAGAGTTTTCATTAGGTACTTTTATTTCTTCAATTGTATATATATTTGTCAAGAGGAAAAAACAAGAAACCATGAATACATAAAAGACGACATCTTGAAATCATTTTGTTACATTTTATTCATGTTTAGTTAATTCCATTCTTTGCTGAAACTAACAAAAAATAGCGAAATTTGCAACAACATTAACATGTATGCAATTCTACAAAAGTTCATAAAGAACTAGACTATTTACAGGTAAGTCAGCAACAAAAAGCTTTGAAAGAAAATGGAACGACGATGCTTTTTATAAAAAGTAGAGAATAGATTAAACATTTTTTTTATTTATATATTAAGTAAAACAGGAATTTGAAATGTAAAAAACAAAAAAAGAACCGGAGTTCTTTATGAACTAAGGGTTAAAAGTTATTTCGACTGACAAGCCAAATTAATTAATAATGATAGCCTATGTGATGTAAATCTATGCAAAACAGAACAACATTTTTGAATGTTCGTGGAAAAAGCATGTATGTTAATCTTAAAAAAACAGCAAAAAGTATGAAGAAAAAAATTTATGACTTCGTTTCTATGAAGCGGTTATGCGTAGGGATTTCATTGTGCTGTATGGTAGCCGGCGTCCAAGCTGCTCCTACCTCCAGCGCATTTGAACAACGATTTAACGTTGAGATAGCACTCAACAACACTACGTTGAAAAGTGTAGTAAACGCATTGAAAAAGCAAACAGATGTAGTTTTCTCCTATGACACATCTTTGGAAGCGTTACGCGTTAACAATGTATCTTTAAGAGCTGAAAATGAATCAATTGAAGCTATTTTAGATCAAGCATTTAACGGAACAGGAATCAAGTACAAAATCGAAGACCATATCGTGGTACTATATTCTGGGTCAGAAAAAGTCGCTGCTAAAACAAGTGTAACTCAACAAAAAACGAAAAAAATTTCAGGTATAATTAAGGATGCGACAGGCGAACCGATTATTGGAGCTAACGTATTAGTAAAAGGAACAACAAATGGTGTAATTACAGGAATGGACGGTGATTTTTCATTAGAAGTTCCAGACAATTCCACATTAGAAATCAGTTATATTGGTTATGTAACACAAAATATACCTGTAAGCGGAAAGAACACACTCAACATCATTTTAACAGAAGATACTCAGAAGCTAGATGAAATCGTTGTATTGGGATATGGAGCAGGCCAACGCAAACAGGACTTATCAGCCTCTGTTGGTGTATTGAACAATACGGAAGATCTGGTTATCCGTCCCGTCAGCTCTACAGAAGGTATGTTGCAAGGACAATTAGCAGGTGTTACGGTACAAGCTAATGGCGGAGACCCAACAAAAGCTCCTTCCATTGTAATACGTGGACAGGGTTCACAAAATGGAGATAATGTACTTTGGGTTGTCGATGGCGTTCCGGGAGCTCCAATTGCTTCTATGAATGATATCGAATCGATTGTTGTACTAAAGGATGCTGCTTCTGCTGCTATCTATGGTGCTCAATCCGGTGCCGGAGGTGTAATCCTGGTAACTACAAAGAAAGCAAAACAAGGCGCACCTTCTTTAACTTATGACGCAACTTTCGGTATTCGTCAGGCATCCAATTTGATTGATCCTTTGAATGCAGAAGGAGAGCTTGAAATGCGTAAGTTGTCTTATGCCAATGCCGGACTTACACTGCCTACAGGCTGGGACTTAACTAAAAACCCATGGGTAGGAACAACTCGTACCGACTGGATGGACGAAATTTTCCGTACAGCGTTTTACCAACGTCATAACGTAGCATTGAACGTTGGCTCTGAGAATTATTCCAACCGTCTTTCATTCTCTTATGATAATGACGAAGGTGTATTGATCAACACTTTTAATAAGAATCTTTCACTTCGCTATAATGGTAAATTCAAACTGAATAAATGGGTAACTATTACCGAAGATTTCGTTTGGAAAAACAATGAAAATCGTACACAAGACACAGAAAGCGCTTATACAGGTGGCGTTATAGCAGCTATGTATATGCCAGCCAGTGCAACCGTATACAATCCATTAGACGGGACTTATGGTGGTACAACAACTGAAGATCCTGCATATATAGCAAAATACGGATCTAACTTTGCCGATATTCATGGTGATGCTGTCAATCCGGTTCGTTTATTGGAAGCAGACAACAGATACCACAGAAACAGTGATACATGGAGCACAACCAGCTTGGAATTAGCTAACATTGTGCCGGGATTGAAATTCACCAGCCGTTTCACTTACAATATGCAGACAGAGCTATATAAGAATTTCAGTCCTATCCGCGACGAAGTTGGTAAACCGGCATTAACAAACACTTTGAAGGAATCAACTTATCGTAGAGATGCCTGGAAAACTGAAAACACGCTGACTTACGACAATACATTCGACGACAAGCACACAATAGGAGTTTTACTTTCTACTACAGCCGACCATTATGGTAAGCGCAGTATTGAAATTGAAGGTAAAGACTTATCTGATGAATCTGCATACTTGCAATATTTGTCATATGCCAACTCCACTTCTATAGTTGACGCATTGGAAGGTCCGGATGCCAATGTTTCTTTTATTGGCCGTTTGGCTTATTCGTTTGACGACCGTTACTTTGTAACAGCATCCTGGCGTCGTGACTATGCCGGCCGTTTACCAAAAGATAACAACTATGGCGACTTCCCTGCTGTAACAGCCGGATGGAAAATCTCTAATGAATCTTTCTTCCCGAAATCAGATGTCCTTAATCTGTTAAAGATCCGTGCTTCATGGGGACGTGTCGGCAACTTGGGTTCTATCGGTTACAACTATAAATCAGCTCTTTTGGCTAAAAGCTATTGGTTAGAACAAGCGCAATACGGTGTAGAATCTAATAAGACTTGGGGTAACTTCGTTTACAATTCCACAGCTTTGAATCCGAATCTGACTTGGGAAACTTCCGAACAATGGGACTTAGGTTTGGATATGAATATGTTCAACAGTCGTTTAAACATGTCATTTGACTACTTCGATAAACGTACATTCAATTTGATCCAGTCTCAGACAATGAATTGGCCGAATACTATCGGTATTAATGCCATGTTGGTAAACCAAGGAGAAGTTCGTAACCGAGGCTTCGAAGCACAAGTCAGCTGGAGCGACCATATAAATAAAGACTGGTCATATTTCGTATCCGGAAACTTTTCATACCTAAAGAATTGGGTTTCTGACATAGGTGTAAGGAACGAAGACGGAACTCCCGGTGTTTGGACCGGAATTACAAAAGATGGTAGCGACTTTGACGGTAGCTTTAGAAATCTACCTTATATGTATCAAACAGCCGAAGGTGAACCTCTAGCTTCCTTCTATCTCATCAGGACCGATGGTATTTTCCAAAGTGATGCCGAAGCTGCTGCTTATGTAGACAAAGACGGAAAGCGTATTCAACCGGATGCTGTAGCAGGAGATTTGAAGTTTATAGATTACAATGGAGATGGTGTAATCAACGATAAAGACCGCCAGTATTGCGGAAGCGCAACACCGAAGACCACCTTCTCTTTCACTGGTGGATTTACCTGGAAAAAACTTTCTGTTAGCGCCATGTTCCAAGGCGTAGGTGGTGCTCAAGCATTATATGTAGGTAAATACATGGCATTAAGTGATGTAGAAGGTAACTTCAACCGTTCAAAAGAAATCATGAACGCATGGAGTCCTACCAACACAAGTTCTAATATTCCTCGTTTATCAAAGAACGATCCGAACAGCAACTTCAGTACTCCGTCTGATTGGTATTTGGAAAATGCCTCCTATTTACGTCTGAAAAACCTCACTCTATCTTATAATTTGGACGACGTAATTCGCAAATGCTCTCATTTGAAAGAACGTAACAGTTTGATGTCTGTCTATTTAAGTGGTGAAAATTTATTTACAATCACCAATTATTCAGGTATGGATCCGGAATGTGGAGGCTGGGATGCTTTAAGGTATCCGGTTTCACGAGTATTCTCTGTAGGTGTAAAAATAACTTACTAATCTGCTATTTTAAATGATGTTTAAATTAACAAAGAATCATAAGATGAAAAAATATATAACAGTATTAGCTCTGTCTGCATTGATTTGTAGTTCCTGTAGCGACTTCCTCGATGTTCAGCCGGAAGGAAATGCTACTACAAATTCCTATTTTTTGAATGACAAACAGGCAATCGACGCCATTGATGGATTGTATGAGAGATTCCACCAAGAAGGCTGTTACGGACGTGAATTATTTTGGGAGCAAGGCGCCGCTTGCGATATCGTATGGGGACGTACCCGTGGTTACAATACTTTAGCAACATTTGCCTATACAGGAGATGAATCTCCTTTAAGAGATGTTTTCAGCCGTATGTATTCTACAATGTCCCGCGCAAACTGGGTAATTCAGGAATTAACAAAAAAAGAAAAGGGTACAACTCTAACAGAGGTTGAAAAACGCAGTTTGGGTGAAGCCTTCTTCTGCCGCGGGTGGGCACACTATCTGATAGCTTATCGCTATGGTACAAATGAACAAGGTGTACCTTTCATACGTTACGAAGACTTTGAAAATGGTTATGACAACTCTATTCCTCCTCAGCAGGCTACAGTAATGGAAAATTACCGACTGATTATCGAGGATATGGACAAAGCAATCTCTTATCTTCCGAAATTTGAGACATATGATGTTGACAACAGAGGGCGCGCACACCAAGCAGCAGCTATCGCCTTCAAAGCAAAGACATATGCTTATTGGGCAACTTGGGATGAAACACAATGGAAAAATGTGATTGAAATGGTCAATCAGCTAGAAACTGGCTACAACCGTGGCTTAGCAAATACTTTTGCAGATGTATTCTCTTCCGATTTTTCAAATTATTGGAATGCAGAATATCTTTGGACTATTCCAAGTATTGGCGGTGCACAACCGGGCGGTTCTGAATTTCCGGGCGTTATTCTCGAAAATAAAGGTTGGGGTAAGTACAACGGTTGGGGACAAATAAAACCCTCTTATGACCTTTATGAAGAAATGGCAAAAGATGGCAAAGGCAACGATCGTCTGGTTCGCTCTATCCTTGAATACGGTCAGGAATTCCCATTCTTTGGTGAAAATCGCAAATTCTGGTCTACTTCTGACCTTGAAGCAGGCTTCATGGTTAACAAATACATGGATCCATTCAAATATTCAGATCCTGTAGCTGAAGGTGCAGTAAGTGCGAACGGTGACTGGCCAACAGTACGAGTTAATTTCCCGATTATTCGTTTTGCTGAAATGCTGTTATTCCGCGCAGAAGCTTACTTAATGACAGGGCAAGCCGACAAAGCAACTGCGGATATCAATCGTATCCGTTTGCGTTCTAACTTGCAGCCACTTTCCGGTACTGCAACTATGAAAGATCTGTATCATGAACGCCGTTGTGAATTGGCATTTGAATTTACAGATCACCTGTTTGACCTGAAACGTTGGCATCGTTCTTCTAATTCGGAGATCAAGGCTTTGGCTGAAAAAGAGTTGAACTCGCATCCACGTATTCGCAAATATGAAGACCGTGCTAATCCGGATTCTCCATTTACAATTGCAGATTACGAAGACTATACCAACAAAAATGCTTATCAGGATTATATGATAGTATTCCCTTATCCAAGTGAACAAGTTACCAAATCAAACGGTAAGTTGACACAGAATAAAGGTTATTAATCAATTGTCTTAGTATAAGTTTATAAAAGAATAATAAATCAATTCACGGGCTGTTTCAACATTGAATTGAAACAGCCCGTATCATTTCTTCTTGTAAAAAGCTTATCTCAAATAGGTAATTTGCCGTTGTTAATTGTATAAATATTAAACACTGATACCATGAGATTATTACAAACTCTTTCTTCCTGCTTGTATACAGGAATATTATGCTTATATACAGCTTGCACCCAAACACCAAAAGCTCCGATTGATTATGTAGACCCGTTTATTGGAACAGGATTCCACGGACATACATATCCGGGAGCAACCGCTCCGTATGGGGGTGTACAGTTAAGTCCGGATACACGTATGGGCAATTGGGATGCCTGTTCAGGTTACCACTACAGCGATTCAACGTTGATGGGCTTCTCACATACACATCTAAGCGGAACCGGATGTATTGATTTAGGAGATATTCTATTCCGTCCGTCCGTAAATACTCCGTTACCATTCTCTCACAAAGATGAAAAAGCCTCTCCTGGATATTATCAGGTAGAATTACCCTCCGAGGGTGTTACTGCTGAATTTACCGCAACTCCGCATACTGGTATCCATCGCTATACTTACAAGAAAAATCCATCAAATGCCAAACTGGTTATAGATCTAGGCCATTTACTCGATAATGAACGTATCTATGAATATGATATAAAGAAAACCGGCGACAACGAAATTTCAGGTATGCGTTGTACCGGAGGCTGGGTAGACAAGCAATACATTTATTTTGTAGCAACTTTCTCCCATCCATTAAAGGCAGAAGAAATAAGTGCCGACAAAAAAAGCATAATTGCGACATTTGACTTATCTAATAACTCTCCGTTAATTTGTAAAGTAGGAGTTTCTATTGTAAGTGAAGATAATGCCCGTGCCAACATGGAAGCAGAAACCGGAGCCGACGCTTTTGATTTCGATGCTATCTATCAAGGGACACGCGCCAATTGGGAAAAAGAAATAGATGCTATCACCGTAGAAGGCGGCACGGAGGCAGAAAGGACTAATTTCTACACAGCTCTTTACCATAGTAAAGTTGTCCCGAACATTGTAAGCGATGTAAACGGACAATACCGCCGCCCGGACATGACCACCGGACAAGTTCCTGCCGGTCACAGGGAATACTCAACATTCTCCCTTTGGGATACATTCAGAGGCTGGAATCCGATGATGACGATACTGGATATTGCATTGGTGAATGATATGGTCATTTCCTTACTTAATATGTATGACGTTACCGGCGAACTTCCTATATGGCCTCTTTCGGCCGGAGAAACAGGCACAATGATAGGCTACCATTCCGTATCCGTGATCGCAGATGCTTATATGAAAGGTATCCGTGATTATGATGTGGAAAAAGCATTCGAAGCTATGAAAGTCTCTGCCGCCAAGAATAAAAAAGGTGCCAATTATTACATCGCAAATGGTTTTATTCCATCTAATATTAAGAAAGAATCCGTATCTTGCTTGCTGGAATTTGCTTATGACGACTGGTGCATTGCTCAAATGGCAAAAGATTTAGGAAAGATGGATGATTATAAAACATATATCAAACGCTCCCAAAATTTCGTGAACGTATTTGATGGCAGCACCAGGTTCTTCCGTGGAAAACGTGCAGACGGCAACTGGGAAAGCCCGTTCAATCCATTTGCAATTGGACGTTCGTATACCGAAGCAACCGCATGGCAATACCGCTTCTTTACCCCTCACGATGTAAACGGATTAGTTCAACTGTTTGGCGGCCGTGAACAATTTATCGCCAATCTGGACAGTCTCTTTACCGTTTCATCCGAAGTGGAAGGCGAACTGTCGGACGTTACCGGACTTATCGGACAGTACGCCCACGGTAACGAACCTAGTCATCATATGGTTTACCTTTACAGCTATGTAGGAGAGCCTTGGAAAACACAGGAATGGACGCGTCGTTTACTGGATGAAATGTATCAACCTACACCGGAAGGAATCATTGGCAATGAAGATTGCGGACAGATGTCAGCATGGTATATTTTAAGCAGTCTCGGATTTTATTCTGTATGTCCGGGCAGTAATCAGTTTGTTTTAACTTCTCCTTTATTCAGTAAAGCAACAATAAAACTGGGTAATGGAAAAGAATTAATAATTACCGCCAATAATCCTTTACGCAACAAATATATCACTCGCGTAACATTAAACGGTGAGGAGATAAAGACGTGTTTCATCACTTATGACCAACTTATGCAAGGTGGCACATTAGATTTCACCCTTACCGCCACACCTGATAAGAACTGGGGTATGCAACCGGAAGATGCTCCATATTCATATACAACCAAACCTACCACCTCCATCCCTTACATCGCCAACGACTTAGATTTATTTGAAGGTGAAGTGACAGCAGAACTGAAATCCACCACCGACGGTGCCGTTATCCATTATACACTGGATGGAACAGAACCAACTGAAAAATCGCCTGCATATTCCACGCCTCTGAATTTAAAAGAGACTACTACCATCAAAGCGAAAGCTTTTAAAGAGGGTTTTGAACCGAGTCGCACATACTCTATTACTGCGACAAAAGCTGTACTTCGTCCGGCATCCCCGGTTAACCCGACACAACATGGTGTTTCTTATAAATATTATGAAGGGGAGTTTCATATGGTAGCCGATCTGTTGCATTCAAAAATATTGAAAAGCGGAACAATGACCGAACCTTCCATCAAAGAAGCTCCGCAAGAAGATCATTTCGGATATATCTTTGAGGGTTATCTATATGCTCCGGTCGACGGTATTTATGAATTTGCCACTCGTTCAGACGATGGAAGCGTACTCAAAATTGGGCAAGAAGAGGTTGTGAACAATGATTCTTCACACGCAGCGATTATGGCAACGGGACGCATTCCTTTGGCAAAAGGGTATCATCCTTTTACCCTTCTTTATTTCGAAGATTACGAAGGAGAACATCTAAGCTGGGGATGGAAACAACCGGGAGACGACAAAATAGGACCTATCCCGGCTGATAATTTATATGTTCGATAAGCAAAGAAAAATAGTTCATACGACAATATGTCGTTAAAAAAATGTATAAAATAACAACACAAGAGACATGAAAAGAATTTTATTAATCGCCGCATGCGCCGTTTCCGTAATGTTTTCGGAAATGTGCCCAAATGTGATGGCACAAAGCCGTCGAGACAAAGAACAGACTTATGTATTGCAAACGCCATATGCTGTTGAGAAAATAACGCCACCTAAAGGTAAGAAAATAAAGAATGTCATTTTGATGATTGGTGACGGTATGAGTTTGATGCATGTTTATTCCGCATGGACAGCCAACCGTGGAAAGCTATGGTTGGATAACTGCCAGGCTGTAGGACTTTCAAAAACCTATTGTGCCAACAAACTTATTACCGATTCCGGTGCAGGCGGTACCGCACTGGCCACAGGACACAAAACGAACTACCACATGGTAGGTGTTGATCCGGATGGTAAGCCGCTGGAGTCTCTTTGCACACTGGCAAATAAAAACGGCCGCTCAAGCGGTGTAGCCGTTACCTGCCGTTTGTGGGATGCTACTCCGGCCGATTTCTGCTGCCACAATACAGACCGCGACGCAGAAGCTGAAATTGTAACAGATTATGTAAATTGTGGCGTAGACTACGTCTTTGGAGGAGGTTCCAAGTTGTTTGAAAACCGTGCTGACGGTCGTGATTTATTTAAAGAGTTACGCGAAAAAGGTTATCAAACTCCTCGCAGTTGGGAAGAACTGGCTGGTATCAAACAGGGTAAAGTATTCTGCATAACAGATACTGTAGACACTCCTCTTCCAGCTGAACGTGGTGACTTATTAGCCCGCGCATCTATGAAGGCTATCGAACTGCTAGACCAGAATCCAAACGGATTTTTCCTGATGATTGAGGGTTCTCAGTTAGACGATTACGGACATTTCAACGACCTGGATTTGTTGATGCAGGAAACACACGATTTCGATCGCACGGTCGGACGCGTAATGCAATGGGCTGCGCAAGACGGAGAAACGCTTGTTGTAGTAACAGCCGATCATGAAACCGGAGGTCTTACTTTGGTTGATGGAGAACTGAATGAAGGCAAAATCGTTTGTAAATTCTCTACCGGAGGCCACAGTGGCGTAATGGTTCCTGTTTACAGTTTTGGTCCGGGTTATGAAAACTTTACCGGAATTTTTGAAAACACCGATGTTTTTTGGAAGATTAAAAAATTGATGGGACTTTAATATCATCCCCTAATACCATAGAAATATGACAACAAGACGAAATTTTCTAAAACAATCTCTCCTTGCTGCCGGTGCAACGGCAATACCGGCAAGTAGCCTTCTTGCACAAGAAAAAAAGGAAGAAGAGATGCCAAAGTATCGCCTTCCTTATAAAAACACATACTTGAAGGAGCCTTTGGTAACGGAAAACGAATATCGTATTGCCGCACCGGAGACAACCGTTCCCGGCTCTTTTGCCGAGGCAAAAAAGATATTGCCCGAACCTGTATGGGAAGGACATGCCAAAGAACTGGAAATGTATTGGAAAGCATGGGAAATCGGAGTACGTAACATTAAAGCTCCCGAAGCCGGTTCCGGCTTTGTTTCCAGCTATATAGATACTGCCTACAATGGTAATATTTTCATGTGGGACTCTGCTTTCATCACAATGTTCGCCCGTTACGGAACACGATTCTTTCCGTTCCAGCGTACTTTGGACAACTTTTATGCAAAGCAACACCCGGATGGATTTATCTGCCGTGAAATCAAGTCGGACGGTGCAGACTGTTTTGAGCGTTACGATCCTACCAGTACAGGTCCCAATATCCTGCCTTGGAGTGAGATCATTTATTACAAGCAGTTTGGTGACATGGATCGCTTGCATAGAATATTTCCTGTTCTATGCGCTTACTACAAATGGCTTAAGTTAAACCATACCTGGCGTAACGGAACCTATTGGAGTAGCGGCTGGGGAACCGGTATGGATAACATGCCGCGTGTACAACCGCAGTACAATATGATTTACAGTCACGGACACATGATTTGGCTGGATGTCACTTTGCAACAATATTTCATTGCAGGTATTTTGCTCGAAATAGGATTCTATCTAGAACGTTGGCAAGAGATAGAAGACTTTGAAGACGAACAGAAATTGTTGAAAACATACATCAACGAAAATCTGTGGGATGATAAAGAAAAATGCCTCTTCGACCAATACAGAGATGGCTCTCTCTCTTCAACCAAAGGTATTTACGCTTATTGGGCACTATTAACCGATGTGCTGCCGAAAGATCGCTTGGATGCCTTTGTTGCCGAATTGGACAACAAAGAGACTTTTAACCGCCCTCACCGTATACCATCGCTGGCTGCGAACAACGAGAAATACAAAGCCAATGGTCGTTATTGGCAAGGAGGCGTATGGCCCGGAGCAACCTATATGGTGCTAACCGGATTGGTAGAAAAAGGTTATCGCAAGATGGCTTACGACATTGCGACCAACCACTATAACAACGTATTCGGTGTATACAAAAAGACTGGAACTTTCTGGGAATATTATGCTCCGGAGACAATGGAACCGGGCTTCATGGCCCGTCCGGACTTTATCGGATGGACAGGTCTTCCGCCTATTGCCGTATTAATCGAACATATTTTCGGCATCCGTTCCAATGTATATGATAAGAAAATGACTATTGATGTTAATCTGACAGAGGCTTACGGCATGAAACGTTATCCATTTGGTATGGATGGTTTGGTAGATATCAAAGTGAAAGCCCGCTCTGCCGCAGCTCAAGAACCTCAAGTGGAAATAACCAGTAATGTACCTTTCGAGCTAACAGTTCTTTGGGGAGACAAACAAAAGGTTGTAAACATTAAAACGGGAACACAGACGGTATGAAAATAAAATATTTGTTTTTATTTGCCCTATCGGCCTTATTCGCATCCTGTTCCTCATCAAAGGAGAAGGCAACAGGCGCGGATCGTGACGTTACTGTAGTAATTGCCGGAGATTTGCATTTTGACTTCCCTCCGGAAACCGATCAATATTACCATGTTGTAACAATGAACCGCTTGGAAAACAACTTCAAGTTTCCTTCCGATGCCGCTCCCGGTATTGCAAACGAGACTGTGAAGAAATTGGACGGTGTGATTTTTGCCGGAGATATGTTTGATAAAGCTCGTCCTGAAATACTATCTCTTTATCGCGAACGTTACGAAACAGGCAAAGGTGAAAAGACAATTCATTTTCCTGTTTATCCGGGTTTGGGAAACCATGATATTGATCCGGGAGTTTCAGATAAAGGTTTCGATAATTTAAAAGGACGTTCTTTCACTTTGCATTATATCGATTCTATCCTGAATGATAAGCTGGCAAAAAAAGAGATTTTGAATCTCCATCCGGCCAGCCGCAGTTATTCATGGAATATTGCCGATATGCATTTCGTGCAAGCACAACGTTTCTCCGGTGATACGGATTATTGCGAAAGTAATTTGGATTGGTTGGAAGACGACCTAAAAACCTATGCATCCAATGGTAATCCGGTGGTTTATATCCAACATTACGGTGTAGACCCATGGGCTATCAAATGGTGGCCACAGGCGGCTCGAAACCGGTTATTTGATGTTCTAGACCAGTATAACGTAGCAGCTTTCCTTGTAGGGCATACACATACCCCATCGTTACAACATTACCGTGGTTATCCGATTTATCAGGTAAATAACGCTTGGCCGGATGAAGATGGGAACGGTTCTTTTGCCGTGTTACGCATTAAAGGGAATTCGGTTTCTATCGCTTCCTGCCGCTGGACAGACGACAAAGGCAACTTTGAAGTTGTACCTCCTTATCAGAATGAAGTTCTTCCGATGGAGATCAATAAAGAAATACATTTCAATGCGTTTTCTCACAATGATTACAGCCGGGAAAATCCGTTATTCGACGCATTGGCTTTCCGCTATAACTGTGTAGAAGCCGATTTATGGCCAATCAATGGTGAATTATATGTTTCTCATGATCGTCCGGAACCTGATCCGGCAATCACTTTTGAGAATTTGTACCTGAAACCATTAATAGCTCGTATTCAGAAAAATAAAGGGAAAGTATATCCGAATAGCGACCGTCCTTTCTATTTAATGATAGACTGCAAAACCAAAGGGGAAGAAATTTATTCTTTATTGAAAAAACAAATTGAGCCTTATAAGGAATATTTCTGTTCTATAGAAAATGGTGTGTATAAGGAAGGAGCTGTTTTATTTTTCCTTTCCGGAGAACGTCCGAAGAAATCACTTCCACAGGAAAAGAGCCGTTTCACATTTCTGGACGGACAAATAAAGGATTTAGGCAAAGGAATCCCGGCCTCTTTAGCGCCAGTTATCAGTGATAACTATGAAGACTTCTTCACTTGGAACGGAGAAGGTGAAATGCCTGCCGATCAACTGAAAAAGATGCGTGAAATCATAGCGCAAGTACATCAAGAAGGTAAGCTTTTCCGTTGGTGGGGTGCTCCGGATACTCCTGAATTTAAACGTTTCTTCATAAAAGAAGGTGTAGATTTAGTTGGGGCTGACGATTTGAATGGATTATACAATGTTTTGTTGTCAACCTCTCTTAATGACAAGTCTGTCGGGTCTGAATAATACGAAACAACATAATCAACCGTTCAGAGATATAATGGCAGAGTTGTACTCTGCCATTATTCAGTTTAGTTCTATCCTAAAAACCAGAATATATTCCGATTTTATATTATACCATCCAAATCCAAATAAGCAAGCAGCATATCATCCTGAAGAGTCAAGAAAAGCCTGTTATCTTCTTCATCATAATAAAAATGGCTGATCGGATGTCCGGTCTCTAATGTCTGGATATAATTACCATCCAGATCAAAAACCATAAGTTTAGTTGGGTAATCAGCTGTTATTCCGTTAGCACCTTTTATTAATCTTCTTTTTCCAAGATAGGTAACTACAATCTTATCTTTACAAAATACGACATCTCTAAAATATACATCACTATTAGACGTCTTATTATCCCACTTTTCACCATATATATTACACTTGAAATCCCCATTAAGATACCCAATTGTTATTAAATCATGGTGCCAATAGCTCTCGACATACAAGCCATTTTTCACAGACGCAGCAGCACTGACACGCTTTCTTTCTATTTCCGGATGCTTCAAATATTTCACAGGTACTATTTCTCCCGTTTTCATATTCCATCTGGCAACAACGGGAGTATAATCAGCGTCACTTAATATTTTCCAAAACAGACCTATTGATAGAGTATCATTTACATAATTATAAGTAACAGGAGACAACATTCCATCCAATTTTATTCTTTCCGTCGGAGCATAAAACGGATCGGCAAGGACACTATCCAAATAGAAACTGAATATTTCATGTTTCCCATGATCTGTTACATAAAATATACGATCCGCCTCATTAATACCAATACTTCCCATATTGGCAATCTCTTGTGGGCCTTCTCCTTTATCTCCGGTACTGGTTATATATTTAAATGTATGTTTGTCGAGTATATGTATCAGTTTATCCGGCGATTTATAATCGCTGACAATTAAACAATTACCTAAAATATAAGGATCAGCAAAATCGGAAACCGGCATTTCCTCCATTTCTATTTTAGTTACCTTATCCCGGACATTTATCACTTTATTACGGTTCTTTTGGTGCTTTTCCGTACCGGAACTTTGCGTACAACTCCAATTACAGATAAAAACGCCCAGTACTCCAAAAACAGAAATGGCAGTAAAAACCTTATGTGCGAGTTTTCTTTTCATAATACTATTAGTTTTAATACTCCAAAGAACTGAACTTTTTTCATTGCATCAAACTCTTATTGCCTGTTTTTTGAAAAAATCATCCCGATGTTTTTTTAAAAACATCCCGATCATTTCAAAAAATCATCGAGATGATTTGGCTATTTCTAATTTTGAGCCTTAAATTATAAACAGTAATTTTCGATTACTTCATTTCCACAAATTCTATAATACACTTATGGGATTTTCACTTTATATCTTTTATCTTTGCCTAAGTACTAAATGATACTGATTATGAATAAGAAAATTATTTTTTCTTTATATTTTATACTCGGAGCGACATGGCCACCAGCTCCTGCACCAAAAGATTTCAGTAAATAATCAAATAAATAAAGTTATGCGTATTGTTAATCTTCTATTACTATTTTTATTCGTCAGTTGCAGTTTATTATCTGCTTCCGTAACAAAAAAGGAAATTGCTCCCGGTGTCTATGTTCTTTCTCTCGGGGAAAAAGAACAGTTCACTCCGTTTGAATTGTTCGCAGAACCGTTTGATAACGAAAAAATGGCACAAATAGATTGTAAAAAATTGCCATTTGCTCTGGAAGATATAATTATAAATAAGAATGAACGCGGATGTTCCATTGCTATTCCTCTTTCCGATAACGAACAATTATATGGCTTCGGTTTGCAAATCGGAAGTTTCAAGCAAAGAGGATTGAAAAAGCGTCCGCTGGTAAACGATTATCCATTAAACAATCTGGGATATACGCATGCCCCACAGCCGTTTTATGTATCAACGGGCGGATACGGAATATTGATTAATACACCTCGATATACAACCTTTCATTGTGGAAGTAATCAACTGAAAGCAAAACAGAATGCTGCGGATATAAAACAGAAAGAAGGAACAACAAATGTAGAAGAATTATATAAATCGGAAGAACGGGGTAATTACGTATTTGTAGATATACCAAATGCAGAAGGTATAGAGGTTTTCGTTATAGAAGGAGCCGGAATCAAAGAAGTAATACAACGTTATAACCTTTTATCCGGCGGCGGTTGTCTGCCTCCGATGTGGGGATTAGGCTTGAAATATCGTGTAGAACGTGATTTTAATGAAAAACAAGTAAACGATATGGCGGATTACTTCCGGAAAAATCAAATTCCCTGCGATGTTTTCGGCTTAGAACCCGGTTGGCAAACAGCAACCTATTCCTGTTCTTATATATGGAATAAAGACCGCTTTCCTGAACCGGCAAAAATGATGTCCGCATTGAAAGAAAAAGGCCTGCGCATTAATTTGTGGGAGCATGCTTATGTGCATCCAACTTCTCCTATTCATGCGGATATATACGACTATTCGGGAGATTTCCTGGTTTGGAACGGTCTGGTTCCTGATTTTACTTTACCAGAAGCACGAAAAGTATTCGGAGATTATCATAGCCGGCTAATCGAACAAGGAGTTTCTGGATTCAAACTGGACGAATGTGATAATTCCAACATCGGTAGTGGAGAAGCGACATGGGGTTTTCCGGACATGTCTGTCTTTCCATCCGGATTGGACGGCGAACGCATGCATCAGTTATTCGGCTCTCTTTATCTGAAAACGATGGACAAACTGTATAAAGAAAAGAATCAACGAGCTTATCAAGATTACCGTTCTTCGGGTTTATTTATGTCATCTGTTCCGGCGTCATTGTACAGTGACATATATGGCCATAAAGACTATATACAGATGATATGTAATTCCGCATTCGGAGGTTTGCTCTGGTCTCCGGAACTACGGGAATCCGCTTCTAAAGAAGAGCTATTCCATCGTCTGCAAACAGTGTTACTTTCTGCACAAGCTCTTGTAAATGCCTGGTATTTACAAAATCCGCCATGGTTGCAATATGACAAAGAAAAAAACAACAAAGGGGAATTTCTGGCCGATGCCAGGGAGATGGAACAAATCACCAAAACACTTGTAGACATGAGAATGGCTCTAATTCCCTATTTATATTCCGCTTTCAACCGTTATCAGCAAGAGGGAATTCCACCATTCCGCCCTCTTGTGATGGACCTTCAAAATGATAAAAAAGTTGAAGACATTGACGATCAGTATATGATAGGCGATTGTTTGATGGCTGCACCGCTTTACACCGAAGGAAACGCGCGACAGGTTTATTTTCCGGCCGGAACAACCTGGTATAATTTTTACACCAACGAAGTATATGAAGGAGGACGAGAATACACCATAGAAAACAAACTATCCGAATTGCCTTTATATGTAAAGTCCGGTTCAATACTTCCTTTGGCCGAGCCTGTCCAATACATCACACCTGAAACGGTTTTTCATATAACTTGTAACGTGTATGGCAAAAATCCGGCACCATTCACTCTTTTCGAAGATGACGGAGAAACATATAACTATCAAAACGGAGAATTCAACCGTTTAATTTTAAAAGTTGAAAAAAAGGGCAAAGGAAAAGCAGACCGAAAAGGTAATTTTAAAGGAAAACGTTTTTCCATTGATAAATGGACTTTTTTATCTACCGATTAAAACGAATAATCTTTCATTGGCAAAAAACATCTCTGTGTTTTAGCAGAATACAGAAATGTTTTTTGTCAGTTTTAGTGATAATTTAACCTATTTATTATATCTTTGCTCTTATGGGAGATATAGATAATATAGGTAAAGACCAAGCGCAAATACTTGCGCTTAAAGCAGGTGCACCTGCTTCTTTTAAATACCTGTATGAACAATGGAGTGGCAAACTCTATAATTTCGTCATGCGTATTTCCCATGGTGATAGTTATATAGCAGAAGAGCTAGTACAATCTGTTTTCATTAAAATATGGGAGAAACGGGAAGAACTGGATGCAAACAAATCGTTTGGAGCATATCTCTGCACCATAGCAAAAAATCAACTGGCAAATATATACCAGCATCGTATGTCCGAATTTCTCTACCAGAATGAATTAGAAAAAACATCAACAATTGACAACACTACGGAAAAAGAAGTTGAATACCATCTATTAGATGAATATATCCAATCTTTAATAGAACAATTACCTACCGCACGCCGGGAAATATTTATATTAAGCCGTCTCCAACTTCTATCAAACAAAGAAATTGCAACAAAATTAAACCTTTCGGAAAACACAATAGAATCCCAATTAACCAAAGCAACTACTTTCATTCGTAACAAAGTTATGCAACATTACGAATTATGTATATCCATACTTATCGGACTATACATCCGGTAGAAATTTAAATTCCTTCCGAATGGAACTTTTTCAGCACCTGAATCGAAACACATCCTAATATATTAATAAGAGTTAAAATAAGAGACGGGGATAACGGAAATAATTCGCCCGTCTGTATACATTAATAGAAACAGGAAAATGGAAAGAAACTATTACATACAATTATTCGATAAGTTCCTACAAAAGCAGGCAACATCCGAAGAAGTCCGGGAACTTATCCTATGGTTACAAAACGATTCTGAGTTTAGCGCTTGGGCCGATGAAGAATGGAATATAGTTTCATCCGAAATGAATCAGGAACTCCAACAACAGCTTTTTGAAAAAATCAAAGCTAAAATAGAGCCACAAAAGAAAGCTGTACAAATAAAAAAACACAAACTATACGTATGGGCAATGCGCATTGCTGCTACATTATTACTTATGTTGGCAACAGGATTGAGTATTTATTTCCATACAGTTCAAAAGATGACAATGCCAGACATGATAGTCGCTGTAGAAAAAGGACAAAAAGCCAATGTAACTCTTCCCGACGGTTCCAAAGTATGGGTAAACTCCGATTCAAAGCTAACTTATGGAAGTCGTTTCAATTCGGCAGAAAGAGTTTTGCGTCTGGAAGGAGAAGCCTACTTTGAAGTTACTCCGGACAAAGAGCGTCCTTTTATCGTAGAAACAAATAATATCTCAGTACGTGCTTTAGGAACAAGTTTCGACGTAAAAAATTATGCCGACGAAGATCATATATCTACCGTATTAATGACGGGAAAAGTAGAAGTCAAATCGGATAAAGATTGCATTATCTTAGAGCCGAATGAAAAGGTTACTTTTAACAAAGCAACGGGGCATATGCGAAAGAGTTCTGTTGAAAATGCAGTAGGCTATGCAAATTGGAAGTTTAATATATTATCATTTAATGCTGAAACATTTGAGAACATAGCGCATACATTGGAGCGGTATTATAATACACAAATTGCATTTGAATCGGAACCTTTGAAAAAATATCGTTTTACCGGTTCTATTGGAAATACAAGTTTGGAAAGTGTATTACAAATCTTGTCATTAACTTCTCCGCTTTCATATGAAGTAAAAGACAGTCTTATTATATTACGCGAAAACATAACACAAAAAAAATATTACGAAAACGCATTGAAATAGGCCAAATATTAATTGTTTAACCTTAAATAATTGTTTATGATAAACGTCTAAAATTCCCACAAAAAATGTATGGGACAGTGCCAAGCACCATCCCATCCACAAATTCTCAATCTGCACATAGGTATCTCGCAAATAACATGTGCAATAATAAGAACCATTAAGTCTACAAAATTATGAATTTTAAGTTTGCTAGGACTATACAAGTCCTTAAAAAAAGGCAATTTAAGTCAATCAAATTAGCCTTATTTATTTTATTAGTATCTCCATCCCTGTTCGCACAGGTTACGGTAAGTGTGCAAAACCAGTCTATAAGACAGACTATCAAGACGATAGAAAGCACTACCGATTATCAATTCTTTTACAATGATGCTTTATCCAGTTTGGATAATAAAGTTTCTTTATCCGTAACAAACGAGCCAATCGAAGCTGTTTTGGATAAACTTTTTGCCAATACGGATATCACTTACAAAAAGGATAATAACAATCTGATTGTTCTTACCTTGAAAGCGACATCAAACCAACAAAAAGGAACGGAACGCAAAGTTAAAGGAAGTGTAGTAGATGCTTCCGGTATTCCGGTTATCGGCGCTAACATCGTGGTTGCCGGTACAACAAACGGTACGATTACCGATATAGATGGTAATTTCTCTCTGGAAGTTCCGGAAAACGCAGCTCTACATGTTTCCTACATCGGTTATCTGGATCAGGATATAAAAGTTGGAAACAACTCTGTTCTGAACATTACTCTAAAAGAAGACACTCAGAAATTGGATGAAGTAGTCGTAGTAGGTTACGGACAACAGAAAAAAGTAAGTATGACAAGTTCGGTAGGCGTAATTAAAAGTGACGCTATCAATTTGAATGCTAAAAGTACGGTCACCTCTTTACAAGGTTTGGCTCCCGGTCTTACCATTGTAGACTACGGTGGAGCTCCCGGACGTAATACAACGACAATGCGCGTACGTGGTGTTACTTCTTTAAATGATGACAGCAACGATGCTTTGATACTTGTAGATGGTATCGAACAACGTCTGGAAGACCTGAACCCGGCAGACATCGAAAACATTTCTATCTTAAAAGACGCTTCTGCCACTTCCATCTACGGTTCACGTGCTGCCAACGGTGTAATCCTGGTAACAACCAAACGTGGTAAAAGCGGGAAAGTACAAATAAACTACAATTACTACTACGGTTTCCAGAAGGCCATGAACAATCCAAAACACATGGAATCCGAAGCATACATGAGACAACAAATCGTAGCTTACCAGAACGCAGGCAAAACAGGCGATCAGATTCCTTACAATGAAGAATATATACAGGAATGGAAAAATGCCACAGATCGTGAAAAATATCCGTATGCAAACGTATGGCAGGATGTTCTATTTGAAACAGCCCCACAACAGAACCACTCTTTCTCTGTAAGTGGAGGTAGTGAAAAATTCAAGGGATTGATGTCTGTCCGTTATTATAAACAAGACGGTATCATCCCGAACTTTGAATCCAACACAAAAGATTTCCGCGTAAATACAGACTTTAATCCGCTACAAGGACTTACCTTGTCATTGGATGCAGATTATAGATCAACATATTCACTGCAACCTTCGGAAGCTGGCGAAGTATTCCGTACCATATATCATGCTTCACAATTTACCACTCCTGTATATAGTGACGGCAGCTACGGATTGAGTAAGCAAGGAAACAACCCATTGATGTATGCCACAATGTCCGGTGATGATAAAAAATGGAAAGATTTATTTGTCGGCAACCTGAAAGCATCCTATACATTCAAGGACTTTACCGCCAATTTCCAATATGCACTCCGCTATGCCAACAATAAGGATAAAATATTTAAGAATGCCTATACTTTGATAGACAAAGAATATCCTAGCCGTCAAAAGAAAGTAGACCGTAATAATTTGCTTGAAAAACGGGAAGATATCAGAGAAAGTACATTAAATGCAACATTGAATTACGCTAAAACATTTGGCAAACATTCTGTTAGCGGTATGGCAGGTTATTCTTTGATCCAAAATAAAACATCTTATCTGGAGGCTGAACGTTCAGACTTCTATAACAATGATGTACCATCCATGAATATGGGAGGAGAAAGCAGCATGAAGAACAAAGGTTACGACAATGAATTCGGATTACAGTCTTATTTCATGCGTGGTAATTATAACTTTGATGATAAATATCTATTGGAAGCTAATATCCGTTATGATGGTTCTTCACGTTTTACAGGAGATAACCAATACAGTTTCTTCCCTTCTTTTTCTGCAGGATGGAGATTATCTAACGAAAGTTTCTGGGACGGTTTGAGAGATCTTTTCTCTAATGTAAAAATACGTGGTTCTTGGGGTAAGACCGGAAACCAGACTTGTGGTTTGTACAGTTTCTATGATTCATATTCTTCCAAATCTTACACATTCGGAGGTAATATTGTTAATGGTTACGCACAAACAACTTTTGCGAACAAAGATCTTAAATGGGAAACGACTACCCAAACAGATATAGGTTTGGATTTAGGATTCCTTAATAACCAGTTGACCGTTGAAGCTGAATACTATTACAAACGGACAGACGGTATTTTGATGGAATTGACTATCCCTGCCACAGTAGGTTTGGATGCGCCTTTCCAGAATGCAGGTGTCGTAGATAATAAGGGATTTGAAATTTCAGTCGGTTACCACGGAGGGAACAAATTCCAATACAATTTGAATTTCAATATCTCCAACAACTGGAACAAAGTAGTAAGCATGGCAGGTTCAAGCCCAATCATTACAGGTTCTAATTCAGAAACATTCCGTATTAAAGGAGAAGGTTATCCTGTAAATGCCATATGGGGATACAAGACAGACGGACTGTACCAGTCATGGGATGAAATCAAGGCCGGTCCGGTTCTGGATGCTAATACAAAGCCAGGTGACGTAAAATATGTAGATACCGACCAGAATAAAACGATTGATGCAGACGACCGTGTCTATCTGGGTACAGAATTGCCTCGCTTCCCATTTGCTTTCAGCGGTAGCTTTAAATATAATAATTTCGACCTTTCTATTTTATTACAGGGGGTTATGCATGCAGAGACACGTGTATCAGGAGCATTTGCAGAGTTTGGTAATTATGAAGGATTTGTATTAGATACTTTCAAGGATTACTGGACGGAAGAAAACACAGGGGCAAAATGGCCGCGCCCTCAGAAGCAATGTGACTACAACTCTAACTGTTCGGATTTCTGGGTTAAGAATTGCGGATACCTGAGATTGAAGAATCTGGAGATTGGTTATACAATTCCGCAGGCTATTACACAAAAATATTACATAGATCGTCTACGTTTCTATGTTTCCGGAACAAATTTATTGACATTCTCTCCTATTCGTGAATTCGGATTAGACCCGGAATTTGTTAGCGGTCGTGGAAACTATTATCCGCAAACCGCAGTATATACTTTGGGCGTAAATGTTTCATTTTAATAATTAACTGATATGAAAGGTATAAAATATATATTGGCTCTTTTTTCTATGGCCTATGCTTTAAATTCATGTGATAGTGCTTTAGAAACGATCCCAACAGACCGTTTGTCTTCTGATGTATTCTGGCAGACAAACAATGACGCACGACTTGCGTCCAACGCTTGTTATGATAAATTGCTTAATTTTGACCCGACACTCTTTTTTGAATGTTTATCGGATATAGGTCACCGTAACTATTACTCTAACGACTGGAGCGTAATGGAAAAAGGGACAGCCGATGCGCAAGCTACTATTTTTTATGATATCTGGAAAAGTCTGTATCAGGGTATTCGCGCATGTAACAATTACATGGCAAACGTTGATAAAATAGAATCTACCGATCAGGCAGAGTTAGATATCTATACTGCCGAAGTTCGTACTCTACGCGCATTTTTCTATTCTTATTTAGTAGAATTATATGGCGATGCACCTTTGGTTACTACTCCAATTACAATAGCAGAATCGAAAGAACTGACAAGAACTCCGGCTTCTGAGATATTCGCATTTATAGATAAAGAGTTAGAAGCAGCTGTAGCAGTACTTCCTCTCAAACAATCAGAGGTTGGTCGCGTAACGAAAGGAGCAGCTTTAGCAATTAAAGCAAGAACAGCTTTATATAACGGGAATTATGAAGTGGCAGCTAAAGCAGCCAAAGATATAATGGATTCCGGCGTATACAGTTTGTATCCCGAGTATTCAAAGCTGTTTTCATATGATGCAGAAAACGGTTGTGAAGTTTTATTCGACAAACAATATGTTAAAGACCAGTATTCAAACCAGGCAATGAGTCTGTTCGGTGTGCGTTCATTATCTCAGGGAGGTTTAAATATAGCTCCAACCCGTACTTTGGTAGATGCGTATGAAATGAAAAACGGTAAATTGATTACGGAAGCAGGCAGCGGTTACGATCCTCGCAATCCATATACAAGCAGAGATCCCCGTTTAGGTTTTACTGTTTATGTTCCCGGCTGTACGTTACCTAACGGAAATATATATAATCCACTGCCAGGAAGTGGTACATCCGATGACTATACACAATATTTGGCCTCTACAACAGGTTTCGGTTTTGCCAAATATATAAATGCAGAAGACATCGCCACTCCGTCCAATTGCGGCATTAACCTGATTTATATCCGTTATGCAGAAGTTTTATTGATTTATGCAGAAGCAAAAATCGAAATGAATAACATCGACAGTTCTGTACTGGATGCAATTAACCAGATACGCAGAAGAAGTGACGTAGACATGCCTCCTATCCCTGACGGGTTATCACAAGCGGAAATGCGTAAAAAAGTTCGTCATGAACGTTTGGTAGAACTGGCTTTGGAAGGTCAACGCTACTTTGATATTAAACGTTGGAAAATCGGAGAAGAAGTTTGTAACACGCCTATTCTTTGTATTTCGTACGTAGATGATAAAGGTGAACTGATATATGCACAAGACGCCGTTAACCCTAAACGTTGGAACAGTCGTGAATATTATTGGGCAATTCCTTATAATGAAATCTTGATGAATCCTAACTTGTCACAAAATACTGGATGGTCATCTACGGCCCAATGATAAAATTCATTATATTTGCTTATAATTGACACTAAACTTGTACATATCATATCTTCCTCCGAGGCATTAATGCTTCGGAGGAGTTTTCTTATCGCACATTAAAAAACAATATAATTATGAACAAGAATACATTTAAACTAGCTTCTCTAGGGATGTTAGCTGCATTAACACCTTCTATGCAGGCACAAAAAGATGCTCGTCCGAATATACTTGTTATTCTGGCTGACGATATGGGATATTCTGATTTGGGCTGTTACGGTGGGGAAATCCAAACACCTAATCTTGATAAACTGGCACAAAACGGTTTACGCTTTACCCATTTTTATAATACAAGCCGTAGTTGCCCTACACGGGCATCTTTATTAACCGGTCTATACCAACATCAGGCCGGCATCGGACGTATGACCTTCGACGATCATAAACCCGGTTATCGTGGAACAATGACCCACAATGGAGTAACAATTGCAGAAGCATTGAAAGAATCAGGCTATAATACAGCATGGGTTGGGAAATGGCATATTGCAGAAACTCCGTTACGTCCGGATCAACGCCAATGGCTGGCCCATCAAGTACAACATGATGAATTTACGCCTAAAGAAAACTACCCGATCAACCGTGGTTTCCAAGATTGTTATGGAACAATCTACGGGGTAGTTGATTACTTTGACCCATTCAGTTTAATCAGCGGAGATAAACCGGTAAATACTGTTCCAAAAGACTACTACAGCACGATAGCACTGGCAGATACAGCCGTTGCTTATGTAAACAAGTATGCAGAATCGGAAAATCCGTTCTTCATGTATCTGGCTTTCCATTGCCCACACTGGCCGTTACACGCGCTGCCCGAAGATATCAAGAAGTATGAAGACACCTACAAATGCGGTTGGCAAGCTATCCGTGAAGCACGTTATGAACGGATGAAAAAACTGAAAATATTTGGTGATGCCGATAATTTCTTGTCTCCACGCCAATTTACCGATTCTTGGGAAGAAAATCCGGACAAAGAATGGGATGCCCGTGCAATGGCAGTCCATGCCGCAATGGTTGACCGTATGGATCAGGAAATCGGTCGAGTAATAAAAGCGCTTGAAGAAAATGGTCAATTGGATAATACATTGATTCTTTTTATGTCTGATAACGGCTGCAGTAATGAAGACTGCCAGAACTATTCAGAAGGAGAAAATGACCGTCCCGCAGAAACACGTAGCGGTGAAAAAATAATTTATCCACGTCATAAAGAAGTATTACCCGGCCCGGAAACATCTTATGCCTCTGTTGGAGCAAGATGGGCTAACGCTGCCAATACTCCGTTCCGTTTCTGGAAAGCTAAATCATACGAAGGCGGTATCTGTACCCCGATGATTGCACACTGGCCACAAGGTATCAAACAACCTAAGGGTTCTATCAATACGCAGATGGGACATGTAATGGATATTATGGCAACTTGTCTGGATATATCCGGAGCTAAATATCCGACAGAATACAATGGTAACAAAATTATTCCTTTAGTTGGTGAAAGTCTGAATCCGGTATTCAAGACCGGGGTACGTAAAGGACATCGTGAACTTTGCTTTGAACATTTCAATGAAAAAGCACTTATTGATGCTTCCGGTTGGAAAATTGTATGGCCTAATAACCAAAAAAATTGGGAGTTGTACAATTTGAATGAAGACCGCAGTGAAATGCACAACCTGGCAGATCAATACCCGGACAAAGTAAAAGAAATGGTTGCCCGTTACGAGGAATGGGAAAAGGGCTACATGGTAGTTCCTCGTCCGGAATAAAGAAAGTTAAGCAAAACAACTTTTACTACTTTCTTAAATCTCAATAAATCATATCTTTAATGAAAAGTAAATTCTGTTCTTTAGCCATTAGTGCTATTTTATTCAGTGCATGCAGCTCTCCTGTTGTCACTGAAACGTATATGCCGGCAGCGGAGAATAATCTCCGCGCTCCGGCTGTACCGTTAGTCACTATCGACCCATACACCAGTATATGGTCATTTGCAGATAAATTAAATGAAGAAAATACCCGCCACTGGACGGGTAAAAACTTCCCTCTTCTGGGAGGTATCCGGGTCGATGGAAAATCATATCGTTTTATGGGAGTGGACGATTTCTCCGTAACTCCTGTAGTAGGAACAGCCGCCAGCGGATTATGGAAAGGTATGTACACGGAAAAAGCTCCAGCCGGTGACTGGATGACGGTAGATTACAAAGCTGACGGATGGAAAACGGCGAAAGCCGCATTCGGGACAAAAGAGAATCCACATCTCTCTACTCCTTGGACCACAGATGATATTTGGGTACGGCGTACCTTTGATATGCCATCCGGATTGAGTGACGAACCGCTATACGTTCAATATTCTCATGACGACAACATCGAAGTTTATGTGAACGGAACACTGGTTGCCGTTACAGGCAATGGATTGGATTATGACTTGCTGAAAGAGATTCCTGAAAGTGTAGTAAAAACACTGAAACCTACCGGGAATGTCATAGCAGCCCACTGCCATAATAATGGAGGCGGTGCATACGTGGATCTGGGTATTTCCCAAAAGGTAAAAAGCGACAACTCTTTTGACGCATGTGCCAAGCAAATCGCAGTCAACGTAATGCCTACACAGACATTTTATACGTTTGAATGCGGCGGTGTACAATTGGATGTTATTTTTACAGCTCCATTCTTGACGGATGATCTGGATTTAATGGCTTCGCCGTTCAATTACATCACTTATCAGGTACGTTCGCTAGATGGAAAGGAACACGATGTTCAGGTCTATATGGAAACAACCCCTCAACTGGCGGTAAACAGCATTGATCAAGCCGTTTCTTTCGAGATGATCGACAAAAACGGCATGACCTATCTTAAAACCGGTTCTGTAGAACAACCTGTTTTAGGTAAATCCGGCGATGATTTGCGTATCGATTGGGGATACCTTTATCTGGCAGCCGAGCAATCTCCCCGCGTAACAATGTCTATCGACGAGTATTTTGCGACAAAGAATGAGTTTATGGCTAATGGAAGACTTTCCGGTAAAGTAGGAAATGTATCTGCCGATATGCAAAAACAAATGACCGTACTCGCATATGCGGATAATCTGGGAAAGGTATCAAACAACATGGTTTCCGGTCACGTCATGATTGGATATGATGATTTGTATTCCATTCAATATTTCGGAAACAACCGTATGCCTTATTGGAAACACAACGGAGAAGTAGACATATTCAAAGCT
Source organism: Parabacteroides bouchesdurhonensis (assembly GCF_900186615.1). GTDB lineage: Bacteria > Bacteroidota > Bacteroidia > Bacteroidales > Tannerellaceae > Parabacteroides > Parabacteroides bouchesdurhonensis. Next base: position 1,048,116 of record NZ_LT896588.1, read on the forward strand.
TTTTCAAACGGGGCAAAGAATTATACGGATGTAATGCAACGCTGTCAGGCATTCGACGCACAGATGATGCAAGACGCTGTGGCATCGGGAGGACAGAAATATGCAGAACTTTGCGCATTGGTTTACCGTCAGGCTATTGCCGCCCATAAACTGGTGACAGATAAAGAAGGCAATTTATTATTCTTTTCCAAAGAAAACTTCAGCAACGGTTCAATAGGAACGGTAGACATCACTTATCCGTCTGCTCCGCTATTTCTTGTATATAATCCCGAGTTATTGAAAGGTATGCTAAATCCTATCTTCTATTTCAGTGAAAGCGGGAAATGGACAAAGCCGTTCGCAGCACATGACGTAGGCACATATCCATTGGCCAATGGTCAGACTTACGGCGGCGACATGCCTGTGGAAGAAAGCGGCAACATGCTTATCCTTATGGCAGCAATTGCCCAAATAGAAGGGAATGCGGATTATGCGGCCAAACATTGGGATGTGCTGACAACTTGGGCAGACTATTTGCAAAAAGAAGGTCTTGATCCTGAAAACCAGCTCTGCACCGATGACTTTGCCGGCCATTTTGCCCATAATACCAATTTATCTATCAAAGCAATCATAGGTGTTGCGGGATACGGAAAACTGGCAGCTATGCTGGGTAAAAACGATGTGGCAGAACGTTATACAAACGCGGCAAAAGAAATGGCATCCAAATGGGTAACAATGGCAAACGATGGAGATCATTATCGTCTGACATTCGATCAACCGGGTACGTGGAGTCAAAAGTATAATCTTGTTTGGGATCGTTTGTTAGGCTTCAACATTTTCCCAACCGATGTCGCGACTACGGAAATGGCTTATTATAAGACAAAACAGAATAAATATGGCCTGCCTTTAGACAACCGCAAAGATTATACAAAATCCGACTGGATTCTTTGGTCGGCTTGCCTGACAGGAAATCCGGCAGACTTCACCGCGTTGGTAGAACCGGTTTGGTTATATGCAAACGAAACAACTTCACGCGTGCCTTTAAGTGACTGGCATTTCACCAGCAATGGTTCACAACGAGGTTTTCAGGCACGTTCTGTCGTTGGCGGTTATTTCATGAAAATGCTGAATGATAAAATACTAAAATAATCATCACTGTTTTTTATTAGCAAAAAGGGTGCGTCAAGCAAGACGCACCCTTTTTATATATCAATCTTTTTCCCAAAATATTCATCCCGAACTCTTCACCAAATCATCGGGATCTTTTTTCCAAATCATCAGGATGTTTTTATAAAATGATCCCGATGATTTTAAATACAAACAATCCGCAAAGAACACCGTTTTTTATTATTCCGGTAATATTTTGTATATTTACCCCTCGTTATAATGGATTGTATGAAACCTGAAGATATCACAGAACAAGAAGACAACAAAGAGCCTGAAGGAACGGACAGTCAGCCTGTGGCTGACAACATTCAGGAGACAGAAAAGATAGAAAATAATCCGGAAACCCATTCGGAATACAAAGTACCGACAAAAACGGAAGGACGTATTACCTACCATTTGTCGGGGATGTATCAGGATTGGTTTCTCGATTACGCTTCTTACGTAATCCTGGAACGTGCCGTACCGCATATTAATGACGGGTTAAAACCTGTTCAACGCCGTATCCTGCATTCCATGAAAAGACTGGATGACGGACGATACAATAAAGTTGCCAATATCGTAGGGCATACCATGCAATTTCATCCACATGGTGATGCGTCCATAGGTGACGCCCTGGTGCAGTTAGGACAAAAAGATTTATTGATAGACTGCCAGGGCAACTGGGGAAATATCCTTACGGGCGACGGAGCTGCCGCTCCCCGTTATATCGAAGCGCGACTATCTAAATTTGCTCTCGAAACCGTATTTAATCCGAAGACTACTACATGGCAACTTTCTTATGACGGAAGAAATAGAGAACCTGTTACACTTCCCATAAAATTCCCGTTACTACTCGCTCAGGGAGTTGAAGGTATAGCCGTTGGCCTTTCTTCTAAGATATTACCGCATAATTTTAATGAACTGCTCGATGCTTCCATTGCTTATCTGAATGGTGAAGAATTTACTCTTTATCCGGATTTCCAGACAGGCGGCTATGTTGATGTTTCAAAATACAACGATGGAGAACGAGGCGGCTCGGTAAAAATACGGGCCAAAATCAACAAGTTGGATAATAAAACACTTGTTATCAGTGAAATTCCTTACGGACGTACAACATCTTCGCTTATAGAATCTATATTAAAAGCAAATGATAAAGGGAAGATTAAGATAAAAAAAGTTGATGACAATACAGCCCAAAGCGCGGAGATTCTGGTACATCTGGCCCCTGGCGTTTCATCAGACAAAACGATAGATGCTCTATACGCTTTTACAGATTGTGAAATAAGTATCTCTCCAAACTGTTGTGTTATCAAAGATGATAAGCCTCATTTTCTGACGGTAAGTGATGTATTACGCCATTCTACGGACAACACATTAACTTTATTACGCACCGAACTGGAGATACAAAAGGCAGAACAAGAAGAAGCATTGTTCTTCGCCTCTTTAGAAAGAATTTTCATTGAGGAACGTATTTATAAAGACAAAGAATTTGAGAACGCGAAGGATATGGATGAAGCAATTGCCCATATCGACCTTCGTTTGGAACCGTTTAAGCCTAAATTGAACAGAGAAGTTACCCGTGACGATATTCTCAAACTAATGGAGATAAAGATGGGTCGTATCCTGAAATTTAATTCAGATAAATGCGATGCAATAATCGCTCAAATTAAAAAAGAGATTGAGCAGATCAACCATCATCTCAACAATATTGTAGCTTATACAATCGATTGGTTTTCCATGCTGAAAGAAAAGTATGGAAAAAACTATCCCCGGATGACAGAAGTGCGTAGTTTTGACACAATCGAAGCAACTAAGGTTGTCGAGGCCAACGAAAAGTTGTATATCAATCGCGCCGAAGGCTTTATCGGCACAGGGCTGAAAAAAGATGAATTCGTATGTAACTGTTCAGACATCGACGATATCATTCTTTTCTACCGGAACGGAACTTATAAAGTAGTGAAGGTATGCGACAAGATGTTTATCGGCAAAGATATTCTGTTTGTAAACGTGTTTAAACGTAATGACAACCGGACTATTTATAATGTTGTATATAGAGATGGTAAGGCTGGGTACAATTACATTAAGCGCTTTGCCATAACCGGCGTTACACGTGACAAAGAATATGACATAACAAAAGGAACTGAAGGATCCCGGATTCTTTATTTCAGTGCAAACCCGAATGGAGAAGCCGAAACAATTAAAGTGATCTTGAAACCGAAACCTCGCCAGAAGGTACTTGTTTTCGAGAAAGACTTTAGCGAAATTGTAATCAAAGGGCGCGGCTCCATGGGAAATATCCTCACAAAGGCAGACATCCATAAGATTAGCTTGAAGCAGAAAGGTTCATCTACTTTAGGAGGCCGTCAAGTATGGTTTGACCGGGATATCCTGCGTCTGAATTATGACGGAAGAGGAGAAGAACTGGGTGAATTCCAAAGTGACGATTTAATCCTTGTGATTTTACAAAATGGTGATTTCTACACAACAAATTTTGATCTGAGTAATCACTATGAAAACGATATTCTCGCAATAGAGAAATTTGATGCGAACAAAATATGGACAGCAGCATTATATGATGCAGACCAGAAGTATCCATATTTGAAACGTTTTCAGCTGGAAGCAGGCAGCCGCAAACAAAACTTTTTAGGAGATAATCCCAAAAGCCGTTTATTTATCTTGACTGATGAAGCCTATCCCCGTATTGAGGTTGTATTTGGAGGAAACGACGCTTTCCGGGGTTCATTAGTAGTGGATGCCGAAGAGTTCATAGCTGTAAAAGGTTTCAAAGCGAAAGGTAAACGTATCACGACTTATGAAGTGGAAACAATAAACGAACTGGAACCATCCCGTTTTGCAACATCATCTCAACCATCAGATATTGTGGAAGAAAACGACAATGAAGAAGAGAACGAAGATGATGACAAAAGCAGTTCGGATATTATAGACGAAATTACCGGACAGATGAACCTATTTGATAAATAGATTATGAAACAACTTGCTCTCCTGATAAGTTTCTTTTTTTACCTTTCCATATTGCCGCTTATGGCACAGGATGGCAAGAATGAGGACTGGTCTATCAACGAAGGCACAATGGTTGGTGCCGGCAGAATGCACCTTATGGATACATACCTTACTCCCGGCATTGACATAAACTATAGCGGCTGGACTTTGCGTATCATGGACGAGCGTTTGAAGAGAGTCAAATTAGCTAACTACAACGTTACCCGCCAGCAGATTGTAAGTATAGACGGAGGACGTACTACAAATCCGTCGGGAAGTGCTATTGATTATGCTTTCTTTTTAGACTACACATTGGGGTATTATTATCATTTTCCGGTTATGCCCGGACTAAAACTTCTTGCAGGAAGTTCCGGCCATCTGCTTGGCGGATGTATCTACAATACCCGCAACACGAACAACCCGGTATCTGCTAAAGCCGATATAGACCTGAACTTGTCCGGAATGGCCATTTACAATCTCAGAATAAAGAATTATCCTATTACATTCCGTTACCAGTTGACAGTACCTTTTGCCGGCGTTTCTTTTGCTCCGCATTATAACCAGTCTTATTATGAGATGTTCGGACTGGGTAACCATTCGGGCATGGTGCAGTTCAATTCATTCCATAACAAGTTTGCAATGAAGCATTATATTACCGCCGATTTTCCGGTAGGCAAACTAACAATCCGCATGGGATATCTAAACAGCCGCTACCAGACAGACATGAATAGCATTGACAGTCATATCATTACTCATACATTCATGCTTGGTTTCGTAAAAGAATTTGTTTCTTTCGGAGGCAAGCGGGCCATGAATAATAAGCATACATACAAAAGTACTTACTATTAAATGAAGATACAGCATATAATATATGGCATAGCCTTCTTGTTTATCCTGTTTACGGGATGCGAAAAAGCAGACGATTATGTTTCCTCTCCCACAGCCAACTTTGAGGCTCTCTGGAAGATAATGGATGAGAATTACTGTTTTTTTGAATACAAAGACATCGACTGGAATGAAGTACATGATCGCTATCGTGTACAGGTCACCGATACGATGAATCAATATGCTTTATTTGATGTGTTAGGGAATATGCTAAATGAGCTACAGGACGGGCACACCAATCTAATTTCTTCTTTTAACATGTCCCGTTACTGGGCCTGGTACGAAGATTATCCGGCGAATTATTATAAAGAGATACAAGACCGATATTTAGGAACTGATTATTGGATTGCAGGAGGCTTGAAATACACACGATTGGCCGACAATCAAATAGGATACGTTTATTATAGCAGTTTTTCCAATGGAGTAGGCGAAGCCAACTTGGACCAGATGTTTTTATACTTTAAAGACTGCAAAGCCCTTATCTTTGACGTTCGTGAAAACGGAGGAGGTTCATTAACCTATGCCGACCGCATAGCTTCCCGTTTTATGGAAGAAAAGATGCTGACAGGCTACATTCAGCATAAGACGGGAAAAGGACACAACGATTTTTCCAGTCCATATCCATTATACCTCTCTCCCAACACGGAACATATTCGCTGGTTACGCCCGGTTGTCGTATTAACAAACCGTCACTGCTATAGTGCCGCAAACGACTTTGTTCAGAAAATGAGCATGATGCCCTATGTCACCACAATGGGTGACAAGACGGGAGGAGGTAGCGGGCTTCCGTTTACATCCGAATTACCCAACGGATGGACTATCCGTTTCTCTGCCTCACCTATGCTTAATGCAGAGAAAGAACATACGGAGTTCGGTATAAATCCGAAACAGAACGTCCAGATGACAGCCGATGACATCCAAAAAGGTGTAGATACATTAATAGAATCTGCCATTAAGTTTCTGACAGAACTAACAAGTGGGCAGGAAAACCAACCCTAGTCCAGGTTCAGGCCTATTCCAAAACTTTCCTCCGAAATATTTGCTCATTATAAAAAAAACATTACCTTTGCACCGCAATCCAAATGCGGCTGTGGTGTAATTGGTAGCCACGCCAGACTTAGGATCTGGTGCTTCACGGCGTGGGGGTTCGAGTCCCTTCAGCCGCACAAAATGCAAAATCCTTCTGATTAGGTTCAGGGGGATTTCTTGTTTTATACTGTTTATTAGGGTATTACAGCATTCTTTTTTCTCTCTAAAATAGATAAATCATGTCGAAATAATGCTCTTCAGGTATCAAATCGAGGATTTTTCAATTTTGAGAGTATAAAGAAATATGGTAAGTCGTTAATACAGTGCGATACCGGCCGTGGGGGCCGAGTCCCTTCAGCCGCACTGATAAAAATCGAAAAATCAAGCAAATCTTTGAAATATACGAAAAAGGCAAAAAGGGTAGTTCTAAGCACTATTTTACTGACCCTATTCTTGACCCCATTCCGAAAATAACAAAAGGGGGCACATTAAATTAAATGTGTCATTTGAAAAAGTAGAAAGCATCATAAGAATGATCCACGATTGGCAAAACCACCGAAAGAAGAGCAACGAATCCCCCCTACAAATCAGAAACAAAATCGAGGTAGAAAAAGAGAGCTTGCATTAGACACCAAATTTTAATCGGAACTGGATTGAATAGCTCCGATTAAAATTGTTACCTAAAAAAGAGTGCATTAAGAATAAAACAACACATAAATATCATAAGGAGGATAACTCGTTTTCTTGATACATACGTAATAACCGGAAACAGTCCACCTGTTTTTAATGAAATCATATTCATACCTTTTTTTAAGATAATCGATAAGGTTTTCTATCGTCTGCCTCTTATCAGAAAAAAGATAGATCATATTACAGTTACCTTTCGGATTAAAAGTACAAGTTACGGTAACTTCTTCCGTGTCAAACCGTATTTCGATTGATTTTTCTGTTACATCTTGCTCGTAATAATCTATAATACAGTGAGGATAAGTTTCGTATATATACTTGATTCCAGGTAATGTGAGGCTCATTAAGCTGCCTATCTGCTGAAGCAGACAAGAAAAATCATCTATATTAATAGCTTTTTGATTGTTGTTCATAAGACACGTTCCTTTTTAACCCGATTAATAAAATCAGGTCAGATAAATATTAAAAAATAACCCATTGATTACCTGTAGTTATATAAGCTTATTCATTCCGTATGTATAGCACAGAATAAATAAAAACAGGAACGTGGCTCAAAGATACAACTTCTGTAAAAATGTTAATGGTAATCGGTATTTTTTTTGTAGTTTTGTGTTTTTAAGATTCTATTTATCAAGACAATGAAAAATTCTATTGCATACTTACCCAAAGACAAACAGGAAGACCTTAACTTCCTGATTAATGAGGTATTAAAACGCTTACCTCAAATGGAGTATATTATTCTGTATGGAAGTTATGCAAGGGATAATTATGTAAAGCGGGCAATAAGAGTTGAGGATGGCGGAATACCAACCGTCAAAATATCTGATTACGATATATTGGTTATTACAAGCGGAATTAACCCTAAAAAAGCGGAAACAGTACTTGACAATATTGAGGATGTGTTTTTTACTGGTAAAGACTTTGACCGGGATACTCCCGTTCAATTCATAAATGATGATATAAAGACTTTCAATAAATACATAGGGGAAGGAAGATACTTTTATACTCAGATAAAAGAAGAAGGCATTATACTCTATAATAGCGGGAAATATAAATTAGCCCGTAGAAGAAAGCTTAACTTTGATGAGATAAAGGAACAGGCGCAGGAGTATTTTGATGAGAAGTTTAAGAGAGCCAGTAACTTTTTGAAGTATGCAAAAATGGCTCAAAAAGAAACAGACTATAAAGAAGCATCTTTCTTTCTTCATCAAGCATGTGAAAATTATTACTATACCATAAGATTAAGTTTTACTCTGCGAAATAATAAACAACATAATCTTTCTAAACTATCCGGTTCCGTAAAAAAGTATTCGGATGAGCTGAAAATGGTTTTTCCACAAAATTCGCCAGAAGAGAAACGGCTATTTACTCTCCTTAAAGCTGCTTATGTGGATGCAAGGTACAATCCACATTTTGTAGTGACCAAAGAAGACATTGATGCGCTGATTCCAAAAGTGGAATTACTACGTGATATTACCAAAAAGATTTGTGAGGAGAGGATAAAGGAATATGGGGAGCGAATCGATTAAAATTTTATCGCCTAAAAAGTATCATGAAATTTGATAAAAAAGTAATACATAAATATGAGTATCGAAACTTTCAATTCAGTACTAAATAAATTCAGGAAAGAAGCATTATCAGAACGAGAAAAAGGGTTTAAGTTCGAAAAGTTAATGCAAGCCTATCTAAAAACGACTCCATTATATGCTAACGTATTCAAAAAAGTATGGATGTGGGATGAGTTTCCCTCACATGCTGAATTTGGTAAGAATGATGTAGGTATAGATTTGGTCGCTGTTACTTATGATAATGAATTTTGGGCAATACAATGTAAATGCTACCAAGAAAATACATATATAGGAAAATCGGAAGTAGATAGTTTCTTGTCCACTTCAGGTAAATATTTCTCTGACCCTAAAACTACTAAACAAGTAAGTTTTTCCAATAGACTTTGGGTTTCTACAACTAACAATTGGAGTGAAAATGCAAATAAAACATTAAACAATCAAACTGTTCAGGTCACACGTTTGCTTTTATCTGAACTTGAGAATGATGATGTTGATTGGCTAAAATTGGAAAAAGGAATTTTTGGTGAAGCTGCTCGTGTCGAGCAGAAAAAACCTTTTGAGCATCAAGAAACAGCCATCAATAAAGCTCACGAATACTTTAAAAACCATAATCGGGGTAAACTGATTATGGCTTGTGGTACAGGTAAAACATTTACTTCTCTTAAAATAGCTGAACAAGAAACTAATAATAAAGGGTTAGTATTGTTTTTAGTTCCCTCTATTGCATTATTAGGTCAGACATTGAGAGAATGGTCAGCACAAGCATCTAAACCAATAAATCCCATTTGTATTTGTAGTGATAGAAGAGTAACTCAACAAAGAAGTCTAAATGACGATGATGAAACATTCGCTGTTATCAATCTTGCGTTACCTGCTTCTACTGATGTTAGAAAAATAGGAAGCCAATTACAACATGCTTTAGATAAAGATGGTATGACGGTTGTATTCTCAACTTACCAATCAATTGATGTTATATCAGAAGCTCAACAATTTTACATAAATAATTTCACAAATAAAGATGAAATATTCCAAAGCGAAGACGAGAATAAAAAAGGCATATTTGACCTTGTAATATGTGATGAGGCTCATCGTACAACAGGGGTAACATTAAGTGGTCAGGATGAAAGCTCATTTGTGAAGGTGCATGACAATAATTTTATCAAAGCCCGCAAACGCATCTATATGACCGCAACACCACGTCTATATAGTGATGAAACCAAAACTAAGGCAAGTCAGAACGATGCGATATTAGCATCTATGGATGATGAAGCCATTTATGGTGCTGAGATATACCGTATAGGTTTTGGTGAGGCAGTTGACCGCAATTTATTGTCCGATTATAAAGTTCTTGTATTAACAGTGGGGGATAAAGACATCTCGCCATTAATGCAACGTATAACTTCAGACAATAGTGGTGAAATAAATACTGATGACTTATCTAAAATGGTTGGTTGTATCAATGCTTTGTCTAAGAAACTATTAGGTGATGCAGCCATTATAAAAGACACAGACCCCGACCCGATGCGTAAAGCTGTTGCCTTCTGTCAGAATATAAAGGTGTCGAAAGCGACCTCATTGATGTTTAATGAGTGTGAACCTGCTTATTTTGAGGACAAAACTGAAGAAGAAAAAGCAAGTATGGTCTATGTACAGTCAAAACATATTGATGGTAGTATGTCAGCTCCGCAGCGGGACGAATTATTATCGTGGCTCAAATCTAACCCTGAGGATGACAAAGAATGTCGTATGCTCACGAATGTTCGGTGTTTGAGTGAAGGCGTGGATGTCCCTTCATTAGACGCTGTACTTTTCTTATCGGCTCGTAATTCACAGGTGGATGTTGTGCAGTCAGTTGGTCGTGTAATGCGTAGAGCAGAAGGGAAAAAATATGGTTATATTATTATCCCTGTTGTTGTACCCGAAGGAGTGGATGCAAGCGAAGCATTAGATAAGAATCCTCGCTTCAATGTCGTCTGGACTGTACTGAATGCTCTTCGGGCACATGATGACCGTTTCAATGCTACTATAAATAAAATAGAATTAAATAAAAATAAACCTGCTCAAATACTGATTGGTGGTATAGACAATGGCACAGACGGAGATGGGGATGGTACAGAACCAAATGGAAGTTCTGCTTTAGCTGCTCAGTTAGCAATACAATTTGAAGAACTACAAAGCACCTTCTATGCTAAGATGGTACAGAAAGTAGGTAATAAACGGTATTGGGAACAATGGGCAAAAGATATAGCTCATATCGCAGAAGAACATATTATCAGGATTAAAAAACTGATAAAAGAAGAAGGAAAGCATAAAAAAGCATTTGATGAATTTATCAAAGGACTTCGCAAAAATATAAATCCATCAGTAAGTGAACAGGAAGCTATTGAGATGCTCTCTCAACACATGATTACTAAACCTGTATTTGAAGCCTTATTTGAAAACTATTCCTTTGTTCAAAACAACCCTATATCTAAATCCATGCAAAAAGTTATGGATTTGTTAGATGATGAAGTAACAGAGGATGAGAATGAAAAACTAAATAAATTCTATGATTCGGTTCGTAGGCGCGTTAAGGACATTGACAATGCAGAAGGTAAACAAAAAGTAATTGTAGAGCTTTATGATAAATTCTTTAAATCTGCATTTCCTAAAGTAGTTGAGAAACTTGGAATTGTATATACTCCTGTTGAAGTAGTTGACTTTATTATTAATTCAGTGGGGTATATATTACAAAAAGAGTTTGGGCGCAGTTTATCCGATGAAAATGTTCATATACTTGACCCTTTTACAGGAACAGGAACTTTCATTGCTCGATTATTGCAAAGCGGACTGATTAAAAAAGAAGATTTAGAACGCAAATACACAAAAGAATTACATGCTAATGAGATTATTCTTTTAGCTTATTATATTGCTTCAATCAATATAGAAAACATATATCATGACCTTTCAAATGATAGTGAAAGTTATAAATCTTTTAATGGAATATGTTTGACTGATACTTTCCAATTAGGAGAAGATGACAATAGTGAAAAGATGTTTTCTGAGATGTTTCCTCAAAACTCTAAACGGGTTATGGAGCAAAAGAAAACTCCATTACGTGTAATTATTGGAAATCCACCTTATTCTGTTGGGCAAAAAGATGCAAATGACAATGCTCAAAATCAATCATATACCAATCTTGATAATAAAATAGCAAATACTTATGTAGCTTTATCTAATACTACAATGAATAAAGCGCTATATGACAGTTATATCAAAGCTTTCAGATGGGCTTCTGACCGATTGGATAAGAAAAACGGTGGTGTTATAGCTTTTGTTACTAATGGAAGTTGGATTGATGGTAATGCAACATCAGGATTTAGAAAGAGTATAGAAAACGAATTTACATCTATCTATGTATTTAACCTGAGAGGTAACCAACGAACAAGTGGGGAACTATCTAGAAAAGAGGGAGGTAAGATTTTTGGTTCAGGTTCACGTACTCCTATTGCCATTACCCTATTGGTGAAGAATCCACAATCGACCAATAAAAAAGCAACAATACACTATCACGATATTGGGGATTACTTAAGCAGAGAAGAAAAATTAAGCATTGTAAAGGATTTCAAAAGTATTAACAATCCTTCCATACAATGGAAAACACTGCAACCCAATGAGCATGGTGATTGGTTAAATCTAAGAAGCGATGTATTTGAATCTTTCATAGTGTTAGGTAGTAAAGATAAAAAAGAAAAAAGAAGAATTTTTGAAATAAATTCAAATGGTGTTGTAACAGCAAGAGATGGGTGGGTATATAATTTTTCGAAAGAAAAAGTAAATTCTAATATGAAAAACATGATTGACTTCTACAATCAACAAGTGGATGAATTTATATTCGAATTAGAGAGAAATCCAAAGATAGAAGTTGCTGAATTTACAGATAAAGACCCATCTAAAATCAGTTGGTCAAGAGCATTGCAAAATTCATTGAGAGGAAAATATAAAAGAAATCACAGTGAAGAGAATATTGTTTCAAGCTTATACAGACCTTTCTGCAAACAATATTTTTATTTTGATAGAAACTTTAATGAATGTGTTTATCAAACACCTAAGTTATTTCCATCAGCAAATCATAAAAATGCTGTGATTTGTCTTTCAGGAATAGGAAGTAGTAAGCCTTTCTCAACAATAATTACTGATAATAATTTAAGTTATGATACTATAGAAAAAGGTCAATGCTTCCCACTATATTGGTACGAAGAAAACGCACAGGATTTATTAGACTTGTTTAAAGATACCACTACCGACCGCTATATTCGCAGGGATGGCGTTTCAGATTTCATACTCAAAGAAGCTCGTGTCAAATATAGTCACAAAACCACCAAAGAAGATATTTTCTATTATGTATATGGTATTCTTCACAGCCCTGATTATCGCACAGCATTCGAAGCTGATTTGAAAAAGATGTTACCACGTCTACCATTAGTCGACAAATCAGACGATTTTTGGGCATTCAGCAAAGCTGGTAGAGACTTAGCTAACCTTCATCTCAATTACGAGACAGTAGAGCCTTACAAGGGCGTAGAAATTGTTTTTGGCGTAGGTAATAGAATTGATTATCGTGTGGACAAAATGCGTTTTGGTAAAAATGGTAAAGAAACAGATAAATCTACTATATTTTACAATAGTCAAATTGCTATTCATAACATTCCATTAGAAGCATATGGGTATATCGTGAATGGTAAAAGTGCTATCGAGTGGATAATGGAACGTTATGCTGTAACTATCAATAAGGATAGTCAAATCAAAAATGACCCGAATGATTGGTCTCGTGAACACGATGATGAGAAGTATATCTACAATCTTTTGCTTCGTATTATTACTGTTAGTGTTGAAACTGTAAAAATTGTGAATGGGTTGCCAAAGTTGGAATTTTAGAAGAATAGAGGTAGTATGGATTATATATACTTACTCTTTAAAATATTAATTTTCTTAAAACAGCTATCTATTATTAGCATTATAATTATGGAAATAACAAAATTCATTTTTGAGATTTTAGGAGCTTTGGGGGCTATTGGTACATTTGGGGCATTTGTAATGCTCTTTATAAAGGACAAATACAAACAAGACCAAATTGATAAATTAACCAATATAACAGAAAAGTTAACAAATATTGCAAGCACACTTGAGGTACAAAATGATAATTTGGCTAAACAACTTAGAGCAAGTGTTCTTCCTGAATTATGGACTAATGGCATTTATCAAGATGCTAATGGTATAGATTTCAAGATAAACCTAAGCAATAGAGGCGAAATTGCTAAATTAATTAAGTTCGAATTAGAGTCAGATGACATAATACTTCATAATGAGCATTTACCTTCTGATTTATTAAAAGAAGAAGAGAGATGGATATTCTGCGAATCCAATTGTGAGAAAAGACACGTAGATTGTAAATACATTATTTATGTAATTTATACAGATAAACTTGGTAATAAATATAAACTAAAAATAAAATCTGCAAAGAATGCTTATCCTGTTATTGTAGGAAATGATTTAGTATAAATGATTTATGGAAAACATACTAAGAGAAAAACTGTACCCTCTTTATGATGTGTTAATACTCGGAAAAGAAAAGATGATTATACATAGGAGATCAACACTAAATGGGTATTAGGAAATTTTATAAGAAAATAGAAATGGAATAGGTATGACACTGTAAAATCTACAAATGACACTGTATTTGGTTTAATAAAGTAATACAATAGAAGAAGGCAATACAAAAAAATAAGTTATTTGAAAATAAAAGAAAAATATGAGGAAGGCTGTAATTCAAATTTATATCTTTGTATAACCAACCACTCAGCAAAGCGATGCAAAACGAAGTGTTAAAATCGTGACTTATTCGTAACCTTGTAGAATTTTCAAATTTGTAAGATTAAGATATACAGACGGTTAAGCAGCAGGTTCTACTGCCTTCAGCCGCACAAAGGACAATGGATATATTCTTTTCAGAATATATCCATTTTATTTATCGCCCTCATCCAAATCACAATCTTATCTCCACAAAACAAAGTATGTGTGTTTACGGACGTAAAAATATCCCGTACGTATTACGTCGTTATTACAACCCGGTAAATTGATTGTTTCCATATAAATACAAAAGCCGGACGAATACCAATGCTTCATCCGGCTTTTAGATAAGTATTACTAAAAATTCTCTGAAATATTACTTCTTATTCCCTTCAATCCACTTACGCGCATTCACGAAAGCTTCGATCCATGGAGTTACTTCGTCGTTCTTGCGATCGGCAGGATAGTAACCACACTGCCAGGGGAACATAGCACGCTCCAGGTGAGGCATCATAGCCAGATGACGACCATCATGCGAACATACGCCGGCAACCGACCAGGGCGAACCGTTCGGATTAGCCGGATAACCTTCATAATTATATTTAAGAGCGATATGATATTCCTTTTCTTCATACGGGAAGTAGAATTTACCTTCGCCGTGAGTAATCCATATACCCAGTTTCAATCCGCTCATCGAACCGAACATAACAGAATGGTTCTTCGGAATTTCTACCGTGATAAAGTTAGATTCAAGCTTATGTGAATCGTTATGCAACATCTTATGTTTCTTCTCATGCTCCGGATAGACAACTCCCAGTTCCGCCATCAGCTGGCAACCATTACAGATACCCAGACTTAATGTATCGGGACGTGCATAGAAATTGTCCAGTGCTTTCTTGGCCTTTTCATTATACAGGAAACCGCCGGCCCATCCTTTGGCAGAACCCAACACATCCGAGTTGGAGAAGCCACCGCAGAATACAATCATGTTTACATCTTCCAATGTTTCACGTCCGGAAGCCAGGTCAGTCATGTGAACGTCTTTCACATCGAAACCGGCCAAATACAATGCGTAAGAGGTTTCACGTTCGCACTGGCAACCCTTTTCACGGATTACGGCGGCACGGATTCCACTCTTGCCTTTACGATCGGGAGTCAATCCATAATCGGAAAGCTTACCGGTGAAGTTCTTACCATACTTAAATTCCAACGGCTGCATCTTATAGTTTTCAAAACGATTGCCTGCACATACGTTACCGCTCTGCTTGATATCCAGCTTATAAGAAGACTCATACCATACATCACGCATATAGTCGATACCGAAATGATACTGAACACCGTCTTTTTCCACCAGGATATGACGTTCATCAGTCGGCTTGGCTATAATTGCGAAACCTACACCGGCTTCTTCCATTAGCTTTTCAAAAGCTTTCTTGTCTTTCACCTGAACCAAAACACCCGGGTTCTCGGCAAACAAAACCTTAACAATATCCGTTTCCGATAACTTATCCAGATTTACTTGCAGGCCGCCTTCCACATTAGCAAAACACATCTCAAGCAATGCCGTGATCATACCACCGGCTGAAATATCATGTCCGGCAAGGATCAAGCCTTTCTCAATCGCATCCTGAACAGCATTGAAAGCATCGGCAAAATATTCGCTGTTCTTTACGGTCGGCACTTCATTACCCAGTTTGTTCAAAACCTGTGCAAGAGCAGAACCTCCCAACTTCATTGTGTCGAATGAGAAGTCTATATAATATATGTAAGAATTCTTTTCGTGAGCCAGCACCGGAGAAACAATCTTACGGATGTCACTCACCTCCGCACCGGCAGAAATAATAACCGTACCCGGAGCGATCACCTTGTCGTCGCCATACTTCTGCGTCATAGACAAAGAGTCTTTACCTGTCGGGATATTGATACCCAATTCACAGGCAAAATCGGAAGCAGCCTGAACAGCTGTGTACAAACGGGCATCCTCACCTTCGTTGCGGCACGGCCACATCCAGTTGGCACTCAGCGATACGCCGGTCAGCTTATCTGTCAACGGAGCAAATACAATATTTGTCAATGATTCCGCAATCGCCATCACCGAACCGGCAGCCGGATCAACCAAAGCTACCTGCGGGGCATGACCGATTGAAGTAGCAATACCTGCTTTACCACGGTAATCCAAAGCTACAGCACCCAAGTCGCTCAAAGGCAACTGCAATTCTCCCTGACACTGCTGACGGGCGATCTTGCCTGTTACGGAACGGTCTACTTTGTTGGTCAACCAGTCTTTACATGCCACAGCCTCCAACTGGAGTACATTTTCCAGATAGTGATGCAATTCGGATTTCTTATAAACCACCGGAGCATACGTTTCTTCCACCGTATGATCCTTCATGATTGTTCTCGGCGGCTTACCAAACATATATTCCAACTTAATATCTATCGGTTTCACGCCATCGGCCTGTTCAAAGACAAACTTCATATCGTTGGTCGTTTCTCCCACTACATACATCGGAGAACGTTCACGGTCGGCAATTCGTTTTACGCGGGCTACATCTTCTTCTTTCATCAGCAAGCCCATACGTTCCTGGCTCTCGTTACCCACAATCTCCTTCGCTGAAAGCGTAGGGTCACCAACAGGCAACTGGCTCATATCAATATGTCCTCCGGTTGCTTCCACCAATTCAGACAAACAGTTCAGATGACCGCCCGCACCGTGGTCGTGGATAGAAATAACCGGGTTATTATCCGATTCGGCAATCGTACGGATTACGTTAGACACACGTTTCTGCATTTCCGGATTGGCACGCTGCACAGCGTTCAATTCAATACCACTTGTGTACTGTCCGGTATTCACCGAAGACACAGCGCCACCGCCCATACCGATACGGTAGTTATCACCACCCAGCAATACAACCTTCTCACCCGGTTCGGGATCGCCCTTCAACGCATCGCGCATATTGGCATAACCTACACCGCCGGCCAGCATAATTACTTTATCGTAAGCATATTTTTTATTATTCTCTTCGTGTTCAAACGTCAGCACAGAGCCGCATATCAGCGGTTGTCCGAACTTATTACCGAAATCGGAAGCACCGTTTGACGCTTTGATCAGTATCTGCTCCGGCGTTTGATATAACCATGGACGCGGGTCCATAATCTTTTCCCATTCGCGAGCACCTTCGGTACGTGGGTAAGAAGTCATATAAACCGCCGTACCGGCAATAGGTAACGAAGCCTTACCACCTCCCAGGCGGTCGCGAATCTCACCACCCGATCCGGTAGCCGCCCCGTTGAACGGTTCTACCGTAGTAGGGAAGTTATGTGTTTCAGCTTTCAGCGAAATAACCGATTTAATACTCTTCACTTCATAGAAGTCAGGCTTGTCACCGCTTGCCGGAGCAAACTGCTCTATCATCGGGCCTTCGTTGAATGCTACATTATCTTTATAGGCAGAAACCAGCTTGTTAGGGTTCTCCGCCGATGTTTTCTTGATCAGATTAAAAAGAGAGCTTTCTTTCTCTTCTCCGTCGATAATGAATGTACCGCCAAAGATTTTATGGCGACAATGTTCCGAGTTTACCTGTGCAAAACCATAGACTTCACTATCGGTCAGTTTACGTTCCAACTTCCCGCTCACCTCATTCAGGTAAGAAACTTCCTCTTCACTCAATGCCAAACCTTCCTGCTTGTTGTAAGCGGCAATATCCTCGATATAAACAATCGGATCAGGTTGTTTGCTGATTGTGAAGATATCCTGGTTCAGTCCGTTGTAGATGCGTTGCAACATCGGGTCGTGATCTGCCTCACCGGAAGAAACGGGAAAGTATTCTTCGATACGTGAGATGCCACTCAACCCCATATTCTGGGTAATTTCCACCGCATTAGTACTCCACGGGGTAATCATTTCCCGGCGCGGACCAACATACCAGCCGTCCAATGTTTCCGATTGAACGGGAGTTGCCTCACTAAACAACCAAACGAGCTTTTGAACATCTTCAGGAGAGAAAGCATGTGCCGCCTGGACAGCCAGCACCGTTTTTGTTGGAGATTGAAAGAATAAAATCATATCGTCGATTTATTAATTATTCCACTTCGTTATAAGGAGATTGCAAAGATAGCTATTTTTTATGTTTCAATGAAAACAGACGGTATAAATAGAGAATTAATCGGAAACATCCCTGTTATTCCTTTTACCCATCGGACTTTCTAAGAAAAAATACCCGTTATTTTATTCTTTTGACCTGGCTCGAAATTAATTTTGGGCTAGGTCGTAATTGATTTTGACCAGGCTCAAAATTGATTTTGCCCTAGGTAAAAAGAATAAAAATGCGGGATCTCATACTTAAATTGTAAGGACTTCCGGAATAATATGTCCTAAGGACGTTTTTAGTTTTTAAGCAGGAAAGTGCACGTAAAATAGATGACTTGTAAAAGAAAGATTTTATCTTTGTGAAATTATTACAGTAATATTAAAACCACTAAGACATCATGAGTAGATCAAGAACCACAATGATCGGCATGTTTACATGCATGATTTTTCTTTTTGCACACTTTGCAGGTGCAGCCGTTTCCGTAAAGAAAGAGAACGGAAATATTATCCTTTCCAATGGAAAAACGGAACTTGTATTCTCCGATTCCAAAAACTTTAAAATCGTATCCATGCGTTCGGGCAATCATAATTTATGGTCCGAAGGAAGCGCATCCATTCCACCCTGGAAAATCACTTATAAAGGGCCAAATGGAGAAACGCCCGAATTAATACCTCAAAACGGCACTTATGAAGGAGTGGAAATCAGGGAAAATTCCAACTCGACAACATTGGTTTTCACCTGGCAGATGGTATTAAGATACACGCCGACTTATCCGGTAAAAATGTATGTCACGCTAGCCGACGACTCCGAACTGGCGCAATGGAAAATAGATGCATCCATGCCTCAAGACTGGGTAATAAGTCAATTAGAATTTCCCCGCATACCTGTTCTTCGCTCTGAAAAGGAGAAAATGATTATTCCTTCCGGTTGGGGCATCGAATATGAGATGGGACGGCAAAACGAATATCGCTCCCGTTATCCTTCGCACGCGGGCGGCATGCAATTCCTGGTAATGCATAATCCGGAAGGTGCATTCTATTACGCAACGGAAGACAGAGGCGCTTCGGGCAAGGTGCTAAAAGTGAACGATGATGGAACAACGGCCACTTTCTGCACTGAGATTATAGCATCGGAGGGCTGGACTAAAAACGGACAGTTCCAATTACCCTGGACAACTGTAACCGGATATAACACGAAAGGCTGGACAGCCGCCGCTACCGAATGGTATCGCCCGTTTACCTTTACTACCGAATGGGGCAAAAAGCTGATCCCGGAACGAAGCATTCCCCAATGGTTACGGAACGCAGACATGTGGATACGTCCGCGTAATATTTCTCCCGAAATAATGGACGGTGTACGTAAAGCCCTTACATATTATGGCAAAGGTTGTGGTATCCATTGGTACGACTGGCATCAGATTCCTTACGACACACATTATCCGGATTACTTCCCGGCCAAAGAAGGTTTTGCCGAAGCAGTAAAAGAAGCTCAGAAGCTGGGAGCATACGTAACTCCATATATTAACGGCCGCTTATGGGATCCGGCTACCGAAAGTTATAGCCGCCTGAACGGAAAAGATGCCTCTTGCCGTAAAGCCGACGGCACGCTGTATACCGAAGTATACGGTTCTAAAGTGCCCAACACGGTTACATGTCCTTCTTCTCCCATCTGGCAGAATATACAGAAAGGCCTTGTAGACCGTATACAATCCGAACTCGGCACCAATGGCGTTTATATCGACCAGATAGCAGCCGCAGCTCCCGAAGCCTGCTACGCGAAGAATCACCCGCACCCGGCCGGTGGCGGCGATTTCTGGCATTACGCTTACCGTAACCTGTTGACCGACATGCGAGCCAATCATTTGAAAAAAGATAACATTCTTACCAGTGAAGAAAATGCTGAATGCTATGCGGATCTTTTCGATATGTTGCTCGTAGTGAATACAGCCCATGTGGGAGTTAAAATGATACCGTTGTTCCCTATCGTTTATTCGGACCGCGTTATAACAAGCGGATTCACGTATATTCCGGAAGACCTCACTAACGGATCATTCCGCTACATCAGTATGCAAAGTTTACTATGGGGTTCTCAACTGGGTTGGGTTAATCCGGTAGCACTCATGAAGCCGGAGGCAAAGAATGAAGCATTGTTCCTGAAAAACCTGATGCTTTTCCGTCGCAACCAGCACGACCTCTTCCTGGGCGGACGTTACTTGCAGGAGATTACCTTGAAGGGCGATAACCCTACACGCGACATCCCCCGTTACGAAGTATCGCCGGTTGTACGTGCCGCAGAATGGCTTAGTGTAGACGGAAAGAAGGTTATTCTGGTTGTTAACATGGACGACAGCAAACACAAAGTTGTTCTTCCTGACGGCAAAGAGGTAGAAGTAGCCGGTTTGCAAGGTGTGAGAATAAATCTTTAATACCATTCCGCGCTATGTTTAATTCCAAATACTATGCCCCTTCGGGTATGTTGCACGGATCGTCGCCGCGTATCATGGGCACAAAGCTCGACGCTCTTCTTATAGGCGGCAATCAAACTGTGCTGGAAGATGCGTGGAATGAAGCCACCGCCAAAATAGAGCGGTTGCATAACCAATTGAACTGCTTCGATCCTGAAAGCGCAGTGTCACGCATTAACCGTGAGGCATTCCATGCACCCGTTCCACTGGACGATGAACTATGGAATATCTTAGTGGATTGCCAACGCTATAACACGTTGACGGAAGGATATTTTGACATTACGCTATCCGACTTCAATAAAGTACAGCTATCCGAAGCCACACATACCATCTCTTTCCTTGATGAAGGAATCAGTATCGACCTGGGCGGATACGGAAAAGGCTATGCTTTGCAAAAGATGCAGTCTATTTTCCAGTTCCACGGAATAGAAAAGGCTTTGGTAAACTTCGGCAACAGTTCGGTACTTGCCATAGGTTCGCATCCGCACGGAGATTACTGGCCGGTAGGGATTGAAAACCCTTATACGCACGAGACAGTCTACTCTGTAAAACTGTTCGACAGTTCGTTGTCTACCTCCGGTAACTCGCCTCAGCACCCGGAACATATTAAAAATCCACTGACGGGTGAATATGTGTCGGAACGGAAAATTGTTTCCATCGTATCCGCCAATCCGGTGGATGCGGAGATACTCACTACCGCTCTTATGGTAGCACCTTCCGAGCAGATAGAGTCTATCCTTCAATCATTCGATATTCAAGAGAAATACATTTATAACATATTAACAGACCACAAATCATGAAACATAAAGTAATTACATTTGGAGAAATCATGCTACGCCTGGCTACACCGGGCTATTTGCGTATTTGCCAGAGCAACCAGTTTAACGCTACATTCGGTGGCGGAGAGGCTAACGTATCCGTATCACTTGCCAATTACGGTATAGACACGGAATTCGTAACCCGTCTCCCGAAGAACGACGTAGCCCAGGCATGCGTAATGGAACTCCGTAAACATGGCGTAGGAACTAATCACATCCTATACGGCGGAGAGCGTCTAGGCATTTATTTTCTGGAAACAGGCGCCGTAGCTCGTGCCAGCAAAGTAACTTACGACCGTGCACATTCGTCCATTTCTACTATCCAACCCGGAATGATCAACTGGGATGAAGCGTTAAAAGGCGCTACATGGTTTCACTGGACAGGTATCACTCCCGCCCTTTCGGAGGGTGCAGCCCAGGTTTGCCTGGAAGCCATTCAGACAGCCAACCGTTTAGGAGTTACCGTTTCCTGCGACCTTAATTATCGTAAGAATCTATGGAAATATGGAAAGACGGCGTCCGAAATTATGCCTCAACTGGTAGCGGGTTGCGACGTTATCTTAGGTAATGAAGAAGATGCGGAAAAGGTATTCGGCATCAAACCGGAAGGATTCGACGCCGCTCAAACCGGCGGTCATGTAGAAGCTGATGCTTTCCGTTCGGTTTGCACTCAACTGATGGCACGTTTCCCTCGGGCTAAAAAGGTAATTATTACCCTTAGAGGTTCAATCAATGCGAACCATAACACTTGGGGCGGAGTATTATATGCCGACGGGAAATTGTACGAATCACGCCGTTACGACATTACCCACATTGTAGACCGCGTAGGCGGAGGCGATTCCTTCATGGGCGGACTGATCTACGGCCTTCTTTCTTATGACAGCGACCAGAAGGCGTTGGATTTCGCTACGGCAGCCTCTTGTTTGAAACATACTATCTATGGGGATTTCAACGAGGTGAGCGTAGACGAGGTTGAGAAACTAATGTCCGGTGACGGTTCCGGAAGAGTTGCCCGGTAAAACGCCCGGATAACAAAAAGATCATATACACAATACGATAAATAGAAATGATAAAATAGACTGTAATGGCAAGATTCAATAAACAAAAAGTAATATATACCATGGCTGCAACAGGCATGGTTCCCGTATTTTATAACGCAGATGCCGACATTACCCTGCAAGTCATCAAGGCATGTTATCAAGGAGGTGCCCGTGCATTTGAATTTACGAACCGTGGAGACTTCGCTCATGAAGTGTTCGGGTCTGTAGCCCGTCGCTTGAAAGACGAATGTCCGGATATGATACTGGGAGCAGGTTCTATTGTAGACCCTGCCACAGCCGCCCTTTATATGCAATTGGGTGCAGATTTTATTGTAGGCCCTATGTTCAACCCGGAGATTGCACGCGTATGCAACCGCCGTTTAATGCCTTATATTCCGGGATGCGGTTCGCTGACCGAAATAAGCATGGCGCAGGAAGCCGGATGTGATGTTTGCAAGATATTTCCGGCAGGTTCCGTAGGCGGTCCTTCATTCGTAAAGAACATAAAAGCACCGATGCCGTGGACACAGATCATGGCTACCGGAGCTGTTGAACCGACCGAAGAAAATTTGTCCGGCTGGTTCAAAGCCGGGGTTACCTGTGTAGGTATGGGTTCTAAATTGTTCCCCAAAGAAGCTATCGCACAGAAGAAATGGAACGAAATAAGTAATCTTTGCAGTAACGCTCTATCGATTATCCAGAAATATCATTAATATGAAACCGTTTATAGGTCCGGATTTCCTGTTAGATACAGATACAGCCCGCATGCTCTATCACGAGCATGCGGCTAATATGCCTGTCATCGATTATCATTGCCATCTGGACCCGAAATTAATAGCGGAAGACTATTGCTTTGAAAACCTGACGGAAATATGGTTGGATAACGATCATTATAAATGGCGTGCCATGCGTGCAAACGGAATAGCCGAAGAGTATATTACCGGTAACCGTACACCATTCGAGAAATTCCGGAAATGGGCAGAAACAGTTCCTTATACCATGCGTAATCCGCTTTATCACTGGACTCATATGGAGTTGAGCCGCGTATTTGGAATCGAGAAAATACTGAATCCGTCTACCGCACGGGAAATATACAACGCAGGAACGGAAATGGTACGGACAAAAGAATTCTCCGTTCGCCGTTTAATCGAACGGATGAAAGTGGAAATACTTTGCACGACCAACGACCCTACGGAAACGCTGGAATATCATCAGGCAATCCGGAAAAGCGGATATCCGGTACAGGTACTGCCGGCATGGCGTCCGGATAAGGTGATGGCCATAGAGAAGCCAAAAGAATTTAACGCCTATCTCACCCGGTTAGGAGAGGTTACCGACATGACAATACTTTCATTCCGGAATCTTGTAGATGCTCTGCAAAAGAGGCATCGCTTCTTTACATCCATGGGATGCTATCTTTCGGACTTCGGACTGGAAACGTTTTATGCCGAACCTTATACGGAAATAGGCATTGAGGCCATTTTCCTGAAAGCACGCATGTGTAAAACACTTACGCAGGATGAGATAAACAAATTCCGTTCGGCTATCCTTTACGAACTGGCTGCAATAAACGCAGAAGTCGGTTGGGTTCAGCAGTTCCATATCGGTGCGAACCGTAATAATAATACACGCATGTTCCGGTTGGCAGGAGCAGACAGCGGATTCGACGCGATAGGCGACAAGCCTTTTGTAGAATCCATGAACCGGTTCTTTAGCCGTCTGGACGAAGACGGTCTGCTTGCGAAAACGATTCTCTACAACCTTAACCCGAAAGACAATGCACTGGTAATGGCAAATATCTACAATTTTAACGACGGAACAATACCGGGAAAGATGCAATATGGGGCTGCATGGTGGTTTCTCGACAATATCAAAGGCATAGAGGAACAGCTCAATACCCTTTCTTCAATGGGATTGCTCAGCCGCTTTGTCGGCATGTCTACAGATTCCCGCAGTTTCCTTTCTTATCCCCGCCATGAATATTTCCGGCGCATTCTCTGCAATCTGATAGGTAACGATATAGAGGGAGGGCGTTTACCATCCTCCGAGTTGCCTTTCATCCAACAGATTGTAGAGGATATCTGTTATTATAATGCAAAGAGGTACTTCAACTGTTTATAATTCTGCCTATCTTTGCAGAAAGATTATGTATATGAAATTATTGAATATATGGATAGTATGCTTGTCATCACTTCTCCTTACAGCTTGTGGCAACAGGCAAACGGATGAGAAGACAGTATCCGTTACTATCGAGCCTCAACGATACTTTGCCGAGAAAATAGCAGGTAATAAATTCAAGATTAATTGCGTAGTTCCTTCCGGACAAAGTCCCGAGACATACGACCCTACTCCCCGCCAAATGATACAGATCGGACAAAGCGACGCTTACCTGCGCATCGGAAGTATCGGTTTTGAACAAGCGTGGATGGAAAACATCCGGAAGAACAATCCTCATCTGCAAATCTTCGATCTGTCTGAAGGCATGCCGATGATTCAAGAGGAAGAAGATACTCACGAACATGGGGACGGGCATCATCACCATCACGGAGGAAGCGATCCACATATCTGGACGTCCCTAGCCGGAGGCAAAATCATCGCACAAAACACATTGCAGGCATTCATAGCCCTCGACAAGGAAAACGAAGATTATTACCGCCGGAATTACGATAAACTAATGGAAGAGATCGACGAAACGGCGCTCACCGTAACCGGATTACTTGAGCCATTGAAAGGAACGGCTTTTATCATATATCATCCGGCACTCACCTATCTGGCTGATGAGTTCGGATTAGAGCAACTCAGCATAGAAATGGACGGGAAAGAACCTTCGCCGGCACAACTAAAAAAACTGGTAGAGAAGGCGCACGGACAAAATGCTAAAGTTGTCTTTGTACAGATGGAGTTCGACCGGAAAAATGCAGAACTGATTGCTAAGGAAACAGACTGCCGGTTGGTACGCATTAATCCGTTAGATTATAACTGGAGTAAAGAATTAATTCATATAGCACAATCTCTTGCCAATGGAAAATCTGATTGAAATAAAGGATGTAACAGCCGGCTACGGTCCCAAAATAGTACTGAAAGATATCACTCTGGATGTAAGGCAAGATGATTTCCTCGGTATAATAGGTCCTAACGGAGGTGGCAAAACAACGCTACTGAAACTGATACTGGGTCTTCTCACCCCGAAGTCCGGAAGCATTCGTTTTTTCAGAAACGGGCAAGAAGTTTCCTCGCTAAAGACCGGTTATTTGCCGCAGATGAATAACATCGACAAGAAGTTTCCTATCTCGGTAAAAGAAGTAATTGCATCCGGACTGGCTGCGCAGAAACCATTATTCAAAAAATACAACCGCGAGCAGAACGAGCGGATCGAGCAGGTAATCGGACAAATGGGACTGGAAGACCTGGCAACTCGCCCTATCGGGGAACTGTCCGGCGGACAGTTGCAACGGGTATTGTTGGGACGTTCTATCGTATCCCGTCCGCAATTGCTTATTCTGGATGAGCCGAATTCGTATGTAGATAAACGTTTCGAGTCCCGCTTCTATCAATTACTGGAAGAAATTAACAAGGAGAGCGCAATTATTCTGGTATCACACGACATCGGGACAGTCTTGACAATGGTGAAGAATATAGCCTGCGTAAACGAAACACTCCACTATCACCCGGGAGCGGATGTTTCCGAAGAATGGCTGGGCGAAAAGTATGCGTGTCCTATCGAACTCGTCGGGCACGGCAACCTACCCCATCGAGTCTTGAAAGTACACGAGCACTAACACTCTATAATCCGTTATTATACCATGATAGCACACACATTCTCTCTGATCAGTTTTCAAGAAATAGGATATATTATCGGCATAGCAGTCATTATGTTCGGCTGCACCGCCGTTATGCAAAACCCATTCATCTCCATTGGTAAAAAGATACTTTGGGTACTTACTATCCTTCTTCTGAACTGGATCGGACTATTATGGTACTATTATACCTATTATATGAAAGATAAATAAAAGAAAACATGAAGATACTTATTACAGGAGCCAGCGGCTTCATCGGCGGTTATCTGGTAGACGAAGCTCTTCGTCGCGGATACGAAGTATGGGCGGGAGTACGCGCAGGTAGTGACCGTTCGCATTTACAGGATCAGCGAATCAAGTTTATTGATCTCTTGTACCATGATTCGCACGCTTTGACTGTGCAACTTTCTGAGTTCGCTATAGCCTATGGAGCGTGGGATTATGTTATCCACAATGCCGGCCTTACCAAAACACCGGATAAGCGCAACTTTTTTCGCGTAAATGCGGACAATACACACCATCTCATAGAAGCATTAAACGCCGCCGATTGCCGACCCAGGAAATTCCTGTTGATGAGCAGCCTCAGCAGTTACGGACAGGGAGACGAACATACATTTCGTCCCATTCGATTAGACGACAAGCAGCAGCCGGACACTGTCTATGGAAAAAGTAAACTGGAAGCGGAAAATTACCTGCGGACACAAACTTACTTTCCCTATGTCATTTTACGTCCCACCGGTGTATACGGTCCCGGAGAAAAAGACTATTTCCTGGAGATACAAAGCATAAATTCCGGCTTCGACTTTGCCGTTGGATTCACCCCACAGCGTATCACCTTCATCTATGTAAAAGATTTGGCCAGAGTTGCCTTTCTTGCGTTGGAGAATGAAAAGATACAAAACCGTCACTATTTCGTTGCCGATGGCGATGTATATACTGATGAAGAATTTGCCCATATGATACAAGACATACTAGGGAAAGAACGCGTACTGCATGCTCGTATCCCCCTTTGCCTTGTTTACATAGCCTGCTCTGTTTCCGAATGGATCGGGAAACTGCTGAAAAAGAGTATGACTCTGAACAGTGACAAATACATCATCCTGAAACAGCGCAACTGGATTTGCGACGTCTCTCCCCTTCAACAGGAACTGGGCTTCACCCCTGAATATTCTCTCAGACGGGGATTGGAAGAGAGTATCGCGTGGTATCGTAACGCCGGCTGGTTGTAACACCTTAATCCACTTTCTCCACAGAGCCGGCATTCAGCGGTGCTTGGTAACCGACGCGTCGCCCTTCTATTTTATCCGGCCGCTACCGGCTATGCTATAGGAAGGATTTTGCCTGTAGTCATTATCCCTATTCATTAATCGTCTACCCGTTTAATCTTACCAACTCCCGAAGCATTGGCATCTATCTCCGCATCTCCTTTATATTTCAGAGAACCCACGCCCGACAGACGTGCAGAAAGATGTTCCGTTGCATTTACTTCCGCCCCGCCTACGCCGGAAACACGGCATTCAAGATTATTCACCGGACAGTCAAACGCATAAATATGTCCCACACCGGATACGCTAAAATCACCTTCGTCTGCTTTGCCTTTCAGATAAATACTACCCACACCGGACAAGTGCACTTTCACATCTTTACTCTCTAAATCGTCCATTTTCACCGTACTTACACCGGAGAGATGGATATTCAGGTCGTCGGTAGTGACCAAACCCTCCGCAATGAAATCCATACAACCGTTTGCGCGAAGATCACGCAACTCTTTTGAAGTTCCGTTAATTTCCATGCTCGTAGGAAGAAGAACTTTGTTCTTATCTTCCGGACGAATAACCAGCCTATCGTCTTTCACACGTACAATCAACAACGAAAACAGGTTCTCATCGGTCGTTATTTGCAGAGTAGTAGTCTCTTCAGCCGATTGCGTATAATTAAATACCGGTGTACATTTCTTCATTCCCACCATATTGCGGGCACCTTCTATTCCCGAACCCAATTCTACGTCAGAAAAGTTGGTAATCTGCACTGTTCGGGTTACCAGCTTCCCATTACCTCTCACCTTTTCCCTTCCTGATACACATGACGGCAATAAAAACAATGCCATCAACGCATAAACGACTCCTGTTATTCCTATTCTCATGACACAATCCTCCCTGATTTATAATTTGTTACTTTACTTCTTCCACCGAGCCCTTGCCCAATACCTTTTGCTGTACGGCAGTAGGTCCTTTATAACGGATATTTCCTTTACCAATCACATTCGCTTTCAGGTTATCCGTAGCATGCACTTCCGCAAGTCCGTTGCCGGTAATCTTACAGGTAAGATCGGGAACGGCTACCCCGAAAGCATGGATATCACCACTGCTTACAATGCTATACCTTCCTTCTTTCGCCGTTCCGGCCTTTAACGTAACCGACCCGGAGCCATCCACATTACACTGCACAAGGTTTACCTTAATGTCATCGGCTACCATATTAGCACTGCCCGATACATCCAAATCCAATCGACCTACGGTTACCAAATGTTTCAGTTGCACAAGACTATTAGCATTCGCCTTAACGGTAAGCTCATCTCCCGTCAGTGGTGTATTCAGAATAAAATTGCCATTACCGGATACTTTTACCGTACGAAGCCACTTAGAACTGGTCTTCACCACAAATTTCGTAAAGTGATCTACCTTAGCGCCCTTGAAGCCAATTATCAGCACCCTGTCCTTCACTTCTATATTCACATACGGATGCAGATTCTGGTCTACCGTCACTTCTACAGTCGGTGTTTTTTCCGCCTGTTCATAGTTAAAATCTATCACGCCGTTTATCCGCACTTCATTATAATCGTCCACTGAGATTTTCTTCGTCGTCAGATTTCCATCCCCTTTTACTCTGTCCGCTGCCATGCAATTAGCCGATAGGCACATTACCAACACTGCCAACAATCCTGCTTTTACTTTCATATATCCGGTATTTAGAATTAATTCTATATCATATAGACGCACCCGAGGGCGTATCCGTTACAAAAATAGCAAAAAATTAAGCCATAACAGGTAATTTTTTATCTTTGTAGACAACTTGATCTATAAACATAATTATCACAACATGAAAAACTATTACAGAACTGTAATGCTACTTGTCTTTACACTGTTTACTTGCGGTCCGGCCGCAACCTACAGCTTAGCACAACAAATAGACCCCAAAGCACTCTATGAAATTGTGAGCAGTAACAATCTGGTGTTAGACAACCAAGGCAGTATGGAAACCAGCGCCAACATTTTTATTGCCAAACCCATTGCCAACCGCATCTCACAGGTATGGTCCATCACTCCGGCAGGTGACGGATACTATCTGATCTCCAGCCCCACCGGAGGAATGAGTATTGACAACGATAATGCACCTGCAGGCGACCCCGCCAAAGTGATCCAGTGGGCTACCGATGCGGGCAATCCCAACCAACAATGGAAAATAACTCCTACGGGTGACGGCAAGTATACTTTTACCTGCAAAACCAGCGGGATGAATCTCGGATTTCCAGACAGCGGTCTGCCAGGTGAACCTGTATGTCAGGTAACTGCCGCCGAAGGCAAACCCAATCAGATATGGACTCTCCGCAAGTCAAACCTAAAAGTTACACAAGAAATGCTACGCACTCATAGCGAATACGACTGGGAGAACGAAACCGTTTTTGCCGTCAATAAAGAACCCGGACATGCTACCGCCATCTCTTTCCCTTCCCGCGATGCTCTGACATCCGATGCCAGTTTCCGCAAGCCGTGGATACGCAACAACTCAGCCAGTTATCTACTGCTCAACGGTCGTTGGAAATTCAATTGGGTAAAGCAACCTGCTGATCGTCCTGTTAATTTCTACAAACCCGGCTATGACGTCTCCACATGGGATGAAATAACCGTCCCATCCAACTGGGAAATGCAGGGTTACGGTACTCCGATCTACACAAACATCACTTACCCTTTCCGTAATAATCCTCCGTTCATACAATCGCAAAAGGGATATACCAATGAAACGGAACCTAACCCCGTAGGCTCCTATCGCCGCGACTTTACCCTCCCCGCCACCTGGAAAGGCCAGGAGATTTTTCTCCATTTCGACGGTGTATATAGCGCCATGTACATTTGGGTGAATGGTAAAAAGGTAGGATACAGCCAGGGAGCTAATAACGATGCAGAATTTAACATCACCCAGTATGTTAAACCGGGAACAAACACGCTTGCAGTGGAAGTATACCGCTGGAGCGACGGTAGCTATCTGGAAGATCAGGACATGTTCCGCCTCAGCGGCATTCATAGAGACGTGTATCTCTTTGCTACTCCCAAATTACGCCTGCGTGACTATTATCTAACCGCTACTTTCGATGGTGATAACCTCAGTCAGGCTACTTTTAATGTACGTACCAACGTACGTAACTATGGAACTGCCGCCGATGCCTCTTCCGTACAGGTAACACTCCTTAACCCGGAAGGTATCGAGGTAACCTCTATCCGCCAAGACCTTGGCAATATCGCAAAGAATCAGGAAGCGGTGAACAACAGTTCTTCCATTGTACAAAAGCCGGTCCTGTGGACTGCCGAAACGCCTAATTTATACACTGCCATATTGGAGTTGAAAGATAAAAAAGGTCAGACACTGCAAGCTATGCACAGCCAGTTCGGTTTCCGTAAAATAGAGATAAAAAACAACCGTGTGTATATTAACAATAAGCAAGTTTTCTTTAAAGGAGCCAATCGTCACGATACCCATCCCGAATATGGAAAAGCAATACCTGTTGAATCTATGATAGAAGACATCCTTCTGTTTAAAAGAAATAATTTGAATACTGTGCGAACCAGTCATTATCCCAATGATCCCAAAATGTATGCCTTATATGATTATTACGGATTATATGTAATGGATGAAGCCGACATCGAATGCCATGGAAACATGGGTATCAGCACAAAGGAATCGTGGTGTCCCGCTTTTATAGACCGTATGGTACGTATGGTGGAGAGAGACAAGAATCATCCGTCTGTAATCTTCTGGTCGATGGGCAACGAATCCGGTGGAGGAAGTAATTTTGATAAAGTATATCAGGCAGCCCGTGCTTTAGATTCACGTCCTATCCATTATGAGGGCAAAAATGACGTTGCGGATATGGATTCACGTATGTACCCATCCATCGAAGACATGATAAAGCAGGATATGCAGCCTCGTGACAAGCCTTATTTCCTTTGCGAATATGCACATGCTATGGGCAATGCCATCGGGAATCTTGAAGAATACTGGGATTACATCGAAAATCACTCTCAACGCATGATAGGTGGTTGCATCTGGGACTGGGTAGACCAGGGGCTGAATAAATACGGCGAAGCACCCGACCGCTACTACTACGGAGGAGGATTCAACGATCATCCTAACGACAACGATTTCTGCTGCAACGGCATTATCACGTCCGACCGCCGCCCTACTCCCAAACTGGCGGAGGTAAAAAAAGTGTACCAGTACATCCGGTTCAAGCCCGAAGACCTTCCAAACGGCAAAATAGGAATTGAGAATCGCTATGACTTCACCAATCTGAACAATTTCACCCTCAACTGGCAACTGCTAAAAGACGGACAAACTGTAAAGCAAGGCAACCTGCCACTGAGTGATGTAAAGCCCATGCAACATACCACGGTTACTCTTCCTTATGATCCATACAATGGTTCAGATGGTGAATATGCCCTCAATTTGTCTGTCACTCTCAACAACAGTTGCATCTGGGCGGATGCAGGTCACGAAGTAGCCTCCGAACAATTCATTTTAACAGACCGTAAACCTGTTCCCCCCGTTGGCAATGACTTTAAAGAGAAACTAACGGTTGAAACCGATAATGAGACTGTAACCTTTCGTACGCCGGGTTTCTATTTCTCTTTTGATACCGGCAACGGTCAAGTAACCGCACTTGGCTACCACGGTGTAGACATGCTTTACAAAGATGGCGGCCCTGTTTTTAACTGGTATCGCTCCATCAGTAATGACAGCCGTAATTATCAGCCTACCGACATCCATAAAAAAGAGATTAGTTGGAAACTTTCGGACGATTTCCGAAGCGCTATTGTAACCACCCGTATGGAAGCGGTGATAGGTATAGGAAAAGAGCAGGTAATACAGCCATACAATGTAACCTATACCATCTATGCAGATGGTACGGTGGAGGTCAACGCCTCATTCCCTACCGGCGAGAAATTCAGTTTACCTCGTTTAGGATTACAGATGAAGTTAAATCCCGCTTTGGAGCAACTTGAATGGTACGGACGTGGTCCGATAGAGAATTACAGGGATCGTAAAAATGCTGCTGGGTTGGGAATCTACCGTAACACGGTTACCGGAATGGAAGAAGCCTACATCCGCCCGCAATCTATGGGCAATCGTGATGATATTCGCTGGATGGTATTGAAGGGCGATACAACGCCGGGCATTCGGATAACCTCTCTGGACCATTTGAATGTAAGCGCGTTGCATTATACCGACTCCGATCTACGAAGCATCAAATATGCACACGATTTAAATAAGATACGCCGTGCCGAAACAGTCTTGAATCTTGACTGTATCCAGCGCGGGATAGGAAACGGCAGTTGTGGTCCGGGCCCTCGTCCAAAATACGAAATAGAAAGTAACCACAACTATAGTTATTCATTCCGAATAGAGCCTGTTTTATAAAATACACACGTAAACATGAAGCAGAACAGATTTGTTCTGCTTCATTGTATTATTACAGTTTAGGTATTAGGCATACATTGTCCGCTAATCACAGATAACCAAAGTAAACATAACTCCAGCCCGTTTATTTTACTTTCTCAATATCTCCGAAACCGGATACTTTCGTTTTTGTTTGTGGATTGCCTTTATAGTGTATATCTCCGGTACCGGATACGGTTGCATCCAGATATTCGGTTGCATATACTTTCAGGTCGCCGGCGCCACTTACTTTACAGGCTAAATCTTTCACCGCAAACTCATATGCATTTACATCACCGGCTCCCGATACATAATAAGTCGCTCTCTCTGCCTTACCTTTCAGATCCAAATCGCCAGCCCCACGAATAAGACCGTCAAAGGTATCGCAAATAAGATTCTTTACTTCTATATCGCCGGCTCCACTTAGATCTACTTTGAATGATTTTATATCAGCGCGGTCTTTTATCTTAATATCACCGGCACCGGAAATATTAATCTGTAATTGATCTGTAGTGAAAGAGTCATAAATATAGAAATCCATAATACTCGTTGACGATAGATAGTTCAAGTCGCGGGATGTGCCTTTTATCATCAACTCGGAGGGGTTAATATGGTATCCGTCTTTTGTTTCAATGAGCAGCTTGGAACCGGAAGATTGAATATCCAGTAATGGCAACAGATTTTCATCAATCGTTATCTCTAAAAAGGCATTTCCCTTTACTTGTTTATACTCAAAACGAGGGGAACGCTTACTGTTATTAGAGCGAAAAGCTTTTTCATTATGCTCTATTCCTTTACCAATGGTAATACTCTTGTAATCATTCACGGATATCGATTTAGTAATGATTTTACCATTCCCATTCTCACGGTTACTTGCACATGCTGCACTAGCTATCGCAAAAGCCAGTATTAATGCGTAAAAAACACCTGTCTTCATAATTTTACTATTTAAGTTTGTTTATTTTAAAAGACGTAACGCCGTGAAAGAAGGTTGCATTATAATGCTACTAATTCAATAATTCTTTTATCTCTTCTTTGATTCGGTATCTGCCGGATTCTGAAATGGGAAGGAGAATAGTATATTCTTTATGTATGCCTATAAAAAAATAATCCATATTCAAATCTACTCCGGATATATCTTCATATCTTCGGCTAATGCCTTTTATCGTAAAGGTATCGTCATCATAACTGAAACCCAGCTCCGGGAAAAGTTCCCCAAAGCAAGAATCATAGGATGATATTAGTTGTTTGTAATCTTCTAATCTGCATATATCCATAATACCCTATCTCGCTTTTTAGTTATAACAGCGCACGAGAGAAAGTGTTTGGTAAAGTTTTATTCAAAACCTCCCTCAACTATACTAACATTTTTGTAAGTTTGCCTTCAATTGTAATCATAATGTAACAAACGAATGATTGTTATCAGAGATTTAAACGAACTGAAAAGGAAGGAGCTGGTTGCGACTATAGGCTTTTTTGACGGTGTACACAGGGGACATCGTTTTTTGATAGAGGAAATGAAACGGGTGGCGAAAAAAAAAGCATTACCTTCAGCCGTTATCACCTTTCCAGAACACCCGAGAGCCGTACTTCACGCCGATTACCAACCGAAACTACTTAATTCTTTTGAGGAGAAACTGGAACAACTGGAGACAACCGGAGTAGATTATTGCATTGTGCTGGATTTTACAATTGAATTATCCCGTCTTTCCGCTTCCGAATTTATTCAGACAATTCTGTCACAACAACTGAACGTAAAGGTATTGCTGATAGGGTATGATCACCGGTTTGGGCACGACCGCCGGGATGGTTTTGAACAATATGTTACTTATGGTGCGCAATGTAATATGGAAATCATAGAAGCATCTTCCTATGATGATGGGCACACAACTGTAAGTTCTTCTGAAATACGCCGTTTACTTCAATGCGGGAAAATAGAAGAGGCAAACAGGTTGCTTACTTATCCCTATCAGATAAAAGGACATATCGTAAGCGGATATAAAGTAGGACGGACTCTTGGCTTTCCCACAGCCAACATACAGATAGACGAACCGTTTAAAGTTTTTCCCGGTATCGGCGTATATGCTGTTCATGTCAGTCTGAAAGGAATGCGGTATGACGGGATGCTATATATCGGAAATCGTCCTACACTGAATAACGGAAACAATATAACATTGGAAGTAAATATTTTTAATTTCTCAGGAAACATATATAATGATGAAATTACCGTATCTTTTCTCTACTTTGTACGGGGTGACGAGAAGTTTGATTCTCTGGAAGCCCTCAAAGAACAACTGGAAATAGATCGGATTACCGTAAAGGAATTATTAACAGATCATTTATAAGCAAAATGTATTACGACGCATTTGATACTTTAAAAGGAATGATTTCACGTCCTTCTTTTAGCAGGGAAGAGACAGCTGTTGCCGATTTTTTGCAACAAACATGGCAGACGGACGGCTACAAGGTAAAGCGTAAAGGGAACAACCTGTGGATTGTATCGAATAATTTCGATCTGGATAAGCCTACACTGCTGCTTAACTCTCATATCGACACGGTAAAACCTGCATCGGGATGGACAAAAGAGCCTTTTACTCCGGAAGTCAGTGAAGATGATAAACTTTACGGACTGGGAAGCAATGATGCCGGGGCGAGTGTGGTATCTCTTTATGCCGCATTTAAAGTATTAAGCCGGAAAGAACAATCGTATAACCTGATATTCCTTGCTTCGTGTGAAGAAGAAGTGTCGGGAAAGAATGGGTTGGAAAGTGTGTTAACGGAACTTCCTCCTATTTCATTCGCAATCGTAGGTGAGCCTACCGGCATGCAACCTGCGGTTGCAGAAAAAGGATTGATGGTACTGGATTGCGTTAGTACGGGACAGGCCGGACATGCCGCACGCAATGAAGGAACCAATGCCATAACTCTTGCGATAAAAGACATAGAATGGTTCAATACGTATCAGTTTCCTGAAAAGAGCGACTTTCTAGGGCCTGTAAAAATGAGCGTGACGATTATTCATGCAGGAACACAACATAATGTAGTTCCGGATAAGTGTGAATTTACCGTTGATGTCCGCACAAACGAGTTTTATCCGAACGATAAATTGTTTGAACTGATAAAGGAACAGGTATCATGTACGGTAAATGCACGCAGTTTCCGGTTAAACTCTACACGTACGCCACTGGATCATCCTTTTGTACAGAGAGCGATATTAATGGGGAAAGAACCGTTCGGTTCGCCTACTTTAAGCGATCAGGCGCTGATGCCGTTCCCATCGGTAAAAATCGGTCCGGGAAACTCCGCACGTTCTCACACAGCTGATGAATATATCGAATTAATGGAAATAAGAGAGGCTATTGATACCTATATCCGGCTATTGGATGGTCTGCAATTATAATCACATGAGTTTTGCAGTCGTACAGTCCCATTCGTGAGGACCGGATTGGGGCTTATAAACCAAACTCTCTGAGGCTTGGCTTACTACCATATTGGATGGGACATCTTCCCGTATAGTACAACCTGCGCCGATTACAACATTATCACCGATGTGAACACCTGCCAATATAGCACAGTTAGCACCTATCCACACATTATTACCAATAACAACTCCCTGTTTATATCCCATCTTCCTGAAATCCCGCTTATAATGATTAACCGTAGAAATTACCGTATTCGGAGCAATTTCCACATTATTTCCGATCTTTAATCCGCCATGTGCATTGATATAAACACCTTTGCAGTCACCGGGATCACAACAGATTCCTTTCTCTATTTTTTGCCATTCAATAATCTGGCTGGTGAAATGCACAGGCCATGGCACACTCCTGTTTATACCGACAATTTTCTGCATCAAGAAATAATGAACAAAAATATGTGTATAAGTAGCATATCCATCCTGACGTTGAAAACGGGGGTATGCCCAATGTATCAACATCCGGAAGACAGGTTCCAAGATTATTTTGAGTAATTTCTTCATGCTTGATATTTTTTAATCCTGCTCTTCATGTACAAGTCTAGCAAAACATAATGTAAAGCTCCTATAACCGATGTTGCTAATAATACATACTTAAACTCAAAACCGGCTCCTAACAGAAAAACCAATATCTGGCTTACAACAAGCGAAACATTAAAGAAGAGCATTAGTTTTTGCCGACGCAATATATCAGCAATAGAACTTATCGGTGAATATAATGCGTTAAACAATACAAAGATAGCAAAATACCGAACCATATCGCCCGCTTCCGCCCATTTTACCCCGAACAAAAAGGAAAACAATTGTGGGCCGAATACAAAAAAGATAATCAACAAAGGGAAAACAAATGCCAATATCATCTTTTGGATACGCAATGTAAACGGATATAATTCATAAGGCCGGCGCTGATACATCTCACTCGCTTCTTTTTTATACACTTTCCCTATTGCAATGGATAATAAGTTGATAGGCAACCGTATGACCGAATTAGCGAAAAAATAAAGTCCTGCAACTTCCAACGGATAAAAGAAGGTAATAAGCAAAGGCAATCCCAACAACGCAAAAGCATTAAACAGATTTCCAATGCTTGCATATATGGCAAAATCGCGATATTCCCAAGCAAACGCCTTCATTTTTGACCATGAGAGACTACGGAATAAACCACATTTTAGGTTTTCCGACAAATACAGGTAGACGAAATAAGCAACGGCAATAACATAACCTATAAAAGTTCCCCAGATCAATCCCGAAGAAATACCTATATAACCGAATATAAGTTTCCATACCGGAATAGACAACCCTTGCGTAAGTTGTCCTGCTACCATCTTTTTATATGCCCTCATACGGTTATACCAACTGGTTAATCCGTTTATCCATCCCATTATCAAAATCACCGGAGGGACCAGCCAAAATATATTATAATCCGGCACACCTAATATTCCGGAAAAGAATGGCCTGAATAAAAACAAGACAACAAAACTTATTATCCCTATCACAACAGAGGATAAGAGAGAGAGGAATAACATGGTACGTGCCTCGCCTTGCCTGCGGGACATGACAACTACATAATCGTAGTTAAGAGTAGCTACAACACCTCCAATTCCTATTACAGACATAAAGACAGATAATTCTCCAAACTCCGCTTTTGTATAAATACGTGCCAAAAAAAGTTGGATAACGACAGGTATAAGCTGAGCGATACCTGTACCTGAGAATAAGAGCAGGATATTCCGGAAAACCGGATTACCGGTCCATCGTTCCATATATTTTATGAGCGGATTCATAGGAACCGTCTGTTAATCCAACCAGGGGGCAGGATTGAGTTTCGTTTTTTCTTTCCAAAGCTGGAAGTGGAGAATAGTAGTATTGCCATCTTCCGTATCCGTGAAGATACGACCTATTGCCTGACGGGTCGAAACCTTATCTCCGGCCTTTACATACACTTCACTAAGGTTGCTGTAAACAGTCAGATAATTACCATGCCGTATAATTACTGAATTATTATATCCCGGCACGACAAATACGCGGGTTACCACTCCGTTAAAGACCGCGCGGGCATCCGCTCCCGGAGAAGTTTGAATATCAATACCACTATTACTGGTCCGTACATATTTAAGCTCCTGATGCTGCTGTTCTCCAAAAGTAGCTACAATAGTATGAGCTCCCGTTACCGGATATGGCAAACGTCCACGATTATTGGCAAAGTTGTCGGATAGTTGCTTCTCGGCTTTCGTCATAGCGTATCCGCCTTTCGTATCTGCCACTCTCTCCTCACGAACAGGCTCAGATGATGATTTTCCTTGTTCTTTCCGTTCACGAGCCGCTTTCTCACGGGCCGCTTTGGCTTCGGCTTCCGCACGCGCTATTTCTTCCGCGATCTGTTTCTCTATCTGGCGGTTCAAAGCATCTGCCTGACGTTGTTTCTTACGCAAAGCAGCCTGTAATTCTTTTTGTTTCTTGTTTAACTGCTGGACTTCTTTTTTTTGGATGGATTCTTCTCCTTCCAGTTTCTTGCTCTCCTCTTCACGAGCCCCAAGAAGGGCAAGCTTTTCAGAACGCGTTTTCTCCAGTTCCAATTGCCTTTGGCTTATCTCCTCCTGCTTATTAATAATTTCACCTGCCTGCCGTTTTTGCCAATCTGCATATTCACGTAAATAGCGCATACGCCGTAAGGATTGAGAAAAGTTATCCGCAGATAAAATAAATAACAATTTATCCTGTGAGCTATGCCGTCTGTATAAACCTTGAGCGGATTTGCTATAATTAGATCGTTTGGTAGCCAACTCCTTTTCCAGCTGGGCAATCTCACGACGCATACCATTCATTTGGCGGTCAATAGCATTAATCTCCTGATTTAATAAATTGATTACCTTCTTTCGGGAAAGTATTTGTTTAGTAAGTAAATTAAGACGGTTTAATGAGTTCTTGGCAGTCTGTTTTGTTTCATTCAAAAGTGTGTTAGTCATTTCTATTTCAGCCAGAGCTTCCTTTCGCTGCTTCTCCAACTCTCTCACTTTAGGAGATTTTTGTCCATAAGCAGGAAGAATAAATATCCAAAACAGAATAATCCAACAATACTTCATATTCATTTATTTACTACTGTCTCCTATCGCTTTTAAGACTTGCGCAAAGGTAATACGTTTATACTTGGAAGGTATAGAGAAATCCATATTTAACGGGACATCTGTCTGTATTCGAGAAAAGCGTATTTTAACCCCTCCTTTGGAAAGATTATCATTCATTACCTGAACATCCATCAACATGGGAAAAGGTTGATCTCCAGTCAGACGGAAATCCTTATAGTCCCATTGTAAAGCGTATTTGTCCGAAGGTTCACTGATATAAGTTGACAACAATTTTTCTTCACCATCGGCCATAAAGGTATAAAGCAGCCCCATTGAATCTTTCACCTTAATTTCTGCCGAACCTCCTTCTTGTTTCAACTTAAAGCGGTTGTATTGTTTCGGAGAGATACCTTGTTGTCCCGGTAAAAACAGATGATTCGTAAATAAAGCCTGCAAATTATAGAAATTAAAGTCAATAGGAGTTTGTCCTTTCAGGTCGGAATAGTTTTCCGATACATACCGTTTATTCATACGGTCTAAAATCTTAATACTATCCACAGTCAGTTCCATACGAAAAACCTCGATACCCAGAAAAGGTTGTACGGATAATTGGAAAACACTGTCTTTTATCATTTTCAAATCCACACGAGAACTCATTTCTTTATCCGGTAAACGAAGGTCTACATTTAAACGGGCAGACAATGTATTAAAATGAAATTCCTGCTCCAGCATCGCTGCAAAAAACTCATTATGAGCTTTTGCTCCGCCACTTTCCACAGTCCCTACTTTCTTGGAAGACTTACAACCTCCCAAAGAAAATAACACCACAATACCTATAAAAGCAACAAGTCCCTTTAACTTTTCTGTATTTCTCATTTTGCATTCTCGTCTTCAATGTAAGTTTCTTCGGCAATCTTACGGTCAAGCACTTCGGAGTCCTTACCCATCTCCTTTGCTTTTTTCCATTGCTCTACAGCCTTCTCCTTATCACCGTTCATAAACAAGATATCCCCATAATGGTCCACCAGCTCCGAACTGTTTGTCCTATCCTTTTCCAAGGCGTTTTCTATATATATCTTCGCCAATGTATAATTGCCCTGAACAAAAAAGATCCAGGCATATGTATCCAGATAAGTCGCATTATCAGGTTCTAATTTAATGCACAAAGCGCTCATTCGTTCCGCCTTTTTCAAATCCTTCTTATCCAAAGAAAGGAAATAACTGTAGTTATTTAATACAACGACGTTATTCTCATTATATTTTAAGGCCTCATCATATGCTTTATAGGCTTGGTCCATTTGCTTCATTTGGTAATAAATATCACCAATCTGTCCGTAGAAGTCAGATTTCAGAGGAAGATTATCTTTTGGAATTACATTCAATCCCGCATAATACGCATTTAAAGCTTCCTGGTATTTTTCCTGCTGATAATAAGCTATACCCAAATAAAAATAATATTCAGGAGATTGGGGGAATAACTCAATACATTTATTACAAATACGTATCACTTCCGGAATATCCTGTGACTTCAATGCCAAGTTTAGCAATTGCTGCCAGGCTCCCGCATTATCCGGTTCCATTTCAGTAACCAGTTGAAATTGAAACTTCGCCTCTTCATTTTTACCTTGAGCCACCAACAAACCGCCATACATAAGTTTGAGTTCTATGTCCTCAGGGTGTTGTTCCAGTAAAGTTTGGAATAGCTGGTTAGCGCTATCTGTTCCCTGCTTAGTCTGCTGTAATTTCAAAATATAACGGGACAGAATACTTACTTTAGTTTCTACATCCAACTTCTCATTAACCAACGCATTATGTATCTGTTCTTCAGCGGCCGTTTTATTACCTGTCGCCTCATAATAGTTTGCCATAGAAACAATATAGTAAGGAGTAAGAGGGTCTATCTCATGTGCCTTCTGATAACAGGCCAAAGCCTTATCCATTTCTTTCTTCTCCAAATAGAGATCACCCAATATAATCTGGTAACGAGACTCCATAGGATACTTGTCCGCCAGCTTTTGCACCTCATTAAAAGCATTATCTTCCTGCTCCAGCTGATTATACAGCTTATACTTCTGCATGGAAAGAGGCTCATTCATCCCAACGATAGATTCCAATAGATCATAAGCATCTATCGCTTTCCCTATTTCGCCCTGTTGGGTATAGACATCTGCCAGATAATAATACAGTTCAGCCTTTTCAGGATATTCTTTTATTAGCTCTTCATATTCTTCGGCTGCTTCGCCAAACATGCCCAGGTTACGTGAAACCGTAGCTAACGCTATCTTATAGGTATAATTATCCGAACTATTTGCCACTGCCCGTTTTAACATGTCTACAGCCATATCCGGACGGTCCAATTGCACATAGAAAGAAGATAATTCATATAATACGGGAGCAGCTGTAGAATCTATTGCCAAACAATGGTTAAACATATCATAGGCTGCGCTGAACTCTCCGGCATTCTTCAAATTGATCCCTTCAAAGAAAAAGTAATCAAACTTACGGCGGTCGGCATCACTCAATTTCAATGTCGACGGAGCAGGCATATTCCTATTATCCGTAGCCATCATAGAAGGCACGAAACCAACTGCCAGCAATAGCAGAGCAATATATTTTAAAGATTTCAACATCATATAATTTTGTAAAGCATTACTTTTTCCCTGTATGGCCAAAACCACCTGCTCCACGTTCAGTGTCATCCAATACTTCTACCGGTTTCCATTCCACATGGCTATGAGCGGCTATCACCATCTGGCAGATACGCTCTCCATCGTTAACTACAAAAGGTTCATTGGATAAATTCACCAGGATAATACCTATCTCTCCCCGGTAATCGGCATCAATAGTTCCCGGCGTATTCAGCAAGGATATACCATGTTTAATAGCCAAACCGCTGCGAGGGCGCATTTGGGCTTCATATCCTTCCGGCAGGGATATATAAAGACCTGTTGGTATTAGTTTACGTTCCAGAGGTTTCAGTTCCACCGGTTCTGTCAGATTAGCGCGAATATCCATTCCTGCAGACAGCGGAGTAGCATAAGCAGGCAGCGGATGATGAGATTTATTAACGATTTTTACTTCCATAAGCTTTTATTATTGACGAACAAAGATATTTAAACTCGCCCGATTTCGGATGGATTTAGGAAGAATAATGTAAACTATTGGGCTTTCAGGGAGATACGCAGCATTATTCCGCATTTGTAAATGCGTGCTTTGAAGCCGTTTTTTGAATAGTTAAGCGAAAAAATTGCTACCTATCCGTTGCCCATTCCAGTTGTATGGATTTGTTTGAAAATCCTTTCTGCTCCGACCGTAAAGAACGCAGTTTCATCATTTTGGCTTAGCGAAGGTACTTATTTTTTTTGAGATATGAAAAATATAGGTTCCGGAAGTCAATGGTGATAGCTTTGTCGATGTCTGACGATATTTTACATGCCGATGATTAACTCTGTCTCTGTTAATTTTGCAAACAATGGAACAGATTATGAATCAGACAGATGTAAAGGTTTCGTTCTACCTTAAAAAGAGCGAGGCGGATGCCAGGGGAAACTGTCCCGTGATGGCACGGCTTATTGTCGGCAAGCACTCTGAAACAGCATTCAGTGTCAAGTTTCGTGTGCCACAGTCATTGTGGTCATCCGGACGGGCGTGTGGAAAAAGTGTTGCGGCAAGAGACATAAACAACAGACTGGATGAAATACGTGCTGCCGCGCTCGGCATCTATGCGGAACAATCTGCAATCCGTGAGGATGTAACAGCAGAGGATGTAAAGCATCAACTTTTGGGTATGGCTTCGGAACAGGAAACCCTATTAAGCTATTTCAGACTTTTCATTAGAAATTTCGAAAAACGTGTTGGGATCAATCGTACGGAAAAGACATTGAGGGCTTACCGTAATTCCTACAATCATCTGGTACGTTTTTTACAGATGCAATATAAGCTGTCAGATATCCCTTTTGCCGCATTGGACCGTTCCTTCATTGAAAAATATGACTTGTATCTACGTACGGAATGTTGTCTGGCTTCAGGCACAATAGTCAATCTTACCGTCCAACTGAAAACAATTGTCGGAGAAGCTATTGCTGACGGTATAATAACAGTATTCCCGTTTGTCGGATATGAACCGGTACATCCGAAACCGGAACAGAAATATCTCACCTCCGAAGAATTGAATAGGATTATGACAACACCTCTCCATGATCAGATTCTTTATCATGTGAGAGATATGTTCCTGTTTTCCTGTTATACGGGTATTCCCTATAGCGACATGTGTCTGCTGACAAATGAAAACCTTTCTCTCGCGGAAGATGGTACCTGGTGGATCAGGAGTTCTCGCAAGAAAACCGGTGTAGATTTTGAAATACCGCTTATGGAACTGCCGTTCCATATTATTGAAAAATACCGCGATATGGCTCCTGAAGGAAAGCTTCTCCCCATGTATTCCAACAGTTCATTGAATCGTTATCTGAAACGCATCGCCGAAATTTGCGGTATAGGACGTAAGCTGGTCTTCCATGCAGCCCGTCATACCTATGCGACAGAAATTACACTTTCCCATGGCGTACCGCTTGAAACGGTCAGCAAGATGTTGGGGCACAGTCGTATTGAGACCACACAGCATTACGCAAAGGTGACAGACAATAAGATAGATACAGATACGAAAGCATTGGATAAAATAATTGCTGAGCGGTTTTCTGTAGTTATTTGATAATGGCAAAAAATAGGATTATGAAAAGAAATACTGACAATATGGAAATCAAACGTCGCAGTACATTTGCGATACTGTTTTATATAAACCGCACCAAAGTCCGTAAGGATGGAACGTGCCAGTTGCTGTGCAA
Organism: Parabacteroides bouchesdurhonensis; assembly: GCF_900186615.1. Lineage (GTDB taxonomy): Bacteria > Bacteroidota > Bacteroidia > Bacteroidales > Tannerellaceae > Parabacteroides > Parabacteroides bouchesdurhonensis. The sequence continues at coordinate 1,092,541 of NZ_LT896588.1, forward strand.
GATAAGCATAGATGCCAAATGGGAACAGATAGGAACGAAAGTATCCGTCAATCCGGCCATCTGGAATCCTGAAAAAGGACGGGCTGACGGCCGCAGTGAGAATGCCATTACCGTCAACCGGGCTATTGATGATCTGACCAAAGAAATCAAGGAGCATTACAGGCGGATTAAGAACAGTCTGGGATTTATTACGGCAGAGCAGGTAAAGAATGCCGTGATGGGAGTCGGTCAGAAACCGCTAACTCTGCTGGCTCTTTTCAGAGAGCATAACGAGGAGTTTAAGAAACGTATCGGTGTGGATCGTATAAAGGAGAGTTATGATTCCTACTTACGTTCATATAAGCACCTTTCGGCTTTCGTGCAGGAAAAACGCGGCGTAGAGGATGTACTGCTACGTAGTCTTGACCGTGTGTTCTACGATGACTTTGAACTTTTTCTCAGGACGGACAGGAATTTAAGCCCGAAGAGCGTGCATGAACATCTTTACAGGCTGAAGAAGATGACCATGCGGGCTGTCAGCCAGGGAACAATCCGCCGTGATCCGTATTGTCGCCTTCATCCTGAACTGCCCAAACGGAAAAGTCGTCATCTGAAGCTGGAAGATCTGAAGACGCTGCTTACAACACCTGTCGAGAAGCCACAGCTTCAGTTTGTAAGGGATATGTTCATCTTCTCCACTTTTACCGGACTTGCCTATACGGATTTGAAAAAATTGAGGGTAAATGATATTACCCAATCTGAAGACGGTTCATGGTGGATCCATATCCATCGCCAGAAAACAGGAACACTGTCTTCTGTCCGATTGCTGGATATTCCGTTGAAGATAATAGAAAAATATCGGGAACAGAGAAAGGATGACAAGGTCTTCAATCTGTATAGTCGTACGTATTTCATTATGCTCGCCCACCAGTTGGGTGAAGTTTACGGATTTGAACTTACATTTCATAAAGCACGACACAATTTCGGAACCCATATAACCCTTTCATTGGGTGTTCCAATCGAGACAGTCGGCAAAATGATGGGGCACATGCGTATTGAGACCACGCAGCTTTATGCCAAAGTGACTGACAGGAAAGTTGACGAGGACATGAAACGGCTGAAAGCAGCCGGAATGGATCGGATTCCTGGTCTGTATGAAGAAGATGTTATTGTCAGGAAACGAAGAAGGAGATTCGGATACCAATTGTCCGACAACAAAGAAACGACCTTGTAAAGAGGCCGTTTCTTTTACTTTTGCTTCATACCCATCGCTGTTCTTCCCTACATCTTTTATAAGCGTCATCAAGAACTTTTTGTATGTCTGACTCTTTGTAAAGGGCTTTTCCCTGCACAAGATAGTAAGGTATCACACCGAGGGTCCGGTATTCCTGCAAGGTACGCCGGCTTACTTTCAACAGCTTTGAAAGTTCCTCGTCCGTGAGGAAATAATCACCGTGAAATGCGGGCCTTGGAGCCGTCCGTATTGCGTCTATCATGCGCTCCATGTTTTCCAGCCCTTTGAAAATAGTATCAATCCGCTGGTCTTTTCTGTTTATAAGATCGTAACTCATGGCTTTCTTTTTTGTGGGTGATAACTTGATTCCAACAGGCTTTGTACATCTTCCGGTTTGTAGAAGAACTTGTTCTTGATCCGGGTGAAAGGCAATAGTCCTTTCTCGCGATATACCTGAAGTGTTCTCTTGGATATTCGGAGAATCCCGTATACCTCCTGATTGTCCATCCATTTTTTCAGTCCCGCGTCTTTAGTCTGACTACATATACCAATGACTTTTTTCTCAATCAGGCTGAGGCGGACAACCAATTCGTCAAAGGTCTGTTTTTCCATACATATAATTTCCATACCGTCATTTTATTAGGATTGAAGACCGAGTTCCTTTTTTATTTTCGTCGGCAGCACCTTTCCCTTTTTGTTCAGGAAGTCCTGGACTTCCGAAGCTTTGTAATAGGTACGTCCGTCAATCATGTAGTACGTGACGAGCTTCTTCTGGCGGTAGCGTGCAAGGGTACGCTTGGTAACACCAAGGAGTTCGCACATATCCTGGTTGTCAAGCAGCTTGTCACCCTCAAGGGCGGCCGTCTGTCTGTTCATGCGGTTCAGTCTGTCATCTATCCTGTCAAACCGTTCCATTATCTGGTGGAGCATCATCTGGAATGTCTCCCTGTCTATCTGTATCATAATGAATTCTGTTTTTTAGTGCAATAAATCCGTTAATTACACCGTGTTGCGCAACAGGTTTCATTATGATATAGGCCAAAACATGGACCAATGGAGCATATTGCCACATAAAAACATGGCAAGTCGCTGAATAATAGAGAAATAAAAAATCAGCCCCATAAAAACGAGACTGATGGAAATATTGCAAATGCAAGAGCGTGCAATCTTTTATTGCAATGTTTTGCGATAAGTAAGGCGGCAGATCCCGTTTCTGAACGTTTTTGTCCTGACCAGTTCCCATTTGTCCGTGGAGATATGTTTTGATACGGGAACCGTTTCGGAACTGATTACCGGAAGAAGAAAAATGACCATCTCATCTATCAGGCGGTACAGGGACAGTCCCCGCAGCAGTTCTGCGCCGCTGTCGTCATAGATTTCAGCCAGATATATGTCAGAGGGTGCAGACTGTTCCTTGTCACAGATGAGGTCGACTAGCGGATAGCCCGGATACAACATGCGGGTGGACCGGCCCCGCCAGTAGGGGAAACCGTCATCGCTGTTTTGTATCCATTGCAGCAGGGAATCGTTCCGTGCGGGGACGAAACCGTTCAATGTCATTGCTATCAGAACCTGTAACTTTGCCATACCTTGATACTCCAAATGAAAAGCGTGAGGCTCACGCTATTTCGGATGGAGGCTCTGACAAAGCCCAATACAGAAATTTGCATGAGCTCACGCTATTAGGCATAGCATAAGCTGCACGCAAAAGCCTCTGTATTTTTGAATTTGTCAGATTCCCATCCGAGACGTCTTGCGACTTATGTATAATATCCGGCGAGGCTGTCAGCCCTGCCGGTATTTTCTTATGTTCCTGCTGGCAGTATGTGTTCCATATTTTGCCAGACTTATGCAAATGTAGGCATTTTATTCCAGACTGGAAAACTTCTCCGGTCTATATTGCCTTTATTTGTCGTTCAGTCCGTATTTCTTCATTTTTCTGTACAACGTAGAAGGATCAATGTGCAGCATCTCCGCCGTCCGTTTCCGGTTGCCCGTGCATATTTTCAAGGCCCTGATGATGGACTGTTTTTCCTGTGTCTCATTTTCCGGAAAAAGGAAGATTTTCTCTTTCTCATCCTCGATTCTTATGTTCAAACAAGCCGTTTCGATTATCGGCTGTTTGGACAGCAGGACGGCTCGTTTGATCTTGTTCTGCAATTCCCGTACATTTCCCGGCCAGCCGTATGAGAGCAGCTGTTGCTCTGCCTCACGGCTGAATCCGTCGGTCTGCCGTTTGAGTTCCCTGGAGAACTTTTCCCTGAAATGTTCGGCAAGCGGAAGTATGTCCTCCGGGCATTCATGCAGGGCCGGCAGGACGATTTCAAATTCCCCCAGACGGTGGTAGAGGTCTTCCCGGAAGCGTCTCTCCCTGATGGCCAGCTGAAGGTCCTCGTTGGTTGCCGCCACTATCCTTACGTCGGAGTGTTTCTCCCGGTTGCTGCCTATAGGGATATAGCTGCCTTCCTGCAAGGTACGCAGGAGCATGCTTTGTACCTCCATGGACAATGTTCCTACTTCGTCAAGGAACAGGGTCCCGCCACGGGCCGTTTCAAAGAAGCCTTCACGGTTTGTGTCCGCCCCCGTAAACGTCCCCTTCACATGCCCGAAAAAGAGCGAGGGCGCAAGCTCTTTGGGAATGACCCCGCAGTTTACTGCCAGGAACGGCTTTTCCCTGCGCTCGCTGGAATAATGGATACGTTGCGCTACGGATTCCTTGCCTGCACCGTTCGGACCAAGAATCAGTACGGAAATGTCAAATGGAGCGACCGTACGAGCTAGATTTTCCACTTCTTTCATCTGTCGGCTGTTCCTGGGAAGGATGCCCTTGTCCTTTCCGTATATGACTGAGCGAGGATGCAGGATGTTCTTTATCAGACTTTGCAGTTCATCCATCTGAACAGGCTTGGCCAGATAGTCTTTTGCCCCCATCTTAATGGCACGGACGGCATCCGACACGGAGGCATATCCGGTCATGATGATGAAGGGAACGTCTATCCGTTCTCTCTGCATCCATTCGAGCAGCGATATGCCGTCCCCCTGCGGAAGACGGACATCGGAAAGGACAAGATCGAAAGGCTCCTTTTTCAGAAGCCGCCTTGCACCGGGTTCGTCTATCGTCGTCACTGCTTCATAGCCGGATTTCTCAAACCATTTCTTTTGTTGTCCGGCCAGCAGGATATTGTCTTCAACTATGAGTATTCTGTGTTTCATCCGTATAGTTCTTTAAGTCAAGTTTTCTGATTTCCGAAAGCAGGTTCTTCGCATCGCCTACCAGCCGGTCTATTCTTCCGATGACCGTCTCTGTATATGTACTGATGGTCAGATCATCGGAAGTATCGTCATGTAGGATTCTGCTGTATGTTTCCAGTTCACAGGCCACTCCCAGCTGTTCCCAGGTGGGATACATGCGGTGCAGGGTGTTTTTCATCCGCTCCGTGTCCGTTTTCATGCTTTCAAGGGCTTTTTTCAGTTCCGTCCTGTTGTCGATCGATTCCTCAATGAAAGCATTGAGCATCCATTCCATATCCCCCGTCTCTGCGGCTAAGGCATTGAAATCCGCCTTCTGTTCTTGCCGCTGGCCCGACCTTTCCATTATGGAGGAAAGGAAAGCCTGCAGCTCGTTCATGGAGAATGGTTTCTGTATGCAGCCGGAAAAGCCGGCTTCAGTATAGCGGCTTTCGTCCACGTCGTTGCGGGCAGTCATGGCGGCAACCGGAATGGTGCGTGAATTTCCGATATTGGAATGACGCAGGAGATATAGCAAGTCAAAACCGCTGGTCCCGTGCATCTGGATGTCTGTCAGCAGTAAGTCGTAGGGTTCTTTCCGCAGTTCGCCCACCACGTCCTTCGCCCCGATGCAGGTACGGCATGATACACCGTTGCGCTCCAGCATCTCCATGACGATGCGCAGTTGTATCGGATCGTCGTCCACAAGGATGATACGCTTTGGAAGGCTGAGCCTTTTCACGGTCGGCATGACATGGTTCTTTACCGGTTCAGTGGAAATGGCGAGGGGGATTTCCGTGTGGAACAGACTGCCTTCCCCGACATGGCTCGATACGGAAATACTGCCGCCGAGCAGGTTCACAAGTCCCTTGGTTATCGGAAGGCCGAGCCCGAAGCCTTCCGGCGAAATGTCTGGCGCCGCCCGTTCAAACGGTCTGAATATGCGTTCTATCGTTTCCTTGTCCATGCCGATGCCCGAGTCCTCCACCTCCATGGTCATTACCACGTCCTTGTGGCTTACCCGGAAACAGACTGTTCCGTTGCGGGTGAACTTGATAGCGTTAGTCAGCAGGTTGTCCGCCACCTGACGGATACGGTCCGCATCTCCGTATACCACTATGTCGGTGCCTTCTGCTTCCGTTTTGAAGACCAGCCCCTTGTCATTGGCCGCACAGGTGTATTCCTCGTTAATGTCGTCGACGAAGGCTTTCAGGTTGAAAGGTATCCTGTTCAGTGATTCCTTCGCTTCGTCCAGTCTGGAGAGGTCAAGCAGGCTGTTGGCAAGCCTTGTGATATGGCGTGAGGACTTGATGATGTTGTCAAGGTAAGTGTTGCGGCGTTTTCTTTCCCTGGTGTCAATGGCCAATTCCGCACTGCCGCAGATGGCGTTCAATGGTCCCCTTATGTCATGGGAAAGCGTTACGATGATACGCTTTCTCATTTCGGACAGTTCCCGGTTCTGTTTGAGCGTATCCACCAGTCTGCTGCGGTCATGTTCCTTGCGCCGTATGTCCCTCTGTATGACAAGATGGGATATGATCAGCAGGACAATGGCAACGATGATGGTGGCCGCAAACAGCTTGAATGAAAGTGCCTTTGCCTCCGCAATCCTTGTTTCCCGGTTTTGGAAAGCGGCCTGGACCTGTTCGTCAAGGGCGGTGATGAAGGAGTTCAGTCTTTTGTTCAGTTTCAGGTTTTGCAAACGCAGGCTGTCAATATAGAGTCCGATATGTCTGTCATGCTCTTCCTGCATGGTTATCAACTGGCGGTTGAGCTGCCGCAGTTCTGTCGTGGAAGCCGGCACCTGTACGGTTTCCTTCTTGCCAAAGAAACCTGCTATGCCGTTTTTCCGGCGGGTGACTGTGCGTGTACGGGTACTCTTGTCGATGACCTCGGGGAGATGGTTGTAAAGCAGGCTGTCTGATGTCCTCTGCTCCTGAAAAACCGTTGTAAGATGATACAGGCGGCTTTCCTTCTCTTCCAACAGTCGTCGCAATGTGTCTATCTGTTCGTGGCTTACCAGATCCAGGCCGTTGTCTTTCATCCGTTCCAGCAGGCTGTCTATGTGCAGGCGCCTGTTCTGGTATGCTGAGAAGTCCTCGCTGTCCCATCCGATGGCGGATTCCCCCAGCAATGCGATTCCGACAATGTGGCGGCGTATGGCGTTGACTTCATTCCGGATCTCACGTATTTCTGCGGTTCCGTTTGCTATGTCATGCATTTTTTTGCGCTCATGAAGCAGTATGGCAATCATGCTTCCGATGACTGCCAGCAATATCAGATAACCAGCTATGATTTTTGTCTGCAATGAAATTCCACTTAGCTTCCTCATACGCCTTATGATAAAAAAATCCCGGAAGGTTGTGGGGGCGCAGTCTTCCGGGACGTGAGTAATTTGGATGTCACCCCGATGCGCTATCCAGTCGTACACAGAATGCACTCCGGCCTTTTATAACCTTGGCGGGCGACGGTTTGCCCGCATGATTCGCCCTTCTGCCGGCAGCTGTCGGCAGAAAATTCTCTGGTTCGGGTATCCAATATCTTGTCCATATTCTTTTTTTACAGTCAGTCCATATTTCTGTTTCTCCGTATTTTCCGATGCAGGAAAAAATAAGGCCCCCTGTTATAGTCCCGTGTGGAAATGTGGATGGCCCTGTTTTCGTTTGCCTGAATTATGGAAGTTCCGGCAAGACAATACGCTGTCCTATTGTATAATATTCCAAAATACAAATATATACATTTGTTCCTAACTGCAATGAAGTTAATATATGTTTGTCTTGATTTCAAACAAGTTTTAACATGTTATAGGTCATAAAGCCGCGTTCAGACAGGTATCGGATTCATTTTCAAGGTAGAAAGGTTCAGGTACAGCCCGTAATGCTCGATCATGCCGTTGCGGAACATCTTCCACAGGATGTTGCAGCCGAGCTGTGCCAATGTGGAGTTGATGAACAGGTCCTGCTTTTCCAGGGCCTCTGCCAGTGAGCAGCTCGGTTCCGAGTCTTTCTCCTTTACTTTCGCGTATTTCACGTAGCGGGTAATCACTTTCAGTGACTCCACCGTTTCGTACAGCTTGGATTCCGGCTGCCTGATTTTTTTCGGTACGGTTCCGAGGACGACCTGTCCCGTGTCCTGTGTATTCCCGAAGTCCATCCAGTACAGGGGCGTCTCGTGGCTTCTGTATTCCGATACCGGCACGGCTTTCAGTATGTTCCACAGGTCGATACGTGACTTTATGTTGTCCGTGCAGGTGATCGTTATGTTGGCCAGATTATCCCGTCTGGCGTCCTTCAGGGCTGCCGGATAGATGTCCGGTACCGCCTTCCAGTCGTTGCCGAAGAAGTTGTTCATGCGTGTGACAAGACACTGTGCCTTGTTCAGGCCGATGTCCGAGGGGCTGAAGAGCTGTCGCCCGATGTTGGCCTCCGTCACGATGTCGGAATCATACACGGTTATAAACAGCCCGGGGTGTCCGAGTCCCCTCAGTGCCGTGTCAAGTCTGGCCAGGCAGGTAAGTACCTGCGAGCCTGTTCCTCCCGCTCCGATAAGGTTTACCGTTACCGGATGCTGCGGGTTTATGAGATAGTTGTCGATGTAATGTACTCTTTTCATTTCAGTATGTCTTTAAGTTTCATGTTGTTCAGTTGCTTCAGTTCGTCGAGGTTGAAGTCCCTGTCCCGTGCCGCCTTTGTCACCAGCACGAGGTTTGACCTTGTCGGGTTCCCGTTCCCTCCCAGGTGGGTGAATTCCGTCAGCCAGAATTTCCTTTCCCAGTACTGCAGCAGCTTCTCATAGGTCAGGTCCTTCGGCAGATCTATCCTGGCGTTTCCCAAACATACGCTGGAACCTGTCACGTTGAAGAATGGAGCGGCATACAGCACGGTATCCGGTCTGGGAACATTTTCCTTGTAGGCATAGATTCTCATTCCGTGTTCTCCGGCCTCGTAGATTACTCCCGGCAGGTAATATTCCGCGTTTTCTATTTTGAGCACGGGGCTGAAGAACATCATCCTCTTGTGCGGAGGATTGTACCACACGTATCTCTCGCTGCCCTTGCGCGGGTCGCAATACAGCAGATTAGAGGGTATCTTTCCGTATGGAGTGGTGCTGTGTCTTTCCGAGTATCCCTTCACGAGCGTGTTCATGAATTCCAGGGTTACTGGTCTTCCTTCCGTCATGTTTCCCCGGTCGTCAATTTCACGGATTTCAAGGAAAAAGTTCCTGTCATTCTCCGAGGCATAGGCAATCAGTGCCGCCCTGGGGTTGAGCGGCGTCTTGATTTTTCTGGTCAGTTCGTTGCTGTCTATCATATGCTTTCAGATTGGTTTATACTGTGATGTTGATGAATTTTTCCGCCCATTTGAAGAAGCGTTCCGGATAGTCGTCCATGCGGAACAGTTCCTCCGTTTCCGGAGACAGGTCACAGGTGGTGACCGGAATAATGTCGTATGTCTCCTGGCTGTAGGAGTTGTAATAGTCGGTGAGATATTCCGTTATCATGTCGGTGCAGTCATAGATGACCCGGATCTGCTTGCTGAGATACATGGGCAGAAAGTCCGGTTCTTCCTCGTAGAAGGGATCGTAGCCGTATTCCATGATGCCGTGTTCAGGTGTAAGGAACTCCAGTCCCTCCTTCATGACAGAGAGCAGTGACTGTTCGTACCCGTCCTTCGGCTTATATCGGTCGATTGCCTTCGGCAGATTCTTGTAATAGGATTTGCGTTCCACCCGGCGTAACAGGGCATGTATCCTGCCTTCCTCATAGGAGTGCAGGAGCCGCCGCCTCTTTTTCCGGTCAGATGCCGTTTCACCCGAATCATCCTCAGACATCAGTGTCAGGGCATAGTCCATGTCATCCTCGTCCAGTACAGTGTTTATCCCGTTCGCCTGCATCAGGTTGTGGATGAAGGTGACGGATATGCGTCTCAGTTCCGGTCCGAGCCTTTCCATGAACTTCGTCGGGAAGTAATACAACGTGAGTTCTCCCCATTCATGACATTTCCAGAGACGGAACAGGAGTCTTTCTTCGTCCTGCTCAATGTTGACATTCATGTCATTGCCTACAAGGTTACACATCTCTTCGTGCAGTCTGGCAATGCTTTCGCCGGGCGTTCGTCCCGGTGTATGTACCGCCTCCTTCTTCATGAGGAGTGCATATCTGAAAAAGGAATCACGCAGGTACTCATAGTTTTCCTGCGTGATAAGATTGTGCGGCTTCCCGTCAGTACCGTCCGTGAACAGTTCCGATGGGGATATCGGCAAGAACGTAGCGTTCAGAAAAGAATTACGGCACCGCTGGGTGCCGCAATCCGTTTCTTTCTTTCCGTGCCGTAATGCACCTTCCTTTCTGTTTCCGCAATGATAAGTCTCGCGAGCTGTTCCGCCTGATATCCGTCCAATGGTACACATGATTTCTTCTTTTTTCTGTTGTCCTTTGCCATATCCTTTATCCTTTTGTTCCGATAGTTGTCTTGAACTCATATTCTGTCATGTCCTCCCTGATGACCGGTCCGTGAACGGTAGCCGTCGTCAGTTCCGGGTACATGTTCGAATAGTAGCTCATGACCATGTCCGGCGAGATGTTCGGATCCGGGTCATGAAGGGTTATATACTCCGTTCCTTTCTTGAATTTGAATGAGCGTGTCATTCCTTTGATTTCGAGTGCCATGTCTTAAACTGTCTGATAAGGTGAATACTTGGGTTCCAGCATGGACTGCGGGAAATCGATGTATTCCTCGTAGTCCTTCTCACTGTATGCGGGGTGTTCCTGATCGGAGAGGTACGGTTGCTGTTCGTCCTCCTGCATGAACCGTTCTTCCTGCCAGTCCTGTATTTCAGGCTGCGGCGGATATTGAGGTTGGGAAGGCTGCTGTCCGCCTGTCCGCTGTACGTATTGCGCGTGCGGCTGTATCTGCGGTCTTGCCTGCGGCTGTGGCGGCTGTTGTTGCGACGGCCATATTCCCGGTTGTTGCGGATGCTGCGTGTATGCCTGTTGTGGTCTCTGCGGCGCGGGCTGAGCCTGTCCCGGCATCGGCTGTGACGGTCTCCGCGTGTATGTCTGCTGCGGTGCCGGCTGTTGCGGACGTTGCGGTTGCGGATTTCTCTGTTCCGGTGCCTGCGTGTATGCCGGCTGCTGGGAGTGTGGCTGTTGCTGCTGTACCGAAGGTTCCGGCTGTGCTTCCTGTTCCATCAGGTCGAAGAGGCTTCCCCGGTTCATTTCCGTGTCGGCCGCCTTTATCTTCTCCTCGATTTCCTTCAACTGGGCGGCATTCGCGTGTGCTTTCGCCTGTGTAAGCACACTGACGGCTTCCCGGTGGTTTCTGGCCGCTGTCAGTTCTTCCGCCTTCTTCATCAGTTTCTCATACTTCTCCCGTTTCTCGCGTTCTTCCTTCGTCTCCTTGGATTTCGCTTCCTTGGCAGCCTTGCTGCTGGCGGCGGCCTTGTCCGCCTGTGCCTCGAACTGTGCCATGTTGGAGATCAGTCCGCACGTTTTCTGTATAGGTCTTGTGACTGCCTGCAGGAATCCCGTATCAAGTTCCTGCGGTGTGCCCGTGACAGTCAGCGGCACGATGTGGTTCTGGGCCTCGTCCTTGAGTCCGTTCGATTTGGGCAATGTGGAAACGGTCAGTTGTCCGTTTGTCTTGCGGATGACGATCGTGAGGTCCACGCTTTCCGTCATCATCTGGTGGATTGCTGTAAAAAACATAATTTCAGATATTAAATGATTAGACGATGTGTTTCAATATTCGCTGAAGAATTCTGCCAGCAGCCTGTTCCTGTCCGGATGTCTGCAAATTTCCAGAACGGGGTTCAGCAGCTTTGAGATGTGAACGGGACCTGTGGTTCCCCTTGGTGGCAGCTTGATTGCCGGTTGCGGGACGTGTACTTTCGGTCTTCTTGTCACGGGCATCCCTATCGGAGCTGGTGACTGTCTTGTGATGATCGCTTGTTGCATATTCTTTAATTTTTAACTGTGAATACCCGGGCTTTGGCAGCCCGTTGAACTACAAGGGCCCAACGGCAAATGCTTCTGGAAAGGCAGGGTTTTCGGGAAAAATACCGGAGCGCAGCGAGGATGATTTTTTCCGAAACCGCTTGCGGCCTGACCTTGCCGTCCGACAAGAAGCGTTTGCCAACTTTGCCCTGTAGTTCTCGGTTTGCCAATGTCTGTGTTTTTAGTCCTTTCCCTTTTCTTCCCGTGTCATTTCCGGTTGTGACGGATACAAAAAGAGCCGCCCGCTCCCGGACAGCTCCCTTATGCTGCAATGATAAATTCCGTGCATGTTCCATATCGTCAGATTTCAGAAGACCAGAAAACTCAGTATGCACAGAATGATGGCCAGTGCCACGAGAAAACAGGCTATACGGTAGAGGAACCTGAAGAGTCCCCTGAAACAGATGATGGCCACGGCGGTCCATACAGGCGATATACCGTGGGAATAGAGCCAGCTGAATATGATGGCTGCTGTTACGGCCAGCGCGAGTGTCCTTGCCCATCTGCTGTCCGCTATCTTTCTGATACGTTCTTTTGTTTTCATAATCTTCATGTGTTTGGCGGGAATGCCATTCCCGGTTTCAGGGGCTTTCTTGCAGTCCGCCTCCACAGGCAAGGTTTTCGGGAAAAATACCGGAGCCTCGGGCGAGGATGATTTTTCCCAGAAACCGTCAGGCCCGACCTTGCCGGTGGAAACGGGCGGGCTGCGACCTTTGCCCCGCGAATCGGGATGGCTTCATCATTTCCTTTTCCTGCCGTTCCCGTTTTTGGGGAACGAGAGTGTCAGGGTAAATCCGGCGTCAAAGGTGACCGAAGCGTCGAAAGCCACGCCCTTCTTTCCCTTGAATCCCTTGATGAGCCGTGTGGAGCCGGAGGAGAAAAGCTGTTCCAGATGCTGGTCCGTCAGTTCCTTGTTCAGGAATCTGCGGTACACGGTCAGTCCGCACCCTTTATTGTCACAGCGGGCACTCTTCTCCCTGACGATGATGTGTCCGGTCTTGCATTTGGGACAGGTGAACGTACGGGCGGCTGCCGCCGGAAGGCTGAGGTTCAGGATTTCACGGGTAGCCTTGCGGGTGTAGTCCGTGATGGATGCCATGAACGTGTCCGGTCCGAGCGTGTGCCGCTCTATCTGGAGCAGGGTCTTCTCCCAGCTTCCTGTCAGGGAAACATCCGCCACGAGCATGTCCTTCACCGCATCGTAGATATGGAGTCCCTTTTCCGTGGGGACGATGCTCTTGCCGGAGCGGGCGATATAGTCACGCTTGAACAGTGTGGTGATGATGGCGGCTCTTGTGGCGGGCGTGCCGATGCCCAGCTCCTTCACGGCCTCGCGTGCCTGTTCGTCGGCTATCTCCCTGCCGCAGGTCTCCATGGCCGCCAGCAGCGTGGCTTCGGTATAGAGCGGTCTGGGCACGGTCTTCTTCTGGGCCAGTCCGAATCCTGAAACCGGAACCGTGTCCCCTTCGGCAAATACGGCCGTACCCTCGTCGGTTTCCGGCTCGTCATCCTCCCGGTCCTCTTTCCGGCCAAAGATGCCGCGCCATCCCGGGCTGACCACGGTAGAACCCTTCGAGCGGAAGTCCATCCCCTCCAGACGGCACTCCATGAGCAGCATTTCCTTCTCGCAGCATGGTGCGAACGCCTCCAGCATACGTCCGGCTATCAGCGTATAGACGGCGGTCTCCGCCTCCGAAAGCCCTTCTGGAGCAATACCGGTCGTGATGAGGGCATGGTGGTCCGTCACTTTCCTGTCGTCCACGCTGCGGGTGTTGAGACGCGCAAAGTCAAGGATTCCGGCACTTGTGGCGAATCCGGGCATGGCCATAATCCTTTCCAGCAGACCGGGCACACAGGCCATCACGTCGTGCGGGATGTAGCGGCTTCCCGTTCTCGGGTAGGAAATGAGCTTCTTCTCGTAGAGCGACTGGGCGATGTCCAGTGTCTTTGCCGCGGGCAGGTCGAGGTGCACGTTGCAGTCCTTCTGGAGTGCCGTCAGGTCGTAGAGCAGCGGCGGCTGTTGCAGGGTTCTCCTGCGTTCCACCTTCGTGACTGTCGCACGGGAATCGGAAGAGATATGGCGGTAGGCCGTCTCAGCCTCCTGCCGGTCACTGAAGTTCGCCGTGTGGAAGAAGCGGCGGTGCGAATCCCCGTTCTTCAGGGTGACGTGCAACTGCCAGTACGGTGTGGAGACAAAACTCCGCTTCTCCCTGTAACGGCTGCATATCATGGCGAGCGTCGGCGTCTGTACCCGTCCGATGGAGTTGTTGGACGAGCCTGAGACGATGGCCAGGGCCCGGCTGGCGTTCATACCCACCAGCCAGTCCGCCTTCGCGCGGCTGTCGGCGGCGGCATACAGGCTGTCGTATTCCGAGCCGTCCTTCAGTTCCTCCAGACCTTTCCGTATGGCCTCGTCGGTCAGCGAGGAGATCCACAGGCGGCGGAACGGTTTCGTGCAGCCCAGAAAGTCGTATATCCAGCGGAAGATAAGTTCCCCTTCGCGACCGGCATCGGTAGCCACGATGATGCTGTCACAGCGGTTGAACACGCTTTCTATGACTTTCAGCTGTTTCGAGGCGGCGATGTCCGTGACCATTCCCCTGTCCGTGCGCACCTGTCGGGAGACCAGGCGGAACGGTTCGGGCAGCATCGGCAGGTCCTCCGCCGCTGTTTTCGTGTAACCGTAAGTGTCCGGCATGGCCAGCGACACGAGGTGTCCCAGTGCCCATGTTACCATATATCCGTTGCCGGAACAGTAGCCGTCATTTCTTGTATCAGCCCCGACTACACGGGCTATGTCCAAGCCTACACTCGGCTTTTCTGCGATGATTGCTATCATATTGTTAGGATAAAAATTAAGCCGTTTCCCGTTTTCCGTGCGGAAGACAGGAAACGGCGGTAAGACATCGGTTTACTTAATAATTGCCCTCAGGTTATCTGCCCAGCGGTGTCACTCCCTGGATTTCCAGCAGCGGCGCCTCGCCCTTGCGGACCAACTGGAGGGTGGCGTCCATCACCACGTCCACGCCGAGGAGTACGAGGCTCAGGGACATCACTTTTGTTTTCTCTCCCCTGAGGAGGGTGTCCATCTCGCCGGAGAGTTCCAGCTCGTCCTTCATGATACCGATACCGGAGAGTTCGTCCCAGTTCACTTCATCAGCCTTGAAAGGCATGTCGTTTCCGTTTTCCTTTTTCATATTTCTTTCTTTTTTGATTCAACATTCATTTTCGGTTGCCTGCCATCAGGCAATGCTTGCACCCTTTGACTTGCGGTTGCCCTGTTCCTGTCGCTGGTTGTTGGCCACCACGTTGCGCTGCGAGGCGTCACGCTTGCGGTCAGGATTCTCGTTGTAGAAGTCCAGACGCCCCTGGTTGAAGTTCGCCTTGACGTACTGCGAGATGGTCTTCCCGTCATATCCCTTGATGCCTTCCACCAGCACGGCCTTTCCGCTTTGCAGGTCCGCACGCTGCTTTCTGGTCAGCTCCACGTCCCACACTTTGGTAGGAATCTTGAAATCCTCGCGCTGCTCGAAGCCGTCCGGCGTGCGGGAGTAGCTCAGCCGTCCCGTCTCCAGGTCGGCCTTGATGAAGGAGGAGAATTCCTCTCCCTTGCGGTTCACCATGTCGTTGAGGAAAATCACCTTGCCTTCACGGAGCTGCTGCTGTTCCTCCGCCGTAATCTTCACCCCGTTGATTTCGTTGGGGATATAGATTTCACGTGCGCCCTCCGGGGAGTCCGGGTTGTAGCGGGTGTATGACGGACGGCCTGTCGCCTCGTCCAACTTCACGTAGGAGGAGAACACCTCGCCGTCCTTGCGCTGCATGCCCTCCACGAAGATGGCTTTCCCGGCGTTCAGGTCCTCAATCTGTTTCTGTGTCAGTTCCACGCCCCCGAGTGTCTGGCGGTTGAAGAGCTTGTCGTTCTCGAAGATGAACTCTACGCCCCTGCGTTCGGCATTCACTTGGATGAAGGCGTTGAACTCGTTGCCGGACTTGGCGATCATGCCCTCGACATAGACCTTCTTGCCTTCACGCAGGTCGTTCTGTTCCTGTTCGGTCAGTTCCACGCCTTTGATTTCCCTCGGTATGATGGCGTTCTCCGCTTTCATGGCGACCACCTCGTTGGTCAGCTTGTCGATGCTGATGAAGGATGGGATATACTCCCCGTTGCGTCCTTTCAGCTCCACGACACGCCCCATATTGCCCGTTTCGAGCAGGTTTCGCTTGTCCTCGTCGGAGAAGATATGTCCGAAATACGGTCGGTCGAGGTCGGGTTTCTGTCGGATACCGTGGATGCCGAGTACCACTTCGCCCGCCATGGACTGCTGGAAGGACAGACGTGCGTCCGTTCTCAGTACGGCAGAGCCGAAGTTCATGCTGATGGGCACGACCTGGTTGGTCTTGTAGCCACGGAGCATCTGTTCGAGCAGTCCGCGCTCCTGGAGGTATTCGCGGGAGATTCCGAAATTCTTTAGCTGTTCCCAGTTGATCATGGACTCGTTGTAACGGTACTGGGGGGACTGGGTCTGCGGCTGGCTGTCAGCTGCGGCAGCCTGCTGCCGGGTTTCATTTTTCTTTGCCATTTCTTCTTGATTTTGTTGGTTGATACTTTGGTTTTCCTTGTTGCGCGGAACAATCTCGTACTGCTTGAGAAATTCCTCCACGGCTTTTGTCTTTTTTCCTGCGGCGATGTCCTCGATGGCCTGCTGTACGGCAGGGTCGTCCAGCCTGTCTTCCTTGACGGAGAGGATTCCGAAGCGCGTCGGGTCTTTCAGCTGGCTCCAGAAGTTCTTGATGAAGTTCTCGAAGGCGTCGGCATAACGGTCAATTTTCAGGAAGGAGTTCCGGTTCTTCTTGTCGGCGGCTACCGTGTTGAATTTTCCGTCCTTTCCGATTTGAGATACCGCTTCAAGAATCAGTTCCATCTTGTCGAGGATGAACACGATGTCACTCATCTGCTCATTTTCGGTGACCTGCGGTTTCGCGGGTTCTTCCCTTGCATTTTTCTTTGCCATAACATTTGATTTTTAGTGTTGATAACTCATGTTGTCAGTGCAAATATATAGGAGAAAAATTGATAAATAATTGATTTGCAATGCGTTAGGATATACATTACACCATGTGTCATCACATTACACCGCAAGCCGGAGAAAACGGAGTGAAAATGCGTGGGAAAACGGCAGGAAAAGAAGAAAAAAACAAGGGACGAAAAAGGAAAGGGAAAAGACGGGAACAGGCCGGACAGACACGGGCATGGCGGTACACGCTGCCGCACGGAAGAAAAGGAAAAACTGTAATTATGCAGAGTTGGGAGCGAGCTGCTTTTGTCCCCCCACTTGATGTGTCCTTTTGTGACAGGAAGCGGAATTCTGTTTACGGGAATAACCGGATGGCGTAATCCATTGGGATGGCATACGGGAGCATGGTTCTCCCGTCGGATTCTTTTTTATGTTGACCTGTATCTATGCGTCGTAGGTCGCTTCGCTTGCTAAGTCCCGGTCCTTTCCCCAACTCGGACGGCAATACCGGAGCGTTTTTTCGGGCGGAAAATTACCGCAGGGAATTTTGTGTCCCGAAAACCGGAGGCTTGAACGTGGAGGTATTCGCCCTCCGAGTTAACTTCTCTGAAGGGACTTATCAAGTGAAGCGTGGCTTATGATGCCATTTTATAGAAATATGGAGAAAAATTCCCTTTCAACACAAAAAATGCAATAAATCTGCGTAAGTAGTCAAAAAATGACTACTTTTGCAATGTCATTGCAGTTGAATTATGAAGAAGCATATAGAAACTTTGTCAGATTGGATTGAAAGCCGGGAAGTAAGGGGATATTACACCTTCACTAAAGAGGATATAGAAAAGCAGTTCCCCTCAGCGGGTAAGGTATATATCAAAACCGCATTGTACCGTTTGGCCGCCAAAGCGAAGATAGTTTCTCCCTGGCGTAATTTTTATGTCATTATGCCTGTGGAATATTCGTTAAAAGGCGTAATTCCGCCTGTTTTCTATATGGATCAGCTGATGTCCTATCTTGGGAAAAGATATTATGTTGCTCTTTTGAATGCGGCTTCATTTTATGGCGCGTCACATCAAAGAGTACAGACATTTTCCCTCATGGTGGAACAACCGAGCATGAGGAATACTTCAAAGAGCGGAACATCCATATTGTTCTTTTCCAAGAAGAAAATAAGTATGGAATTTGTAAGGAAGCACAAGACGCAGACAGGTTATATCAATGTTTCTTGTCCTGAACTGACAGCCGTTGACCTGGTAGAAAACGAAAAAAGTGTAGGTGGTCTGAATCGCGTCTGCACCGTGTTGAATGAATTGGCTGAGACAATGAATTTGGACAGCCTGGATGATTCCTTTTTCAAGACATCGGCCATACCGGTCTTTCAACGTCTGGGTTATATTCTGGAACATGTATTGGAAAGAGCGGATTTGGCGGAAACCTTATATTCCAAAATGGAGGTTGCAGGATTAAAATTCAGAAAGATACCGTTTAAGATAAACAAACCGACAGAAGGTTGTGAGGTTGACAAGAAATGGAAAGTAATCATTAACCAGGAAATAGAAATAGACGAATGATACCGGAATTTGCAATCAGGGAATGGAGCGAACATGTTCCATGGACAGAGTCCGAACAGGTCGAACAAGATCTGCTGATATGCAGAGCCTTGACTGAGATATACAAGGATGAATATCTTGCTTCACATCTGGCTTTTCGCGGAGGGACCGCATTACACAAGTTGTTCCTCTCGCCCCAACCTAGGTACAGTGAAGATATTGACTTGGTACAGATTAATGCAGAACCGATCAAAGAGACCTATGACCATATAAGAGATGCACTCGCTTTTCTCGGGGAGCCGAAAGTGAAGCAGAAAAAGCACAACAACACTTTGATTTTCAGGCTGGAATCAGAATCCATACCAGTGGTCCCGATTCATCTGAAAGTGGAAATCAACTGCAAGGAACATTTCAGTGTACTGCCTATGCAACGTATGCCATTTTCAGTGGTCAACAAATGGTATAACGGAAAATGCGATGTCCTGACTTACCAGTTGGATGAACTGGTAGGTACAAAACTGCGTGCCTTGTACCAACGGAGAAAAGGACGTGATTTGTATGATTTGTACAAGGCCTTGACCACATCAGACATCAACATAGACAACGTGCTGGCTTGCTATCAGAAGTATATGGAATTTGTGGTTGACCACATTCCTACTTACAAAGAATTTATTATCAATATGGAAGACAAAATGCAGGATGATGAGTTCTTGGGTGATACCATGCAGTTGCTTCGGCCGGATGAAGAGTTCAATCCGCAGGAAGGCTATGAGGTGGTACGAACGCTCCTGTTAGACAGGTTACAAAAGTGATGAAAGCCCATTTTCTCATTTACCGGGGGAAATGGGCTTTACAGGATTTTATCTTCAGGTGTGTATGCTCCATCCATGGAACGAATTGAGCATCACGGCGTATGATTCGTCCGGTCTGCCATGATAGAGTACCCCTCCGACGACTCCTGTCCGTCCGTCGGGAGTTCTTTCGGCGAATCCGAACGAATGGGGTGCAAAGTCCCGGTAGAGTTCTATTTCATATTTCCCGTTTGAGTTCTTTTCCCACTGTTGCAATCGTTCGATGCACTGTTGTAAGGTATTGTCTCCGATACTTTTTGCGTATTCCACCACCTTGTCGTAGTGTTCCTGACATTTGATTATCATATTCATTCATTTTTATGTTGTCTGTAACAGTTCTTCATATTCACCGAAGCCGAAACATCCGGCTATGACAAAATCTTCCCCGCTTTTGTCAGCCAGCGACAGCAGGCTGTCCAAAGTATCGCAGTAGAAGAAGATTTCATTGTCCATTTCCGTATCGGAATCCATGTCCAGGGCGATTCTTGTCTCCAGCGTCTCCAAGGTGTCATTCCAGCGTATGGCGCATTCGAGAAAATGCGGTTCATGTCCCTTTTCAGTACGGTACTCCTGATATTTTTCACGGATTTCCTTCTTGATTTCCTCCGGCTTCTTCCAGGCACTGTCATCCACGATTTCAAGACTCAGCCCCTCGACAAGCAGGCACGTACCTTTGTCATATACCATCAGGGTACGTTTTCCCATGTGGCTTTTTCTCAAGTTTTCCCAATCGGGAATGTCCCATCGTTCGGTAGTCCATACTCCCCGGTAATTTTCGGGGACAGCGAGGTATTCGCTCAGTGTCATTCTTTTCATTTTTCTGTGTATTTATGGTGAAACAAAAAGAACCTTGCAGGTCTTGCAAGGCTCTCCAAATGCGGGATAGCGGTCAAACTCGTTGCAGGCGTCCCAGTCCACGCTCATCGTGTATCCTTTCGGGAAATGTGTGCCGACAAACTTTTCAATCATGGCCCGTTCCTCTTCGTTCAGGCTGCCGTCCTCTTCCGTTCCGTATTCCAGGGCATATATGGCCCATTCGGGAATGTTGTCCTATTCCGTCTGTTTCATGTGCGCTGCCATAACATACCATTTATGCGGCGGAAAGCCTGCCGATTATCTCCTGAAGTTCCTGTTCCCATTTTCCGTCGCCATTGCCGAAGGATGGATAGGTAAGCTGGTACCAGTTGTGGTAGTCGAAGAGTTTCATCCTCAACGGATAGTAGTCGAACATTTTCCGTCCGTCCCTGAAGATACGGATATGGTTTGTACCTATGTTCATGGCCTGTAGTCCGTGTCCGTTTAGAATCTCATGGAATCTTTCCATCGGGGTGAAGTTGCTTCTGCTCATATCTTTCATTTTTTGAGTTAGACATCTGCGGCTTGTCAAGCCGGTATTTTATTTCTTGCCTGCCTTTCTGTCCCGTGCCGGATTGCGCAAGGCTTTGCGAAAAAATACCGGAGCCCCCGGGCGAGGATGATTTTTTCAGCAAACCACGGAGGGGCCCGGCCTTGCACAATCCAGCGGGCACGGGACGACCTTTGCAGGCGGAAATAAAATAGCGGTCTCCCTTTTCCTTTATTCTCCGTCATTGTTCTCTTCTTCCTCCTGCTGCGGGATGAGGTGTCTCAGTTCCGGATCATTTTTTATGCGTGTTATCTCATCCTCTATTATCTGCAACACGTCCGCCTTTATCTGCGAGTAGTTGCGGTCAATCTGCTGCTGCATGATATCGTTTCCGTCCGCGTCCCTGAACTCGTTGATGACAGGAATTTTCCTGTAGGCTTTCATCTCTTCCGATACCTTTGCGCTGTCCACGATGATGCGGGCATGGAAAATCTTCTGGTCTATCTCTTCCCCGAAATTGTCTGCCACGCTGCCCACGAACGTACCCTGCGAAAGGTTGGCTATCTTGGAGGCCGGTATCAGGGAATCAAGCTGCGTGTTGATGGAAGTCGAAGTGTCCTGACGGTTGATGGATATGGACTGCCGCTGCTGGAGAATTTTGCCGAACCGCTCCGACAGTGATTTTGCCGTTTCTCCGACCACCTGTCCGCTGAAGATGTTGCCCACCGTGTTTTGGATTACCTTCGCTTCCTTATCCCCGTAGTCGCGTGCCAGCTGCGAGAAGTCCTGGAAGCCGAGACAGACGGCCACTTTGTTGCTTCGGGCGGTCGCGATCAGGTTGTCGATACCGCGGAAATAGATGGTCGGAAGCTCATCAATGATGATGGAACTCTTGAGCTGTCCTTTTTTATTCACGAGCTTCACGATACGGGAATTGTACAGTCCCAATGCCGCCGAATAGATATTCTGCCTGTCCGGATTATTGCCCACGCAGAGAATTTTAGGATGCTCGGGATTGTTCAGGTCAAGGGTGAAATCGTCCCCTGTCATCACCCAATAAAGCTGTGGCGAGATCATTCGGGAAAGCGGAATTTTCGCACTTGCTATCTGGCCCTGGAGCTGGTCTTGAGCTCCGCCTTGCCATGCGTCCATAAAGGGGGAAAGATAGTTTTCGAGGGACGGATACGAGGTCAGAATCGTGAAAATATCGGCATACGGCTTGTTAAGAAATTCGATTGCATGAGGGAACGTGCAATACTTGCCGTCCTTGTAAATCCGCAAATACCAGATGATTGCGGCAAGCAGGATAATCGGTGACTCCACGAAAAAATCACCCTGTTTCTGTATCCAGGTTTTGTTCAAATTGAGCATTATGGTATAGGCACTTTCGTAGGCATCGCTGATGTCTGCCATGAATCTCGGATTGATGGGATTGCAGCGGTGGCTGCGTCTGGGGTCGTCGAAATTGATGACGTAGAATTCCGGCTTGACCTTGTAATGTTGTCTGTGCTTGAGCAGATGGTTGTAGGCTATCTCCGAGAGGTCCGGGAACTTGTAGTCATAGATATACATGGCAAAGGATTTCTCGATTTGCTGTTTGATGTAGTTGTTCACCACGGCATAGCTCTTTCCCGAGCCCGGTGTCCCCAGCACGATAGAGGCCCGGAACGGGTTCACGATATTGATCCAGCCGTCCCATTCCTTGCCCTGATAGACAAATTTCGTGGGCAGGTTGACGGAATACTCGTTCTCCATGAGCCTTGTTTCCTGCATGAAACTTTCGTTGGCGGTGTTGAACACGTCCTCCATGAGGTTATGCTTCAGCATACGGCTGATCCATACTCCCGACATGAGCAGGAGAATGTAGCCTGCGGTGAGCGTCAGCGTATATACGGTAGCATTCACTGTCGTACTGAACGGCAGGTCAAGCATCCACCAGTTCATGAAGAACAGGACGATGCCGCCGAGGAAGGCGGCGTATATTTTCCGCCACGTCATCTTCTGGTTCTTGACACCTTTCGTACCCAGACACGAAAGTCCCAGGAATATGAAGGCGAACACTTTCGTCACAAGCAGGTTGCTGAACAGTCCTGCCGTCCTCTGGAAGTTCAGCAGAATCCTGTCCACGACTCCGATGTTGATGCCCATATCCACGAATGCGCTGTAGCAGAACCAGTAGACATGGATCACAATAAACACGATGGAAATGGCACGCATGAACTCCATGACCTTGGCCAGTCCTCTCAAATCATCTTCTTGTTGCATAACTGTAAAAATTTTGATGGTTGGTAATTGACAATCAGGATATGCCGCGTGAACGGCGTTTCTTCTTTTTCTTGCGTTGTAGTCTGCGGGCGAGTGCCTCCTCCTGTGGGTCCGGCCCGTTGATGTCGGGACTGAATATTCCGAAAGCCTGCTCGATGGCGCTTTCCATGTTGTCGGAAAGGCTCTCCCGTGTGGAGGTATATTGTCCGGTGGATTCCGGCTCCGGAAATTCCTGCGGCCTGTTGAAAAGCTGTTCGAAGGCGTTGGCGGAAAACTCCTTGCCCAGACGGGAACCGTTATATACCTCACGGTTCCTGTGGTCTATGAAGGTCACGCCGTAGATGCGGCCTTCCTCGTTTTCCCTGAACACCACGTCAATGCCCTTTTCCCCGAGCAGCCGGATGAAATCTTCCCGGTTTCCTCGGCAGCCGTGCATGGCCAGCATGACGGCATCATGGATTTTCGGCTGCCACCTCCGGTTTCTGAAGTCACGGACATTGACGGCAATCCTTTTTTCTATCCCTTCGTAGCCGAAGCGCTTGCCGATGAGCGAAGACTTGATGGGCGTGCATACCGGCCTGCCCGCATCGTCCGTCAGGGTATATACGATACCGTTGTAGGGTGAGCCTTCAAATTCTCCCCGAACCTGTTTGGTCTCGATGTTGAAGCATGAGAGCATGGCACTGAACTCCCCGAATGTCTGGAAACGGTAGGCGGTGAACACACTTTTGAGGATATTGCCGACCTGACGTTTCACATCCCCGTCCCGATAGTCCGCCTTCTTGAGATACGGTTCCAGCAGTTCGTTCCGCTTGTCAGCCACAGGCTTGAGTCCGAATCTGTTTTCCAGTTCCCGGCAGGCTTTCATCGAACGGTTCCATTCGTATGCGTCACTGATTTTCTCGCCGTTCTCCTTCACGCAGGTGGAGACAATATGGACATGCCTGCGGTC
Organism: Parabacteroides bouchesdurhonensis; assembly: GCF_900186615.1. Classification (GTDB taxonomy): domain Bacteria; phylum Bacteroidota; class Bacteroidia; order Bacteroidales; family Tannerellaceae; genus Parabacteroides; species Parabacteroides bouchesdurhonensis. The sequence goes on from NZ_LT896588.1 coordinate 1,115,954, forward strand.
GATGTCCTCGTGCAGATAGACGATGTAGGGCTGGTCGCCGTAGCCCATCTTCTGCATGTACTCGCGTGCCAGTTCCGCGAACTGCCCGTCCGTGAGGCGGTCGTCCACCGATGGGTTCAGGGAGATATGCAGTACCGGCTTCTCCGTGTTCCTGTTGGCGGCGAGGTAGCTCTCGAAAGCCCATAGCGTCTGCTGCATGACATTGTGGGGATTTCCGGTGAGGTCGGTAATCATGCGGTTGCCCGCGATGATACGGGCGGTTGCCTCATCCACTTTACGCTGGTTGTAGATGACCGCCCCGTAGAGCGATACACCCCTGTTGATCTTAGCCACCATTTTGTTGTTCCTCCTTCTTTCTTTTTATAAGGTATTCCTCCTCGAACTCCCGTGTAAGCATGATGATCCGCTTGCTCAGCACCACCAGGTCGATGGTGGCCTTTTCCAGATTGCGGAGCAGGGCGAACGCCCGTTTCTCGCCGAAATTGGACTTGACTGCCTTCACAGTCTGGTTGTAGTTGTTGCCGATGGCCTGGAACTGGTGATAGAAATTTGTAAGTCTGATGTAGTAGTCCATCGCAGCCTTGTCGATTCTGACCACCTTCATTTCGTGTCCGAAAATCATTGCCTTGATGAACTTGGAATGCTGTTTCAATCCCGATTTCTGGAACCGGATTTCAAAGTGCCCGTTCTCTTCCGAGTTCAGCCGTACTACATAGCGGTGTACCGCCGGGTCTGTTTTCGGCTTCCGTCCCGCACCTTTTCTTGTCTTTCTTTTACTGTTTTCTTCCATACGCATTGAGATTTTCTGTTCTGTTTCTTCCGTCATGGATTTCCGACTTTGGAGGAAATCCCTCCCGAGCCTTCAGGCGAGCGGCAAGTTTGTTTTGAGTGCCCGAATTTATTTCGGGTGCCTCAAAACACAACTTGCTATGTTCGCTTGAACATGAATTTGCCTGAAGTCAAATTGAGTTTTGACCTTCAGCCTCATTCTTCGGCATCGGGATAGCTCCATCCGGTATCCGTTCCGTTGTCGGTGGCAAAGTTACGGAAGTATATCTATCTGTAAAACAGTGTTTTATATGTAATAAGATGTCATTTGATGACACGGGTCGTCACCTCATCCGAAACATAGTGCCGGTATGAAAATTTTCCTTTTTATTTGCGGCATGAACGACAGAATATGTGCGGTAAAGAGTGTGTGAAGGACCTGCTGACTGACTGTCTGGATGAGAGAATGTATGACTGGAATGATGCACGAATGGAGTACTGCACACAGGCAGTAAGGAATGTCTGACAGACTTGTGATGTACAGTAATGACCGTCAGACTGAATGGCTCAGATATCGTATTACGGCATATATCCAGTCATTCCTTACTTACTGGAATACTGAATCCGATTAATGTTTAACTATAAAAAAGAAAGAAAAATGAAAAAAGACACAGTTTTAGTTGCCGTTTGCAACCAGAAAGGCGGAGTGGGTAAATCGACCATGACGATTATGCTTGCCGGGTATTATCATTACCTGAAAGGACTGAATGTAGCTGTCATCGACTGCGATTATCCGCAGTACAGCTTGGTACGCATGAAAGAAAGGGATATGCGTACTGTTGAAAACAGTGATTATTTCAAACAACTGTTGAAATCCCAGTACGAACGTATCCGGAAGAAAGCCTATACGATTGTCGGCTCAAAAGCGGAAAATGCCCGTGATGCCGCGGAGAAACTTATGAATAATGGGAATTACGATTTGATTATCGTGGACTTGCCCGGAACAGTGAATTCTTCCGGCGTAATCAACACCATCGTGAACATGGACTATGTGATAACCCCGATTATTCCTGACCGTATTGTAATGCAAAGCAGTCTTTCGTTCTCAACTATCGTATGGGACTATGCCAAGACAAGCAAGGAAGCTCCCTTGCGAGAATTCCTCTTTTTCTGGACCCGTAAAGATGCCCGCGCTTCCACGGAAGTTTTCGACGCTTACAATATCATCATGCAAAAATTGGAATTTACGGTATTGGATACCATCATCCCAGAAACCAACCGCTACAACAAGGAACTATCCTTGACAACCCGAAACTTCTTTCGTTGTACCTTGTTTCCTCCTCCAGCCAAATCGTTGAAGGGTAGCGGGCTGACAGAATTGGCGGAAGAACTATTGGTCAAATTCAAAAAATAAATACTATGGCAAAAAAACAAGTAACCGTGAACGAAGAGATGATCAGAGGCATTATGGCCGGGGATATACCCAATTATGGGAAAGACATATCCGTGGATGATGTAATAACCACTGATGAATCCGATGGGAATGAGTGCGAAGCGGACAATCCGGGACCTGTAACTGTTGAGAAAAGTACAGGCAAACCAAAAAAACGAAAGGACGTCACGGATTCGTACCGCAAAGAGTTCCTTTCGGGAGGAAATGTTCTGCAAAGGCAGCAGGCTTATATCGGTATCGACAATTATCGGCTTATACAGAAATTCTTATCGGTTGTAGCCCCCAAAATCAGTATGTCGAAATTCATTGACAATGTACTGACCGCTCATTTCGAGCAATATAAGGAGGAAATAGACGGCCTCTATTATAATCAAATCAATAATGAACCTTTATATAAAAAATAATTATGGGAGACTTTTTTGACACTATGACTATTGTAGTCGTTATTATCATGGTATTTATTGTATTAGTGATAGCCATTCATGCTTCTGCAAGGCTTATACAAATGACTTTCGGCAGAAAGTCCGGTTTGAAACAAAAGGATACAGCCAAATCAAATGAGGCTGTGAAAAATGCAGAACCGGTAAACCTTCCTGAACAAAAGAAAGAATCGCCCGGCATTGATGAGCGATGTGCCATTTACAAAGAAAAATACCTTACTTGTAAACCGTTGGCAAAGCGGGCACAAGTCTGTATCGAGCAGGAGAATGCCTGTATAATCAAATACATGCTTTTGGTCATAGACCCCAAAGCTACCATGTCCGGCTACATCAATAATATTGTGGACGAGCATCTGAAAAAATATTCACCTGAGATTATAAAATTGTACGAAGAAAAGAAAGCTGATTATGGAAATTAAAATTTATTTCGCAGTCAAAGTCCTGTGCGCGATCTTCATATTATACAGATTGTGGATATTCATCTTCAGTCAGCAAATGTATGACGCATGGGAGAAAGTGTACCGTATGATGCGTATAGCCCGTATCAAGTTATGGAAATATCGTAAAGAATATCGGATATACAGGGAAAAGAAAGCCGAAAAAGCCAGGAAAAAGGCAAGGCGTAAGAAAAATGTGCCGGAAACAAAAGCGGTACAGGAGAAGCCTGTAACTGTAGAACGGCCTTCTCAGGTTGACGATAACGACGTGATTGGCAAGACCAGAATCGTCTATCTGGAAGACCCTGATGTGGCAAGAAAAAAGCCTACACATTCCGAACCATTGGTTAGAGAACCTATAGAAGAAGATGAAGAAATCAATCCCGAGGATGTGGTACAGGAAAACAAAGGGTTGACCAAGGAGGAAAAGGAAGAACTTATGGCTCCGGTGGGTGCGGAGCCTGATCCTGATTTCAACACGGCAATGACATTCGAGGAAATGAATAATGTTGTGGAAGTGCTGACTTCCGCTACCCGGGATGAACAGAAGGCTTTTCGTGCGAGCATGACAATCTATCACAAGTTATCCGGTACGGAAATATTGAATCTTCTTGAAAACGAAATCGGATGCCAGCATAAAATCGGGCATCTGCTCAACGAATATCTGGATGAAGCCGGAAACCCGCTTTTAAGACGCAGGGGTACTCCGAAGAAAAAAGAAGTTTTCGATATAGGTAAATTCGTTTAATAGTTTCTTTTGTTGCCATATTTTTGGGGGCATGTCGATGTGATATCGGCGTGCCTTCTTCATTTTCAGAAAACGACGTCGGATAAAATACAAATAGTCATATCGTTATCATAATGGCAAGATTCGTACCTTTGCAAAAAATGAATGATTATGGCAGTAACAAAAGCAATATTGGAAAAATGGATGGCGGCTCAGAAGCGTCACCATCTGTCGGACAGGCATGTGCAGATGGCACGTGAACTTGGTCTGAATCCTGACAAACTCGGGAAGATTGATAACCACAGACAGGAGCCGTGGAAAGCTCCGCTTCCGCAGTTCATAGAGGATATCTACTACAAGAGGTTCAAGCGTGAGCAGCCTGAAACTGTCAGGCCGCTGAAACAGATTCTGAAGGAAATGGAATTCAAAAAGAAGCTGCAAAAAGAGAAAAAGGAGGAACGGAGGAAACAGCGTGTCTTCTCTTCCGATTCAGCAGCAGAGTAAACAGCGTTCACATGACATGAAGCGAAGTCTGAAAGCCGCCCGGTTTTCAGACTTCGCTTTTTTGATTCTGACAAGTTGCAGCGTTTTTATTTTTTCATGGAGAGTGCCCGTTTTTATATTCTCCCTTATTTCAAGCGGCTGCCAAAAATTCTTTTTCATATCGTTTGGAAATCCCTTTCCGATGTAACGTAATGACACCCGATGTCACGCATCGTCAGTGTTGTAAATCAATGAATTAAGCGTTATATATTCGTGGTTGAAATCATTTTTTGTCTCACCAATTAAAAGTTTCGACACATGAAAAAAAGATTCTTTTTTGCAGCCATGATGCTGCTTGCAACGACAGGGGCTTTCGCCCAGGGTAACGGTATCGGCGGTATCACTGAAGCCACCAACATGGTCACTT
>NZ_LT896588.1:1120976-1136017 GCF_900186615.1 Parabacteroides bouchesdurhonensis
CACATTCCGAACCATTGGTTAGAGAACCTATAGAAGAAGATGAAGAAATCAATCCCGAGGATGTGGTACAGGAAAACAAAGGGTTGACCAAGGAGGAAAAGGAAGAACTTATGGCTCCGGTGGGTGCGGAGCCTGATCCTGATTTCAACACGGCAATGACATTCGAGGAAATGAATAATGTTGTGGAAGTGCTGACTTCCGCTACCCGGGATGAACAGAAGGCTTTTCGTGCGAGCATGACAATCTATCACAAGTTATCCGGTACGGAAATATTGAATCTTCTTGAAAACGAAATCGGATGCCAGCATAAAATCGGGCATCTGCTCAACGAATATCTGGATGAAGCCGGAAACCCGCTTTTAAGACGCAGGGGTACTCCGAAGAAAAAAGAAGTTTTCGATATAGGTAAATTCGTTTAATAGTTTCTTTTGTTGCCATATTTTTGGGGGCATGTCGATGTGATATCGGCGTGCCTTCTTCATTTTCAGAAAACGACGTCGGATAAAATACAAATAGTCATATCGTTATCATAATGGCAAGATTCGTACCTTTGCAAAAAATGAATGATTATGGCAGTAACAAAAGCAATATTGGAAAAATGGATGGCGGCTCAGAAGCGTCACCATCTGTCGGACAGGCATGTGCAGATGGCACGTGAACTTGGTCTGAATCCTGACAAACTCGGGAAGATTGATAACCACAGACAGGAGCCGTGGAAAGCTCCGCTTCCGCAGTTCATAGAGGATATCTACTACAAGAGGTTCAAGCGTGAGCAGCCTGAAACTGTCAGGCCGCTGAAACAGATTCTGAAGGAAATGGAATTCAAAAAGAAGCTGCAAAAAGAGAAAAAGGAGGAACGGAGGAAACAGCGTGTCTTCTCTTCCGATTCAGCAGCAGAGTAAACAGCGTTCACATGACATGAAGCGAAGTCTGAAAGCCGCCCGGTTTTCAGACTTCGCTTTTTTGATTCTGACAAGTTGCAGCGTTTTTATTTTTTCATGGAGAGTGCCCGTTTTTATATTCTCCCTTATTTCAAGCGGCTGCCAAAAATTCTTTTTCATATCGTTTGGAAATCCCTTTCCGATGTAACGTAATGACACCCGATGTCACGCATCGTCAGTGTTGTAAATCAATGAATTAAGCGTTATATATTCGTGGTTGAAATCATTTTTTGTCTCACCAATTAAAAGTTTCGACACATGAAAAAAAGATTCTTTTTTGCAGCCATGATGCTGCTTGCAACGACAGGGGCTTTCGCCCAGGGTAACGGTATCGGCGGTATCACTGAAGCCACCAACATGGTCACTTCCTATTTCGATCCGGGAACCAAATTGATTTATGCCATCGGAGCCGTGGTCGGCCTTATCGGAGGCGTTAAGGTCTATTCCAAGTTTTCCTCGGGAGATCCTGACACCTCCAAGACGGCAGCCAGCTGGTTCGGCGCCTGTATCTTTTTAATCGTAGCCGCCACAATCTTACGCTCATTCTTCCTCTGATTATGGCGGAGTATCCTATCAACAAGGGAATCGGCCGCAGCCCTGAGTTCAAGGGGCTGAAAAGCCAGTACCTGTTCATCTTCGCCGGCGGACTGCTCGCCCTGTTCGTCCTGTTTGTCATCATGTACATGGCAGGCATCAACCAGTGGGTATGTATCGGTTTCGGTGTCATCTGCGCCTCGGTGCTTGTCTGGGTGACTTTCCGCCTGAACGCGAAATACGGTGAATGGGGACTGATGAAATTGCAGGCGTTGCGCCGCCATCCCCGCTACATCATCAGCCGGAAGGGTTTCCTCCGGTTGATTTGTCCAACCCCGAAAAAACGTAATGTATGAGAAATGTAATGAAAGCCGCCACGCTGGAAAGCCGGTTTCCGCTGATGGCCGTCGAGCACGGGTGCATCATCAGCAAGGATGCCGACATTACCGTGGCCTACAGGGTGGAGCTTCCGGAAGTGTTCACGCTGACACGCGCCGAGTACGAGGCCCTCCATTCCGCATGGGCGAAGGCAGTGCGGGTTCTGCCGAACTACAGCATCGTCCACAAGCAGGACATCTTCATCGAGGAGAGCTACAGACCTGATATCTGCCGGGATGACCTGAGTTTCCTCAGCCGCAGCTTTGAAAGGCATTTCAACGAACGGCCGTACCTGAACCATACCTGCTATCTGTTCCTGACCAAGACCACGAAGGAACATAGCCGCACGACAAGCAGTTTCAATGCCCTCACGCGCGGGTTCATCATCCCCAAGGAGATGCAGGACAAGGATACCGTCGCACGCTTCTTGGAATGCTGCGGGCAGTTCGAGCGTATCGTGAACGACAGCGGCCTGGTCCGCATGGTCAGGCTGACGGACGAAGAGATTACCGGTACGGAAACCTCCGCGGGAATCATCGAGAAGTATTTCTCGCTTTCGCAGGAGGACACGACCAGCCTGCAGGACATCACCCTCGGAGCCGGGGAAATGAAGGTCGGTGACAAGCTGCTCTGCCTGCATACCCTCTCCGAAACGGAGGACCTGCCGTCATCCGTGGGTACGGACAGCCGTTATGAACGGCTGTCCACGGACCGCAGCGACTGCCGCCTCTCCTTTGCCGCGCCTATAGGGATACTGCTCACGTGCAACCATATCGTGAACCAGTATCTCTTCATAGACGATTCGGCGGAGAACCTGCGGAAGTTCGAGCAGACCGCCCGCAACATGCACTCGCTGTCCCGTTACAGCCGCTCCAACCAGATCAACCGTGAATGGATTGAGGAGTACCTGAACGAGGCGCACAGCAAGGGACTCACTTCCATCCGTGCGCACTGCAATGTCTTTGCATGGAGCGACGACCGGGAGAAGCTGAAGCGTATCAAGAACGACGTGGGCAGTCAGATTGCCCTGATGGAGGCCAAGCCCCGTCATAACACGGTCGATGTGCCGACGCTTTTCTGGGCGGCCATTCCCGGCAATGCCGGTGATTTCCCGTCAGAGGAGTGTTTCTACACCTTCATCGAGCAGGCCCTGTGCCTGTTCATCGGGGAAACGTCCTACAAGGATTCGCTTTCACCGTTCGGCATCCGCATGGTGGACCGTTTGACCGGGAAGCCAGTCCATCTGGACATTTCCGACCTGCCGATGAAGAACGGTACGATTACCAACCGCAACAAGTTCATCCTTGGACCTTCGGGCAGCGGAAAGTCATTCTTCACCAACCATATGGTGCGCCAGTATTACGAACAGGGATCACATGTACTGCTTGTAGATACGGGAAATTCCTATCAGGGACTGTGCAGCCTTATCCATGCCCGCACGCATGGCGAGGACGGCATCTATTTCACCTATGAGGAGAGCGATCCGATAGCCTTCAATCCTTTCTACGTAGAGGACGGTACGTTTGACATCGAGAAGAAGGAGTCTATCAAGACGCTTATCCTTACCCTGTGGAAACGTGATGACGAGCCGCCGACACGTGCCGAGGAGGTGGCACTCTCCAACGCGGTCAATCTCTTTCTGGAGAAGATACGCACGGACAGTACCGTGGTTCCGTCCTTCAACACCTTCTATGAGTTCATCCGCGACGAGTATCAGGAAATCCTGAAGACCAAGCGTACACGGGAGAAGGATTTTGACGTGTGGGGGTTCCTGAATGTACTGGAACCTTATTACAAGGGTGGCGAGTATGACTTCCTGTTGAATTCCGACAGACAGCTTGATTTGCTTGGCAAACGGTTTATTGTCTTCGAGCTGGACAATATCCGTGACAACAAGGTGCTGCTTCCGATTGTCACCATCATCATCATGGAAACTTTCATCAGCAAGATGCGAAAGTTGAAAGGTATCCGAAAGATGATACTTATTGAGGAATGTTGGAAGGCATTGGCATCTGCCAATATGAGCAACTATATCCGCTACCTTTTCAAGACCGTCAGAAAGTTTTTCGGAGAGGCTGTTGTCGTTACCCAGGAGGTGGAAGATATTATTTCGTCACCCATCGTCAAGGGAACCATCATCAACAACAGCGACTGCAAGATTTTGTTGGACCAGAGGAAGTATGTCAACAAGTTCGATGAAATCCAGTCCCTGCTGGGGCTGACCGACAAGGAACGTGCCCAGATTCTCTCCATCAACATGGCCAACAGCCCGTCCCGCAAGTACAAGGAAGTGTGGATAGGTCTTGGCGGAACACAGTCGGCGGTCTATGCCACCGAGGTCTCGCCGGAAGAGTACTACACCTATACGACCGAGGAGACGGAAAAGCTTGAAGTAATGCGGCTTACCCGGAAGCTGGGTGGCAATATCGAGCTGGCAATCAAGCAGCTGGCCGAGAGCAAGAGGAAAAAGTGAAATCATTTATCAACCCATTAAACTTCTGAACTTATGTATAGCGATCTGGAATCTAATGAAAGCAAACGCCGTGAGGTCGTGTCATCCCTCTACTGGTCCCTGATGCAGGGCTGGAATATTCCTCTTTCCATACAGGAGTATTACGGGCTCACGGAGGATTACCGTCTGTTCCATCAGCTTGAAGGGATGGCTCCTGACGAATACCTGCGGAAGAGGCAGACGGGGGAAGTACCCGACATTCTGGAGGTGGATGCAAGACTGACACACGCGGTGGAGAAGATTTTTGAAAGTGTGTGTCCCCGTCCTCCGGCTGAATACCTTGACAAGCTGAACGGGGAACTGGAGAGGCTGGGCAGTATTGCCGCCTCGCCGGGTTCCGTACATGACCCGATACATATCCGCCCGGATTTTCTCGTGAAATACGGCATTGACAGGAGCAGTCCGGAGGATGTGATACGGAAACAGGCGGAGAAGGCTTACCGGGAACTGGATGCCCGATTTGTCAGGATGACCGGCAGACGTCCCTATGCGGACGAGTTCTTTAGGAATATCAGGCCTGCCCGCACGGTCTCTTCGGAAACAACACTGCGGAGAAAACCGCACATCACCGTCCGTCCGAAGCCGAAAGGCCGCAAGATGGGACTCTGAACTAACGGAAAAGATTTATCAACCATTAAAGATTAACGACATGAAGAAAAGAATTCTGACAGCCTTATGCTGTATCTGCCTCCTTTCGGCAGGCAGGGCACACGCCCAATGGGTAGTGACCGACCCCGGGAATCTTGCCCAGGGCATCATCAATGCCGCCAAGAATATCGTGCACACTTCCTCGACGGCAAGCAACATGGTCAAGAATTTTCAGGAGACGGTCAAGATTTACAAGCAAGGCAAGGAGTATTATGACGGCCTACGGAAGGTCAAGAATCTGGTACGCGATGCCCGCAAGGTGCAGCAGACCATCCTGATGGTCGGCGACATCACGGAAATCTATGTGACCAGTTATGAACGTATGCTCAGTGACCCTTATTTCACCCCTGAGGAACTGAGTGCCATCGCCCTCGGCTACACGAAGCTGCTGGAGGAGAGTGCCAATCTGCTGACGGACCTGAAGACGGTGGTCAACGAGAACGGCCTTTCGATGAACGACAAGGAACGTATGGACATCATCGACCGCTGTTATACCGACATGCTGCAATACCGCAGTCTGGTGCAGTACTATACCAACAAGAACATCGGCGTGTCGTACCTGCGTGCCAAGAAACAGAATGATCTTGACCGTGTGATGGCTCTGTACGGTTCACCCAACGAACGCTACTGGTAATTTCAAGGAGGATTGCTTATGGTATTGTTGGCTGTGAATTTTGACAATCTGCACCAGATCCTGCAAAGTCTGTACACGGACATGATGCCGCTCTGTTCGCAGATGACCGGCGTGGCCAAGGGCCTTGCCGGATTGGGAGCCCTCTTTTATGTGGCGTATCGTGTCTGGCAGTCACTGGCCAGGGCCGAACCTATTGACGTGTTCCCTTTGCTGCGTCCGTTTGCTCTGGGTATCTGCATCATGTTTTTTCCGACCATCGTGCTGGGTACGCTCAACAGCATTTTGTCACCCGTCGTGACCGGAACGCACAGGATTCTGGAGACGCAAACCTTTGACATGAATGAGTATCGGCAGCAGAAGGACAAGCTGGAGATTGAGGCGATGCGGAGGAATCCCGAGACGGCCTACCTGGTGGACAAGGAGGCTTTTGACAACAAACTGGATGAACTGGGAGCTCTGGACGCTATCGAAGCTTGCGGTATGTATGTGGACCGTGCCATGTACAACATGAAGAAGTCCGTGCAGAATTTTTTCCGTGAGCTGCTGGAACTGATGTTCAATGCGGCCGCGCTTGTGGTGGACACGCTAAGGACATTCTTCCTGATTGTCCTTTCCATTCTCGGACCGATTTCCTTTGCCATTTCGTGCTGGGACGGCTTTCAGGCCTCGCTGAGCCAATGGTTTGTCCGCTATATCAGCATCTATCTGTGGCTGCCCGTCTCCGATCTTTTCAGCAGCGTGCTGGCACGCATACAGACCCTGATGCTTCAGAGGGACATCGAGCAGCTGTCCGACCCCAACTTCATTCCGGACAGTTCCAATGCTGTGTACATCACGTTCCTGATTATCGGCATCATCGGGTATTTCACGATTCCGACCGTAGCCAATTGGATCGTGCAGGCCGGTGGAGGTGCAGGAAATTACGGCAAGAACGTGAATCAGGCTGCTTCCAAGACAGGCTCCATTGTGGGCGGTGCCGCAGGTGCTACTGTAGGAAATGTGGCCGGAAGACTAATCAAGTAACAATCATAAAACGAATAAGAATGGAATTCAAATCATTGAAAAATATCGAGACCAGCTTCCGGCATCTGCGCCTGTTCGGAATCGTCTATCTGGGTGTCTGCACCCTGCTTGTGGGCTATTCCGTGTGGAAGGCATACAGTTTTGCCGAAGCCCAGCGTCAGAAAATCTATGTGCTGGATGAGGGGAAGTCGCTCATGCTCGCCCTCTCGCAGGACCTGGAGCAGAACCGTCCCGTAGAGGCAAGGGAACATGTCAGACGTTTCCATGAGCTGTTCTTCACGCTGGCCCCTGACAAGAGTGCCATCGAGGGGAACGTGCAGCGTGCCATGTTCCTGAGCGACCGTTCCGCCTACTCCCATTACGGTGACTTGGCCGAACAGGGTTACTACAACCGTATCATTTCGGGCAATGTCAGCCAGCGTATCGAGATAGACAGCGTGAAATGCGACTTCAACACCTATCCGTATGATGTCATGACATACGCACGTCTTTTCATCATCCGTGAGAAGAGCGTGACGGAACGCAGCCTTGTCACGCATGGCAGGTTGCGGAATTCCACCCGCAGTGACAACAATCCGCACGGGTTCATCCTGGAAGGGTTCCATGTGCTGGAGAACAGGGATATCAGAATGTATGACAGATAAAACAATGTATGTATGAGAAAAATGTATGTAAAGTTCAAGGATTGTATCGGGGGCAGGCTGCACGGCCTGTGTGACAGGCTTACACCCCGTCAGAGGGCAATCGCCGTCATCGTGATGGCTTCCCTTTTCGCGCTGGTGAATTTCTACATGATTTTCCGTGCGATTTATGACATCGGACGGGAGGATGCCCGGCAGGACATCATCAGGATAACCCCGCTTGAAGTTCCCGACTTTGTGCCTGCGGATACTCTCTCCGATATGAAAGTCCGTGAGATGGAAGAGTTTTTTAACCAGTTCAACAAGTAAGATTATGAGTACAGATGCAGAAAAATTGAAACAGAAGCAGAAAATCAGGAAATATCTGGTTTTCACAGGTATGTTCCTGCTGTTCCTCGGGTGCATGTGGCTAATTTTCGCCCCGTCCGAAAAAGACAGGAAGGAGGCGGAAAGGAAGACGGGCTTCAATGCCGAACTTCCCGATCCGAAAAGTACGGGTATAGAGGCGGACAAGATGGCTGCTTATGAGCAGGCGGACATGATTCGCCGGCAGGAGGAGAAGAAGCGTACGCTGGCCGACTTCTCCGCCATGGCCGATGGACACAGACAGGATAATGTTCCGGAAACAGAACCGGCGCAGGACATTGTAAGTGAAAATGAAAACCGTGCGTACCATTCAGGAGGAAACGGCAGGACGGGAGCCTTCGCCTCTTCAGCCTCGGCTTACAATGACATCAACGCCACTCTCGGCAGTTTTTATGAGAGTCCGGAGGAAGACCCGGAAAAAGAAGCCCTGAAAGCAGAGGTGGAACAGCTCCGACAGGCTGCCGCAGCGCAGACGGCCGGACCGAGCTACGAGGAACAGGTGGCTTTGCTGGAGAAGTCCTATGAGCTTGCCGCCAAATATATGCCTTCGGGCGGCAGCACGGGAACAGCGGACAGCCAGGAGACGGAAAGTCCCTCAAGAGAAAGGAATGCGAAAGCCGTTCCTGTCGGGCTGGTGTCCTCTCCGGTCGTGTCGTCCCTTCCTCAGCCTCTTACCGATTCGGTACAGTTCGCGAGGCTGCTTTCCGGTGCGGATATCGGCTTCCATACAGCTGTGGGCAGTGCCGGGACACAGATGGCGAGGAATACCATACGGGCCTGCGTGCATGGCGACCAGACCATTATCAGCGGACAAAGCGTGCGTCTCAGGCTGCTGGAAGCCATGCGTGTGGGAAGATATGTGCTTCCCCGCAATACCCTGCTGACCGGTGAGGGACGTATCCAGGGCGAGCGGCTTGGCATTGAAATCCTGCAGGTCGAATATGACGGCAATGTCATTCCCGTGGAACTGACCGTGCTGGACAGTGACGGACAGGCCGGGATATTCATTCCCGGTTCGACGGAAGCGAATGCGGTAAGGGAAGTGGCCGCCAACATGGGACAGAATCTCGGCACGACCATCTCCATCACCAACCAGTCGGCAGGCGACCAGCTTCTCTCCGAGCTTGGACGAGGGGCCATACAGGGCGTGTCGCAGTACATCTCCAAAAAGATGCGCGAGGAGAAGGTGCACCTCAAATCAGGCTACGGACTGATGCTTTATCAGAACAACAATCAATAACCCATTAAAACAGTAAAGACATGAAAAAGATTCTTTTGATGCTTGCCCTCGCAGGCGGCGTTGCAAGTGCACATGCACAGTCGGCTGATACCACGGCCGTAAATGATTTGACCCTGAAGGCGGATATCTATCCGCAGCAGGAGGACGGCGACCTCTATCACGGGCTGTCCAGAAAGCTCACCTTTGACCGGATGATTCCGCCTTACGGTCTGGAAGTGACGTATGACAAGACGACCCATATCATCTTTCCCTCGGCTGTCCGTTACGTGGATCTCGGTTCTCCGAATCTGATTGCGGGCAAGGCGGACGGTTCTGAGAATGTAATCAGGGTAAAGGCTACCAGAAAGAATTTCCGTGAGGAGACCAACATGTCGGTGATTACCGAAAGCGGAAGTTTCTACACCTTCAATGTGAAGTATGCCGACGAGCCTCTGCTGCTCAACATCGAGATGGCCGATTTTGTTCATGACGGCAGCGAGGTGAACCGCCCGAACAATGCCCTTGACATCTACCTGAAGGAACTCGGCAGCGAGTCGCCCAAGCTGGTACACCTTATATCCAAGGCCATCCACAAGGATAACAGACGTCATATCAAGCATATCGGGAGCAAGGCGTTCGGCATCCAGTACCTGCTGCGCGGACTCTATACCCATAACGGGCTGCTTTATTTCCATACCCAGGTGAAGAACACGTCCAACGTGCCTTATGAGGTGGATTTCGTGACGTTCAAGATCGTGGACAAGAAGGTACTCAAGCGCACGGCCATCCAAGAGCAGGTGATATTTCCACTGCGTGCCTACAACTATGCTACGGCTGTTGCCGGAAAAAAGGACGAGCGTACCGTCTTTGTCTTTGACAAGTTCACCATTCCCGCCGACAAGATGCTGGTAGTGGAGATGCACGAGAAGAGCGGAGGCCGTCATCAGACCTTCACCGTGGAGAGTGAGGACATCGTGAGAGCGAGGGTGATCAATGAACTTAAAGTGAAATGACCATGAAGAAGTATCTGTTTCTTTTTGCCGTATGCGTATCGCTTGCCCTGTCATCGGGGCAGGCATACGCCCAGCGTTACCTTCCCGGAATGAAGGGTGTGGAACTCAGGGGAGGCTTTGCCGGAAACCTGAAATCACCAGTTGACTGGTACACGGGCTTTGCCGTGTCGGGATATACGAAAAGGGCCAACCATTGGGTGGCTGGCGTGGAATACCTGCTGAAGAACTACGGCTATCGCGGGACCTTCGTTCCACGGGCCCAGTTTACTGCCGAGGGCGGCTATTACCTAAAGTTCCTGTCCGACCCGGCGAAGATATTCTTCCTTTCTGTCGGCGGTTCTGCCCTGGTGGGATATGAGACATTGAACTGGGGAGAAAAGGTTCTGTATGACGGTTCCATGCTTTCCCACCGGGATGCCTTCGTCTATGGCGGAGCCCTGACGCTGGAGCTGGAAAGCTATGTGACGGACCGTATCGTGCTGCTTGCCCATGTGCGCGAACGTGTGCTTTGGGGCAGTTCTTTGGGAAAGTTCACGACACAGTTCGGGGTTGGAGTCCGTTTCATCATCAATTAGACGCCTATGGATATAGAGATGATAAGAGGCATTCCCATTGAGGAATTCCTGTCCCATTTGGGACATGAGCCGGTCAGAAGGCACGGCGACGAATGCTGGTATCTTTCTCCGTACCGTGAGGAAAGGACACCTTCGTTCCATGTGAACACCCGTAAGGGTGTATGGCATGACTTCGGTACCGGGCATGGAGGCGACATCTTCACCCTTGCGGGGGAACTTTCAGGAAGTGACGGCTTCATGGCACAGGCGAGGTTCATCGCCGGAGTTTATGGAGGCACAATACCTGAATATGCCGGACAGAAAAGAGAAAAGGAAAGTGTCAGGACAGAAAAGCACAAGGAGCCTTCCCGCTTTGAAGAGGTGGTTTGCGGTCCCTTGCGCTGTAATGCACTTCTCGGCTATCTGAAGGGACGCGGTATTCCAGAGGAAATTGCCCGTGCGGAGTGCGAGGAAATACGGTTCCGTCTGTACGACAAGCGGTATTTTGCCGTCGGTTTCAGGAATATGGGCGGAGGCTATGAGCTTCGGACCAGGTTCATGAAATGGTGTCTGCCGCCCAAGGACATTTCCCTTATCGGGGGTGGCTCGCTTACCTGTAACCTTTTTGAGGGCTTTATCGACTTTCTTTCATGGAAGGTACTCGGCATCAGCCGCGGTGAGGATTATCTGGTCCTCAATTCGGTGTCCCTGCTTGAACGCTCGTTCCCTTATCTGGACAATTACGGGAAGATCCGGTGCTACCTGGACAATGACGATGCCGGAAGAAGGACGCTGGCCGTCCTCCGGAAACGCTACGGTGACAGGATTGACGACTGTTCCGACCTGTATGCCGGATGCAAGGACCTGAACGAATACCTTGAAAGTAATTTTCCGCCTGAACAGTAATTTTTTTATAAACCGTTAAAACAAGAAATGAATATGAAACCTAATATGAACAGAAAAGGGCTGTATGCCCTTGTATGTGCCCTGATGGGCCTGACCTTTGGTATGCTGACCTCGTGCAGCGATGACCTTGACGTGCAGCAGTCCTATCCCTTTACGGTGGAGACGATGCCGGTTCCCACACGTATTGTGAAGGGTGAAACCGTGGAAATCCGCTGTGAACTGAAACGTGAAGGACGGTTCTCTGATGCCCGATATACCATCCGTTATTTCCAGCCGGACGGTGAAGGCAAGCTGCGCATGGACGACGGGATGGTGTTGCTGCCCAACGACCGTTATCCCCTGGACAGGGAGGTGTTCCGCCTTTATTACACCTCGGAGTGTGAGGACCAGCAGAGTATCGACATCTATTTTGAGGACAACAGCGAGCCGGCACAGCTTTTTCAGCTGACCTTCGATTTCAACAATGAGACGGAGGACGAGGATACCGTGGTTACTTCCGGCGGCAAGGAACTGCCTGTCGTCATCGTATCACAATGAATCTGACCTGCCTATGGGAATAAGAGCAAAGTTGTTTGCGGCGTTTTTCGCCATTGCCTGCTTCGGGAGCATACCGTTGTGGGCGGAGAATCCGGTAAAGGAGAAACAGGACAGGTTCAGCCTTGCCGTCGAGTGCATCAAGCGGTTTGAGGGCTGGCATTCTTCCCGGCATTACCCCTATGTAGGTTGGGGTCATTGCCTGCAACCCGGGGAAAAGTATTCTGCCCATACCATGACAAGGCAACAGGCTGATGAACTTCTCAGGAAGGATTTGCGCAAGTTCTGCGCCATGTTCAGGCAATTCGGAAAGGACTCTCTGCTACTGGCCACGCTTGCTTATAATGTCGGTCCGTACCGGCTTTTAGGCAGTAAAAAGATTCCCAAGAGTACTCTTGTCAGGAAACTGGAGGCAGGTGACAGAAATATCTATAAGGAGTACATTTCTTTCCGGTGTTACAAAGGCAAGGTTGTGCCGAGTATTGAACGGAGAAGGAAAGTGGAGTTTGAACTCCTTTATATACCGTGATTAAATTATTTATAAGCCTTCCTTTGAAAACTAAGAGAAGGCTTTTTTCTTGTCAAAGTAAAATTTTTGAGTTATGATATCAGTAAAGGTAAAGTTTAGACCGTCAACTGTTGATGGAAAGGAAGGTAGCTTATACTACCAAATAATATATAAGAGAGTACCTCGACAATTTGTGACAGATTATAAAATAAAAACTACTGAATGGAATATATATAGCGGTAATCTGGAGTTTAGTCAGGCGGATATGCCAAGATATAATTACTTGTCAACTGTCATACAGAAAATAGAATGGGACAAAAGAAGATTTCAGCAAATTTTTAACAGACTGTTATCTTCTAATAAAACATTCACTACGGACGACATAGTACAGGAGTTTCAGAATCAAGCTTCGGAAATTACTTTATTCAACTATATGAATAATATGATTAGCCGATTTTGGAAACAGGGACAGTATCGAACGAGTGAAACATATTCATCTACTCTTAACAGTTTTTCTGAATTCAGGAATGGAGTGGATCTATATTTTGAAGATATGGATTCTGACCTGCTGCTTGCATATGAATATCATCTTAAATCTAAATCTCTTTCTCCTAACACAATATCTTTTTATATGAAACGTCTGAGAGCCGTTTATAATAAAGCGATTGATGACGGATTTGTTGAAAATAAAAATTTGTTTAGGCGTGTATTTACATCTTCCGAGAAAACAGTTAAAAGAGCCATTTCACTAAAACATATAAAAAAACTAAAAAACTTGGATTTAGGTTATTCAGCTTCAAAAGAGTTTGCTCGTGATATATTCTTATTCAGTTTTTATACTCGGGGAATGTCATTCGTGGATATTGCCTATTTACAGAAAAAGGATTTAAAGGGCAATGTATTGACTTATCGCAGGAAAAAGACCGGGCAATTATTGAATATTCAATGGGAGCATTGTATGCAGGAGATTGTTAATAAATATTCTTCTTCTACCATATCTCCCTATCTCTTGCCTATTATAAAAAGACCTGAAGGAAATGTGCGCAAACAGTACCAAAATGTACAGTCGTTAATTAATCGTAATCTCAAAAATATTGGTAAGGATTTGAATTTGCCAATACCATTGACCATGTACTGTGCCCGCCATTCCTGGGCTAGCATTGCACGAAGTGAAGGAATACCGATTTCAATTATTAGCGAAGGGATGGGACATGATTCGGAAAGTACCACACAAATTTATCTTGCTTCTTTAGAAACACAGGTAATAGATAAAGCCAATCGCAAAATACTGAAATTGCTGTAATTAAGAATTATACAAGAGGAGTCATTCAATGGACTCCTTTTTTGTTGATGTGTCAAATTGTTTAGGTAAAATATCTATCTCCTTGTAGGAGATGAGCATATATCTGCAAAAATAGTTGTTTTCTAGCAAACTCAATTCTTTTTTAAGGACTTTTTTTCATACTTAGACAGAAAAATTCCCTAATACTCTTGTTTGTGTGACAAAACTCATACAAATACACACATAATATCATAATTATTAACTATATAATAGAGAACACTCATCTCCTACAAGGAGATGAAAAAAATAGCAAGAATATGTGTGTCCAAGATGTATACCACAAGGGAGAAGAATCGTTTGCCAATGGGACAAACGACCGCGAAGCGTGCCCAAAACGTTGGATTGCCGTTCTTGTTCAAATGAATTGTGAGAAAAAAACAGCTACCCAATTGGGCAAGGCAGGTTACGAAACTTATATTCCCATACAGCAAGAAATACATCAATGGAGTGACCGGAAGAAAAAAGTCAACCGACTCATTATGCCAATGGTCGTGTTTGTTCGTGCAACAGTAAATGAAGAAGAATGGTTGCGCAGCCAATCGTATATTTTCAAACTCTTAGCTTTACCTGGTACCGATGAGGATAAAAAGAAATTTGCAACTCCTATTCCCGATTATCAAATTGAGCGTCTGAAGTTCTTGCTTGAAAAAGCAGAAAGTGAGGTAACTATTGTTGCTAATCTAACAATTGGAAATGCTGTTCGAGTGATATTTGGTCCATTGAAAGGGCTTGAGGGAGTGGTTAGTGAGGCTGATAATAAAAGTTCTATCGTAGGAGTTATGATTGATGGACTAGGCTATGCTTGTGTGAAAATTCTAAAGACAAATATCGAAATTATCCTGTAAGAAGTTACTAATGACAAAAAAGAAATTGCCCGTTCGTTTTACGGGTCAGCACTTTACTATTGATAAAGTGCTAATAAAAGATGCAATAAGACAAGCAAATATAAGTAATCAGGATACGGTTTTAGATATTGGGGCAGGCAAGGGGTTTCTTACTGTTCATTTATTAAAAATCGCCAACAATGTTGTTGCTATTGAAAACGACACAGCTTTGGTTGAACATTTACGAAAATTATTTTCTGATGCCCGAAATGTTCAAGTTGTCGGTTGTGATTTTAGGAATTTTGCAGTTCCGAAATTTCCTTTCAAAGTGGTGTCAAATATTCCTTATGGCATTACTTCCGATATTTTCAAAATCCTGATGTTTGAGAGTCTTGGAAATTTTCTGGGAGGTTCCATTGTCCTTCAATTAGAACCTACACAAAAGTTATTTTCGAGGAAGCTTT
>NZ_LT896588.1:1137093-1138619 GCF_900186615.1 Parabacteroides bouchesdurhonensis
TTTGAATTTGCCAATACCATTGACCATGTACTGTGCCCGCCATTCCTGGGCTAGCATTGCACGAAGTGAAGGAATACCGATTTCAATTATTAGCGAAGGGATGGGACATGATTCGGAAAGTACCACACAAATTTATCTTGCTTCTTTAGAAACACAGGTAATAGATAAAGCCAATCGCAAAATACTGAAATTGCTGTAATTAAGAATTATACAAGAGGAGTCATTCAATGGACTCCTTTTTTGTTGATGTGTCAAATTGTTTAGGTAAAATATCTATCTCCTTGTAGGAGATGAGCATATATCTGCAAAAATAGTTGTTTTCTAGCAAACTCAATTCTTTTTTAAGGACTTTTTTTCATACTTAGACAGAAAAATTCCCTAATACTCTTGTTTGTGTGACAAAACTCATACAAATACACACATAATATCATAATTATTAACTATATAATAGAGAACACTCATCTCCTACAAGGAGATGAAAAAAATAGCAAGAATATGTGTGTCCAAGATGTATACCACAAGGGAGAAGAATCGTTTGCCAATGGGACAAACGACCGCGAAGCGTGCCCAAAACGTTGGATTGCCGTTCTTGTTCAAATGAATTGTGAGAAAAAAACAGCTACCCAATTGGGCAAGGCAGGTTACGAAACTTATATTCCCATACAGCAAGAAATACATCAATGGAGTGACCGGAAGAAAAAAGTCAACCGACTCATTATGCCAATGGTCGTGTTTGTTCGTGCAACAGTAAATGAAGAAGAATGGTTGCGCAGCCAATCGTATATTTTCAAACTCTTAGCTTTACCTGGTACCGATGAGGATAAAAAGAAATTTGCAACTCCTATTCCCGATTATCAAATTGAGCGTCTGAAGTTCTTGCTTGAAAAAGCAGAAAGTGAGGTAACTATTGTTGCTAATCTAACAATTGGAAATGCTGTTCGAGTGATATTTGGTCCATTGAAAGGGCTTGAGGGAGTGGTTAGTGAGGCTGATAATAAAAGTTCTATCGTAGGAGTTATGATTGATGGACTAGGCTATGCTTGTGTGAAAATTCTAAAGACAAATATCGAAATTATCCTGTAAGAAGTTACTAATGACAAAAAAGAAATTGCCCGTTCGTTTTACGGGTCAGCACTTTACTATTGATAAAGTGCTAATAAAAGATGCAATAAGACAAGCAAATATAAGTAATCAGGATACGGTTTTAGATATTGGGGCAGGCAAGGGGTTTCTTACTGTTCATTTATTAAAAATCGCCAACAATGTTGTTGCTATTGAAAACGACACAGCTTTGGTTGAACATTTACGAAAATTATTTTCTGATGCCCGAAATGTTCAAGTTGTCGGTTGTGATTTTAGGAATTTTGCAGTTCCGAAATTTCCTTTCAAAGTGGTGTCAAATATTCCTTATGGCATTACTTCCGATATTTTCAAAATCCTGATGTTTGAGAGTCTTGGAAATTTTCTGGGAGGTTCCATTGTCCTTCAATTAGAACCTACACAAAAGTTATTTTCGAGGAAGCTTT
>NZ_LT896588.1:1139229-1196765 GCF_900186615.1 Parabacteroides bouchesdurhonensis
TTTGAATTTGCCAATACCATTGACCATGTACTGTGCCCGCCATTCCTGGGCTAGCATTGCACGAAGTGAAGGAATACCGATTTCAATTATTAGCGAAGGGATGGGACATGATTCGGAAAGTACCACACAAATTTATCTTGCTTCTTTAGAAACACAGGTAATAGATAAAGCCAATCGCAAAATACTGAAATTGCTGTAATTAAGAATTATACAAGAGGAGTCATTCAATGGACTCCTTTTTTGTTGATGTGTCAAATTGTTTAGGTAAAATATCTATCTCCTTGTAGGAGATGAGCATATATCTGCAAAAATAGTTGTTTTCTAGCAAACTCAATTCTTTTTTAAGGACTTTTTTTCATACTTAGACAGAAAAATTCCCTAATACTCTTGTTTGTGTGACAAAACTCATACAAATACACACATAATATCATAATTATTAACTATATAATAGAGAACACTCATCTCCTACAAGGAGATGAAAAAAATAGCAAGAATATGTGTGTCCAAGATGTATACCACAAGGGAGAAGAATCGTTTGCCAATGGGACAAACGACCGCGAAGCGTGCCCAAAACGTTGGATTGCCGTTCTTGTTCAAATGAATTGTGAGAAAAAAACAGCTACCCAATTGGGCAAGGCAGGTTACGAAACTTATATTCCCATACAGCAAGAAATACATCAATGGAGTGACCGGAAGAAAAAAGTCAACCGACTCATTATGCCAATGGTCGTGTTTGTTCGTGCAACAGTAAATGAAGAAGAATGGTTGCGCAGCCAATCGTATATTTTCAAACTCTTAGCTTTACCTGGTACCGATGAGGATAAAAAGAAATTTGCAACTCCTATTCCCGATTATCAAATTGAGCGTCTGAAGTTCTTGCTTGAAAAAGCAGAAAGTGAGGTAACTATTGTTGCTAATCTAACAATTGGAAATGCTGTTCGAGTGATATTTGGTCCATTGAAAGGGCTTGAGGGAGTGGTTAGTGAGGCTGATAATAAAAGTTCTATCGTAGGAGTTATGATTGATGGACTAGGCTATGCTTGTGTGAAAATTCTAAAGACAAATATCGAAATTATCCTGTAAGAAGTTACTAATGACAAAAAAGAAATTGCCCGTTCGTTTTACGGGTCAGCACTTTACTATTGATAAAGTGCTAATAAAAGATGCAATAAGACAAGCAAATATAAGTAATCAGGATACGGTTTTAGATATTGGGGCAGGCAAGGGGTTTCTTACTGTTCATTTATTAAAAATCGCCAACAATGTTGTTGCTATTGAAAACGACACAGCTTTGGTTGAACATTTACGAAAATTATTTTCTGATGCCCGAAATGTTCAAGTTGTCGGTTGTGATTTTAGGAATTTTGCAGTTCCGAAATTTCCTTTCAAAGTGGTGTCAAATATTCCTTATGGCATTACTTCCGATATTTTCAAAATCCTGATGTTTGAGAGTCTTGGAAATTTTCTGGGAGGTTCCATTGTCCTTCAATTAGAACCTACACAAAAGTTATTTTCGAGGAAGCTTTACAATCCATATACCGTTTTCTATCATACTTTTTTTGATTTGAAACTTGTCTATGAGGTAGGTCCTGAAAGTTTCTTGCCACCGCCAACTGTCAAATCAGCCCTGTTAAACATTAAAAGAAAACACTTATTTTTTGATTTTAAGTTTAAAGCCAAATACTTAGCATTTATTTCCTGTCTGTTAGAGAAACCTGATTTATCTGTAAAAACAGCTTTAAAGTCGATTTTCAGGAAAAGTCAGGTCAGGTCAATTTCGGAAAAATTCGGTTTAAACCTTAATGCTCAAATTGTTTGTTTGTCTCCAAGTCAATGGTTAAACTGTTTTTTGGAAATGCTGGAAGTTGTCCCTGAAAAATTTCATCCTTCGTAGTTCAAAGTCGGGTGGTTGTCAAGATGATTTTTTTGGTTTGGTGTCGTCTTTTTTTAAGCTGCCGCATAACGGTTTGGCGCTTGGCGCAGTGGCGGATTTTGGAGCACAAAACTGTCAATACACCACAAAAGTTGATGCGAGGTAGAATGTTCAATTAACCACGTCACCCGCCATTGAGCCAAACGCCTGTTACCTGCTGGCATTCTTTTAAATTATATTCAAGTCTTTAAATACTTTTTTGGTAATTTCTTTTCTGCAACTTCCGAAATCAGACCTTTTCATTTTTCTGTCTTGTAAAAGTCTTGTTGCAAAAATATAAGTCCCATTTTTGGTCTCAATGTACCCTGTCCACCAACCTGTATTGATGTTATTTTCCCTTGTCCAACCTGTCTTAGCCCTTATAGTATATTCTTCATTTTGTTCCGTAATCATTACGTTTTTAACAATGTCAATATTTCGCTTAGAAAAGGGTAATTTTTCTTCATAAAAAGATTTTACAAATTCGACCTGATTTTTAGGCGAAATTGCAAAGTCTCCAAAATTCCAAAAATCGGCTTCAGTTTGGGATAAATTATTGTTTCCATACTTGCTCTCTGCGAGGTGTTTTCTATAGGTATCTTTTCCGATTTTCTTTGCAAGTTCTACAAAAACCCAACCTGCTGATAATTCAAAGGCTTCTTTGACTGGCATATCGTGATAAATTTCGGGTCTATAACCATACTTAACTGTATCTGTACTACCAACCCATTTTATTATTTCGTTTTCATCTTTGATAGTATTAGTTTCAAGAGCAATCAATAAATTTATAATCTTGAATGTAGATGCTGGAAGCGTTTCAATTTCTAATCCAACTGTGTCCGATACAATCCATTTATCATTTCTAATGTCATAAATAGCAATTGTGCCTTCAACTCCGCAACTGTCAAAATAATTTTGGAAGTCGCCCCGTATATTTATGTCGTTCTTAGCCAAAATATTTGATTTTCCATCTGCTTGTCTGTTAGACGAACATCCATAAATAAGGAAAAGTGTTACAATAAAAGAAAATAAACTTTTTGATTTCATTAGTTTCTTGAATTTACGGTTTGGTTTTTTATGCTTGCAGGTAACGTGCCGCGTATTGGCGATGGGCGGGATTTTTAGCACTGAACTTTAATCGAAGAACAGAAGTTGAATTTTGCACTTCCGTTGATACGAAGCCGTTCAGCCCGCCTATTGCCAATACGATGTTGTACGACGTAGTTATGTTTTGGGTTTTAGTCCAGCTAAATATTTTCGTATGTCATTTTCTAATTTATCCGGGTATTTGTACTCTAATTTTTTTGACAATTCAGTTCCTATTTCTGAAACTAAATCAGTCATTGAAAATAGAGCAGTCCAATTTTCCTTTATATCGCTCCCTGAAAATGTTTGTTCTGTTTTAGCCCACATTTCCTGGTTAAGATACTTTTTGAAAAGCCGTCCATATTTATTGGTCGTTATGTTCCAATTGTGTTCACTTGCAATGTGCCATTCAATTAAAGGAATTAAATATTCTGTGCGAATAACGGTTTCCGACATAAATTTCGCATAGAATATTTCATCTCTCACAAGACACTTTGCCACGTAAGTTGTGTCCCACCAAAAATCGTTTATTAGATTTTGAAACTCTTTTTCAGACGGTTTTTTGATAATGGAAATTTGATAAGTTGGTTTCAGCATTTGCTTTGTAATACCATCTTTATCAATTAAAATTTTATAACCAATATCCCAATCTTCTGGTAATTCTTTCTCTTGCGTTTCCTTTATAAATTTTGATTTGCTGTAAAGTTTAAAATCTACTTTCACACCGTCTTCATAAAGTAGCATTTTCATTGCGTGTTTATGGTTAAAACAACTTTCGTCTTCTTCAATCATAGCAATTGGATTTCCGAATTTAAGCGTCCAGCTTTTGTCTGAAATGTAATTTGTATTATCCTCAAAAACAAATTCAATGTCTAAATCACTAAATTCGTCAACAAGTGCTAAAGGATTTACAAGTGAACTTGTCAGAAGAAGAACTCTTACATCTTCGTTTTTCTCCGACCATTCTATAATTGTTCTTAACTTTTCTTCTCTGACTTTCATTTTGTTTGGTTCGGTTTTACTATGTCGTACAACGTCTTATTTACGCAACAAATATACAACATTCGTAAATACAAACCATATAACATTCGTAAACCGATTTGTGAGTAAAAGTGGAACTCCTTGATATGATATTGATAGAGAGAAGGATAAGCACGAAAATAAACATAGAATTATTTTGCATTTACGAATGTTTTGTTATCTTTGCCACTCACACTTATAACCGGAGGCATGGATGTTGACAGATTGATACTTGAATTTGAGCGGAAGCTCGTCTTGCAGCGCTACAGTGCGAACTCGATCGCTAACTACAAAAGCAGCGCGAGGAGCTTCCTTGATCTTGCGAAAAGGAAATTCTCGCATCCGGCTGAAATCGACGAGTTGGCGGTTGAGAAATATGTGCTGTGGAAAATCGAGAGGCACAGGATCGGCAGTTCTCACCAGCGCATGATAGTGGCGTCGATCGACAAGTTCTACAAGTCGATTTATGGCAGGGAGTTAAAGATAAAACACCTTTATCCGTCGAGGAGGACCTTTGCGTTGCCCAATTGTCTGAATATAGATGAAGTGAAAAGGATCATCGACGGCACCGAAAACATCAAGCACCGTTGCATGATCAAAATGCTTTATGGATCGGGGCTGCGATTGAGCGAACTGATCAATCTGGAGATAGCCGATATTGATTCTGCCAGGATGCTGATCCGCATCGTCAAGTCCAAGGGGAACAAAGACAGGGTTGTGACGCTCCCGGAATCCATTCTGACTGATCTTCGCACCTGTTACATCCTGCATAAGCCCGATGTATATCTGTTTGAAGGGCAGTGGGGCGGCCCATATTCGGCAAAGTCCGTGCAGATGGTTGTCAAGAACGCCGCGTCAAGAGCCGGAATCAGGAAGAGAGTCACGCCTGGATGCGTTCTGAATATTTTTCAACTCCCGACCTCCACCTCAAGTGGGCATCCGAGTCAAATGTCATAAAAAAAAGGGATTGCATTCGCATCGGAACACAAACCCTTTCGAGATAAAGAGAGAATGAAATTATCTTTTATTTTTGTCTGTCGCTCGTTGTGGCTACCACGCCCCTGAAATAACCGATGGATTCGGCAATTCCGATGAACGGATCCTTCATGTTGCGTTCGTGCTCCAAACTGACGACGCCGTCGTAGCCGGTTTTTCGGAGCATCCTCACGAATCCGGGGATATCAAGGATTCCCCGGCCGACCTCAACCGAATATCCCGCTTTTGAAGCTCCGGTGACATCTTTCAGGTGAATGTCGAACACGCGAGAGATGTATTTCTCCAAATCGGCGACCGGGTCTTTTCCGTTGCGTCTGTCATGACCGATATCCAGGCACATGCCGATGCGCGGGTCCAAATCCTTCACGTTTTCCCAAACGTCGTCGGCATCGGGATAGAGCGGCATGTCGGGGCCGTGCAGGTGGATGGCGTAATTGAAATCGTATTCCTTCACCTTTTTATCCAGATAAGGAAGCAGGTCGTAGTTTGGAACGCCGACGATCAGCTTCACTCCAACCCGTTTGGCATACTCGAATGCGTTGTCGATTTCCTGCTCCGTTTTCATGTAAATCGGTCCCACGGCATAACCGGTAACTCCCTTCGATTTCAATTTCTCGTGGAAATCGGCAATCTGTTGGTCGGTGCTGTTGAACGGCAGATGAAAATCCTTGATGCAGAGGTAGTGGACATCGCATTTTTCCAATGTCTGCAAGGTCTTGTCCAAATCGAAATTCACGAAAGTATAACCCGCCATTCCCACCTTGAATTTCTCGTAGGTGTCGGCAGCCGGTTGCGGATCGGGTCGATCTTGCGCGCTGATCATCATCGAAACGACGATTGCGGATAAGAAGAGGAGTAATTTTCTCATGACTTGCAAATGTTTTTACGTGTACGAACACAAATGTACGATTAAATATCATATGCAGGCAATGAATCAAATGTTTGTTATAGATATTTACCTTAATAAATTTAAAAATCACTTTTGTTCAATAAATCCCCGCTTTTTTCGTTACTTTGCATGCGGATTAAACGGATATGTCGGCATGATTGATTTCAATTCTCATCAATGGATCAAGTACGGTTTTGTTGCTTTTGCAGTGGCCATTGCATTGGCTTCTTTGTTGTTCTCCAACAAATTGGTGCGGGAACTGACCATCGAGGAGCGCAACAAGATTGAAATCTGGGCAAAAGCCACCGAGCATCTCGCCACCGAAACCGATAACAGCGACATGAACCTTGTGTTGCGGATCTTGCAGGGCAACACCACCATTCCGGTTATTTTGTACGACAAATCGAACCGAAGTTTCATTGTCAACAACATCAAACTTCCCGACAAAGGGCGGGACAGGTTTCTTCAAAAGAAAATGGAGGCATTTTCCAAAAAACGAAATGCCATTGAACTCACCGAACTCAATCAATCTCTTTATTACGATGATTCCTACACGCTCAAGCAGTTGCAGGTTTTTCCCTATGTGCAGCTGGCGGTGATAGCATTTTTCATCGCGCTGGTGTTCTTCGCCCTTCGCAATTCGTTGAAAGCGCAGCAGAACCGGGTGTGGGTGGGATTGTCCAAGGAGACGGCACACCAGTTGGGAACGCCGATTTCATCGTTGGTCGCGTGGATCGAGTTTTTGAAGCTGAAAGATATCGATCCCGCTCTATTGTCCGAAATCGACAAGGACGTGCATCGCTTGGAGATGATTGCCCGGCGTTTCTCGAAGATCGGTTCCGCCACGGATCTCCGGCAGGCAGATTTGCGCGAGGTTGTCCGCCGATCGTTAGGTTATATGGAAAAGCGGATTTCCGATAAAGTGCGGATCGATCTGGATTTTCCCGAACATGGGGTGACGGTTACCGTGAGCGAGCCGCTTTTCGATTGGGTGATCGAGAACCTGTTGAAAAATGCGGTGGATGCCATGGGCGGCGAGGGAACGGTTTTGTTCCATATTTCCGAAAGGCGGGGAAAGGTGCTTTTGGATATTTCCGATACTGGAAAAGGTGTCCCGAAATCACAGTTCAAAACCCTTTTTTATCCCGGATTCACCACCAAGGAGCGTGGTTGGGGACTTGGCCTGTCGCTTGTGAAGCGGATTGTGGAGGAATACCACAAAGGAAAGATTTTTGTGAAGGAATCGGAGCTTGGGAAAGGAACCACGTTCAGGATGGTGCTGAAATGATTATATATCCCTGTGTGATGGAACGTCGCATTTGCCATGGCAATTTAAGAGACCATTCTTTGACAGAGATTATTGACAAGAAATTGGTGAATTTCTCAAAGGAAAATGTAAAGGAATGCAAACAATGCGAATTCAGACATATCTGCAAAGATTGCCGACCTGATTCCATATCGATGAAAATAGATGATAAGCCATGGTACTGTTCGTACGATGTGGAGAAAGGTGAATGGGCAGACCCAGATGAGTTCATTGGTCAAATTTTGGCGTTGAACGAACAATCATGAATTACATAATTCGAGATATTTGCATTGAGCAAGATTTGCTAAAATTCCATAAAGTGCATTCGGATGCCAATTCGATGCTGTATTACGGAATGGAACCTGCTAGTAGCATTGATAAATCGCAAGAGTTGCTGAATGCTTATGCTTCTGCTGTTGCACAAGGCAAAATGATTATTAAGGTAATTGCAGATGCTACCACATCGGAATATGTGGGAGAAATTGGATTATTCAATATAAATGAGTTGCATCACAGAGCAAATTCATATTGTATTTTATTGCCGGAATATCGCAAAAAAGGTATCTCAAAATACATTTCCAAAGAATTCTATAATATGATATTCACGAGTACTTCGATAAACAGAATACAGGCTTATACAGATAGTAGAAACGTTAATGCGAAAAAGTCTTTGACAGGAATTGGTTATCAGTACGAAGGTAGGCTATATCAATATGAGTTTGACAAAGGAGAATATATTGATATAGATGTCTATTCGCTATTGCGTAAAAATTATTTCAGTAATGAATAATAATGAAAAAAATTGCAAAATACTTTCATGGATTTCTTGGAAAACATATAATCTTGGAACAATTGAGAAAACATTGATATTTGAGCAACATACACAGAGGTATTATCTGCTAGATAATAAGGCATCTGTTTGCTGGAATGAACTTCAATACAATAATTCCCTTACTTACGATAGCGCACAGGTTTTGCAACTGCTTATTGATGATGGCATTATTCTGATGAATTGTTCAAGCATAGACTTGGAATGCAATGAAAGTCACATAAACAAATACATTAATATCCCTCAGGACTTTTGTGATGAAATAAAATCTAATGGTTATATTTTTGATGCACACTGGGATATTACCAATAAATGTAATGCTAAGTGTATCCATTGTTATAATCAGCATGCACATGATGGAACAAGAAATACTGTCAATGACGAGTTGACATTTGATGAATCATTGAAACTTGTAGATGAGTTAGATTATTTAGGGGTTTTTAGATTGGTTTTGTCAGGAGGTGAAGTGTTAACGAAAGACTATTTTATACCTCTAAGTAAATATATAAGAGAACGACATATACAATTAGTTATATATACCAATGGAATTGCCCTTACAGATAACATGTTAGCTAATTTAGTAGAAATTCATCCATCTACAGTATGTTTCAGCGTATATGGGGATAATGATATGGTACATGACTCTATAACCCAAGTAAAAGGTTCATATAAAAGAATCATTAGTGCATTATCACACCTTAAAGAGTATAGTATAGAAACCTGTCATAAAAATACTCTTCTTCTATCCAATTATCATTGCTGGCGTGATACTTTAATTAAAGGAGGTACATTGGCAAATCATTCTTTAATAAACTGTACTATATACCCATCAATGGATGATGCTAAAATAACAAAATTTTCACTTGGAGAATCTCAATTATGTGAACTCGCATTATCACCAGATAGCCCTATTTATTATAAACGGAAAATAGTAGGTTCATGCAATATTTTTAAAGATAAAAATATCACTCCATGCTATAATACAACTAATATGATATATGTTAATCCTAATGGAGATGTTTATCCGTGTATAGCATTTCCTTGTGTAATAGCCAGTTTTAGAAGAGGGAATATAAAGGATTTAAAACGCAATAATAAGAGAGAAAAATTTGAGTGCAATTTTGATAAAATGAACAATATTGATCGGCTTGATAATTGGCGTTCTTTAAAAATATCGGATCTGAAAGAATGTGGCAAGCATGATTATTGTCGTTTTTGCATTGATGTATGCCCTGGAGATGCATATTTACTGACAGGCGATCCTTTACAAGCAGCCGAGAATCATTGCATAATAGCTAAAGCAAGATATGGAGCGTTCCTACAATATAATGACGATATATGTCTAATGAATTGAAATCTATTATTTTCAAACATCAGAAATCATTTGTAAATATTGAGTAATAAATAATATTATTACTATTATTAAAACTATTCATTGTATAATGAAAAATAGTTTGATTAATTACTTCTTTCTATGATTGAATAAATAACAAAATGCCTCCTGTATGATGTATGAGTAGTAGTAAAGACATGAAGTCATAGCGCCACATTCTATTACAAAGGAATATAGCATATGGCATTTATAATAAGCTAATTATTTTAGTATTTATTTTGACGGAATTAGATTTACATTACTAAAGGAGTCCAGTCCAAAGCCACGTTTGGATTGTGTTTCGCATTAAAAGTAATAATGAAACCGAATAAGGAAGGCAATATTGATTTTGAGGCATGGATAAGCATTGTCAAGCAGCAGTTTTTCCCGATCTTCCTTACCGTATGTGTGTCTTATCCGATTGCCATAGCGCAAATATGTGGGAGGATTAGGCTGGCAAAACTGGATGAAAAGACTATAGAAATAGCTGAAAGAGCGATGTATCAATATAGAAATAACCTTGCTATCCTGTTCTTGACAGGTTCAGGATCATATCCTAACGACCTCTTTCATTTGGAGTTCTTAGACGATATTTATAAGTTAGCAGAGCCGTTTTGCAACATTAAAGGTCTCAAAACAGCTCCAAAAATAATTTGACACAGTTTATTTACATTACTATATTTGCAAAAGCTCAGTTAACTAAAACCGCATCCTGTATTTCCACCTCTGAGGGCAGACGGGAAAGCAGGAGTTCCGCCATTGCCCCGTTCTGCGGAATCAGTGCCGGGAAGTCTGTTCTGCCAGGCTTATATATCTCAGTCGCTACGTTATATAAATCCCAAGCGGTAATCTGTCCCTTTTCGCGGGCCAGTTTCAGTACCTCTTCCGTGAAGATGGAAATCTGGCTTTGGTTCAGCGGGTAGGTTTCCACGGAGGATGACAGGTTCCTGTCTGAACTGTCATGGGAGACACGCAATGCTGTCAGCAGCCCGATATACATATATACTTCCTCCAGTAAGACGATTCTGCGTTTCAGCCGCTGAATCCTTGCAATGTCCTCGTTCATGTTCACCTCGAAGTTGGCCAGCCATCCGTCCACCGTCTCGAATACCCCTTCAGTTGTCACCTTGTTCTTTCCGTAATTGCAGATGCTTCTTTC
Source organism: Parabacteroides bouchesdurhonensis (assembly GCF_900186615.1). Classification (GTDB taxonomy): domain Bacteria; phylum Bacteroidota; class Bacteroidia; order Bacteroidales; family Tannerellaceae; genus Parabacteroides; species Parabacteroides bouchesdurhonensis. The sequence goes on from NZ_LT896588.1 coordinate 1,149,799, forward strand.
CGGTGACAGGATACACTGGTTATGGCATACTTTCACGCACGGGCCTATGGCCGCTTGTATGCCGTCCTGATGGTAGGCGACGACCAGCGTAGTCGTCAGCTCGTCCGTTTCCCAGTCCTTGATACGGATGGTCGCGAAGATGCGTCGGAGGATGTGGGCTTCCACGGCCTTTTCCCCGTGTGTCTGTTCCACCTGCGGGAGAATGCTCACTCCCGGCTGTGTCTTGTTCCTGTTCTGAGCAGCGAAGATTTCCTCCACCTCGTAATCTAGGTTGTACTTCTCGCAAATGTCCATCATACGCTGCAGGACCTGGTAGTGATAGATGCCCTGGACAGGCTTGCCGTAGATATCATTCTCCTTGTAGGTACGCTGGAGAGTCTCGAAGTTCATTACTTCGATTCCGTTGTTCTGAAAATCAAACTGCTGTTGTTTTTCCAATACTGCCATTGCTTCCATAATCTTGAATTTTATAAAGTTAATACTATGATTGTCTATCTTTTTTCAGGTATGTATCTGCCATCCGTGGAACGGTCCAAGTGTCACGGCAAAAGACCGGTCGGGTATTCCGTGATAGAGCAGACCGCCTACGATGCCGATGCTTCCGTCGGGATAGCGTTGCGTGAAGCCGAACGAGTACGGGGCATGGTCGTAATAGAGCGAGATTTCGCTTGGATGGTCTGGATTCTCCTCCCATTTTTTCAGTCTGTCCAGACAGTTCTGGAGTGATGTGTCACCGATGGATTCGGCGTAACGCTTTACATTCTGGAAATGTTCTTCATTCAGGATTTTCATGACTCATTGTATTTTATCTGTTAAACACGTCCGGCTCCGGGAGCCGGTATTTTTTATTTTTCACCTGCCTGACTGTCCCGTGACCGTACCCGCAAGGTTTGGCGAAAGAAAATACCGCAGCCACCGGCGAGGATGATTTTCTTTCAGCCAACCCCATAGGGGCCTGACCTTGTCCGGGTACGTTGGACACGGGACTACCTTTGCAGGGAGGAAAATAAAATATACAGGTTGTGTGTCGTTGTATCTTCTTGCAGGTATGTCGGTGAGAAACCCATTGATTTGTTCGTCTTTGACAAAGGAATGGTGTACTTTTGCAAATCCTAATTTGAAAAATCATGGAAGATTATATAAAGAAAGCTGCGGATGCTTTCCTTGTGGAGCGTCCGTATGGTATGCGCGTGGATTACAGTAAGCGAGGATACGTGCTGTTCAACCGTAATCTCAATGTGTTGGGCAATGGGGAACATGCCCGTCTGGAGGAACTGCCTCTGGAGGATTTTGATGTGGACGAGATTCCCCTGGAAGGTGAAATCATAAAGGAACATGCGGGTTTTACCGATGTGTTTTTCTATTCGGACTGTACCAATCCCTATGCCGGGTATGTGCTGGATCTGAGGAAACTCAAGGCCTATAACCAGTTTATCTATCCCTTGGCAATGATACTGAACAGGAAGCTGTAAATCCTGATATGTCCTGATAATAGCGGTAACAGTTGCATAGGATGGCTGTTACCGCTTTGGATTTTATTGGCTGATTTCATCTTCGGCAAGGAATGCAAGATAGTCTGTTACAGCCTTATGACATCCGGTAAAGTCGGGAGTACGGCGGCCTTTGTATTTTCTGAAACTGACGGTTCCGTTCCGGTCGATTGCTGTTACATGTCGGTTGAATGTCCCTTTGGTTCTGATATGGATGTCAAAGCCGTCCCTTCCTGTGATTTCAAGAAACATTTCTGCCGTTATTTTCTCACCGTTCAGGAAATTCCGTTTGTTTTCGTCGAGTTGTTGATGCCATCGGGATTCTTTCTCCTTTCTTTCCTGTTCTTCTTTTCTTTTCCGTTCCAGACGCTTTTCTTCCTGCCTTTTTGCATACGTCTCACGGGCCTGTACCAAGGGAGTGGAGTCAAGACCGAGGGCGTTGAATACATGGACAGACAAGAGGGGGATGATTTTTCCATCCTCCGCATCCTTCAGGATGTTTTCAATCCAGTTCTTGCAATAGGCTGCCGCTTCTTCCCGGTGACCCTCCTTGTCAAGGATTCTGCGTGAATACTGTCCGCAGGAAAAATGGACATCACCTATCTTGCAGATTACATGGAAACTGTCTTCACTTTCGTTTCCGTATTCGTTTTTTCTTGCCAGCGAGATGAATACATTCTCCGCATACGGTTCAAGTTCCATGTATGGGGCAACGATGGTGTTGCCGTCAAACTTGTATTTCAATACTTTTGCTTTCATATTTCTATTCTGTTTTTCTGTCGGTACATATTCCATCTATTATCTCATTCTCTTTTCTCTCACCTTTGAGGAAGGCGAACAGCCACCGGAAAAAGAACGGGGCTTGGTCTGTCCCCAGCTGTGAGCTTTCCCCGTTACGGGTGGCGCATATTGCAAACCGTCCCAGTCCGAGACTGTCCTGTGGCGGTACGATATGGAATGACAGATCTTCCGTACCGTTGATATGAAGCCCGCCACGGTAGGTGTAGAAAGTCTTTGCGGCTCTACTGTCCGTATCAATGTCCACCCGGCTGTAGCCGCAGCGTTTCAGTTCTCTGATGATTTCCCTGTTTGTCATAATTGTATCTGTCTGATTGGATTTGAAATGTTCTGGTGTACTGTCCCCGTATTTGGGGATATGCCGTGTTCTGACACCCACTTCCGGTATGCCGTGGCATATTCCTGCCTTTCCCGTTCCAGACTGCTTTCCGTCTCCGGAGTATATCCGAGCAGGCGTATGTATCCGCCGTTGCAGCCTGTCAGTTCGCAGTGCATTCCGGCTGCCTCCAGTTTTCCGATGCGTTTCTGTGCCGTCTTCGCGCTTGAATACTCCTTGGGCCAGAAATAATGTTCTCCCTGTGAGCCGTAAAAGTCTTCTCCGAGTATCATTTCCCCGATATGCTTCCGGCTCTCGATGAAGCCGAAACGCGCCTTGCCCAGTGCCTGTCGCATAGCCTTGTGTGCAGGTCCTTCAGGATACCTGAACACTTCAGGAGTGTCTTTTCCCGTAATCTTCGGCAGTTCCATCTGGTACGGCTGTCTGTAGCTGCCGATTCCGAGCGTGAGGTAGAAGTTAGTGTGGAAATAGTCGGTCATGGGGTCGCTTTCATCGAAATTGTATGACATCACAAAATCCCTGACGTTTGTCATCACGTCCTTGGCCCGGTCGGTCAGACTGTCCGATGCCTGGATGTTGTAGTGGTTGATGTCTCCCTGTATTTTTCCGGACTCTTTGGTGAAAGCCTCGAAGTCCGCTTTCATCAGCCGAATAAGGATTGAATTGTATCCGTCCCTGCGGACCGAGAAGGTATATCTCGGGTAGGTTTCCTTGAGCCATGCCCTGACCAGTTCCGTGATCTCCGGTGCGGACTGTCCGGTATAGTTGTGTCCTTTCCAGCGGTATTCATTGTACACATATTCGGTGTATTCCTTTGCGGTGGCACCCTGAAAGTCGTGTTCGTAGCCTGTCGGGGCTGTGGAAACGCAGGGCTTGTCTTTCCAGACCTCGAACAATTTTCCGAATTCGGTGTTCACTTGCTGCATGAGGGCAGTGTCACCACCCTTGTCCGGGTGGTGAAGCATTGCCAGACGGCGGTATTCCTTTTTCAGGTCCGCCAGAGAGTGTATGTTTTGAAAATAAGTCATAGTTGTAGATATTAAAGTCCCGCAAGACGGTTGATGAAATATATCTGCCAGTCCTGGTCGAGTCCGAGGTTGCTGCACGCGATTTCGAAGTCTTCGCCTCTCAGGTCGTTGTCTGCCTGAAGTTCCTGCAGGTTCCTTATCTCGTCGTCCAAATATTCCTGTGCCTCTTCCTTGCCGCAACTGCATGAGTTGCAGATCAGGTCAATGATGTTCCGTGCCATAGCCGTTGTATTTAGTTGTTTGTCAGGTATATGTTCCGCTTCTCGTCATAGTTCTTGTCGTTCCACCATTCGTCGGCGGCCTCGGCGAATGTCTGCCCGGAATTGGCCGGAGGGAAATTGGATGCCTTGAATCCGGTCAGGTATTCAAGGTCATCGGTGCTGTTGGATTTCCACCATTCCTGCATCTTTTCCAGAAAGGATTGTTTGGAGCAGGTCTCCACATTGTCCTCGCACTGGGAACACCAAATGTCATCGTCCACGTCACTATGGTATTCATTCGTGTTTACATCCACCCATGCCTGGATTTCAATCTCTGTTGAACCGCAGTCACTGCACACCTTGATTTTGGAATCGTCCGGGTGTTTGCGTCTGGCTTTGCCGTCATACAGGCTGACGGCCCGTTCCACCAGCTTTTCCCTGTAACGGTCCGTCAGTTCCGCATAGAACCGTTCAGCGGCTCCGAATATTCCCTTGTCCGTCATCAGAGACCATTTTTCCCAAAAGTGTGGGTGCATTTCCTTGAATACTGTCCTGCACTCTTCCTCGCACCAGGCATTCCACATATAGTAGAAGAAGCTGGAGACTGCATTTTCCGCTTGATATTTCATAATGTTGTTTTTATTTAAGGTTATACATCCTTGCAAAATAGCTGTTCACTTCAGGTATCCTTTTCTTGTAATAGGGCTGGTTGTCCCTGCACCAGTCCGCCAGTTCCTGCTTGTTCCTGAAAGGTTCTTTCCAGCTTTGCCCGCTCATGATCATTTCCACCTGCGGGGCCAGCTCCCTGATGAACGCTCCGACAGTCCATCCTTCCCGAATATGCCTGTCCATGTTGATTTTTGTTGCCATATCGTCTTTTATTTCAAGAGTTTCCGTTTATATTTTCAAGTTGAAGCCTTACTGCTTCGTACATTTGATTGAGCCAATCAATATTGCTGGCTCCAAGGTCGTAGGGAGTGTAGCAGGCCACTTCGTCCCCGCTTTCCTTCTCCAATGCGATTACTGTCATACTATCCTCCGTAACTTTAAGCTTCGTTACCCGGCATTCATATGGATCGCCGTTTTTCCCGAACCAGATGACCCATACCGGATCGTCATTGCTGTCACAGAATGAGATTTCTTTCAGTCCGTGCGTATCAAGCAGCTCCCTGATGGCTTCGATTATGTCCTTACGCAGTTCTTCAATCCTGTCGCTGAAACACATGGACGTGTATCTGACCTTGCCTTTGTCAACCCGTTCCCTGAAAGAAAGGATCTGCATGTCAGGGTGACTGCTGAATCTCCAGTCTGTCACCTCGTCATCATCGCGGGTAGTGTGGATGTTTCCGCCCAATACCAGACCGCAGTCTTCCGTTACAATTCTTTCCGCCTCGTCGCGGTCTTCCGCCACGACCTTGTAGGTACCCTCGAAGGTGTACCTTACTCTTACATCGTACTTTGCCATAATTCCTATGATTTGGTTAATGATTTCTATTGTTGATTCTTATTCTTGGTTCTCGAACGATTCCGGTGACAACCGGTACAGTTCAGCCAGGTTCAGTTTGGCCATCGGGTATTCCACCCATCCGCTTTTGCGTCTGTATCCCGTATCTTCGGCAAGGCTGTTCCTTATGAGGAATTCCATCGCTTCCGGATTGTTGTTTATGTCAATGAATGCCTGGTCGGGAATCCCGAATGCCGGGGAGTCTTCCAGATTGACGGTAAGTACCGTGTATAGTTCCCCGTTGTCCGGTGATTCCAGACTCAGAACCGGCCATCCGTTCGGGTAGAAGCCGGTGACAAGCATGAATTCCTTTTCATGGTACCGGAATGTCCTTTCAGACCGGTTTTTCCCGGATTCCTGAATTTTGAAGTCGTCTTCTCCTTCAGTGAATGTCCTCACCGGGCAGGACACATCGTAATGGCAGCCGTCTTCGTGTCCGCACAGGTATTCTTTTCCCTTGAATAGGATGATTGCATATTTCTTTTCCATGATTTGATATCTTTAAGTGACCATACTTGATTTATGAAGCGACAAGACCTATCTTTTCTCCGAAGAAGGAATCGCATACCCCGTACACATGCTTGATGGAGCATTCATATTTTGAGTTCTCGCTGTCAAGACGGAAGCGGAATCCGTGATAGTCCCTGACTTCCAGTTTCAGTCTGACATCTTTCAGGAGTTCCATTTCCAGGAGACTTCCACCGCCGTACATGGAGCTGAAGATGCCGCAGCAGTTGCCTTTGGGAATAATGACTTCCCCAAGCGAGAATCCGGCATCATAAAGTTCCTGCAGGCTTACCTTGCCGATATAGGTCAGCAGGTTGGCACCGCAGCAGGAGTTGATGAGTTCATGGTAGAACTGTTCATAGGATACCTGTTCCTTGCCGTCCCTGTATTTTTTGTCGGGGAACCGGCCATATACCGTGTAGCCTTTCTCCACCAGCATTTTCTTCACTTTGGCTGGATTGAGGTTCAGCGCGTCTATCATATCCCCGAAATAGGATTCCTTGTACCGGTATCCTTCCTGCGATTCCAGCCAGTTGGAATTGATGCAGTCGTAGTTTGACAACATCTCGACACGCACGGGGATGTCATCCGTGTTTTTGAGAAGTTCTTTCAGCGTGTCAGAGTCGTTTCTGTCATAGATTTCTTCCCTGATTTCGTCTTCGTGTTCTTGAAAGAACTTGTCCACTTCCTCTTCCCCGAAATCATGGAAACGGATACATTCATCCTTCAGCTTTGAGACGATTTCACGGACAGCTTCCCATTCCGCATCACTGTACCATTCATCAACTTTCTCCCACAGACTTTCACAGCTTCTTTCTTCCAGACACTTCTGGATGGTGTCACGGCAATTGTCGAGATTGTCATTGTAGTCCACCCATACCAGCGTGTAGGACTTGTCCATGAGGGATTTCACGAGTTCCATTGTCAGTATTTCCTGTTCTTCCATTTCTGTTACCTGTGTACGACAGGATTCAGTTTCCCGTACATGTCGTTTATAAATGAGAAGAGCGACCTTTCGGCCGCTCCCTTATCATCTGTTCTCTTCCTTGAGCCTTTCATATTTCTCTGTTTCCATTTCCGTCTCGCCGTCGAAGTGGAAATGTGCCATATGACCGTATCCGGTCTTCGGCTCACCGCCGCACTGGTGCAGGGCGGTATCTATTTCCCAGTCGGTGTCACCGATGCCGAGGGATATGTATGTCCCTCTGAGCATACACCCGGCCAGCCTCAGTGCGGCATCCTTCCTTTGTTCCCTGCGGAGCCTGTCAAATGCCGCGAGCGCGATTTCCCGGTTGGGTATTTTTACCGTAGTTTCCATATCGTTTCATTTTCAGTTTGCCGTTTCCATGTCTTTTCCGTTGTCTTTCGCTGCCAGGACACCGAAAGGCAAATCGAGTATCCTGTGATTAAAACACAGCGTTGAATTGTAGTCCGTGCGTTGCCAGAGGGTGAAATGGTCTCCGGTGAACGACCATCTGAAATAGCCTGACAGCGAGCCGAATTGCGGGTTGACGTTCCTGCTTATGAGGAAGCGGTTCACGTCCACGATGTGTCCCGCCGTCAGTAGTATGTTCAGTATCTCCACGAATGCCAGCTGCGAGTATGGGTCGATAGGCATTACAGGTCCTTTGAAGTTGATTTCCATATCTTTTGTCTTTTAGTCATAATTGTCATCAAATATTTCGTACCGGAAGGGAAGCATGTCGCAGTAGTAGCTTGATACGCCCGTGTATATCAGGGCATCTTCTCCCGTGTCCGCGTCTTCTTCCGTTTCCGTGACGGTGTCCCCGTACAGGTCATGGTAGTGCGATACCATCATGTGCGGGTCATCCGTGGTGATGTCATATCCGTAACTTCTGCTCCAGTTTATGAAAAACTCCGTTTCTTCCTCTTCGAGCCTTTCAAGGGCATCCCTGATCTCGAAGAAGTTGGGACAGAGCCATTCACGGCTAATCAGTGTGTCCGGAATGTTTTCCCATTTCGGATACCGGTATTCCGGTTCCTCCTCCCCGGGAAACAGGTCGGAACAGGCACTCAGGAACTCGCCCATGTCGCTGTATTCGGACAGGTGCATCCAGTAGTCCCTGTAATCCTTTATGTCCATGAGATGCTGTGTGGTCACGGCAATCTCTGCATTGTTCAGATCCATATTACTTGTCTTTTATGTATGTGGATGCCGGGGATTCCATTCCACCGACCTTGACAAGGTGCCGTGTCCCGGCTGTGCAGGGTTTTTCGGGAAAATACCGCAGCCCCGGCGAGGATGATTTTCCCGAAAACCGCCTGCGGCCTGACCTTGCTCAGCCGATGGGGACGCGGACTACCTTTGTCGGTGGGAATGGAACTCCCGGTCTTCTCCATACGGTTCATGTTCATTCTCTTATGCGCTGGCTTCCCCAGCTGATATGTATTTTGCCTTCACTGTCCTGCGTGCGGACGAGCAGGCTGTCGATGACGGACATCGTGATGTCGAATTCCTCGAAGATTTCTGACTGTTCCTTGACCTCCCCGGTCTTGATGAATTCGTTCAGACGTTCCTTGGTCAGTACCAGTGCCATCAGGTTCTGTTCGACCGAATCTTCGTAGGTGACGTAGTGGACATCCTTCATTTCTTTGGAATCGAGACGGATGAAGCGGAAATAGAACTGTTCCATGCGGGGGATGTTCCATTGCAGGGACTCCAGTATCACGTCGTTGCAGGTAGGTATGTTCACGGAACTGCTCAGGCTCTGTTGCGTGCATATCAGGATGCCGTTGATGGTGGAGTCGAATTCCGTCACGATACTTTGCCGTTTTTTGAAGGCGACATCTCCCTTGACCACATATACAGGTCTGTCAGGAAAATGTTCCCGGATATAGCTCTCATACAGGTCAAATGCCGCCAGCGTGGTACATCCGATGGCTACCTTGCCCGGTATTTCTCTTACAAGCCTTTCGATATACCGGGTCTTGGAGGGATACCTGTCGCCGTAATACCCCTTTATCAGATGCGGTACCGAGCAGGCCTTGATAAGCAGCTTGATCTGTCTCATGAGTCGCAGCCCCGCGTCCTTTTTCGTGTCTCCCGTACTGTTGTAGTACAGCTCGCAGATGCGGCAGAATTCCTCGATGATGACACGGTACACCTCGTGTTCCCCTTCCGAGGGGTGGACGGTATGTGTCCGTATCCGGTATTTCTCTCCCGCGAAGTCACGGAACTTGCGGGTGATGACCGTCTTGCCTATGAGTTCGGAGAGTTCGTCCTTGTTATAGACATCCTGATTCTGTTTCTCTATGCCGAATACGGTGGCTTTTCCCGGACAGTGGCAGGCACGGAAGAGGACGTGTCCCCTGAAGGCTGGGAACGGTGTCCCGTAATCCGGGTTGTTCTCTTCCTCTATTTCGCGGTCCCTGTTTTCGTGGTAGACCTGCGGACTCCAGCATATCATGTTTACGGAGTTGTTGTAGAGCAACTCGAACTGGCTGTACAGTTCCGCGATGTTGTTGCGGGTGGTTGTTCCGGTATCGAGAATCTTGTATTTGAGCCTTCTGAATATGCACAGGACGTTTCTTGTACGCTGTGATGTGGGATTGGTGATTTCGTCCGACTCGTCGAAAACCAGGCACAGTTTGCCGGAAGTGCGTTTCACGAAACGCATCAGTCCTCTTTTCAGTTTCCGGAGCATGGAGGTGGAGACGACAAGGAATGTCCCTTCCGGTATGTTGTTGAGGTCGCCGGCGGTCTGTATTGTACGGAAGCGTTCCTTGTTTACGGTAAGGAACGGTATCCAGGTCATGTTGGTGGCAATGGCCGGTGCCAGTATGATGACATTCCTTGCCCTCCGGAACTTGAGCAGGTATTTCGCCCTGTGATAGACGGCGGCGGTCTTGCCCGAGCCTTGCTGCCAGTTCAGAAGGGCATAGCGTTTCTGCAGCACGAGGTTCAGGTCGTGTTTCTGCAAGTCCGTGAATTCGCAGACTTCACCTTCCTTGTTGATGAACCTGGTGCGGTCCAGGTATTCCTTCAGACCGTCATCTTCCCGCATTTCCGCAAACTGGAGATTCTGGGTCTCATATTGCCTCTGTTTGCGCCGTATCAGTTTTCTGGCGGCACGGATCTGCCGCATGTTCTTTTCCGTGACGGTTTCCGGCATCGGGAGTTCGGCCCTTCCGAGTATGATGTCGTTGATGCCTGCGGCCTTGTGCGTGACCTTGTCGAGCAGACGCGGGGCATACTGTTTCAGCTTGAAGCCGTAGGATGTCTTTACCAATGCCACTTCCTTGCGCGGTACCACGTTCTGCGAGGTGATGTACCTGCGGATGATGCTGAGAACCTTGCCGGTGGTCAGCTTCTTGCGTTCCCATTCCTTTATCTGTTCTCTGGTGGCACCTTCCGGTGGTTTCTGGTTGCGGAATTTGGACACCAGCGCTTCCGCCTTTTCGATGTGCCTGTTCAGCACGGCATGGGCTTTCAGTTCGTACATGTACTTGGCGAGCCTGTACTCGAACTGTTCCAGTTCTTCCTTGTCTATATGGTTGGACTCCCGCATCAGTTGGAAGCGCAGCCGGTGTTTCATTTTCCGTACTTCGGCTATGCGTTCCTTCAGTTCTTCCATGCTGACAAACTCTTCCGCGTTGTAGGGTTGCATTTCTATATGGAAGGAACGGCGGAGGAATACCATGATTTTTGTAGCGAAATTCTGTACGCCCACCGGAGAGAAGGCTGAATGGTCCAGCCGGGTCTGGCCGATGAAGGAGAAATTCGAGTTGATTTTCGCCACGCGGGTCTTTTCCCAGAATTCGTTCTGCATGAAGGAGAGAGGGACGATGACCATCAGGATTCCGGCGGGGTTAAGCACGTCATAGGCCTTGTCCATGTAGAATTCCTGCGACAGTCTGTAATCAAATTTCAGGTTGAAGGGCGGATTCCCGACAATGATGTCGAAACGCTGTTCGGGATTGTACAGCTGTATATCGCACTTTTCGATATGGGCTTCCGGGTATAGGTATCTGGCGACAGTCACCGCCTTGCCGTCGATGTCGAATCCGTAGGCATTGTGCAGGTTGGGCAGATGGTTGAAGAAGTTGCCCATGCCGCAGCACATGTCAAGCACCATTTCCGTAGATGTCGGGGATAGGGTTTCCATCATGTTCCGGCATATGTCGTGCGGGGTGAAGAACTGTCCCATCTCAAATTCCTTCTTGGCCTCGGCATAGTCATGGTAGCTGGCGAAGTCCGACTGTCTGAGGCTGTGCAGTCCTCCGGTTCCCGTGTAGCAGTTGTAGATGCTTTCCTTCGGGACGAGGTCCTTGCCGGAGTCTATGGCGAAAAGAATCTTCTCGTTGACCTCGGCACGCCTGTCCTGGGGAATCTGTTGGGGTATGATGGCATACATGTCTTTTCTTTTTTAATGGTTGGAAACGAAGACACCCCGCAAGGATGTCTTACGGGGTGCCTGAATAAGTATTTCATGAATCAGTCTTCTCTGAGTGTGATTTCATCCAGCCGCAGTTTCCTGTAGCAGTTCTCTGCGGCCCGGCTGTCCTTGAAGCGCACGTCGATGCGTCCGTTCTTGTAGAACTTGATCTGCTCTGCATTGGTCAGGGTGAGGCTGTACCATTCGGTTATATCCACATCGCGTCTGTCAAGGCCGATGACCATACCGCTTGAACCGTTTATCACGTCATCCGCCCCGTATGCGATACCTTCGCAGAAAATGTCCACTTTCCTCCCGCAGTCATACGAGAACTCATATTCCTTGTGGTATTCCAGATGGATGCTGTCCCAGGACACGATGTCAGGGAAAGTTATCTTGTCCTTTTTCAGTTCGGGCTTCACCTTGCTCCAGCGGGAAGGCTGTACCGTTTTCAGGAAACGGGCCAGCAGTTCTTCCTCTGCGGTCTCACGGAAACTTTTTCCGCCGAGGTGTTCGATGACCGTGTCCACGTAAGTCTGGTAGACCGGACGGAACCCCATGCGCATGGCCTTCTCGTCGATTACAGGAACGGGGACATCTACATTGTAGGTCCTGTTGAAATAGGAAATGATGCGACTCGCAAAATTCGCGTTGGCATTGCAGTTGTTGTCCGCAAGCTCGTTGATGAGGTCAAACGGTTTGAATTCGTTGTGGGTATAGTCATCCTCCCCGCTGTAGTTGAAATGGAAGTTCCGTATAGTGACCTTACCGTTATCCTCATACTTGAAGTTCTTTGTTTCCCGGTACCGTTCCGCTTCTTCCTTGAAGATGGCATACCATCGGTCGATACGGTCAAGCGTTTTGTAGAGCTGGTCCTGCTGGAGCTGGCAATACTGCCTGTCCTGTTCTGTAATCTTGTCCTCGTTTCTCACTTGTACGTTCAGGATTCCTGTGAGCAGGTCAGTGTGGCTGCCTGCTGTTCTTGTTGCTGTTGTCTGCATAACTGTATTATTTTAGAGATTGTCAATTTCGGGTTTGATACGGTAACAGCAGGTAATGTGGCTGTCCATGTCCTTGACCAGCTTGACCTGTTCTGGATAAAAGTTGAGACGCCGTTCCACGGCCGGGGCATCTATCTTGTCCCACTCGTGCTGCGGCAGGAACCGGTTCTCATGACGGAAACACCAGAGAACGATATGGTTTTCCTGGTTGCCCTTGAACACGGTCCCTTCATAGTCCTTCAGGAACTGCTGGAAGTCATCTTCGGTCCTGAAAGCTATGTCGAAGCCCTGGTACAGGTTGCGTGCGTCCGGACCCGTGTTTTTTGTCAGATAATACTGTCTCCATGTTTCCGTGGTGAAATCGCCGTAGAGAGGGTCAGGTTCGGAATAGGACCATAACGGCACTCTTGCCGTGAATGCGACGGCACCGTTGGCGCACGCACCGCAGTTGCCCCAGTCTTGGAATACCCCTTCCGTCCATCTGACGAACTTTAACTGGCGGGGGTCAATATGATGGAAGGATCCTCCGCTGACGCTTAAACCTATACCGTCATACTCTTCCCATATGAAAGGGACATAGGGGATTTCACAGATGGAAATCAGTCCGTCCGTATTTTTGCGTTTCTCGATGAGGGCGTTGCCGTAATATTTCCCGTATCTGTCCACATAGATGAGTCTGTCTCCGACCTGCGGAATCTTTTCAGAGCGTGTCCTTTCTATCAGTTCCACATAACCGTTGGCCATATCCACGTCCTGCTGTGTCAGCCAGTGTTCATGATCGTACAGAATGTTCAGTGGTTTGAGTGTTTCCACCGTGTACTTGTTCTTTGTTGCCTGTAACATAACATTTGATTTTTTGTTAGTCCGGCTTCTGGGGCCGGAGTTCCCATAACTACAGGCCTAAAAAGGTCGTGTTCCGTACATGCAAGGCTTCGGGAAAAAATACCGCAAGCCCTCCGGGGCGAGGATGATTTTTTCCACGAACCCGAAGGGCTTGGCCTTGCTTGTACGGGAAGAACACGAATTACCTTTGCCTGTGGTTCTGGGGACTCGGCTACGGTATGCTCGTTTTTCCCGATATGTTTTTATTCCGTAAGATTGCAGCCGTTTATATGGCCTTTTCAGAAAGAAATGTTATCTTTGCAAGTGAGATAAAGAGTTATTTGAAAGCATGAGAAATATGGCGGTTCGGAACAGTCCGGCTTTTTCTTATCCATTGCCCGTTCTCGTGCGAGTTTTATCCAATCTGTTGATAGTCAAATAAAACCTACCTGATTACAACAAATATAGGAAAAAGTTGATAGTTCTCAAATGAGAGTTGACAGTTGTTTGATTCCTGTATAGAATATTAACTGTCACATATTCATAATTATCTATCAATTGCTCCAATCGCCATTCTCTTTTATTAATTGAACTAAACGCTCTACAGCATCTTCCTCAGGGATATTTTTTAATACGCATTTTTTCCCTTTATACAGATTGATCTGTCCGCGTCCGGCTCCTACATATCCATAATCGGCATCGGCCATTTCGCCGGGACCGTTCACTATACATCCCATTATTCCTATTTTTAAACCTTTCAAATGGAAAGTCGCTTCTTTGATACGGGCTATCGTTGTTTGCAAGTCATATAATGTACGTCCGCAACTAGGACATGAAATATATTCTGTTTTACTGATACGGACACGTGCCGCCTGTAAAATACCGAACATACATCTGTCGGTAACCAACGCAACCGTACCTTCATTATGCAGCATTACGCCATCCCCGAACCCGTCAAGCAACAAAGTTCCAAAGTCGGCAGCAGATTTTAATTGCAATGCTTCAACGTCTGTTTCCTGATAATCACGATGCAAGATAACCGGCACATCGCAACCGGCGGACAATAATTTATGCATGGCCGCACGCTCAGAGCCTACTCCATTCTGATTATGAGTGCTAAGCACAACAACAACGGTCTTATCTTTTTTCAATATCTCCAATAACCGGTCGTTCAGATCGTTATTTGTGATACGTATAAACTTTAAAGGGGCTTGGCAGCTTTCCAGTTCCTCAGCTTCGGATGCGATAAAATAGGGAAACGCATTCGGACGTTCTTTCCAGAAATGGGCATCCACCAACAAACAGAAATTATCCGGCAAATTGTCCGGGTCTTCTTTCCCTATATACAAATAGTCGGGCAAAAACGAATAATCAAATTCAAAATCGCCATTGCTGCGATCGGAAATGACAACCGGAGGAAAACCACCCCCTATTCCTTCTACAACACGGGAAATACGGCGGTCGGCTGTTACCGGATCATAACCGGGAGCTAAAGAGGCCATAATCGGGACATGGTTTTCACGCTCCAATATATAATCCACCAGCTTACGTGCAACCGGTATTTCCGCTTCCGGATCTTCACTTAAAGAAACACGGATAGTATCACCTATCCCATCAGACAAAAGCGCACCTATACCAACCGCGCTTTTTATACGTCCGTCTTCTCCGTCTCCGGCCTCAGTCACACCCAGATGCAAAGGAAAAGACATTCCTTCTTTCTCCATTGTACGTACCAACAAACGGACTGTTTTCACCATAACCACCGTATTGGAGGCTTTAATGGAAATAACTACGTCGGGAAAATTCTCTTCCCTGCAAATACGAAGAAACTCCATACAAGAGGCAACCATCCCCTCCGGAGTATCACCATACCGGCTCATGATACGATCCGAGAGTGAGCCATGGTTCACTCCAATACGGATGGCAGTCTTATGTTTTTTACAAATGTCAAGGAATGGTACAAAGCGGTCACGTATCTTTTGTAACTCTGCGGCATATTCCTCATCGGTATACTCAAGATGGCTAAAGGTTTTAACCTTGTCTACATAATTGCCCGGGTTGATACGTACCTTCTCTACTTCTTCGGCAGCAACATCGGCCGCTTTCGGATTAAAATGTATATCTGCAACTAACGGAGTAGTATAACCTTCCATGTTCAAAGCCCGGCGAATCTCGCCTAAATTGCGCGCTTCACGTTCGCCTTGTGCGGTAAAACGTACATATTCGGCTCCGGCTTCAATCATCCGTATTGCCTGACGGACAGCTGCATCTGTATCCATGGTTGATACATTGCCCATAGACTGGATACGAATCGGATTCTCTCCTCCTAATGGGATATTACCAATATTTACCACTGACGATTTACGTCGGGAATAATTAAAGTAATCCATAATTCAGTTGACAAGTGAGAGTTGGCAGTAACATAAAGCTACTGCCAACTATTAACTAATTTGTTTTATATTTAAAAGAAACTTTCGCCAACTCTTCGTTGGCCTTTACTATCTTTTTCTTCAGTTCTTCCTTATAAGCAGTGAGTTTATCCTGTAGTTTTTCATCCCCTACGGCAAGCATTTGCACAGCGAGGATACCGGCATTCAAAGCGCCATTAATACCAACGGTAGCAACCGGAATTCCCGGAGGCATCTGTACAATAGCCAATAAAGCGTCCATGCCGTCCAATGTGGAATTAATAGGTACACCAATTACAGGAACAGTCGTCATAGAAGCAATTACCCCGCATAAATGGGCAGCCATACCGGCAGCGGCAATAATAACTTTAATGCCACGGTCTTTAGCTCCTTTTGCGAAAGCCTCTACTTCGGCCGGTGTACGATGAGCAGACAACGCGTGCATTTCAAACGGGATTTCCATCTCGTCCAATAATTTCGCAGCCTTTTCCATGACGGGCAGATCGGAAGTACTGCCCATTATTATACTTACAACAGGTGTCATATATTCTTATTTTGCAATCATTTTCTGGTAATCGGCAGCAGACAGCAAACCATCCAGTTCTGCCTTGTCTGTTATGGCTATTTTAATTAACCAGCCTTTACCGTAAGCGTCTTCATTAACCAATTCGGGGTTGTCTTCCAATTCAGCGTTTATCTCCAATACTTCGCCTCCAACAGGCATAAACAGGTCTGACACGGTCTTTACAGCTTCAATAGTCCCGAAGACTTCTTCACGGGCAACTGTTTCACCTTCTGTAGTAATGTCTACATAAACAATTTCTCCTAATTCGCCTTGTGCATAATCAGTAATACCAACGTAAGCTACGTCGCCTTCTACACGAATCCATTCATGATCTTCTGTGTACTTTAAATCTGCAGGAAAATTCATAATTTCAGTGTTTTTATTAGATGAATAAATAGATATAACTTAATAATGAGGCTACAAAGGTACACATAAATCCCAGACAAAAGCCTGTATATACCTGCATTGGCGTATGTCTTTTTAAAAAGATACGCGATGTGCCTACCAAACCGGCAATTACAAATAAAGCAATAAACGCCCAGTAAGGATTTATCATATGAATACGAGCCACGCCCATTATACCACCCAGCAATCCGCCGATACCGATGGCATGCGCGCTTATTTTCCAGAAAAAGTTAATACATAACGCAATTATCAAAGCAAAACAAGCTCCTATCAACATGGATAACAACCAAAACGGCATCATCATTTTATACAGAAAAAAGGTGCATACCATTATGGAAGTAATAAATATAAGGTAAGGAACAACCCGCTCTCTCCGGTCCGAGAGTTCTATATCGACCGCAGCGCCGCTCTTTATCATCAGCCAAATAAATATCGCAGGTATAATTGCCGTAGAAACAAATGTACCACCTGCTATCAGTAGCTTCATCGTGGGCGGGTAGATGGCGAGATACGTAAAGGTAAGCGCCAATACAATCCCATAGGTCACCATAAGCAACGGATGGAACAGGAAAGATATTATATTTGAAAATAATCTCATATCACTTATTAATTAAATTTCTTTTCTGAGCCTGGCCACCGGAACGCCTAGCTGTTCCCGGTATTTGGCAACCGTACGACGAGCTATTACATACCCTTTTTCTTTCAAGATAGATGCCAATTCTTCATCCGTAAGAGGTTTGCGTTTATCTTCACTGTCGATGTGCTCCTTCATGATCTTTTTCACCTCGCGGGTAGATATTTCCTCGCCACTGTCGGTTTGCATTGATTCCGAGAAGAAATATTTAAGCGGATAAATACCGAAATTGGTCTGCACATATTTACTGTTACTTACCCGTGAAATAGTAGATATATCATATCCGGCACGCTCGGCAACATCTTTCAGAATCATCGGACGAAGCGTTGCTTCATCTCCTGTAAGGAAAAAGTCCCTCTGCAAGAGGATTATAGCCTCCATTGTACGCTGCAAGGTTTCCTGGCGTTGCTTGATCGCATCAATAAACCACTGGGCAGAGTCTAACTTCTGTTTCACAAACTGCACGGCATCACGCATCTCAGACGTCTGGTTTGCTTTGTTTCCCGCGTAATCCTGAAACATTTCGGCATACTCACGATTAATCCGCAGAGCCGGAATATCCCGATTATTCATATTCAAAATCAGTTCACCATTATTGGCTTCTACCAGAAAATCCGGTACAATCCGGCTCATCGCTACTTCCATAGAACCACCCCAACTGCTTCCAGGTTTAGGATTCAGCATGGTTATTTCATGTATGGCTTTCTTTAGCGTATTTTCATCTATATCCAGAGAACGCAGGATCTTATCGTAATGTTTACGGATAAACTCTTCAAAATAATCGGTAAGAATACGTATAGAGAGTGTATTTACCGGCGTTTTTTCACGCTTGTCCAATTGAATTAACAAACATTCCTGTAAACTGCGGGCACCAACGCCGGCCGGTTCAAAGTCCTGAATGATGGAAAGCACATCTTCTATCTCCGCTTCCTGAACGTCTTGTCCTGCCTGAAACACAAGATCATCGGCTATAGCAGACAAGTCTCTTCTCAGATAACCATCATCATCTATATTACCTATAATATATTCAGCTATCTTTTCTTGTTTTTCGGACAACTCGCGCAATCCCAACTGTTGCAACAGACATTCATTTAAAGACTGGCTGACCGAAAACGGCACATCCTCTTTTTGTTCCACCCGCTCACTCATTTCGCGGAGCTTATAATCCGGTATGTCGTCTTCACTCAAATAATCGCCTAAAGAGAGGTCTGTTTCTGTATCGGCCGACGCGGAATCCATTCCGCTTTCATCTTCTTCAGTCCGTTCAAAGTCATCCACAGGCTCCCGTCCTTCTTCCAATGCAGGATTATCCTCCAGTTCATGCTTCACACGTTCTTCCAGTTCAATAGCCGGAAGCTCCAGAAGCCGTATCAACTGGATCTGCTGGGGAGAGAGTTTTTGCTGTAACTTTTGTTGTAACTGTTGCTTCAACATAAATCTATAAATCTACAAGAACAGACACAGCCTGTTCGTCTATTTAGAACATGCAAATATAAGTGTTTACAACCAAGATACATGAATCTCTTTCATAAATATTTCATAACCGCTATGCGCAGCCCTTACCACTTCTTACTATCGCCTATGGCACATTCTAACCCAAAAGATCCTAAAAACTAATAGGCCGACAGTAGTCAACCTATAAAACGACACTGGTCGGCCTATAGTTTGACAGCTGTCGATCTATAAGCCGACCCGTGTCGTTCTATTAAATAGTCGGGATAAAATGGCTAAATAGTACGGTATTTCAAATAAAAAAATCCGGACTTTTTGTTTAAATCCGGATTAAAGAGAATAATATAATCCTATGAATTAATACCGGAAACTTCCGCCTCCCAAAAATTCACGCAATAGAGAAGTGCCCGGCAAATCTTCGTCAGGAATATAATTAAAGTAGCGTAAGAAACGGAGCAAACGGTAGGCTTCGGCATTCGCACGGTCACTCTCGCGGACTTCCGATAATATCGGTTCGGCAAAACGGCGAAGGGCGGCCAGTTCGTACAGCATGGCACTGTTAAACATGGCATCGGCATTTTCCTGATAAGGAAATATCCATTTGTCTTCGCCACGGCGTACGCTGGGCCAGCGCGAAATCGTATCCTCGGCCGAATATCCCCGGAAACGGTAATCGCGAATAATACGACGAAGCAGACGGTTATCGGTAGTAGGAATCCAGTTATGGTTATCCAATGAAATGGAAGTCAGCACGGAAACGTAAACGCGATATTTATATTTATCGTCAACAAAAGCCGTAAGCTCCGGATTCAAGGCATGAATACCTTCGATAACCAATACGGAGTTTTCATGAAGTTTTAACTTCTTTCCTTTATAAATACGTGAGCCTGTCTCAAAATTGAAACTGGGCAGTTCTATCTCTTCTCCGGACAACAGTTTCTTTAAATCACTGTTAAAATAGGGAAGGTCAAGGGCGTAAAGAGACTCGAAATCGTACTCGCCCGATTCATCCTTAGGTGTATCTTCCCGGTTCAAGAAGTAATCGTCCAGAGAAATTCCAACCGGATGCAGCAAATTCGTCGTTAATTGTATCTCCAAACGCTTGCAGAACGTAGTCTTTCCTGAGGACGAAGGGCCGGAAATAAGCACCATACGCACGCCGTCTTGATAACGATGGGCAATGTCTTCCGCTATTTTCGCAACCTGCTTCTCCTGCATGGCTTCGGAAACCAGTATGATTTCACGCGAAAGGCCTTTCTCGATAGCCCTGTTCAGATCTCCTACATTATTTAATCCTACAGTACGCTGTAAAGTAAGATGCTCCTTGTATGCTTCAAACATCTTATCCTGGCAAATGACCGGTTCCAACTCGGTTGGATTACTGCGCTGAGGTATACGCAACAAAACGCCGTCGGCATAAGGTATAATATCAAACAACTGAATATAGCCGGTAGACGGAGTAAGACATCCGTAGAAGAAATTGATATATCCGTCCAGGTCATAATAAGAGGTATATGACATACCGGCTGTTTCAATCAAACGGGCTTTGTCATTCATTCCACGTTCCCGGAATAATACGGCGGCATCTACGGTACGAACCGTTTTATGGAGAAACGGCAGGTCTGCACTAATAATTTCACGCATCCGCTTCTTTATTTTGTCGATTGTCTCCAAATCTATTTGTTTACCATTATGGATAACGCAATAGTATCCTTTTGAGACGGGATGCTCCAAGTTCAGGGTAGCGCTGGGCAGAACATCATTCACTGCCTTCGAGAAGATATGGCAAAGAGAGCGAACATAGGTTCTCAACCCTGACAGGTCCTTATAATCTACATATTCGATGTCTTTAGGCTGCCAACATTTAAAAGTCAAAGCCTCTGTACGGTTATTAACTTGCGCGTTCATAGGACGATACTGCAACGGCGCACCTACGGCGGCATAAATATCAAGTAAAGAAGAACCGATGGGTACTTCTTTATAAGTATTGTTATTTTTACAATAAATTGTAATTGTTTCAGACATGTTTTTTCAGTTATTATTTATATTTTTGCCCCCTAAAGTTAGGAATATTAATCGGATATACATCCACTTAAACTTATTTTAAATGGACTATTCTTTTTTTGATTTTCTCCGGCTGATAGGATCATTGGCCCTGTTTTTGTACGGAATGAAAATCATGAGTGAAGGATTGCAAAAGTTCGCAGGCGACAGTTTACGACGGATCTTGACCGCAATGACCACCAACAGGGTGACAGGCGTACTGACCGGAGTATTAATTACAGCCCTTATCCAATCTTCATCAGCCACTACTGTGATGGTAGTAAGTTTTGTTAACGCCGGATTACTGACACTTACCCAATCCATCGGTGTCATCATGGGAGCCAACATCGGAACAACGGTCACAGCCTGGCTTATTTCGGCTCTCGGTTTCAAAATAGATATCTCGGCTTTTGCTCTTCCCCTCCTAGCTTTCGCTCTTCCTCTTTTCTTCTCAGGAAAAAGTTCCCGTAAATCTGTAGGTGAATTCATTTTCGGTTTCGCTTTCTTATTTATAGGACTGCAAAGCCTGAAAACGAACGCTCCCGATCTAGGTGCCAACCCGGACATGCTGGCATTCGTTCAGAATTATACAGACATGGGATTCTTCTCCATTATCCTGTTCCTGTTTATCGGCGCGGTGTTAACCATGATTGTGCAGGCCTCTGCTGCAACAATGGCTATTACTTTAATTATGTGTGCCAATGGATGGATAGATTACCATCTGGGCGTGGCATTGGTATTAGGAGAAAATATCGGAACAACCATCACTGCCAACCTTGCTGCTTTAACAGGAAACACACAGGCCAGAAGAGCTGCTTTGGCGCATTTGGTATTCAACGTATTCGGTGTTATCTGGGTACTTGTTTTATTCTATCCGTTTACAAATGCCATTTCCTGGTTTGTAACTCATGTAATGAAAGTAAGCGACCCGGAAGTAGCCGTTTCATTCAAGCTGGCGGCTTTCCATACAGCATTCAATATCAGTAATACTTGTATCATGATATGGTTTGTAAACCTGATAGAGAAAACAGTATGTACACTTATCAAAGGAAAGCCGGAAGACGAAGAATATCGTTTGCGTTTTATTACCGGAGGTATGTTATCCACTGCCGAATTATCCATATTACAGGCTCGTAAAGAAATCACATTGTTTGCCGAACGAACCGCGCGCATGTTTAATATGGTCAAAGAGTTATTCTATGAAAAGAATGAAGAAAACTTCCTGAAAACATACGGACGCGTAGAGAAATACGAGAGCATAAGCGACCGGATGGAAGTAGAAATCGCCAATTATCTGACACAAGTTTCCGAAGGCCGTTTAAGCTCGGAGAGTAAGGAAGAAATCCGCATCATGCTACGTGCGGTTTCCGAAATAGAAAGTATTGCAGACTCATGTAACAATCTGGCCCGTAGTATTAAACGCAGAAATGAATTTAAATCGGAATTCACCGATGAACAAAACAAGCACATGGACCATATGTTTGAACTTGTCAGCCAGGCATTAGGCCATATGAACATTGTTCTGCATAAACCGGAGCTGGTTCACGACGACATCAATACGTCTTACAATATCGAAAATGAAATAAACAACTACCGTAATCAACTGAAGAACCGGAATATCGAAGATATAAACAACAAAAAGTATCAATATCAAGATGGCGTTTATTATATGGATATGGTTAGTGAAAGCGAAAAACTGGGAGATTACGTATTAAATGTAATGCAAGCTGTAATCGATAAGAAAATATAAAAACAGAATACAATAATCCAAAAAGCCGTCTTGCAACAAATACATGACGGCTTTTTGTGCTTTCCAACAAAACAGTCGTCGCGACTCCTTCATTACAAAGACTTGTTAACCTTAGATCTAAAATACTATGAAAAAAACTCAGTGCAAATATAAAATGATTTATTCGATATGCAATAGTTTTTATAACAATTTATTGCAATATTATCACTTTTATATTCCATTTTGACATATATCACAGCATTATCTGATTATTCCGAACTTTTCGGGGATAGAATCCATGATATGAAACAACTCTTCCACCGTTGCCGCACGCAACATAGCAACACGCGTTTGTTTAAAGTCGGTAATACCTTTAAATAAAGGAGTCGCTGCCAAATGACGGCGTATATGAAGTATGCCTCTGCGCTCATCCAGACGTTCCACACTTTGCAATACTTGCTGTTTCAATATATCTATATACCAGTCAAACGGTTCATCAGGCAATAGTTCTCCGGTATTAAGATAATGTTTCACCTCCCGGAATATCCAGGGACGGCCAATGCTTCCGCGTCCGATCATTACGCCATCCACTCCACATTCGGAGAAACATTGCCGGCATATTTCGGCGGATGTCACATCGCCATTACCTATAATAGGGATATACATACGCGGATTATTCTTTACGTCACCAATCAATGTCCAGTCAGCCTCACCGGTATACATTTGCGCACGGGTTCGTCCGTGGATGGAAAGAGCGGCAATACCGCAATCTTGCAATTGTTCGGCAAGATCTACAATAATCTTATTATCGGCATCCCATCCCAAACGTGTTTTAACAGTCACCGGGATATTCACAGCTTTAACTACTTCCTTTGTAATCTGCAACATCAAAGGAATATTACGTAGCATTCCGGCACCTGCGCCCTTGCCCGCCACTTTCTTTACCGGACAACCAAAATTAATATCTAAAATATTGGGACGGGCGGCTTCGCAGATACGGGCGGCTTCCACCATCGCATCTACATCTTTTCCGTATATCTGAATAGCAACAGGACGTTCATCTTCCGCAACAACCAGTTTTTGTTGTGTTTTGCTTACACTGCGTATCAGCGCATCACTGGAAACAAACTCCGTATAAACCATATCAGCACCGAAACGTTTACACATCAAACGAAAAGAGATGTCCGTCACGTCTTCCATGGGAGCCAGAAAAACGGGATGTTCGCCCAAGTCAATAGTTCCTATCTTCATAATTCATATAATAACGTCTTTTACGATTGCAAAAATACTGCTTTTCTTAGAAGAATACGGTATATTTGCATCTCTAACAATCAAATTGTATCCATGAAAAGAATCAGCATCTTATTACTTCTCATGGCGACTGCCATGTTCAGCACAATACAGGGACACGCACAGAAAAAGTCCTTTATCCCTGCCAATGATCCGAATATTGTTTATACAGGCCGCGTTAGTTTTCATAATCCGGAATCACCTGCTTTTACTTATCCGGGAGTGCAAATGATAATAAACTTCGAAGGAACATCTTTAGCTATGAAAGTAAAGCCGCATAGCGGTTATTTCACAGTAGAACTGGATGGAGGAGAACCATTCAAAGTGACTTCTCTTGAAAATGACAGTATCATTCCTTTAGCAACAAATTTACCTGCAGGAAAACACGCGGCTACAGTTATGCTGGCTTATGAAGGACGGGATTTCCGTCCGGAATTCCGTGGTTTCTATGTAGATAAAGAAAAAACATTACTTCCTCCTCCATCGCTTCCCAAAAGAAAAATAGAATTTATCGGCAACTCTATTACATGCGGATATGGCATAGAAGCGGAAGCTGAAAGTCCTTTTGATTATAAAGACGAAAATTTCTATTATACTTACGGTGCAACAACGGCCCGCGCATTGAACGCACAACATTTGGTAGTAGCAAAATCCGGCATTGGCGTTTACCGTAATTATGGTGATCCGAAGGAAGGATCGCCGGGCACTTGCTTACCCGATTTATACGATCAAACTCAATATATGGACAGTACGGAGATATGGGATTTTTCCCGCTATACGCCGGATGTCGTTTGTATTAATCTGGGAACAAATGATATATGTTTCAATACGTATGATGTAGACTTGCTTAAAAATGCTTATGTAAAGTTTGTACGCAAAATTCGCGGTTACTATCCTCAGGCCCAAATAGTGCTTCTCAGTGGTGTTATGCTAAACGGGAAACAGTTGGAAGATGTTCAGGGCGCAATGAATAAGGCGGCAGATGAATTAAAAGCCGGAGGCGAAACCCGGATATACCGTTTTGACATGACTCCGCAAGACGGCTCTCTTGGCTATGGCTCCGGTTGGCATCCTTCCATGAAACAACATCGCAAAATGGCCAAAGAACTTACAGGATTCCTCCAAACCATTACCGGTTGGGAGGTGGTATCTCCTATAGACTAGGCTATTTCCAAAATAACCCGTATCTTTGCCGTTCAAATATTTAATTCACAGAAAACATTGAACGAGAAAGATTTTGAAATAATGGCGCCGGTTGGTTCTTACGAATCATTGATGGCAGCCATCCAGGGAGGAGCCGATTCTATTTATTTCGGAATAGAGGGACTTAATATGCGTTCCCGCTCCTCTAACAACTTTACGACAGAAGACTTACACCGCATCGTTTCCATTTGCCGTGAACATGGAATAAAAAGCTACCTGACAGTAAACACCGTTATTTATGGAGAAGACATTCCTTTAATGCGTGAAATCATCAACGCAGCCAAAGAAGCCGGAGTCTCAGCCATCATTGCGGCAGACGTTGCTGCAATGGACTATGCAAACAGTATCGGGCAGGAAGTACATTTATCTACGCAACTGAATATTTCCAATGTAGAAGCACTGAAATTCTATGCACGTTTCGCAGACGTTGTCGTACTGGCAAGAGAACTGAACTTAAAGCAGGTACACGAAATATACAAGCAAATAGTAGAACAGCAGATTAAAGGCCCTAAAGGGGAACTGATCCGTATCGAAATGTTTGCCCACGGAGCTTTATGTATGGCCGTATCAGGCAAATGTTATCTGAGCTTGCATGAAATGAATGCCTCAGCCAATCGCGGAGCATGTATGCAAATCTGTCGCCGGGCTTATACCGTAAAGGATAAAGACAGCAATATCGAACTTGATGTAGAGAACCAGTATATCATGTCTCCCAAAGACTTGAAAACCATACATTTCATGAATAAGATGATGGATGCCGGCGTACGCGTATTCAAGATTGAAGGGCGAGCCAGAGGACCTGAGTATGTGCGTCTTGTAACCGAATGCTACAAAGCGGCGGTAAAAGCGTACTGCGATAATTCATTCGACGAGGAAAAAGTGGCAGACTGGGATAAACGTTTAAAAAGCGTATTTAACCGCGGCTTCTGGGATGGATATTATTTGGGACAGCGTCTGGGGGAATGGAGCAGTAAATACGGCTCAGGTGCCACTAAAAGAAAAGTATATGTAGCCAAAGGCATCAAATATTTCAATGGAATTGGCGTGGCGGAATTTGAGATGGAGTCCGGCAACCTGAAAGTAGGTGACGAAATTCTGATAACCGGCCCGACAACAGGAGCTATCATGCAAACAATAGAAGAGATACGGGTAGATTTGAAACCCGTAGAAGAAACAATAAAAGGAGAGCGCTTCTCATTTAAAGTAAATGAAAAGATACGTCCATCGGACAGATTATACAAAATGGTTCCCAATAGTATTGAAAAAGAACTGGAATAAACATGAAAGAGTATATATTTAAACTGACGGATAAAGTCCGTGACTACGAATGTGATTTACAGGGCGTAGTGAACAACTCCAACTATCAGCACTACATGGAGCATACTCGCCATGAATTTCTTGAATCGCTTGGTGAGAATTTCGGAGTTATGCACGATAAGGGAATAGACGGATTTGTGTCCCGCGTGGAAATACAATATAAAATATCCCTGAAAAGCGGCGATAGTTATATCTCTTGCCTGAATGTATATAAAAAAGGCGTCAAGCTCGTATTTGAACAAGATATCTACCGGGAGTCCGACGGAGCTCTCGCAACCAAAGGAATTGTAGAATCCGTCATCGTACAAGACGGCAAACTGACGCGAGGGGAATACTTCGATGATATGCTGAAAAGATTGAATAAAAAATAAATGACAGACAAACTAATTTACCAAATCGGCCTTACTATGATAAACGGGATAGGAGATATTCTAGCCCGCCATCTGCTGGAAATGTTCGGGGATGCAGAGGCTATTTTCTCAGAGAAAAAGCAAACACTGGAAAAAGTTTCCGGCATCGGGAGTATATTAGCCGCTGAAATTAAACGTGCGAATGTACTCCAGAGAGCCGAACAAGAGTTGGATTTTATTGAGAAAAACAACATTGTTCCTTATTTCCTGACCGATAAAGAATACCCGGAACGTCTACGGCAATGCCCGGATGCTCCGGTTTTATTTTATTTCAAAGGAAACGGGGACTTAAATGCTAAATATATTATCAGCATTGTAGGGACTCGCCATTCAACCGGTTATGGACAGGAATTGACCGAACAATTAATAGATGGACTGGCAGCTGTTCTGCCGGATGTATTAATCGTTAGCGGACTAGCCTACGGAATAGATATTTGCGCACACAAAAACGCGTTAAAAAATCAACTGTCAACGGTAGCTGTTCTTGCGCACGGATTAGATCGTATTTATCCCCCTTTACATCGAAACACAGCTGTAGAGATGTTATCCAATGGCGGATTATTAACCGATTTTCCAAGCCAAACAGATCCCGACAAACCGAACTTTATAAAGCGTAACCGGATTGTCGCGGGATTGGCAGACGCAACTGTCGTTATCGAATCCGCAGATAAAGGCGGTTCACTTATCACAGCCGACATAGCATTTTCATATGGTAGGGATGTTTACACATTCCCAGGGAGAATCGCCGATCCGTACTCCAAAGGATGCAACCAGTTAATCAAACAGAATAAAGCCGGACTTATCACCTCCGCCAACGATCTGATATCTGCCATGCGTTGGGATATTACACCACAAAAAGCGCCAATGGCAGTACAGGCAGAGCTTTTTTTCCCGGAAAATGAGAAACATACAAATATACAATCGTTGCTTTACAGCGAAAAAGAACTCCACATCAATCAACTTGCATTACTTCTCGATATGCCTGTACAAGAACTATCCGGTATTTTATTTGAGTTAGAAATGAATGGAATTGTAAAAGTTATGCCCGGCAACATTTACACTTTAGTTCATAAATAAGAATATGGAGTAGGGAAATTGATTTCACGAAGCAACTATATAAAACAATTAAAGGTTGTCTCCCGACAACCCCTAACCAACTTTGTTAACCTTAAATCTAATACTATTATGAAAAAACCACATTGCAAATATACACTCAAAAAGGCTTCTGTCAAGCGTTTTCCGAATAATATATGTTAAGTTCAAGCCATCCTATAGCCAAAAAGTGTTAGACAGTTTAAAACTACGTACAATACAACCAAAAACATTTAAATTTAACAATTAAAACGCCGTTTTCAATCCCTTTTCCCATGCATCATATCTTTTCTCCTATTTCAGAATTTCCATTTAACCTTATTCCCAAATCATCGGGATCATTTTTTGAAATCATCGGGATGTTTTTGAAAAATCATCGAGATGAAATTCTTTAACGTCTTATAGAAACTACTGAAAGTGATTAGTAAATTCATTAACATCATCCAATAAATAAAAAACGATTATATGCCAATAAAATACGATTATTTCATATATTTGCATAAAAATCGTAACAAGATAAAACAGCAACGATGAAAGAATTAACTCTAGTAGAACATATGTACAAACTGTACATTATTATTTTTATATTTTTGCTTGGTTGTACCAATACGCAAAAAGAGAATATTGAAACCTCCGACAGCAAACAAAGTATTCCTCAATATGAAATAGCATCTAACATAAATATTTCAATAAAAGATACTTTTAAATGGAATAGCATTGCAAAAAAATATACACTGCTGCCACTTGAGACAAAGGAATATATTGGAGCATCAAGTCAAATTAACTATCTGGATGACAGCTTAATCATAATAATAGACAATCAAACCCAATCATTATTCTATTTTGACATGAAGGGTGATTTGAAAAAGAAGTTCAATAAAACAGGTAACGGGCCGGGAGAATATCAGTACTTATCATTTTCCAAATACAACAAAGAAGACTCAACATTATTGATATTTGACAACGGAAATTCGAAAATACTAAAGTATTCTTTTAATAATGATTTGATATATGACAAAAAAGTTAATAACAAATCATGGAAAAACATTTGTTTTTCGGATAACACCGGTCATTTATACACAAAAAATATATCAGAGTCAAAAGCATTGATATCAGTATTAAATGATGACCTCAGTATAAAGTGTGATTATTTATTTTTTGATACGTTAGCAAGTATCAGGACAAAAACATGTATCTTTTTGCAGACTAACAAAAGCAATACTGTTGACAAATTTTTAATTAATGAAGCATCAAATGACACAGTCTATGAAATTAACAGTTCCTGTATAAAACCATTCTGTATAATAAAAAAAGAGAATCATGCCATACCTGTAAGTCAAATTGACAATTTCCTTAAATTACCACCGGAGAACGACTACATTTTATATTCAACAATAGATGCATTTTCGTCCTACATGCTTTATAGGTATTTATACAAAGGAGTTTCTAAAATAGAACTGTGGAGTAGCGAATCTAATGAGAAAATAGCAAATAGTGAATTACGAAGATCCGGATCAGATCTTCGCTCTCCACTTAAAGGAGGCTTCAAATTTGAGTTCAATACAGGTAATTCAATAAATATACTGCCAAGTTATGTTTCTGATAGTCGATTGGCATTTTTAATTCCGGCCGAAGAATGCTTAAATGAAATAGAGGGAGTAAAAGAAGATGATAACCCCCTATTACTTTTAATTGACTTAAAATAATAAACAAAGAAGTATCTATTTGAAATAGAACAGTCAAGAATTACAAAAATAAAAAAAGCATCCCATTAAACCTTTTTACAGAATAGTAGTCCAAATATGCAGTCTGTTGTGTATATTCGCAAAAATAATTGGAAGTACTTAGAAAAAGGTTTGAAAAGATCATGACAAAAAAAGCGAAGTGGGGCGTTACCGGTGCGATTATTCTATTAATCGCAGGAATGATTGCATACCCACAATTGAAAAGAGCGCTTATAACATCGAATGATGATGTTGCAGTACCGACCCCGGGTACATCTACCCACAAACAAACATTGAACATTAATGCAGAAGTTCTTAAATACAGCTCCCTCACTGACAAAATCAGGAGCATCGGCACCACTCTTCCCGATGAAGAAGTCGATCTGGCATTTGAATCTTCGGGTAAGGTAGTAGCTATCTATTTTACGGAAGGCACACATGTTAAAGCCGGAGATTTACTGGCAAAAATCAATGATAAACCATTACAGGCACAATTAAAAAAGCTGGAGGCACAAGTTCCTTTGGCAAAAGACCGTGTTTATCGTCAGCGTACTTTACTCGAGAAAGATGCTGTCAGCCAAGAGGCTTACGAACAAGTGGCAACCGAGTATGAAAAATTGATGGCCGATATAGAACTGGTGAAGGCAAATATCGCACAAACAGAATTACGCGCACCATTCGACGGCATAATCGGACTTCGTTCGGTAAGTGAAGGAGCATACGTTACTTCATCATCTTCCGTAATTGCAAAACTGACAAAAATATCCCCCTTAAAAATAGAATTTTCGATTCCGGAACGGTACGCTTCTGAAATCAGGGACGGCTCACCCATTGTATTCCGTATGGAAAGAGGTGGTCTGCTACATGAATACAATGCAACCGTATATGCCGTAGAAAGCAAGGTCGATACGGAAACCCGCACCCTGCGAGTCAGGGCCGCTTATCCCAATATAGGCGAATCCATACTTCCGGGCCGCTATACTTCCGTAGAAATAACCCGACAAGAAATTAAAGACGCACTGGCTATACCGAGCGAAGCATTAATTCCTGAAATGGGCAAAGATATTGTCTATCTTTATAAAAACGGTGTGGCAGAACCTACGGAAATAAAAATCGGATTACGCACAGAAGATCATGTACAGGTTTTAAGCGGATTAGTGCCCGGTGATACTTTGATCGTATCAGGCGTGATGCAGTTGCGCACAGGAATGAAGGTCTCAATTGATAACCTCGATTAATGAAAAGGAATCCACTTTATGGCAAATATATCTGAAACTAGTATTAATCGTCCGGTACTTTCCACGGTAATGATGCTTGTCATCTTGCTGTTCGGATTTATCGGATACCGTTTTCTTGGGGTTCGTGAATTTCCGAGTGTAGACCAACCTATTATCTCAGTAAACGTTTCATATCCGGGGGCAAACGCAGACGTTGTCATGAACCAAATAACAGAACCGCTGGAACAAAACATCAACGGGATTCCGGGTATCCGTTCTCTAAGCAGTGTAAGTAGCCAGGGAAGTTCACGTATTACTGTAGAGTTCGAGCTTTCTGTTGATATGGAAACGGCAGCTAATGACGTTCGTGATAAAGTATCCCGCGCACAACGTTACTTACCCCGTGACTGCGACCCTCCTACAGTATCGAAAGCGGACGCGGATGCTTCTCCTATTATGCAAATTGCCATCCGGAGCAGTAAGCGTTCTTTGATGGAACTAAGCGAAATAGCCGAACTGACAGTAAAAGAACGGTTACAAACCATCGAGAATGTAAGTGGTGTTGATATCTGGGGACAAAAGCGTTATTCCATGCGTCTTTGGTTAGACCCTACCAAAATGGCAGGTTACGGGGTAACACCTATTGATATAAAAAACGCAGTAGACAAAGAAAACGTAGAACTCCCCTCCGGAAGTATCGAAGGCAATACGATGGAACTTTCTATCCGTACACTGGGACTGATGCACTCGGCTGAAGAATTCAACAACCTGATTGTAAAAGAAAACGGCAACAGCATTGTACGCTTTAAAGACATAGGCCGCGCCGAACTCGCTCCCGAAGATTTGCGCAGTTTACTAAAGAAAAACGGCGAGCCTATGGTTATCGATGTCATTATACCTCAACCGGGAGCTAACCACATTGAAATCGCAGATGAAGCCTATAAACGTATCGAACAACTGAAAAAGGATTTACCCGAAGATGTTACCGTTGAAATGATGTATGACAATACCCGTTTCATCCGGGCTTCCATTAATGAAGTACAACAAACCATTTATGAAGCATTCCTGCTGGTAGTACTAATTATCTTCCTGTTCCTTCGCGACTGGCGTGTTACATTAGTGCCGGTAGTAGTTATCCCTGTATCGTTAATAGGGTCATTCTTTGTTATGTATATTTCCGGATTCTCCATTAACGTATTAACCATGCTGGCAGTCGTA
Organism: Parabacteroides bouchesdurhonensis; assembly: GCF_900186615.1. Classification (GTDB taxonomy): domain Bacteria; phylum Bacteroidota; class Bacteroidia; order Bacteroidales; family Tannerellaceae; genus Parabacteroides; species Parabacteroides bouchesdurhonensis. The sequence continues at coordinate 1,181,589 of NZ_LT896588.1, forward strand.
CTATCCGTCGGGTTGGTAGTAGACGACGCGATTGTAGTAGCCGAGAATATTTATGTCCGTATAGAAAAAGGAATGTCTCCTAAAGAAGCGGGTATAGAAGGCTCAAAAGAGATTTTCTTTGCTGTTATATCCACCACCATTACATTAATTTCGGTATTTCTTCCTATCGTATTTATGGAAGGTATGACAGGGCGATTGTTTAAAGAATTCAGCATCGTTATTGCCGGTTCTGTGGCAATTTCTTCTTTTGTAGCTTTGACATTCACCCCCATGCTTGCCACTAAACTATTAAAAAAGCGAGAAAAGAAAAACTGGCTATATACCAAGACCGAACCTTTTTTTGAAGGATTAAACCACGTCTACTCCAAATCATTGAATTTCTTTCTGGATCATAAGATATGGTCTATCCCAATCGTCATTATTCTGTTCGGTTCTATCGGTTATTTCTGGAAAAACATACGTTCGGAACTTTCTCCGTTGGAAGACCGCTCTATGATTTCAGTCAGCATGCGCGGCCCTGAAGGCTCTACGTTTGAGTTCATTCGCGATTATGCAGATCGTATCGAGCAGATTGCAGATTCTATTGCTCCGGAACGTCAGGCCGTTATGACACGTTCATGGAATGGAGGCGGTTCTTTGAACCTCATCTTACCGGATATTAAAGACCGTACCCGCTCCCAGATGGAAATAGCAGACATACTGTCTACAGAAGTACAGAAAGAAACAAAAGCCCGTGCGTTTGTACGCCAGCAGTCCACATTTGGAGGACGCCGTGCAGGAATGCCGGTACAGTATGTATTACAAGCTCCCACTTTGGAAAAATTACAGGAACATCTGCCGGCTTTCATGCAAAAGGTGAATGAAAGCCCGGTTTTCCAGATGGCAGACGTAGACTTGCGTTTTACCAAACCGGAAGCACGGATTATCATTGACCGGGACAAAGCGTCTTCACTGGGTGTGAGCACGCTCAATATAGCACAGACACTGCAATATGCACTGAGCGGTCAGCGTATGGGATATTACTATATGAACGGTAAACAATACCAGATACTGGGAGAAATCAACCGTCAACAGCGTAATACCCCTCTGGATTTAAAATCCATCTATGTACGCAGTGAAAACGGTTCTATCATACAACTTGACAATCTGGTAACTCTCGAAGAAAATGTAGCGCCTCCACAGCTTTACCGCTATAACCGCTTTGTTTCGGCAACGATATCCAGCGGGTTAAATAAAGGATACACTATTGGAGACGGACTGGATGAAATGGACAAGATCGCCGCTGAAACTCTGGATAGCAGTTTCCGCACTGCGCTTTCCGGAGAATCCAAAGAATTCCGCGAGAGTTCTTCCAGTTTAACGTTTGCTTTAATATTGGCACTCCTGATGATTTACTTGGTGCTGGCAGCCCAGTTCGAGAGCTTCAAAGACCCTCTGGTCGTCATGTTTACTGTACCGTTAGCTATTTCCGGTGCCTTAATATTCATGAGCTATTCCGGCATCACCATGAACATATTCAGCCAGATCGGTATTATCATGTTGATTGGTCTGGTTGCTAAAAACGGTATTTTGATTGTAGAGTTCGCCAACCAACGACAAGAAGCCGGCGCAAGTTTACCCGAAGCAATCCGTATAGCCGCAACACAACGCCTTCGTCCTATCCTCATGACCAGTGTATCTACCATACTCGGATTGGTCCCATTGGTATATGCTACCGGAGAAGGTGCGCAGGGACGTGTTGCCATGGGAGTTGCGGTGGTAGGAGGTATGTTGGTTTCCACATTTCTTACTCTGTTTATTGTACCGGCCATGTATAGTTTTATTTCTACAAACCGGAGAAAGAATAAAAAAGAAAAGTTACCAGTTAACAACACGATAGCATGAAACGGTTCTTTATAATAATATCAATACTATGTGCAACGTTCACCGGATATGCACAACAGATATATAGTTTGAAACAATGTATCGAGACTGGTTTGGAAAGAAATTATTCCATCCGTATCATCCGCAACGAACAACAGATAAGCGACAACAATGCAACCCGGGGAAATGCCGGCTATTTGCCTACCGTTGATATGAACGGAGGACTTAGCGGTTCTGTTAATAACAACCGGAATAAACTGTCCGACGGTACTATTGAAAAGAATACCGGGGTAAACGATGAAACGGCGAATGTAGGACTGAACGTTAACTGGACTTTATTCGACGGATTCGGTATTCAGGCCGATTATGCCAAACTAAAAGAATTACGGCACATGGGCGAATTGAATACCCGCCTGACAATAGAGGATTTTGTTGCCAACCTTTCCAGCGAATATTATAACCTGATACGCCAGAAAATACGTCTGCGTAACCTTCGTTCCACGTTAGACCTTTCCCGTGAACGTCTGCGTATTGTTGAAGAGCGGTACTTTATTGGTTCTATGTCGAGGCTTGATTTACAACAGGCACAAGTTGACTTCAACGCAGACAGTTCCAAAGTATTGAATCAATTGGAAGTAGTCCACACTTCCCGTATCCGGCTGAATGAACTGATGGCCTTAGACAATGTAGAGGAACAAATACAGATAAAAGATTCTTTGATCTACCCGAATCCTTATCTAGATGAGGTGGATTTATGGAAAAGCACATTAACGGCCAACGCATCTTTATTAATCGCGAAAAAGAACAAAACAATATCCGAACTGGATTACAAAAAGGTAAGAAGCCGGAATTATCCTTACGTTAAATTGAATGCCGGCTATGGCTATACGGCCAATTGGTACGAAGTAGGCACTACCGATTTACAGCAACGCCTCGGTTTGAATTATGGCATGACAGTAGGCATCAACATCTTTGATGGAATGAACCGCCGCCGGGAACAACGCAACGCCCGTATTCAGATAAAGAATCAGGAATTGCGCACTCAGGAAATGGAACTGGCCTTACGTGCCGACATGAGTAATTTCTGGATGGCCTACCGAAACAATCTACAACTATGGACATTAGAAAAAGAAAACCTGGTGGCTGCCCAGGAAAACTACCGTATTGCCATCGACCGTTATAAGTTAGGTGAACTATCCGGAATAGAACTGCGTGAAGCACAAAATAGCCTGCTGGAAGCCGAAGAACGCCAGTCTATCGCCGAATATTCCACTAAAATCTGTGAAATATCCCTATTACAATTAAGCGGACAAATACTGACTCATATCGCATCCGATCCCGAGAAGGCCAGTGAATAAGAAATGAAATGATGCAAATAATACCTAAGGCTGACACATGGAGAAAGGGGGTACTTTTATACCGCGGCATCCGCTACAGAAGAGGCTACGGCGTACATTCTCCTTTTGTTTTCAACCTGATCACCAAAGTCATTGAAGAGAAATGCCCATATTATAGTTTCTATGACATAGAGCTTATCCGTAAGCAGCTTTTGTTCATAGATGAACATATTACTTATCCGGACAGACGGCAACAGGGTAAACTAAAAAGCCGTTCCATAGCCAATATTGTAGAACGTGAAGCAATAAAACCCAAACACGGAGCTTTACTTTTTCGCCTGACTAACTATTTTAAACCCGTAAATATATTACAGATAGGTACGGCTACCGGCTTGTCTACCCTGTACCTCACCTCATATGCTACCGGACTAAAATGTATCGCGCTGGGAAACATACCCGAACTGGCACCCATTGCCCGCCGGGTATTTAACAAAGCGCACAACAACCGGATAGACCTCCGGACAGGCGCTTACAACGAGCTGCTTCCGCAAGCCCTGAAAGATATGGATAAGATAGATTTCATATTTTTCAACACTTCCTGTGAACAACTGAATAACATATCGTTGTTTAATGAATGTGTAAAGCATATCCACAACGACAGCATCTTCGTATTTCAAGGGATAAAAGCAAGCCGTAAGATGCGTGATTTATGGAAAGAGATATGCGCACGTCCAGAAGTAACCGTCACGGTGGACTTGTATTCGCTGGGGATTGTTATTTTCAATAAGAAATTACATAAACGAAATTACATCGTATATTTTTAAGCATATGAAAAAGAGTATTATTTATACCGGTACAGGTGACCAGGGAACTACTTCCCTGGTAGGCGGCCAACGCGTTTCAAAAATACACCAACGTATAGAAAGTTATGGTACGATAGACGAGTTAAACTCTTTCATCGGATTACTCATGACCTCCCTTGAAGACCGGAAAGATTTGGACTTCCTGCTGTTCATCCAACATAAGTTGTTTACAATCGGTTCTTATCTGGCGACTGACCAGGAAACAACAGAACTGAAAATTGAAAGCCAGGTAACGCCGGAAAGTATCAAACGTACCGAGCACGAAATAGACCGTATAGACAACGAGTTGCCTAAATTGAAGAATTTCGTCCTTCCCGGAGGATGCAGGTCTGCGGCATTGGCCCACGTATGCCGTACGGTATGCCGCCGCGCTGAACGTCAGATTTACCGTCTGGCTGAGACAAATCCGGTGGAAGAACCTGTTTTGGTATTTATAAACAGACTTTCTGATTATCTATTCATATTAGCCCGTAAAGAATGCGTAAAAAATAACGGGAAAGAAATTATTTGGGATTATACTTGCAAGTAAGAAATAATGTTTTATTTTTGCGCAAAATTTGAGAACCGGACTGCTTCGGCAGTTATTAACACTTGACAGCTATGTATTGGACTTTAGAATTAGCTTCAAAACTGGAAGATGCACCCTGGCCAGCCACCAAGGACGAACTTATTGATTACGCACAACGTTCCGGTGCGCCCTTGGAAGTGATTGAGAATTTGCAAGAAATGGAAGATGAAGGCGAAATTTACGAATGTATGGAAGATATTTGGCCTGACTATCCCAGTAAAGAAGACTTCTTCTTCAACGAAGAAGAATATTAACAGCTTTCATATAAGCTAAATAACAGAATACCGGCGGGATAAACAAGAATAACTTGTTTGTCCCGCTGGTGTTTTATGGTGTCGGGTGAAAAGAGATTACGGCATAAGACACTTTTGCAAAGGTGAATATTTGAATAAAATTCGCTTTTTCAAAAGTGTTTCATTATATTTGCATTCAAAACTTGATAAATTGATGTCGTTATGGATTATGCGGATATTCAACCTTTATTAAATGCCTATCATAGAAAACTCACTACAACCGATTTGCGTTTCAAACGATATTTGTATAACCGGATTAACTGGGATGTTCGGCTGGTAGGAATAAAAGGAGCGCGTGGTGTCGGTAAGACTACCATGCTCATGCAACATATCAAGGAAACATTTGACAACATAGATGACGTATTATATGTTTCACTTGACAATTTGTGGTTTGAGAATCATAGATTGGAGGAATTGGTTGAATTTCTCTATACGCATGGTGTGATGCATATCTATTTCGATGAGGTACACAAGTATAGAAACTGGACAGCATTGCTCAAACACTTCTATGACAGTTATCCCAACCTGAATATCGTTTATACCGGATCGGCTATGCTTGCTATCGAAAATTCGGTAACGGATTTGTCCCGCAGACAATCGCTTTACACACTTAACGGCTTATCGTTCCGGGAATATCTCGAATATGAGGGCATTGCAACGATTCCATCCATCGAATTGGAAAAGTTGCTCGCGAACCATACAAGATATGCACTGGATGTTACTTCTGAAATAAAAGTGCTGAAACATTTTGACCGATATCTTCAGATAGGATATTATCCCTACTATAAAGAGGCAGGGGAGGATTACTTGATGCGAGTTGGAGAGGTTGCACGGCTTGTTATCGATAGCGATATTCCGGCCGTTGAAGATATCACTTACACGACCGCACAGAAAATCAAGAAACTCCTGATGGTTATTGCCGAGAATGTTCCCCTTGAACCGAACATCAATAAACTCTCGTCACAATTGGAGTCTACGCGCGACCAGACACTTAAAATGTTGCATCTGTTGGATCGCGCCGGATTGCTGTGGTTACTTACGGACAAGATCAAAGACTATAAGCACCTGACTGGACCGAAGAAGATATATTTGAATAATGCCAATCTGATGTACGCTCTCTCTGGCAAAGTCTCGGAAGGGACGATGCGTGAAACATTTTTTGCCAATCAGGTAGGAGCAGTTACGACTCTGACAATGCCCAAACAGGGCGATTTTATGGCAGATGGTAAGTATTTGTTCGAGGTTGGCGGCAGCCGCAAGACCTTCGATCAGATTGCGAATCTGCCGAATAGTTACCTTGCTATTGATGACATTGAAACTGGTAACGGCAATCGGATACCGCTTTGGATGTTTGGGTGTTTATTTTAACCCCTGCACATCGGAGTTTTTGGAGAAATAATAATTTGTTTGCCAAAAAACTCTATCTTTGCACCCGATAGCCTCAGATAGCGTAGTTTGTTTGGCTAAATATCGCTTGAAAAATAGTAATATACGGATATGCAAATTGGCAGATTAAGATATGAGGTGATAGGCTTTTCGTCTGTTACCTCTTTTGTTTTTTCAGGGGGAAATACAATTTATTGCACTTTTTGAAGTTTATATACCTGTAGTTCCCAAAGAATGATTATGAAGAGAATTCTCCTGCTGGTTTTATTATGTTGTACCTGTGCAAATATAGTACGGGCGCAATATGACGCGCAGTTCAGCCAGTATTTCCGGGCTATGGGTTACTACAACCCCGCTTACGCAGGAACTACCGAAGACCTTAACCTTTTCTCCATCTACCGCCAGCAATGGTTAGGAATACATGGCGCACCCGGTTCATTCTTCGTATACGGCGATATGCCGTTCAATTTCTCCAAAATAAACATGGGAGCAGGATTATTGGTATTTACCGAAAGCGTCGGATTATTTCAGAACACCCACGTATCCGGCCAGCTTGCCTATAAACGGAAACTATTCGGAGGAACGATTAGCGGCGGTCTTCAATTCGGCATTGTGAACCAGTCTTTCGACGGCACTAAAGTATATATACCCGAAAGTAACTTCCACCAGCAGGTAGACGGAGCTATCCCAACTACCCAAGTACAAGCTATGGCACTGGATATGAGCTTCGGCCTGTATTATACCCACAAGCGTTTCTATGCCGGGCTGGGAGTCTCCCACCTGACCGAACCGGAACTGCAATTGGAGGAAAACGCCTATGTTTTTATCGGTAGAACGTTTAATTTGACCGGTGGATACAATATTCAGTTAAGGAACCCGTTGTATGAATTACAGCCGTCAGTATTCCTGTTGACTAACTTTCAGAGTTACCACACAGACATTACGGCCCGGTTGATATATAATAAAATGTTTAATGGAGGTTTTTCCTGGCGTGTAAACGAATCGGTAGCTTTGCTGTTAGGCGCTACCATCGGACGTTTTGATGTAGGATATGCCTACGACTTCCCAACCTCCGTATTGGGAAAGGCTACCAGCGGAAGCCATGAAGTGATGGTTAAATACAGGTTGAAGCTGAATAAAACGAAGACAGGGAAAAACAAACACAAAAGCGTACGTATATTATAGTATATGAAAAAAGTATTGTTAGTACTTATGGCAGTAGCCTTACTCTCCTCATGCGGCAAGTCGCTCAGAGGCGGAGGGGCTGAAGTAACAGGTGTAAGAACGGTTGCCTTCAATGAACCGTCGCCTTATGGAATGGTATTGATTAAAAGAGGTTCTTTTGAAATGGGGCCATCCGATAAGGATTCGTTATGGGGAACCACACCCGAAACCAAAGGTGTTTCTTTCGACGCGTTCTGGATGGACCAGACGGAGATCACCAATTCCAAATACCGTCAGTTTGTTTACTGGGTACGCGACTCGATTATCCGCGAACGCCTGGCCGACCCCGCTTTCGGTGGCAACGATCTGTTTAAGATTACGGAAGACAGATACGGAGAGCCGGTAACACCGCGCCTCGACTGGAGCCGCCCTATCCCCTGGAGACGGCCTAACGAAGACGAATTACGCGCTATTGAAAGTGTTTATTACGTCCATCCTATCACAGGAGAAAAGAAACTGGATGCAAAGCAAATGAATTTCAAGTACGAATGGTACGACTATACAGCCGCCGCCCTACGGAAAAACCAGCTTGATCCGAAAGACCGCATTCGCAACACGGACATAACCGTAGATCCGAACGACGTAATCATGATCTCAAAAGATACGGCCTATATCGACGACGAAGGCAATATCATCAACGAAACAATCACCCGTCCGTTAAGCGGTCCGTGGGATTTCCTCCACACCCGCATTGTAAATGTCTACCCGGATGAAAGCTGTTGGGTGAACGACTTCAACAACGCATACAACGAACCGTACATGCGTATGTATTTCAATCATCCGGGATATGACGACTATCCGGTAGTAGGTGTTTCATGGGAAATGGCAACCGCTTTCTGCGTATGGCGTACCAACCTGTATAAAGAATCGCTGAACCTGCCGGCCGGACAAGCCATAGAGCCGTTCCGCCTGCCAACCGAAGGCGAATGGGAATATGCCGCCCGCGTAGGAAAGAACGACCGCAAGTTCCCCTGGGCCGGCGACGAATTGCAAAGCGGCAAAGGATGTTTCCTGGGAAACTTCAAGCCGGGCAAAGGCAATTATACCGAAGACGGTCACCTGATCTCATCACGCGTAGGCTCTTTCTCGCCGAACGAATTCGGACTATATGACATGGCCGGCAACGTAGCGGAATGGACTTCCACGTCTTACTCCGAATCGGGCCCGAGCCAGATGAGCGATATGAATCCGGACTTGCGCTACAACGCAGCAAAAGAAGACCCCTACGCCATGAAGAAAAAAGTGGTACGCGGCGGGTCATGGAAAGACGTTGCGCAGTTTGTACGTTCAGACATGCGCACATTTGAATACCAGAACGAAACCCGTTCATACATCGGATTCCGTTGCGCACGTACGCAGATCGGTTTTTCACGGGCCAAAGGCAAGAAATAAGTAAGAGTTATGACTATTGATTTATGAATTATTTAAGACGATAATACGACGATGGGAAAGTATAAAAGATATAAGAACAGATTGGAGATGTTCCTCTCCAGTGAAAAAGGGAAACGCGTATTAAACTTCCTCTACAGTTGGGGAGCCTCTATCGTTATCCTGGGTGCTTTGTTTAAACTGTTGCACGTGCCATACGCCAACCAGATATTGTTTGTGGCTATGATAACCGAATCTATTGTATTCTTTATCTCCGCCTTCGAGCATCCGTCAAAAGAATACCATTGGGAAGACGTATTTCCGGTGTTGAAATCGAAGAACCCGATGGATCGTCCGGACTTCTCCAACTCTTCCATCGCTGCGATGATAAACTCCAACGACAACCTGGAAGACGACGACAACAACGCTCCTTCCAAAATCAACATAGCAGCTACCGCAGCCAAGAGTGCTTCCGGGCTAGGCGCTTTGGATGTTTCGGAAGAAGACACAAAGAACCTGTCGGACAGCATCAAGAAACTGAGCGGAGCAGCCGAACAAATCTCCAAGATGGCCGAACTTACCGAAGCCACCCAGAAATACCTGGAGCAGCTTTCCGGCATGTCCGACAATATGGAACGTTTCAGCAAGGTAACAAACTCGCTTACCAACGTATCCGATACGCTTTTGAACTCATATAAAACGATTACCGACAATTCAGACGGTATCAACCAAAACTCACGCGGTTACGTGCAGCAGATGGAATTGCTGAACCGCAACATTTCAGGTCTGAATACCATCTACGAAATACAGCTAAAGAGCATCAGCTCGCAGATCGAATCTATCGAACATATCAACGGCGGCCTCAACCGTATCCGCGAGATGTACGACGGCTCGGTGGTAGACAGCTCCGTATTCCGTAACGAGACAGAGAAGATGACCCGCCAGCTGGCCGAACTCAACAACGTGTACAGCCGTTTGTTGCAAGCCATGACGGTAAACATGGGTATGAGCGCGCCGCAGCCTAACGCTTATCAACAGCAACAACAGCCGCAGCCGCAACAACAGGGCTATCAGCAACCCTACGGCTACCAGCAGCCCCAGCAATACCCTAACAACCCGGGACAACAACCGGTAAGATAACAACTCTATTAATTGAACTAGAATAACAATGGCAGGAATATCAAATAATCCCAACTCGCCCCGTCAGCGCATGATCAACCTGATGTATCTGGTGTTCATCGCGATGATGGCACTCAACGTGTCGTCGGAGGTGCTTGATGGCTTCGAGCTGGTGGAAGGTAGCTTGCGAACCTCTATAGACAACACCTCTCACCGCAACGACATCGTAGCCGGCGAGATGGACGCCTATTATCAGTCCAACCCCGAGAAGGTGCAGGCATGGTACGAAAAGAGCAAACACGTACAGAGAGCATCCGACAGCTTGTTCAACTACATACAAGACCTCAAGGTGCGCATCGTGAAAGCAGCCGACGGAAAGGATGGCGATGTAAACAACATCAGTTATAAAGATGACCTGGAAGCTCCTTCACACATCATGCTCTCCCCCATAAACGGAGAAGGTAAGAACTTGAGAAACTCCATCGACGCCTACCGTGCCATGATGGGTAACATGATAGACGACACCGCAAAGACGCGCGTGCTGGAAGCCAGCCTCAACACCACCCCTCCCCACAAGGCCGGAATAAACAACCGCACCTGGGAAGAGGCCCTGTTTGAAAACATGCCGGTAGCCGCCGCCGTAACCCTGCTCACCAAGATGCAGAGCGATATTCGCTATGCCGAAGGAGAAGTCCTTTCAAACCTGCTGAGCAGCGTAGACGTGAAAGACTACCGTGTAAACCAGATCACCGCGCAAGTCATCCCGCAAAGCCAGATCGTAATGCGCGGAAGCCAGTATAAAGCCAACATCGTACTGTCGGCGGTAGACTCTACGAAGCGTCCCACCATCTTCGTCAACGGCAACATGCTGCCCGAAGAGAACCAGGGCGTATTCACCGTCAACACAGGCGCTACCGGGACATTCCCTATCAAAGGATATATCGAAATGCCCGGAGGAGACGGCAGCGTGATGCGCCGCGAGTTCGAGAGCGAATACTTCGTTACCGACCCCATGGCCAGCGTAGCCCCTACTCTGATGAACGTACTCTATGCAGGTATAGCCAACCCCATCCGCATTGCCGTACCGGGCGTACCTAGCGGCAACGTAACAGCCACGATGAGCAACGGCACGCTCACACGCAAAGGCGACCTGTGGGAAGCCCATCCCTCTAAAGTGGGAACAGAAGCTGTCGTAACCGTCAATGCCCGCATGGCCGACGGACGCAGCGTAGAAATGGCGAAGACCTCGTTCCGCGTACGTGCACTGCCCGATCCGCTACCATTCATCGAATACAAAGACCAGAACGGCAACATGCGCAAATTCCGCGGAGGAATGTTCGCCAAGCGTAACCTGGTGGAAGCCGACGGCATACAGGCAGCTATCGACGACGACCTGCTGAACGTGAAGTACACCGTGCTGCGCTTTGAACTGACGTTCTTCGACTCGATGGGTAACGCCATCCCCGAAGTATCGGAGGGGACTAACTTCTCGCAACGTCAGAAAGACTACATCCGGCGCCTCAGCAAGGGCAAACGCTTCTACATCACCCGTGTGGTAGCCAAAGGCCCGGACGGCATCGAACGTACCATACCAACCATTGAAGTAATTGTAAACTAAAGATATGAAACGTTTTTATTACATACTCGTCCTGGCAGGCGCCCTGTTCGTGAGCGGCACGCTGCAAGCGCAGGAAGAAGCCACAGAAACCCAGCAACAGGCACGTAGAAGCCCCCGCGCCAGTCGTGGTGAACGTGAGGTAAAGAATGACAACGGCCTGCCCGAACTCACCGTACGTGCACAGGATATGAACGAACGCATGACGCAGGAGATAGGCAACGCACGCTGGATGCGCGTTATCTACCGACAGATAGACCTGACCAAAGAACAGAACGCGCCGCTTTACTATCCGGTACGTCCCATGAACGGACAAATGAACCTCTTCTCCGTCATATTCCAGTTGCTCAGCGAGAACAAGATCAAAGTCTACGAATACCTCGACGGATACGAACAGTTTGACGACACCCATCTGGTGAACTTCAAAGAACTGCTGGACCGCTTCTATATCCTTTACGAAGAAGTGCCCTCCAAGACCGGAGGCGAACCCATGTTCGTAATCAACGAGAGCGATGTTCCTTCCGAAGACGTCCGTTCTTACTACGTGAAAGAGGCCTGGTATTTCGACCAGAACAACTCTGTGTTCGACGTAAAGACGCTGGCTATCTGCCCGATCCTGACGTCCAACGGCGACATGGGCGAAACCACCATGCCGATGTTCTGGCTGCCGTACGAAAACATTCGTCCGTATATCCGCACGTCATACATCATGACGTCAAACGTCAACAATGCCATGACCTTTACGATGGACGACTACTTCCGCCGCCGCATGTTCGACGGCGAGATCATCAAAACGCAGAACCTGATGAACCAGCCTCTGCAGGCCTACTGCCCTACTCCGGACTCGCTTAAACGTGAGCAGGAACGCATAGAAGGACAGTTGGTAGCCTTCGAGAAATCCCTTTGGTTGCAGCCCGACACCGCACAGGTAGTAGATGCCAAAGCCGACAAGAAAGCTCGCAAAGCATCCGTGCGCGGCAACTCCGGTGCTACCGCCTCGTCCGCAAGCAAGGAAAAGACCGTAAAGACAAAAGCCCCCAAAGCCGAACGCTCCGCACCCGTCAAGAGCGTCCGCCGCAGAAGATAACGCCTACCCCTAGCTCTTAACACAAGCGGGCTCAAGGCACACAGATAACACAAACGAGCGCAGATAAACGCAGATCGATTCTTTTCATTAAGAACCTCTGCATTTATCTGCGCTCGTCTTTATATCCTGCTGCCTATTTCAAATCTTGAATGACTTGCTGTACAGTCGTTTTTAATGGGATCAAATGCTTTCTGATAACGACCAGAACCATATCCGGGTCAACATCTGCATATTGATGAGAAATATAATTCCTCATGCCGAATATTTGCTTCCAGGGGATTTCCGGATAATTAACCAATAGCGATTTATCCGTCTTCTTGTCGATTGCTAAAGCTGTTTCGCCAATAAACTGAATACGCATCAGGTTTGCATCCAGCAGTGTCATGCCCCAGGGAGTAGATAAATAATCTTCCACCGATGTTATATCCCTGTTTCTTTCCAGAAGAACGTCTATTGAGTCGATGATCTGTTCCAAGCGGTTTATAACCTCTTCTTTAAGCTGGTATTCCATCTTGTTCAATTCTTTTAAGTAACAGTTTATTCAGTCCATTGCGCAGACGCAGTAAATCAATCTTGCATCCGCACAGCGATTCCAGTTCGTCACTGATGTATCCCATTATAAAAGGGTCGGCTTCACGCAATTCTACAAAAACGTCGAGGTCGCTGCCCTCATGCTGTTCACCACGGGCTACCGATCCGAATATTCCCATCGAAAGGATTCCGTATGTATCGGCCTGACGCTTCATAAAGTCGCGCAGGATAGCCAGATATTCTTTTGTAGACTTCATAGCTTATTCAATATTACAGAAGGAAACTTGCACAAACCTTATGGATTTCGTTCAGCTTTGAGAGACTTTTCTTATCCCTCCGTGCCATTTCCAGATTATACCGGCTTTGCATATTCACCCAAAATGAAGCATCTACACCAAGCGCAGCTTCCAGTATCAGAGCCACATCGGCAGTAATAGGACGTTTGCTGTTCAGTATCTCATTCTGCATAGTGTAAGAGATAGAGGTAAGTTCCGAAAACTTCTTCTGAGTAATTTTGCGTGCCTGCAGTTCGTCTTTCAGCACCTCTCCGGGATGGGTAGGAATATAAGGCCTTAATTCTTTGTTCATAACTTCGTTCATTTATAATGATTAGACAATTCCAGTATGGTACAAACCGTTATAATCGGCTTACTGCCATCCTGCTGACTGATCGAGAACTCAATAATCATAGTTAATAGTTTTAGTTTGACAAAGATAGAACAAATCCGGAATATTCACTAAATGAGTGAATATTTTTTATCTATATTAAATACAAGCAGGCTCAAGGCACACAGATAACACAAACGAGTGCAGATTTACGCAGACTATTTATTTTCTTTAAATAATAATCTGCGCTCGTCTGCGTGCTCTGCGTCATCCGCGTTCCCTTCGAGCCCGCGTTTCACATAAGCCTGCCCCCCCACCATGTTAAAGAACGCTTTTTAGATTCAGCGTGAGGCTAACGTTAGATTCACCGGTGGGCTAACGCTGGATTCTCCGGCAATCTAACGGCACGCTAATACACCGACATTAAGTTCGAGTATTCATACGTGCGGGGTTCCTTCGTAAAGGAACTGGATGTACTGTATTGCGTCGTAACCTTCCCCCGCCAGTCGCCGGCGCTGACGGGGGTGAAGGTGATGCCTATCTCGGAGGCGTGCTCCGGCGTGCCGCGAAGGGCCAGACGCGTGCCCTCTATCAGGGCCATGCCGCGGAAGGGCAGCTGGTCGCGCGTGTCGGGGTCGGTAGGGCCGTACCCCAGGTTGATTACCGGACCGCCGGCTACGGCCTGCTCGGTTACCACCTCGGAGCAGTCGTAGCAGACATATTTCTCATAAGTCATACGGGCACAGCCCGCGCCGATAAATGCCTCCAGTCCCCAGTGGCGTCCTAGAATACAGTGGTAGCCGTAGGTCAGGCCACCGCCGTAAAGCTCGCCACGGTAATTGTAATCACTCATGGCCGTCATGAAAGGGATATTACCCATATTGAAGTGGCCGTAATGGCCGTGCACACCGAAGAAATGACCCTCGAACGTCTGGCAGGGCCAGTAACGGACTTCGGGCTGGGCGAGGTAATGTTTCAGCGACATCCCGTTGTTGAACACCCACGCGTTGTAAGCGCCCCAGGCATCCAGGCTCACATGGTCCGACAACCGGAACTCGAAGCCCATATTGGGCGTAGTGGTGGCCCAATAAAGAAGGTTGCTCTTTAAGGAAACGTGCTGACTTCTGAGTGGCGTTAAAGTCAGGCAAAGCATGATTATCAACAATAGACCGAATTTGTTCATTTACCCCTTTTTTACAGGAACAACACATTTTTCCCTTATTTACAAAATAAGGTATGTTATCCCGTCTTCCCCACCAATTCGGCTATCGATCTCGTTATCCTGTTATTCGCTTTATTCAGCACCGACTGGTCCAG
>NZ_LT896588.1:1198477-1859904 GCF_900186615.1 Parabacteroides bouchesdurhonensis
GAACGTCTGGCAGGGCCAGTAACGGACTTCGGGCTGGGCGAGGTAGTGTTTCAGCGACATCCCGTTGTTGAACACCCACGCGTTGTAAGCGCCCCAGGCATCCAGGCTCACATGGTCCGACAACCGGAACTCGAAGCCCATATTGGGCGTAGTGGTGGCCCAATAAAGAAGGTTGCTCTTTAAGGAAACGTGCTGACTTCTGAGTGGCGTTAAAGTCAGGCAAAGCATGATTATCAACAATAGACCGAATTTGTTCATTTACCCCTTTTTTACAGGAACAACACATTTTTCCCTTATTTACAAAATAAGGTATGTTATCCCGTCTTCCCCACCAATTCGGCTATCGATCTCGTTATCCTGTTATTCGCTTTATTCAGCACCGACTGGTCCAGGTAGATACGCGTGGTCTTCTCCGACGTATGGCCCAAAGCCTGGCTGATGACCGAAACAGGCACATGCTGCCTGAAAGCCTCCGTTGCCCACGATATTCTCACGCGTCAGGTGCGCCATATCCACAAAAGGCATGCCGCAGGAAAGGAAGCTGAACAGGTAGAAGTCCAGCGAACGGGACAATTCCGACCCGCCGATTTCCAGACGGCAAGCCTCCTGCAACGACGATAGCGGAAGCGCGCGCTTGGCGGTAAGCTCACGCCGGAGGCGCAGGAAGCGGAAAGGATTCCTCTCCGGGACAAACAACTCCTCACGCACCGCCGCATTATAGATGGCGCGGAAGCAACTGAGGTAACTGTTCACGCTGTTAACAGCCAGGCCTTCATGGCGGAGGCTCGAAGCGAAACGCTCGATAAACACGGGGGTAACACATGAAAAAGGCAGACCCCCGCCACCCGTAAAAGCCCTCAGGCGGTTACAGGCCACGGTACAGGTCTGCCGTACTCTCCTTGCCCGACGAACGCCTCAAAGCGATCAGACCGGACGAATAAACCAACAAATCGTTTTCCATTTCTCTTGTTTTTAATACTGCTAAAAACAAATGTATGGAATTTTGTTCACTCCCGGCAAAACTTTTGTTTCATGCTGACAATATTTTTCATAACTTTGCGTCCAATACATACATTATTAATATAGTATCCATGAATAATCCCTATATATCGCCATTCGCTAAACCTGTATATGTGATGTTAAAGCCTGTCGGCTCTGTCTGCAATCTGGCATGCGAATACTGTTATTATCTGGAAAAAGGGAAATTATATCCGGAGGTCAAGAACCACATCATGACCGATGAATTGCTTGAAAAATTTATTCAGGAATATCTCGAATGCCAAACCATGCAACAAGTTCTTTTCACCTGGCATGGCGGAGAAACCTTGATGCGTCCTATCAGTTTCTATAAAAAAGCATTGGAGTTACAACGTAAATACGCCCGCGGACGTCAGATAGACAACAGCATCCAGACAAACGGTACGCTGTTGAATGACGACTGGTGCCGCTTCTTCAAAGAAAACAATTTCCTTGTAGGGGTTTCAATAGACGGCCCGCAAGAGTTTCACGACGAATACCGCCGTAACCGGCAAGGACTTCCTTCTTTCTACAAAGTGATGAAAGGTATTGAACTACTGAAAAAACATGAAATAGAATACAATGCCATGGCCGTAGTAAACGATTATAATGTAGACTATCCGCTGGACTTCTACAACTTCTTTAAGGAAATGGACTGTCATTATATCCAGTTCGCCCCTATCGTAGAACGTTTGCTGCAACATAATAACGGAACTAAACTAACATCGCCGGAACAGGAAGATGCGAACATCGAGTTAGCCTCTTTCTCGGTAGACCCGGAGAAATGGGGAGACTTTTTATGTGCCATCTTCGACGAATGGTTGAAGGAAGACGTAGGCAACTATTACATCCAACTGTTCGACTCCACGCTTGCCAACTGGGTGGGGGAACAACCGGGCGTATGCACCCTTGCCAGAAATTGCGGACATGCCGGCGTGATGGAGTTCAACGGAGACGTTTACGCGTGCGACCACTTCGTATTTCCGGAATACAAACTGGGTAACATCCGGACACAGACGCTTACCGAAATGATGTACAGCCAACGCCAATTAAAGTTCGGAACAGACAAGCACGATAAGCTGCCTGCGCAATGCAAAGAATGCGAATACCTGTTTGCCTGCAACGGAGAATGCCCCAAGAACCGTTTTATGCACACCGCCAACGGAGAAGCCGGATTAAATTACCTGTGCAAAGGATATAAAAAGTTCTTCCGCCACGTTGCACCCTATATGGACTTCATGAAGAAAGAACTTTTGGCACAGCGTCCTCCGGCAAATGTGATGCAATGGGCCAAAGAGAATAAGAATAACTTATAAAAACAATATGAAATACAACAGACGTGATTTTATCAAGACAGGAGGTATGGTTATGCTAGGTTCACTGGCTGCACCCTCTTTTTTAAGCAGTTGTACCGGTAGCGCGGCAGACAAAGCCGCCGGTATCTCATTCGCACTGAACCATTTCGGTGTAAGCGAAGGTGATTTGAAAAAAGTGCTGACCGCAGCATTGGAAAAGGGAGGAGATTATGCCGATCTTTTCTTTGAACATTCTTTCCGGAATAATATAGGCTTGCAGGACGGGGAAGTAAACCGTGCCGCTTCCAATATTGATTTCGGTATGGGAGTACGTGTTTTGGCAGGAGACCAAACCGGATATGCTTATGTGGAAAACGTTACCATGGACGAAATGCTGAAAGCCGCCCGTACGGCAGCACGCATCGCAACAGGCTCGGCGGCAAAAAGCCCGGTAAACCTGACGGAAGAAACTATCGCACAGAATTATTATACGATTCAGACACCGTGGGACGAGATAGCCGTAAGCGAGAAAAAGCCTTATCTTCAAAAGCTGAACNATCCGGAACGAACAACTCCTCACGCACCGCCGCATTGTAGATGGCGCGGAAGCAACTGAGGTAACTGTTCACACTGTTAACAGCCAGGCCTTCATGGCGGAGGCTCGAAGCGAAACGCTCGATAAACACAGGGGTAACACATGAAAAAGGCAGACCCCCGCCACCCGTAAAAGCCCTCAGGCGGTTACAGGCGGCACGGTACAGGTCTGCCGTACTCTCTTTGCCCGACGAACGCCGCGAAGCGATCAAACCGGACGAATAAACCAACAAATCGTTTTCCATATCTCTTGTTTTTATACTGCTAAAAACAAATGTATGGAATTTTGTTCACTCCCCTTTATAATCCAACCACACTTTCATCTTACCGGCCGTACGGTTATCCCAGGCGTAATAAGGAATCAGGGACGCACATTTGTCGCCGTCGGCAGCCTTAACGGTTACCACTCCGTTCAACAGGTTGGCATCGAAGCCTTCGGTAAAGGTGGTTGCCGGAGAGATTGCCAGTTTGTCGAAATCTTTCTTATTGTCCGTCTCTTCCATGCAGTAAACAAGCGGTCCACGCTGAATGGCACGTTTGCCGATGTCTTCTTTTACACGCGGGTCGGCTTCCACCACTTCCACCGGCATAGCCATATCCAGCGTAATAACGTCGCCCGATTTCCATTCGTTATCCAGCACCGCATATCCCTTTTCCACCGCAGGAGAAACCTGTTTACCGTTCACCGCAAGCGTATATTGCTTACACCAGCCGGGGATGCGCATACGTATTTCCTTCTTCAACGGAGAAGATGCAGAAACCGTAAGCCGCACCTGTCCGTCCCACGGGTAAGCGGTTTCCTGCTTCAACGTAACGTTTCCTTTACCCATCGGTATCTCGGTAGTATTGCCAATATACAGGTTCACCCAAACAGCCTTATCGGAAGTTCCGTAAATATAGTTACCTATAGAAGGCAGGAAGCGTGATATCTGGCTGGGGCAGCATGCGCAACCATACCATTCCTGACGGTGGTGGTCGCCTTTCGATTCCAACGGATTGACATAGAAGAAACGGTCGCCAGAAAGGGAAATACCCGCCAACGCACCGTTATACATGGAACGTTCCAGTACATCCACATACTTTGAATCTCCCGTAAACTGGTTCATACGCTGATTCCAGTATACCATACCGACGGAAGCGCATGTCTCGCAATAAGCATCCAGATTAGGCAAATCGTAGTCTTCGGTAAAACCTTCATTGTGGCGTGACGAGCCGATACCGCCGGTAACGTACATATTACGCAGCACGACGTCGTCCCAAAGACGGTTCAAAGCCTTTATATATCCGGTATCTTTTTTCAAGGCGGCCACATCCGCCATACCGCAATACAGATACATGCAGCGAACAGCGTGTCCGGCAATATCCGTCATTTCGCGTACAGGCATTTCATCCTGGTAGTAGAAAGGATTCCAATCGCCTTCGCCCCCTTTCGTTCCGTGTCCGTGTCCACGTTCCTCAATCAGCCAGTTGGCAAAGTCGAGGTATTTCTCTTCGTGCGTCACTTCATACAACTTGACAAGCGCAAGTTCTATCTCTTCGTGTCCGGGCACCCAATGACGTTTGTCCGGGCCAAACTGCGTCATCATGTGGTCTGCCATGCGGATGCAAACATCCAGCAGCTTGCGCTTGCCGGTAGCTTTATAATAGGCAACGCCGGCTTCGGTCATGTGTCCGGCACAATACATTTCGTGCTTGTCCATATTCGTCCAACGCTTGTCGAGCCCTGTCAACGTATAGAATGTATTGATATATCCGTCCGGCTGCTGGGCGGCGGCAAACTTATCTATCCATTCGTCGGCTTTCTTTTCCAGTTCGGGATCGGGGTTGTTGATAAGGCTGTAGGCAATACCTTCGAGCGCCTTATAAACATCAGAGTCATCGAAGAAGATGCCGGAATGCTCGCCCTGCCCTTTTGCCGCGTTCTCGAAGTTGCGGATACGGCCTGTCCGGTTCTCGATCTGGTCTATACAAACCGGCAAGGTGGCCGTGATGTGTTTAGCCAGGCGCGGCGACCAGAAATTATCCTGTATTTTTACATGGGAGAAGTCCACCTGCTCTATCATTTTAAGCGGAGCTTCCTTTGTGACTTGCTGTTCCTTGCATCCCCAGAGAGACAGGCAGGCAAGGGATAATAATACATACTGTTTCATGCTATTAGAATTAAGTAATTAAAAGTAACCACCCGGACACTTCGCCCAACCGAAACCACAACCACGTAAAGGACGCGTATGGCTTCGGGCAAAGCAACGTTGCCGGCAACACTATTATAATAACGGCCGACAACAGCAAATCCCCAAACCAACCGACAACAAAAAACATCAGTTCCATTTTGTTCCACCCCGATGAAACTTTTGTTTCATGCCGGTGAAACTTTCGTTTCATCCCGATGGAACAAGTGGTTCATGCTGACGGAACAAGTGTTTTATGCTGACGAAAACAGATCGAATTACGGAACTTCATCAAAATGGTTATCCACTTGGGAGCAGAAAAGAATAGTTCAGACAACTCTGTCGCACTTATTAATCTTTCAGTATGGATTATATCGCTAAATTCATCCGTATAGTCGTAATTCTTATTGCCTTTCATAATTCTTTAGTTCAACAACTTACGATTGTAATTATCGCCACTTTCCAATATACTCATTTGATGGATAGCTATTTGGTTTAGCTTAACAAGACGCTCTCTTTGTGTCATATTCTGTTCGATAAACACAGCATTTAGATTCTCCATATTCGACAAGCAGATAAGTTCATTGATAGTGGCATAATCACGGATATTTCCTTTCAGTTCGGGATTAGCTTCCCTCCATTGTTTTGCTGTCATACCAAACATCGCCACATTCAGCACGTCAGCTTCATTGGCATAAATAATGCTTGCTTGTACCGGTGTGACTTCCGTCGGAATAAGATTTTGCTTTATAGCATCAGTATGTATGCGGTAGTTGATTTTCGACAATTCACGTTTCGCTGACCACCCAAGCAACCTTTGTTCTTCTGTCTTTAGCCGCTGATACTCCTTAACAAGAAGTAATTGGAATTTAGGAGAAATCCACATACCAAAATGATATGCTATATCCCGATGTGCATATGTGCCACCGTAGCGACCAGCCTTAGAACGAATGCCGATTGCACTGGTTCGTTCTATCCACGTTTTTACCGAAAGCACGAAATTGTTGCTCCCTGCCGCATTTTTAATTGTACCGAATTCGGTACAATTAAAATCGGGGTTATACAGCATTTCCCATTCGCCAAGATATTCAATAGTACTTTTAAGGCTAAGCCAACGGAAAATAATATGCTCTTGCAGTTGGCTTCTTGCCATGTCTGTAAGGCTGATGTAGTCTTCTTCATTGTACTTGACAACGCTAATATCTGTATTTTGAACGGTAATTTTTGCCATTGTAATTGATGCATTGAGTTTCAATCACGAAGGTCGCTATAATTTGCGAGATTATATCCTTTTTAATGGACTATTCACAAAGATGGAATGTAGTTTTTTCGATAACAAGCATTATTTTCCGAATAATTATTCTACCTTTACAAATAGAAAGAGTTATTTGACAACATAACAGCGCAAAACGCTGAAATTCGAACGGTTACTAACTCGTTACCATTACTTCTCAAATAATTCGCTAAAAATTTATTCTTCAAATGGTTATATCAAACCGTTGAAAATCTAAAACAAACCTTGTACTTTATATACAAACTCCATCCATACCCAGTAACGAATGGCTTTTCCTAAAAACATAGAGATAGCTACAATCCATATATTAGCACGCAGGAAACCTAAAGCAACGGCTATAAAATCGCCAATACCGGGAAGAAACACGAAGAATCCCATCCAGGAACCTTTCCCTTTTATCCAGTCCTGAACTTTCTGGAGTTTTACGGCGTCTAATTTGAGATATTTTTCTATCCATTCTACTTTTCCCAACATGCCCAGCCAATAGCAGCTCATCCCTCCCAGGAAGTTTCCAAGCGTGGCGGCAACCATACAAGGCCAATAGGCGGCACCGGCCAGTAAAACTCCCGTTAAAACCACTTCACTGCTAAACGGAAGTATCGTAGCCGCCAGAAAAGAGGCTATAAACACTCCTATATATCCATACTCTATAAAAATTTCCATAAGCGTATAAATAAAAGGGCAATAAAAAAGAGTACTGTAAAATGAAACAACCAAACAACGTATTTGTTACGCATTACGGTAAAGAAATGGGCCATTAATATAGAAGCGGGGACACAGGCCATTTCCAGATATTCTTCGGAAGACTGTTCATACAAAAAGAATAACACGAAAGACCATACCGCCATTACTATGACAAAAGACAAGAACTGACGCGTACGTAAATTATCTTCATACTCATGCATTATGATATTGACAGAAGCGATTATTAAAAGCAATGCCGTGTACAAAAGCCCTATCCAATCCAGAAAGTCGGCATCCCTTATCAGCACGAAATGTATTTTGAACAGAGAAGTAAAGGGAACGATGAACAACGTAAAATCTTTTTGCCAGACACACCAGCCCAGCACAAACCAATAGATAGTACATACGCCCAGCAGTGAAGCAATAAAAGTCCGGATGTTCAATGACCTGAAACTATACATTCCTAACCAGAACAGCGGCAAGAACCACAATATATCCACCCACAGCAGGCTTCCCAATCCTATTAAAAGAGCCGCATTGTACGCATTGCCCATAGACAGGGGTTCATGATATGAAGTAAACAACTGGTATACGGCAAATATGAGGCAGAAGACGCCTAATGAAGTAGATTTAAGCGGAAAGAAATTCGGATTCGTACTGATAAGCAGTATAAAAAAGAGAAAAGGGAGCAGAGTCTTTTCGCGGATCAGCATTAACGCGTAGTTCGCCCGATGCAATAAAAAAGCCCCTCCAACCATTAATAACAGACCGATAATATAAGTAAATACTTTGCCGGGAAGAATTTGGCAAATGGCATTCCATAAAGGCGGTGCCATCACTTCGCCATATACCGGATACCCAATCGAATTGATATAACTAAACACCCAACATAGCATACATGCCGCAAATACATATATGTATACTATGGGAGTGTCTATCTGATATTTTCGATATTGCAGGTCTGCCATTTCTTTCAATTAATGCAACCGGACCTGATTATAAATCAAATCCTATATCCTTCCGGAAATATTTCTTATCAAAATCAATACGGTTCGCACCGGCAAAGGATTTTGCCAGAGCCTCTTCCTTATCTGTTCCATACGAGCTTACAGCAATCACACGCCCTCCGCTCGTCAGGATTTTGCCGTCGGCGGCTACTGTGCCGGCGTGGAAAATAATATTTTCGGAAGAAACTTTATCCAGTCCACTAATCACCTTCCCTTTTTCATACGCTTCGGGATAGCCGCCGCTAACCAGCATAACAGTAACAGCAGCGCGTGGATCGTGTACTAAGGTACGGCCGGCCAAGTCGCCATTAGCAACTCCTTCCAACAAATCGACCAAATCACTTTGAATACGGAGCATAACCACTTCGGTTTCCGGATCACCCATGCGACAATTATATTCGATAACCATCGGCTCTCCCTTCACATTAATCAGGCCTAAAAAGACAAAACCTTTATAATCTATATGTTCCGCCTTCAACCCTTCAATAGTAGGGCGAATTATGCGTTCTTCCACTTTCGCCATAAAAACATCATCGGCAAACGGGACCGGAGAAACAGCTCCCATACCGCCTGTATTTAAGCCGGTATTTCCCTCTCCTATACGTTTGTAGTCTTTGGCAACAGGTAAGACTTTATAATCTTTCCCGTCGGTCATCACAAACACGGAGCATTCTATTCCATCCAGGAATTCTTCAATAACGACGGTCTTGCTGGCGTCTCCGAACATTCCTTCCAGCATATTGCCTAATTCGGCCTTAGCCTCTTCCAGACTATCAATAATCAAAACTCCTTTTCCGGCAGCCAATCCGTCCGCTTTCAATACATAAGGAGCTTGCAGCGATTCCAAAAAGGCATAGCCTTCTTCCAGATTCGCCGCGAAAATACTTTTATAACGTGCGGTTGGAATATTATGCCGTATCATAAAGGCTTTCGCAAAATCCTTGCTTCCTTCCAACTGAGCGCCTTCTTTGCTTGGTCCGATAACAGGAACAGCCGCCAGCGCCGCATCCTTCTTAAAGAAATCATACACCCCTTTTACCAGCGGGTCTTCCGGACCGACTACTACCATATTTATATGGTTTGCCAGTACAAAGTCTTTAACAGCGGCAAAATCATCGGCCTTTATGTTTATATTGTTTCCCACCAGCGCCGTTCCCGCATTGCCGGGCGCAATATACAGGTTATTTACTTTCGGACTTTGGGCAATCTTCCAGGCTATTGCATGTTCGCGGCCGCCGGAGCCTAGTAACAAAATATTCATAGGAGTACTTTTATTGCTATGTTAATATCGCAGCAAAGGTACAAAATAATACCGTTTGCTTCCTACTCATTGGAGATGTATATGAACCTGTTGTGTACTAACTAACGGAATCCAGAGAATCAGCTTGTCGCCGGTCAGTTCCGGAAGGTATCCGTATTGGAAGTCTTTCCCTTTTACCAACGCTTTGCCGTTTATTGAAACCGCCGGAGCATCCGGATTATCCCAATCCTTGATTTCCAATGCCAGATTTTGCACAGGGGAAGCTTCGCTGGCTTCGACGGTCAGGTCCAGCGATGCAGCATTTCCACCGGCCTTGTTACGGGTGATCCGGTAAGCACGTTGGTACACATTATATCCCTGATAATCGAATCCGCTGCCTGAGACACGGATCACCGGAGGATAATTCCAGGAACGGGCCAGGGGAAGCAACGATGAAATCGGGGCTGTTGTCATGCCTATCATCTGCCGGGCCATGACCGTATTATTTTCTCCCCGTTCGACCAACTGGTCTTTGCCGCTGATCTCTGTCAGGGAAGTATGGGACGGTTTATCCGGGCTGGTCGCGTTGCGCCCGTCGCTCTTGATCTGTGAAACCGGCCAATGATTCCAGCAAGGGAAGGTGGAATATCCCTCTACCCAACCGAATTTGAACGGTTTGGTAAACCGTTCCGGCTGGAAGATCGAGAAAGGCCGGTATTTCGCTTTGATATTGATTAACTGGATGGGCTGATGGCGCGGTTCGGTGAAGTCGTTCGGTGCGCCATGCTCCCACGAGTAAGATGCTGTTTTACCATCCATATCGGCAAACAGGATAGCCTCCATTTCGAGATTGTCCTGCGGTTTGGTGCCTGGCTGGTTAAACAGGATGGTTTCCTGAAACTGGTAAACGTCCGTATCGAAATAATCGGAGTGCAATATTTGCTGGCGGATACCGACACCATCCGGATAGACAGTCCAGTATTCATCCGTCCAGTCGCCCCATCCCGTTTCATCTTCGTGCATGATCTGGTTATGGATTCCAGCCAACGCATACCGCCAGTGGATAACACAGCGGGCGGGTGTCGATTCGATGATACGGACGTGCGAATAACGGCATTGTTTGTCGCCCATCGCTTCGAAACATTGTCCCCAACCGTAGTCTTCAAGACTTTGGTCGGTCATCCAGATATTGTTTTCGCTGACAATGGCAGGGATGTATCCGGTTCCTCGCCAAAAGATATATTTAACCGGGCTGTCAGGAAAACGTACAACGACGTCGGGATATTCGCCGGTTTTCCATAAGGCTTCCCACCCATCGGTATAACGCAAACGGGTATAATAAGCACCGAACGGCCCTTGCGGAATGTCGGCGGATGGCATTTGGGGCATCGGAAGGGCTTGTTCGCCCGCCTTGCCTACCTTCTGTATTTCTTTAGCCAACTGTTTCTCATCGGGGATTTCGGTAGAGATACGGAGTTCGTCTATCAGGCCGCTGAAACGCATCCAGCTCTTGACGTTCTTGCTACTGGGGCCTTCCGTGTAAGTGGGTGTTTGTTTGGTTTGTGTCTTCCCGATGAAAAGGGGAAGCGTTGGATTCCAGTTCAGTTCGCCTTCGACCGCTCTGGACGCAACACAGATTCCGTTCAGGAACAAGCGGATGCCGGACGAGGAATTGAAAGCGAAGGCTACGTGTGCCCATTTCGATTGCGGCAATACTTCCTTAGTGACACAAGTCTGCCATTTTCCACCAGACGACAATGCGCCGACCAGCTGGCCGTCTTGATTGATTCCGAAGAAGAAACCTTCTTCAAACGCTCTTTCCTGATCCACTATGGCAGACAGATTGAAAGAGTATTCCTGAGGTGACACCCAAGCCTCGATAAACAGACTACCGGGCGTTTCGGTGATTCCGGGAGTAATCCAGTCACTTGTATAACCGTCGAACCTTGCCCCATTTCCTTTGATACCGGGGATGAACTTAACGTTCTTTACTGTGTCTGTCACGGCAATAGCTTCGTCGAAACTCCAATACCGGCTGATCGATTGCGCAGAAAGCTGCAT
This sequence comes from Parabacteroides bouchesdurhonensis, assembly GCF_900186615.1. GTDB lineage: Bacteria > Bacteroidota > Bacteroidia > Bacteroidales > Tannerellaceae > Parabacteroides > Parabacteroides bouchesdurhonensis. The sequence goes on from NZ_LT896588.1 coordinate 1,209,838, forward strand.
ACCGGCGCATGCAACGCATAAAAATAATCCAAGTCTTTTCATAATAGTTTGTGTTTAAGTCAGGTATTTGCCGGCTGTGCCTTATTATTTAAGGTAGTCGTCAAAGTATCGTGTAATCTTCTCGTGCAAATGCGGACGGTCTTTACCGATCACATTATGCTCATGACGCGGATAGACGAAATAGTCGGGATAGGTATCGGCATCCACACATGCTTTCAGGAAGCTGAGGCTGTGTTGCCAAACGACCACAGGATCGATATCACCATGTATCAGCAACAGATGTCCTTTCAGGTTGCCGGCCTTTAATTTTAAGTCGGCATTCTTATAGCCTTCCGGATTATCCTGGGGACGATCCATATAACGCTCTCCATACATTATTTCATATTTGCTCCAGTCGATAACAGGACCGCCGGCTACAGCTACCTTAAACACATCCGGATGGGTAAGAATAAGGTTTGTCGCCATAAATCCTCCGTAACTCCAACCATGTACGCCTATGCGGCCTTTATCCACATAAGGCAAACTTTTAAGGTACTCCACCCCTTTCATCTGGTCGGCCATTTCATTGATACCCAAATTACGGTGTATAACGCTCTCAAAAGCATGCCCTCTGTTTGCAGAACCACGTCCGTCAACGGTAAATACCACGTAACCACGCTGAGCCATATAAATATCCCAACCACGCGCACCATTCATCCAGTCGCCTGTTACCATCTGAGCCTTTGGCCCTCCATATACGTATATAATAGCAGGATGTTTTTCCGTTTCAACCAAGCCCACCGGTTTTATCAGGCGAAAATTCAGATCGGTAACTCCATCGGCCGCCTTTATCTTACCGGTTACGATCTCCGGCATTATATATCCTTCATAAGGATTTTTCGCAGACAGCAAGGCTTTAACAGGCCGGCCATCTTTTGTCTTTATAATATCTATATTACGAGGAACGGACGGTGAAGAATAATTATCAATAGCGTATTGTCCGGAAGCACTCAATAATACTTTATGTACTCCTGTTTTCCAATTTATGCAAGTACGTTCACCCGTTTTAATATTCACTTTCCAGGTATAAACTTCCATCGGTGTTCCATAACTGAATGAACTCAACGGGTAGGGAGCAGTTGCCGAAATAAAGACATTATCTCCTTTCTTATCAAAGCCTAAGACGTCCAAAACGACCCATTCACCGGAAGTTAACCGCTTTATTTCTTTTCCGGAGGTATTATAAAGATACAAATGATTATATCCGTCTTTCTCACTCTGCCATATAAACTTATCCGGATCATCCGGTAAGAAAAGAACCGGATGTTGGGGTTCTACATACCGCTCGTCCTGTTCGGAGAATAATTCGGCCTCCTTTTCTCCGGTCACGACAGAGTAACGCACTAAGCGCATATCATTCTGATCGCGGTTCAACTCAGCGATGTAAATACTTTTTTCATCCGGGCTCCAGGCTATATTAGTAAGATATTTCTCTTTGGGTAACCCCGTCTTAAGCCATACCGTATTTCCGGTAGACAGATTATAAACGCCCACTGTTACCTCATGGCTTTTCATACCTGCCATCGGATATTTATGCGGTTCAGCCACCGCACAGCGGGTATCAATATTCACAAACGGATAATCCGTAACCATGCTTTCATCCATCCGGTAAAAAGCCAACGCAGCCCCTCCGGGCGACCAGAATGTACCTTTTCTTATACCAAATTCATTCTGATGTACGGACTTCCCGCATACAATACCATCCTTTTCTTCTGATGTAACAATCGTAACCGTATTATCCGGTGACAGTATCCGTAAATTATTTCCTTCCGTACAGGCCAGATAACCGTTTGCCGGACAGAAATCATAATTTGCCCATTTAGCCGCCAACTGATAATCGGCAACAATTCTATTTTCCTTAAAATTATAGTGGATACGATGATTTTTACTTTCAAAGGCAAGGACCGGCTCTTCTTTGTAAGGAACAGAGAAAGAAGGCAAATGGCCGACAACCCGTAATTTTTCCATCGTCAATGCATCATTCAACTGCTGACGAGTAAAAATAACACGTTCCGGTTTACCGGGAACAGCTCCCCAAACAGTATCGCCTTTCGCATAAAGGTATTCGTCGGCACACCATTGAAGCTGTTTAAGATCACGGGGGACAAAACGATTATACGTTTTCCCTCCCGGAATTAAATCATGCAATGTCAATGATTGTTTTGATTGCGCCATAACCGACATAGATGCTGATGTAAAAAACAGACATACAAATACTATAAACTTAATCTTTAAAGTCATCCCGTCCTTTTTTCTTAAAAGGTTTCTTAGTTATATGCTTATTCCCAAATCCCTTTCGATGGTCGTCGTCATCACGATAACGCATTTTAGTCAGCTTTTTATTTGAAATATAACCGCTATCATCGTCATCATCAAGATGAGCAGCCGCAAAGCGCCGTTCCGGGCGATCCATACGGGCTGTCTTAAAGTTCGTCTTTTTTACAACCTTCGAGCCATCATTTCGTTTCGTAACAGCAGAACGCCGTTCCTCTCCTTCGCCTCTCTGTTCATTCAGAGTCTTCTTGAAATCTTTGTTTTTTCCGTCAAACATCTCAAAACAACGATATTCACACTCCAAAGAACCGTTCATCAACTTCATCTTTTCACTCGGACGTAAACCTATCTTGTCGAAACATTCATCCTTATAGCTCAATATCCATACTTTATAACCGGCAAAAACATGTTTCAACCGTTCACCTATCATGCTATACAGTCCCAATAAATCACGAGAAGAAATACGTTCGCCATAAGGAGGATTCGTTACCATAATACCCGGTTGCGGAGCTTCCGCATATTGCTGGAAAGGCATTACTTTCAAGTCTATATATTTCACCAGACCCGCGCTGCGTATATTCTTTTGAGCTATTTCTATAGCTGCCGGTGAAATATCCGAGCCATAACATTTAAATGTAAACTCCCGTTCTTTACTTTCATCATTATAGATACGGTCAAATAATTCCTGATCGAAATCTATCCATTTTTCAAAAGCAAACTCTTTACGGTGAATACCCGGCGCAATATTCAATGCAATCATAGCGGCTTCAATCAGCAATGTACCGGAACCACACATCGGGTCTACAAAATTAGACTCTCCTTTCCAGCCGGTTTTCATAATCATACCGGCAGCCAGCACCTCATTCAAGGGCGCTTCCGTCTGGTCTACACGGTATCCCCGTTTATGAAGACTCTCGCCGGAACTGTCGATTGATAAAGTACAATCATTATGTGATATATGTATATTAATATATAAGTCCGGATTGTTGACGCGGACAGACGGACGTTTCTGCATCTTCTCCATAAAATAATCGACAATAGCGTCCTTCGTACGATAAGCGACAAACTTAGAATGATTAAAATCTTCCGAGTAAATAACGGAATCTATCGCAAAGGTTTTATCCAATGACAAGAATTTTTCCCATTCTACCGTCTTTACCTCCTTATATACAGTGTCTGCATCTTTAGCTTTGAAGTGATAGATAGGTTTCAAGATGCGAAGAGCGGTACGACAACAGAAGTTTGCTCTGTAAAGGAGTTCTTTATCACCTGTAAAAGAAACCATACGGCGGCCTATTTGCAAATCGTTGGCACCTAAAGCTAATAATTCACCGGCCAAAATATCTTCTAACCCATAAAGAGTCTTGGCCACCATTTCAAATGTCTCGTTCATTTCAGTTGGAAGTTAGCAATGGATCATTGACAATCAGTATTTACCATGTACAACATATCCAATCGCTTAATTAGTAATTTATTTAAATTTGTTTTTATGTTTTTCTCATTGTTCAACAATTATCAATTGTCCCTTGTCAATTGAACCTTGCTTTACAGTAGCTCCTGCCGGAATATCTTCCGTAAGCCAAACGTTACCACAAATAGTAGCCCCTTTGCCTATACGTATTTTACCTATCAGAGTAGCATTTGAATAAATTGTAACGTGATCTTCCAGAATCGGATGCCGCGCGATACCGCGGATGGCATTTCCATTCTCATCCGGCGGCAACTTTTCACCGGCCAGACTGACCCCCTGAAATATACGGACATAATTTCCTATTACACTGGTTTCACCTATAACCGTGCCTGTTCCATGATCAATAGAAAAATGATGGCCTATTTGTGCTCCGGGGTGGATATCAATCCCTGTTTCGGAATGTGCCATTTCCGCAATCATTCTCGGGATATAAGGAACTTTCAATTTATATAACTGATGTGCTATACGATGATTGCTTATCGCGCGGAATCCGGGATAACAGAAAATCACTTCTCCGGGATTCTGTGCCGCCGGATCGCCATTAAAGGTCGCTTCCGCATCCGTAGCCAATACAGATCGTATTTCAGGGAGTTTAGCAATAAACTCCTCAGAACGTATTTCCGCAATTGCCAAAACTTTTTCTTCAGAGCATACTGTACAAGAAGTATCTGCGAAACAAAGTCCTGCGTAAATCTGCCGGGATAATAAAGAATGGAGCGTCTGAACATTTACCCCTGTATGAAAGCGGATAGTCTGTTTGCTAATCCGCGCATTTCCATAATAACCAGGGAACAAGATGGCACGACACAGGTCTATAATTTCCTTCAATACTTCCCCGGAAGGTAATGCCTCTTCATCCCGATAAGCATGGAACAATTGTGTATACGATGCCTCATCCGACAGTTTATCTATCGTTTCGCCCAGCACTTCGCGATGTTCCTGCAAATCCATTATTATTCAGGTTATTCTTTATAATCGACAAAGGTAATTTATTTTTCTGTTTAATAGTTCATCACGACTCTGAATTGCGCCTCACCAGGGGCAACACTCGTTGCAAAGTCACTGTAAGTTACATAAAATGTAATTGAGCCGGGCATAAAATCAAAATTTATAATCTCCGACCATCTCTCGTCATATGTATTTTCCAAAGGAATAGTATAAGGCAACGGCGTTTGCACCTCATCATTCCTGCCCGGATTTTGTATCCAATAAGCAAATACGTTTCCGTCTAAATAAATATCATTGGAAAGATCGTTCACCCTTACTTCACATTTATAAAAAGAATTACGTCCATCGGGGTCAGAATACAATTTCCAATCATTTTCACGTATTGTATATGTTTTCACAAACCAGGTCATTCCCGTTCCATTCTGTCCCGGAGGGCCGGCAGGTCCTTCACACGCAGTGAAAGCCAATAGCATCATAAAAAGGAGTAAAAGATTTTTTTTCATCATTATTTATTTTAGTTGATTTTACAAAAATAGCTAAATAAACGAATCGTTTATTTTTTATGGGGTGCACCAAATTCCTTGCAAGTCATTTCATCCACTTTTACTTTCCAGATTTTTACGTTTATAACTGCCGGATCGCTATACTTGAAAGTCTTATCGGAATACTGTTTCATAATAATATCCAGCGCTTCCACTTTCTTATCAAAATCTTCCTCATAGGTTACTTTTCCCCAGCAGATAACACTTTTGGAACGCATACGGTAACTGCAAGCTACCTCCGGATGCTGAAAAGCCAAAGCATGATCCGTACTGAATGTTATACAAACTTTCGGATTACGTTCCAAAATAGAAATACTGCGTCCCTCTTGAGCCGAGTGCAGATAAACAACGCCATCCCGATAGCCAAAATTCATCGGTAACACGTAAGGAGTACCATCTGTGTCCGCCAATCCCACATAGCAAACATCACATTTTTGAATTATATACTCTATCTGTTCTTTATCAGTATGTACAAGTGTTTTCATTTCTCTTTTGAATTATGTCATTGCAAACATAACTAAAAAAATTCATTCTTATTATCAAGGTTCGTTTCTAATAGTATCAGAAGAAATTTTCTATTACAGAAATATTTCCTTATTCTTATTGCTTGATATGCGGATTTAGCATACCTTTGCACGATAATTACATAGTTTAAGATTGAAATTTTCAAACACAATTAAATAACTTAAATTATTATCTTATGTGGTTACTTAATTCCTCTATCGGGAAGAAGCTGATAATGAGCATATCAGGTCTTTTTCTTGTTTTGTTCTTATTGTTCCACTTGTCAATGAATGTGGCGGCTGCTTTCTCGGGAGAAGCCTATAACATCATTTGCTCATTGTTGGGAGCTAATTGGTATGCTGTTGCTGCGACTTTAGTGTTGGCAGCAGGCGTTGTGATTCACTTTGTGTATGCACTTATTCTGACACTGCAGAACCGTAAGGCTCGCGGTAACGACCGTTATGCAATTAACGCTCGTCCGAAAGGAGTAGAATGGGCATCTCAGAACATGCTGGTGCTGGGTATTATCATTGCCCTGTTCATTGTATTGCACCTTAGCCAGTTCTGGTATAAGATGATGTTCGCCGAACTAATGGGCAATCACATGGTTACACTTTGCGACGGAGTAACAAGCGTGTCTCCTCAGAATGGTGCGGCATTCATCAACTATTATTTCCATACAAGCTCGCTGGCTGCCTTATGGACAGTTCTGTATATAGTATGGTACGTAGCTTTGTGGTTTCACCTGACACACGGTTTCTGGAGCGCTATCCAGACTATCGGTTGGAACAACACGATTTGGATGAACCGTTGGATCTGTATCTCTAAGATCGTAGCAACTGTTATCTGTGGTCTGTTTGCAATCATTACGATTATCTTCTTCCTGAACGGTGTGGGAGGCGATTGCGTAGCTGCTTGTGCAGGACATTAATTTAAGGTGTAACAATATTGAAAATAAATCATTATGACTCAAATAGATTCTAAAATCCCTCAGGGCCCATTGGCTGAGAAGTGGAAAAATTATAAAGATCATCAGAAACTGGTGAATCCCGCAAACAAACGTCGTCTGGACGTGATTGTAGTCGGTACCGGTCTGGCCGGTGCTTCTGCTGCTGCCTCTTTGGCAGAAATGGGATTCAATGTATTGAACTTTTGTATTCAGGACTCTCCCCGTCGTGCGCACTCGATCGCTGCACAGGGTGGTATCAATGCTGCAAAGAACTATCAGAATGATGGTGACTCTGTTTACCGTCTGTTCTACGATACAATCAAAGGCGGTGACTATCGTGCCCGTGAAGCTAACGTATATCGTTTAGCCGAAGTTTCTAATAATATTATCGACCAGTGCGTAGCTCAAGGTGTACCTTTCGCTCGTGAATACGGAGGTCTGCTGGATAACCGTTCATTCGGTGGCGCTCAGGTATCCCGTACGTTCTATGCCCGCGGTCAGACCGGACAGCAGTTGTTATTGGGCGCTTATTCTGCTTTAAGCCGTATGATCGGTTTGGGTAAAGTAAAAATGTATACTCGCCACGAAATGCTGGATGTTGTTAAGGTAGACGGACGTGCTCGCGGTATCATTGCCCGTAATTTGATTACAGGAAAGATCGAACGTTTCTCGGCTCACGCCGTAGTTGTTGCAACAGGCGGTTATGTAAATACATTCTTCCTGTCAACCAATGCAATGGCTTCCAACGGTTCTGCCGCATGGCAGTGCTACAAGAAAGGTGCTTACTTTGCTAACCCTTGTATGGTTCAGATCCACCCGACTTGTGTTCCTGTACACGGTGATTACCAGTCTAAACTGACTTTGATGTCCGAATCTTTGCGTAATGACGGCCGTATCTGGGTTCCGAAAAAGCTGGAAGATGCAAAAGCATTGCAGGCCGGAACAAAGAAAGGAAAAGACATTCCGGAAGAAGACCGTGACTACTATCTGGAACGCCGCTATCCGGCATTCGGTAACCTGGTTCCTCGTGACGTGGCCTCACGTGCCGCTAAAGAACGTTGCGACGCCGGCTTCGGTGTTAATAACACAGGGCTTGCCGTATTCCTGGATTTCTCCGATGCTATCAACCGTTTAGGTAAAGAAGTAGTAAAACAAAAATATGGTAACTTGTTCGATATGTACGAAGAAATTACCAATGATGATCCATACGAAACTCCAATGATGATCTATCCTGCACTTCACTATTCAATGGGTGGTTTGTGGGTAGACTATGAATTGCAGACTTCTATTCCGGGTCTGTTCGCTATCGGTGAGGCTAACTTCTCAGACCACGGTGCTAACCGTCTGGGTGCATCTGCTTTGATGCAAGGTTTGGCCGACGGTTACTTCGTGTTACCTTATACGATCCAGAACTATCTGTCCGACCAGATCCAGGTTCCGCGTTTCAGCACCGACCTGCCTGAGTTTGCAGAAGCTGAAAAGGGTATCAACGACCGCATCAAGAAATTGATGAGTATCAAGGGGAAAGAATCAGTAGATTCTATCCATAAGAAACTGGGTCATATCATGTGGGAATACATCGGTATGGCACGCGATGCAGAAGGTTTGAAAGAAGCTATTCAGAAACTGAAAGACCTGAAAAAGGAATTCTGGACAAATGTACATATCCCGGGACAGGCAGAAGATCTGAACGTAGAACTGGAAAAGGCATTGCGTCTGGCAGACTTTATCGAGATCGGTACTTTGATGGCTCACGATGCTTTGGATCGTGCTGAATCTTGTGGTGGACACTTCCGTACAGAACATCAGACTGAAGAAGGCGAAGCTCTTCGTCATGATGATAAGTTCATGTACGTATCTTGTTGGGAATATCAGGGTGAAGATAAAGACCCTGTTATGCTGAAAGAAGATCTGAATTATGAATTCGTAGTACCACAGACACGTAACTACAAGAAGTAAATACAGTAGTTAGAAGTTAGTAGCCGGTAGTTAGTAGAATAATTTCGACTATCTCCCACTGCTAACTACTGACTACCTACTACTAATTACTAAAAAATATTAGAATCATGGATAAAGATATAAATATCACACTTAAAGTCTGGCGTCAGAAAGGTCCGAAAGAAAAAGGACAGTTCGAAACTTACCAGCTTAAAAACATTAACCAGGGAACATCTTTCTTGGAAATGCTGGATATCCTGAACGAACAATTGATTAACGAAGGTAAAGATCCTGTAGTTTTCGATCACGACTGTCGTGAAGGTATCTGCGGTATGTGTTCATTATATGTAAACGGACATCCGCACGGACCGGCAACCGGTGCAACTACTTGCCAGCTTTATATGCGTCGTTTCAATGATGGCGAAACAATTACTATCGAACCGTGGCGTTCAGCCGGTTTCCCGGTAATCCGCGACTTGATGGTAGACCGTTATGCTTACGATAAAATTATCCAAGCAGGTGGTTTCGTTTCCGTAAACACAGGTGGTGTACCTGATGCAAATGCAATCGCTATTCCTAAAGCGGATGCCGAAATGGCGATGGATGCTGCTGCATGTATCGGTTGTGGTGCTTGTGCTGCCGCTTGTAAGAACGGCTCGGCTATGCTGTTCGTTTCTGCAAAGGTTAGCCAATTGGCATTGCTTCCTCAAGGTAAGATAGAAGCAGCCCGCCGTGCAAAAGCAATGGTTGCCAAGATGGACGAACTGGGATTCGGTAACTGTACCAACACTCGCGCATGCGAAATGGAATGTCCGAAGAACATCTCTGTCAGCAATATCGCCCGTTTGAACCGTGAGTTCATCTGCGCTAAGTTGAAAGACTGATAAATAATCCGGAATACATTTCGGAAGATGATAGAAGGGGTTGCGAATGAACACATCCAGTGTCATAACGCAACCCTTTTACTTTTCAAATAAAATACCACCACAAACAAAGAGTAAAACATGAAACCACTAAAAATAGCTACCGTTCAATTTGAGCCTCGTGATAACGACAAACAATATAATCTTTCAATAATCCGTGATATATGCCGTAATGCCGCTGCCGACGGTGCGGAAGTCATTGCTTTCCACGAATGTTCCGTCTGCGGATATACATTTGCCAAAGATTTATCAAAAGAAGAACTATTAGCTATAGCGGAACCTATACCTTCCGGTCAAAGTACACAGGCATTAATTTCAATTGCAAGAGAATTCAATATAACTCTATTAGCCGGTTTCTTTGAAAAGGACAGTTCCGACCACATATATAAAGCACAAATCTGTGTAGACGAAAATGGATTGAAAGCCAAATACAGAAAACTTCATCCTTTCATCAACCCGAACATTTTACCGGGAGACCAATATGTCATATTCGATATTAAAGGATGGAAATGCGGTATTTTAATCTGTTATGACAATAATATCATAGAAAATGTCCGGGCAACAGCCCTCTTGGGTGCAGATATAATATTCATGCCGCACGTAACAATGTGTACTCCTTCCCCACGTCCGGGAGCAGGATTGGTAGATCCGGCATTATGGGAAAACCGGGAGAATGACCCGACAACACTCCGACAAGAGTTTAACGGTTTGAAAGGCCGTGCCTGGTTAATGAAATGGCTTCCCGCGCGTGCGTACGACAATGCTGTATACGTAGTATTCTCCAATCCGATAGGAAAAGACTACAATGAAATAAAGAACGGTTGTTCCATGATACTGGATCCGTTCGGAGATATATTGGCCGAATGCAGGAAACTGGGAAATGAATATGTGATAGCGACATTAATTCCGGAGAAATTAACACAGGCCGGAGGTTTTCGTTATCGAAATGCCCGCCGGCCCGATTTGTATGCTGAAATCATTGGTCAGCCGCATAAATCCGTTCAGAAAGTTGCCTGGTTAACGGGGAAGACAAGTAAATAGAATACTAGGAACACTGTCTGTCAATATTCAAGGAAAGCCCGGATTAGTTTTTATTATATGTTATAAAACACTATTTAGCATTATATCTATTGACAAAAACAGAAGAACCTGTACATTTGTACCGTGGTTTTTTCATAATAGTATTAGATTTAAGGTTAACAAAGTTTGGTTAGGGCTTGTCGTGAGACAGGCTTTAATTGTTTTATATAAGTTCTTTTGATCAGAATTGTTCACAAACTACCTGTTTTGATCTCTTATTTTCTCAAACAGGCTTCGTTTTCTTTCGGTGTTTATCGGGTTTATTCCGTATTTTATCGGGATTTCGCTGTAATAGAACGTTTTTCTCTTGATGTATCTTATCTCTTGCCCTACATTTGCACCAAACGAATTTAAAATATAGCAGATTATGAATAAAAGAAATGTATTTTGGGCAATCCCGTTTATCTTTGTCGGCATTGTCTGGTTCCTTAAAAATATGGGAATAGTTACGCAAGAATTATTTTCCATACTTATTTCCTGGCAAGTGCTTGTTATGTACATCGGTATTTACAATCTTTTCGGCAGACATTTCTGGGGCGGAGCAATTACTTTTGCCGTAGGAGCTGTATTCCTGTTACCCGAAATTGGTTTGCTAGACAGCCATTGGCTTCATGTTTATTGGCCTTTAATATTTATATTTATCGGTGTATTCCAATTAATCAAACCGAAGAGAAGATATAATGAAGCTTTCCGTCGGAAACATTTTCACCACATGCATGGTCGCGGAGATTGGAGAAAAGGGCAAAATATGTATTCAAACACAGACTATTCCAGTAATGACGGCTTCGTTGTATCCAACAACACCTTCGGCTCTATTCAACAGATCGTATTAGACCCGGTTTTTAAAGGAGCAGATATCCGGAATACATGCGGAGGCACTGTATTGGATTTGAGACGCACCAAACTGGAAGCCGCACAAACATTCATTGATGTAGAGTGTACTTTTGGCGGTATTGAAATCTATATGCCTGCGGAATGGAATTTACAATCGCAAGTGAGTGCCGTTATTGGCGGATGCGATGATAAACGCTATCAATCCTCCGCCAATATAGATCAGGAACACGCACTGGTCGTTCGGGGAAGGATTACTTTTGGTGGTATCGAATTTAAAAGCTGAATGTATGCAAACACATCCGTTTTTTGGATCAGTCATTGACCGGATAGCCGGAATCTTTGTAACTATAACGGCATGGATACTTTATTCCCTGTTATTATATTGCTACGGAGGTCTGGAATGGTGGATGGCTGGCATAGATGGATTAGTCTCCGTAGGACTGTTAGCAATAGCAGGCTATCTATACGGATACATTGTAGAAGCGATTCATGCGTTTCAGATACGTGTATTGCTGGGAAGCCTGGCTCAGGCAATCAGTCTGGCTGGAGCTTGGGAAATAGAAGTTTGGATACGTAGGGAAACTCTGGCGGACTTTTCGGCAACCCTTCCGCTTCGGCTCACTTTTGGAATATCAGCCTGGATTATCCTATTGATGTGGTATCGTATCTATAATCTCGAAGAACAGGATTTAACGGAATCAACAGAGCCGGATGAACCGGAATACCTTATAAATGAAGCATCGGCTGCAACATCTGATGAAGAATCTATGCTAGACCGTATTTCTGTAAAAGACGGTTCCCGCATACATATTATCCACTTGGATGAATTGCTGTATATACAGTCCAGCGGAGATTATGTAACTCTTTTTACTCCCTCCGGACAGTATGTTAAGGAACAAACGATGAAATATTTTGAAGCTCACTTACCTTCGGATATATTTGTGCGCATTCATCGTTCATGTATTGTAAATATGGAACAGATACTGCGAGTGGAACTGTTTGGCAAAGAAAATTATCAGGTACGATTAAAGAATGACGTTTGTCTGCGGGCAAGTTTATCCGGATATAAACTACTAAAGAGACGTCTCAATTTATAGGCATATATCATCAACAAAGTGTTAATTTTAGCATATTTTGATTGCAATCAATGAAGTTTTATATAGAATAACACTTTTTAGACGCAGGACGGCTACCACTTAACATATATTAGACGGAAAACCCTTGACAGAAGAGGATTACAAGTTGTATATTTGCAATGTGGTTTTTTCATAATAGTATTAGATTTAAGGTTAACAAAGTTTGATTAGGGCTTGTCGTGAGACAGGCTTTAATTTTTTATATACATTCCTTCTTTCAGAAACACCCCTTTTACTCCTCTTATAGAACACTGTAAATCACCCCATTAAAAAGAGCTGACTTTTGCAATCAAAAGACATGTCTTAACATTTCAAAAGAGCAGACCTTTGAAGTGTTAAGACGGGACTTTTACATTCAAAAGATATATCCTTTTAAAGCGTTGTATATCAGCATAAAAAAGGAGGTTGCTTCAAAATCAGAATGAAGCAACCTCCTTTCTATAAACTACTATAGATCAATCTATTGTTTTACTATCTCTGCAACTTCCATTTCAAAAATCAAAGTCGTATAAGGGAGAATCGTAGCCTGGCCGGTTGTTTGGGCTCTCTTTCCAGCAGATCCGTAACCCAACTCCTGAGGAATCCAAACTTCCCATTTATCGCCTACGTGCATATGTTGCAATGCCGTAGTCCATCCATCTACCACTCCCGAAACAGTAAACTCAGAGGGAGCTCCTTCTTCAAAGGTATGAGAATCAAAAATAGTACCGTCAATAAAAGTTCCTCTGTAATATACTTTAACTGTACTTGTATAGTAGATCTGCTCTGTTCCTTCGCCTTTCTTCAAGACTTTATAAAGGATAGAGCCTTCATTACTTTCCGATCTCAGCTGTTGAAACTCCGGGTCGAACATTTTTGCCTGAAAAGCCTCTTCATTCCTTACTTTCCATGCTTCATCTATTTCTAACGGTTCATCATCATTGCCACAGGAGGAAACCACCAGTGTGCAAAACAACATCAGGGCTATTTGCAGGTATTTCTTCATTCTTTCTTATTTATTCTATTATCTTTTTCAACAAATTCTTCATATTAACCTTCTCAGAGATAATGTCGTGTAGCTTGTCAATACTTACACGTTCCTGTTCCATTGTATCACGGAAACGGATTGTTACGCAATTATCTTTCAAAGTATCATGGTCTACAGTAATACAATACGGAGTACCTATCGCATCCTGACGACGGTAACGCTTACCGATCGAGTCTTTTTCGTCATACTGGCAACGGAAATCGAAACGCAGCATGTTCACGATCTCTTCGGCCTTTTCAGGCAGGCCGTCTTTCTTCACCAACGGCAATACGGCCAATTTGATAGGAGCTAATGCTACAGGCAACTTCAACACAACGCGAGTTTCTCCGTTTTCCAATGTCTCCTCGCAATATGAACCGGCCATAACGCTCAGGAACACGCGGTCTACACCGATAGATGTTTCGATTACATACGGCGTATAGCTCTGATTCAATTCCGGGTCGAAATATTGGATCTTTTTACCGGAGAACTTCTCGTGCTGGCTCAGGTCGAAGTCGGTACGGCTATGGATGCCTTCCACTTCCTTAAAGCCAAACGGCATTTCAAATTCAATATCGGTAGCCGCGTTAGCATAGTGTGCCAGCTTTTCATGATCGTGGTAACGGTACTTCTCGTTACCCAGCCCCATTGCCTGATGCCATTTCAAACGGGTTGCTTTCCATTTCTTAAACCATTCCATCTCTTCTCCCGGACGAACAAAGAACTGCATTTCCATCTGTTCGAACTCGCGCATACGGAAAATGAACTGACGGGCTACTATTTCATTACGGAAGGCCTTACCGATCTGTGCAATACCAAAAGGCACTTTCATACGGCCTGTTTTCTGTACATTCAGGAAGTTCACGAAGATACCCTGAGCTGTTTCCGGACGAAGATACACTTTCATAGCACCGTCGGCGGTAGATCCCATGTCGGTAGAGAACATCAGGTTGAACTGACGTACTTCCGTCCAGTTACGTGTTCCGGAGATAGGGCAAACGATTTCACAATCCAAAATCAACTGGCGCAGGTCCTCGAAGTTGGAATCGTTCATATCTTTCACATAGCGTTCGTGTATCTCATTCCACTTAGCCTGATGTTCTAATACGCGGCCATTGGTAGCACGGAACTGGGCTTCATCAAAAGCATCGCCAAACTTCTTGGCAGCCTTGGCTACCTCTTTATTTATCTTTTCTTCTATCTTTGCCAGATGGTCTTCCACCAATACATCGGCACGATAGCGTTTTTTAGAGTCTTTGTTGTCTATCAACGGGTCATTGAACGCGTCTACGTGGCCGGAAGCCTTCCAGATAGTAGGGTGCATAAAAATAGCGGAATCAATGCCCACTACATTCTCGTGCAACAAGGTCATACTGTCCCACCAGTATTTCTTTATATTATTTTTCAGCTCTACGCCATACTGTCCATAGTCATATACAGCTCCTAAACCGTCGTATATTTCAGAGGAAGGAAATACAAAACCGTACTCTTTGCAATGTGAAACTAATTTCTTAAAAACATCTTCTTGTGCCATAGTGTAATAATTTGCCAATTCATCAATATGCCAATATGCCAATCAAAACCATCCCATGCAACCAGCCAATTCTCATTGGCATATTAGCACTTTGGCACATTGGCATATTATTTAAGGTTGCAAAGTAAATGATTTTTCATCAAAATACGATACTTTTAGAATGCTTCTTTCTGATAAACACTTAATTTACTTTTAAAATCGGAATATAGACTTGTATTTTTTATTACATTTACGACATCTCAATTAAGCATGCCATTTTTTCAACATGAAAGCACTTGTTAAAATATCAGTTTTATCTTTTTCCATTAGTATGTTCCTTATTTCAGGACTAAGTTGTACGAGTACAGGACTGTCAGAGCCCGTAATTTCAATAGATAACGGAAAAATAGAATTAGGCTTTGAGCGCTCCACCGGAAAACTAATCTCATTCTCAGACATTGAAACCTCCTACAATTATATTGATTCGTCAGCCGTAGAAGGTTTGCCATGGTCGTTGAACGTTGCCGCCGGATCATCTCCATTAGGCAAGTTACCTACAAAAGTCAGTTTTAAAAAGCCCGATCCGTTTACCCTGAATATAAAATGGGAACAAGCGGATGAGACAGATGGTATAAAGGTACTGGCATCCGTATCGCTCGATAAAGAGAAAGCTCTATCTTACTGGAACATCAAGGTAGAAGGGATGAAAGAACAAAATATCCAACACGTGAAATTCCCTGTCATTGCCGGCATTAAAGACTTAGGAAATGAAGAACTGGCCGTATCAACCTGGCTGGGAAGCCTTATTAACAATCCGAGAGCAGGCATGACGAACGCTGAAACTCCTAAAACATTTACGTGGAATCATCCCGGGCATCTTTCCATGCAGCTATTGGCGTTGTATAATAAAGAATCGAACGGAATCTATTTTTCATGTAATGACACGCTGGCCTATACAAAGAATTTTTCAATGACCTTCGACTCCAAAAACAGCTTGGAATACAGTATAACAAACATTCCTCCTTTTAATAACCGCATCGACACCTATCAACCGGCTTACCAGGCTATACTCGGTTCTTTCCAGGGAGATTGGATTACTGCTGCAAAAATATATCGTGAATGGGGCATCCAGCAGAAATGGTGCCGCGAAAGCCGGTTTAAGAACAACCGGACAGCAGAATGGCTTCCCAAAACCGCTTTATGGGTGTGGAACAGGGGTAAATCACCGAATGTACTATCCGAAGCAATAGATTTTCAGGAAAGACTGGGTTTGCCCGTCAACGTATTCTGGCATTGGTGGCATAATTGTTCTTACGATGATTATTTCCCCGAATACCTTCCCCCGCGTGAAGGAGGCGAATCTTTCATCAAAGCAGTAACAGCCGCCCAACAGAAAAACGTAAGGTGTATCGTATATATGAACTCTTTCCAGTGGGGAACTTCTACAGATAGCTGGAAAGCGGAAAATGCAGAACCTTACTGTGCTAAAACCATCGACGGAAAAACATACGAGCATGCTTATAATATATTTACCAACAAAGCAATCACTCCGATGTGCATGGCCACCGAGTTTTGGCAAAACAAATACGCCTCATTATGCGACAGCGTAGTAAATGTTTATCAGACCAATGGCGTATACATGGACCAGGCTTGCATGAATTTCCAATGCTATGACAAGAGCCACGGGCATGATCTGGGCGGAGGTAATTACTGGGTAAACGGATTCGGGAAATTAACATCACTCATCAGAAGTAAAATATCCGGTAAAAACCAACCTATTCTTGCGGGAGAAGGTTCGGGTGAAGACTGGATAGCCTACCTTGACCTCTTTCTGACACTGGAAACAAGCCGTGAACGTTACGCAGGTATCAGTAATATTGAATCCATTCCTCTTTATCAGGCGGTTTATCACGATTACGCCATGACTTACGGAAGCTATTCTTCTCTTGTATATCCTCCTTATGATGAGTTATGGCCGGAGCAGTATAGTCCGGCTAATAAAGAGAAAGCTTTGCCCGAAGATTTCAACGCCCAGTTTTTAATGGAGCAATCCCGATCTTTTGTATGGGGCATGCAGCCTACTATAGCAAACTATCACGCTTTTTTAGCCAAAGACCGGAAAGAAGAAATAGACTTTCTGATAAAATTGGCTAAAACCCGCTATAATGCACTTAAGTATCTGCTTTACGGAGAATACTGCCGCACCCCTCAAATAAATTCTCCCCAGCAGGAAATCGACATATCGAAACTCTCTATTTATGTAGGGCGTACAGGAGGCAATGTTTCCCGCTTTAAGAAAACAGTACCTTCACTATATACCGGAACCTGGAAATCTTCGGACGGATGTATAGGGATCGCTATCGCCAGCATAAGCGACAGACAAATACCTGTAGACTTTACACTGGATACATCCGAATATAATCTGCCACAAGAAGGAGATGTTTATGTAATAACAGACAATGCACGTACTCTCTTACAATCGTATGGCAAAAACCGGACAGACATCCATTTTGTTATGCCTTCACGTGGAGTTTGTGTACTCGAATTTGTCCCCAGGCAATAAGAAGCAAAATCAATCAGTAGAAATAATATATTTAATACATAATAGACCATGAAATCAAAAGACACTTCACGCCGCCTGTTCCTGAAACAAGCCCTTGCCCTTTCGGCCACCGCCGCCATCCCTTCATTCTGGATACCAGTAAAAGGACACGCCACTCCGGCATCCCCGTTCGTCAGTCCGAACGACCGCGTCAACATAGCCTTCATCGGTATTGGCAACCGCGGAGGAGAGATCGCCAAGGAATTATACAACACGGGACTGTGCAATGTAGTTGCCCTGTGCGACGTAGATATGGGCGCTCCGCATACGCAGGAGGTCATCTCCATGTTTCCCGACGTACCCCGCTTCCAGGACTTCCGTAAGATGTTCGACAAGATGGCGGACAGGATAGACGCCGTTACGGTAGGCGTGCCGGACCATTCGCACTTCCCTATCACGATAGAAGTCATGTCGCACGGAAAGCACGTTTACGTAGAGAAGCCGATGGCACGTACTTTTAATGAAGTGGAACTGATGATGAAGGCTGAAAAGAAATTCGGCGTCGTCACCCAAATGGGCAATCAGGGACACTCCGAAGCAAACTACTTCCAGTTCAAAGCCTGGCAGGAAGCCGGAATCATTAAAGACGTTACAGCCATTACAGCCCACATGAACAATTCACGCCGATGGCACGGGTGGGACCCCGGAATCAGAAGATTCCCCGCTGCCGAGCCTATACCCGATACGCTGGATTGGGATACCTGGCTGGGCGTTGTGAAGCATCACGATTATAATCACGACTTCCATCTGGGACAATGGCGTTGCTGGTACGACTTCGGTATGGGAGCGCTTGGCGACTGGGGGGCACATATATTAGACACCGCCCACCAATTCCTCAACCTGGGCTTGCCCGTCGAGATCAATCCCACTTACCTGAAAGGGCATAACAAGTTCTTCTTCCCGATGTCGTCTACCATCGTCTTCAAGTTTCCGGAGCGTGGAGCTATGCCACCGGTTGATATAACCTGGTACGACGGTCTGGATAATATCCCGGCAGTGCCCGACGATTACGGGATTTCCGAACTCGATCCCAACATCCCGACAGTAGCCGGAGGCAAGATACAACCCGCCAAACTGAACCCCGGAAAAGAGATTTACACAAAGACACTCACCTTTAAGGGCGGTTCGCACGGCAGCACCCTTTCCATCATTCCGGAGGAAAAGGCCAAGGAGATAGAGCCCCTGTTGCCGGAAGTACCGCAAAGCACCTCCAACCATTATGCTAACTTCCTGCTGGCTTGTCAGGGGAAAGAGCAGACGCGCTCGCCCTTCTCCATTGCAGGTCCGTTAAGCCAGGTATTTTGTCTGGGGGTATTAAGCCAACAATTGGGAGAGAAGCTCCTGTTCGACCGGGCTACGAAGCAAATCACCAACAACAAGCTGGCCAACCAAATGCTGGCAGGCGCGCCTCCACGCAAAGGATGGGAGGAGTATTACAAGATATAAGTGCCGATTAAAACAGTAAGACATGGAATCGGGCATGTGGAGATATACTATTCAGCTAACCATCGGTTAATCTGCGTCAGTATTTTTTCCTTCATGTCATCCGGCATATTGCTGATACGTGCACGATGACTGCCTCTTGGCTGAATATAGACCTGC
The DNA here is from genome assembly GCF_900186615.1 of Parabacteroides bouchesdurhonensis. Taxonomy (GTDB): domain Bacteria; phylum Bacteroidota; class Bacteroidia; order Bacteroidales; family Tannerellaceae; genus Parabacteroides; species Parabacteroides bouchesdurhonensis. The sequence goes on from NZ_LT896588.1 coordinate 1,229,199, forward strand.
TCATTCTTTTTACCTTTGAAAGACGGAACACGAGTTGCGCTCCACGGATCAATTTCGCCATAAATAAAGATCATCTTCGGATCATTGTCTTTCAAAAAGCTATACACCTTCCGGTAAAGTTCGGGGCGGAACTCGACCGTTCCCGCACTCTTCGGAAGCATGATACGGCTCAGATATCCCTCACTACTTTGTATGGAGAGATACTTTTCAAGAGGCTTTGTATCATAACCATAATACCCCAGTTCACGGGCAGCCTGCACAAAGAAAGAGGCATTTGGCTGGTCTTCGGCAAAATAATCCGGAGAGCAGACAGCCACCAGATGCCTGAATAGAGTATCCGTATCCGAAGAAAGAACAGGTATCGTACCCACCGGAGTGCCCCATTGCCAAAAAGCAAAAGGGTATTCTAATACGCAATAGTCCAACACTTCATCCATTGAAATATGAAAACGCAGACTGCTTTCCTTGCAGAAAGCCTCCAGCAGGGGAACGATCTCGGTCCTGCGCTTCAAGACTTCCTCCTGGAACTTCTTAATCCGGGTACGTTCCGCTTTAGTACCCACCTTACGTAAAAAAGGCTCGTGACGCCCGTCCTCCACAGCACGATTCAGAGGAGCTACATAAGGGACTGAGAAATCCACATCATCCGGAAAGAAGGCACGATACAAAAGGGTAGTCTGTCCACCTTTGCTTATACCCGTACTTATCCACTTTCCGGTGTTATATATCCAGCGGAAAGTCTGGTTTACATGATGAAGGTCATAAGCAGAATTCTCGGCAGTCAGATAGTCCCAATTCAACGGTGACGGCGTAGATTCCAAAAAGTAGCGATACTCCACAAACACAAGATTCGCATCCAGCAATTGTGTCAATTCTTCCCGGTATCTGGGGTTCATAGCATACGCAGCTCCATAGCCTTCGGTAACCAGAACGGTAGGACGATCGAAGCCTACATGTCCTATGATGACGCGCTGTGTAAAGCTGCCAGCCTCCGGATGTTTCGGATCGAGTGGCTGTGTGATACGCACCACATATTTCTCGGGATAATGATCGGACTTTAATTGTTCTACATGACTAATACCAGGCAGAGCTTCCAGTTTCGCCTTCAACTCGCCCGTTGCAGCCGCAACGGCTATCATAAAACTAAACAGAAGCAGTATCAGTATGGACGTTCTTCTCATGGGTTTATTCTTTTAAGTTTCGTATTGTGCGCAGCAAGCCTTCGTACTTGGCTCTTTTCACCGCCGAATGGGCAAAGATACGATTATATTCTTCTTTAGTAAGCATGCGGAGCTGTTCTTTTTTAAGGGAGAGAAGGGCTTCCGAGGGACGGAACTCGTCTTCTTTCGTGGGAACGGCAAAACGGTTCCAGGGGCAAACCAGCTGGCAGGTATCGCAACCGTACAGGCGGTTGCCCAGTTTACCGGCTTGCTCAGCGGGGATTTCTCCTTTATGCTCGATGGTGAGGTACGACAGGCATCGGGAGGCATTCAAACGTTGCTCACCCTCCAACGCTCCTGTGGGGCAGGCTTTGAGACAACGGGTACAGTTGCCGCAACGGTTTTTCTGAGACTCATCATATTCGTCCACCTCCAAAGTAGTTACAATCTCGCCCAGAAAGAAAAAAGAGCCTTTGCGGGGAATAATCAAATTGGTGTTCTTTCCAATGAAGCCTATGCCGGCCTTCCAGGCCCAATAGCGTTCCAGGATGGGTGCCGAATCGGTAAAGATACGGGCGGAGGGGGCCTCTTCGGGCGTCATTCCGTCTTCTTGAAACGAAGACAGTATGCTTTCCCATAGCCGGCGGAGCTTTTCCTTCACTACCTGATGATAATCTTTGCCATAAGCATAATAGGCTATATGGGGAATATTGGCAGGAAGCTTCTTCTCCGGATAATAATTCAATGCGACGGAGATGACGGAGCGCGCACCTTCTACCAGGCCTTCGGGATTGAAACGTATATCACGGTGATTCTCCATATACTTCATCCCGCCGTGGCACCCTTCGGCAAGCCAGCGGTCAAAGCAGGCGGCCTCGGTGTCTGCCGAAGCTACGCGAGCTATTCCGCAGGCATCGAATCCTTGTTTATACGCCAGTTCTTTTATCAATGTAGATAATTTCCGCATCTTTATATTGTCTGTTGATGGTATGTAAAAAGTAGTCACAGGCACCTTAGTATGTCATTGCGGGCTTGACCCGCAAACCCATACTATACAAAAGCACAACTAAGAGGATAAGAGGCAGGTCAAGTCCTCCAAGACATAAACGCTATAAACAATACTTTTTGCACATCCACCTTATCTTTCTTTAAGTTCTTTATTCATATTATATCCCAATCTGCTGCCAAATCATTCCAATCAGGATTGATACTTACAACAAGAGCATTCTTCCATTTTCTTTTCCAATTTTTCAATTGCTTCTCACGGCCTATGGCATCCTTTATACTGTTAAAACTCTCAAAATAAACAAGCTTTGTACAATTATACATAGCTGTAAAGCCAGGGATTTCCCCGCTTTTATGCTCTCGTACACGACGTTCAAGATCGTTTGTAACTCCAGTATAAAGAACATTTCCGTGCTCATTGGTTAGCATATATATCCAATACTGATGTACATTTTTAATCATAGTTAGATTGATTTAGGATAAGATGGCGGGTCAAGCCCGCCAGGACAATTACCATTGACACATTACCATGATATTCCGGCAATATTTTTACCGTACTAACAGTAACGCTCTTGCGGCGTACACGGTAAAGGTGTTACCGTACTAACGGTAACGCTCTTACCGAAAAACAGTGCTTTGCCCAACAATACGGCGGCAGAGGGAGGCTATTCAAATACCTTAAACTCGTAGCCTTGCTGCAGCAGCCATTCAATGGAACGGGGCATGGCTTCGCGCATGTTTCGTTCGGCTTTCAGGGAGTCGTGGAAGACAATAACGGAGCCGTTGCGGGTATAGTTCTTTACCACGTTGAAGACGCCGTTAGGGGTCATGTGCGGACTATAGTCGCGCGTCACCACGTCCCACATCACAATTTTATAATGTTGAAGAAGTGTAAGGATCTGCGGGAAACGCATATGCCCGTGCGGCGGACGGAAAAGGTCTGTCTGTATATAATCGGCCGCCTTCTTCACATTTGCCAGATAATTCTTCGTCCAGTACTGGATGCCCTGGATATGGTTGTAAGTATGGTTGCCCACCCGATGCCCGCGGTCTATCACCAGTTGGTAAAGATCCGGATGTTTGCGTACGTTATCGCCTACCATAAAGAAGGTGGCTTTTACGCCATACCTGTCCAATACATCCAAAACCCAAGGGGTAATCTCGGGAATAGGGCCGTCGTCGAAAGTGAGATATACACACTTCTTCTCAGCCGGTATTCGCCAGATTACCCCCGGAAAGAGGACCCTGTAAAACCAGGGCGGTTGTTCTATAAACATAATTCTCGTTCTACTCTTTACTTTCTGCCGCACCGTAAGCCATACGGTAGTTGTCAAATTCCTCCTGATACTTCTTGCCGAACTCAGGGTTGTATTGCTTGTTTACGCGAAGCACTTCCTGCAATATAGCCAGGTTCTGACGAAGCTCACCCTCTACAGATGACAATTGTCCCGGTTTCAGGCGGAAGAACCAGTTGATATTACGCAGTGCATCATCGGCAATACCGGTATATACCTCTTCTGCCTTTTCCTTTTGGCCGAGCACATAGTAAAGCTCACCGATAGATAGAGCGGAATAGTCTAACGGCACATTTTCGGGCGGAAGCACCTCCATACATTTATCCAGCACCTCCAAGGCTTTGTCTTTCTGGCCTTCGTTATACAGTGCGGCGGCCAGTTTGGCAAATATCACCATACGGTAGCTTTTGCACATGCGCATTACGTTTTCGTCCAGATAGATGCCTTTCTTATCTACGCCGCCCCATTTGAACTTGTTCATCACGTTGTCGTACATCTTCTCGGCGTTAACCTCCTTGATAGTACCCTTTACCTGCATCGGAACGATCTGGTTGGCCAGTCCGGTCTGTTGGAAATACGGATCAAGATTTACCCATTGATCGCTTGCTACCGTTACAGCATAGTATATCGGACGCTTCCAGTCGTTTGTCTGCAACATGTCCAGTACCATCAGTTCCTGCTTGCCCAGAATGTCTTTGCCTTTCAGGTCAATCGTCATGTCTTGAATATAACGGGCATCGGCCGTATCTACCACACCATTCTGCACGGCGGCATTAGGATCGACCTTATAAACAAGCGTCTGCGACGGTATATAATCCAATTCCTGATTGATTTGCGGTATCTTCTTATACTTCGGATCATTGCTGCGGACGAAATCCAATGCTGTTTTCAAATCAACAGCCTGTTCCGTCAGCGGGAAGACATATGCGGCATCACGCGTGCCCTGCACATAATCTGCCCGATCCCAGGAGATAGGCAGCGGCTGCGATTCATAGGCCTGCTTTTTCATTTGGTCTATATACCAGTCGGTCTGCAGGTAGCTGGTGTTACATACACGAACGTCGGTACGAATGCCTTCTACTTCCTGGGCGTACCACAATGGGAAGGTATCATTATCACCATTGGTAAAGATGATGGCGTTCGGTTCGCACGACTCCAGATAATTCGATCCGAAATCACGACAAACATAACGGCCGGAGCGATCGTGGTCGTCCCAGTTCTGAGCTCCCATCTGAATAGGAACAAACAGACAGAGAAGCGAAGCGATAGAACCGGCAGCTACTGCCGACAACTTTCCATACTTCTCCAGGCCTTTTGCCAGCGCCGCCACTCCAAAGCCTATCCATATACAGAAGGCATAGAACGAGCCGGCATACGCATAGTCTCGTTCGCGTGGCTGGTATGGCGCCTGATTCAGATAAAGCACAATGGCTATACCCGTCATGAAGAACAGGAAGAACGTCACCCAGAATGCCTGTATGCCTTTCTTTCCGGCATAAGCCTGATACAACAGGCCTAAGATGCCGAGTAAAAGCGGCAACATGTAGTACACGTTATGTCCCTTATTGTTTATTATATTGAAAGGCATATCTTCCTGAGAGCCTACAAGGGCTTCGTCGATAAACGGAATACCGGTAATCCAGTTGCCATTCAACACTTCTCCATTTCCCTGAATATCATTCTGCCGACCGGAGAAATTCCACATGAAATAACGCCAGTACATGAAATTAAGCTGATAAGCGAAGAAGAAGCGGAGATTCTCCGCAAAGGTAGGCTTCACTACCGAGATCATCTCTCCGCAACGGTTATACTTGACTGGCTGTCCTTTAACCTGTGCCCATTCTTTATAGGCCTGGATATGACGCTGGTCGTTGCTATGCATGCGGGGGAAGAGCATATTCAGCTCATCCACGTATTTATAATCCGTCTCATAACGGGAAACATAATAACGGTCTTTCTCATTCTTATCTTTTTTGATAACGCGGCTCCAGGTTGGCGCGCCTTTTTCGGAAACAGGAACGCAATTGCCGTCCTTATTCTCCCGTTGCACTTCCGATACATAAGTCTGTCCGTATACTAAAGGTGTTTTGCCATATTGCTCACGGGCCAGGTAAGTACGCAGTGTAAAAATATCACTCGGCGCGTTCTGGTTCATCGGCGTATCGGCAGATGCACGGATTAGCGTCAGTGCATAAGACGAATAACCAACAACAACAACCATTAAGCAGATCAGTACGGTATTCAGCATCTTGATATTTACTTTCTTACTCATAAACAAGTAAGCCGTAAGAGCAGCCGTAAGGATAACAGCCAACAGATATCCGCTTCCAATAAATGGAATGCCAATCAATACGACGGCCAGTATAAAGGAAACTTTCATACGCACCGGATTGATCTCATCACGCATTGTTTCCCAAATAGACCAGGCCAGTACTCCTGCCAATACAATCACGTAAGCAAATACACCGGAGTTATATGGCATGCCGAATACATTTACAAACAGAAGTTCAAAGTAACCGCATACTTCTACCAATCCTTGTACTACGCCGTACATCATCAAGGCCACGATAACGAATGAAACCAAAAGGGCAATTAATGTTCCCTTCATGGTAGGATTCTCAAACTTCTTATAATAGTATACCAATACGATAGCCGGAATACACAACAGGTTCAACAGGTGGACACCGATACTCAATCCCATTAAGTAGGCTATCAGTACAATCCACCGGTCGGCATGGGGTTGGTCCGCCATATCTTCCCATTTCAGTATCAACCAGAATACTAAAGCAGTAAAAAGAGAAGACGAAGCATATACCTCACCTTCTACGGCACTGAACCAGAACGTATCACTGAATGTATAAGCCAATGCACCGACAAGACCGCTACCTAAAATAGTAATCAGCTTTCCGGTTGATATTTCTTCACTCTCATTTACCATAATTTTGCGGGCCATGTGCGTAATACTCCAAAACAGGAATAAGATAGTCAGCCCGCTAAAAAGTGCAGACATGCTGTTCACCATCATCGCAACTTTCGAAGGATCGGGAGCAAACTGTCCGAAAAGATTAGCTACCAGCATAAAGAAAGGCGCTCCGGGTGGATGTCCCACTTCCAGTTTAAATGCCGAAGAAATGAACTCGCCACAATCCCAAAAGCTGGCTGTGGGTTCGATAGTCATCAAATAAACGGTGGTAGCGATTGCGAAAACAATCCATCCCAAAACGTTGTTGATTAGTTTATACTTTCCCATTTTTTTGTATAAAGTGATATGATTAATTACTATAACAAAACCACCCTTCGCCGGGTAACCGGGCGCAAAGGTAAGCATTTACGTTTAATACGTAACGTTCAGATTCCTTATAAATTGTAATCAAGAGATTAGAAATGTATTAAAGAAAAAGTAATTACAATAAAAACACACGCCACTTTTGTTAAACAAAGCTTCAACACAAACTGTTTTATCTATACATAGGGATTAAAAATTAAAGAATATGGCTGAAGACTATAAATTAACGGACAACGAAGAACGTCACCAGTATGAATTTCATATAGACAAATACGTTCCAAGAATCGAGTATATCAAATCAAAGAATGGGGAAATTTATTTAACCCATACCGAAGTACCTGTAGCTCTTGAAGGAAAAGGTATCGGTTCCCAATTAATAGAGAAAGCGCTTATAGATATAGAAAGTAAAGGATTACGCTTAGTTCCACTCTGTCCTTTTGTAGCAGGTTACCTGCAGAAGCATCCGGATTGGAAACGTATCGTTATGCGAGGCATTAATGTTTAATCATCATAAAAAATGGACATGGCAGAAAAAAAAGAGTATTCAAACGGCGAGTTGACCATCATCTGGCAACCGGATTTATGTCAACATTCAGGAATATGTGTAAAAACATTACCTCAGGTATATAATCCAAAAGAAAGACCTTGGATTAAAATAGAGAATGCGACCACTGAAGAGCTAATCGCTCAAATTAAAATGTGTCCTTCCGGGGCTTTAAGTTATAAACTAAATAAGAAGTAAAGTAAATTACCGTTTATATCATTTATACTGCATTTCATTGATATTTAAACGGTTCTTTGGGTTTATCGGAATATACTACCACATTATAGACAGTAACATTTGCCTCCGGTTGAGGGTTTAGCCATTTAAAGGATACTTTATGTTTACCTTTGGGCAACTGATATTTATAAAAAAGATCTTCACGGCGACGAATCTGGTCCGCCGGAAGAGGAATTGTTTCCAGTAACTCGCCATCTACATAAGTTTCAACCATTGCGATATAAGCAGGATCATTGCTGGTCACACCTCCGGGTATGGCAAAACCTACTCCGTCAAATTCAAACTCATTCCATTCCCGAAGACTTTTGTTAATTGTTCTCTTTTCTATCGGATAATGATTGGTAAAGCATTCTTCAAAAGCAACCGGTTGAGGGGTCTGGCAACGAATAACAACATCGTCATTTTCAATTTTTCCTCCATTCTTTTCTATCACCTGAAGAGCTTGGTTATAACTTAACTGATATACTTTATTCAAAGAAATATCGGTATATGCAAATGGAATATCCTCCACTTCATATAAATTCTTTTTCCAATATTCAGGAATATTACTATAGCCTAACATTGTACCTAAAATACCTCCTGCTGAGGCCGGGTTACAATCCGAGTCGAAACCGCAACGAGTGGATATTTCCAATGTCTTGGCATAATCTCCGCCACCATACAACAAACCTATTACAATATATGCGTTATTTATGATAGCATCAATATTATAATAATTAAAGACACCCGTAGGCGAGCCTTTGTCATTATCCCATTTAATTTTACATTGGCTCCAGGTTTGCTTCCAGTCATCAGGATATTGTTTATGCCAACGGATTACATCAGTAATACACTGATAAAAAGTACTTTCTTTAGGAATTATCTTTATGGCTTCATTTACTACAAATTCAATATCGTCGGAAACAAAAGCCAATGCATACATAGCACCTACAAAAACACCACCGTACCAACCGTTACCATAATTCATTATGTGCCCGATCTTATCACATATTCCGGCAGCGGTATTCGGCATTCCGGGAGACATTAATCCGGAAAAATCAGCTTCTATCTGGAAATCTATATCATCAGCATGCGGATTATTCAACCAGTGCCCGGAAGCAGGAGGCATTATACCATGCAAGATATTATAACGAGCCGTTTGATTTGCAGCCCACAGCATATAGTCTGCATTTGCAAAAGCCATAGCAAAAGAATCTACCGGAGCATCTAAGCCTAAACGGTCGAACACTTGTACAAAAGTCAAATCCATATACACATCATCATACAATCCGGGGAAAGTATCAAAATAGCCTTTTATAGCTCCGTCCGGCCAAAGAATATCTACATAGTCGGGAATATACACTCCGTTATATTTAAATTCGGTAGGACCGCCGTAAGTACAACCGATAGTCTGTCCGGCCCATCCGCCTTTAATCTTATCGAGTAACACTTCCTTACTTAATTTCTTTTCAACAGGAACAGATTGTTTGCTTTCTTGTGCGCAACTAACCAATAAGAACAAGAGCACCAGCACATAATAAACATTTGTTTTACTTTTTTTCATAATAGCATTTATATGGAGTGAAACAACACCTACAAAGCTAATAAATATTTGTTTACAAAGCACATATCTTAATCTTTTACAGTATTTGTACTGTTATTAATGCAGAAATAGTATATTTGAACATTTTGATTAGTAACCGATAAGTACCAAGAATATGTTTAGGAAACACGTTTTATTTACTGCTATCCTGCTTTGCTTTACTACATTATCTTCGATCCTGGCACAGGAAATACAACCGCTGCCCATCGATCCGCAAGTACGGTATGGCAAACTGCACAATGGACTAACTTATTATATCCGACACAACGAACAACCAAAAGATAGAGCCGATTTCTATATAGCCCAGAATGTAGGATCTATTTTGGAAGAAGATAATCAACGCGGACTGGCCCACTTTCTGGAACATATGGCCTTCGACGGAACAAAGAATTTTCCCGGGCACGGTATGGATGAATTTATAGAAAGCGTAGGGATGCGCGGTGGGGAAAACTTTAATGCTTATACCAGTTTCGACGAAACTGTTTATATGATCATGAATGCCCCCGTAACCAATTCAAGTGTAATAGATTCATGCTTGTTGATCCTGCATGATTGGTCCGGTTTCATTACACTGGCAGATACAGCAATAGAAAAAGAACGCAATATAATCCGCGAAGAATGGCGTACGCGACAAGATGCGCAAGCTCGAATCTGGGAACAACAATTTCCCAAGATGTACCCGGATAGTCGCTACGCAAATCGTTTGCCCATTGGAAGTATTGATGTTATCAACAACTTTAAGCCGGAAGAATTAAGAGATTATTATAAAAAATGGTATCGCCCCGATTTGCAAGCTATTATTATCGTAGGCGATATTAATGTTGACCAAGTAGAAGCTGCCGTTAAACGCATTTTCTCTGATATCCCCGCACCCGTTAATCCGGCAAAAAGAGAAAATTTTACTGTCCCGGATAACGATCTCCCTATCATATCTATTGCAAAAGACAAAGAAGCGTCAAATATTATCCTCAGTATTTTTTATAAACATGAAAAATTACCCGATGATCTTTACGCAACAATCACCGGTTTAGTGAAAGATTATGTTCAAGCCGTTTGTGCCAATATGATGAATGAACGTCTAGAAGAGCTTCTTCATCAAGCTAATCCTCCTTTCGTTTACGCCGAAGCATATGACGGAGACTATATGATTTCCAAAACGCAAGGCGCTTGGACTATTACAGCTATTGCAAAAGAAGGGGAGATTGATTCCACCCTAATAACATTAGTAAAAGAAACAGAACGGGTAAAGCGCTATGGATTCACAGCCTCAGAGTATGACCGTGCACGTATTAATATACTAAAACAATACGAGACAGCCTATAATGAACGTGACAAACAAAAAAACAGTGCTTACACTCGTGAATATGTCCGGCACTTTACCAACGGAGGATATATTCCCGGCATTGAAACAGAATATACGCTTATTAACCAAATAGCGCCTGTTATTCCCGTAGAACAGGTAAACCAATACATCCAAGATATGCTGAGCAGCGATAATAATATCGTAATCAGCCTGACCGGTCCGGAGAAAGAAGGTTTGTCTTATCCGTCAGACGAAAATCTGCTACGTACTTTCCTGAAAGCACAATATATGCCTGTCGAACCGTTTCAAGAAACGGTCTCTAATGAACCGTTAATACCAACTCTTCCTGCTGCCGGAAAAATAACAAAAACAGAAACAGACCAACGCTTCGGAGCAACAGTTCTCACGTTAAGCAATGGCGTTAAAGTGGTTTTAAAACCGACGGAATTCAAAAAAGACCAAGTGCTCATGACCGCGACTAAACCCGGAGGAAGTACACTATTCGGCAATAAGGATATAGACAACTTAAAAATATTCAATGACGTGATCGGATTGGGAGGGCTAGGAGATTTTTCTGCTATTGAATTAGGAAAAAGATTGGCAGGAAAGCAAGTATCATGTGCTCCCTCATTAGGATTGGACAATGAAAGTCTGAATGGCTCTTCCACCCCTTCAGACCTGCAAACACTCTTTGAGCTGATCTATCTTACTATCACAGCTCCGCGTACGGACGAAGAGGCTTATGCTTCCTATGAAAACCGGATGAAAGCACAAATGAAGAATCTGGAATTGAATCCAATGGTAGCTTTTAGCGATTCACTCACCAAAGCAGTTTATAGCGATAATCCAAGGGCCATGCGTTTGCAACCGGAAGACTTCGAACATATCAGTTATTCCCGTATTATGGAGATGTATAAAGAACGCTTTGAAGATGCCTCTGGTTTTGTTTTCACATTTGTGGGCAATATCAATACCGACAGCATTCGCCCCTATATCGAGCAATATCTGGCAACTCTTCCAGCCAAAGGAAATGTTGTAAACGGGAATCCCGCCGAAGTACCCGCTTTGCATAAAGGAGACTATACAAACATTTTTCGGCGACAAATGGAAATACCTAAAGCAACCGTAGCAATCCTTTACTCCGGGCAAATGGACTATATACTGGAAAATATTATCAGTGCCACAATGTTAAAACAAATTCTTGATCTTGTCTATATGGAAAAAGTACGTGAAGATGAAGGCGGAAGTTATGGCGTACAAACCTCAGCCCGTATCTCCCCATTTCCCCAGGGACAAACTATTCTGCAAATCTTTTTTGATACAGATCCGGTAAAACGGGAACGGATGAATGCAATTATACATAATGAGTTAAAACGTATATCCGATATGGGGCCTCGTCCTGAAGATTTCAAAAAGACTCAGGATAACATGCAAAAACGCCATGCTGAAAACTTGCAAGAGAATAGTTATTGGTTAAATGTTTTGGACAACTATTATTATAAAGGCTTCGATGCTGACACACAATACGAAAATTTATTACAAGGCATAACGCCTGTCAAAATACAAACATTTGCAAAAAAATTGTTATTACAGGGGAATTGTGTGGAAGTCGTCATGGAACCGTAAAAACGAAATCATCGGGATCATTTTATAAAATCATCGGGATGAAATAGAAAAAACATCCCGATGATTTTTTATTATATATCATTCATTTTCCACCTAAGTTCTGGAAGAACTAACGTTAGTACCCTGAGAAAACTTACTCTAGTTGGTTTGTGCGTGGCTGCTTTGCAGTTTCAATTAATGGCAGCATCGTCACAAATGATAACATTAAGTATTACAAGGGGTACCATTTCAGATGTATTCAAAGCAATAGAAAGTCAGAGCGACTATAAATTCTTTTATAATAACAGCCAGGTTGACCTAAACGACCAGGTAAATGTTAACGTATCGGAAGGCTCTATTGAAAGCGTTCTGGACAATGTTTTTACAGGGACAAACATTACCTACAAGATTGTAAATAACCACGTTGTCCTTACAAACCGCACATTAAAAGACGCAGAAGTTACTATTGTAAATCAACAAGGCAAACGGGTAACCGGTCAGGTTCTAGATCCAAACGGTGAACCGTTGATTGGTGTGAATGTACTTGTAAAAGGTACAACTATCGGTACAACTACAGATATGGACGGTAATTATGTTTTGGATGGTGTTCCTGCAAACGCAACATTGGAGTTTTCTTATATTGGTTATAATGTACAGAGTGTAAATGCAGGGAATAGAACGAACATAAATGTTACATTATCAGAAGATACTCAAAAATTGGACGAAGTAGTAGTAGTAGGTTACGGTTCATTTAAGAAAAGTGACTTGACCGGTGCTATCTCTCAAGTAAAGGGAGATGAGATTTCGTCTTTACCGCTTCGTAGTGCATCAGATGCTTTACAAGGTAAGGTTGCCGGTGTAACAATCACTGCTAATTCTGGTAGTCCGGGTGCCTTAGGCGACGTTCGTATTCGTGGTGTTGGTACGTTGAATGGTAATAATCCACTATATGTAGTAGACGGTATGCCCCAAGATGGTATCGGTTGGTTAAACCCCCGTGATATTGAAAACATTGAAGTATTAAAAGACGCATCTGCCCAAGCTATTTATGGTTCTCGTGCAGCTAACGGTGTGATTCTTATTACCACTAAACGTGGAGCTAGTGGAGACTCCTATCGTAGTAATATCGAATTTGACATGAGCGTTGGTTTTCAAGCAGCATCAAAAACATACGATATGTTGGATGCCGAAGGTTTTATGGAATACAAAAACCGTGCTTATGCAGCTGCCGGCAGAGAATTGATGGATGATTTTGCCACTCCTGAAAAACGCGAAGCTATTCTTTCGTTTTTGGAAAAGAATGGAGGTCGTCAAGGTACGAATTGGTGGGACGCTATTACTAATAAACCAAAAGACGCCGTTAATCAAAGCTATAATTTAGCATTATCGGGGGGAACAAATAAATTGAGATATCGTGCTAGCTTCGGCTATATGAACCATAAAGGTCTTGTGAAAAGTTCTGAATATGAACGTTTAAATGGCCGTTTAAGTGTGGATTCAGAAGTAACAAAGTGGTTCAATTTATCTGCTAATGTGAATGTTGCATATGAAGCACGCAAAAATATTACGGAAAACGATTCTTATACTGCAACTGTATTCTCTACTGCCTCTGCAGACCCGATCACTCCTATTTACAGAGATAATCTGGTAGATGTACCTGATTTCTTGTACGACCGTATTTATAATAGTTACGAACCTGCCAATCCTTGGTCTCGTTATACAGGAGTACTTTATTCAAACAAACCGAATACAGTAGCTCAGGTTGATCGTCATGCTTTAAATGTTTGGCATGAAATCTCAACAAAGAGTAATATTGCCGGTGAATTTAAACTATTCCCGTTCTTAACCTATAAATCTAGTATCTCTGTTGATTTGATCCGTGCCCAATCTGATGGCTTTAATCCTAAATATTATTTAGATGGCGATGAATATAATTCTTTTGCTACCGCAAGCCGTAGTGTTTATAATACAGATTACTGGGTATTTGATAACTACTTGACTTATGCAGAAAAATTTGATAAGCATAATGTTTCCGTGATGGTCGGTACTTCCGCAGAAAAGAAAAAGTATGAGGTAATTTCTGCTTCTAAACAAGGTATGATTAATAATGATCCGGGACAACAAATTATTAATGCCGGAACAATGAATCCCGGAGCAGGCGGCTATTATGTTATCAATACATTGAATTCATATTTCGGTCGTGCTTTCTATTCTTTTGACAATCGTTATATGATTACAGCTAATATTCGTTGGGATGGTTCTTCGCGGTTTGCGGATGGAAACCGCTGGGGTGTCTTCCCTTCCGTATCCGGAGGTTGGAACTTCTCAGAAGAAAAATTCTTAGAAAGTACTAAAGGTTGGTTATCACAAGGTAAGCTAAGAGCCGGTTGGGGTGAAATCGGTAACCAAACAATTGGTGATGGTGCTTATTTAAATACATTCGCAAATGGTTCTTATTTCCTATTCGGAGGTGATAATACACAGTTAAGTGGTAGTCGCAATCAGGTTGGTAACCCTGATTTAAAGTGGGAAACAACCCGTCAGTTAGATTTAGGTTTGGATCTGGCATTTTTACAAGGTTCTTTGAGGTTCACATTTGATTATTATAATCGTGATACAAAGGATATGTTGGTACAGGTTCCTAATCCTGCCAGTTTAGGTTTCCCGAATACTCCATGGGTAAACGCGGGTAGTATTAACAATAAAGGTTTTGAAGTAAGTGTTGGTTATGACGGAAAAGCCGGAAAAGACTTTGTTTACCACATCAATGCCAATGTATCTACCTATAAGAATAAAGTAAAAGATTTGGGTAGCGATGCCAGCATTCCGGGAACAGGAGTTCATTTGGGATATTATACTTATACTATGACGGAAGTTGGAAAACCAATTGGATATTATTATGGTTATCAAACAGACGGAGTATTCCAGACCCAAGAAGAGATTGACAGTTATGTAAATAACGGTCAGGTTGTTATGCCGGGTGCCAAACCTGGTGATTTGAAATTTGTTGATAAAAATAAAGATGGCAAATTAGATGACCTTGACCGTGGTATGGTAGGTAATCCACATCCTGATTTTACATTTGGTATCACATTAGGTGCAGAATATAAAGGATTCGACTTCTCTGCTTTCTTCCAGGGATCAGTAGGTAATGATATTTTGAATATCTTGAAGTATGACCTTTACGGCGGTGTTGGTTGGTATAATGCGCCAAAAGATATCTTGACTACATTCTGGAATGGCCCGGGTAGTACAAATAAGAACTTCGCAATTGATGCTGACAGCCGTTTGAACCGTGAAATGTCAGATTGGTTTGTAGAAGATGGTTCTTATGTCCGTTTGAAGAATTTACAGATAGGCTATACTATCCCGTCTTCTATTACAAGAAAGATTACATTGAATAATCTTCGTGTATTCGTAGCTGCTCAAAATCTATTTACCATTACTGGTTATTCCGGTTTGGATCCTGAAATTGGTGAATATAATAATAATCCAATCTATAGAGGTGTTGATATGGGATATTATCCACAGGCAAGAACCTTTATGTTTGGTATCAGTATGAAACTATAAAAATGGATATCTTATGAAATCAATAATAAATTTTGGAAAAGTCTGCATTATGACATTATTCGCCAGCATTTTGATGGTAAGTTGTAATTCCGACTTTTTAGACCGTCCGACTTTAGGGTCGGTGGATGAAACGACTTATTTGAACTCTGAGAATGGTGGTTTTAAGTTATTAATTAATTGCTACCAGCCTATTAATGATCACTGGAATTACCAGCAGATGAAGTTCGATGTGGGAGACCAATTAACCGATGATTGTTCGAAAGGTGGTTCTGATGCAGCAGACCGTGTGGTTGTAACAGAAGTAACACGTGGTAATCCTACTACGACAAGTAGTATGTTAAGAGATTTGTGGAATCATCGTTATCAATCTGCAATTTCTGCATGTAATGTATTTTTATCATTGGTTACTCCGGAAACTCAGTTAATAAAAGATGGAGGTGCTTTAGTTACAACAGCTGAAAAACAGCGTTGGATAGCAGAAGCCAAATTCTTACGTGCATTCTATTATTTTGATTTAGCAATGATGTTTGCTAATGTGCCTATTATAGATAAACCGTTAACTTCTGCGGATAAAGGTAGTATTACTAAATCTGATAAAGAGGAAGTAAGAAAATTTATTCTTGCGGATCTGGATGCTGCTATAGCAGAAGCTAATTTGCCAGGAGCAAGTGCAATTCCTGCTTCTGAAACTGGACGTATTTCTAAAGAGGCAGCAATGGCTTTCCGGGCACGTGTAAAAATGTTCTTTGGTGATTATGAAGGTGCAAAAACAGACTTGAAGGCTGTTGTAGATGGTGGACAATTTGATTTGATCAGTGACTATCAGACATTATTTAATAGTGCAGCAAACGGTTATATGTCTAAAGAAGCTGTTTTTATTACAACACGAGCATATATACCTAACTATACTGGAGGTAGTGTTGTTCCTCAAATGTGTATTGGCCGTAATACCACCGGTGGTTGGGGCGGAGAATGCCCTACCAATAATCTAACTGCAGAATATGAAGTGGGCGACCCTCGTTTAGTTCATACTGTTATGTCATCCGGTGATATCTTCTACAAAGGAGATGGTGTAACGACAGAGCTTCACGATTATTCCGGTTATGATAACTTCCCTCAGCAACATAACCGTAAGTTATGGATTGATTATTCAAGAAGACCAACAGGAGGTTTAATGGATACAGACTGGTCTTTCTATCATATCCGTTATGCTGACGTATTGTTGATGTACGCAGAATGCCTGATAGAAACCGGAGGAGACAAACAACTGGCTGTAGATTTGATTAATAAAGTTCGCTATCGTGCATTTGTAACTACTTCGCCGAAGGATCAATTTGCCCAGTATCGCAAATTCAATGTGGCGGATGATAAGAAAGTAACAGAGGCAGTTTTCAATGCAAATTATAAAGTGAAGGTTTCTGATGATCTTCGTAAAGCGGTACGTCATGAACGTCGTGTAGAATTAGCCGGTGAAGGTCTTCGCTTGTATGATTTACTTCGTTGGGGTACATTTGTTTCTACTATGCAGGCTTTCAGCAAGACTACAGAAGCACAATACTCCGGTGCAGGTTCCAATGTTACGGATAAGACTTGGCCATATCCGATACCTCAAACAGAAATAGATAATATAGGAGGCGCTTTAACTCAGAATGATAATTATAAATAAATAATTATTTTCTACTATAAGAAAAGCCATGTTCCCAATAAGGGCATGGCTTTTTTGTATTTCAGGATCTGATGGATTTGCAACTGAACCCTTCAGTTTTTTATCGCTTTTTATCAGTTATTTACACTAAAGCTGAAAGGTTGAATGGTTTAATGTATGTTAATCGAAATACAATTCCCTTTATTCGTTTTTAAAAGAGCAGACCTTTGAACTTAAAAGTCTTGTCTTAACACTTCAAAGGTCTGCTCTTTTGAAATGTTAAGACGGGACTTTGTAATTCAAAAGATAGCTCTTTTTTGATGCTTTCTTTCGTAAAAAAATCATAAGAACTGACTGAACAAAATATCGGATGATCTATAAATTAATTCTGCCAACAGGTTACTATATAAAAGAGAATAATTTAAATTTGTCCTCAACTAATATTCAGTTAATCATATATACATATTATGAAAACATTAAAATCATTCGTTTTTGTGGCTTTATGCCTGTTAGTATCTGTAACTGTGTATGCCGGAGATAAAAACAGTTTTCTTAAAAAACAGTTTACTACCTCTAATGGCTATAAATTAAACTATAGGGTGTTGTATCCCGAAAACTATTGCCCTGATCAACAGTATCCTGTTATCCTTTTCCTGCATGGTGCCGGTGAAAGAGGGGATGACAATGAAGCTCAGTTATTTCATGGGGGCGACATGTTTGCTTCACATGCAAATCGATCCAAATATCCGGCTATTATCATTGCGCCGCAATGCCCGAAAGACATATCATGGTCATCTTACCGGAAACCTGAGAAAGATGGGGAAAAACGTTATTACCCCTCCGTAACCCCGATTACAAAACCAATGGCTGCAGTAAAAGAGCTTTTAGACAGCTATATTGCTAAAGGAATTGTGGATACAAAACGGATTTATATTACGGGGCTTTCTATGGGAGGCATGGGAACGTTTGATCTTGTTTGCCGTTATCCTAATCTTTTTGCAACAGCTACTCCTATCTGTGGGGGTGCTAACCTGCAACGATTAGCAAACTTTAAGGGAAAAACCGTTTTTAGTATTTATCATGGAGCAGATGACAGTGTTGTAGACGTGCAGTTTTCACGAGATGCTTACAAAACATTGAAAGAGGCGGGTATAGATGTTCGTTATAAAGAATATCCCGGCGTAGATCATAATAGCTGGGATAATGCGTTTGCCGAGCCTGATTATCTCGAGTGGATGTTTCTGCATAAGTAATCTTTCACTACTTTTGCAGCCGCATCAACTAAAGAAATAAAATGAAACCAACTTTATTAACAACCTCACGCCAGGTTATGTGGAGAGAAACGAGGGATTATCTGATGATAGCCCTCGGCATGATATTTTACGGTATCGGTTGGACTGTTTTTCTTTTACCTAACGATATCACAACAGGAGGCGTGCCGGGTATTGCTTCAATCGTATATTGGGCTACCGGATTCCCTGTACAATACACATACTTTATTATTAACGGTTTCTTACTCCTGCTTGCCTTGAAAATTTTGGGCTTCCGCTTTAGTATCAAAACCATCTTCGCTGTATTTGTACTCACCTTCTTTTTATCTGTGATTCAGAAGCTGACAGCCGGGCTGCATCTGCTGCATGACCAGCCTTTTATGGCCTGCGTGTTAGGAGCCTCTTTTTGTGGTAGTGGCATAGGTATTGCTTTTTCATCCAACGGAAGTACAGGAGGTACGGATATTATTGCCGCTATTATCAACAAATACCGTGATATTACGTTAGGGCGTGTGATGATGGTCTGTGATATGATTATTATAGCTTCCAGTTACTTCGTTTTAAAAGATTGGGAAAAGGTTGTATATGGTTTTGTTACATTATATGTATGCAGTTTTGTACTTGACCAGATTGTAAACAGTGCCCGTCAATCTGTACAGTTCTTTATCATTTCCAAAAAATATAAAGAGATAGGGAAAGAGATTAATGCTCTTCATCGTGGTGTTACAGTGATTGATGCAACCGGCCTTTATACCGGACAAGAACAAAAAATAATGTTTGTGTTGGCTAAGAAACGCCAGTCTACTACTATTTTCCGTATCATCAATGATATTGATCCGAACGCTTTTGTTTCACAAAGTGCTGTTATCGGTGTATATGGTGAAGGTTTTGATCATATTAAAGTGAAAAAATAAAAGAAAATTAGGCATACGGTAATGTTTAACGAATTATTGCATGCCTAATTTTGACTCCTTTTGCAGACTTTATTCAGGGATTAATCTAACAAATGTTACTCCATGATAAGGGACTTCTGTATTAAAGGAAGTTTGAGACGTCGCAAGATCTTTCTGCCGCCATAAATCTCGTATCGTATATTTTCCATTCAGTCCGATAGACTTGAAATCCAAGTTGAATCTATATTTACGACTTTGTACATCGTCTGTTTGATCCCAATAGATAGCATACGGATTGGCATGGAAAAATCCTATTGCAACCGAGCCATCCTCCAAGTATTTATACCAGATTTGCCCGTTTTCAGTTATTATCTTACATGCCGGCATAACTAATGGGTCTTGATTTACGGCCAGAACTTCATCATTTGTAAGTAAACCGGTGGTAAATTCGTCCATTTCATTCATATCACAGCCTATTAGTAACGGAGCAGATAAGATACACCATAAACTTATATGTGAATACTGCTCGTCAGGGGTGAGATAAGAGTCGTGTGCCCTTGCTCCCCAGCCCAATCCAAGTTTACCTACCACAAGCATATCCGGATCATTATATTTACCCGGCCGGGTTGCCTGTGCACAAACATCCTGGAAGAAGCCGATACTACGTACAACGTTCCACTCATCTGTAATATCACGAGTGGTACGCCATTGATTGCCTCCGGCATCGCTACCCCAATTCCATACATTAGGAGCTCCATAGCCTACGCAATAAACAATATCGCGGTTTACTTTATCCAATGCTTTACGCATTACGACATAAGGTTCTTTTATTATTTCTTCCGTAGGAACCGGAGCGACCTGTGTATACAGGCAATAATCATATTTAAGGTAATCGATACCCCAGGCAGCCCACGTATCGGCATCAATTTGTTCATGTTGGTAACTGCCTAAATGACCTCCGCAGGTAAGTGGTCCCGGAGATGAATAGATACCGAACTTTAATCCACGGCTATGAATGTAATCACTTAAGTCTTTAAAATCCGGGAATTTCTCATTACCCATCAATACCCCTTCAGAAGTACGTTCTCCCGACTCCCATCCATCATCTATATTAACATAGGTCCATCCATGGTTAATTAAATTGCGTGCCATATAGTCGGCCGCATCTTTTACCTTTTGGTCGTTTACTTGTAATCCCCAACAATTCCAGCTATTCCAACCCATCGGAGGAGTAAGGCAAATCTCGTTTCCAACTTCGATACGCAAGGGACGTATATCTTCACCGTTACTATTTTCGGCTTTCAGGATTACATTAAATGTGCCTTGCTTTATTAATTTGCCCCGGATGAAGCCTGTTTCAGAATCTAACGTTAGTCCTTCCGGAAGATTAACAGCTGAAAACTTCATTGGACGATCTCCTGTAGCTGCTATAGTATATAAAAATGGGCTTCCGGGTCTTACTCCAAATACTTTTGCGCTATTAATACGTGGAGTTGCATCGGGACATGGGGTAAGGATGTACTTTTCGCCCAGACGAGGTTCTGGCATAACCGGTTCAGGTATTACAGAGCCGGAGGTTTCAATCTTTGCATTAAGCCAATCCGCATGGTCATACATAATCCCGTCTCCAGCTTCTTTAATCAGCAATGCTAGTTTCTTTACGCCTTTTAAATTAATATTAAAGGGTACAGCAGGCATTCCTTTGTGAAGTACTCCACTACTCCATACTAATTGTTGGTCTGCAAGAATCTGAAATTCGAGGTTTCCTCCAAAGTCATTATGGTCGTCTGCACCGGCCAAGCCGGAAAATGTTTTTGCTTTTCCTTCTAAATTTAATAAAAAACGACTGACAGAATGAGATCCTATACCGCGTTCATACTTCACTCCATTAACTTGCAAAGAGGTACCCATAACAGACTTGTTAGCTAAAGGTACACCCCAGTCTTGTAACATATACCCTAAATCTAGTTGATCCAGATATACTGTTTTAGCAAATGATAGGGATGGTATCAAACATGCCAAAATGATTAATTTGATTTTCTTCATATATAAATGGTTTAAATAGTAAAAAATAAGGCCATATCCTTATTTGGAATATGGCCTTAAAGATAAGGAAATAATTACTTATTAATAATTATCATTCTGTGTTAAAGAACCTCCTACAAAATCAATTTCATTCTGTGGTATCGGATATGGCCAGGTTTTATCCGTAACCTGTGTACCAGCACCGGAGTATTGACCTTCTGTAGTTTTTCCAAATGCTTGCATAGTAGAAACAAATGTTCCCCAACGAAGTAAATCATAAAAGCGTAAACCTTCGCAACCCAATTCTACACGACGTTCATGACGTACAGCTTTACGCAAATCATCCGTTATTTTTACTTTGTATTTTGCATTGAAAATTTCTTCTGTTACCTTTTTATCATCCGGTACATTGAATTTGCGATACTGGGCAAATTGATCCTTCGGCGAAGTAGTTACAAATGCACGGTGACGAATCTGATTAAGGATATCAACAACAACTTGTTTGTCTCCACCGGTTTCTACCAAACATTCTGCGTACATTAACAATACATCGGCATAACGGATATGATAGAATGACCAATCCGTATCAAGTAAGCCACCGGTAAAACGTCTTGAATAATCAATCCATTGTTTGCGACTATGTTGTCTGGGATAGTTATCATAACCGGAATAGTCATGCGTCTCTGTTGTTTCCATATCCGCTTTATAGAAAATATCGCCGGAGGATATTACTGTATGAACTAAACGAGGATCACCTACTTCATATTCATTGACTAAATCAATAGTTGGGCATTCTCCACCCCAACCGCCGGTAGGACCACGGCCCATATTCATTTGAGGACAAACACTTCCTCCTAAACTGTATGCCGGTTGATAACCTCTGACAGTAATAAATACGGCCTCTTTAGATAAGTATCCTTTTTCCACACTGTTAAACAAGTCTGAATAATCATCTATTATTCCGAAATAATTAGTATCAATGACATCCTTCAAATCTTTTTGTGCAGCAGCGTAATCACCAAAGAACATCAAGACACGGGCCCGGAAAGCTTTAGCTGCCTCTTTAGTGATGCGACCATATTCATTTATCGGTAAATTTGAAGCAGTTGGCAAATTCGGTTCGTTAATTGCCGCTTCCAAATCTTCAAGAATAAATTTCTTTACTTCTTCTTTATCCGACTTCGTAAGTGTACTCTTATCTACACCAGCTAATGGTTCTTTGATAATAGGCACATTAGCATACACGGTCGCCAAATCATAATAATAGAAAGCACGTAGGAAGCGAGCTTCTGCAATCCATCTTTGTTTCTTTTCTTTTGAAACTAAAGCTCCACCTGTTTCGATTAGCTGTGTTTCAGGTGTGATTTTCTGAAGGAATACATTACAAGGAGATATACCATCTTTATAACGATAAGTCCAATAGTCTGTCAACATTGCATTTGTAGCCAATGGACGTCCTGTTGCAACTTCGGTAATACGCACGCGGTCACCGGCATCTGAACCTCCTTTAGAACAATCATCGGCCAATTGGTCTCCGAAAATAAATTTGGTGTCCTGATAGTTCCAATGGTCTGTTATATGAAAATAACATTGTATCAACAATTTATAACCGGCATCTTCCGTACTTAAAAATGTTGTTTCATCTAATGTACCCAACGGCGGTCTATCCAGAAAGTCGTCATTACAACTTACTGCTAATGCACCAATACATAATAGTGCAATACACGTCTTACTAAAATTTATTATTGATTTCATAAGATATCCGTTTTTAAAGTTTCATACTGATACCAAACATAAAGGTTCTTGGCTGTGGATAATATCCCATATCGATACCTTTATAATAAGCCTTATTGTCATATTCACCAATTTCAGGGTCCAGACCGGAATAGCCGGTAATAGTAAATAGATTTTGTGCGGCAACAAAAACACGAAGATTATTAATTGTAACCTTTTTTGTAATAGAAGACGGAATAGTATAGCCTATCTGTATATTTTTCAAACGGACATAAGAACCATCTTCTACAAACCAGTCAGACATTTCCAAGTTCATACGGCTGTTTGCGTCAATACCAAAGTTTTTATTCGTACTACCCGGACCATTCCAGAATGTAGTTAAGATATCTTTTGGCGCATTATACCAACCTGTACCTGAATAAATATCATATTTCAAAATATTCAAAATGTCGCCACCAATAGCTCCCTGGAAGAAAGCAGAGAAGTCAAACCCTTTGTATTCTGCACCTAATGTGATACCAAATGTAAAATCAGGATGCGGATTACCGATCATTGTACGGTCTTCATCATTTAATTCTCCATCACCATTCAAATCCTGGAACTTCAAATCACCCGGTTTAGCACCCGGCATGACGACCTTTCCATCATTCTTATAATTATCGATTTCTTCCTGAGTCTGGAATACCCCATCCGTTTTAAATCCGTAGAAATAACCAATTGGTTTACCTGTTTCAATCATTGTATAGGTCTGGTTTCCTAAATGTATACCTTTATTCGGAATATTAAAGTTACCTCCTAAGTCTTTCACTTTATTACGATAGGTAGAAAGGTTTCCATTAATATGATAGATAAAATCTTTTCCTGCTTTTCCGTCATATCCTATTGTAATTTCAAAACCCTTATTACTAACACTACCTGCGTTCATCCATGGGTTGTTCGGCAGACCTAAAGTGTTAGGAAGAGGTACTTGAACCAACATATCCTTTGTATCACGATTAAAGTAGTCGAAACTTGCTCTTAAAGAACCATTGAGAAATGCTAGATCCAGACCAAAATCTAACTGACGGGTTGTTTCCCATTTCAAATCGGGATTACCAACTTGGGCACGACCAGCCGCTAAATCTGCAATAATCGGATTACCAAACGGATAGTAATATTTATTTCCGTACGTATCCAGATAAGCTCCACCCGGAACATCCTGATTACCAATTTCACCCCAAGCAGCCCTTAATTTTCCTTGAGATAACCAATCTTTCGTACTTTCCAAGAATTTTTCTTCTGAGAAATTCCAACCAGCAGAAACAGACGGGAAACATCCCCATCTATTCCCTTTGGCAAAGGAAGAAGAACCGTCCCATCGGATATTGGCTGTAACCATATAACGATTGTCGAATGAATAAAATACACGACCGAAGTAAGAGTTCAGTGAAGAAATTTCATAATAACCTTCTGCTGATGGATCAATTGTTCCTGCATTAATAATCTGTTGGCTGGGATCATTTGTAACCATTCCTCTCTTATAAGCATAAATCATTTCATAACGTTTCTTTTCTGCAGAAGTACCTGCCATCGCTGTTATTGAATGCTTGTCAAACTTTTGGTTGTAAGTAAAATAATTATCAAACACCCAATAATCTGTGTTTTTAGACCTGCGGCTTGCTGCAGCATAGGTAGAATACTCATCTCCATCCGAGTAATATTTAGGAGAAAATGCCGCTTCCAAATTACGTATCAAATCAATTGCAATACTGGACTTAAAGGTTAAGAACGGAAATAGTTTAATTTCACCAGTTACATTACTTTTGGTTGAGAGATATGTATTATTATTTAAAGCATTCATATCTGCCTGTCTCGGACTATTATTTTTATTTGAATAAATAACGCCGGTATAGCGAGACCAAGGATTGGTTGGTTCATATCCTTGCATAATACGATCGTATAAGAAATCAGGAATATCAACCAAGTTATCACGAAAAACAGGGGTGATTGGGTCTGCCGTTACCGTGTTAAATACAGTACCTGTATAAGCATTACTTTCCAAAAGATTTCGTCTGGTTTCATAAGTAACATTTACATTAGCAGACATATTCAACCATTTTGTTACTTCTGAATCTAAATTCAGACGTCCATTCAAACGATCATAGTTAGATCCTCTTAAGATACCTTTTTGATTCATATAGCCAAAGCTTGCACGATATCTTAATTTTTTTGTTCCACCCGATAGTGCAAGGTTATATGTCTGAACAGGAGCGTCCTTTGCTTTACGAATTGTAGCATCCCACCAATTCGTACCTTGACGACCTCCGTTCTTTTCCAAAAATGAAAGAATAGCTTCGCGTTTTTCAGGAGTGGCAAAGTCTTCCATTAAATCTTTGCCTGCTGTTGTATAAGCACGGTTTTTGTATTCCATAAAACCTTCGGCATCTAACATGTCGTATGTTTTAGCTACCCCTTGGAAACCTATACTCATGTCAAATTCAATGTTACTTTTATATGTATCTCCGCTAGCTCCGCGTTTGGTGCTGATTAAGATCACACCATTAGCTGCACGGGCTCCGTAAATAGCTTGAGCAGATGCGTCTTTTAATACTTCAAGACTTTCAATATCACGTGCATTTAACCAACCGATATCAGTTTGGGGCATGCCGTCTACTACATATAACGGATCATTATTATTGATAGTACCGACTCCACGAATACGAACATTACCCATAGAACCCGGACTACCGGAAGTTGCTGTGATTGTTACACCGGCAGCTTTTCCTTGTAAAGCATCGGCTGCACTACGAAGTGGTAAATCTGCAATTTCATCTCCCTTTACTTGAGTAATAGCACCTGTTAAGTCACTTTTCTTAAACGAACCGTAACCTACTACTACTACTTCATCCAATTTTTGAGTATCTTCCGATAATGTAACATTAATGCTAGCTTTGTTTCCTACATTTACACTCTGTACATTATAACCAATATAAGAAAATTCCAATGTTGCGTTAGCGGGAACGTTTTCCAGCATATAATTACCGTCTATATCCGTAATAGATCCGATAGTTGTACCTTTTACAAGTACATTCACGCCAATCAACGGTTCACCGTTCGGATCCAGAACCTGACCGGTTACCCGCTTGCCTTGTTGATTTACAACAGTAACTTCTGCTAATGTGCGGTTTGTAAGGACAACGTGATTATTTACAATCTTATAGGTAATATTTGTCCCTGTAAAAACATTGTCCAGAACGCTTTCAATAGAGCCTTCCGATACGTTAACATTCACCTGGTCGTTTAAGTCAACTTGGCTGTTATTATAAAAAAATTTATAATCACTTTGACTTTCTATTGCTTTGAATACATCTGAAATGGTACCCCTTGTGATACTTAATGTTATCATTTGTGACGATGCTGCCATTAATTGAAACTGCAAAGCAGCCACGCACAAACCAACTAGAGTAAGTTTTCTCAGGGTACTAACGTTAGTTCTTCCAGAACTCCCTGTATGATTTGCCATAATTATTAAAATTAAGATTATACAATAAAATCCAAAAAATTTAGGTTAACTGTGTAGTAAAAAAATGATTTTCTCAATATTCCGTCATAGGCAATTAGATTTAAAGATTTATTATTATGAGTTACTTAATAATTATTGTGTCTTTTACGACCTTATAACTAATAGAGGTATTAGTTTTTATTACTCTCAAGATTTCAGACAAATCTTCACTGTTACGGAAACTTCCACTAAATTTCAACTTTTTAATTCGTTGGTTTTCATAGCGGAACACAACATTATAATTCCGTTCCAGCAATTTGGTTATGTCTTCCAGATACATCATATCAAATGATAAAGCTCCGCCTCTCCATTGAGCGAATATTCTCTTATCATATGGTACTATTTCTATTTTATTTCTACTTTTATAATAAACAGCCACTTGATTCGGTTCCAACAAAATTTGTTGTTTTGTCAATGTTGGCTGTACTATTACTTTACCGCTAAATAAAGTAGTTATCAACCGTGCATCTTCACTATAAGCAGAAACATTAAAAGCTGTTCCTACGGCTTTTACGTCAATACCTCCACTTGTTTTTACAATAAATGGAAGTTCTTTATTTTTAGCTACTTCAAAATAGGCTTCTCCATTCAAATGTATGTCACGATTTTCTTTTCCGTAATCATGAGCATATTCAATAGTTGTACATGAGTTGAGCCAAACATTAGTTCCATCCGGCAACTGCAAATAACTTTTTTCTCCTTTATCCGTTACTAATTTATATGTACCGATGATATCAGACTGCTTCTTTTCCGCAATATACAGTACTGAAAATGAAAGAACAACACCAATGAACATTGCTGCCGCATAACTGACCGTTCGAAGAAATACCTTTTTTTTTTCTCTCTTCAGGGAAGAAGATTTTGATTTCTCCATTATAGAAGAAGCCAAACGGCTCCATTCTTTGTTTACATCGACCTCTTCTCTCAGGCTTTCCCCAACTATATTTTTAATATATTCTTTCATTTATCAACTGTTCTTTCCTCATCTTTGTAAGTATGACACATTTAAAGGAAAAGTTACTTACAAACATGATCTATTATTTTTACTTTAATATTATTTTCTATGTGATCAAATAGTCTTTTAGTTTATCTTTTAAGACTTTAAGTGCTCTATATATCTGTGTATCTACTGTTCGGACAGAAATATTCAGTTTATCCGCAATTTCTTGATTTTTAAGTCCGTTTATCCTGCTTAATTTAAAAACAGATTTACATTGGTCCGGTAAGTTGTCAACGGTTTCCTCAACAATTTTTTCAATTTCAAGTGCAACTAAATCAGAATAAGGAGAGGGTTCGTTATCATTTAAACCATTTTTTATTTCATCCGATAGGCTTTCATCCAAAGTTGTAGAAATTTTACTTGAACGTATATAATTCAAACATTCGTTCTGTACAGAACGAAACAAATAGGCATTCAACGAAGTATGAATGTCTATTTCGCTCCTTTTTTCCCAAAAACGGAGGAATACATTTTGCAATAAATCTTTGGCATCTTCCGGATCAGACACAAATTTTCGACAATGAAAATACAGCAAAAGATACACCGAATCAAATAGAGATTTGAAAGCGGTCATATTTCCATCTTTTAGCTGTATAATTATTTCCTCGTCAGATACCATAAAATTACTATTAGAATTTCAATATTTACGTAACTAAATACGTATAATCAATCTTTCAGATAATCTTGAAGATTATATTTTACAATACCAACATCCGGATCTTTCATTATCCATAGACAATCACCCAAAAAGATTTTATTTTCAAGTCGGTAAGAAAGAACAAAATTACAGGAAGTTTTTAATGAACGGTTTCGAGTATATACGTTTTCTTGCCAAGTATGAAGCGCTAAGTCAATTTGCTCAACTACCCAATCCGTACTAATTGTTTTAATATCTTGTTTATAATGTTCCAACACCTTTTCAAGTTCTGGGCGATTATCTTCAGCAATAAATAATGCACACGTTAAAGGATCAGCTTGCTTTTGATGGCAAGAAAAACAAATTATCAATAAACTTGATAAAAGAATATGGTAAAATACCTTTCTCATTCTTTTCAATTGCGTGTGGTTTCATTACGTGGCAAAGCGCACAGGCTCGGAAATAAACACCTTACCTGCACGCGCAACCACTTATTAACCTATATGTCAATCCACTTATAAAATTTCATCCGCAGTTTTGTTAAAATACTTAATACATTCCTTAATATCAGGAACTGAATTATCCCAGTTATATTCATACTCTATAGAGAATACACCTTTGAAATTCTGTTTTTTAAGTTCTTTCAACATTCCTTTGACGTCCAAGATACCTGTACCCCAGATTACATCGTGTTGTTCTTTCTCTCCTTCCACTTTAGGAGCAATATCTTTAAAGTGTAAAGAAACAATACGACCTTTTAGTTGTTTCAGACAATCAATCTGATTCAAACCTTCTCTACGCCAATGTCCAACATCAGAACAAGATCCTAATAGCTTGCTACGCTTTGAAATCGCATTCAACAAGTTTTCGGGCTTCCAATAAGCAGAAGGTTGTGGATGATTATGTACTGAAATTTTAATATTATACTGTTTTGCCAGTTTTTCTACCAAATCCCAGTCCTCAAGAGCCGGTTCACAAGTAATGAACTCCATATCCATTGCCTTTGCAAACTTAAACATTTTCTCCCAATCGGATGATTTATCAGCTACATAAACACCTGTACCGACAATCTTAATCCCCTTAGAGGCAGCCAATTCTTTTATCTCTTTCTGAGTTTGAGGGTCTAGATTAAAATCAAAAACTTTATCTCCCCATTTACCTCCTAATTTATGTCCGGGAAACACTTCAATACATTTCAAGCCCAGTTCATTCGTTTTGTCGAATGCTTCCACCAATGTGAACTTATGAAATGAATAAGATTGCATACCTAAACGCCAACCCTGTTTCTCTGCTTTTGTCTGTGCTTGCGAAGGTAAAACCAACAAACAACAAAGAGCAGCAATTATCGTTTTAAAAATTCGTCTAATCATAATTATTTATTATTAAAGTTTTACTTAGGCATATCCGGTAAAGAGAAACCATTATTATATGTATGTTTAATCCATTCATTTGCCATATCTTGTGCACTGAATTCAGCAAAACGACGGTCAAAACGCGGATCACCATCAATCACCTTAAAATCATCTACTGTTACTATTTTTATCTTGTCAGTCGGAGAGATATTCGTAAACTTCATATTTTCACCATCCCATTTTAATTCACGATGTAATCCTTGCAAACCAGACAAGCGAACAGCCAATACACCCATTACTACCATTTCGTTGAACGGACCTGAGAATTGGAAATTTGAAGAAGACTCTGTTCTGTTTTCAGGAGATTCTTTACATGCACGAATCCAATCTTGTTCGTGAGCATTGGTAGACCAGATATTTCCATTACCACCTTTTACTCTCGGAATAGAAGGTTTAGGCTGGTTGAAATGATCCATATCCGATACAGGTAATAAAGTAGGATTCATGCCGTAGCATCCAGTCATAATCTTCCCTTTTGTACCGATAAAGATAATACCACCGTTTTCATCACCCATCATCTGACCATCTTTCAGTTCTTCCGGACGAGGAGGCATCAAACCACCATCATACCAATAAACTTTCACTTCCGGCATTTTTACGTTGCCTTTTGGCGGACGGGCAGGGAAAGTATAAGTTACAATCTGAGCATGAGGAGGAGAGTACAAGTTGCTCAAAGTAGAACTACCTATTACACTGATAGGATATTTCAAATCCAGTGCCCAATACAACGGATCCATAATATGGCAAGCCATATCTCCCAAAGCACCAGTTCCAAAATCCCACCATCCACGCCAGTTCCACGGTGTATAAACCGGATTATACGGACGTTTCTGAGCCGGGCCGATAAACAAATCCCAGTCCAAAGTTTTAGGAGTCTTTACAATTTCACTAGGTTGCATTAAACCTTGCGGCCAGATTGGACGATCTGTCCAACAATGTACCTCTGTAACTTCACCGATCACACCAGACTGAATCCATTCGGCAATCTGACGGCACCAGTCAAAAGAATTTCCTTGATTACCCATCTGGGTAGCCACTTTATATTTTTTCGCTAACTTAGTCAGCAAACGAGATTCATATACAGAGTGAGTAAGTGGTTTTTGTGTATAACAATGTTTTCCTAAAGTAATAGCATGTGCAGTAACACCGGCATGTGTATGATCCGGAGTAGCTACCATAACAGCATCAATAGAATTACCGATCTCGTCAAACATGACACGCCAATCTTTAAAACGTTTGGCATCCGGATAGTCTTTAAAAGTTTTATCCGCATATTTCCAATCTACATCACAAAGGGCAACAATATTTTCCGTGCTCATATTCGCCAGATTACGACGGCCCATACCACCGACACCAATACCGGCAATATTCAATTTATCACTCGGAGCCGTAAAGCCATACGACTTGCCCAACACCGATCCCGGTACAATTGTCAGACCAGCCGCAGCTACAGCACCAGTCTTTAGGAAATTTCTTCTGGATATGTTTTTCATAACTATTAAATTATAAATGAACTATTATAAAGTCTTTAAATGCAAATTACGCCATAACACTTTAATACCGCCGCCATCATGAATCTGTAAAGCGATACGTCCTTGTCCGGCACCTATTTTTTCATCACGGATGTTGACCATTTCCTCTCCGTTTAACCAAGTTTGTATGTTATCACCCTGTACCTTAATACGCATTGTATTCCAGTCTCCTTCTTTCAATATGTTTTCTTTTTCATCCGGGATTTGAACTAACCAACCACGACCATATGATTCGTAAATGCCACCTGTATCATACCCTTTAGGAGCCACTTCAACTTGCCAACCATTTACTTTTACATCTTCTTCGATGAATGAACGAATAAACACGCCCGAATTACCGTCTGCTTCCTGTTTAAACTCTACAGTCAAATCAAAATCATCATAATACTCACGAGTTGCCAGATAACCATATTGTTTATCCGGACCACTTTCACAAACTAAAAGGCCGTCTTTCACATACCACAATTCTGTTCCATATTTATCCCAACCTTGTAAATCTACACCATTAAAAAGATCAACCTCCTTTGATTTACGGGGAAGCTCTTTAATCTTGATATTACGGAACCAAGCCGGATAGCCATGGTCTTGCAGACAAATTACACCTTTATGAGCCAATCCATATTCCGGAGCATTTGCCCATTTACCGCTGTTCTTACGTGCAAACCAGTCATTTGTCCAAGCATCAAACTCAATTGTTTTCTGACCATTCATATAATAAGAAACATGTCCGTTATCGAAAATAATTTTAGAATTATTCCATTTTCCGGCAGGATTCACTTTCATCTTTGAATAATCGGGAAGATACATTGCATAATCCACACCGCAACGTTGCCAATCTTCCAACGGCTCCGCAAAATTTGCATCATCTATTAATTGATATTCGGGACCTGTTACATAAGGAACTGCAAACTGCGGACGTTCTACCACATGATACAATACACCGCTATTACCTCCTTTTGATATTTTCCAATCCCAGGAAAGTTCAAAATTCTCATATTGTTTATCCGTCACAATGTAACCACTGGCATCACTACCTTCGCCGTCAGCCTGAATTGTTCCATTCACCACCTCCCAAGGACCGGTAAGTGCAGTTCCATTATAGTCACGCCAACCATGTAGAGTTTTGCCATCAAAAAGAAGTTCCCATCCTTCTGCTTTTTCTTGCTCCGTCAATATATTTTGCTTCATATCAGTACATGATGACAATAAAAAAACAAAAGTCATTGTACATGCTAAGAAAAATCTGTGTGTGTGTGTTCCCATAATTCTCATATGAATCTTATTTATTGTTTCATGATATTAGGCACTTACTTCATCATCCTATAAAATAGACACGCTTATTAAAATTATTACGTACTATCAATTTCATTTTTTAATTATTTTAACCACAAATGCAGTCTCCAACAAAGATATTAAATAATCAATATAAGCATACATTTTCAGTAAGAAAAACAAACAGAGCAAAGATTTTAATTTTCAGCAATCAGTCTATTATTCTATTGAAATACTGATACAAAAAACCGGAAGAAGACTTAATATCTCCTTCCGGTTCTATATACTATTTATTAAATGAAATTACGTTTTATGGCTGCGCATCCCACCACATACGAGTAGTTGTTTTATCACCACCTATGCGGGCAACAGCTTCATTATAATTCGCTTCATTTACGATCGGTTCTTTTGCCGGATAAATAATACGGCGAAGAGAGCCTCTCCACCCCATTGCTCCTTTTTCCACAACATAACCAGATTCAGGCATAGCAAATGGGTCCAATGTAGGCAAACTCAAACGACGATAATCATTCCATGCTTCCCAACCATTATCTGGAAAACCAGACAAATATTTCTGTGTAATGACTTTAGCCAGTTGCGTATTATTTTCACCTTTTGTATCAGTAAAAAGAACAGTTGTTCCGTACATATTAGGCATAGTAGACTGCAAATACTGAGCTATTACATCTTCGGAGATTTCAACTTCCTTCATAGAAGCCCTGATACCTTCTTCATAAAAGCTCTGGGCAGAACCTCCCATATCCCATCCACGCAAAGCGCCTTCAGCACGCAGGAAGCAAACTTCGGAATAGTACATTATAGTCTGATCACGGTCCATATTTACAGTGAAAGGAACATCTGTTTCTTTAGTGCTACCTACAAAATAAACACCAACACGAGAATTATTCTTGTTCACATTGTTCGGTTCCAAACTTACAGCTTGAGTATAACCGGCAGGAACCCCTCTCCAACGGCCTCTATATTCTTCACCGGCTCCATTATATTCATTAGTTACATTGAAATAAATTGGGCCACGAGGATCACAGTATTCAGGAACTTCTTTATAAGAATCTTTCTTTGGGAAAGGAATTCCACCCAAGTTTGTTAACAGTTTCTGCATAGAATAACTCATTGTCATACGTCCACCATTAAACAGGTGAGATACGGCATTATAGAATCCGTAATCTACCAGATAATATGCATTCTTACGAACAATTTTCACGTCTTCTGCGATACTTGACAGCAAACCACCCTCAGCCTTTACAGCAGCTTCAGCCTCTGTCTTAGCTTTGTTAGGATCAACCTCAGACATACGCATAGCTAAACGAAGACGCATACTATTTGCAAAGGCTTTCCAGCGAGCCACATTTCCACCAAAAATTAAATCACCCGTACCCAGGTTATCCCCATTCGGATCAAGTGCTGCAGATGCTTCCGCCAGTTCTTGCACCATGTCATAATAGATATCCTTCTGAGTATCATAAGGAGCCGCTTCTCCGGAATCGTCACAAGCTTTTGAATAAGGAATATCACCAAATAAATCGGTTGCGCGTCCAAAAGTCCAAACCCTCCAAATACGAGCCACCTGTACAAGGTTATTATGCTTCGGATTATCTTCACAAATACGGATTACTTCATTCAGGTTGGCAATCCATCCCCAATGGGCATCCCAATACTGTTGTGTCCAGTCATTATTTGGCACACATACATTAGAAGAATATTTATCATTCGAGAAATATTGAGCGTATGTATCCACATATAAGTTATGAATACGTTGGTACAAGTCTACATTATACACGCTTCGAATAAATACCGGAGACAGTAAATAAACCGGATCTATCTTTTCCGGAGTCGGATCATTGGGATTTTCATTCAAGCTGTCAAAACTCTCACAGGAAGTCAAAACGGAAGTTCCCGCAAGCACAAACATTAGCAAATAAGATTTTATTTTAGTCTTCATATTGATAATTCTTAAAAAGTCAGACATCATTAGAAAGAAACATTCAGGTTAAAACCGAAACTACGCATAGAAGGGAATGAAGCATATTCAATACCGCTTGCATTACCAGTGCTGTATGAAGATTCAGGATCATATCCCGGAATGTTATTCTTAATCAGCCATAAATTACGTCCTACAAAACTTAATTTCAAGTTTGTAAATGGCGTCTTAGCCAACATCTTTTTCGGGAATATATAACCAATTGTCAATTCGCGCAAACGTAAATTAGTTCCATCATATAAAAATTCTTCACCGGAACGTGATACGCGAGACCAATATTCCTGTGGATTAACAGCCTTTGTATTAACCTGTCCGTCTTCTGTAACGCCATCAACAACGATACCTCCTGTTCCGGCATACCATTCATCACGTCCGGCCAACGACATTTCCGTTGTACCATATACTGAACCACGAGACAAAGAATTCATATAGATATCACCACCTACACGTAAATCCAACATGAAACTAAATGTAATATTTTTATAAGTAAACATATTGTTCATACTACCCGTCCATTTCGGCAAATAGTTTCCTATCGGATTTTCATTATCCATATTTGCTTCCAATAAAGGAAGTCCTTCACTGTCTATTATTTTACGTCCTTGTTCATCTCTCTGATAACGATAACCTACAATATCACCATAGCTACCACCTTCTCTGGCAACAATTTTAACAAAACTGGTAGAGCCTAATTCATACGTTGATAATTCAGGATGCAGTTCCTTAATCTTATTTGTATTCTTAGAATAGTTGACTGTCACATTCCATTCAAAATCACGCGTTCTTACAGGAGTTCCCGTCAATACAACTTCAATACCTTTATTTTCAATATTACCAGCATTAATCAAGCGAGCTGTTTTACCAGTAGTAGAAGAAATCGGTAATGTCAGAATCTGGTTTGTTGCATTTTTCTTATACCAGGTAAAATCTACACCAATACGGTTATTCAAGAAACGAACATCAAAACCGGCTTCTGTAGATTTAATCGTTTCAGGTTTCAAAGTAGACAAAGGTATGGTATTGTTCACTTCAGAACCTTTAATATCTGAAGTTACATTTAAGATACCATAAGTAGTAGCTAAACGATACGGATCCGTATCATTACCTACTTCCGCATAAGATCCTCTTAATTTTGCAAACGACAGCCATTCCGGAACATTTACGTCATAAGAACGTAACATATCGGAAATAACCCATCCTAAACCAAAAGAAGGATAAAAGAAAGAACGGTTCTCACGAGGTAATGTTGAAGACCAGTCATTACGCCCTGTTACATCCAAAAACACCCAGTTTCCATAACTCAATTGAGCAAATCCATAAATAGAATTTACTGCTTTTTTGCTCAACCGATGCTCTGGAACTCGTTGTTCTCCATTACTAATGGCAAAGAAATCAGGAATTGCTAAAGGACCAGACTTCTCTGTAAATGATTCAGTTTTGGTAAACATCATATTTCCACCGACACTCAAACTTCCGGAAAATTTTGATCCCCACCAGTTATCTTTTGCCGCAGTAACTAAAGCATCTGTATTACGTTCACGGAAATTAGATGTTCCGACAGTATAACTACCATGCCCCTTAGCATCCTTTTCATAAGGAGTAGCAGCCAATACCTTATTTTCACTGCCAGACCAATACATATCTTCACCATGACGCAACTTGATAGTTAACCAATCTGTCGGTTGATATTGCAATGCTATGAAACCAATAAAACGGTCACGATGACTATTACTTTCATTATTAGGAATGAAATATGGATTCTGTACATAATTCATTTCTTTTGATGTCCATTGTTTAACTGAACCATCCGGATTAAACGGGTCTTGCAAATCAGAATAATGTACACTTCGTGGCATCATTAAATAATTGTTCATTATAGCAGTAGGACTACCTGAAGAAGATGGAGTATTCCATATTTTCTGTTTTACATAATTAACTTTCGTATCCAAGGATAATTTTTTACTAAGATTTACGGTATTACGGAAGTTAATTATATATTTATCCTGATAGTTACTTGGAACAATACCATCCATACGCTGATAAGAAACAGTTCCCAGGAAAGAAGCTTTATCTGTAGCAGCTGATGCCTCCAATGTATTTGTAGTAGTAACACCTGTTCCCAGAAAATCCATAATATCATTATCATACGGAGAATACGGACGTGATTGGCCTGTCCAATCGGTTATATTCTTACCATCCATTTTCGGTCCCCAACTGTAGTTACCATCCGGATCATATACACCATTTGTACCTTGTCCATATATATTTTGCATCTCTGGTTTAATTAATGGACGTTCCATCATTACATTTGAATTCAATGTTATGCCTAATCCTTTTGCCTGATCTCCACCCTTTTTTGTAGTAATCATCAATACTCCGTTACCGGCACGTGTACCATAAAGAGCTGCTGCTGCTGCTCCCTTTAAAACAGAGATCGATTCAATATTATCAGGGTTTATATCAGATAAACCGTTACCAGAATCGGAAACACTCCATTCATTACCTTCAGTACCTCCATTAAAGTTATTAATAGGTACTCCATCCACAACAACCAAGGGTTCATTGTTTCCTCCTAAAGAGTTATTTCCACGAATAACAATACGGCTGGAACCCATTCCACCATTACCACTACGGCTCACCTGTACGCCAGCCATTTTACCAGACAAACTATTCATCACGTTGCTTTCGCGAGCTTCGGTCAGCGATTCGCCTTTCAATTCCTGTACGGAATAACCTAAAGCTTTTGTTGAACGTTTCAAGCCCAAAGCAGTAACAACGACTTCTTCCAGATTTTCTGTAGTCGGTTCCAATGTTACATCAATAATACTACGGCCATTCAATGCAATTTCCTGGGTTTTATAACCAATATAAGAAATTACCAAAGTGGCATTCTGGGAAGGAACTTTAATTGTAAATTTACCGTCCAAGTCCGTAATCATACCGGTAGTAGTTCCTTTAACAAGAATATTTGCACCGATAATAGGTTCACCGGTATCATCCTTTATCACACCGGAAACTTCTCTTTCTTGCTGAACAGAAGGAGCTACTGTAACAGTTGCAGCCTCTTTACGCGTAATAATTACCTGACGGTTATCAATTTTATAAGTTACATCTGTTCCCTGGAAAAGATTATCCAAGATAGCAGTTACAGGTTGATCCTGAACACTTACATCCACAACTTTACGACTATCAAATGTATTATCCATATAAACAAAAATAAATTCGCTATTTTTCTCTATATAGTTAAATACATCTTTAATTGTCTTATTATTCAACTGCACAGTCAACGTAGTTGATTGTGCATAGGTATTCGCAGCGAATACATTGGCAATACTAAAACTTGCCAATAAACAAATAATAAATACCGATTTAGGTATTTTAGGAAGTCTTTTTTTTAATAAATAATGATTTTTCATACGTTTGTGTCGTTTTTCTTTAAACAATAAATAGCAGAAAGTTAACGTTTAAACTAAAACAGTAACCGGGTGATATTGCAGTATTATCCGGTTATTTTTTTCGATTTCTCTACACCATAAGCATTCTTTTTTTAATAGGTTTATATTATATTGGTTTTTATTTCTTCAATTTCACTTGGATAGTACTATCTGTGCTCGCAAAAGTAACAGGAGTGGCTGTGGTAATAATTTTCATTACATCTTCCAGATTATCACGTAAATCCAATTTCCCGCTGATCGTCATTTTACTTAAGTCAGCGTTCCAAGCTATCTTTTCACCATAATAGCGAGATAGCTTGGTTAACACTTTATTTAGTGGTTCTTGTTTGAATATCATCATATTTTGTGTCCAACAAACATATTCGGACGCATCTACTTTACGTGTACTGATACCTTCTGGTTGTATGCTAAACAATTCATCGGGAGATAAAGTAACCTTTTCATTTTTATGCGTTTCTACTTCGACTTTACCTGAAACCAAAACGACAGAAGCTTCCTCATCTTCCTTATATGCACATACATTAAATACTGTTCCCAGTACACGTACATTCATATTTTCTGTCTTCACATAAAAAGGACGGGCTTCATCCCGTTTCACTTCCAAATAGATTTCACCTTCAACATATATTTCACGCTTATCATCGGCGAATATGGCAGGATAAACAACTCTTGTTCCTGAATTTACATAAATTCGCGTACCATCGGCAAAAGTAATGTTCGTTCTTCTGCCTTTAGGAACAAAAATCTGGTTATAAACCGGGTCAGTTTCCTTCTTTTTTTCTTTGGTAACAGTTTGATCCACTGTTTCAGAATTCACGACAACACTTCCATCCGGATTATATTTAACGTCAGTATTATC
Source organism: Parabacteroides bouchesdurhonensis (assembly GCF_900186615.1). GTDB lineage: Bacteria > Bacteroidota > Bacteroidia > Bacteroidales > Tannerellaceae > Parabacteroides > Parabacteroides bouchesdurhonensis. The sequence continues at coordinate 1,268,061 of NZ_LT896588.1, forward strand.
TTCAATATTTAATTTTTGCTTATTGGAAGTAACCAACATAATTTCCTGTGTAGAAGGAGTAGGAACCGGCAATTGAGTTACAATATCCGCTAATGTTGTTTTTTGAGGTTGTTCGACAGGAAAACTCACGAACAAACCTCCAATAATAAGGATCAATATACAAGCCGCTGCAGAAGCAAAATAAAGAACACGCCTACGAAAATGATGACGCTCATAAGCATTTATTCGCTGGCTTACTACGTCCCACGAGTCAGATTCGTCTTTACCAAACGTTTCTGTTTCATAACGCTTGAACAATGGAACTATCCGATTGATAGCATTTCTGAATTGTTGTTTTTTACTTTGTCTATCTTTAGGCATATACCTTGATTATCTTTTCTTATTATAAGAGAAACGAAATTTTAACAAATCAGTACTCAATTCCGGGAAGAAAAATTATTTTTTAATATACAAAAAAATAAATAGTAAAACAAAGAATACTTTTACTACCGTTCAAAAAAGAATCTAAATACTAAAGATTATAAATAAAACTTTTGCTCATTATCTTGATATATAAAAAGTTTTTCCTCTTGTCCACGTGTCAAATTTCTCAACCAAAACAGTGCATTTTGAGGTACTTCATAAAATAAATAATTTTCTTTTGCAATCTGTTTACCTAATGAATTCCAACCTTCATTTCCATTGAAATACAAAAGTTCATAAACATCTCCTATCCGAATAAAATTATCATCATTTCGAGGAATAAACATAAGTTGTTTTACCGTTACCTTTTCTAAAAAATCAAGATGAAGAAAATTTTTTTCTTCGTCTGATGTATAATAAGTTAGCGGATCATTATCTTTCATATTTTGTACAGAAGCAGGTAAATATTTATCCATGAAAATATAAGGCAATTCCCGCTCTCTTTTTTCATCTGAATAAAATGCCAATTCAGCAAATTCTAATCGTTTACCTGTAGCTGCCCGACAACATATATACCGAAACGAGCGATTTGGAATAAAAGGTATAATATTATAATTAGTACGGACTGTATCCGTTATTTTATAAAGAATATAAGAAGGATTAAATGAAGGATTATCTGCACACTCAATCGTAATATCTAATGCATTATCAAGATGGTCAATAATACGTGAAACCAATGGAGCCTTACGTCTCAACTTTATTCGTTCTAATAATTGATTATTTGGTGTATAATAATGAATGTTCTCTCCATCATAGAAAAAGGGATATCCAATTATTTTAAATTCATCTGCTACATAAAATGCTAAAAAATACAACTGATTAATTCCCATATTTTTAAAAATAGCTTTCCTTTTTTTTACAGGAACAACAGCTTGAGGTACCCAACCTTTACGCCCAAATGCACATATATACACCAACTGTTCTTTTTCTATAGGAGGAATTTCTAAAGAAAGTATATTTTCTCCATAATATTCTGCTGTTACATCCTTAATTAATCTATTTTTCAAAATCTTATAAAGACCTTTATAGCGAATACCTTCAAGTGAGCAGGTTGGTTGTTCTTCATAACATTGTCTATAAATTTTTCTTTTAGGACGAATATCATCATCGTTTCGCCCTCGTTGAACACCCTTACTGTCAAAATCAGAAACCACCAGTCTCCCTGTTGTATCTTTCACTGATATCCAATAATGTATACGTGATAAATCATAATAATAGTAAATCATATCTTGATTAACAGGAATTCCTAATGCTCTTAAAACATAAACAGCAAAATTTATAGATTCTTTACAACCTCCCAAACGTTGATTTAACAAAAATGATGCACTATAGCTAGGTAATTCAAAAGGCATTAAACTCTTTTCACCATAAGAACCCTCATTCCATAATACCACAGACAACACATCACATGCTTTGATTATATCTGTTCCTTGATATAAAGAATCTAGTAATGGTAAAAACCTATCATAATATTTTTTCCTCCATGAATCTAAAGGTTCATGTTCAATTCGATAGGGTAGCACCATTTTACAAAAATCATCAAATGAATAATATTTAGACCAAGGGCATTTTTTCCAAGTTTGAAATGATAAATCTATATTTTCAATTAAATAATCTGCAGTTATAACATGACAATCATATATTTTACTAACATTTCTTGTCTTTTTCTGTATATTCTGTATAATTAATAAATCATTTATACTCAAACTATCTTCTTTTTCTGATTTTATTTTGATTTGCTCCAGCTCATCAGCATCAGGTATTGAAAAACTATAATGTTGTGGCATATTTTCAATTAAAAAACATGCTGCTTTTAATTTTAAAGAATCATTTTTATAATGTTCTAGCACCTTTTCAAGTTCAACTCTATTTTTTCCAGCAAAATCTAAAGCAAATTCCAATTTCTTATTCTTATTAGAAGAACAAGAAATAAAAAGAATAAAGAAAAAACAAATCAAATATTTCATTTACAAAACGTTTATAAATGTTTTTAACTTTTATGGGATATCGAAGCGTATAACATCCGTACCTCCATCACTTGACATATGCAATCCCAATAAATATGTACCATCGGGAGATATAGCCATTCTTCTGATCTTATATTTCAAAGAATACGAAGTTTTAAAATTACCTTCCCAATCAAAAATAAAAATCTTTGATTTATCATTTTGTCTAATTGGATTTAGCAAGCAATATACAAAAGATGAAGTCCCACATATATCTATAAAATAATTAGGAGAATCTGGAAAGTCTAGGTATTTTTCATTTGCCTCAGGTATTTCAAGTTTTGTCCCAAGAATTATAGATTTATATATCTTACCAGAAAAATCATAAAATTGTATAGAATTCATTTTCTTTAATGCAACACATATACTGTTTTTCTGATCATTAGCAATCAAGCTCCCCATATATAAAAAGGTCAAAGTATCTTTTTTATATTTATGTTTCACATGAGGATAATATGGTACATTAATGATTTGTTTTGAATATTTATTATATATAAAAAATAACCTGTTCATACCCATATCAACATCAAAACCAATAATATATTTAGAAAACATATTACAGCTATTCATCATTGGCATTTCTGTATCCATTAATTCATTTATAACAGTATTATCGTTCTCCGTTAAATTTATATACTTAAAATTTCGCAAATTAAGGTCAACTATAGATAATAATGATAAGTCAGCACTATCTAGATTAATTTTTTGTATAAAAAAAGGAGATAAAAAATCATTTGGTCCATTTCCTTTAAAAAAACACATTTTCAAAATTGAAAATGTATTATCATATATTTGTAAAATACTATCACTATAAAAATCTAAACAAGCAGTATAATTCTCTCCTATCACTATATCATAAAATATATTAGTATTATCAATTGATGAAAATATATTTGTTCCAATTAATTCCTTCTCCGTTTGATCTGATATATATTGACTTGTGACATTTTCATGTTTACAATTCAAAAAAAAGAAAACAAATAATACTATTAACAACTTTTTCATAATCTATAAATTTAGTTCAGGAGATTCAGAAATGAATCTCCTGAAACTTTAATTATAAGAAGAGCCACAAAAACCATTTGGAACAATGTCAATAAGTTGCCTATACATACATACTCCATTGCCATCTTTAACTCTTACCCAAGTACCTTCAAAATCCTCTCGCCCATTGTATGCAAAAAACGGACCAAAATCACCTCCTCCACCTGAACCTTCACCTTCAGCCAAGGCTTCAATATTACTAAGAGCCAGATCATTTAGCCCAGTTCCTTTACTATTTTTTGAGCTCCACATAGAAGCAGAAGCAGCCATTGCGACAACAGCAATAACCAATATTTTCTTTTTCATAATGTACAAATTTAATGTTATTATTACCCTAGATTAAGGAATGTTTGCATTCTCTGAATATAAATTGTGTTTCTTGTTCTATGAATTTGTGCACCTCCTTCCCTTTCAATATTACAAAGAAAGCAAACTTTATTCAAAAAAAATATTTTTCAGATTTATTTATATCATTTTAAATCATAAATTAGATTTCTAGATAAAACCGCCTCATTTTAACCAAAGTACGAGACACTAAATTTTTCGCAGATTGATAATTTATTCCCAAAAATTCACCTATTTCATTATAATCCAGTTCACGGATAAAACGTAAATAGACAATCTCTCGTTGCCGGGGAGACAACTTTTCTATTGCATTCTGCAATTTTTTTCTTTGGATTAAATCATCGTCATTTTCTAAAAAATGTGTAAGAAAGAAATCGTCCGTCGTAAAGTCAAATGATAAATCATCTATTGTCAATTTATTCACACTGACCGACATTTCATCATATAACCTATTACGTAAAGATTTAATAAGGTATGTATTAACGTGGATAGTTGCTGAAAGATTTTTTCGGTTAATATATAATTTTACAAACATGTCCTGAATACAATCTCTCACCATTTCGTAATCCGGCATTATTTTCATACCATAGGCCAATAACGGCTGATATTGCTTGCCATAAATATATGCCATTGCTTCCTTATCTCCCGATAAAAAACATTCCCATAACTCTATATCCGTTAATGTAGAATATGACATACAATTTTTTATTCTCTTGGTACACGATTAAGGCCGTTGTTGTGTTTTCAACCAATTTGCATAATCTGTATACAATTTTTCGGCACGAACCTGGTTTATAGACGCAATTGATCCCGGTTTACTCATTAAACCACAATATTGATAAATTAAAATATTGTCTACAAACGGAGATATATCTTCCAATTGCGCATGTATACGTTCAAATGAAGATGGGATAAGCGGACTTCTATATACGTCTCCTTCAAAATCGAAGACTTCCAAATCAGCCCATAATCTGGAACGACCGGCTTTAGCATGTACGCGATATAAACCTTCATAATACTTGCCTGCAGTACCGGCTTTAGCCTTTCGTACTCCTACTTCGTCCTGATAAGCTACAATATCTACATCTAAACGTTCAAGTTGTCTGACATACTGATCATCCAAACGGATTGATTTAGTTCCATAAGGAGCAATCAGATTTACAGAATGAGGTATTAATTCACGTGCCATACGAGAACAGTCGTTTACATACGTAATTGTCGTTTCATCAATCGTACGGTAAAGGCCCGATTCATTCGGAAAATACCAACCATAAAAGCTCTTGTGATGTCCGTACTTTTCCGCCACTTCTTCCATTCCTTTGGCACGAAGTATTGCAACATCCTTATTCGTCATCATTTTACTCACGTCACGGTAATCCGCCCAGAAATCGTTACTGATAAAAAATTTAATGCCACACTCATCAGCGGCACTCATAACAGCTTCCAATGGATCCGGAGAAGCCATATCATACATCGGTTGCAGTTTAGACGGATACAATGTCTTTCCATTATCGGCAACGGACAACAGCACCAAGTATTCCATACCTAAACTGCTTATATCTTTTATCAGTGCCTTCCATTGTTCGTCTGAAAAAGAAGCAAAAGCCGGATTCCAATAAGTTCCTTCTACATCAGAATGATGCTTAAACTCAAACCAAGAACCGATAATAGGTTTTACATTCAGATTCTTTTTATAATCAAAAGCCTGCAATTTACCACTCATACATGCCGAAGCAAGGGCCAAACCACTTGTATATATAAAATTACGCCTATCCATCTCTTTTCTCAATTTTATTTTACATCTATTACTGAAATTCCCGAACTTGTTCCTATGTACAACTTATTATTGTACAATGTCATTACTTGTATTCTATTGTCCGGCAAATTACTGTTCTCTGTTGTATATTTCTTCCAGTTTTTACCATCAAACATATCCAGACCCTTATAAGAACCTACCCATAAACGGCCCTTTGAGTCTTCTACAAGAGATATTATAACATTATCCGATAAAGGAGAATTTGAAGTATCATATGTTTTTTCAATTTCACCCTTTCCATTTAGAAGGGTAACACCTTTGCATGTACCCGCCCATATCCGGTTATTTTTACCTGCCGCTAGTGCATACACTATGTAATCCGGTAATTTACTATTATTTACCGTATAAGAAGTCCATAGCTTTCCGTCATAAGAAGATAGCCCTAGATAAGTACCGATCCATATCTTATTATTGGAATCACAAGCAAGAGACAAAACTGAATTACCAGCCAGATTATGATCTTTTACTGTGAAGTTTGTCCATTTATTGCCTTCACCCATCATTACGCCTCCTTGCCACAAGCCGGCCCAGATACGCCCGTTCATATCCTCCATCAATACATTAGCCGAAGTCGGTATTTCTTTAACTCGTTCAAATGTTTGTGTGCCTTTTTCTGCCAGATAAACACCTTTTCCCCATCCACTCATCCATAAACGGTCTGCACCATCTATTAGAAAACTTTCCAGATAAGTATCTTCATCCGATACTAACTGCCAACCTGTATTTACCTGTTTATATACACCTCCATAAGTGGCAGCAAATAAGTTCCCCGCCTTATCAAAACTAATAGAACGGATATCATTCTTTGGAGAATATGCCTCTACAATCTGCATGGAAACAAATTGGGCTTGCAAATGAAACACACAAAGGCAAAGAACTAATAATGAGAATAGCTTTTTCATGAATAATCAATCTATATCGTTTCTATATTGCAAATATATAGAAAATTCAGCAAGACAAAAAAGCTCCTCAACAACAATCTGCTATTGAGGAGCTTTTTTCCTGTTGTCTCACGAGGATTCGAACCTCGACAGACAGAACCAAAAACTGTAGTGCTACCATTACACCATGAGACAATCCGACGCTTTATTTAAAGCGATGCAAAGGTAAGAAATTAATCTTATATTGCAAATTTTTTGTGCATTTTTTGCTACTTCACAATCAACAAGTAATAATTCTTTTTACCTCTCTGCACTAATAAATACTTATCATCAAGCAAAAAAGAACAGTCTATTACCGCATCTGCTTCTGCGAGCTTTTCTTTATTCAGACTTACACCGCCACTCTGAACTAATTTACGCATTTCTCCTTTTGACGGAAAAACAGCCGCTTTCTCTGTAAGTAAATCAACTGCTTTTATTCCTGTAGAAAGTTCATCGCGAGAAATTTCAAATTGAGGAACTCCATTGAATACATCCAATAACGTAGCTTCATCCAGTTTTTTCAAGGCTTCAGAAGTTGAACTTCCAAACAAAATATTTGAAGCCTCAACAGCAGCCTCATAATCCTCTAAAGAATGAACCATTACCGTCACTTCCTTTGCCAAACGTTTCTGCAACGGGCGCAAATGAGGAGCAGCAGCCTGTTCTTCTTCCAGAGCAGCTATTTCCTCTTTATCCAAAGCGGTGAATATCTTAATATATTTAGCAGCATCAGCATCACTTACATTCAACCAAAATTGATAGAACTTATAAGGCGATGTATAACGACGGTCTAACCAAACATTTCCGGATTCTGTTTTTCCAAATTTACCTCCGTCTGCTTTTGTGATAAGCGGGCAAGTCAGAGCATATGCCTCACCGCCTAACTTGCGACGAATAAGCTCCGTACCGGTGGTAATATTCCCCCATTGATCCGAACCGCCCATCTGCAAACGGCATCCCTCATGTTCATATAGAAAAAGATAGTCGTATCCTTGTAGTAATTGATAAGAAAACTCAGTAAATGACATACCTACATTTGAATCGGCGCTTAAACGTTTCTTTACCGAATCTTTTGCCATCATATAATTAACGGTAAGATGTTTACCTATATCACGAATAAAATTCAGGAAAGAATAATCCTTCATCCAGTCATAGTTGTTTACCAACTTGGCCGCATTAGGCGCATCAGAATCAAAATCAAGAAATTTAGCCAACTGAGCTCTAATAGCATTCTGATTATGACGGAGAGTTGCTTCGTCTAACAGATTACGTTCGGCAGACTTCATAGATGGATCGCCAATCATACCTGTAGCACCTCCAACCAATGCTATAGGACGATGCCCTGCGCGTTGAAAATGCTTCAACATCATTACGCTTACAAGGTGACCTATATGCAACGAATCTGCTGTCGGATCAATACCCACATAAGCCGAAGTCATTTCTTTCTGTAATTGTTCTTCCGTTCCAGGCATCATATCATGAATCATGCCCCTCCATCTTAATTCTTCTACAAAATTCATCGTATTAATTTATATCATATTAATTATTATACATTTAATATACGGGTATAAAGCGTAGCAAAGGTACGACTTTTAGTTGACAGTTAGCTATCGACTGTTGACAATTATTACTTTATGCCTACGCCAATAATATTTTCTTCTATCTGATGAGTGAAAAGTTCCATATCGACAGATAAGGCTTCCGCAAGTTTAGTATAAACAAGACGTATGTCGATCTGTTTATCATCCGTTTCAACCAACAAACGACCCGGCCAAACAGCTTGTAAAGCCTCAACATTAAAATATTCACCAAAAGAAAGATAAAACCCTTGATTCACCAGTTGCACAGCCAACTCTCCATTTCCTCGAAAACCATGAATAATCCAAGGTACATGTGGCCGAATTCGCTTTTTGGCTGCAATAATCTCTTGCCATGCTTTTACACAATGAATAATTAGAGGTTTAGCACAATCTTCGGCCAACCGGGCTTGTGCAAAAAAAATGTCTTGTTGGGCAGATAAAGATGTTTGGACCAGTTTATCAAACCCCGCCTCTCCTACCGCAACTATTTCAGGTAAGAAAAGCAATGATTTTAATTCCTTCAATTGTATTTCCGCATTCTCAATATACCAAGGATGAATCCCACACGAAAAAAGATTCCTTTCGAGAGAAATTTGATTTTCTTCCGAGAGAAATTCAGATTTCATCCGAATGGGGTCAAAATTGATGACTGCAATATCTTCCGGATGAACGGATGGTTGATGAGTATGTATATCGTAATATTTCATTTTAGGGAACCGGGTCGTATCCGCTTCCTCCCCACGGATGACAGCGAAGTATTCGTTTTACGGCCAAATACAAACCTTTTATAGGACCATATTTCTTTAAAGCCTGCACGGCATATTCCGAACAAGTAGGTGTAAACCTGCACGAAGCCGGTGTCATAGGCGAAATACAATATTTATAGAAATAAACCGGCAATAAAAGAAGTGTAGTAAAAAAGCGTTTCATTTTATTTGTCCCGGAGGATCGCTATTGCTTTATTCATCGCTTTTTCTATATCAGTAAACGGGTGAATCTCTTTATCCAAATAAAGAAAAGCAATAAGCATACTTCTATTTTTTGCTAAAAGTGGTTCTATCAAATCGTATTTACGTGTTCGATAAGCCTCACGAACCTGACGTTTAATCAAATTCCGCTTTACTGCACGTTTAAATTTCTTCTTCGGAACACTTACCATAATAGATGCAGGAGCCGGTAACTGTTCTTCCATCGGTAAATAAATAACCCGCAGTGGAAACGCTATAAACGATTGCCCTTGAGCAAATAGTAAATCAATATAACGTTTCCACGACAGGCGTTCTTCTTTTGAAAGAGTATACCTTTTAACTTCTGTCATCTTTTTTTCTTATCGCCCAGCTCCTTCTTCAGATATAATTCCAAAGCAGCTGTCATAGAAGGAGCTTCGGGAGTCGGAGCTTCCACATCCAAACGCAGCCCGGCATCTTTTACCGCTTTTGCGGTTGTAGGGCCGAAACATCCGATCCGGATATCATTTTGCTCGAAATTAGGGAAGTTCTTCAAAAGAGAAGATATTCCTGAAGGGCTGAAAAAGACTAACATATCATAATCAAACTTCTCGTCTTCTGCAAAGTCATTACTTACTGTACGGTACATCACAGCTTTCGAATAATTAATCTTTTTAGCATCCAACATAGCAAACAAATCATCTTTATGCACGTCTGATACGGGCACCAGATATTTTTCTTTGGCATGTTTGCCGATTACTGTGACTAAATCATCCAGTTTTCCATTCTGACCATAAAATATTTTACGTTTTCTATATACAATATACTTCTGCAAGTATACAGCAATAGCCTCTGTCATACAAAAATATTTCATTGTCTCCGGAACAGTGATTCTCAATTCTTCACACAAATGGAAAAAATGGTCGATAGCCGTGCGTGCAGTAAATACAACAGCCGTATGGTCCAGGATAGAGATTCTTTGCTGTCTAAATTCTTTCGAACTTATTGCTTCAACCTTAATAAATGGTCGAAAATCTATTTCCACACCATATTTTTCTGCAATATCGAAATAAGGTGATTTCTCTGATGCAGGCTTCGGTTGTGACACCAGCAATTTTTTGATATTCAATGCCATAATAGAGTACTCGTCTCGATAAAATTATACAAATAAACCATACCTTGATATAAAAACATCAATGGTAAAATTTCTTGGCCGCAAAGGTACAAACTTATATACAATAAACCAGCATTTCTCTTGTGAAATATCCGTATTGTCTTATAAATTATCACAAAACGGAACAAAATATAGAAAAATATAAACAAAATTACGGGTATAAAAAGATGAGCCGTTACAAAAATCAACCATAATACCGGTATATATAATAAAGTGCCCCAAGCACTAATAGTTGCATTATAGTTCATTTTCCAGAATTTATAACGCGGCGTATCTGTAAAAATACAGCCAAATAAATAGTAAAAGAATTGTTTAAACTGATAAAACAGGCAAAGGACAACAAATATAATTCCTATGGATATCAATACGGCGTTTTCTTTCAGATGATTTACATACCCATAAGCTCTGGCTACTTCAAATAAAAAAATGCTGGATAAAAATAATGCCTGAAATATCATAAAATTGCGAAAGAACCATTCACTTCCTACCGGCTTTTCAAAAAGGCTTTGTCGTTCTCTCAAAAACACAACATCTCTAAGCATCTTTAGAAACAAACGGAAATTTGTACGGAATACAATAGCAAAAGCAACAAATAAAACAAACAGCATAGTGAATATAATATCATCTACCAACTGCCCGTCCCATAAACGAATGCCCACATATCCTTCAAAAATTCCCATTTATTCTGAATTGTGCTGCAAATATAGTGTAAAATAACGAATTGTATTAAAAGCAAATCATCCCGATCGTTTTTTAAAATGATCGGGATGATTTAGAAAAAACATCGGGATGAAATTATAAAGCTTCTTTTATTATTTCACCTACTGTTGGATGTGGAAAGACAATAGACTTTAGCTCGTCCGCTTTCATTCCTTTTTCAATAGCCATGCCGGCAATAACTATTAGCTCGGATGCAGGATTGCCAAGCAGATGCGCTCCGATAATTGTTTCATCTTCCGCAAGGATCAACTTACAAACACCATTACCCATTTCATTTTCCGCAACGAAACGACCGGAAAATGCCATCGGAATCTTTTTAACGATATATGGCGTACCTTCGGCCATTAATTCTTCTTCTGTCTTTCCAACGCCAGCAATTTCAGGATTTGTATAAACCACGCCCGGAATAGCTTTATAACTCATACCTGCATCGCCTTTTCCTAAAATATGTTTCACCGCGACCTCAGCTTCACTTACGGCCGTATGCGCCAACAAAGAAAATGCCGTAATATCACCACAAGCATATACATTTGGCAAAGAAGTCTGCATATATTGATTCACCTTAATACCATTACGGAAAGGTTCTACGCTTAACGTTTCCAAACCGAAGCCTTTTGTTACCGGACGACGTCCTACGCTCAGCAAGACTTTATCACCATGTAACGTAAATGTTTCGCCATCTTTTTCAACAGAAACTTCCGTACCATATACACCGGTAACTTTATGGCTCAGATAAAATTTAATTCCTCGTTTCGCATATTCAGCTTGCAACATTTCGGATAATTCACGATCCATCGGTCCCAGAATCTTATCCAGCATTTCAACTACGTGAACTTCTGTTCCCATGCTATTGAAAAAAGAAGCAAATTCCATGCCGATAACCCCACCGCCTATAATTACTAACGAGGCGGGAAGTTCTTTAGACAATAATGCTTCACGACTTGTCCAGTATTCCGTTTCCGACAATCCGGGAATTGGAGGAATAACTGTTTCAGAGCCTGTACATATTATCAAATTAGCGGCATCATAAGTCTCTTCTCCGCAGGCAATCGTAATTGTACCATCGGCAGCCCGGCCTTTTATTTCCGCTTCACCCATTATCATAACAACTCCATGCTCGGTCATCTTCATACGGATTCCGGCCGTTAATTTCTTAACTACTTTGCTTTTACGGGCAATGATTTTAGGAAAATCGAAAGAAGGGTTTTCTGCAGATACGGCATATTTGGAGGCATGCTTAATCGTATCATACATTTTTGCCGAATAAAGAAGGGTTTTTGTAGGAACACATCCTTCATTTAAACAAACACCACCTAATGCGTTTTTTTCAAAAAGTACAGTTGAAAGACCTGAGGCTGCAGCTTCTCCGGCAGCCGTATAACCGGCAGGGCCTCCACCGATTATGGCAACATCGTATTTCATGCTTATAGATTTAATATATTATTATTTATATCATAGGTTCTTTTATTCGGATATCCGGATTATGTTTACGAAGTAATTTCATAAAATCGCTCTTATTTACAGGCGAAATCAATAACCATTGGCGTCCGTTTTTATATATTATCAACCGGTCCAATGATAGTGCATAACTTGAAACCGGCATAACCGAAGCTTCTACGTCTGTTATTTCCGAAATAGCAATCTTTTTTTCAGGGAAAATACTGCAATGAGCTATTAATTGGCCATCCTCTGTTATTTTATACCAAGTATTCATCAACATATGCAGTATCAATAATGCACATAATAACATTACTACCATTGCAACAATTTTAGTTCCTAAAAAGGCAAAAACACATCCGATAATTGTCAATAATACAATCAGATGATACCACCAGCCCACTTTCGATTTAAATACTCTATCCATCATTCCGAAATTTTGCGCAAGTTAGCGAAAAAGATTCAGAGCCTTATTGTTCATACCAGTCTTTATTGTTACATTTAAGCGTTCAAAACAAATCTAACATTAAAATTTCTAATTATGATTACACCAAAAATCTACGAGTTGCTTGATATTACTCGTTTTTCCAAATCAAGCGTAATCGGATCTTATCAAGATGAAAAGTTTGATGACTTCAACAAATTCTTTGCACAACCATTATTACCTACCGCCGTAAAAGTACACAGTGGAGACGTAATAGACTCAATTGAAATGGTCTATGAAAATTCTTCTTACAAAAACGGTGAAAGTCCTTTTTTTCACGGAGGACCGAACGGATATGAAAAGCTATTCATCATCAAACCCGGAGATTTTCTTCAAAAAATAGAAGTAGAATATGGGAAATACACATTCTCTACAGATCCAACCCAAAGAAACAAAGATGTAATAGTAAGGATTCGCTTCACTACCCGCTCCGGGATAAGCAGCCCATGGTATGGAAACGAATGTGGAAAAAGAACTCAGCTTCAGGTAAAACCTTTCGTTCTCGATGTATCCGAGAATAACGTGATTTGCTGTTTCTATGGCGCTATTGGAAAGCCCAATTTGACACTCCATAACTATTTGCAGGCAATAGGAGTTTACTTCATTACATTCTTGGACCTGCAATCAGCCAAACTATCAAACATTTAATTCTTGTATTATGAAACAAATACAGTTTACGACAATAATCATCTTCCTGTTTCTCTTTCTTGCAGGAGGAAAAAGCGAAGCTATAACTATAACTCCACAGAAGACCGATACGATTGCAATCATCAGTTTGAATGATTTTCACGGTGCATTTGTAGAAAGTCCCAGCCAGGGAATACCCGGTGCCGGCAATGTCTACTCGCAGGTCAACCAACTTAAGGAAAGGTATCCATTTCATATTGTTTTATCTGCCGGAGATAATTTCGGAGGAAGTTTCTTTTCCAATCTGACAAAGGGAGAAATGATCCCTTACTTCTTTAAGAAACTAGGCATCTCTATTTCCGCATTAGGAAACCATGAATTCGACAACGGGCAGGAGTTTCTTAAAAACAAGTGGAAGGAAATAGCCGGCAGCGATACTCTAACCTACGTATGTGCAAATTTAAATAACTCGGCCGGAAGAATTCCGAATTATACTATACCCTACCTGATAAAAGAAATAAAGATGCCCGATGGCCAAATGCAAAAGTTGGCTATTGTTGGCCTTATTGCATCATCTGCCGGAAGCCAAACTAAAAAGGAGAATGTAGAAGGGCTTACTTTCAGAGGAAACTACAATCACATATTAGATAGCCTCGAAAAAACTACAGAACTGAAAGACGTAAACTGGCAGATATTGTTGGCTCATATCGGAACACAAATGACCGGGAATTCTCCGGCATGGGATGATATAGATTCAGCAAATCTAATTCTTCCCACACCCATTACAGGCATTGCAAGCGGACATTCACATAAGCTAGTCTCCGGCTATTTAGAAAGTATTCCCGTTGTACAAGGTGCTATTTCCGGCAAGTACATCAGCGTTCTTCGCTATGTGTACAACCAAACAACAAAAAGTCTTGCACCAATAGAACCTTATGTAATAAAAGTAGAATCGGTGATCGATCATTCTCCGGAACGGATCGAGATAGACCAGAAAGTAGACAGCATACTCAACAACACCAAAGAACCCTCCATTGATATGGCACTGACGGAAAAGCTCGCAACAGTAATCAGTGACGAAGGCCTGCCGTACGATAGAGGTAAGAATGCCAAAGAGCTGATGGCTTTGGGTAGTTATGTATGTATGTCCTATGCACAAGCTTACCGGGAACGTAAGAATCTCAATATAAATGATATTGTATTGGGATTTTCTCATATGGGAGGAATCCGTAATGCACTGCCCAAAGGAGATATTTCTGTCATAACAGCTGCCGAAGTCCTTCCATTCACCAATAAGCTGAAAGTTTATAACCTGAAAGGAAAAGAAATAATGAAACTGGTAGAAGCCGGATTATCTAATCCGAAAGGGTATTTGCAAACAAATAACATCATAATAGATACAACCTCTGTTTCAGGAAAAACCAGAGTATTTAATATTCGCTACGTTGTTCCGGGAAGAGAAGAAATCTACTTGGGAAAAGAGAAGCAATATCCTGTTGTAGTAGACGAATTTATTACTACGGGTGGTGACGGTTATAGCGAAGATTTATTTCCTAAAGACCGGTTGGATTCCACCATTACCGATCTGGAAACAACACCTTCATTTTTCAGATATCTAAAGAAATATCCTACATTGGACAATAATACCCCATTCAAAGCAAAACTAAATCATTATAGACAATGAACATTATCAATTACGACAGCTCCCATTTCGGAGGTTTGGCAGTAACAAGAATAAATGAACTTGTTTCAGACACATTCCCCTCCGAAGCAGCCCAAAGTGGCACTTTGTTTTTTCTGGGGAAAGTGTTTAGACAGAGAATACTGGAAGAATGCAATCAGGTCCTTACAGTTAATACAACGGAACAAAATGCTTGGGATCTATTGAAAAAGATCAACACAGATTTGCAGAAAAGCAACAGAGTATCGGAAACATTTATTCCTGAACTTCAGAACACGGGAAGGGCTATCCAATCCGAAGACGGATACTGGAATCCTGTGTTTTACACTATCATCATGCTAACTCTGACTTATCTCTATTTTGATCTGGAACGAAGTAACTACGAAGGAAGAGATAAAAATATAGACAGACTTTCAAGACGGCAAACACTCGGAGAGATGTTATACACACTCGAAGGAATTAGCCAGACTCAGAAAAACCGTCTCCGAAAAGCAGCGAATGGCTCCATCCAGAAAGGCAGAATAGCCATCGTTGAAGAATTCGTGATGGCCTATAAATATTACTACGTCGACTTAGATGGAAAAAAATACACAAACTATAATAGCGAAAGTTCGCGGGACAAAGCCGTATCCGATTATTTAGAGAAACTATGTGCTTTATACGACACTTTTAGCCTAGCCGATTCTATCAAAATGATCCTCTGCTACAAAAAGGATTATAAAGTGATCTAACGACGGCAACATCCATTATTTTGGTCAGTGCCTGTAAACAATCAAGTTATTTCGTTTAACTACGAAGTAACTTGATTCATACAAAGAAAATACGCCGCCACTTTTCAGCGACAGCGTATTCCACTTAAACCGGTTTATACAACACAAGATTGTAAGTCACCCTGTTATTTTATTTCTTCCAATACGGTATAAGATTGAAGAGCATTATTGTCATTATATTGTTCCGTACGAACCAAACCTACATTAGGAGCATACCATTCATAACCGTAACCCGTTATTTTTTCCTTACTTTTGGGTGAACGAGTATCCATTTTATATTTCACTTTTGCACACTCAAACGTACCGGCAGGCGTTGTTATCGTTTCATTTGTCATATATTCACGATCATAAATAGAAATATCCCGGCGGTTTTTACGGTTTTTCTTATCGTAAATTTTTACGGAAGCATCATCCATATATACATTATCGCTATTAAAATCAGGAGTAAACGTATTTGGATAATTCACAAAATTATCGGTAATGTCTACATCCGTATTCATTTCAGAAACAACCCCCGGATATGAAAGAGATTGCTTCATGTCCATAAAGAACTCTCCATTTTGGCAATAAGCCTCAATATCGCCTTTATTGATAACTGTTCCGGCAGCATTGGTAAACACATAATCTGCTTCAACTTGTTGTCCGGAAGGAATTGTTTCTACCTCATCAACCTTATAAGTCATGATTGTTTGTAAATTACCTTTCGCATCGTATCCTTTACGAACCAATACTGTTCCTTCGCTTTGCGGAAAGAAAAAAGTACAATCTTGAGCCATTGCTCCAGCAACAGCAAACATTGATAATAAAGCTGCGAATACTACTTTCATGTTCATATTACTTTATATATTAAATAATTAATTATTAGTCAGATGACGGATATAGAACACACAACCCAAATGAATGTTCAATACTGTAAGTTTAAAATATCCAAAGAAAAGATACTGTTTGCTGAGTTAATTCCTACCTTTGTAATTCTAAACAGTATGGACGATGGTACATAGATTTGAATTCTTAGTGATAGGTTCTGGCATAGCCGGAATGAGCTTTGCTCTTAAAGTAGCAAGTAAAGGAAAAAAAGTAGCCCTTGTTTGTAAATCCGGACTGGAAGAAGCCAACACTTATTTCGCGCAAGGCGGAGTTGCATCCGTAACAAATCTGATTGTTGACAATTTTGAAAAGCATATAGAAGATACAATGATTGCAGGCGACTGGTTAAGCGACCGAAATGCCGTAGAGAAAGTTGTACGCAATGCTCCCCAACAAATAAAAGAGTTGATTAGTTGGGGGGTTGATTTCGATAAAGACGAAAAGGGTAATTTCGATTTACATCGTGAAGGCGGACATTCCGAATTTCGTATTCTGCATCATAAAGATAATACGGGCGCCGAAATACAAGACAGCTTGATAAAAGCTGTACAACAACATCCTAACATCACTGTATATGAAAACCATTTTGCCATCGAAATACTGACACAACATCATTTAGGTGTAAATGTAACTCGTCAGACACCGGATATTCAATGTTACGGAGCTTACATCATGGATTTGAAAACAGGTAAAATAGATACATTCTTATCTAAAGTAACTCTAATGGCCACTGGTGGAATCGGTGCCGTATATCAAACCACGACCAATCCGATGGTAGCAACGGGAGACGGCATTGCGATGGTTTACCGCGCTAAAGGAACCGTTAAAGATATGGAATTCGTACAATTTCATCCTACAGCCTTATATCATCCGGGAGATCGTCCTTCTTTTTTGATTACTGAAGCTATGCGTGGTTATGGTGGTGTATTACGTACTTTAGACGGTAAAGAATTCATGCAGAAATATGACAAGCGCCTCTCCCTGGCACCGCGTGACATTGTAGCTCGTGCCATTGACAACGAAATGAAGAATCGGGGAGATGATCATGTTTATTTGGACGTAACACATAAAGACGCAGAAGAAACTAAGAAACATTTTCCCAACATTTACGAAAAGTGCCTGAGCCTAGGTATAGATATTACAAAAGATTATATTCCGGTGGCACCGGCAGCACATTATTTATGCGGTGGCATTAAAGTGGATTTGGATGCCCGTTCCTCCATCAACAGGCTATATGCTGTAGGTGAATGTTCTTGCACCGGTTTACATGGAGGAAACCGTCTTGCTTCTAATTCCTTGATTGAAGCTGTAGTTTATGCCGACGCAGCAGCAAAACATAGTTTAAGCGTTGTAGACACACTAAGTTTTCAGGAAAATATTCCTTCCTGGAACGACGAAGGAACCCGTTCGCCGGAAGAAATGGTACTTATTACTCAAAGTATAAAAGAAGTAGGACAAATCATGAGTACCTATGTAGGCATTGTTCGTTCCGATCTCCGCCTAAAACGTGCATGGGATCGTTTGGATATTATCTACGAAGAAACAGAAAGTTTATTCAAACGTTCTGTTGCATCCAAAGATATCTGCGAACTGCGTAATATGATCAATGTTGGTTATTTAATTATGCGTCAGGCTATTGATCGTAAAGAAAGTCGCGGTTTGCATTATACGCTGGATTATCCACCTATAAAGAAAGGCTAAATATTGCCTATGAGTTTTTCCGGATTTGTATTCGACATGATACGACGCAATAAAGAGAATCGGGATTTACTTAATTTGCGTCGGGAGCGAGCTAAAGATCATCAAAGCAAAATGTATAAAAACAGCTCTCTAGAAAACTCTCATATCACTATAGAAGAATTAGAAAAAATAGAAAAAGCCACGCAAGAAAAAGAAAAACAAGATCGAAGATATTACTTTCGGTATTTGTTAATCTTTTTCTTGTGTGGAATAACAATTATGCTGATTTTACTTATTTGGCGGATATTTCAATAACGTAATCCATTTGCATAGATCAAAATTCCCAATACCATAACATAAAACACCTAAACAACACAAATATGAAAACACGCTCACTTATCTTACCGCTTACAGTATTACCATTCATAGCTCCTGGAATTATCCAAGCAGCCGACACACCTCAAAAACGCCCGAATATTGTCCTTTTTATGGTAGATGATATGGGATGGGAAGATACTTCCCTGCCTTTTTGGAAAGAACGCACCCAATATAATGACATATTTGAAACACCAAACATGGAACGCCTTGCCCAACGAGGTATGATGTTCACGCAAGCGTATGCTTCAAGCATCAGCTCTCCTTCTCGTTGTAGCTTGTTTACCGGCAGCAATACCGCCCGTCACCGGGTAACCAACTGGACGCTCGAAAAGGATGGTTCCAATGATGGTATAAGCGACATTATAGAATTACCCGAATGGAACGTAAACGGTATTTGTCAAGTACCCAACATACCAAAGACTTATCAAGCAACTTCATTAGCCCAACTACTAAAGGATAATGGTTATCACACCATACATTGCGGCAAAGCTCATTTAGGAGCACGAAATACACCCGGCGAGAATCCATATCATATGGGATTTGAAGTAAATATTGCCGGACATGCCGGTGGTGGCCCTGCCACTTATCTGTCGGAAGAAAATTTCGGTTTCCGTGCAGACGGACAAGCTAACAGCCGTTTTGCCATCCCTGGTCTGGAAAAATATTGGGGGAAAGACATTTTCTTAACTGAAGCGTTAACGCAAGAGGCCACATTAGCTCTCGACAAAGCAAGCCAATATGAACAACCTTTCTTTCTTTATATGGCACACTATGCCGTACACGTGCCGATAGATAAGGACAAACGTTTTTATCAACATTTCATTAACAAAGGGCTATCCCCTAAAGAAGCCGCTTATGCAGCTCTGGTAAAAGGGATGGATAAAAGTCTGGGAGATCTGATGGATTACCTCGATAAATACAACCTGACAGACAACACGATCATCATATTTATGTCCGACAACGGAGGATTGGCCGCCGAGCCCGGATGGCGTGACGGAAAAGTTCATACCCAAAATTACCCGCTAAACAGCGGAAAAGGTTCAGCTTATGAAGGAGGCATTCGGGAACCGATGATTATAAGCTGGCCGGGAAAAGTAAAGCCACAAAGCAAATGCGACAGTTATCTGATTATTGAAGACTTCTTCCCTACTCTTCTGGAAATAGCCGGCATTAAAAACTACAAAACAATACAAAAAGTAGACGGAAAGAGCTTCATGCCATTACTTCTACAAACCGGCAATCCGTCGGAAGGACGCAGCTTATTCTGGAATTGTCCGAATATATGGGGACCTACAGGGCCAGGTATCGGGGCAACCTGCTCTATTCGCAAAGGTGACTGGAAACTGGTTTATTACTATGAAACCGGCAATAAAGAACTATTCAATATTAAAGAAGATATTGGCGAAAAACATAATCAGGCAGCCAATAAGCGGAAACTGGTAAAGAAATTGTCAAAAGAATTAGGAAGTTTCTTACGTAAAGCCAACGGACAACGCCCTTCCTTTAAAGCAACAGGTCTACCTTGCCCCTGGCCTGACGAAATATAATATAAAACAGAAAAGATCCCGATCATTTTGGAAAACCATCGGGATGATTTTATAAAATGATCGGGATCTTTTTACAATAGAGAAAATTAATAATTCTGTTTCATCGGCTCGAAATATGCCTGTGGATGTAAACAAGCCGGGCATTTCTGAGGGGCTTTCTTTGCCTCAATAACAAAACCACAGTTACGGCATTGCCAGAAAATAGCTTCGTCTTTTTCAAAGACTTTTCCATCCTGAACGTTTGACAATAATTTACGATAACGTCTTTCGTGTTCTGCTTCCACTTTTGCAATCATACGGAAAGCAACAGCTATTTCTTGGAAACCTTCTTCTTCTGCAACTTTTGCAAATTCAGGATACAACTCCGCCCATTCTTCATTTTCACCGGCAGCAGCAGCAGCCAGGTTTTCAGCTGTAGTAGCAATTACACCGGCAGGATAAGAAGCAGTAATCTCTACCATGCCTCCTTCAAGGAATTTAAAGAAACGCTTTGCATGTTCTTTTTCCTGTTCAGCTGTTTCCATAAATACACCTGCAATTTGTTCATAGCCTTCTTTTTTAGCTACGCTTGCAAAAAATGTGTAACGACTTCTTGCCTGTGATTCTCCGGCAAATGACTTTAATAAATTCTGTTCTGTACGTGTACCTTTAATACTCTTTTCCATAATACTAATATATGTAGTGAATTGTAAACAAATAACGACCCTATTTATTAACAAGTCAAAAATACATATAGTTTTCCAACAACACAATTTCAATTGTTAAATATTTTCTATCAGAATATAAATAAAATTTATACTTATCTTTGCAAAATTATTTAGTCTAGTAGGATAAAAGGTAAAATGAACAGCAAACTCGATTTTCAGCCTAAACTTTTAACTGCGCTGAGAAATTATTCAAAAGAAAAGTTTACGTCAGATCTGATGGCGGGTATCATTGTCGGTATCGTAGCTCTTCCTCTCGCAATTGCTTTTGGTATAGCATCCGGTGTCAGTCCGGAAAAAGGATTGATTACAGCAATAATCGGAGGATTCATTGTTTCTTTACTAGGAGGCAGCAACGTACAGATAGGTGGTCCTACTGGAGCATTTATTGTTATTGTATATGGTATTATTCAAAACTTCGGAATAGAAGGGCTTGCCATTGCAACGGTTATTGCCGGTATCTTATTGATAGTGATGGGGGCACTCAGGCTAGGCACTGTTATAAAGTTCATTCCTTATCCCATTGTTGTCGGATTTACCAGTGGAATTGCTTTAACTATTTTCACCACACAGATGAAAGATTTATTCGGTCTGACGATAGAGAAAGTACCTGCTGATTTCATTTCCAAATGGATCGCTTATTTTGACGCGTTTAATACAATAAACCTTTGGTCGTTACTGATTGGTATAATTAGTATCATTATCATAGCTTTTACTCCCCGGTTTTCAAAAAAAATACCCGGTTCATTAATTGCTATTATCATAATGACCATCATTGTTTATGTAATGCGTAATCATTTAGGCATTAGCGGTATAGAAACGATTGGAGACCGGTTTACAATCAATGCATCACTGCCTCAACCTGCGCCTATTACTTTTAACATGGAAACTATCAACTTGCTGCTCCCCTCTGCATTTACTATCGCCATATTAGGAGCTATCGAATCTTTACTGTCCGCTACGGTGGCCGACGGTGTTACAGGAGATAAACACAACTCTAATACAGAATTGATTGCTCAAGGTGCCGCAAACATCATTGTTCCCATTTTCGGAGGTATTCCCGTAACCGGTGCTATTGCACGTACCATGACGAATATTAACAATGGCGGACGGACACCGGTAGCCGGTATTATCCATGCTGTTGTATTATTATTGATATTATTGTTCTTAGGTCCGCTAACCAAACATATTCCGATGGCTTGTCTGGCCGGTGTGTTAATTATCGTATCATACAATATGAGTGAATGGCGTACATTCCGTTCATTGATGAAGAATCCCAAAAGTGACGTATCCGTATTATTAGTTACTTTTCTGTTAACTGTAGTTTTCGATTTAACGATTGCCATAGAGATAGGTTTGCTAATCGCCATGTTTTTATTCATGCACCGTGTAGCGGAAACGACACATATCTCAGTTACCACCGACCATATAGATCTTTCGGATGAAAGTGAGATACCTCACGACAAAGAAGTACTCATATTACCTAAAGGAGTAGAAGTCTATGAAATAGACGGCCCGTATTTCTTTGGAGTAGCCAACAAGTTCGATAGTATAATGAAAAGTATGGGCGATAAACCCAATGTACGTATTATACGTATGCGTAAAGTCCCGTTTATGGATTCAACCGGCTTACATAATCTGGAAAGTTTGTTACGTCTATCACAGGCCGAAAATATTCATGTGATACTGTCCGGTGTGAACGAACAAGTACGTAAAGTTCTTATACAGTCGGGCTTTAATAAAAAAATCGGAGCGGAAAATATTTGCAGCAATATTAATGAAGCTATTGAAAAAGCAAAGGAGGTCTCTTAAAGACCTCCTTTATTTAATTTTTCCTCTTATTCCAGGACCTTTTAATCCATAAATAATATCCGGTCAAAGGTAATGTCGCACCGAATAAGGTAACTAAAAAGGTAATTATCCGGGTAAACATGCCACCCCAGTTGCCTACATGTACAGAATATATCCATCCGCGTATTTTACCAGAAGTATCTGCGTCTTCATAAAGTTTTATGTCGGTGATTTCTCCGTTTCCGGGATTAAATGTATAACTGTCGGCAGCACGTTGATTTCCATATCTGTCGAAAGAGACTTTTGCCGACCCGTTGCTAACAGTAATTTGCTTATAATCCGGATTCTGTTGGCTTAATACATCATACACACTTTGCCAACTTGCAAATATGTTCTGAGGTTTATCCGCCCGTTCTCCTTTTCCATTTAACTTTCCTTCTCCACGTTTTTGTTCGGTTTTTGCCTCCTGTTGTTGTCCGCCATGTTGAGGTTGCTGTTGCATCTCCACACCGAATACTTTATAAAAAGCCGATCTGTACCAAGAGAAAGACCAGGTCAGTCCTGTTAACGATAAAACAAGTAGAACAACAATCGCATATATTCCACCAGCCACATGCAAATCGTACCAAAACCTTCTCCAACCCTTATTCATTACAATTTTCAGCCGGTTCTTCAGTGCTTTAGCCGAACGCGGAATCCATATTATAGCTCCTGTTATAAGGATAAATACAAATAATAAAGTACTGACACCCACTATCATCTTTCCCCAGAAAACACCTCCATCCGGCTTCATACTATCCAATAGCCAACGATGTGTGCGAAACATAAACATAAAAAAAGCCGCACGTTCATTTTTTCCTTTTATCTCGCCCGTATATTGATCTACATAGATAGAAGCACGACGAGGTTTAGATAAACTAACCTGATAGGCCCTATCCGGATCGGAAGAAACACTGACTCCTGTAACCGATACACTATCCGGAAGAATAACAGTCACTTTTTCTACCAGTTGGCCAATAGGCAAAGGCGTTGCTTCTACCTTCTTCACATAATACAAGTCATGCCGGCATAACTCCATTACTTCATCTTCAAATACCAAAGCAGCTCCGGAAAAGCAAATTATGGAAATGATCAATCCAAAAGGAACGGACAACCAAAGATGTATCTTGCGAAAAATCTTTTTCATATGCTTTTTAGCTTTCCTACTCCTGTAATCTGGTCGGATTCAACAGTGATACCTTTAGTTGCCATCGCTGTTTTCGGATCAATACGATAGATAGCAGGTTGACTTCCATCGGTAGTTGTTACAGGTATATAAGCAATACCATCTTCTGTATACGGAGTATTTCCGAAACCGGAAATAATATCTGTAGAAGGCATTCCCGTTATATAAGTAAGTTTCTTATCTTCACCTTTGTAGATAGCTAATTGATTAGCGGTAAAACCTGTTTCGGTCAATGGCCTGTCATACATCAACAGCATGAAATAATCTTCCGTAATATGCCAGCAACGCACAAAAGCCTTACCATTTGTCTGTTCTTCCAAATTGCAATAATAATCTGAATCAAAATCTTCAGTACCGGCTTTAATACGTACAACACCAGCAGGTAAACTCGTTTTCTGAACATCGGCAGTCATCGTCTTTGCATAACTTGGTGAGAAAACATATACATCCCCGTTATCTGCCGCCCAAATTGTCTGGTAGTATTGAGAACGATTACGTCCACAGGCATAACTGATTTTATCTGTTTTAATTAACTTCGGATTTGTAAATTTCTCGTTGCCATAGATAGCAATCCAAGCTTCGTCAGGATATTGCGTCCATTGCAACTCACCTTTTTCGTAAGCACCACTACCACTGCCACCAGACTCTTGTTTTACCAATTCCGGATATTTTACATAGCGACCACCTTCTGCCTTCACCCCATATTTGCTTAATCCCATTGGAATAGCGGCAGAATAAATTTTATTATTGACCTGCAAAATACCGGCTAGTGTAACAAATTCGCCATTACCCAGATAGTTCTCCGACATAATCACATCACTGTTTGTAGTAAAACTTTCATTAACCACATCCAGATAAGACAGAAGAAATCCTTTAGGCAAATAGCCGTTTTCATCGGAATACTGTTCGCCCAGATCACCGGTAGAAGAAGTAATAATATAGTTATTGTAGATACCATAAGACGTGAATCGTTTAATTTCATACGTATTATCACGTTCTTCCACTTTCCCTTTTGCATTCAGAACATACGAAGAAGTTATGCCTGCATTCCCCTGGTTATACACCAAACGATACAAATACTTATCTCCATAGAAAATCCATTGAGTTCCGCTTTCCGTTACTGTACCGTTATTTTTCGCAGATACAGTACCTTCATTCAGCTTATCGGCAGTTAGTAAAGAATTGGCATCACCAACTGAAGCTGCGATAACATAGCTAGATAAGGCACTATCGTCTCCACCATTATCACCACCTCCGCCATTAGGAACATCATCATCGCAGGAAGTTGTCAAACCCATACACAGGATAGCAGCTAAGCTCCAGTTTAAACAGTTCTTTTTCATATTAAAATCGATTTAAAATAATAATTGTTTTTATTTATATTTGAGGAGAAATCATTTGCCTCCGAAATAAACTCTCACTTTACCATAGAAAGCTCTACCGGCTTTCTGCAAACTAAAATTGTCATACAACTTTTCATTTGTCAAATTCCTGCATTCAAAGGATATGTTATAACGTCCGTTCTGCATACCGTACGAGAAAGTCAGGTTATGTGAGAATTGCGTAGGCACTACAAATTCAGATTCACTGCCGATTACTTCCGAATAAAGCGGGAAACTATGCATATACAAGTTATCATAAGTAACAGTCAGCATATTACTCTTCTTTCCCAGATTTCGCCAATAGAAAGTGATGTCCGAATTAGCAAATTGATAAGGCAGGTTCGGCATACGCGCGCCATACGTCAGGCTTTCCTGATTTGTTCCACTGCTAACGGTCTTTACATTGTCACGTACATTCATTTGCGTGAAACTCCCTCCTATGCTTATCCAGTTGGCAAAACCATAACGAGCCGAGATATTATACCCTTTAGTCAACACTTTGCCGTGGTTCACATAAGTCGCCCCATATTTACCACCACTCAGATCAGAGATATTACGCTGAATATAATCTTTTGTATTACGATAGATTATACCGCCTTCCACATATACGGAGTGCTTACCGAACATCTCGTTATAGCTCAAATTGACATTTATATTATCACTATTCTCAGGCTTCAAAGCTATATCTCCGGTTTCAAGGTCCTCATCACCAAACATTTCTTCGTTAGTTGGCAAACGATAAGCCTTTTCATAAGACAATTTTGCCTGCAGGCTTTTCATGATAAAATAAGTTCCTGCCGCACCATATCCCATAGCACTGACGGAATTAGTAGTACGTATATATGTATCCTGAGCGGTACTTGAAGCAACAGGCCCTGCTATAAATTGATTATAATATTTACCGAACACCGATACATTCCAATGCTCCATCGGCATCAGGCGATAAGAAAGGCCACTGATATTTTTACGGGTTTCTTTAGGTATAGCATTTGCTTCGGAATCTTCATTCAGGAGTGACTTGTTAGAACGGTGAAAGGCATTTATCACATGGTTAAAAGTGAACATATGCGCTTTACCGATACGATAATTAGCCGTCAACGTTCCATTCCAGTTATTATTATCCGAACGGGTATTCTGATACGACTGCTCTCCGGGCATTTTAAGAGGACGCATTTCACCGCGCCAGTTGAACTCATAAGAAGATGTATCAACATTATTCATTATATTCTTATTATAATTAGCAGTCAACGCTACATCCAATCCCTTTGTAAACAAATCTCTTTTACGGTAATCCAACGATGGCATAAGAGAATAACCTTTGCGGTATTTTCCACCAAATACAACTTCCTGCCGTACTCCGGTTTGTATATCCTTATACATATTCGACCACGTAAAACCAAACATCAAACGATCCGCCCATTTCTTATCTACAAAGCCTATTTTTCCAACAACAGCTTCATTATGATATTTATCATGAAAACGTTTTACATGCTCTATCTTTTTCTTATTAATTGCTCCCGTCGCAAAGTCTTTTACAGGAGTATCCACATAATAATCATTATCCGAATAGTTTTGGAACGCATTTACTTCATAAGTAAAGCCGCTCCGGAATGTTTGTCCGAAATTGACATAAGATTTGTGAGTATTGAACGATCCAAAAGAATAAGAAGCATCCAGAAACCATCTTTTCTGATTCTTTTTGGTAATAATATTAATAACTCCGCCGATAGCATCCGTCCCGAAACCAACAGGAACAACTCCTTTATATACCTCGATACGTTCAGCATAATTGACCGGAATATTATTCAGACCAAACGAACTGCCTACACCTTCCTGCGGTACACCATCAATAAATATTTTAATATGCTTTCCGGTAAAACCATCCATCATCAACTGCATATCCGAACCTACCCCGCCCGATTCACGTATCTTCATACCCGGAGCTTGCGCTAATGCTTCGCTCAGGTTTTGCGTAGAGTTTTGTAAAGCTTTCGTATCGAGGGCAACAGCATTGAAAGCAGAACGTTTTAACCGGCTAATTCCGTTGGAAACTACTACCACCTCATCCAGTTCCGTAGCTTTAGATTCAATCACCACATTCACTTTTGTCCTTTGACCCTGAATTAATGTTACCGGTTTCTCTACCGTTTCATAACCGATAGCCGAAACGACCAGCGTATATTTACCTGCCGGAGCATGAAGATGATAAAGACCCTGTTCGTTTGTAGTACTTCCATAAGTAGTACCCTTTAAATATACAGTTACAAAATCCATACTCTCCTTTTCCTTCGATACTACTCTGCCGGATAACATCGTTGTATGTTGCGCCCATAAAGACAAAGCCCCTACTATAAAAAGGAATGTCAAACCAATTCTTGTCAAATATCTTTTCACCTTATTACCTATAAATCATTATTGTATTGAGAAGGCAAAGGTCTACAAAAAGAAAAGGGGAAACAATCACCTTTTTTAGGTAATCGTTTCCCCTTGTTTTACAGTATATACCTTTTATACAATCACTCTTTTTAGGTATTCTGCCATTTATTCATACTATTCTGCTTGCAACAGAATACTTTCTAAATAATAACTATATATATACTACAAAGAAAATCTATATCCGATTGATGCTCCCAACTGTGTATTTTTATCAGTTATGCAATTCTGAAAAACAGCTATTCCTACAAACACTTTCTTTATATCTATTCCTGCTTCGGCTGAAACGCCCAATCTTCCTAATGAAGCAATACCCAAATAAGGACCAGCATTCAGCCTTATTTTTGTGACTTCACTAACCGGAAGACGAAAGGATGCATACACAGGGATGTTAAATCCCATATCCCATTTAGAGGTATTCCTTTTCCAATAGTCCCCGCTATACAATAATACACCCGGTTGAATAAAAAATTTATCCGTAACCTTAAATCCCAACAATGCACCGGTCTGTAATCCCCATTTATGCGAACAGGACAATCCTATTCGAGGTTCTAATTCCACAGCCTTTACTAACTGGATAGATAAAATAGCCAGTAAGATTAATAACGTTTTTATCATCATTATTTGTTTAATATATGTTTTTTATTAAACGGCTATACATAAATCTTATTGTCTTTTCATCATTACATGATAAAAATAATAAAAGGACTTACTAAATATTAACCCCATCCTTCCTACCTTTTATATAAAAGATCCCGTCATTTTATTCTTTTGAGCCTGGTCAAAATTGATTTCTAGCCAGGTCAAAAGAATAAATATTCAGGAACTTTTTACTAGATAGTGCTGTGTTTAAAACTTAATTCCGGTATGTTTTTTGTTTATTACGGACTTATTTAGAAAAAAATTCATGTATCTTTGATTTCTGTTCATAAACCCTATTACAATAAGTCAACCTGGTTAGGTTTGATTTGATACAGTTATAACAAGATGAATAAAAAGCATTTTCTTTTTTTCACCCTCCCAATGAGCATTATATGTGCCCTGTTTTTGAGCACAATACATTTGAATGCACAGATCAGTGAAGGAGGATTGCCTCCCAGTTTCAACGATCGGAATACATTGAAAAGTGCTTTAGCTCCTGTTGAAATACCTGTTGATTTTAGCGTTGAAGATTTAAAATCCGTAGATGCCTGGCAGGTAAGCCAAGGCGCTCCTTTACGTGTAGCTAAATTAATTGACACGGATTTAAGTATTGATAAAGACGGCAGTTGGACTACATTAACGAATAATGAAAAAATCTGGCAACTCCGTATCCAGGCAGGAGGTGCTATTGCTATAATGCTTTATTACAAAGATTTTTATATTCCCGAGGGGGGAAAACTGTTTATTTACAATACAGATAAAACACAGGTACTGGGCGCTTATACATCGATAACAAATCCTCCTACGGAGAAATTTGCCACCGAGTTTGTTGCCGGAGATGATATCGTACTTGAGTACGTACCGGCAACAAATAATGACGAACAGCCTCGTATCAAAATAGAAAGTATCGGATATGGATACAATCATCTGTATATATCACAAAACACCTCACTTTTAAAAAGCACAACAAGTTGCATGGTAAATATAAATTGTGAGGAAGGTGATGCCTGGCAAAATGAAAAAAAAGGCGTTTGCAAGATAATAGAGAAAATAGGGAATTACAGTTATTTATGTTCCGGCTCTTTGATAAATAATACCAAAGAAGACTTGACTCCTTATATCTTATCAGCATTTCATTGCACTCAGTCAAGCTTCGATGAATCGACAAGTAAAGATGAGTACAACCAATGGATGTTTTACTTTGGTTATGAACGTACGCAATGTTCCAACACCTCTACAGCCTATAAACCAAACACAATGTCCGGTTGTACAAAAGTAGCGTCTACTCCGCTTAATGGAGGTTCGGACGGATTATTGCTGAAATTAAATCAATCTATTCCTGCCAGTTATAATGTATACTACAATGGATGGGACAGAAGTGATACGCAGGCACAATCGGGCGTCGGTATTCATCATCCCGAAGGAGATTATCAGAAAATATCTACATTTAAATCTCCGGCAATAACTACCACATGGCTAGATATGTTTAACGAAGGATATAAGAATGCCCATTGGGAGGTTATTTTCAATGAAACAGCCAATGGGCACGGGGTAACTGCAGGGGGTTCATCCGGTTCTCCTTTATTCAATCAAAAGAAACTGATAGTAGGGACGTTGACAGGGGGTGACTCCGATTGCGACAAGAAACCGAACGGTTCGAATATATATGGAAAATTATTTTATCATTGGGATAAATTTGCAGATTCGGACACTACCCGTATGGATATTTGGTTAGATCCTGTAAAAAAAGGAGTCACTCAATTACCCGGACGTTATGCAACCGAGAGAAAAGCGGCTCCTTCCAATTTAACGCTTTCATATAGCAATAATGCAGTAACACTAAAATGGGTTGCACCGGAAACAACAGATGTTATTACAAAATATGCGATTTACCGTAACAACACATTGATAGATTATGCCACTAAAACTACATATACCGATGAATCTATAGAACAAGGATCACAAACATATAGTGTATCGGCCATATATGAAGACGAAGAAGAGTCGTCTACTGTTAGTGCAACTATTCTGATTACAATTTATAAAGCTCCTACAAATGTAACAGCAAAAGAAACTTCCTCCAATAACGTATTGGTAAGTTGGAAAGCACCGGTCTATCAACAAACCATTTATTGGGGAAGTAATTCCTATTACATCTCTATGGGTTTTGCAGGCACTCCATTTTATTTCGGTCAATCCTGGGATGCCGCCGAACTGAAACCTTTCCATAAAAAGTTACTTACTGCTGTTAAGTTTTTGCCAAAAGCCGGCAATTATTCCATTCTTATTTTTCAGGGAGAGATGGAAAACAAATATGAACAACAAATAAGTAATCCGGTTTATGGTGAAATAAACACTATTACTTTAAAAACTCCGTATGTAATTAATGCCAACAAGAATTTGAATATTGCTATCTACGCCAGCAATTATAAAGAGACCGAGTATCCTGCCGTCTGTGATCCAGGACCTGCCATAAACGGAAAAGGCAATCTTATATCAAAAGATGGGAAAAGCTGGTCTTATTTATATAATCCGGAAGGAAGCAGTACCGTTTTTGATTACAACTTTATAGTAAATGGCGTTGTTACTTCCGAAGAAGGAGAATTATCAACACGCAGCAGTCAGGTTGCGGCTTTCCCTGAAATAACAGGATATAACATATATCGTAATAATATAAAGTTAAATACAACACCCGTACAGGAAACTTTGTATACAGACAAAAATGTTAAAGGCGGCAACTATACATATGCAGTATCTGCTGTTTATAATAACGAAGAAAGCACCTTGGCAAGTGCAGAAAATGAAGTAACCGTAAGCATAAATGCTATAAATAATGATGATGTTACTATAAATCCGATTGTGTTTAATGAACAAATAAGAATAAACAATGCACAAAAAGTAGAATTATTGGAAATTATTTCTGCCGACGGTAAAGTTGTAAAACGTATCAAGTCTCCGGAAGAAGTAATTTACACGGATTCGTTTGTTCCCGGTACATACTTCTTTAAGTTCCATACAAACAATGATGTAAAGGTTATACAAGGTATAAAACGTAAATAATAAATTAAACAATGATGATGAAAAAGAATATTCTTATAACTATCAGCTTAGTTGCAGTTATTTCAGGTATAACAGCATGCAAACATGTTACAGAATTAAAAGTTATAAACGGAACTGTTATTGATGCCAGTATGAATAATATTACATTGGCAACTTCCGACGGAAATACGGTAAATATCAGCACAATGAATGCAAATCCTGAAAAAGTTCCGGGTGTATTGCTTTATGATTCCGTAAAAGTAACTTGTGTAAATAAAGATATGGAGGGTATAAAAATATTGACCGCTACCGAATTGTCAATACTGAGACATTCTCCTTATTATTATATACAAGGAACGTGGATAGAACCTAATCCAATTGCTCCGAAAGAAGTGCAAGGTTTTACGTTAAACCAAGATGGAACGGCACAATCCGTAAATATGGCCACTTTAAGCATTGACGGATGGAATTTAGAAGACCGCACATTATTCCTTAATTATAAAAGCATAGGAAACAGACAAAGCTTTGATGGCATCGATACTTTACAAATAAATAAAATAGACGCTGATTCATTGGTTTTATCCCAAAAAGGCATAGTAATCTGGCGTCTTGGTAAACAGAAATAATACAGAAGAAGGCTATCCATCACAGATAGCCTTTTATTTACGCAGAAACCGTTACATCAAAGCCTGCTTTACGAGCTTTATCGGCTATTATTTCCAAATCATCCTTAGAAACCTTTTTCAAGGCTTTTACAGGCGTTTCTCTGTCTATGGTATATATCATTACCTGTTTAGGACGAATTTGTTTTAAGGCTTCAATCCAACCGTTTATTTCAGCTTCTGTGGTATTATCTATATTTACTCCGTTTATTTCACCTCTTAAAAACATCGTTTGAATAATAAGATTACCTTTAAAACGACACAATTGTTGTAACAACTTATCAAAGGTAAAAGAAGGCGAATTAGGTACATTCAATTGTTGTATCCGGCTATCTAAAACAGAGTCTAACTTCAATATATTATCTTCAATCTTATTCAATGCGTGGAATACTTCTTCCTTATGAAGCATAGTGGAATTGGAAAGAACAGCTATTTTAGCTTTTGGGAAGAATTTGTTACGGGTTGCTATTGTATCATCAATAATTCCGGCAAACTCCGGATGCATAGTTGGCTCGCCATTTCCCGCAAAAGTAATTACATCAGGAGCAACTCCCTCAGCTTGCATGCTTTCTAATTTCTTTTCCAAAGCCTCTTTTACCTCTATACGAGACGGTAATTTACTATGTGTACGACGTTCTTCATTCAATCCGCATTCACAGTAAATACAATTAAATGAACAAAGTTTACCATCGGTCGGCAATAAATTCATTCCTAAAGAAACACCTAATCGGCGGCTATGAACCGGGCCGAAAACTATTTTATCAAAAAGAATTGTTGACATAACTTTATTAACAGACATTTATCATCAGATTATAATAACATACAAAACTACAAAAGCGTTTTAAAATTTCCATCTAAGTAAAGCATAAATATCTGTTTTATTTGAGCCTTCTATTTCCTCCATATCCGTACCGATAACATCCCTGTCCATATAATGTGTGTATGCACATTTAGCAAAAAGAGATAATTTATTCAATATATCCCAACGAAATACGACGGATAAACGTATTCCCTTTCCATAAAAAGACGACATATTAAATACATAAAGAATGTTTTTCTCATAAGAACTTATCCGGCTGGAATAGTCGTCAGTGAAAAAACAGGCAGCATACAAATTGGCTTGAACAGGCAAAGCTGGAGGAATCCATCCTGCATTATGAGAGAACATAATGCCTTTACCGGATTTTCCAGTTTCTTTATACAAAATACCATCAACAGAAGTTTTGAAAATAAAAGAAGCCGAAAAATGATAGCTCGTCTGTATTCGTATCCGCTGCCGGCTATAAGGCGAAACAGCTATATTATTATCATCCGGAACTGACAAGTCCTTTTCTTTCTGCATGTATTTATAACGTATATAAGCCGAAAAGTTCTTTCCTGCCGTATAGTCCGCCTGTAGCATGTACTCTTGACCGGAGGAAGGCGAAGAAACACCGTATTTTAACCATGGGAAACGAAAGAAATCTGCATAGGCTGACAGTTTCCAATAAGGAATAGGAGTAAATTGAATTCCCATATATAACCCTTGTTCATTTTGTATAGATGAGTTTTGCGAAAAAGCATTTCCAAAATAAGCCTGATATTGTTTGTCGTAATAGCGATATAAGAGCAATAATGACATATAAGAAGCCGGAGTTAATTGTATTGCATTTAAAGTTGCCAGTGCTTTATTCTTAGAAACAGCTGTTTCTCCATAGAATTTAATCTTGTTATTTTTAAACAGGTAATCAATACTCGCGTTTACATTATTATTTCCACGAAAATAGAAATGATTATATGGTTTCCATTCCGGCATCATTTGATCATTTCCAAAAGAGTAGGAGAGGGCTGTTATACCTACACATATATTGGGTGTTGCATACCGGATATTTCCTCCTATCGTCTGCATTTTAACATTATACCTCTTTTCCCAATCTCTTTTCAAACGATGATAACCATCTGTTTTTATAGATGTGAAAACATTATCCTGTACATTTGCATCCAACTTACGCAAAGAATAAAAGAAACTTATATCTACAGACTTTATATTAACCGTTGCTGCCGCTCCACGGAAGAAGTCATTTTCATTTGTTGAAAAATGTCTTCTAAAACCATTATTTCTCCTTTCAGCTTGAGTAACAATGGAAGTACGACTAAGAGAAAAGTCATTGCTTACTACCAAACCTTGTCCGAAAGAAACTTTATAATCGCCTATCGACAAAGTTTTCAACATCTTTATATCTTTCAGAAAAAAATGGAATGAATAATAATCATACCCTTTATGATATTGATTCCAGAAAGGTTCTCCTGCATCCTTTTCTGCAACCACACCAAATTGAAATCTATCATCAAATGAGTATGAATAACGTAAAGATGTATAAAAGGATTCTCCTAAATATTTCCTATTCGGATATTGTTGTAATATACTATCAGGATATGAACCATATCCTTTCTTTTGTTGAAAACATTTATCATATCTGATTTGTAATTCATTAGAACCATATTTCAACAGGTTTTTCACTGTAAAAGGACGTTTATCAACAGATATATCACCAACATATACAAATGGAAGGAGTAATTCAATAGTTTGTAAATCCAAGTTTTCAATATTTTTCAGTTCGTAAACAGTGACCATTTTCCCATATCTATTTCTATAATTTATTATATTTTTTATCTGAATATCAGACAAAAAGGGTAATTTCTGTAATTGTTTTTCAGTAACTGAATTTAATTCAAAAGGATGTTCGGTAAGATAAGACAGTTCCGAATATACTGTTTCCAACTTTTCAGTATCTTCTGTATTTTGAACCATTTCCTCTACATATTCCATCCATTTATCAACAGAAAAAGAAGTTTGACTTTTAGCATTATAACCATTAATCAACAAGTATATTAACATGGTTATAAACGATAGATTAAATCTTTCCATAGTAAAGCATATTTAAAAAGAAAATGATAGGCCAATGCCTGTACTTATTCCCAGTACCGAATGATATGTAGCCGCAGTATTAATAGTAAAACCGGATAAATCATATCCAAATCCAAAAGAAGGTATAAACGGCTTTCCCCTTATTCCTCCCCGAATATGAAATACATTGAAAACTGTATATTCAAAACCTACATTTCCCAGTAATATATGTTCCTTACTTGTACCTAAACTACCAATTATCAACATATCATTAATAATTTCCCATTGAAAACCTAATTGTAACAAATAAGGCATAAAATCTTTTATTTCAACTCCTTTATTTTTAATTGGTACAGACGGTAAATTCATTATCAACATACCTACTAACAAATTATCAACCGGATGAATTGTAATTCCCAAGTCTGTTGATAATCCCGAAACTGTTCTTTCTGTTAACTCCGTTTGCAACATAGTATATTGTACAGACACTCCTAACGACCACTTTTCAGACAGTTGTTTACTTAAAGATAAACGAAACATACTTTCCCTGTAAGCATCGTATCCAAAAGAAAAGATATCAACACCTGCCGATAATAAATTATCAGGATACCGAAAACTGACATTTACAGTACTTAATTCCTTTAATAAGTATTTATTGAAATAATTGATTTGTATGGATTTTGACTCGGATAAAGCTATTAATGAAGGGTTGAAAAAAGCAGATTGAGTAACTTCATTTCCACCCATGGAAATACTGCGTATATCTGCCAAACGTAAGTTATCAACAGCATATAAATAAGATTGAAAACTTGCCAATAGCAGCAAGCCAAATACAATTCGTCTCATAGAAAAGGTTTTCGTTTTAATACAAATGCAAAAGTAATACTTTATACATACCTGGCAATTTATTAATAAACGAATTAGTCAAATAGTGTAAAACCTGTACATCAAATCATTAAATCACCTATTTTTGCAACGTATGGCAAGAGTTAGATTGTATATTTTTCTATTATTTATTACTGTTTGCTTCTTTAAGGGAAGTGCACAGACATTCAAAATGAACATCCTTCCGGAAGGACTACAAAGAGCTTATTTCGATGGAAAAGACACAGTGCCTATTGTTCATTTAAGAGAAGTATACGTTTTTCCCAAGGAAAAATTTAAAAATAAACGTGAAGAAGCAAAATATAATAAATTAGTACGCGATGTAAAACGCACATTGCCTTATGCTAAAATGGTATATGAAACACTTATAGAAACGTATGAATATATGGAAACATTGCCTACGGAAAAAGCTCGTCATGAACATCTTAAACGAATGGAAAAAGAATTGTTCAAAGAATATAAACCGGAGTTGAAAAAACTTTCTTTTTCGCAAGGTAAATTACTTATTAAACTAATTGACAGAGAATGTAACCAATCCAGTTATAATCTGTTGAAGGCTTATTTGGGTAGTTTTAGAGCAGGCTTCTGGAACTTGTTTGCCGGTATGTTTGGAGCCAGCCTTAAAACAGAATACGATCCAAAAGGAAAAGATGCAATGACCGAACGAGTAGTTATAATGGTTGAAAACGGTTTAATCTGACAACTGTTTAAAGAAATCCCAAATAACTATACCGGTAGTTACAGATACATTTAAAGAATGCTTTGTTCCGTATTGAGGTATCTCGATGCACATATCACATTTATCAACAACTGCCTGTTGAACTCCTTTTACTTCATTTCCCATAATAACAGCATACTTTTTATTCTTGTCCAACAGAAGCTTATCCAACATAATACTTCCTTCTACCTGTTCTATTGCGCAAACAGTATAACCTTGTTGCCGAAGTTTATCAACAGCTGCCAAAGTATCATCAAAATACTTCCAGGTAACAGTATCTTCGGCACCTAAAGCCGTTTTATGTATTTCTACATGTGGAGGACATGCGGTTATTCCACATAAATAAACAGCTTCTACTTTGAAAGCATCCGAAGTACGAAATACAGAACCCACATTATTTAGGCTTCTTATATGATCTAAAACTATTACTAAGGGTATTTTTCTACTTTCTTTAAACGCTTCCGGAGTAAGGCGATTCAATTCTGTTACTTTCAATTTACGCATATATCCAAATCTATTATTACCTTGCAAAGGTAGATATTTCCATACGAAATAAAAGTAAATATTCCGTTGAAAACATATTAATAAACAGTGAATATAAAATGAAAAATAATTCTTGTTTTATTCAAATACTTCATTATACATCCCTCTATTTTATATTTGCAATAGAAATAATCCTTTATTTATTATATACTTTCAACATCAACTATACACATATAAACATACATAATTTCCATAAATTTATTCACATCACTTATTATAAACGATAATATATAAAAATACGTAACTTAAAGAAAAACAAATGATAAGAGCTACCATATACTGTTGGTATCTTTTTAATAAGTAATTTATATACCTTAATAACTCAATATACAAGATATATAAAGAAAATCTTTTAACCATTTCAACAGGACATCATATTCATCATATTTTTTAATTAAGAATAAATATAATAAGAATATAATATATTAATGTGGATAACTTGATCACACACTATTTAGAGATACCTATTTTATAATACTCTCGGAAGAAATTTTATTTCCTTTCGAGAGAAACTGAATTTTCTTCCGAAAGGAGTTAAAAGTACTTTTTATATATGGTTTTATTCGTTTTTCATATTTGATAATGAAGAAAGTTATAACTTTGCATATTATCAACTTATTGTTGATAACTATATAATATAAAGATTATCAGTAAATAGAATATTAATAACTTAGTTTATATCTTGTAAATAAGCTATTATAATTGCCTTATTTATAGCTTCTGATAGAACTAAAACGAATAAAATAAAGCTATGTCAACAAATCAATCAATAGGATATATGGATGTTCCTGTACCGAAAAATATAGATCTGAAAGAAGAGATTAACAGATTACGTAAAGAAAAAAACGCAATCATATTAGCTCATTATTATCAAACCGGAGATATACAGGATATTGCCGATTTTGTAGGTGACAGTCTTGCATTGGCTCAGTGGGCAGCAAAAACTAAAGCAGACATAATTGTATTATGTGGTGTTCATTTTATGGGAGAAACAGCAAAGATTCTTTGTCCTGATAAAAAAGTATTGGTTCCTGATTTGAATGCCGGTTGTTCTTTGGCTGATAGTTGTCCGGCTCCTGAATTTGCAGAATTTGTGAAACAGCATCCGGGTTATACGGTTATTTCTTATGTAAATACTACAGCTGCTGTTAAAGCAGTAACGGATGTGGTGGTAACTTCTACCAATGCCCGTCAGATTGTTGAAAGTTTTCCGGAAGATACAAAGATTATTTTTGGTCCAGATCGTAATTTAGGTAATTATATAAATGGTATTACAGGACGTAATATGTTATTATGGGATGGTGCTTGTCATGTTCATGAACAATTCTCTTTAGAAAAGATATTAGAATTAAAGAAACAATATCCGGAAGCAGAAGTAATAACTCATCCCGAATGTAAACAACCTATTATACAGGTCTCAGACTTCGTAGGATCGACTGCGGCATTATTAAAGCATACTATTAAGTCTGATAGAAAACAATTCATTGTAGCGACTGAAAGTGGCGTTATTCATGAAATGCGTAAGCAGAGTCCTTACAAGGACTTTATTCCTGCTCCTCCGAATGATAGTACCTGTGCATGCAATGAATGTAGTTTTATGCGTTTAAACACAATGGAAAAGCTTTATAACTGTCTGAAATATGAATTACCTGAAATATTTGTAGATGAGGAAATTCAAAAGAAAGCTATAAAGCCAATTAAGAAAATGTTGGAAATATCGGAGAAACTAGGATTATAGTATCCTTTTCAATTCTATTATTTAATCACAGCTATTTTAGTAACAACGCTTTCAGAACCTTCGTTTGTAGATATTAATACTAAATAAATACCTGTAGAAACCCGACTGCCTGATTTGTTCTTACAATTCCAGGTTGCCTGTCCACCAATTGATTTGGTTTGATAAAGTATGTTTCCGTTTATATCGGTTATTTTTATATTTGAATTGTCCATTAATCCGGTAATTGTTACTTTATCATTAAAATCAGGCCTTACAGGATTTGGATAAGCATATACGTCGGAATAATTTTCTTTTCCTTTTGTAGCTTCACCTTTATAAGATACGAGTCCTTTATCAGTACCCATAAATACTTCTCCTGTTTCATCATTAATATCAATAGAATAAATTACATCGGATATTAATAAACTGTTGCTTGTATTGAAGTAATGAACTATTTCTTGATTATCGGCCGATAATACATAAACACCATTACCATCAGTTCCAATCCATTTTTGGTTCCCTCCGTCGACAGTGATACAATTTACTTTTATATTGTCAAGAAAATAATAAGGTTCATCATTTTCATTAGTAAGTTTTATGCGTATACAACGAACAACAGAAGCAGCGGCTTTGTCTGGATTAGTAATATAAATAGCGCCTTTACTGGTTCCAATCCAAACTTGGTTATTTTTATCTTCTGCCATGCAGTTGTAACTGTTAGGGCTGAAATTATTACCATCTTGATCTATAAAGTTGGTATATTCCATATACGTGTCATCAGAATCATCTATTGTTCTGTTGTTATCCAATACAACTATTTTAGGATTTACTCGTGGAATGTTAAACCATTTTTTATCTGTCGAAGTAATCAATATACTATTTAGTGTATATTGGTTATAAAGAGGAGGACAAGCTATACTATGCCATTTACCATCAGTATCCATTACTTTAATAGGTGTATTGGCTTCTGAATTATTCATCCATATATTTCCATATTTATCGAAAGTCGCTCCATCTATGTTCATGTAAGCCTTGCTTGAAGGAACTGAAATAGCACTTTCAATTGTACTGTTTGAAGTATCATACTTATAAAAATCGGAACCGGCAAACAGTGCTGCTCCATTATTGTAAGCAGTAACAAATATGTTTTCATCATTCTTCGGATCAATAGCAATGCTCGTAAAGTTTCTCATACCTGTTTTAGGTGATATTATGCTCCATTTATCATAATCATAAACCATTATTTCTCCTTGATAACCTAAAGGATTGTTGTTTGATGATTTTCCACCCGGTATTACATAAACTTTTGAATTGTTGCATAATACTCTGTAAGAATTATTGTATTTAGGACTGTTTATAATAATAGGATCACTATTTACGCTATATGCACCGGAAGTATTTTTTGTTATATATTTTAATCCGGAAGTACCGTTTGCTATCCAGTAAGAATCCGTTTTGTCAGCAGATGATATATCATTAATACTTATATTGTTTACTTGGTCGTATTTATCCAGATCAGAAAAAATGTAGAATTGATTAGAACATATACAAGCTAATTTATTAGCTATTAATTTAACGCTTGATATGGTGGTATTAGTAATTATAGGAATTATTGTATTATTGTCTTCATAATAAATTCCGTTATTCTTTACGAAAAAGCATATTTTACCTTGAAAAAGCAGTAATGTATTGATGTCTTTATTATTGAATAAAGAAGTATTGATGAAATACTCTTTCCAATTATTTTTATCTAATAAATTATCATTTAAAGATGCTTCCAATATACCATCTGAAGTAGAAGCATATATTTTGTTATTATTGATAATACATGATGTAGTAATGACAGAAAGATTATATGTATCTGTTATTTCTTTCTTTTTCATATTGACTACCATAATACCGAAATTGGTGGATATATAAGCGTATTCGTTATATAACAATACAGAATTAACGTCTTTATCAGTTATGTTAGTGTTGTTGTAAAGATAAGGAAGATTGGTTACGATATTATTATCTATAATATCTATGTTCCAGTTATTATAGATAATAAGGAGAGATTTGGTATTAGTATTGTATTTAATAAATGAAATTTGACTGTCATTTAAACCGGTAAGTTTATTGTATTCTTTAATACTGTTATCTTCTTTTGTATAAGAATATAAAGATCCTTGTGGTTTTACTTCATCCTTCTTTATATTATAAGGTAAATCACCTTCCGCAACAACAAATACTTTATCTGCTGCTTTCTCTACAATGCGTGTATTATAGTATGACAAATAAGTTTTCCATCTATCGCTTGATGAGTTATCTGAAAATACTGTATTTGCAATTACGAAAATGAATAATAATATAATATATAGACGTTTCATATAACTAAAATATGCCGTTTAATAAAAAAGTACTTAATTTTTTTACTGCTTCTGCACGATGACTGATCTTATTTTTTATATCACCCATTTCTGCAAAAGATTCTGTATAATTATCAGGGACAAATACAGGATCGTAACCAAAGCCGTTTTTCCCCCTCTTTTCTGTCAAAATAGAGCCGTTTACAACACCTTCGAATAAATACTCCTTATTATTTAAAATAATGGCTATAACTGTCCGAAAACGTGCTTTACGATTTTCTTTGCCTTCCATTTCTGATAAAAGCTTTTTCATATTGGCTTCCGAATTGTGTCCAGGACCTGCATAACGGGCTGAGTAAACGCCCGGAGCATTGTTTAAAGCTTCTACTTCCAACCCGGTA
Source organism: Parabacteroides bouchesdurhonensis (assembly GCF_900186615.1). GTDB lineage: Bacteria > Bacteroidota > Bacteroidia > Bacteroidales > Tannerellaceae > Parabacteroides > Parabacteroides bouchesdurhonensis. The sequence continues at coordinate 1,309,926 of NZ_LT896588.1, forward strand.
TCGTCGGCAAAACAATCATAACCATATTTTTCCTTTATATAGCGTGCTTTTTGCAAAGCATTTCCTTCTAAAGTATCTGCCGTTTCGGGTATGTCGTCATGACAATTTATATCAGCCAAACTTATGATTTCTATTTTATCCGCTGTCATTTTCCGAACTTCGTCCAGTTTATGTTCATTATTGGTGGCAAAAACTAATTTCATATCATTGTAAGAGTATAATAAAAAAGCACTTCCGTGAATATAAACGTATGGAAGTGCTTTTAATTGTTTGAATATTTATTTTATGCTTTTATCTGATCAAATCCTTCGCCATATACTCCCCGTACAATGCTTTGCGAAATAAATGCCTGATGGTCTATTTTTTTTACCAAACGAAAAATAGAAACAGATTCGGATTTTTTAGCCAGCAAGACGACTACTTTAACAGGTTTTCGGGAATATCCTCCAACCCCATCAAGAATAGTGCATCCACGCCCTAAATCATGAATAATACGATCTGCTATCTCATCATATTTCTGGGAGAATATAAAAAATTGTACGGACTGACGGTTTCCGTTTAATACCATATCGAGAACGTAGTTGCTAATTATCATTTCAACAAAACCAAATACAATTTTATCTATGTTGTGGAATAGAAAAAATGATGAACTGATAATAAAGAAATCACAGAATAATAAAGCACGTCCGATAGATATATTCTTATATTTATTTACAATAGCTCCGATAATATCGGTTCCTCCTGTACTTCCATTGGCAGAAAATACTAATCCCAATCCGGCTCCGCAAAGAAGTGCACCGATCATGATGGCCATAAATGGCTGATCATGTAAAATTGGATTTCCTTTCAACAACCATTCAAAGAGTGATAAAGAAACGGAAAGAGAAAATACCCCGAATATGGTTTTTATAAGGAACTTAAAACCTAATATTTTAAGTGCTGCCAATAGTAAAACCACATTTATAACAAAGTATGAAACAGATACTGGTATAGCGCCATTAGTCGCAAAAAATATTAATGCGCAAATACCACTAACACCACCGGTCACAATTTCATTAGACAGGATAAATGCGTTAAAGCCGAAACCATACAATAAAGTTCCGAATATAATTACCAGATAATCCTGTATCGAAAAATAAACTTTATAAAATTGGGCTGCTCTCATTTAAATAACAATATTAACGATCTTACCTGGAACAACAATCACCTTTTTAGGTGTCTTGCCTTCCATCCATTTAGCGGAACTTTCGTGACTAAGAGCAACTTTCTCTACTTCTTCACGAGGCATATCGGCCGGAAGTTCCAGATTAAAACGGGCTTTTCCGTTGAATGAGATGACATAAGTAACTGAGTTTTCTTTCAGGTACTCTTCATTGTGCTGTGGCCATGGAGCATCGCAGATAGTGGTGGTATGACCACATTCATGCCATAACTCTTCTGCAATATGCGGTGCGAACGGGGCAAGCAAGATAATCAGTTGCTCCAGAATAGCACGCTTATTATATTTCAGGCTGCTTAATTCATTAATACAGATCATGAAAGCACTGATAGAAGTATTGTAAGAGAAATGCTCAATATCGAATGTTACTTTCTTAATCAGTTTATGTAATGATTTCAATTCCTCAGCTGTTGGTTCAGCATCCGTGATCTGCAAGCTTTCGGTATTTCCATAGAATAATGTCCAAAGCTTTTTCAGGAAACGGTGAACACCGTCGATACCGTTTGTATCCCAGGGCTTGGATTGTTCTAACGGGCCTAGGAACATTTCATACAAACGCAATGTATCTGCTCCGTATTTTTCGACGATCATATCCGGGTTCACTACGTTGAACATAGACTTTGACATTTTTTCAACAGCCCATCCGCAGATATATTTACCGTCTTCCAGAATAAATTCAGCGTTGTTGTATTCCGGACGCCAATTCTTGAAAGCTTCCGTGTCGAGTATATCGTTGGATACGATGTTTACATCCACGTGTAGAGGAGTTACTTCGTATTGATCCTTCAAGTTCAAAGATACAAATGTGTTGGTATCTTTGATACGATACACGAAGTTGGAACGTCCCTGAATCATACCCTGATTAATTAGTTTCTTGAACGGTTCTTCTTCGCAGACAACTCCCATATCATAAAGAAATTTGTTCCAGAAACGGCTGTAGATAAGGTGACCGGTAGCATGTTCTGTTCCTCCTATATAAAGGTCTACATTGCGCCAATATTCGTCAACTTGTTTGTCTACTAATCCTTTGTCGTTGTGCGGGTCCATATAGCGCAGGTAGTAAGCGGAAGAACCTGCAAACCCCGGCATTGTACAAAGTTCCAGTGGAAAAATGGTTTTATTATCTATTTTAGATGTTTCAACAACCTTTTTATTTACAGAATCCCATGCCCACTTGATAGCATGTCCCAATGGAGGTTCACCGGTTGCAGTAGGGAGGAACTTATCAACTTCCGGCAATCGCAATGGCAATGATTCTAAAGGTAACATTTGAGGCATTCCGTCGGCATCATAATAAACCGGGAACGGTTCGCCCCAATAGCGTTGACGGCTAAAAATTGCATCACGCAGACGATAATTTATTTTTACACGTCCCAGTTTATGTTCAGCTACATACTTTTTGGTAGTGGCAATGGCTTCTTTTACTGTCAATCCGTTTAATGACAGTTCGCAGTAGGGAGTTACGTTCGGTCTCGGCGAGTTGCAAACGATGCCTTCTTTGGCATCGAAACTTTCTTCGCTTACGTCGCAACCTTCGATCAGCGGAATGATAGGCAGGTTGAAATGTTTGGCAAAAGCATAGTCGCGGCTATCGTGTGCCGGAACTGCCATGATGGCTCCTGTTCCATATCCAGCCAGTACATAATCGCTGATCCATACGGGTACTGCATCTCCGGTAAACGGGTTGATGGCATATGATCCGCTGAATACACCTGTTACCTGACGGTCTGCAATACGTTCGCGTTCGGTACGTTTTTTAGTACGATCCAGATAGGCATCTACTTCCTGTTTTTGCTGCGGAGTAGTTAATTGCTCAACTAATTCACTTTCGGGAGCCAATACCATGAAAGTAACACCGAACATAGTGTCTGCACGGGTGGTAAAGATGGTAAATTCCAGATCGCTGTCTTTTACTTTGAAGTTTACTTCGGCACCTTCGCTGCGACCTATCCAGTTGCGTTGTGTCTCTTTCAATGAGTCTGTCCAGTCTATTGTATCCAAACCATCCAACAGTCGTTGTGCGTAAGCCGATACACGCAGGCACCACTGGCGCATCATCTTTTGTTCTACCGGATAACCACCACGTTCGGAAACACCGTTTACAACCTCATCGTTAGCCAGTACAGTTCCCAGTTCGGAACACCAGTTTACCATAGTATCACCCAGATAAGCGATACGATAATTCAGAAGTATTGCTTGTTTTTCTTTATTGCTTTTTGCTTTCCATTCTTCGGCAGTGAAACTCATTTCTTCGCCGCAGGCAACGTTTAGGCCCTCGGTTCCGACCTGTTCGAAAGCGGCAACTAGTTCGCTGATAGGGCGTGCCTGCTTTTCGTCGTTGCAATAGTAACTGTTGAACATTTTGATAAATGCCCATTGTGTCCAGTGGTAATATTCGGGATCGCAGGTACGGATCTCGCGGCTCCAATCGTAACTGAAACCTATTTTATCCATTTGCTCACGATAACGGGCAATGTTTTGTTTAGTAGTAACTTCGGGATGTTGTCCGGTTTGAATGGCATATTGTTCGGCCGGCAGACCGTAAGCATCATATCCCATCGGATGCAATACGTTGAAACCCTGTAACCGTTTATAGCGGGAATAAATATCAGAGGCTATATAACCGAGCGGATGACCTACATGCAAGCCTGCTCCTGATGGGTAAGGAAACATATCTAACACATAGTATTTAGGTTTATCTTTATTTTCTGTTACTTTGTAAACCTCATTGGCAATCCAATATTCATGCCATTTTTTTTCAATTTCTCTGAAATTATACTCCATAATTATTTGTTGTTTATTTTTATCTTTTCCATTTCAGGTCACAAAGTTAGTGAATTTATTTATTTTATATACGTAATTGTAAACAGTGCTTTTTTATAGGTGTTTTTTGTATTTGTTATTCATTATTTCGTATGGTTTGTACGAAAGTAAAGTTTATCGGATAAATGATTAATCAAAACTTAGTATTTCCTGTTTCATCGGGATGATTTTTTATAAAGTTCCCGATCATTTAAACAAATCATCGAGAACTTTATTTAGATGGTTTCGGAATTCTTTCTTCAGCAAAAAATAATACCTTTGTAGCAGATAATTGTAAATATTAAATAATAGATTGCAGTGGCAAAGATTGTAGAAACCCCTTTAATGAAGCAGTATTTTGATGTAAAAGCAAAACATCCGGATGCCATTTTGTTGTTCCGTGTAGGAGACTTTTATGAAATGTACGGGGAAGATGCTGTTATTGGTGCCGAAATACTTGGGATTGTACAAACAAAACGTGCGAATGGGGTAGCCCAACATGTAGAGATGGCTGGTTTTCCTCATCACGCGCTGGATACTTATTTGCCAAAATTGGTGCGTGCCGGTAAACGTGTAGCTATATGTGACCAGTTGGAAGATCCTAAAATGACTAAGAAACTGGTAAAAAGAGGAGTTACGGAATTAGTTACACCAGGTGTTTCTATTAATGATAATATTCTGAATCATAAGGAAAATAATTTTCTTGCAGCGATTCATTTCGGAAAAGATATTTGCGGCATTGCTTTTTTGGATATATCTACCGGAGAATTCATGACAGCTGAAGGTACTCCTGATTATATAGATAAATTATTGAATAATTTTTCGCCTAAGGAAGTCTTAATTGAAAGAAATAATAAAAAGCGTTTTGAAGAATGTTTTGGTCCCCGTTTTTTTGTTTTTGAACTTGAAGACTGGATATTTACTTCTGAAGCTGCTCAAGATCGTTTATTGAAGCATTTTGAAACAAAAAACTTGAAAGGATTCGGAGTACAGCATTTAAAGTTTGGGATAATTGCTTCTGGGGCAATTCTTTATTATTTGGATCAAACACAGCATACTCATATTTCACATATTACATCTCTTTCGCGCATAGAGGAAGATAGGTATGTGCGTTTGGATAAGTTTACAGTACGTAGTCTGGAACTGGTAGGAACTATGAATGATGAAGGAACCAGTTTGTTGGATGTAATAGATAAAACGGTATCTCCTATGGGGTCACGTATGCTTCGCCGTTGGATTTTATTCCCTTTGAAAGATGTTAAACCTATTCAGGAGCGCCAGGATGTAGTTGATTATTTCTTCCGTCATCCGGAAATAAAAGAATTGCTGGATATGCAATTAGAACAAATAGGGGATTTGGAACGTATTATTTCCAAAGTGGCAGTAGGACGTGTATCGCCTCGTGAAGTTGTTCAATTAAAAGTGGCTTTACGTGCTATTGAACCTATTAAAGAGGCTTGTATAGCGAGTGAAGAACCTAGTTTATGTAGGATAGGAGAGCAGCTGAATGCGTGTGCTTTAATTAGTGAAAAAATAGATAAAGAGATAAGTAATGACCCGCCTTCATTGGTTAACAAAGGCGGTATTATTGCTAAAGGAGTTAATGAAGAGTTGGATGAATTGCGTTCTATAGCTTATTCCGGTAAAGATTATTTGCTGCAAGTACAGCAACGTGAAATAGAAAAGACGGGAATACCAAGTTTAAAAATCGCTTTTAACAATGTGTTTGGGTATTATATTGAGGTTCGTAATGCGCATAAAGATAAAGTTCCGGCTGAATGGATACGTAAACAAACATTGGTAAATGCCGAGCGTTATATTACAGAAGAACTTAAAGAGTATGAAGAAAAGATATTAGGTGCAGAAGAAAAAATACTTTCTTTGGAAACACGTCTTTTTAATGAATTAGTTTTGACGTTAACTGATTATATTCCTCCTATTCAAGTAAATGCAAATTTGATTGGTCGTATAGATTGTCTTCTTTCTTTTGCCAAGGCGGCTGAAAGTAATAAATATATTCGTCCGGTAGTAAATGATCGGGAAATGATAGATATAAAACAAGGCCGTCATCCGGTAATTGAAAAACAATTGCCTTTGGGTGAACCTTATATTGCCAATGATGTTTATCTGGATGATGAAAAACAACAGATTATTATTATTACAGGTCCGAATATGGCTGGTAAATCTGCATTACTTCGGCAAACAGCATTAATTACATTAATGGCTCAAATAGGTTGTTTTGTGCCTGCTGAAAGTGCTCAAATAGGTATTGTGGATAAGATTTTTACAAGGGTAGGGGCTTCTGATAATATTTCGTTGGGAGAATCTACGTTTATGGTAGAAATGAATGAAGCCGCCGATATTTTGAATAATCTATCTTCTAAAAGTTTGGTTTTATTTGATGAATTAGGACGTGGAACAAGTACATATGATGGTATATCTATTGCGTGGGCCATTGTAGAATATATTCACGAACACCCGAATGCTCGTGCCAAGACTTTATTTGCTACGCATTATCATGAATTGAATGAAATGGAACGGTCTTTCCGGCGTATTAAAAATTATAATGTATCGGTTAAGGAGGTAAATAATAAGGTAATATTTTTACGGAAACTGGTACTTGGTGGGAGTGAACATAGTTTTGGTATTCATGTGGCCAAGATGGCTGGTATGCCTAAGAGTATCGTAAAAAGGTCTAATGAGATATTAAAACAGCTTGAGAATGAAAATCGCCAAGATGGAATAAGTAGTAAACCTGTAAAAGAAATAGCAGCTGCTGCAGAGGGATATCAATTAAGTTTTTTCCAGTTGGATGATCCTATATTAAGTCAAGTTAGAGATGAGATTAATAATACGGATGTAAATAATCTAACTCCTTTGGAAGCGTTGAATAAATTGAGTGAGATTAAAAAGATTATTACGGGAAAAAATTAAACCTGGTTTCATACCCGGATATACAAAACTTTATATCCGGGTAATTGTGGAAAGTCCCTGTTAATATTAGATTGTTAATTATATGTTGGATTGTTTTTAGGGAAGGAAAAAGTCCCTGTTATTTCCCGAAATCCAACTTTTTCTGTTATATTTCTCCAGTTTTATATTTTTTCCGTCAAAACGAAAACTATATAAGTATTGGTAACCTTTATCCCATTGCGTTTGCTTTGGTAGCCGATATTTGTAAGATTTTCCATTAATAATGAAAATGACTTCTATATCTCCTTCTTTAACAGTAGGATGTATAGTTGGCATAACCATTATTTTAAATGTTTTGTAAGAATCACAATTTAAAGTTACAGAAGTATCCATATTTAACCGGGTTGATGCGGTAGATGGATGAGAGCCGTAATTTATTTGTCCTGAAGTGATGTCTAGTGTCCCTTTATTACATAATATACTTCCTCCTGCTTTATTCCCTACTTGGATGGCGCTAAGTTGATAAGAATCTAAAATTTCGGATTTATAGTTTTTGTCCATTCTTATTTGGAAAAATAATAGGGATAAAGCATGTTTCATAGAAAGTAAAGCATATGGACAATGAACATTTACAGCTTTATGTCCTTTTGTATGTGTTCCATACATATAGTCATGTGTTAATATGGCTATAGGAGATACCTGTATCGGGATATGTGTTGCCGGACAAGATAAATTTTCTTGATAAGGATGATAAGCATAAACCCTTAATGGTTCATTATCTTTCAAATAGATAGAAGATGATTGTTTCCATATAATACCATTTTTCTTAGAATTGAGTGCAACAATTTTTACATTTTTAAACTTACAAATACCATTAGGTAATCTGTCTGCTTTTTCGGAAGTAATGTAAAGCCCTAACGCTGAACCGGCAGAAAATTGCTCCATAAACGTACTAGATTTAATTGTTAGTATTTTTGTAATAATACAGAGTTTTTTCTGATGTGAATCTCTTGATAAAGAAGGATTATTCTCATCAGAACAGTTAGTAAAGCAGAACAGGAAAATTAAAAAAATAAGTTTATTCATTTTGTTTTAATTTTGTGGGACTTTCCACAACTTAATAAACACTTGAATGTGAATTTTTTTTCATTGTTTTGAAATGGGCAATCTCGGTTTCGAAATGTTAATTGATTTAAGATGTTGAATAGTAATATCTATGTAAAAATGACTTTTTAGTGACATTTTACTATATTCTTGAAAAAGAAAAAAACCGGTTTCGTCTGGGTTATGATTAAATAGAAGAGTGTTGTTGGCGATAAGTTGAGAGGGAATAATAATCTCAATATTTGAGGTTTTTTTAGACGAAACCGGTTTTATAAGTTTTAGTCCGTACCAATTTTAGGTACGGGCTGGATTATATATGTAGACGGCCTTTTTTTAAGACCGGAATAATCATTGATATTTGGTGTGGCCACCAATGTTAGGTAATGAGCCTAACATTGGTTTTGCACCTGTAAAGCACATCTATACGTGCTTTACATTTCCATGAACCAAAACATAAAAACTTATATAAAATTTTTAGATATATTATTTTCTTCTTTAGGAATCCAATTGTCTATCAATATTTTATCCAGTAGTAAAGAATTTCCGTTAAAAGTCAATTTATACTGATATTTATATCCTTTTTGCCATTCCGTATTTGTTGGAATTAAATATCTATATGTTTTATTGTTAATAAAGAAAAGTGCTTCAATATCTCCTTCTTCAATGATATTGTTTGTTGGAATTACCATTATTTGTATTGGCCTACAGTGTGTTGTAGTTAACTGAATAGGTGATTCTGTAGTTAATTTTGTAGGAGAACAGATTCCTGTAGAACCGGTAATTGTTCCGGAAGCTATATCCATCGTACCCTCACTATATAATTTATTTCCTCCTGCCTTATTTCCTAATTGGATACCATTTAGCAAAAAGCTGTCTGCTTTTATATCTGTTTTTACTTCAAAGGAGATAAGAGATAAAGCGTGATTCATTGTGAGTAGGGCTATTGGTGACATATTGTTTACACTTTTTTGTCCGGTTGCTAGTGTTCCATACATATAATCATCAGTTTGTGTTGCATCTGGGGATATTTTAACAGGGATGTGTGTTGCATTAAAATCTGTTTGTGGTTGATATGGATAGTAAGCGTATACAGTTGTTATTTCTGAGTTAAGAGAAATATCCGGTTCTTGTTTCCAACAAATTTTGCTGTTTTCCAGATAGGCTGTTGATTTTACATTTTTGTAATCTATATTTTTCCGATAAACTTCTCCTACATTGCCTGATGTTACGTGTAATCCGATAATAGCTCCATTTGTGAATTCCTGTATTAAGTTAGGTGATTTTGTTGTTAAGACTTTTGTATATATCTGTAATGGTTTTTCTTTGAACTCAAAGCTATCTATAGATATAAGACAATTGTCGCCTGAACAACTATATATACCTGCTGTGAGAATCATGAATAATAGTAACTTTTTCATTTTTATTCTATTTTTGTAATTCATTTGTTACGAATGCAAATATCTGGCAGTTTTAGAAGAAAGAAGGAGCAATAGATATAAATTGACGGTGAAATCGTATAAAAATTCATGGTTCAAATAATCTACTAGCGTCATATTATCCGGTAAAGAAGCAAATGAAACATTTAAGGTTTCATTTTGTTTATATTATAGAAGAGGATTACTATTATGTTGGACAAAATTCAGTTTTTATTAAGTTTACAAATATTGGGGTTCTGTTTTTTTGGAGGTCTTACTTTATTATTGAAAGCTCGTGATAACCGGGCTAAACAGATTCTTGGTTGGAGTATGTTGCTGTGGGCTTTTTTAGCAGCAGTACGTGTCTCTGTCAATTTATATGTAAATGATTCAAAAGAAGTTTTCCATCCTGATGTTCTTGTTACCGGTTGCCTTGTCTCTGCTAGTTTGGCTTGCTATGTAATAGAAGTACTTAGACCTAGATATTTAACATTGAAACGTTTTTTGCTCTTTATAAGTCCTTTATTAATTAGCGGTTTATCATTTTTTATTTATCGTTTGGCCGGAGGAGAAATACATGTTTATTATTCTTTGAAGGATGTTTTTGTCAATTTTGATTTAGATATGTTTTTACGTTTGGTATTGTTGCTATTTACATTAATATATATGACTTTACCTGTGTATCTGGTGTTGAAATATAGTAAGGAATTTACAAAATACTTAAGCGAAAATGTTTCTAATCCGGAGGACTATGATTTGAACTGGTTGAAGAAAATCATGGTCATTTTAGTAATTTTATATGTCTTTTATCTGGTACTTTTGTTGACGGATAAACCTATACTTTATGTGATTGATAAAGCAATACTTCTTATAGTATGGTATTATTTCTTTTATAAAGCATTATTTCTTAAGGTTATAGAATTGGATCATTCTTTTGAAAAAGGTTGGGATTTGTCTTATTGTAATGAAAATGACGAAGAGGATGACGAACAACATTCTATGCTCACTAAACGTTATGTTGAGGATGTATATACGTGGTTTGAACGGGAAAAACCTTATTTGAGAGAAGATTTGCGTCTTACTGACTTGCAGCGTGTATTTCCTATTAGTCGTTCTTATTTGTCTCAATTATTCAATAAAGAATTGGGATGTTCGTTTTCTGATTATGTAAATAGTTTTAGGATAGAAGAGAGTAAACGTTTGCTGGAAGCTGAACCAATGACAAGTATACAAGAAATTGCCGAACGTTCCGGTTTTCACTCTATCAGTACGTTTCGGCGTGCCTTTATAAAATGTACGGGAATGATGCCTTCCGAGTATAGAAAATAGTAAACAGAATATAATAAAAAAGGACAGAAGAAAATAAACTCCCTGTCCTTTATATAAGTTCTGCTGTATTAGTTTAAACATTGAAACGGAAATGCATTATATCACCGTCTTGCACAATGTACTCTTTTCCTTCTACACTCATTTTACCGGCTTCTTTAACTGCATTTTCTGAGCCGTAGGAGATATAATCATCGTATTTAATAACTTCGGCACGAATAAATCCCTTTTCAAAATCTGTATGAATAACACCTGCACATTGAGGAGCTTTCCAACCTTTATGGAAGGTCCAGGCACGAACTTCGTCTGGACCGGCAGTTAAAAAGGTTTGCAGATTCAATAATTTATAGGCCGATTTAATCAAGCGGCTTACTCCGGATTCGTTCAAGCCTATTTCCTGTAAAAACATTTGCCGTTCTTCAAAGGTGTCAAATTCAGCAATCTCGCTTTCTATTTTGGCAGCAACCACCAATATCTGGGCATCTTCATCTTTTACTGCCTCACGTACAGCTTCTACATATTTATTACCATTTACCGTACTAGCCTCGTCTACATTACAGATATACATTACAGGCTTGTTGGTTAATAAAAACAGATCATGAGCTATTTTTTCTTCATCTTTTGTGTCGAAAGAAACAGTACGTGCACTTTTTCCTTGTTCTAAAGCCTCTTTGTATTTGCATAGTACTTCATAAGCTACTTTCGCTTGCTTATCGCCGCCGGTCTGCGCTTGTTTCTGTACTTTGGCGATACGGCTGTCTATTGTTTCGAGGTCCTTAATTTGGAGCTCATAATCAATAATTTCTTTATCTCGAACCGGATCTACACGACCATCTACGTGAACAATATTATCATCATCGAAACAACGCAATACGTGTAAGATAGCATCTGTTTCACGGATGTTTGCTAAAAACTTGTTGCCTAGCCCTTCTCCTTTACTGGCTCCTTTTACTAATCCCGCTATATCCACGATTTCCACAGTCGTAGGAATTACACGTTGCGGATGCTCGATTTCTGCCAATTTATTCAAACGTTCATCTGGAACAGTAATTACTCCAACATTCGGTTCAATTGTGCAGAACGGGAAGTTTGCTGATTGTGCTTTTGCATTTGATAAGCAATTGAAAAGAGTAGATTTTCCTACATTTGGAAGACCCACGATACCACATTGTAAAGCCATTTATAGTTGATTTAATTTATACATCTTTGTTTCAGCCCGTAAAGATAGTGAATTTTCATATTTCTTGTGGAAGATTCTTGATAGAATAAACCCGACTAGCGCAAAAGCTCATTGATAGGATATTTGGCCAGTGTAGATTAGTTTTTGAATTTCAGGATCATCAGTACAGGATTATCTTCTTCTTGCAATTTGGAAGCAATCTTTTTCAGTTTTTCGTCAGCTATTTGGTTTTTGTTGTAGGCTTCTATCAAATCCATTGCATTCAGTTGTACCAGGCCATATCCATAAGGAACAGCCGAGATATTGATGAATTTAGGATTCATGTTGTGGTTGTTTATATCATGGTTGTAATAGATAGGTTCGAACCATTCATCTGCTTTCCGATCGTACATATAAACCTTTTCCTCTCTTTCGATATTGGCTGCCATGTCACTCATTTTGATTTTTATATGCCGGGGTATCCTGCTTATCCAAGCGTAGCGGTCGTTCATACCGTGGAAGAATAGGAGAGGGGCTTCTTCGTTTGTACTTGGTAAGTGGATTGGAACCATTACAGGTTCTAATGTCTGGTCCGGATGCATGACGAATACTGTGTCTAATGCAACGTTTGTCAGCCATATCCTGTCTGTGCAGTGGAATATTTGAGGTAAATCTCCGTAGGCTTCGCTGATGTGTCCGTCATCCCATATAATTTTGCGGTTACTGGCAATGAAACGGGGAATTTCTATTAAGAGGGTATCTATTGTTCTATTGTCTTTGGAGATAATGAAATAAGGATAATACGGTTCTTTTGATCCTTCTTTATTATAACTGCATAAAAGATAATCCTGATTGAAGTCACAGACATTCATCTCCATTATATTTGTATTGATTAGAGTACGGAGATATTTTCCGGAAAAGTCGTACACTTTCATACTGGTATAATCAGCTATAAATACTTCTTTCCGCTTCCAGTCCACTATATTGTAAATAATGGCATTATATTCTTCCGGTCCTTGCCCTCTTTTACATATGCGTCCTTGCAGTTTTTGTCCTTGCCTGTCGAACAGCAAGATTTCTCCAACTTTTGCTCCTTTTATGACAATACCTTCCTCCGAAACTGAACCGAAGTCATCATTAACAAGCATTGAATCTGAAGTGGCTAACGGGAGATATTCCACTTCTGCTATATCTTGTAAATAAATGTCTTTAGATGGATAGTCTTTGGCTACATCAACCACTATTATATTACTTTTTATATCGCTTGTTTGTACACATGAACAATATGACAATAAAAAAAATACACATATTAAGTGGTATTTCATGACATATTCTGAATTAATGTGCTTCCAACCAGTTAATACCTTCGCCACAGTCAGCAATGAGAGGAACTTGTAGTTTGATAACACCTTCCATTTCTTCCAGTACTATTTGTTTTACTTTCTCTAGTTCTTCTTTATAGACATTGAAGTTAAGTTCATCGTGTACTTGTAGAATCATTTTGCTTTTTATGCCTTCCTTTTCAAAGCGATTGAATATATGTATCATAGCCAGTTTAATAATATCAGCAGCACTTCCTTGAATAGGAGCATTGATGGCATTTCGTTCAGCATAACCACGAACAACAGCATTGTGAGAGTTGATATCCGGTAAAAATCGTTTACGTTTGAATATTGTTTCTACATATCCTTTCTCTTTCGCTTTTGCGATACTTTCATCCATATATTCCCGGATACGTGGATAAGTTTGAAAGTAACCTTCTATAAGCTCTTTGGCTTCTGCGCGGGGTATATTTAAACGTTCAGATAAACCGAAGATAGAAATACCGTATATAATACCAAAATTCGCGGTCTTTGCTTTTCTTCGCATATCACTGCTAACTTCATTAATAGGCACTCCGTATATTTTAGCTGCTGTAGCGGCATGAATATCCGCTCCGCTCCGGAATGCTTCAATCATATGCTGATCACTGCTTAAATGAGCCATAATGCGTAATTCTATTTGAGAATAATCAGCCGAGAAAAATATGCAATTTGCATTATCTGCTGTAAATGCTTTTCGTATCTCTCTACCTAATTCATCTCGGACCGGAATATTTTGTAAGTTTGGATTAGTAGAACTTAAGCGTCCGGTAGCTGTTACTGCCTGATTATAGGATGTGTGTATCTTTCCGGTAGCAGAACGGATTAATTCAGGCAAAGCATCAATATAAGTACTGAGTAATTTTTTAAGTCCACGATATTCCAGTAATTTTCCTATAATAGGATGTTTACTGCGCATTTTTTCCAGTATATCTTCGCTTGTGCTGTAACTTCCGTTTTTTGTCTTTTTGGCTTTTTCTTCTATTTTCAGGCGACTAAAAAGGATTTCTCCTACCTGGCGTGCAGAATTGATGTTGAATTTTATGCCCGCAAGTTCATATATCTCTTTCTCCAAACTTTTCATAACCGCGGTAAGTTCTTCCGAAGATTGCTTTAAAGCGATAGTATCTATTGTGACACCCGTTGCTTCCATATCGGCAAGTACATATACTAAGGGCATTTCAATATCGTAAAATAAAGATTCAATACCTTCTTTTTTTAATTGGGGAGCAAAGAAATTTTTTAGTCTTAATGTAATGTCAGCATCTTCGGCTGCGTATGAAGAAATTTTAGATAGGGGAACGTCTCGCATAGAAAGTTGCTTTTTCCCTTTGGGTCCTATTAATTCTTCGATGTGTACAGTCTTATATTTAAGATAAGTTTCCGCCAAATAATCCATGCCATGACGTAATTCAGGATTTAGCAAGTAGTGGGCAATCATTGTGTCGAATAGTGGACCATTTACTTTTACCTTATACTTACGAAGTACCAGAATATCAAATTTTATATTCTGTCCTATTTTCTGTATTTTCTCATTTTGTAGAACCGAAGAGAAGCGTTCCGTTACTTTAGATGCTTCAATTGAATTTTCCGGTACAGGCACATACCACGCTTCATTTTCTTTTACCGCAAATGACATTCCTACTAATTCTGCGTTTAATGGATCTATACTGTTAGTTTCCGTGTCAAAAGCAAAAAAATCCTGACTCATTAAAAATCGAGCTAAATCTAATTGTTTTTCCTCTGTATCAGCAATATAGTATTTGTGTGGAGTAGTATTTAAGTCCGCGAGAGTAGAATATTTTGAAGAACTCGGACTCTCGGTCTCAAATAATCCAAAGAGATCGCCCTGAATTGGACCTTTTGAAGCTGGCTTCTTAGGTTCTGCTTTCATTTTGTTAATGAATGTTTTAAATTCCAGTTCAGTGTAAATCTCTGTCAAACGTTCTTCATTCGGTTTTTCATAAACACAAAGAGAAGCATCAAATTGAATAGGAACATCCGTTTTGATAGTTGCCAGAAATTTTGAGAAAAGTATCTGGTCAGCATTATCTTCTATTCTTTGTTTTTGCACTCCTTTCAGTTTATCCGTATTGGCTAATAGATTTTCTATTGTTCCAAATTCAGTGAGTAATTTTTGTGCGGTTTTTTCTCCTATGCCGGGGCATCCGGGAATATTGTCTGAACTATCACCCATTAGCCCCAATAAGTCAATTACCTGATTAGTGGAGGTTAGGCCATATTTGTTTAAAACCTCCGGTATTCCCATTACTTCATAATCTCCCCCAAAACGTGGACGGTACATGAAAATATGTTCCTCAACAAGTTGTCCGTAATCTTTATCCGGTGTCATCATATATACATCGAATCCTTCTTTGGCTGCTTGTTTGGCAATAGTACCGATTACATCGTCTGCTTCATATTTGGGTACTTCCAGAATCGGTATATTATAAGCTTGAATAATGTCTTTTATGATAGGTACGGATTGTTTGATTACTTCGGGCGTTTCTTCTCTCTGCGCTTTATATTGTTCAAAGGCTTCATGTCTGAAGGTGGGTCCTTTAGGATCGAAAGCCACTGCAATATGAGTTGGTGTTTCACGTTTTAATACATCTTCAAGGCTGTTTACAAAGCCGAAAATAGCAGAGGTGTTAACCCCTTTTGAGTTGATACGCGGAATCTTAATAAAAGCGTAATAGGACCGGTAAATCAACGCATATGCATCTATGAGAAATAGCTTCATTACTTTTAACACGTTTTAGTGAGACAAAATCTTTGTAAATGTACGAAAAAACTCGCTTACTCAATAGTTTTTGTTACTTTTGCGAATCTTTGAATAGATTATGGATGATAGAAGGAAAATAGAAGAACCAGTTGCAGTAGAGTTTAGACGCTTTAATGAGGATTTTGCAACTTCGCTTCATAGTAATACTCATTGGTTACAGTCTGCTATTGATGTAATACAAAATTCCACGGGAAAGCATGTTCGTCCTTTGTTGGTACTTCTTACTGCCAAAGCTTGTGGACGGATTTCGGATAATACAATAAACTCGGCTGTTTTACTGGAGCTTTTACATACCGCAACATTAATTCACGATGACGTGATTGATGAAACGAAACAGCGTCGCGGCGTGCCTTCGTTGAATGCTATTTTTGATAACCGTATTTCTGTTTTGGTCGGTGATTATGTGCTTTCCACCGCTTTGATCCGGTCTTTTCAGACTGGGGATCTACGTATTGTCGGAATCATATCTAACTTAGGCCGGGATTTATCCGAAGGAGAGATCAAGCAATTGGAAACTGCGGAGGAAAGTATCCTTGATGAGAATTGTTATCTGCAAGTCATTAAAAAGAAAACAGCTACTTTGCTTTCCGCTTGTACAGAAATCGGCGCTATTTCGGCAGGAGCTTCTACGGACATGATTACCCTTTGCCGGGAGTTTGGCGAGTATCTGGGGTATTGTTTCCAGATTAGGGACGATATATTCGATTATTTTAAAGGAGCTGATATTGGTAAACCAACCGGGAATGATATTCGTGAGGGGAAGGTGACACTGCCTTTATTATATGCTTTGCGGCAGGGGAGGAAAGAAGAAACGGCCCGCTATATGGATATGATTATACGCAAAGATTTCATAGCAGAGAATATAGATTCGCTGATAGAATTTGCGAAGACGAATGGTGGTATTGAATATGCAGAGGCTCGTATGAGGGAATATCATGACAAGGCGATGGAGCTTCTTTTGAAGTTGCCTGAGTCTGATGCCCGTACTTCATTAATCCAATTGGCGGATTATATTATGGCTCGTACTAAATAGAAAATCTGAAGAGATAAATAAAAAAGCATGATAGTGTCGTGTATTTGAACTATCATGCTTTTTTATTTATTTTTGATGCGTTTATTTTATTTACCCAGCCGTTTCTCTATATCACTTACCAAGCTGCTTGCGCCGATGCGGAATAGTTCTTTGTTCAGCCATTCTTCGCCTAAGATTTCTTTTGCAATCGTATAATATTTAACGGCATCCTCGGCGGTACGTACACCTCCTGATATCTTGATGCCTACCTTGTTTCCTGTGATGGAATGGTAGGTTTTGATGGCTTTACACATGGTGTAAGCGGCTTCGATGGTAGCTCCGGGATAACTTTTGCCAGTAGAGGTCTTGATGAAATCCGCGCCGGAATACATGGCCAAAATGGAGGCTCTCTGGATATTTTCAGCACTCACCAGAGCACCGGTTTCAAGTATTACCTTTAAATGTGCGCCACGACAGCTTTCCTTGATTTCTTGCAACTCCTCGGTTAGTTCCTCGAAATTGTCTTCCATGAAATAGCCCAGATTTATTACAACGTCGATCTCATCGGCACCTTGCATTACAGCCATGGCTGTTTCTGCTATCTTTACTTCCATAAAAGTTTGTGAGGAAGGGAATCCGGCAGCTACCGATGCAATCTTTACATTCTGTGCGGTAAGCGCTTGCTTTACGGTTTCCACAAAAAGAGGATATGTACAGATGGCGGCTACATTCGGAACATCTGGACGCGTCCCTTCAAAATCATTGACTGTATCAACCATTTTCCATATACTTTCTTTCGTATCCAGGCTGGTAAGCGAAGTTAGATCTATACAACCATGTATGTTCTTTAATACTTCGGGCGTAAAATTCTCCTGAAAATGTTTCTCTAAAAGGGTATTCACAGTTTCTGTTGTTTGAACATCCGATAAAGCGGGTTCAAATCTATTGAAAGCCTCATGATAGCGGTCTGTTTGTACAGAGCCTGATTCATGCTTATGATCATATTCGCAGTCGCAATGATGTGCCATATTCTTATAGTTTTTGATTGTTTATATGTCGTTCTTTATCTCTGTTCGTTTTCTTTTGGAGATTTTTCTCAAAAGCCGAGGTAATATCCACTCCGGTTTGATTGGCCAGGCAAAGTAATACCCATAGGACATCCGCCATTTCATCGCCTAAATCCCTATGTTTATCGCTTTCCTTAAAGGATTGCTCACCATAGGTGCGAGCCATGATACGTGCTAATTCGCCTACCTCCTCGGTGAGGATGGTCATATTGGTAAGTTCGTTGAAATAGCGAACACCGTAGGTCTTGATCCAGGAATCCACCATCAATTGGGCTTGTTGTAAAGTGATATCAGCCATATTTATTCTTTGTTTTGGGAGTCGATTATAATAGTAACCGGCCCATCGTTTAAAAGTTCAACCTTCATGTCAGCTCCGAATGTCCCCGTCTGTACGGGCTTTCCTAATTGTAGCCCTACCTCCGCACAAAATGCTTCGTACATAGGAATAGCTATCTCCGGTTTGGATGCTTTGAGATAGGAGGGGCGGTTACCCTTTTTTGTAGACGCATGCAGAGTGAATTGACTTACAATCAGGATTTCGCCTGCTGTCTCGATTATAGAGCGGTTCATCACTCCGTTTTCATCGTCAAATATACGCAGGTTGGTAATCTTTTTAGCCAACCATTCGATATCTTCCTGTGTATCTTTGTCTTCTACCCCTACTAATACTAACAGCCCTTTCTTTATTTTTGATTTGACTTGTCCGTCTATTGTGACAGATGCGTGTTGAACACGTTGTATAACTGTTCTCATTTCTTTTATATCGTTTATTTGTTCAATCCTTCTTGCAATACTTTTGCCTTTGTTTCCCCAATTACCGATTTCAAGTCTTCAAAGCTGGCTTCACGGATTCGCTTTACGCTTTTATATTGACGTAAAAGTAATACTTTTGTCTTTTCTCCGATGCCTTTAATCGTATCTAATTCCGATTTTGTTTGTGTTTTGCTTCGCTTATCTTTATGGAAAGTAATGGCAAAACGGTGTACCTCATCTTGCATACGGGTGAGCAAATGGAATAATGGACTATTCAGTTGCATGCCGATTGTTTCGGGAGGAAAGCCATATAGTAACTCGGCTGTACGGTGTTTCCCGTCTTTTGCCAACCCTGCGATAGGAATAGAGAGGTTTAATTCGTCTTCTATAACAGAACGCACAACTTCCATCTGTCCTTTTCCTCCATCCGTTATAATAAGATCGGGCAGGGGAGTTTCTTCATTTATAGCCCGCTGATACCGGCGGCGGACTATTTCTTTCATAGATGCGTAATCATCCGGACCTACTACTGTTTTGATAATGTATTTCCGGTAGTCTTTTTTAGATGGCTTCCCCATTTTAAAGACAACACAAGCAGCTACGGCATCGCTTCCCTGTATATTGGAATTGTCAAAACATTCAATATGCGCCGGAAGTTTGGGCAAATGTAAAGCGTCTTGTATCTCTTTTAAAAGTCTTGTATTACGTTGTTCCGGATTTAATTTTTCTGCTTGTTTTAAACGGTCTACCTTGAACTGCTTTACGTTCATTTCCGAAAGTTCCAGAAGTTTCTTTTTATCTCCACGCTGCGGAATAGTAAAAGTTACATTTCCCAGTTCCATGTCTATATTAAACGGAACGATTATTTCGCGTGCAGTGCTTTTAAAGCGGTTACGCATTTCTACAATGCCCAGACTTAGGAGCTCTTCTTTCGATTCGTCCAATCGCTTTTTATATTCAAAAGTATATGCCTGAACGATGGCCCCGTTGCCTATGTGCATGAAATTAATATAAGCGGAGTTTTCGTTTTCGGCTAAAGAGAATACATCTATATTGTGTAACATCGGGGTAACTACAGTAGATTTTGCCCGGTAGTTTTCTATAGCTTCATACTTCTCCTTTATCTTTTGCGCTTCCTCAAACTTCAATTTGCCAGCAAGCGCTTTCATTTCTTCATAAAGATGTTTGCTTATCTGGGATATGTTGCCCCGTAATATCTCTTTTATTTCTGAAATGTTTTGCTGGTATTCTTCCAGACTTTGTAATCCTTCGCATGGCCCTTTGCACCGTTTTATATGGTATTCGAGGCATATCTTGTAACGCCCTTCCCGGATAGATTCCGGTGTGAGAGGGTATTTGCAGGTTCGTATAGGATATAAATCCTTTAGCATTTGCAACATTATTTTCGCAGTGTACACTGACGGGTATGGACCATAATACTGTGAACCGTCCCGGACAATGTTGCGTGTTTGAAAAACGCGTGGAAAATATTCATTCTTTACAACAATGGATGGATAAGTTTTATCATCTTTCAAAAGAACATTGTATCGTGGACGATATTGTTTAATCAAATTGTTTTCCAGTAGAAGGGCATCTTCTTCCGTGTCTACTACAATATATTTAATATCGCGTATTTGTTTAACCAGTACGCGTGTCTTGTTGTTTTCATGTTCTTTGTTGAAATAGGAAGACACACGGCGTTTCAGATTTTTTGCTTTGCCTACATATATAATAGTTCCTTTCTCGTCAAAATATTGGTAGCATCCGGGTTTCTCCGGAATAACTGCGAGAATGGTTTTAATATGTGTATCCTTTTCAACTGTCATAGTTTTACTTCTCTTATTTTTATCTCCTAAACTGTTGTTCTAGAGAAAATGTTTCACGTGGAACACCGTTTTTATCTCCCTGAAAGAACCAACAGAATGTTTATATCGCTAGGAGAAATACCGGGAATACGACTTGCTTGCGCGATTGTATCCGGGTCTATCTTTGTTAATTTCTGACGTGCTTCTGTCGATAAAGACTGAATGGAATTGTAATCAAATTTACCTTTAATACGTATATTTTCCAATCGGTTTATTTTGTCGGCTATGATTTGTTCACGTTTGATGTAACCACTGTATTTTATTAATATTTCTGCCGCTTCAATTATTTCTTCTTTACGTGAAGCTGGAACTTTATCTAATTCGGAACGAAGGGCCGGAACCAGTTCGGCAATATCCTCTAATGTAGTTTGAGGGCGAACGATCAGATCGATCAATTTACAACCATGGGTTAGGGGAGTTGTTCCCAACTTTATTAAACCTTCATTTATATATTGAGGCTTTACTGAGTAATTCTCACAAAACTGAATGATGGCGTTCCGGCTTTCTTTCTTTTCCTTTAGAAGATCGTGCCGATGTTGTGTTGCCAATCCCAGTTTGTATGCTTTTTCTGTAAGACGCATATCTGCATCATCCTGACGGAGCAAGATGCGATATTCGGCACGGGATGTAAACATCCTGTATGGTTCATCTACACCTTTTGTTACTAGATCATCTATCAATACGCCGATATATGCTTCATCTCTTCCTAATACAAATGGGTCGCCTCCATGACAATTGATATGTGCGTTAATGCCGGCAATCAATCCTTGTCCGCCCGCTTCTTCATATCCGGTAGTTCCATTAATTTGTCCGGCAAAAAACAGGTTCTTGATTTGTTTTGTTTCCAGATTGTGATGAAGCTGTGTAGGATCGAAGAAATCGTATTCTATAGCATAGCCCGGCCGGTATATTTGTATGTCACGAAAAGCCGGTATCTGTTGTAAGGCCCGTATTTGTATATCGAGAGGCAGGGAAGAAGAAAAACCATTCAGGTAATATTCCTGCGTTGTTTCACCTTCCGGTTCCAAGAAAAGCTGATGTTGTGTTTTATCCGCAAACGTTACGATCTTTGTTTCTATACTTGGACAATAACGCGGACCGATACTTTGAATTTGTCCATTATATAAAGGAGAGTCGGGGAGACCCTGGCGGAGTATTTCATGACAAGCTTCATTGGTGAACGTTGTCCAGCAACTTAGTTGCTTCAATTGGCGATGTGATGTATCCAGGTATGAAAATTTATGGAAATCGTTTTCTCCTGCCTGTTCTCCCATTTCATCGAAATGAACGCTTCTTCCGTCTATACGTACCGGTGTACCGGTTTTCATCCGGTCTGATTTGATGCCTAAAGAAACGAGTTGTTCGGTAAGCCCTTTAGCCGCAGGTTCAGAAATACGTCCTCCGCGAATTTGGGTATGTCCGATATGTAATAAACCATTCAGGAATGTTCCATTGGTTAGTACAACTGCCCCTGCTTTAAATTCCACATTCATGCCGGTTCGTACGCCACATACACGTCCATCTTCCACGATGATTTCGTGTACCATATCTTGCCAGATAAACAAGTTATCCGTATTTTCCAGAATATTCCTCCAGCAATCGATAAAACGGGCACGGTCACTTTGCGCGCGCGGGCTCCACATGGCAGGGCCTTTGCTACGGTTCAACATGCGGAACTGAATAGCTGTTGTATCCGTAACGATTCCCATCTGTCCACCCAAAGCGTCTATCTCACGAACAATTTGTCCTTTGGCTATTCCTCCTACAGCGGGGTTACAACTCATTTGGGCAATCTTGTTCATATCCATTGTTATCAATAGCGTTTTCGAACCAAGATTGGCAGCAGCAGCAGTAGCTTCACAGCCCGCATGACCGGCACCCACTACTATCACGTCGTAATTGAATGTCATTATTATATTTATCTTTTTTCTTTTGCAAAGATAATCATACTCCGCCTTTTAGTCATCATCCCAAAGGATATTTTGCTTATGCTTTGTTTCGTTAAAGGTTTTGATTGTAAGATGTCAAATTCCTGTTGCAGCTTTTTCTTTCAATGCCGCATCCTATATTTAATGCCTGTTTAGTATTATATTTATGAATAACCTAAATATGTTATGAGAATTTCTAAAAAACGAATTTATCTTTTCTTTGGGCTGTTGATACAAACTGTATCGCTTTTTGCCCAGGATACATCGAAGGGAGAATCCATGCTTTCTATTTATGCGGGCCCTTCTTGGTATGCAGGAAAAATGATCGGGATCACTAACTATTCCGATTCATATCGTAACGGTTTGCGAGATGGAGTTGCATGGAATATGAGTTATTATTACTTGGGTCGGAAGTCTGTTGGAAAAACCTTTAAACTAGCTCCGGGATTTATCTATCAGGGTGGATGTTATAAAAATGCTCATGATGAGGGTTCGGATAAGATGCTAATGAATTATATAGCCCCTCAACTTGCGTTATTTATGGTAAAGCAGAAATATAATTTGTCTTTGTCTACAGGACCGGGTTTTCAGTTTTATAAGGATAAAAGTATTGTATATGATAAACCCCGGAACGTTTCCATGAATAAATTAGCCTATAATATTGCAGTTGCGGGAGAATATCTGTTTTCTCGGCATTGGGGCATATCTGCAAAGATAAACTGGATTGTAACCGGTTCGGAGAGTTATTCGGTGAAATATCATGGACAGTCATGGCAGGTCGAATCGCCTGAATTAAGTGAAGGTGGCGGATGCTTCTCGCAATTATCTTTACTGTTTGGTCTGAATTATCATTTTTAATACGATGGAATAATGAAAAATATACTATTTACTATCCTGCTTTTTCTCTGTATGGCGTGCGAAGAAAACAAATCAGTAGATCCTAGTATCATGCCGGAAATAACGACAATCGGTGAAAATACTTTTGGGTGTCTTGTAGATGGCTGGGTATATGCCAGTGGCAGATGGGGGCTTCCGACAGCTGAATATATCAATCGGGAGGATACCTCCTATGTAAAAATCGTTGCAGAAGTTGGTTTTGAATCATATATACGTTTCACAATCCCTAACCCCAAACCGGGTGAAACGATCTCTTATGTGGATGCATCCTTTGATTATCAATTAGTAGAAGATGGTAAAGCCCATATTCTACGTATGGATAATGGAATCATAAGTGGAACTTTTGAAGGGAAGCGCCTGACGAAGGGGCGTTTTGATTTGAAATATAAGGAATGATGTATCAGGTTCACTTTATCCATTCTTAAGAAGTAACGATTACTTGAATTCCATACTTTCCTTTTGCCGCTGGATTGGGTATGGCTGATATTTTGTTACCTTTTCTATCTGATAAGGAGAATTACCGGATTATCGTCTTCTTTCAGTTGTTTCAGCCATTCCGGTTGTTCAGGCTTAGGCATTTTATTACGGGCTTCTACCAAATCTTCCGTTTGATAGCAAACAATCAGTTCTCCTGTGGTCGATATGTTGTAAATGGAGAAGCCGGGCATATCTTTTTTGTCGTTCTCTATACTGACGGATTTCATGACTTTTGTTTCACCGCTTCGTTTATCATATATCCCACAATAGGGAGGGTTATAATTTCCTTTCAACCAGCTGTCTACATCATACATATTTTTAAACATATTAAAATAGATGATATTCTCTGTTTCCATCAGGCGAGTAATGATATACTTGTCTTCCATGGCATCCTTGTTTTCGTAGCGGCCGAATCCTCCGAAGTTTCCCATTTTGAAAACTACTCGGGGAATTAACCGGTTGAAAGTTTCTACTGTAAAAAGTGTGTCACAAAAGAAATCTTTCATGCGTACTTCTCCGTCATAATACCAATAAGATGCGTTATTTTGCAAGCCATAGGTCCATCTATTATCCTCGAATTGGACAATATAAGACATTCCTCCCAGCATTTCTGCACCGGATAAAGGCATTACAAACTTTGGTTTCCCCGTAGGGATATCGTTTCCCCATCTTAAAGGAAGGGAATCTTGTATCGCTTTGTTGTTTACATCATAAAGATACGAAAGGATACAGGTTTGTTCGGTGGGAATATTCACATATGTATAGATTTTATCACCTAGAAAATAGGGAGCAACGATCATACCTTTGGCGGCTTCTTCCCAGTCGACGGTTTCTAGAAAATGGCCGGTGATATCGTAGCTTTGATATTTTGAAGCAGAGATGCGGACATATACTTTATGGGTTATCGGGTCTGTAGAAAAACTAGTTCCGTTAGTATATTCAGCCGGGCCGTTCCCTATTTGTCCGATTTGCCTGAGGTAGTGTCCGGTCGCTTTATCAAAGACCTTGATTGGTACATTACGGGCACCGATAAGAATATGCCGGTCTGTTACGGCTATTGCTGTAACGGAGGAAATAGCAACGATGGAAGAATCTGTTGTTTCGAGAGGAATATAAGTCTGCTCTTTTCCCAGATCAGCTAGTGTGAAAGGTTTGGGATGCCGTAACGCTTCCTCTACATCAATTATTTTTAACCGGTTGCCGGTATTATTCCTGCTATCATGATTGCAGGCTGTAAGCAGGCAAATACTTAACAGGAATACAAAATTCTTCATGTTTCAATGTGTTTTTCTTTGAAATACAAATATATACAATAAAGCAAAGAAAACCAGTTTGAAGCAAGTCTTAAATATCCCTACTTTTATTTTTTAAGATAGGACTATTTATGGTAAAGTATAGCTATTTTTATTCTTTTGACCTGGCTCAAAATTGATTTTGCCCTAGCTCAAAATTAATTTCGAGCCAGGTCGTAATTGATTTCGACCTAGGTCAAAAGAATAAAAATGCGGGATCTTTTTCCTAAAAGGTGCTGAATTCTGATTTAAAAAGTCGTGATGAGTGTGATAATATGTATCTTTACTGCAATCTATTAAGCTTTGTTTTTGTTAATCTTTAAATCGGGTAAAATGAAAAAAAGATATTCCGTTCATGCTTTTCTGATTGGGTTTGCTGGAATAGTTGCATGCTCTTCTAATCCTTCCGTACCGGAAAATGAATTCTTGATTGAAGGAAAACTTACGAATGTACCGGATAGTTCCATTATCGAACTTCGTATTTCTGACGGACGATTATTGAAGGAGATTGCCAGAGATACTCTAATCAATGGTACGTTTATGTTTCGTGATACAATTGCGACCGGTGTGAGGGAATTATATTTGAGGTCTAGAAGTAAAGGTTTTCCGGGAACTTGGATGAGTGTTTGGGTAGCTCCGGGTGAATATATTAAAGTGAGTGGTACGGATAAATTATTGCAGACGTGGACTATAGAGAGTGATATTCCTGAGCAGAGAGAAGAAAACCTTTTTGTGCAAGCGTCTTTTCCCGAAAAACGAAAAGTCTTGCAATACAGTGCACAAGAATATGATATTATTCATGAGATGTACGGAGAACATGCCGGTGATGAAGAGTTTGAGAAAAACGGTAGGGCGTTGATCGATTCTCTCCGCAAGTTAGAAGAGCCTTTAAAAGATATAATTCAACAGAAAGAGCTTGATTACATGAAGACTGCTCCCGTATCATCTGTTTGGTTGAATAAATATCGATTATACGCATTCTGTTTGCAATGGAATAAAAAGAATCCGTTTATTCCGGAAATAAAAGCTTTATATGCACGAATGTCTGAAGCCGATAAAGAAACGGTAACCGGAAAAGAAATCTCCGAATATATGAATCTGGGCCAAGAAGTGAATATAGGCGATGAAATGGTGGATGGGGACTTATATGATCCGGAGGGCAATATTCGCCATCTATCCGAGTTTAAAGGCAGATATATTCTACTCGATTTTTGGAGCATGGGATGCGGGCCGTGCATTCAATCTATCCCTGAAATGGAAGAAATCTCCGAGATGTATAAAGACAAACTATCTGTGGTCAGTATCAATGGGGATAGTAAAGAGGATTGGATAAAATTTATAGCAGACAGGAAAATGACCGGCAACCAGTGGAACGAGTTACTGAAAGGGCGTACAGGGCTGATGGCTCGTTATCAAGTGATAGGTATTCCGCATTATGTGTTGATTTCACCGGAAGGAATAGTGGCTCAGATGTGGAGCGGATATGCTCCCGGTTCTTTAAAAGGGAAGTTGAAAGAAGCAGTGAAATAACTTATCGTCTCCGGCTTAACTATCATGCTTTTTACCGGGATTAACTTTCCCGGCATTCTTCCGGAAGGATTGCCAGTGCTTTGTTTTCGTTTGCTTCCATGATTTCACGTTCACCCGGACCTTTGTCGTTGATGCCGCACAGATGGAGAATTCCGTGGATAATGGTGCGATGAAGTTCCTCCTTATAGCTGGTGTGGAAGGATTCTGCATTTGTTTTAACGGTGTCGAGACTGATAAACAAATCGCCCGATATACGATTCCCATTTGTATAATCGAACGTAATAATGTCGGTATAGTAATCGTGTTGTAAGAATTGGCGGTTTACTTCCAATATCTTTTCATCGGAACAAAAGATATAACTTATATTTCCTACGGTTTTACCGTATGTTTTCGCTACTTTGTATATCCATTCGCTAACGATTTCCTGCTGGATAGCCGGAAGTTCTATGCTTTCTGCGTAATATGCGATCATTGTTTACTTTTTTGCAAAGGTACGATATTCTTGATATACGTATATCTTATGTAAAGAATAAATAGGCCATTGCAACAGCAGCGATAGCTCCGGCCAGGTCTGCCAACAAGGCACATTGTACGGTGTAACGGGTGTTTCGGATGCCAATGCTTCCGTAATATAATGCCACGACATAAAATGTAGTGTCGCATGAGCCTTGCACGATGGATGACAATCTGCCTACGAAAGAGTCTGCGCCGTATGTATTCATCGCATCCAGCATCATTCCCCTGGCTCCGCTTCCACTGAGCGGCTTCATTAACATGGTGGGTAAAGCTCCTACAAATTCAGTGTCTATACCTAACGCTCCGAATCCTATACGAATACCTTCTATTATAAAGTCCATTGCTCCCGAAGCGCGGAATACTCCGATGCCCACCAATATTGCTACAAGGTAAGGAATAATGGTAATGGCAGTATGGAATCCTTCTTTAGCCCCTTCGATAAAGCTGTCGTATACATTTATCTTTTTACGTATGCCACTAATGATGAATCCGCAGATAATGGTAAATAGTAATGAATTTGCGAATAAGGTGGAATATAAGGAGACTTGTTCCTGGTTGAGGGAATTGAACAGCCAAACCAGTCCTCCTATAAAAACGCCCATTCCTCCGAAGAATAAGAGAAGATTCCTTTGGAAAATATTAATGCGTTGTTTTACGCATACGGCCAATATGGCTATTAATGTAGAAGTAAAAGTAGTTAGCATAATAGGCAGGAATACATCGGAAGGATTAACCGCACCCATTTGCGCCCTGTACATCATGATGGTGATAGGTATCAAGGTTAAACCTGATGCATTGATACATAGGAACATGATCATTGGATTGCTGGCCTCTTCCTTTTCTTTGTTCAGCTCCTGTAATTGCTGCATGGCTTTCAATCCCATGGGGGTTGATGCGTTATCTAATCCTAACAGGTTAGCAGACAGATTCATGAAGATAGATCCTGTTACCGGATGATTTTTCGGAATATCAGGGAATAGTTTGCTGAATACAGGAGAGGCTAGCCGGGCAAAGGATTGAATTACTCCTCCTTTTTCTCCGATTTTCATGATTCCTAGCCATAAAGACAAGATTCCGGTAAGTCCTAACGATATTTCAAATCCGGTCTTGGCAGAAGCGAAAGAAGCGTTTATTATGTCGGTAAAGACTGCCGTATCTCCTATAAAGACCAATTTTCCAAGTGCAACTATAAAGGCTATTAGAAAGAAAGCAATCCAGATATAGTTCAGTACCATAGTTGAAAATGTATTACATTTGACAAAAATACGAATTAATTGCCAATAGATTTGTATTTTTGCTACCTAATAATTCTATATGGTATGAAGAAGATACTGGTTACCTATGACATGTTCCGTGAAGGTTTTACGGAGTTAGAAAGTAAATATGAAGTTACTTTTCCCGATGGACGGGACTTTACCTACGAAGAGGTGTTTGAGATGATACCGGAGTATGACGTACTTTGTTCTATGTTTGATTTTCCGGTGAATAAAGAACTGATCGACCATGCTCCGAACCTAAAAATGGTTGCCAATTATGCGGTTGGATATAATAATATAGATGTGGCTTATGCTCTGGAAAAAGGCATCGTAGTAGCGAATACTCCCGGACCTGTAACGGCACCGACTGCAGATATTGCATTGGGACTTATTCTGGATACGGCACGCCGTATTACTGAGTGCGACCGTAAACTGCGTACGTTGGGTAAAGACATGAAAGTGGGTGTGCTGGAAAATCTGGGAATGCCTATAACCGGACAAACATTAGGTATCGTGGGTATGGGACGTATCGGAAAGGCTTTGGCTAAACGTGCCCGTGCCTGTGGAATGGAGATTATTTATCATAACCGCCGGCAACTCTGTATAGAAGATGAAACAAAGCTGAATGCTACGTATGTCTCTTTTGAAGAACTGCTGGCACAGTCGGATTTTGTTTCGTTGAATGCGCCATATACCCCGGAGACTTATCATATGATCGATGAATCGGCCCTAAAACAAATGAAGCCTACTGCCATACTTATTAATACAGGTCGTGGTCCTTTAGTAGATGAACATGCTTTGGTGAAGGCTTTGCAGGAAGGTGTTATTTATGGTGCCGGACTGGATATGTTTGAGTTTGGCGAATATCCGCTGCCTGAATTGCTCGAGATGGATAACGTGGTGCTTACTCCTCATATCGGAACACAGACAACCGCAACCCGTATAGAGATGGCGCGTGCTGTTTCGGATAATGTAATCGGATTTTTGGAAGGAGACCGTCCTGTGGCACGGGTATTACATCCATGACAGCCGAATTTGTACTGAACGAATTGTTTTCTGTGGCGAATCCGGAGAAAGCGGCATTCTTGCAACGATTCTTTAAGACTGGTCCCAGGCAATATGC
The DNA here is from genome assembly GCF_900186615.1 of Parabacteroides bouchesdurhonensis. GTDB lineage: Bacteria > Bacteroidota > Bacteroidia > Bacteroidales > Tannerellaceae > Parabacteroides > Parabacteroides bouchesdurhonensis. The sequence continues at coordinate 1,339,726 of NZ_LT896588.1, forward strand.
CGAAGGAGATGTCTTTTTGGGATTGGTTGTGCCTCTTGTCCGCAGTATTGCGAAGGCAAACAAGCAAACACCTTTACCGGAATTGCAGGTGTTGATAGAAAGCAAATATCATGAAGCACGTCTTTGTTCTTTATTGATTGTAATGGAACAGTTCAAAAAGGCTTCTCCGCCGGAACGGGATTTGCTTTATGACTTTTATCTGAGAAATGCCCGCTATATTAATAACTGGGATCTGGTGGATGTAACCTGTCCCCATATAGTTGGTGCTTACCTGTTGGATAAAGACCGTTCTCGTTTGTATGAACTTGCGGAAAGTGATAATCTTTGGGAGCAGCGGATTGCTATGGTTTCTACCGTTGCTTTTATTCGGAAAGGCCAATTCACCGACACATTGGCATTGGCAGAACGATTAATGACACATAAACATGATTTAATGCATAAGGCTGTGGGATGGATGCTACGTGAAGTGGGTAAGAAAGACCGGAACATATTAACTGATTTTTTGGAAGAATATGCCACCCGTTTGCCTCGTACAGCTCTGCGTTACGCGATTGAGCATTATCCGGAAGACCAGCGGCAATATTTTTTGAAGAAGAAATAATTAACGAATGGATGAACAAATAAGGAGGCAACTTCGTCGGTGGGCAGAACAATATAATACGAAATCTTTTATAAAAGATGATCCGGTGCAGTTTCCGCACAGGTATAAGATGAAGCAGGATGTTGAAATATCTGCATTTCTTACTGCTTGGATTTCATATGGCCGTCGTCCGAATATATTGAAGAAAGCGGAAGAACTTCATCAAATTATGGGAGCCAGCCCCTATAATTGGTTGATGAATAATGGCATAAACTCCTTTTCATCGTACAAAACAAAAGATCCAAGTATTCGTGATACCTTTTATCGCTTCTATACTTATTCCGATCTGGAAAGTCTTTGTGTACGGTTAAAAGAGATTTATCAGATACATGAATCATTGGAAGATGCTTTAGCTACTGTTCCATATTCCGAACCAATTCGGAAAATGCAGGAATTGTTTTCCGGCATAAATGGCATTCCTGTGGTGAACGGTAATTCGGCATGTAAACGATTAGCTATGTTTTTGCGATGGATGGTTCGTCAGGATGAAATCGTCGATTTTGGAATATGGAAGTCGGTTGTTAAACCTTGCCAATTACTTATTCCTTTAGATACACATGTTTATCAGATTTCAATGGAACTGGGATTAACATCTCAGAAGACAGCGTCTATGAAAGCCGCTCGTGAAATAACGGAAGCGCTGGATAAGGTCTTTCCCGGTGATCCGTGTTTAGGTGATTTTGCTTTGTTTGGATATGATATTAATAAATAAATTGCGATGAATACACTATCTTCTGTATGCGTATATTGCGCATCAAGTACAAAAATAGAAACTGTCTATTTCGAGGCGGCTAAACAATTAGGGACTTTATTGGGTAAACGAAAACTTCGGATCGTTAACGGTGCCGGTTCTATCGGGCTAATGCGTGCTGTTTCGGATGCTACTCTGGAAGCAGGCGGTACAGTAACCGGGGTGATTCCTCGTTTTATGGTGGAGCAAAATTGGCATTATTCCGAATTAACGGAGTTGATAGAAGTAGAAACCATGCACGAACGGAAGCAGAAGATGGCCGATTTGTCTGATGCGGTGATTGCTCTTCCCGGTGGTTGCGGCACTTTGGAGGAGTTATTGGAAATAATAACATGGAAACAACTTGGGCTGTATTTGAATCCGATCGTAATCCTGAACACGAACCATTATTTTGATCCTTTACTGGAAATGCTTCAACGATGTGTGGACGAACATTTCATGCGTCCGCAGCATACTGCTATGTGGACTGTTGCCGAAACATCGGAAGCTGCGGTAGACTTAATTTATTCTATGCCTAAATGGGATAAAAACACACGTAAATTTGCTGCCATATAACGGATATCTTTATCTAAAGTATTTCCCTATATACGGAAGTTCTCTCAGTGGCAAATCCCTTCTTACGGTGAATGCGATAAAAATGAGCAATAATATACTGCGATAAACTAGTCGTATGATTTCCGAATCTATTTTTGGGAGCATTCCTGCTAAATAGAGTATGGCTGCTATACTTGCATATATGAATGCGGACTTCAAATCATATTGTATCGGGAATTTCTTTTGTCCGACAAAGTAAGATAACAGCATCATTAACAGGTTACAGCAGAATGAAGCCCATGCACAAGCCATGTATCCGTATGTAGGACCGAAAAATAAAATAATAGATACGGTTATTACGCAGCCGGTTGTTGAGAAATAAGCTCCCCATTGTGTCTGATCTATTAGTTTATACCAGAATGATAGATTAAAATAGATTCCGAAAAACAATTCTCCTAACATAACTATAGGAACGACACGTAATCCGGGATAGTAGCTTTGATCTACAAAGTATTTGAAAATATCGATGTAAAACATTACAAACAAAAAGATAAAGAGAGTGAAGATGATAAAATATTTCATCGCTTCGGAGTAAGCTTTTTTGCTCCCTTCTTCTTTGTTCTTAGCAAAAATAAACGGTTCATACGCATAACGGAATGCTTGAGTAAACATCACCATTACCAAGGCTATCTTGAAACAAGCTCCGTAGATGCCTAGTTGTTCGTTGGCATATACCTTATCTTCAAAAAGAAATGGAAATAATATTTTATCGGCTGTTTGGTTAAATATTCCGGCAATCCCCAAAATTAAAATAGGAAAAGAATAACGTAGCATCTTGCTCCATACTTTCAGATTCGGTTTTTCTCGTAATCCGGGCATCATATCCGGTACTAGTAATATGAATGTGATGGCTGTCGTGATTACGTTGGAAATAAATATATATCCTACACTGTAATCGGGACGGAAAAACCAATCTACCGTTTCCGGATGATGTTGTTGCAGCCATGGGCAGGCAATCAGGAAGAAAATGTTCAGGGCAATATTGAGGAAGATATTGAGCAGTTTGATAAATGCAAAACGTATGGCTCTACCTTTATACCGGAGATAAGCAAACGGAATACAGCAGAAAGCGTCTATAGCAACGGTAATGCCCATCATTAAGATATATTCGGAACGATGGGCGTAGCCTAAAGATTGGCTGATTATTCCATGAAAAGGAAATAGTAATAGTATGAAAGCAAGCGAAGAAATCCCGAGGCTGAATAATGCGGTTGAATAAATCCTCATCGGTTGTTGTTCTTCTTTTTTATTGATGAAACGGAAAAATCCTGTTTCCATCCCATAGGTCAATAATACAAGTAATAAGGCTATCCATCCGTAGATATTGGTTACAATTCCAAAATCGGCTGTACTTGCCAATACACGTGTGTACATTGGAACCAACATCCAGTTAAGGAAACGGCCTAAAATACTACTAACCCCATATACGGCAGTCTCTTTAGCCAGCCGTTTCATTCCTTGCGCCATATTGTTTGGGTTTAAGCCGTTGTCGCGGCTGTTTTTTATTATTTATTCAAAAAGGAAACCTTGTTCGCTTCCTCTGTTCCGTCCAAGATGGGTGTAAGCTAAATCTGTTACTTCACGACCACGAGGAGTACGTTTTATAAATCCTTCTTTAATAAGGAAAGGCTCATAAACTTCTTCCAGTGTGCCGGGATCTTCGCCTAAAGCAGTAGCAATTGTTGTAAGTCCTACCGGACCGCCATTAAACTTGTCTATAATCGTCGTAAGTAATTTATTATCTATTTGGTCAAGCCCATATCGGTCTATATTCAAAGCTTCCAAAGCAAAACAGGCGATAGCCTTATCTATTTTACCAGAACCTTTTACTTGTGCAAAGTCACGGACGCGCCGGAGTAACGCATTAGCAATACGAGGTGTTCCGCGGCTACGTGAAGCGATCTCACGAGCAGCATTTAATTCACATTTTACATTTAATATATCCGCACTGCGCAAAACAATCTTTGTCAGCGTGTCCATATCGTAGTATTCAAGATGCATATTAATTCCGAAACGGGCGCGGAGAGGGCTTGTCAATAAACCGCTTCGTGTTGTTGCTCCAACTAAAGTAAACGGGCATAAATCTATTTGGATTGAACGTGCGCTCGGGCCTTTATCTATCATGATGTCTATCCGGTAATCTTCCATTGCCGAATAAAGATATTCTTCAACAATCGGGCTTAACCGATGGATTTCATCGATAAATAATACATCATCTTTTTCCAGAGAAGTTAATACGCCTGCCAAATCTCCGGGTTTGTCAAGAACAGGGCCGGAAGTTACTTTGAAACCTACACCTAATTCGTTTGCAATAATATTGGACAATGTTGTTTTTCCCAGTCCGGGAGGGCCGTGTAATAAAACATGGTCTAAGGCTTCTTTCCGCATCTTTGCGGCCATTACAAACACTTTTAAATTTTCGACAACCTTTGCCTGTCCGCTAAAGTCATGAAATGATAAGGGACGAAGTGCATTTTCATACTCTCGTTCATTATCTGGTATCCTCGCATCCCGTATGTCGAAATTATCTTCCATATCTATTTCCATCTTGATATGCAAAGGTAATAATTTATTCGCATATAGGTAAGATAAGAATGAAACGTGCTCCTTTTGTATAATCTGAGTCTACATGAATATCTCCATTCAGTCTTTGGGCAATCATACGGCAAAGATAAAGTCCAAGACCTGAACCGGGAACAAAATCATCCCCTTTTGTGAACCGTTCGAATATCCATTCTTGTTTGTCAGGGGCAATACCGCAACCCGTATCTGTCACGCTGATTATTGCAGTATGATTATCGTGATTTAATTGATATGCTAAAGTAATGCGTCCTTCCTTTGTAAACTTATTTGCGTTGTTCAAAAGATGCGCGATAAGTACGCTTAAATAAGTTGGATTGGTTAAAATTGTATCGTTTTCTTTTGAACCTTCCAATATATATTCTATCCCAACTTTTTCCTGAAGTTTTTTCAAATTCTCCATTTCCTGAAAGCAAAGAGCATGAAGTTGTATAGATTCCAATTCTATTTGATCTTTGCTACTATCCAGTTGGGCAATCTCCAATACATTGTTCATCATCACTGTTAGATTATGGCAATTTTGGTAGATGATTTTACTGAAAGCTTTTTTCTCGTTACTATCAGTATCTTCATTCGCGATTAATTCGGAAAAACCGTTAATAGCATTCAATGGTGTACGAACTTCATGACACATGTTCTTAATAAATGCGTTCTTCATCCTTTCACTTTCCTGCGCCTTTTCACTTGCAATTATTACCTGTTCATTTGATTCTTGTAATTTCTTATATAAAGATTTCATTTTTCCTAAACGGAAAGAAATATATATAGTAATACTGAGTGCAAAAAGAAATAGAGCTAATAATGAGTATCCGATGGATTTACTTTTTTCCAGTTTTAATTCTAATTCTTTTTTCTCTATTAGCAATTTGTTAACCTCTTTCTGTATCTCAAGGTTATCCAGTTTTTTCGCTAATTGTTGTTGGTGAAGGGTATCTAATAGAACTGTATAATCTTTATAGCAATTATATGCTTCTTTATACATTTTCAGACTGTCGTAAGCTGAGATCTTTTTTTCAACATAATCTATAATATTATCTTCGTAATGAGCTTTTTTAAGGAATGCTATCATTGAATCACAATAATCAATGTGTTTTTTATAGTTGCCAATTGTTTGATAGTAATTAGCAGAGGTATAATACAGCTCATAATCCGCTGTTACGTTCGCCTCTTCGGGATATTTTTGAAGGATGGAAAGGAACTTATGATAATAACCCGTTGCCATATCTTTCCCTATATATTGTGAACCGTTTGCCAAGCTACTGTAGGCATTGAGCAAATGCCGTTTATTTACGGCATACGGTCTTTTCTTCATTTCCTTTGTTTTTGCATAATCTTGAAGAATTGTCAGATATTGAATGGCATATTTGGTCCGTTGTTCTAAATCGAGAGAGAAGTTACATAATATATAGTATGAATTCGGTTGAAGATGGTATGAATAACGTAAAGGACGTTTTGCCGCAGCATTGATTACGTTAATAAAATAATCTGACACTTGTTTCAAGTCTTCTTTTGGAAAGTCTGTTAACACATTATTAGCAAGAGATATTCCTAAAATATAATTAGCAGACATTTTCTCATAGGGCGAAAGTTTCTGGTTTGATTCCAGTTTTAGTAAATTTTCTTTGATTAGCTGCTTCTGTTCTTCTCCTTGCGTATAATAAATAATTCTTGTATCCTGGATTGTTCTTATGAAATTAACCAAACTTTCTTTGGCTTCTCCCGTCAGTTCTTTATTTGTTATATCTAAGTAGTAATCTGTAGAATCTTTTATGTCCCGGTTAACATAGTAACGCATTAACTCTGTTAAAGCAGCTTCTTTGTAATATTGTTCGTTGGCTCTGGTCGCTTCGTCAAGTAACTGTTTTGCATAATAAACAATCTTTTCTTGTCGGGATAGATCCATAAGGTTTGTCAAAATCTCAAGTCTGGCTTGTTCTTCCGTTGTGTTATTTAAAGATTCCTGGAGTGAATCTTTAATAGATGTAGGTGTATTCCCACGAACAGTAGCACAGCATAATAAGCATAGAAATAAAAGGTATTTCTTCATTTTAAACTTGCCTTATTTCATAAATCTATTTAATATTTTTTCCTTCTTGTGTTTCACTGATTGTACTCATTACTTAAAAAGCATTGAAAGTTATAGTGAATCAAGGTTCTGCAAATGTATCATTTTTCATAACAACTGCAAACAAATACTTTTAATCTTCTGCTATTATATATTCTATTTTTATCTTTGTAGTCTTATATGTAAAAATATTAAATAAGGGAGGATGGCGAAGAGTTTGTTATATGAACATATTCGGCTTTTTTTTGTTCGGAACTTTGATGTCCGGCAGGAAAAAGAAAACGAACAAGAGACAATAGAATCCATACGTAAAGGCGTAGAATTCCGTGGTACTAATTTGTGGGTACTTATCTTTGCTACATTTGTGGCTTCATTAGGGTTGAATACTAATTCTACGGCTGTTATTATCGGCGCGATGCTTATTTCTCCTCTTATGGGGCCTATTATGGGGTTTGGACTGGGACTTGGCATTTTTGATTTTGAACTAATCAAACGCTCTTTCCGTAATTTTGCTACTGCAACGGTATTTAGTGTTATTACATCTACTCTCTATTTTCTTATCTCTCCTATCAGTGAAGCACAAAGTGAGTTATTGGCACGTACGCAACCTACAGTCTATGATGTTTTAATTGCCTTTTTCGGTGGATTGGCGGGAATAGTGGCCAGCTCTACTAAGAGTAAAGGAAATGTGATTCCCGGAGTTGCCATTGCAACGGCTTTGATGCCTCCGCTTTGTACGGCCGGCTTTGGGTTAGCTAGTGGTAACTTGTATTATTTCTTCGGAGCTTTCTATCTCTTTTTCATTAATACGGTATTTATAAGTTTAGCTACTTACCTTGTGGTTCGTTTGCTCAAATATCCCAAAAAGGTATTCTTGAATAAGCAACGGGAGAAAACAGTTACCCGTTATGTTGGCATAATTGTGTTTTTTACGATTGTGCCGAGCTTATTCCTTAGCTATAACCTTATTCGTAAAAGCTATTTTAATGACCGTGTTCGTACTTTTGTATCCGAAGAACTTACTTTCCCTAATACGCAAATATTAAGTAAAACGATAACCGATACGAGTGAAAAACGGGAAGTAAAAGTCGTATTAATCGGAGAAACAGTGCCTGAGACAATGATTGATAATGCCCGCTCTAAAATGCCTAAATACGGTCTTCATGATGTGCATTTAGCCGTTCAGCAAGGTTTTGGGCAAGAAGCAACCGATATTAATGAATTAAAAAGCCTTCTTATGAAGGATCTTTATAAAAACAGTGAAGAGGTATTGCGTGCTCAGTCTATCCAGATAGATTCGCTTAAGCATAAATTGGAAAAATACTATACTGCTTCGCGAATTACCGAAACTATTATGCCGGAACTGAAAGTGTTGTTCCCCTTTGTAGAGGAAGCTTCATGTTCTCAGACCTATATTATGAAAACGGCTGATGCGGAATCAGACACAATATTGCTTGTATATCTTAAATGTAAAGATCATGCGAAGGTTACTGCGAATGATAAACAAAAAATAAATGAATGGCTTTCTGCCCGTGTTAAAATGAACAATATTAAACTATTAATTGAATAAAAAAGGAATGAATTTAAAAAAGAGAGTGTGTACATTGCTTTTACTGCTTGTGGCAGCCGGACAAATGTATGCAGATGAAGGAATGTGGGTGTTGAAGGAGTTGAACAAGCAGAACCTTGCCCGAATGAAAGAGCTAGGTTTTAATTCGCCATATCAACAAGTATATAGTGAAACTGATCCTTGCGTTGCCAATGCGGTTGTTATTTTTGGTGGCGGATGTACAGGTATCACCGTATCAGAAAAGGGGCTTGTTTTTACCAATCACCATTGTGGTTTCAGTGCTATTCAGCAATTAAGCAGTATAGAACACGACTATTTGAAAGATGGTTTTGTGTCTCAGACTTTATCTGAAGAGCTACCGGTTCCCGGTTTGTCTGTCCGTTACTTAAAGGAGACTGTAGATGTAAGTGAACGTATTAATAGTGAAATCGCTTATATAGACGATGAATATAAACGTTTATCTGCTGCCGATTCCATTGGAAAAGTTCTTGCTGATTCCATCGGTAATAATGCCTTGCTTTCTGCTGATGTTATTCCGTTTTATAACAATAATAAGTATTTCCTTATCGTGTATGATGTATTTCGCGATGTCCGTATGGTATTTGCTCCTCCCAGTTCTATCGGTAAATTCGGCGGAGATACGGACAACTGGATGTGGCCTCGCCATACGGGAGATTTCTCTATTTTCCGTGTTTATGCTGATCAGGACAATAAACCTGCCGAATATAGCGCAAACAATAAACCGTACCAACCTAAGTACGTTGCTGAGGTTTCTATGCAAGGGTATGATGAGAAGGATTATGCCATGACTATCGGCTTTCCCGGAAGCACCGACCGTTATTTATGTTCATGGGGCGTACAACAACGTATCGAGAATTCAAACAAACCCCGTATTGAAGTACGAGGTATCAAGCAGGCAATCTGGAAAGACGCGATGCTTGCCAACGACGAAGTACGCATCAAATATGCCTCTAAGTATGCCGGAAGTTCTAATTATTGGAAGAACTCCATCGGAATGAACCGTGGTTTGGCGAACTTAAATGTTATAGAGCGTAAACAGCAGGAAGAAGCCGATTTTGCTGATTGGGTTTCTAAAGATCCGGCACGTCAGGAAAAATATGGTAATGTTCTTCAATTACTGGAAAAAGGTTATACTTCAAATAACGAATACATACAGGTTGCTACTTATTTGTCGGAAGCTTTTAACGGAGGGGCGGAAATTGTCCGTTTGGCCCGTATGGTTCAATCTGTAGATGTTGATGGCTCTACTGATGCAGAAAAAGACGAATTCATCGAAGATCGCATCACTCCTTTTTTCAAAGATTATGATGCTTCGCTCGACCAGAAAGTATTGGCAGCTATGATGAAAGTGGTAAAAGAACGTGTCCCGGAAAACTTTCTTCCTGATATCTATAAATCAGTAGATAAAAAATATAAAGGTAATTATGAACGGTATGCTGCCGATCTGTTTAAGAAGACAAAACTACTTTCTGAGGATAATATTCGAACATTTATTAAAGACCGTAAAGAATATGCTAAATTCAAGAAAGATCCTGCTTCTCAATTAAGCCTTTCTGTTCTCATTTCGCTTTTCGAGTTGCAACAGCTAATGAGTGATGCCCAATATGATATTGCTAAAGGTGAACGGCTTTATTTCTCCGGACTTAAAGAGATGCGCCCGAATGAAGCTCTTTCTTCGGATGCTAATTTCACAATGCGCCTTAGCTACGGTTCCATCGGTGGTTATCAACCTTATGATGCTGCCTGGTATAATTTCTTTACTACCGACAAAGGTATATTGGAGAAAGAAGATCCGACCAGTGATGAATTTTGGGTTCAAGATGATTTTCTTGACTTGATACGTAATAAAGATTTTGGCCATTATGCTAATAAGGATGGAGAACTACAGCTTTGTTTCCTTACTAATAACGACATCACCGGAGGAAACTCTGGTAGTCCTATCTTTGATAAGAATGCCCGTTTGATAGGGTTGGCGTTCGATGGAAACTGGGAAGCTATGAGTGGCGACATCGCTTTCGAACCGGATTTGCAACGTTGTATAGGTGTAGATATCCGCTATGTCCTCTTTGTTGTTGACAAATACGGCAAATGCCAGCGTATTATTGATGAGTTGAAGTTGGTGAAATAAGACGACTTTTATATAACCTTTAAATAAATATGATATGAAGAAACTTGTATGTATTATGACTGCCCTTGCGTTGTGTTTTGCAGGCTGTACGTTTACAAAAGACAATGGAGCAAAGCATGTCATCCTTATCGGACTTGACGGCTGGGGCGCTTACAGTGTAGAGAAAGCTGATATGCCGAATGTGAAAACTCTTATGAAAGACGGTAGTTACACGTTGAAAAAACGTTCCGTATTACCGTCTTCAAGTGCAGTAAACTGGGCATCTATGTTTATGGGAGCTGGTCCGGAGTTACACGGATATACCGAATGGGGATCGAAAGTTCCGGAATTACCTTCACGGGTAACAGATGAAGATGGAATTTTCCCTACTGTATTTGGCCTGTACCATCGGGCAGATCCAAATGCTGAGATAGGATGTATCTGCGAATGGGACGGCATACGTTATGTTGTGGATACGTTGGCTCTGAACTACGACAAACATGTATCCGAAGCTTCGGAAGAGCCTGCCGCTACAGCGCGTTATGCCATTGACTATATTAAGAAGTCAAAACCGAACCTGTTGGCTGTTATTTTCGACGAACCGGATCATGTAGGACATGAAATCGGACATGACACCCCTGCTTACTATACAAAACTGCATGAATTGGACGGTTATATCGGGCAGATATTGCAAGCTGTGAAAGAGGCAGGTATCTGGGATGATACTGTTATAATAATAACAGCCGATCATGGCGGAATAGAAAATGGTCATGGCGGCAAAACTATGATGGAAATGGAAACTCCGTTTATTATTGCAGGTAAAGGCATCCAAAAGGGGCAGGTAATAACAAACAGTATGATGCAGTTTGATATAGCTTCTACGATTGCCGACCTATTAGGTTTGCAACAACCTCAAGTATGGATTGGCAGAAGCGTTATACGTTAAGTTAGGCGTAATATAAAGAGTTTCCCCGTTTGTGCCTGTATTAACCTTATCACAAATACGATAAGGCTAATACAGGCACAAATACGTTTAATAATATGGTGAAGTTCTCGTTATTATGTAGTTTGTTGCTTAGAGCTTCCGGATGCTTAATTAATAAAGAATAATAAAAAAGGCAAGTAGTCTTTTAGAGCAATCCGAAGCACTTTCAATGATTTTGTTATATGATATTCTACTCCTTTTACCGTAATATTAGTTATTTCGGCAATCTCTTTCACTGATTTATTCTCAAAACGGCTTAAATAAAAGATCTGGCGGGTTTGCTCCGGTAAAGAGTGAAGCGTCTTGTTTATGATCTGGCGTATCTCTTTGGAGAAAATATCGGAAGGATTACACGCTTCCAATGTGGATATACGTGTATTCATTTCACGGATATTTATGTCTGCAATGTTCCCTATCGCTGTCAGATGTATTGCTTGATGACGAAGGTAGTCTAAAGATTTATGTTTAAGAATAGTCAAAAGCAGGGCGTCGGATGCTTCTGTATCTTCTTGCGAGGTAACTCTCCAGTACTTTACCAACGACTCGGCTACAATATCTTCTGCTACCAAATCATCGTGAACATACGACTTGGCAAAGAGGAATGAGCGCTTGTAATTCCGCTTATAGAGGTTCTCGAAGTCCTTGTTTTCCACGTTAATACTATATGTTTTATTTTGTAAAGATAAAAATAAATATTTGTAATGCAACTAATCTTTTTCGCCTTGTAGCGTGTTTGTAATATTGACGTAACAGATCCGAAATAATTATTTCAGACCTTTGCCCAGAACTCAGAATAATACGTATATATATGGAGACATTCTATCTATTCCTGGTCATTTTCTTGTTTGTGTTGGCCATATTCGATCTGTCGGTGGGAGTGAGTAACGATGCTGTAAATTTCCTTAATTCGGCAATTGGTTCCCGGGCCGCTTCTTTTAAAACTATTATGATAATTGCCGCGATAGGTGTATTTGTGGGAGCTTCCCTTTCAAATGGTATGATGGATGTGGCACGTCATGGAATCTACCAACCGCAACATTTCTACTTCTCGGAGATTATGTATATCCTGTTGGCTGTAATGCTAACGGATGTGGTGTTGCTGGACGTTTTTAATTCGTTAGGAATGCCTACTTCAACCACCGTATCGCTGGTCTTTGAATTGTTGGGAGGTACAGTAGCNATGCCATTGACTATATTAAGAAGTCAAAACCGAACCTGTTGGCTGTTATTTTCGACGAACCGGATCATGTAGGACATGAAATCGGACATGACACCCCTGCTTACTATACAAAACTGCATGAATTGGACGGTTATATCGGGCAGATATTGCAAGCTGTGAAAGAGGCAGGTATCTGGGATGATACTGTTATAATAATAACAGCCGATCATGGCGGAATAGAAAATGGTCATGGCGGCAAAACTATGATGGAAATGGAAACTCCGTTTATTATTGCAGGTAAAGGCATCCAAAAGGGGCAGGTAATAACAAACAGTATGATGCAGTTTGATATAGCTTCTACGATTGCCGACCTATTAGGTTTGCAACAACCTCAAGTATGGATTGGCAGAAGCGTTATACGTTAAGTTAGGCGTAATATAAAGAGTTTCCCCGTTTGTGCCTGTATTAACCTTATCACAAATACGATAAGGCTAATACAGGCACAAATACGTTTAATAATATGGTGAAGTTCTCGTTATTATGTAGTTTGTTGCTTAGAGCTTCCGGATGCTTAATTAATAAAGAATAATAAAAAAGGCAAGTAGTCTTTTAGAGCAATCCGAAGCACTTTCAATGATTTTGTTATATGATATTCTACTCCTTTTACCGTAATATTAGTTATTTCGGCAATCTCTTTCACTGATTTATTCTCAAAACGGCTTAAATAAAAGATCTGGCGGGTTTGCTCCGGTAAAGAGTGAAGCGTCTTGTTTATGATCTGGCGTATCTCTTTGGAGAAAATATCGGAAGGATTACACGCTTCCAATGTGGATATACGTGTATTCATTTCACGGATATTTATGTCTGCAATGTTCCCTATCGCTGTCAGATGTATTGCTTGATGACGAAGGTAGTCTAAAGATTTATGTTTAAGAATAGTCAAAAGCAGGGCGTCGGATGCTTCTGTATCTTCTTGCGAGGTAACTCTCCAGTACTTTACCAACGACTCGGCTACAATATCTTCTGCTACCAAATCATCGTGAACATACGACTTGGCAAAGAGGAATGAGCGCTTGTAATTCCGCTTATAGAGGTTCTCGAAGTCCTTGTTTTCCACGTTAATACTATATGTTTTATTTTGTAAAGATAAAAATAAATATTTGTAATGCAACTAATCTTTTTCGCCTTGTAGCGTGTTTGTAATATTGACGTAACAGATCCGAAATAATTATTTCAGACCTTTGCCCAGAACTCAGAATAATACGTATATATATGGAGACATTCTATCTATTCCTGGTCATTTTCTTGTTTGTGTTGGCCATATTCGATCTGTCGGTGGGAGTGAGTAACGATGCTGTAAATTTCCTTAATTCGGCAATTGGTTCCCGGGCCGCTTCTTTTAAAACTATTATGATAATTGCCGCGATAGGTGTATTTGTGGGAGCTTCCCTTTCAAATGGTATGATGGATGTGGCACGTCATGGAATCTACCAACCGCAACATTTCTACTTCTCGGAGATTATGTATATCCTGTTGGCTGTAATGCTAACGGATGTGGTGTTGCTGGACGTTTTTAATTCGTTAGGAATGCCTACTTCAACCACCGTATCGCTGGTCTTTGAATTGTTGGGAGGTACAGTAGCTATTTCAATGATGAAGATTATCAATTCCAACGGGGCTTTTCAGTTGGGCGATCTTTTGAATACAGATAAAGCCTTTGCCGTAGTACTGGCTATTTTCATGTCGGTGGCTATCGCGTTTTTCTTCGGGACGCTGGTGCAGTACATTGCCCGAATCCTTTTTACCTTCAATTATAAAAAGCAGATGAAGTACTTTGCCGCCTTGTTCGGAGGGACAGCGGCTACGGCCATCCTCTATTTCATGCTGATAAAAGGCTTGAAGGAGAGTTCTTTTATGCATGGTGATGTGAAGGCATTCATTTACGGTAATACCTCCGCCATCATATGGGGATGCTTTGTGTTCTTCACTGTTTTGATGCAGATATTATATTGGCTGAAAGTAAACATCTTTAAGGTAGTGGTATTGATGGGAACGTTTGCATTGGCCCTGGCCTTTGCCGGAAACGACCTGGTGAACTTTATTGGTGTTCCGCTGGTAGGCTATTCCTCCTATATGGATTTGATGGCGCAGGGAGGGACTACCACCACAGATACCTTCCTGATGTCATCTTTGCTGGAGCCGGCTAAAACCCCTATTTATTTCCTGGTAGGCTCGGGCATTGTTATGATAATAGCATTGGCTACGTCCAAGAAGGCCCAGAATGTAGTGAAGACCTCTCTTGACCTTTCGCGTCAGACAGAAGGCGATGAGAACTTCGGTACGTCGCCGGTTGCCCGTGTATTGGTGCGTACTTGCAGCAATATTGCCGGAACGATAGACAGTGTGATCCCTATCCCCATGAAGCGGTGGATAGACGGCCGTTTCAATAAGGATGAGATGGTGATTGAGGATAAGGCCAGCTTCGATTTGGTACGTGCTTCGGTAAACGTGGTACTGTCTGGCTTGCTGATCGCTTTGGGTACGTCGCTTAAACTCCCTCTGTCCACCACCTACGTAGCCTTTATGGTGGCAATGGGTAGCTCTTTGGCCGACAGGGCTTGGGGAAGAGAGAGTGCGGTGTTCCGTATCACCGGGGTGCTTTCCGTCATCGGAGGATGGTTTATTACCGCCGCCGCCGCTTTCTCGATCTGCTTCGTGGTAGCGCTCCTTATCCACTTCGGAGGTATCCCCGCTATGGTATGTATGGTTGGGCTGGCGGTCTATTCGTTGGTTCGTAGCCAGATTGCTTATAAGAAGAAGAAGCGTAAGGAGGCCTTGAAAGAAGAGGTGAACTCTACAGTTGCCAAATTACAGAAATCTACCGATACTGCCGAGGCCCTGGCTTTATTCCGTGAACATAGCCGCGAAGAGGTGGTGGGCGATATCACTTTTACGGCTGATATGCTCTCGCAAGCTGTTTCCGGTTTTATGAAGGAGAACCTCCGGGACTTGAAAAAGACACTGACGGCTGTGGCGGAGAAGAGGGTGCATTTGAAGCAGGTAAAGCGTGTGGGCACTCTCGGGGTAACGCAGTTAGACCATGACATAGCGGTGGAGAAAGGCTTGTATTACTACCAGTGTAATGATTTCGCAAGCGAGATAATATATAGCATCCGCCGTTTGGCAGAGCCTTTGAAAGACCATATAGATAATAACTTCTCTCCGTTAAGCGAGATACAGAAAGAGGAGTTCGGGGGTATGACGGACAAGGTAGTCCGCTTCCTGACCCGCTGCGCGGATATGGTAAAGAAGAATGATTATACCCCTCTGGACGGCCTGGTAGCCGAATCTGTAGCCCTGCAGAACCAGCTGACGGCGCTGAAGAAAGGGGAACTGAAACGTATCCAGGGGCAGAGCGGCAGCACAAAGGTGAGCATGCTTTACCTCAATATGGTGCAGGAGATGCAAAACGTGGTATCCTTCACCGGCAACCTGATAAAGGTGAGCCGTAAGTTCCAGAAAGAATAGGTATCGTCTCCCCATTCCCTTAGGTCGCGCGTACCTACGTGCTTAGGTCACCCATACCTACGCCCTTAGGTATCGCTTACCTACGCTCGTAGGTAACGCCGCCCTATTATAAGGTGAAAAGGTTTCATGCGGACGGGCTTCCGGCTTTCGGTCTTAGAAACGTCTCAAGGCCTGATGGGAAGGGAGGAGTCTCGAAGTACTACTATACTTTCGGGTCCCATGTTGAAAAGCAGGTCAATAATGCTGAGGTTGGCTATGAAGCCGAATTTGCCCTGGAAGACCTGGTAATAAGGTCTGGGGCGGAACGACGGGTCGGGCAGCGGCTGGCGCGGCCGGATGGACTCGCGGAAGTCGTTCGGAACGCTTGCTTCGTACACGCTCGTCTGCGTTACGTTAGGCTCAATATCCAATAGCTTGCAAATTACCCGGCGGAGTTCTTCGTTAAAATCCAGTAAGAAGTCAAATCGTTTCTCGTAGAAGGGCGCGAAGTCTTCTTCATAATATTCAAAGAACGGGCTCATGTTATAAGCGGACAGGATAGCATTCCAATGTAAATGACGCCAATTGCCATGGTCCGAGATGCGTATGTCTTTTGTGAGGCACTTTAGCGTATCGGGCTTAACGATGGGGACGGATAACGACAGCGGGCCGTTGGCTGCGGCAATGGTGCAGCGGTTGCGGTAGGTTTGTTTCAGATAGTTCTCGTACGTCTCCAGGCAGACTTCGCCGAATTGGTACATCTTGCAATATTGCTGGACAGGCCCCAGATAGGCGGTAGACAGATATACAGGTTGCATGCTAGTTTACAGGTTTTAAAATACGTTGTTTGTCTTTGCTGTACCAGCAGAAGAGGGCATTCCCTATCACATGGTCTGCCGGTATAAAACCAAGATGGCGGGAGTCTACAGCTCCAATCGTGTTGTCGGATAACATCCAGTAATAGTCTTGCTTGAAGAAGAAGAACGCAGTCTCCTTCCCGTCTATATAAAGCTTTCCGTCCCTGAAAGCGGCCTTGCCGTTTGTCTCCCTGAGGATAATTTCCTTACAGGCTACCAGCGACCGGGCATCGAGGCGGTAAGCCTCTCCCTTGCGTGGCACGATAAGCGTGTAGTCTTCTATCTGTTCATTAATAAAGCGGATATTGGCGTCTTCCGACAGTTCTTCTCTCAGCTGATACTCTTCAAAGGCGGTCAGGCACAGGCTGAAACCGTACTCTTCCGGCTTTACTTCACGTTCGGGGATGGCCAGTTTCCTCAAGGCTCGCATAAACTCGTCTTTCGCGCTTATCGTAACGAAGTAAGAACTCAGCGTACGGGGAGAACGTGGAACTTCTTTCCCGTTTACGCTATAACTGTTATTGCCTATCCGGATTGTATCGCCCGGCATGCCGATGCACCGGCTGATAAAAAGCGCGGGAACAGCACTGTCCTTTAAAAGGGGGCTTGTGAATAAGACGATGCGGTTACGCCCCGGATTATTTTCTACCGGCAGTTTGTTCACTATGATATAATCGCCTTTATGCAGAGCCTCTTCCATCGCTTCTGTGGAAATACGGTACGATTCAATGCAATACCGGCGGATGCCCATAACAATCCCGCCTACTAATGCAAGGGCTGTAATCCATTTGATGATAGACAGGAGAGTCTGTTTCATAGCGTAAAGAGGCCGTTATCGGGTTAATCGGGATGTACCCAGCGGAACAAACGGTTCCAGCGGATACCACCGTCGAATAAGCTATGGTCTTTATCCAAAGACAACCAGATGAGGATAGGCTTGCCAACGATATGGTCTTCCGGAACAAATCCCCACGAACGGCTGTCGGCGCTATTATGACGATTGTCACCCATCATGAAATAGTAGTCGTACTTAAAGGTGTATGACGTTTCCGGTTTCCCATTGATATATACCTTCCCGTCTTTCTCTTCAAGCGTATTGCCTTCATAGTTCTTGATGCAACGGCTGTATAATGCCAGATTGTGTTTCGTCAGAGGGATTGTTGCCCCTTTCTTCGGAATCCATAGAGGCCCGAAGTTATCACGTGTCCAGCCTGTATCATACCCTGCCGGATAGGTAGGGCCGCCCAGGGCGTCGGGTTCAATGATCACTTTCTTTACGTTGGGCAGCTTTTCTGCGATGGCATGCGCCTTCTGGGTAAGGGGCAAACGATATACGGGGAGGTATTGCCCGTCTTCGGAAGGGGTGAAGCCTAAGAAAGACAACAAGCCGCCGTTGGAAACCATGATACGGTCTTCTTTGCTGACATTCATTCTTTTGAATTGCTCTTCGGTAATAGGCGAACCGTCCGTTTCGATGTAGTAGTTGAACTGCATATCTTTGGGGTTCTCTGCCGGTTTTCCGTCAATATACACCTGGTTGTTGCGGACCTCAATAGTATCTCCGGGCATACCGATGCAACGTTTTACATAGTTCTCACGTTTGTCTACCGGACGGTAAATAACGTCGCCAAAGGTTGCTTTGTCCATATAAATACGGTCACGGCCAACTTCTTCTATCAATGTATAATAGTCCGGATTCTGAGCTTTCAAGGCAACTGTGTCTCCTGCAGGGAAGTTGAACACAACAATATCATTGCGCTTTACATGGCCAAGACCTTTCACCCGTTTATATCCCCATTCCGGCCAGTCCAGATAAGATTTGGTGTTTAATATGGGAAGTGTATTCTGTACCAGAGGGAAAGAGATCGGGGTGTTAGGCACGCGGGGGCCGTAGCTTAATTTGCTTACGAACAAGTAATCTCCTACCAGCAATGACTTCTCCAGGGAGGAAGAAGGAATCTGATAGTTCTGGAAAACGAACAGGTTGATAAAGTATACGGCAATTAAAGCAAATACGATATCATCCACCCATTCGAGTATATTCCGTATTTTCGGATTCGTGGAACGTTTCCAGGCTCCCCAGGGGATATATTGTGTCAGGAAGATGTCTATTAAAAGAATAATACCCAATAATAACCATGCGTTTTGCATCCATAAGCAAAACAATGCATATAATAGGGTGGCAATGCTAAACTTAATCCATTGCTTGTTTGAGAACTTCTTCATTCTATCGGATTTTAAAATTTAAACAAATCATTCATGCCGAGGAATCCTTTCTTTCCGGCGGTAAATTCAGCAGCAATGACAGCTCCCAAAGCAAAGCCGGCACGGCTTTTGGCATCATGCTTGATGCTGATGTAATCCACTTCGGAATCGTACACGATTTCGTGGATACCGGGAACTTCGCCTTCGCGAATAGCATGGATAGGAAGATCGGCAGGGCTTTCTGCTGTCTCCAGTGTCCAGCGGCCTTTGCGATCTATATTTTCGATGATATCTTCTGCCAGTGTGATGGCTGTTCCACTTGGAGCGTCTAATTTATGGATATGGTGGGTTTCCGTCATGCGGACATCATAAGACGGGAAGTTGTTCATGATTTTTGCCAGGTACTTATTCAAGGCAAAGAAGATGTTCACCCCGATGCTGAAGTTGGAAGCGTAGAAGAAGGTCTTTCCTTCCTTTTCGCACTTTTCTTTGATTTCATTCATGTGATCCAACCAACCTGTAGTACCCGATACCACCGGAACGTTGGCGGCAAAACACTTCATATAGTTGTCGAATGCTGTAGCCGGAGTAGTGAATTCGATGGCAACATCAGCGCTTTTGAATGCGTCCGAATGAATCTCCTCCGGGTTATTTATATCTACTATGGATACAATTTGATGTCCTCTGCTAAGTGCAATCTGTTCGATGGTCTTTCCCATCTTTCCATAACCAATAAGTGCAATCTTCATATTTTGGGTAATTGAATTTGTGTATATGATATCCAAATGTTTGGAAATTAATGCTGCAAATATAAAGAAAATGGATTAGATTTGTTGCATAAATCTTAACTCTGAAAGAATATGGAACGTTTATTACACTATGTTTGGAAATATAGGCTTTATACGACTACCCCTTTGGTTACTACCGACGGAACCGTTATCCAGGTTCTTGATCCCGGTATTCATAATACAAATGCAGGTCCTGACTTTTTCAATGCTAAAATAAAAGTATCCGGCACCGTTTGGGCCGGAAGCGTGGAAATACATGATAAAGCCTCCGATTGGTTTTTGCATAAACATAATACAGACAAGGCCTACAATTCGATTATCCTCCACGTAACCGGGTGTGATGATGCGGCTGTTTATAGGGAAAATGGAGAATTAATACCCCAGTTAGTATTGTCTGTTCCGCAGAATATCCGTAGCAATATAGACTGGCTCTTGCTTCGGGAAACTCCAATATCTTGTCTCTCTATGATAAAAGAGATAGAGCCTTTACATCTGTCCGGTTGGATGGGAGCTTTGTTAAGTGAGCGCCTGGAACGTAAA
This sequence comes from Parabacteroides bouchesdurhonensis, assembly GCF_900186615.1. Taxonomy (GTDB): domain Bacteria; phylum Bacteroidota; class Bacteroidia; order Bacteroidales; family Tannerellaceae; genus Parabacteroides; species Parabacteroides bouchesdurhonensis. Next base: position 1,360,095 of record NZ_LT896588.1, read on the forward strand.
ACGAATGATATAGATTCTCTTCTTGCGCAATATAATAATGATTGGAATGAGGTCTTTTATATTACTTTAACCCGCAACTTTGGATTTGGGGTGAATAGTGATGCCTTTGAATGGCTGGCAAAGAGCCTCCCGTTACGATATATCCAGAAGCAACGAGGGAGCACTTCACAAGTTGAAGCTTTATTATTCGGACAGGCAGGCATGTTGGAGGAGGAGCATGAATGCCATTACTATCGTTTGTTGCAACGGGAATATCAGTTTCTGCGGCATAAATTTGATTTGAAACCGTTAGATGAATCTTTGTTTAGGAGTCTGCGCATTCGTCCCTTCAACTTCCCTCATTTGAAATTAGCACATTTGGCTGCTATCTGGCTGCAACAAGATACATTGTTCTCGGCCATATTGGAAGCCCGTACTACCGGAGAGATTAAAAACTTCTTTCGCGTTCTTCCTTCCGAATATTGGGAAACACATTATCATTTTCGTTATGCTTCCGTAAAAAAAGAGAAGCCTATAGGAGAAAATGCACTTAATATTTTGTTAATAAATACGGTAGTCCCGATGTTGTTTGCTTACGGGCAGCGAAACAGGTTTCCCGAATACTGTGAAAGATCAATGCGTTTGCTCGAGAGTATTCCGGCCGAACGGAATAGTATCGTTTCTACTTTTACGAATGCAGGGATTATGGTTCGTAATGCCGGAGATACACAAGCGCTTATCCAACTTAAACGGGAATACTGCGAGAAAAAGAAATGTTTGTATTGCCGGATCGGTTTTCGTTTGATAAAACGGAGTAATTTGCCTATTTTTGCCTCTTCGAATAAACAGAGAATAGATGAGTGACAGATATATAAAAAATAGTTTCAGGCTATTTGCCGGTTTGTTTCTGCTGGTAATAATTTATTCGTGTGCGAATATGGCTTCGCCCACAGGAGGTCCTTATGATGAAATGCCTCCTAAATTTGTGAGCAGTACGCCCGTTCCTAACCAGACAAATTTTAAAGGCAAAAAGGTTGAGATTCTTTTTGACGAATTGATCCAGATAGATAAACCTTCCGAAAATGTAATTATCACTCCTCCACAGATGGAATTGCCTATCGTCCGCGCTTCCGGGCGTAAAGCTGTGGTTGAGCTGTTGGACTCTTTGAAACCAAACACCACTTATACAATAGATTTTACCAATTCTATTGCAGACAATAATGAAAAGAATGTATTCGAGAATTTCTCGTTTGCTTTTTCTACGGGTGATATAATCGATACACTGGAGATAGCCGGAACTTTGTTGAATGCGGAGAATCTGGAACCAATGCCCGGTATTACAATAGGCCTTCATGAGAATCTTGAAGATACGGCTTTTGTAAAACTACCGTTTGTTCGTACATCGCGGACGAATGACAGAGGGCAGTTCACCATCCGTAATATTGCCCCCGGGAAATATCATGTTTTTGCACTTAATGATGTGAACCGTGATTACAAGTTTGATCAACCGGGAGAGGATATTGCTTTTCTCGACTCTGTTATCGTTCCTACATTCGAGTTGACGACCCGCCAGGATACCATCTGGAAAGACAGCTTGACTATTGATACCATCTTAACGGTAGGATATACTCACTTTCTGCCGGATAATATAGAGCTGCGTCTTTTTAAAGAAAAGTTTGAACGCCAATATATGCTCAAACCCGAACGTACCCAACCGAATAAAGTAACATTGCGTTTTAATGCCGAACTGGATACCGTTCCAGAACTTATTCCTGTAAACTTTATTCCCGAAGCGGATAGCAGTTGGTATATTGTCCAGAAGACAGACGGAAACAGAAGTATTAATTATTGGCTGACCGATTCGATGGTATGGAAGCAAGATACCTTGTTTGTGTCTGTGACATATCCTAAGAGCGATTCACTGAACATCTTGCAGGCGCAGACTGACACCGTCGAATTTCTGATGCGTCGCCGTCCGGAGAAAAAGAAGAAGAAGGGTGATGACGACGAACAAATACAATTCCTCGGTATGACGGTCAATCTCCAAGCTTCAATGAACCTTTACGATACGGTATCAGTAGTCTTTGATGAACCGGTGTTGGAACTGACGAAGGAGTCGTTCTATCTGGATCAGAAGGTGGATACGCTTTGGCAGCCGGTAGATTTCGACTTTATCCCTGATACTACCAATTCTTTAGGTTTCTTTATTAAAAGGCCGTGGAAATATGGAGAGGAGTATCGTATGGAGGTGGATTCCGCTGCTATTTATAGTATTTATGGGAAGTGGAACGACTTTTTTACAAGCGAGTTTAAAATTAAGAAAGAAGATGAATACGGGCATCTTTACATTACTATAATTGGTAACGATACGATTCCTGCCTATGTAGAATTGCTAAATGGAAATGACCAGCCTGTCCGTAAGGCAAAAGTAAAAGACGGCGGTGCTCTGTTTATGGATTTGAAGCCCGATAAATATTATGCGCGTTTGGTTCTGGATGCGAACGATAACGGTAAATGGGATACCGGGAAGTATGCCGATAAGCTTCAACCGGAGGAAGTCTTTTATTGTCCGAAGCAATTCAATATAATGCAAAACTGGCAGGTAGAGGAGACATGGGACATCAAAGCTGCGCCGTTTAATCGTCAGAAGCCATTGGATATAACGAAGAATAAGCCTAAAGAACTAACCAAGAAGAAGAGGGATTACAAAAATGAAGGAAAACAATCGTCATCAAGAAATTCAATGGGAGGTATGCCGTTTTAAGGAGTATCTTTATATTTTGCTTCTTTGTATGCTTGCATCCACGGCGAGCATGCAAGCTCAGAGCCAGTCGATGAGTAAGGTTTTTTCTCATGGCGAACGGGTGGATTATGATCTCTTTTTTAAGTGGGGTATCCTGATGCCGAAGGCCGGACTGGCTACGCTTTCGGTAAAAGAATCCAAATACGAAGACAACCCGGTCTGGCATTATCGTTTATTATTTCGAACGACTGGTATGATGGAGAAGATTTATAAGATGCGCGATACCTTAAACTGCTATTTCTCTCCCGATGCCAAACTGTTGTTCAGTTCCAAACGAACGAATGAAGGAGACTACTATCTGGTAGACAATCTGAAATTCGTTTATGAAGAAGAGAGTACCTCTGCCCACTCGCACCGCTATAATCTGAGATCGACGAAAATAGACACAATATTGACTGCCAATGGCTATATGTTCGATATGCTGGGTGCAACTATGTATCTTCGTGCGCTGGATTGGGAGGAGATGTTTTATGGAGATAGCTTTCCCTTTTTTGTTGCCATTGGGCGGGATGTTATTAATGTAAGCTACAGGTACACTGGCCAGCAAATTGTGGAGCGTGGAGATGCGAAGTATCGTACCCGCCATTTCTATATCGACATCGTGGATGAAGCCTTTACCCAAAACAAGGCTGCTGCTGAGGTTTGGATCGGCGACGACCGTAACCATATTCCCATTAAAATACGGGCTAAACTAAAGATCGGGGCGGCGGAAGTTTATTACAATGCCTCTTACAACCTGCGTTATCCATTGGATTGCCGCGTCGTTCTCCCACGACATTAATAAAGCGTGTTCAGCATATTAAAGGAAGTACTCTTAGTCGTTCTTCGGCCGTAGGATGATCGTTCACCGACTAGCAGTGGAACATAAAGAATCAATTTAAGAGTCTGCTCTTCTCTTTCAGAAACGGTATAATAAACTTGTGTATAACCTCCGGTTGGTTCAGATTATGACCGGTGTTAGGTAAGATAATCAATCTGGAGTTGGGAATCGTACGGTATGCATTCTTGAAACACTCCGTAGAGAAGAAAAAATCCTTGTCGCCACCAATAATGAGAGTGGGAGCTTTGATCTCCGCAGCCTTTTCCTGAGAAATATATATCTTGGTTTGCCATAACGGGCGCATGCAGGTTATCAGCGAGTCCATCCTCGCGATGTCGGAAAGAGAGGCGTCTTTGCCCAGCCGTTGTTTGCCTGTCACCGTTTTTATCCAGTTTACGCCTTCCGGCTTATAGTCGGAGTAACGGAAACAGCCTGCCAGCGAAATAATGCGGTCTATGCGTTGCGGATAAAGGGCAGCCAGGCAGTAGGCCGTAACTCCCCCGTCGCTGAAGCCTATAATGGAAGCCTTATTCTCTTTTTCGTTGTCAAGTATGGCAATTATATCTTGGGCAAACAGATCGAATGAGTAAGGACGGTTTCCTAGTGTAGAGCGGTTGTGTCCGCGCAAAGAAACGGCTATCACTTTATATGCACTTTTCAGGCTGTCGGCCAACGAAGCATATCCGTTCACATTACCCAGTCCTCCGTGAAGGATCACAACCGGTTTTCCTTCTCCCAATACTTCATAGTAAATGCTTGCATCGCCACAGTCTACATATTTTGTTTGTTTTTGTGCTGCAAGCGGTAGCAATATTCCAAGCAGGAAGATGAGGCATGTGATTTTTGTGGTTTTCATCTTTGTGGATTATTCGATGGGGACAAACGGCAGTTCGGTGTCTTTGCGATAGCCTGTTCCGTTGAAGGTGGCTATCAGTTCACCGGCCTCGTTGGTGATACGGGCTTCACAATTGGCAAGCCGTTTATGGCTGAATACCTCCCGGGCTTCGGCATACAGATAGCCCCGGCTCTCGGCTTTGAAGAAATTGATGCTGGAGGTGATAGAGAGTGTGAGCCGCGCATGGCTGTTGGTTGCAGCTGCAAAGGCAAGATCGGCAAGGGTGAAGATGGCACCGCCCTGACAGACGCCGCCGCCGTTTAGATGCTCCGGGCGGATTTCCATACGGGCTTTTGCATATCCGTTGCCGGTTTCTATTAACTCCACTCCAGCCATACGGGCGAATTTATCGCCTTGAAGAAATTCGTTTATTGTCATTGTGATAGAATTTGTGGTTCATTATCTGCCGAGTTTCCACTCGGCACCATCCTTTGTATCCTTTATCTCAAAGCCAAGAGCGGTCAATTCGTTGCGAATCTTGTCGGACGTAGCCCAATCTTTGTTTACTTTGGCCTGCTGACGGATGGAGAGAAGCAAATCTATTGCCTTTCCAAAGGCTTCGTAGCTGTCGCCTGCGGCGGAAGCGGCCTCATCTTTTATCCCAAGGATGTCAAAGAGGAAGAGCTGGAAGACATACTGAAGCTCTTTCAGGTCATCAGCCGAGATAGTTGCCTTGCCGTCTTTCACGGAGTTAATGGCGCGGGCAGCATCAAACAGATGTGAGATAACGATAGGAGAGTTCAGATCATCATTCAATGCCTCCAGGCATTTGGTACGCAGGCTGTTTACGTCTACGGTCGATGTAGCCGAAGGCGTGAGTTTTTGCAGATGATGCCATGCGTCCATCAAGCGTTCCAGCCCCTTTTCGGCTGCCTGCAAGGCTTCGTTGCTAAAGTCTACCGTACTGCGGTAGTGGGCTTGGAGGATGAAGAAGCGGATTGTCATTGCGGAGTACGCCTGTTGCAGCATCTTGTGCTTTCCGGTGAAGAACTCTTCCAGCGTGATGAAGTTGCCCAGCGATTTACCCATCTTCTGCCCGTTGATGGTGATCATGTTGTTGTGCATCCAGTAATGCACCATGTCGTCGCCCTGTGATGCTACAGCTTGTGCTATTTCGCATTCGTGGTGGGGAAAGATCAGGTCCATGCCGCCGCCATGTATGTCGAAGTGTTCACCCAGGTATTTCTTTCCCATGGCGGTGCATTCGCAGTGCCATCCCGGGAAACCGTTGCTCCACGGCGATGGCCAGCGCATGATATGTTCAGGCTGTGCACATTTCCAGAGGGCGAAGTCTACGGCGTTGTGCTTTTCGTCCTGGCCGTCCAAAGCACGCGTTGTGTTCAGCATGTCTTCAATATTGCGGCCGGACAATACGCCGTAGTTATGGTCTTTGTTGTATTTCTCTACATCGAAGTAAACAGAGCCTTTGCTCTCGTAGGCATATCCGTTATCCAGAATCTTCTTTACCAGTTCGATCTGTTCGATTATATGCCCTGAGGCATGCGGCTCGATACTGGGCGGAAGCACATTCAGCGCTTCCATGGCATGATGGTAACGGTTAAGGTAGTATTGCACTACCTCCATAGGTTCCAGTTGTTCCAGGCGTGCCTTCTTGGCAATCTTGTCTTCTCCGTCGTCGGCATCGTGTTCCAGATGGCCTACGTCTGTTATATTGCGCACATAACGGACTTTATATCCCAGATGGGTGAGGTAGCGGAAGAGCAGGTCGAATGTGATGGCCGGGCGGGCGTGTCCCAGATGGGCGTCGCCATATACGGTAGGTCCGCATACATACATGCCGACGTGCGGTTCATGCAGGGGTACGAACTGTTCTTTCTTTCTCGTAAGCGTGTTGTAAATGTGCAATGGATGTTCCATAGGTCTATACGTTATTTAGGAAACGCAAATATAGGAATATCTCAGCGTATAGCAAAGGTATTTTATTTATTTAGCTTGTAACGGGCGCCGGATCGCAGGGTATGGTAAAGTGGAATGTAGAGCCTTTGCCCAATTCGGATTCTACGCACATTTCGCCTCCCAGCTTGTGTACAATCATCTGGCAGATGGACAGCCCAAGCCCTGTTCCGGGTACAAAGCTGTCTATCTTGGTGAAACGTTCAAATATCTTTTCCAGGTTTTCTTCTCCTATTCCTGTGCCGGTATCGCTCACATAGAACGATATGTCGTTGGAACATATCTTGTATCCCATCGTGATGCTGCCTTCCGGCGTGAATTTGCCGGCGTTGCTTAGCAGGTTTGATATTACCTGCGTCAGGCGGTTCTTCTCGGAATAGATGGTACAATGCTTATAGGGCGAATTGCATATCAACGTTACTCCCTCCCGTAGCTGGGGGGAATACACATGCAGCAGGTCTTCCATCATTTCAACGACGTCGAACGAGGAGTAGACAAACTGCATCTTGTCCGCTTCTATTCTCGAAAGGTCCAAAATGTCGTTGATGATTTGCAGCAACAGGTTGTTGTTGTTTTCGATAATGCGCACATATTCGGCGGCTTCATCCTTGTCGTCGGTTTGCGCCAGCAGTTGGGAGAAGCCTACGATGGCATTCAGCGGTGTGCGGATCTCGTGGCTCATGTTTGCCAGGAAGGTGGTTTTCATCCGGTTCGATTCTTCCGCCTTCTCTATGTGGGTAATGTCCAGAAGGAGGCCGGTGATGACTGAAATCTTGCCTTGTTCGTCATATCTCAACGGTACGGCGAAAATGTTTACCCAACGGTATTCCTTTTCTCCTTCCATCATGATACGGATATGGATGTTGGTTGTTTCTTTCTTGCCGAGCATGCGCTCTTCCTGCCCTTTGACGTAGGTTATGCGGTCTTCGGGATGTACGGTGAAACGGAGCGGCTCACGAATGAAGTTTCCGGGAGAATCGGGGTCGGAAAACAGGCGTGTGTATTCTTTGGTCCGGACGCTGTAATCCCACTGTATGATATTGGCGGAGCGTATGGCAAGTTCGGTACGCCGGATGTAGCGTTGTATCCGTTCTTCTTGCTGCTTCCTTTCGGTGATGTCTTTTTGCGTACCGATCAGGCGGACTACCTTTCCGCTGTTGTCTTGTACGCCTAATGTGTAGATTTCATACCAATGTATGCTTCCGTCCGGTCTTACTAGCCGGAAAGATTGTACGTCCTTTTTATGGATGCCTGAGGCCAGGTCATTGATCATTTTGTAAAGACGCTCTTTGTCTTCGGCCACGAGCAGGTTTATTACGTCTATAAGTTTCATGCCCGGTTGGGGTACGGTATTCTCGTCGGTAAGATCGAACCCGTCTTTATCCGGAAGGTACGACCATACGGAGAAGTCGCCGGCACGGAGGGCAAGGCTTAGTTTTTCTTCCAGGTCGGCTGTTTCGCACTTTGGCGTTTGTTCTTTGGGTTGGGAGCGTCTGAAAAGAAAGTGATATATTAAAACAACGGATAATGCGGCACATGCCGGCACCAATACGTAGAGTATAAAATAAACACATAGCGAAAAAGTAAATTTGGGCAAAGCGTAGCGAATTAGCTGATAGAGCGTTCGTTACGCTTTGTTTTTCTATGGGACAGAGCCAACGAAATACCACCTCGAAGCCAAACGGTGCAGAAGTTCAGTTACCACCTCGTTACTCCCGTAACGGGTGCAGATTTCTTGCTAAAATGTTCTGTTTCTGTGTTTTGCGTAGATTTGCATAGCTGTCGGTAACTCACTAATAACTAATTTTGTAACCAAAAAAAGGAGTGAGTTATGCGTAGTACATTCAAGGTATTATTTTACGTGAAGAAAGGCAGCGAGAAGCCCAACGGCAACCTGCCTCTGATGTGCCGTATCACGGTGGACGGCGAGATTAAACAGTTCAGTTGCAAGATGGACGTTCCCCCACGGTTGTGGGACGTGAAGAACAACCGTGCTTCGGGCAAGAGCGTCGAAGCACAGAAAATCAACCTTGCGGTAGATAAAATCCGTGTGGAGGTAAACCGCCGCTATCAAGAACTGATGCAGGCGGACGGTTATGTAACCGCCGCCAAACTCAAAGACGCCTATCTCGGTATCGGCGTCAAGCAGGAAACTTTGCTGAAGCTGTTCGAGCAGCACAACGCCGAGTTTGAGAAGAAAGTCGGGCACAGCAGGGCGCAGGGTACATTTACCCGTTATCGGACGGTCTGCAACCATATCCGGGAGTTTTTGCCCCACACCTACAAGCGTGAGGATATTCCGTTAAAGGAACTAAACCTCACGTTCATAAACGATTTCGAGTATTTTTTGCGCACGGAGAAGAAATGCCGCACCAATACCGTGTGGGGCTATATGATTGTGTTGAAACACATCGTTTCGATAGCGAGGAACGACGGACGTTTGCCCTTTAATCCCTTTGCCGGATATATCAATTCTCCCGAAAGCGTGGACAGGGGCTACCTCACCCAAACGGAGATACAGACGCTCATGAACGCACCGATGAAGAACGCCACCCATGAACTTGTACGGGACTTGTTCGTCTTTTCTGTTTTCACGGGTTTGGCGTATTCCGACGTGAAGAACCTCACCGCCGACCGCCTGCAAACATTCTTCGACGGCAACCTGTGGATAATCACCCGAAGAAAGAAGACCAACACCGAATCGAACATCCGTCTTTTGGACGTTCCCAAGCGTATCATAGAGAAATACAAGGGACTGGCTCGGGACGGTCATGTTTTCCCCGTTCCGAGCAACGGCAGTTGTAACAAGATACTCAAAGATATAGGCAGACAATGCGGTTTCAAGGTGCGTTTGACCTACCATGTGGCACGCCACACGAACGCCACGACCGTGCTTTTGTCGCACGGCGTACCCATCGAAACCGTAAGCCGCCTTTTGGGACACACGAACATAAAGACCACCCAAATTTACGCCAAAATCACCGCCCAAAAGATAAGTCAAGACATGGAAACCTTGTCGCACAAGTTGGAGGACATGGAGAAGAATATCTGCCGAGCCATCTAATTAAAAACAGAATACCGATGAAAGAAGAAAGGAACATTATCACGATGGACGGGCAGGGCAATATCTCCCTGCCGAGCGATATAGGTGCAACCGCCATGACCGAGCGGGAAATCTGCGAACTGTTCGGGGTTATCGCCCCGACGGTTCGGGCAGGGATAAAGGCTCTCTGCAAAAGCGGAGTTTTGAGTATATATGACATAAAGCGCATTATCCGCATATCGGACAGATACAGCGCGGAGGTTTACAACCTCGAAACGATAGCCGCCCTCGCTTTCCGTATCGAGTCGTTCGGGGCGGCGAAAGTCCGCAGGGCATTATTAGAGAGGATTATACACGGTCGAAAAGAGAAAACGACGGTATTCGTGTCGGTTGTTTCGGACGGCAAGCCCAACAGCCGTTGGAAAGCATGATGATATACCAACATATCAACATACCAACATGCAAACGTACCAGCATACCAGCATGCAAACATGCAAACCTATCACTATGGTGATATATATTGCAGGTTCTATTCCTCTTTTCAGAGGAAAGCGGAGCAATCATTTCCGTTTACAAAGGCAAAGCAAGCACGGGGCTTTATGTCGGCTAAAAGGTCAGGCGGCTGCGCCGTTTCCCGATAAATCTTCCTCTCGCTTCGCTGCGAGCGTATTTATCGGGAAAACCTTGTATCCGACCGCCCCGTGCAAAAGAGCCTTTGAAAACGGAAACGACCGCCCCGCCACCCACCGACCGAAAGGGAAAAAATAAGGTGGGGTTACGGGCAAGCAGGCGGCAGGGACAACCACCGCCGAAAGGCAGACGGGCAGACGGACGGCACGCCGCAGGGTATTTGCGGAGAAAATACCGTAGCTTATTAGGGAATTTTCCGAGCCGCAATACTACGTATCGCTGAAAATTCCCCAATAAGGCAAGGGGCAAGCCCCTCTGCACACCCCATCGGGGACGGCATTTGCCGCCCCTGAAGATACCAAAAATCATTGTTTCACAAGCCAAAAAAGAAAGGAAGAATATATGGGTTTCGTAGTTTTACACATGGAAAAGGCGCACGGCAGCGACAGCGGAACGACCGCACATATCGAGCGTTTCATCATACCGAAGAACGCCGACCCCACACGCACGCACCTAAACCGCAGGCTCATCGGCTACCCCGACGGAGTGAAAGACCGTTCGGCGGCTGTTCAGAGAAGACTGGAAGAAGCGGGGCTGACACGCAAAATCGGAAGCAACCAAGTACGGGCTATCCGCATCAACGTGTCGGGAACGCACGAGGACATGAAGCGGATAGAGGAAGAGGGGCGTTTGGACGAGTGGTGCGCCGACAATCTGAAATACTTCGCCGACACGTTCGGAAAGGAGAACATCGTGGCGGCTCACCTGCACAGGGACGAGGAAACGCCGCACATACACGTTACGCTCGTCCCCATCGTCAAGGGAGAGCGAAAGCGCAGGAAACGGGAGGAGCAGACGAAGAAGCGATACCGCAAGAAGCCGACCGACACCGTGAGGCTGTGCGCAGACGATATTATGACACGGCTGAAATTGAAGTCCTACCAAGATACCTATGCCGAAGCGATGGCGAAATACGGGCTACAAAGGGGCATAGACGGCTCGAAGGCTCGCCACAAGTCCACGCAGCAGTATTATCGGGATATACAGAAACTCTCCGACGACCTCAAAGCGGAAGTGGTGGATTTGCAACAGCAGAAAGAAACGGCACGGGAGGAACTCAGACGGACGAAAAAAGAGATACAGACCGAGAAGCTGAAAGGGGCGGCAACCACCGCAGCCGCCAACATCGCCGAGAGCGTCGGTTCTCTTTTCGGCAGTAACAAGGTCAAGACGCTGGAAAGGGAGAACACCGCCCTGCATAGGGAGGTAGCCGACCACGAGGAAACCATCGAAGCCCTGCAAGATAGGATACAGACCATGCAGGCAGACCACAGCAGGGAGATATGGGAAATGCAGCAAAAGCACGGCAGGGAGATAGCCGACAAGGACACAAGGCACAAGCAGGAAATATCGTTTCTGAAAACGGTAATCGCAAGGGCGGCGGCATGGTTTCCCTATTTCCGTGAAATGCTCCGTATCGAAAACCTCTGCCGCCTTATTGGGTTCGATGAAAGGCAGACCGCAACGCTCGTCAAGGGAAAGCCGTTGGAGTATGCAGGGGAACTCTACTCGGAGGAACACGGACGGAAATTCACGACCGAAAGGGCAGGTTTCCAAGTGCTGAAAGACCCCACCGACGGGACAAGACTGGTTCTTGCCATCGACCGAAAGCCCATTGCCGAGTGGTTCAAGGAACAGTTCGAGAAGTTAAGGCAGAACATACGCCGACCTATACAACCGCAAAGGAAAGGCAAAAGCATAAAATTATAGAAATTCGATGCATACAAAGAAAATGAAACGAGGTATTTAACTTTTGAGCCATACAACAAAATAATTTCTTTTGCAAAGAGTTATCTTTGCAAAAGAAATCATTGTTATAATCAAATAGAAGAAATGACAGACGGAATCAATACACTACGTTATTCAGATATTTTTTTGGCGATGTATTTCGATGATGGAAAAAGTTGCTTGCATCGGAATCATTCCCATGTTTTAGTATATATGTACTCAGGTGAAATAGTCATAGAGGAGAAGGGTGAAACGACCCGATTGCATAAAGGAGAGTGTGCATTTATCCGCAAGGATTTCAGTGTACAGATGACCAAGCAAGCATGGAACGGAGAACAGTTCAAAGCTATTTTCTTGATGTTTTCTCCGAAATTTCTGCGTAGCTTTTATAATAGGTTAGATAAAAACACCCTGCCCAAAGATGCCAAACGGAATAAGATAAGTCTGTGTAAGTTGCCCTCCAACCGTCCCGACATCGTAAGCTTGTTCGAATCCATGACTCCTTATTTTAATTCAGACATTGAACCGACAGAAGAGCTACTGCAACTAAAAATGGTCGAGGGAATGTATGTGCTACTCAATACAAGTAAGAATCTGTATGCTTCGGTTTTCGATTTTACTGACCCGTGGAAAATCGACATATTGGATTTTCTGGAGAGTAATTACATGAATGACATATCGATGGAAGAGATTGCCAACTATACCGGGCGCAGTTTGTCCACGTTCAAGCGGGATTTCAAAAAGTGCAGCACGCTCTCCCCACGCGAATGGCTGATTCATCGCCGTCTCGAAGCCGCTCATGAGTTGATACGGAAGGGCGAACGCAAGGTGTCGGAAATCTGTTTTGAGGTTGGATTCAAGAATCTCTCACACTTCTCGAAGATTTATAAAGAAAGATACGGTATTTCTCCGAAAGGGTATTTACAGCATGAAACGGGTCTCGCATAGATTGCGGGACTTTTTTTATTCCTGAACCTTGCAGCAAAGCATTTTGAACCATACAGCAAAATCGTTGTGTGACATTCCCATTACCTTTGCATCAGAAACATAAAAACATGGAAAGTATGAAGAATATTTTTGAAAAAGACTTGTCGGGTGAAATGGTTTCGCCCAATGAGCAGGGTTACGAGGCATTGATTAGCGATATTTTTGCAACTATCAAGACTGCGACTGAAATGAATACAGGTTATCGCACTCCTGAAGAGGTGCATGAGTATATGGGGCGGATTCTCGACAAACCACTCGAAGAGAGTACGACTGTGCTGCCGCCGCTCTATATAGATTATGGTAAACCAATCACTATCGGCAAAGGGTGCTTTATACAACAGTGCTGTACGTTCTTTGGTCGTGGCGGTATCACGATTGGCAATGATGTATTTATCGGTCCTAAAGTCAATCTGATTACGATTAACCACGATCCGAATCCGGAAAATCGCAGTGCCACCTTTGGTCGTCCAATTGTCATCGAGGACAAAGCATGGATTGGTATCAATTCGACTATACTACCGGGAGTGCGTATCGGTTACGGTGCAATTGTCGGAGCCGGCAGCGTGGTAACCAAAGATGTGCCGCCTATGACAATTGTAGCTGGCAACCCTGCCAAATTTATTAAAAAAATCGAAGTTAAATGAGGAAATTACAAGTTCTTGTTCTCCTGCAGAGCACAACAAAGAGGTATCAAGGCTTACACAGCTTGTGGATAGTGCGCTTGGTTCCCGTTGGCGAAAGAAGTCCTGAGAATAGAGAACCTTTGCTGGATTATCGGCTTCGACGAGAGGCAGACAGCTATACTCGTTTGCGGCAGACTGTTGAAGTATGCAGGTGAGCTCTATTCGGAGGAACACAAACGCACGTTCACAACTGAAAAGGCAACTTTTCAAATGTTGAAAGGCCATACAAACAAAAAAAACAGGTGCTCAAAATCGACAGGAAACCTATTGCAGAATAGTTCAGAGAGCTGTTTGAGAAACTAAGACAGAGCATACGGCAACCAAGGAAAAGCAATCGGGGATTTAAGTCACAACATACGACAATATGCCCATCTTTAATTGTTCTGATAATTAAAGATGGGCATACACTTCACTCCCGACAAATCCGTTCTCTAATTTTTCCCCATGCAGGTGTATTCGATAAGCAGCTATCTTGTATCGTATAATACATCTCCCGAAAGCGTGATATTGGTATAGTAAAACTTAATATATTCTCATGGATATAGCGACGCACAGAGGGGTCAAACAGTCCAATAAATGTACGTTTCCCATTTTTGCTGTTTTCCAATGCTGCTTCTGAAAAAATAGAAGAACATCCCGAACCAAATTTTGCAGTAATTGCATCATCCGAATTGTTATCGTAAAATGTCCATGAAGCAAGTCCTGAAAGCATATCAGGAGTAGCCAAAAAGAAAATCCCCACCACATTATTAAAGTTTTCAAGTTCAATAATAGGTGAAATATTCAAATACCGCATTGTCGTCATCTGCACATTTGCCTTTTCCACGAAATCAAGAACCAATTCTGAAGACTTCTTGTATTTTTCTTTGCTTGAAACAAACATAGGCATCTTTTCATTCATGGTCGAAAAACCAGTATAGAACTTACCACCCATACACCCGATTCTATCGGCACTCAAAGATATCGGTTCACCACCAATCAGCTTTTCAAACTCCTTAAAAAAACAACCGTTGATTTTTTTCAAATCATCATTAATCTGTTCATCGGAATACCAAAATGCAAAGGGTAATTGCACCTTTTCTCCGAAAGCCTTTTGGATATTTTCTATAAAAACGCTTACTTCCATTTGGTTACTAATTACATTATAACTATATTTGTCATGACAAATAAATTTTTCAGCTTTTAACAAACCAAATAATATGGATATAGATAAAATGGTAAATCACAAAATAGCCAAACTTTCTGGTATAATCAAACGTCAAATATATCAAATCATATCAGAAGAGGGGCTGAACATAACACCGGAACAGTGGGTTATCTTAGTCTATTTATGGGAAAACGATGGTCAGACCATTGGTGATTTAGTCACGCAGTCGCAAAAAGACTTTGCCAATGTTACGAGAATAGTTGAAAAATTATCCAAAAACGGATATATCATCAAGCGGAAAAATCATAAAGATGGACGGAGTGTTCTTTTATATTGCACCGATAAAGTAAAAATAATTATGCCACATATAAATAAATGTCAAATGCTATCTCTAAACATCTCATTAAAAGGTATATCACAAGAAGAACAAGATACATTTCTTCATATCTTAGACAAGATTGAAAAGAATTGTATCAATTATCTGAACCCAACCAAGTAAAATTATCGTGCCAATTGACAGATTGCATATAACACTGCAATTTCCGTCCGTTGTGCAGTTACAAACAACAGAAAATATGGAAAGCGTAAAAGAACGGTTGTTATCAGGGTAAAAAGTGCCGTGAAAGTTCGTTCTTTCGGAAAAAGAGATTATATTTGCAAATGAAGGAGTTATTTGACAGCATAGCACCGCAAACCGCTGAAAACTGTACGGTTGCCAATTCGTTACTGTTATTTCTCAAATATTCCGCTAAATGTTTATTCCTCAAATGGTTGTGTCAAACCGCTGAAAATCTAAAATAGTTCATAATGTAATTAAATGGATTAATAGATGTCTCCCCTTGTTATGATATGGTAAAAAAAGTCCCTCAATATAAATAACAAATCAAGGCCTTTTTTGTTCCTTTGCGGCAGTAAAATTTTAGTATCATGAGAAGATTTGTCGTATTGTTGCTAGCGGTGCTGTGCCTGGCGGGTGCTTCTTCGGCTATGGAGGTAGCTCCGGACACGGTTGCGTACCGTATGCCTGTGGTGGAGTATAAATTCAACCCTAAATCGCTGATCCTGCCTGCTTCGTTGATAACGGTGGGGGCTGTGGGCACGGCTATTGACGGGATGAATGATTTCCATCTTTTCTCGCGCAAAGAGTCCGTGAAGAAGATACATATAGACGATTATATGGAATGGGGTATGCTGGCCTGGCCTTTCGTATGCGATTTGATGGGGAAGGAGAAGCATAATTGGGTGGACCAGCTCTGCCTTGTCGTATTGGCCGAGGGGCTGAATGCAGGTATGACCCGCACGTTGAAATACACCGTAAATGAAACCCGTCCTGACGGTGCTCCTTATTCGTTTCCTTCGGGACATACGGCGAATGCTTTTCTGGGAGCCCATATGGCTTATAAAGAGTTTAAAGACAGCAACCCGTGGCTTGCTTATTCGGGCTATGCGCTGGCAACGTTGGTGGCGGGCTCGCGATTGTATAACAACCGGCATTGGGTGTCGGATGTGTTGGCCGGCGCCGGTTTTGGCATTCTCTCTGTGGAGCTGTCTTATCTTATCTATTTCCCGGTGCGTAATGCCGTTGCCCGCAGGATAAACACCCGGGGGGCAAAGAACCTGGTGATCTCTCCTGTGGTGAGCGAACAGGGTGGCGGTTTGTACTTCTCTTATTCCTTTTAAATGTGTACCGGATTCCAGACCTTGGAGAGTTATAACTCTAGAGTGTCTGGAGTTATGCTTGCAGAGTGTCTGGAGTTATAAGTGCGGAATGTCTGGAGTTATAACTCCAGAGTGTCTGGAATTAATATTGCCTTCACGACGGTTTATTTCCAACAATTCTTCAATATGCGTACGGTCGTTGCCGAGGCGCGGAATCTTATGCTGCCCGCCTAGTTTATTCTTCTGCTTGAGCCAGTCGTAGAAGGCGCCGTCGCGGGCTACTACTATCTCTAATGGCTGGAGTGAGATGTCTTTGTATCGCTTGGCTTCGTAATCGGAATTGAGTTCTTGCAGGTGCTTGTCGAGCAAGGCGGCAAACTGGCTGATGGATGGCGGCATCACGTCGAACTCTATAAACCATTGGTGGCGTCCTTTGGCTTTGTCTAGCAGGAAGAGCGGTGCGGCGGTGTATTCTTTTACCTTGGCTCCGGTTTCGCGCGAGGTGATGCTGATGGCCTTGTCGGCATTGTCTACCATCAGTTCTTCGCCAAAAGCGTTGATATAGTGCTTTGTTCTTCCCGAGATAATGAATTTGTGGGGGAAGAGTGACGTGAAGCGTACCGTGTCGCCTATCTGGTAGCGCCATAAGCCTCCGGTGGTAGAAATAACCATGGCGTAGTTCTTTCCGGTTTCCACGGCCTCGAGGGGCAAGACGGTAGGGTGCTCGCTGCCCATTTCGTTCATCGGGATAAATTCATAGAAGATGCCGTAGTCCGGCATCATCAAGAGGCTCTGGTCCGCAGGGTCGTCTTGTATTCCGAAGAAACCCTCCGAAGCGTTGTAAGTTTCTACGTAGTGCATCTTGTCCGACGGAATAAGCGCCCGGTATTGGTCGCGGTAAGGCTCGAAGCTGATTCCTCCGTGGAAGAATACCTCCATGTTGGGCCATACGTCCGTAAGATATTCCCTACCCGTTTTTTTCAATACGGCCTTGATCAAGACCAACATCCAAGAAGGAACACCGGATAGGCTGTCTACATCCTTGTTCCAGGTGCTTTCTACAATGGCTTTTATCTTGCTTTCCCACTCATCCATCAGGATGATCCGTTTGGAAGGGACGCGTATCAGGTTGACCAACGGGTTCAGATTCTGCAGTAAAACGGCTGACAGATCCCCGCAATGCGCTTCGGCATTCAGCGGTGACGGGCTGTGGCTTCCGCCCAGTATCAATCCTTTCTTGGAGAAGAAGCGGCTGCCGGGCGTATTACGCAGGTACAGGGCTACGCAGTCGAAGCCCCCTTTGTAGTGGCATCCCCGCAGTATCTCGTTTGTAACGGGTACGAATTTGCTCTTGTCGTTGGTCGTCCCGCTGCTCTTGGCGTACCACCGGACAACGGAAGGCCAGAGGATGTTCTTCTCTCCGTTTATCATCCTTGCTATGTAGGGCTTTATGTCGTCGTATGCCTGTAGCGGTACTCGCTGACGGAAATCCTCGTAATTACGTATGCTTTTGTAATCGTATTTATCTCCCCACTCAGTCCGCCTGGCTTTTGCAATAAGTGCATGCAGTTGCTTGCGCTGGATAAGATCGGTATTTTGCGCAAACCTCTCAATCTCTCTCTGACGTTGACGGAAGAGTAAAGAAATCGTTTTTGTTAAAATGTCCATGCTCCCTTGTTATTGTATGAGGCACAAATGTAGGCATTCTCTTTTTATTTATATCTTTGTCTGATACTAAATAAATGTTACATGAAAATAGGTATTCTCTCATCTGGTGGCGATTGCCCGGGAATTAACGCTACAATTCGTGGAGTAGGAAAGACGGCTATCATGCATTATGGGATGGAGGTGATAGGCATTCACAGTGGCTTTGTAGGCCTTCTGAATAAAGACGTACAGATGTTTGATGAACGTAGCCTTTCCGGTATCCTAAATCTGGGAGGAACTATTTTGGGAACTTCGCGTGAGAAACCTTTCCGTAAATTACTGGCTTCGGGTGATACGGAAAAGCCACAAATTATTAAGCAGAATTATGAAGAATTAGGATTAGACTGTCTTGTTTGCATTGGTGGAAACGGAACGCAGAAGACAGCGAATCTTCTATCGAAACTCGGGTTGAATGTAATAGGCGTTCCTAAAACGATAGATAATGATGTTTGGGGAACAGATATTACTTTCGGCTTCGATACGGCTGTAAATATAGCTACCGAGTCTATAGACCGTTTGCATTCTACCGCCAGTTCGCATAAGCGTGTGATGGTGGTGGAGGTAATGGGACATCATGCCGGATGGATCGCTTTGTATGCCGGTATGGCAGGAGGAGCAGACGTTATCCTGTTGCCTGAGCTGGGGTATGATATTGATAAGGTAAATGAAGCGATTTTAGACCGTGCTCATCGGGGGAAACCTTATTCCATTGTTGTGGTAGCCGAAGGTATCGAGACTCCGGATAAAAAGCGTCCTTCTGATTATATTACCCGGGCTATCGAGGCGGGAACGGGTATCGAGACCCGGGATACCGTATTGGGATACACCCAACGGGGTGGAAACCCCTCTCCGTTCGACCGTAACCTTGCGACTCGCTTGGGAGGCCATGCCACGGAACTGATCGCTAATGGTGAATTCGGACGTATGGTTTGTATGAAAGGAGATAGGGTAGAATCCATTTCCTTGTTAGAAGTAGCGGGAAAACTAAAATTAGTGACACCGGATCATGATTTGATCGTACAAGGAAAACGGATGGGGGTAACATTCGGGAAATAAAATAAAAAAGGTTGTGTGTCAGAGAACGCACAACCTTTTTTACTTTATACTAGTAGGCGGCCGTTTATTTCTTAATACCTTGAACGGTTTGGCTTCCCTTTTCGGTAGTCAAGCGGAATATATACATTCCAGTGGCAAAATCACCCGTGCTGAGACTGCTTCCCGGTTGCGGGATGCTACGTATCAACTTTCCATCGGCCCTGTAGATCTCAAGCGATTTCAGTTGTAGATAATTCTGGATCTGTACTTCATTCGAGAAGATACGTGGTTGAATGTCTACTTCTTCGCCTGTTGGCTTCAGTTCGTTACCTACGCTCGTTTCCGGAATTACTGTAACCGGAGCGCTCTCGTCGGTACCATAAAGTGCCGTTACTTGGAGCAGAGGGGTACTTGTTGTCAGATTTTTCACCGTATAATTCCGTTGAGAAACAGGTAATGTCGTCAGTTCCCGGGTATCTTGATATACCTTATAACCGGTCAGCTCCGGAAAAGCCGTGATCAACTCTGCTTCTTGCGCATCGGAGGCGATAGCCAGTTTCCGGAATGATAATCGGCCTGTTCTCATGGGTTGCGGTTTCTCCGAGAAAGTGCTCGTGGAGAATACGGAACTTGAGGGGAGCTCACCTTCTTCCGCGCTTATTACGATCGATAACACAACATTGGCATCTAGCTCATCATCTGAGAATGTTTCCCATTTTTTTCCGTCCAAAGAATATAAATTCCCTTTTCCATCGACTGCGGGGCCTTCATCGGAGCATGCCGGGTATGTGTTATTAGCATAGCTTATCACATGAATGGCTACCAGTAAATCCTGCTTCGCGTCGATTACGAATGGTGTTTTAAGTGTGACCGAATTTATTTTACCTGATTTCAGTTGAGTGAAACCCTCTTCATACTCCCGGTTTCCCTGTTTGATATAGACTCCATAAGTGACTCCTTTCTGCGGATAGAAATTAACCTTCCGGATCGTTTTTTTATGCACCGGTTGTAGATCTTTCGTATCCCATTTCTGAGCGAAATAGAATGGATCTCCTCCGAGACCGAACTGTTGATAACGATCTTGTGATCCCCAACCAGCTATTTTTTCGAGGACTGGGGCATTCCATGTCAGTTGAATCTCACTCGTGGAGATCTGTTTGTATTTCAAATCAGTCGGACTTTCATACTCGTTTCCGATCGTTTTCCCATCCTGCGTCATTCCCTGCAACGAGGTGACACCCGTTCCGAGTGGATCTAGCCAGACATCCATCCGGGCTGTATCATTATCACTGTATTTATTCCAGTGATAATACAATTTACCGTATAAATTCAATCCTTCGGGCAGTTCGCAACTGGAGCTTCCACCGCTCAGCGTACCTATAATCAAACCTTTGCTATTAAATAAAGGCGAACCGGAAGAACCTCCCTCGGTCACCCCGTGTCCGTTTAGCGTGGCATCGAAAGTAGCGTTCCAATGAGCGTTCGTGGCCCCGGTTTTTCCAACATCACTATTACGCCATGTAATCGATTCTGTCGGATAATTTCCATAGGTGGAGATTTTCATATAATCGCCGGAAGGATGATGGATGCCTACGCCCGAGAGTGAAAGCATATTTGAACGATCCCATCCGTTAAAGAATACATTATAATCGTCGGGGATCTCGTCGTTAAGCAACAGCAACAGTCCGTCGGAACCGTTTTCGACAGGGGTAGAAGCTTTCCGTGTACATCCTACCATGGTTTTTATCGGATAAATGGGTGACTCATTATCGCAGCCCACATGTTCTTGGTGGAAATAAAACAACCAGACTGCTAATTCCTCGGGAGTAACCGTCTGTTCACCCAGCATATCTTGCGAACAATGGAAGGCGGATAATACATAAGGCTTTTTGTCACGGGCCGTATTATTTACCAGAGAAGCCGTACAAATATAGCTTCCTCCTTCTCCCTCTTTATTACGGATGTATTGAATCATTTGTATCACCCCCTTCTTTTGCTCCTGCCAATCGGCTCCCTCCTCGCAATTGATATTCACTTCGCAAGCTTCTGAAAAGCCGGCTCCCGGCGCTTCCTGTACTTCTGGCATGATCGCTTCAAGATGATTATACCCGTAACCGACCTCCCGGATGCGTAGTCGAGGTGTCTCGCCGGATGGTGCAGGTACATATTCGAGGATCACTTCATCGCCTGCTACGGCTTGGGTTGCGAACGGTCCGTTTTTAGGATGCGTACGATGCGTATAGGCACCCAATACTTGGGTTTTCGCTGCGTTATACAAGTATAACCGGGCACCTTTGGGTATATAAAAATCGGAGTAATACAGGATCAAGGCGATCGCTCCTTTCGCTTGAAGGTGAAGTTGCCATACTTGGCTACCGTCAGGTAGTGAAATCCAATCGCCGCTATCGGCGATGTCGAAGCTGGTTGGGATCGACTTGGCTACACGCAACGGAGCGCCTTGGCTGACCCTCCACGCATCGACCGTCTTGAGGTCTTCCACACTGAAATTCACTGGAACTTGTTCTGCTAGCTTTTCACTTCGAAGTGAACCTGCGAATTGAAAGCTGGGGGGGAGTCCTCCTTCGCTGATCTGCGCCAACAAACTTGAAATCGAGAAATAACCGATATATAATATGCCGGTTATTAATATTCGGAGAAATTTACTGTACTGTTTTTTCATACATACAGCTTTATATGAGCTTATTCTTATATAACTAAGAACTTGGGTATATCAAACGATATACCCAAGTTCTGCTGTTTATCATACAGTTTCTTCCTCTGGGAGGTCGGAAAACTCTTTTTCATCGGTTAGTTCACCAGTCTTCTTTTTCTTTGTGGCAGAGATACGTTGCTGGAGTTCTTTGTCTGTCCGCAATCTTTTGACCGCCATTTTAGAAGCCGCTTGCTGGGATTCTTTTTTGGAGTAACCGATACCTATGCCAATTTGCTCGCCGAGCAATTTAATCGCGCTTTGGAATACAGGATTCCCATCATGATCCGTAAAAGACTCTATTAGATCGAACGAGATCGATATTTTGTTCTTTTGGCTCCATTCAATCAAGTTTGACTTGAAATTTATCTCTTTCCGGACGAGCGTATCTACATCGATATACTTTTCTATCATCACGTCACGGATAAACTTATAACAAACGTCATAACCTTGATCCAGATAAATAGCGCCGATCAAAGCCTCGAGCGCATTACCATACATATGATTGTTATGAGAGTTTATCTTGGTTGAATAGACTACCATTTGATCGAGGCCGAGTTGTATGGCGACCTTATTCATCGTTTCCCGTTGTACGATCTTGGAGCGTGTGTTTGTCAAAAAGCCTTCCCGCTTATTTGGGTAGCGCTTATAGACAATATCGGCGACCGCCGCATCCAAAATGCCATCTCCTAAAAATTCAAGACGCTCATTGTTAAGCCATTTACCATCGCCCGTCTCTACCGATGATGATTTATGCAACAAGGCCTGCTCGTAAATCTGGAGATTATCCGGATAAAAACCTAGAATCTTTGATAAAGACAAATAAGGCTCCCTACCTTTATTATGCAGGAGCCTTATTCTTTTATGTAGCTGTTTGTATAGCTTTCTAAACACGTTATTTCACGAATTTTTTAACAATGGCGCAAGCGTTGTGTCCACCGAAACCAAACGTATTCGATAAAGCGGCTTTCACTTCTCTCTTTTGAGCCTTATTGAATGTGAAATTCAGTTTATAATCTATTTCAGGATCATCGTCGCCTTCCGCATGGTTAATGGTCGGCGGGATAATACCATCGTTTATAGCCATAATACACAGGATCGCCTCTACCGCTCCGGCAGCACCAAGCAAGTGACCGGTCATTGACTTTGTGGAACTGATATTCAGTTGATAAGCATGTTCTCCGAACACATCTTTGATCGCCTTAACCTCTGAGATATCGCCTACGGGAGTCGATGTTCCATGAACATTGATGTAATCAATATCTTCCGGAGCCATCCCCGCGTCTTCCAATGCGTTGCGCATAACCAGCTTCGCTCCTAAACCATCCGGATGAGAAGCGGTCAAGTGATAAGCATCGGCAGACATTCCGGTTCCTGCGATCTCGCAATATATTTTAGCGCCACGAGCCAATGCGTGCTCCATTTCTTCCAATACCAAGCAAGCTCCACCTTCACCCATCACGAATCCGTCACGGCTAGCGCTGAACGGGCGAGATGCGGTCTCGGGAGAATCATTACGTGTCGATAACGCGTTCATGGAGTTGAATCCACCTACACCCGATTCAGAAACAGCAGCTTCCGCTCCACCGGTGATGATGACGTTAGCCTTGCCTAAACGGATATAATTGAATGCGTCACTGATAGCGTTTGTAGAAGATGCACAAGCTGAGACGGTCGCAAAGTTCGGGCCGTGGAATCCATAAAGCATGGAAATATGTCCGGCCGCGATATCCGAGATCATTTTCGGGATGAAGAACGGGTTAAACTTCGGACCGATCGTATCCTTGATCTTCGCATAACTCAATACTTCCTCGTCAAATGTCTTGATACCACCGATACCTGAAGCGAAAATAACGCCGATACGGTTCTTATCTTCGTTATCCAAGTCCATTGCCGCATCCTCGATCGCTTGTTTCGCCGCGTCGATCGCGAATAAGCTATAACGATCACACTTGCGGGCCTCCTTACGATCCATAACTTTCAACGGATCGAAGCCTTTAATTTCGCATGCAAATTGTGTCTTGAATTTGGATGCATCAAACTGAGTAATAGGTCCAGCGCCACTTTTTCCATTGATAATACCTTCCCATGTTTCGGGGAGGGTATTACCAAGAGGAGTAATAGCTCCAAGACCTGTTACTACAACTCTTTTTAATTCCATACCTTTAGTTAAAAGGATTGATTACTTCGCGTTAGCCTCGATGTAAGCGATAGCGTCACCTACAGTTGTAATCTTTTCTGCTTGATCGTCAGGAATTGAGATACCGAATTCTTTTTCAAATTCCATAATCAGTTCTACTGTGTCAAGAGAGTCTGCTCCAAGATCATTAGTAAAGCTTGCTTCGTTTGTAACTTCTGTTTCTTCAACACTTAATTTATCAACGATGATAGCCTTTACTCTTTCAGCAATTTCAGACATAACTTTTCAATTTAGATTAATAAATACGAATATACTTTTTAAATTTGCAGTGCAAAGAAAAGAATTTTTTATGTTACAAAACAAATTTAATGAGCTAAAAATGCGGAAACCTGCACATTTTTTCTTTTCTTGTGCACTAAAACATCGAAAAATATGAAGAATATAGCAATCTTTGCCTCGGGGTCGGGTACAAATGCAGAAAATATCGGACGATATTTCTCTAACAGTGAAACTATTAAAGTTGCAGTTGTTTTATCTAATAATCGTAATGTCGGAGTGCATGACCGGGTAAATAAATTGGGTATTCCTTCTTATGTCTTTTCACGTGAAGAGTTTGTGCAAGGAACTCCTGTATTAGCGAAATTGGCGGAGTATAATGTCGATTTTATTGTACTTGCCGGCTTTATGAATAAGATTTCCGATACTTTGCTGAAAGCTTTTCCCTGTAAAATTATCAATATCCATCCTGCCCTGTTACCTAAACACGGAGGAAAAGGCATGTTTGGAATGCATGTACATGAGGCTGTTGTTGCGGCAAAAGAGAAAGAATCCGGGATTACAATACATTATGTAAATGAAAATTATGATGAAGGTGCTACTATTTTCCAAGCTAAATGTACGGTATTACCTACAGATACTCCGGAGGAAGTAGCCACAAAGGTCCACGCATTAGAATATGCCCATTATCCTCATGTGATAGAGGAAGTATTGGCTAAACATTAAATCCTAACTCTTTTAAAAGTTTTATTTCATTATTGGTTGCATGGATAACCGTATATGCCTGGTATTCTCTCGGATGATTATAGTTTGCACGAAACCATTCAAATTTATCGGGTGATTCTCGTAAAGCATGATCTATCCCCAGAGGATTGAAGCTACTTAAAATAGCATGTTCTATCCGGTGTTCTTTGAATTGATCGAGGTCGATAACCGGTTTTTTAGGAGCGGGAGGAATAACTTCTCCTATCTTTTCTATTGTTACATGAAAGAAACGGCTGATGTTCTCCAGACATATCCGTGTACCGTTTGCCTTTCCATCAGCAGAGAATCCGGCAATATGTGGAGTTGCAATTGCTGCTTCTTTTAATAATTCGTTGTTAATACCAGGTTCGTTTTCCCAACAATCGATGATGAGTTCACTTATTTTATCTTCTTTTTTAGCGGTAAGTAATGCGTGTGTATCATGAACGGAGCCGCGGCAACTATTGATAAACCAGGGTTTCTTCTCTAATTTATTAAAGAAATCGGCATTCGCAAGGTGATGTGTTGCATATCGGCCTTCTTTGGTATATGGGACATGTAAAGTAATAATATCGGCTTCACGTGCAATGGTGTCTAGTGACACGAAGCCGTCTTTTCCTTCCGCTTCTTCACGGGGCGGATCATTGCGGAGAATCTTCATGCCGTAAGCTATACATAATCGTTCTATCTCTTTGCCCACGTGGCCGACCCCGATAATGCCAATCGTTTTATCTTTTAATGATTCATTATTGCGTAGCGCAACGGTAATCATTGACGCCAATACATATTGGGCTACCGATACGGCATTGCATCCCGGAGCATTTTTCCAGCTGATTCCTGCCTTATCACAGTACTTTGTGTCAATGTGATCGAAACCGATCGTTGCTGTTGTAATTAGCTTGATCTTGCTTCCTTCCAACAGCTCACGCGTACATTTATCAATACTGCGTATGATTAGTGCATCGGCATCTTTTACTGTTTCAGGTTTAAATTCTTTAGAATTGAAATAAAGAACTTCCGCAAAAGGTTCTGCTATTCCTTTTAGATAGGGGACGGTATTGTCGGCTACTATTTTCATATCAGTTTGTATTATCTTAATTTATTCCGGTTAAAATGCGGCCCTGCTTTAATAAGGAAAAATAAGGTAGATATAACGGTCAGGCAAGCGCCAAACAAATAAGCATGGTCAAAACCTCCGAATTCTTGTGCAATAGTTCCTCCTATCATTAGTCCTATGCCGATACCAACATCCCAGCTTGTCAGGTAGGTTGAGGTTGCCGTTCCGCGTTGGCTGTTAGGGGCCAGGTTTACAAATAATGTATTAAAGGCCGGAAACATGGTGCCGAAAGCTACTCCCTGAGAAAATGCTATACCTATATATAAATAGGAAGTAAATACAGGATACCACAACATTAATGTTTGTAGTGATGCCAATACAAAGAAGCTGACGCATGCAAGATACATCCCTAAAGATATGACCAGGGTAATGCGTCCCTTATCTACCTGCCGGCCTGAGAATAGACGGGATATTGCCAATCCGATGGCCATGAATGTAAAGTAAAGTCCGGCATTGACCGATATGCCGATTTCCTCGGCATACATAGCTACGTATGTTGTCGTCATCCCATAAGGAATAGAAAGTAAAAGCAATGAAAGACCCGCCCAAGTCCCTTTTACCAGGAAAAAACGGTCCAGAGAAATAGGCTCTCGTTTTACCGGTTGTTTATACGGTGTTTTTACCAGAAAAGCCATAAGGAATCCTAAGCTCCCGGATAATAACGAGCAACTAAAGATTGTTTCATATGAAAAAGCCCCATGCATAAATAGCCCGATCATAGGTCCGAAACTCATCGCTATATTATTTGCCAGTCCGTAATAACCGATTCCTTCACCACGGCGGGAAGAAGGTAAGATATCTATCACAATTGTATTACCCGATACGGTTACCATGCCAAAAGCAAAACCATGTACGATACGGAGGGCGATGAATAAGGTTAATGTCGTTGCCAGCATATATCCGCCAAAAACCACTGTAAATATGAAGTAAGCCAATAAATATAAAGGTCTGCGGGCAAAAGTATCCAGAAGGTATCCGGCAAACGGGCGGATACAAAGGCAAGCAATTGTATAACACGACAGGATAAAACCTATCATTGATTTATCCGCCATGAACTGTTCCCTTAAATAAAACGGTAAAATGGGTAGTATCAGGTAGAATGCAAAGAATAACAGGAAATTGGCCGCTAGTATATAACAGAAGCCGGGGGTTACTAATTTGTCGTTTGCCATGTCTCTTTGATAATTAACTTGCGAGTGCAAAGATAGCGGATATTGAATCAAGATATTCCCGAAATTGAATTTATCTTTGGTCTAAATGATATACGATTTTGCTTTAACCAATACCTTCTTATCTCAAAAGCATAGACTTTTTGTTCTTTTCCATAATATAGTTTAAGGAAAAATACCCGACATTTTATTCTTTTGACCAGGCTCGAAATCAATTTCGTCCTAGCTCAAAATCAATTTCGACCTGGCTCAAAATTAATTTTGCCCTAGGTCAAAAGAATAAAATGTCGCATACTTTCTGCTAAAAGGCTGTGAGCTTTTTATTAATAAGTATCGTGCTTTGTTTTACTTCTATCCATCTCTTTGTAAGAAAAGGGAATATGCTGAAAAGGATGAATTGAAAAGATTTCATTACCTTTGCGCTTTATTATTCACGGAAAACAGAATGAAAATATGAACTTTAGTGAAAAGTGTTACCGGATTTTTGAACAAGCTACTGAGGCTTACCATGTTACTGATAATGTAGATGCAACGGTACATAATCCGTACGAGGTAAAAAGCATTGAGTTTTATTTGTATCTGAAAAACTGGATAGATGCGGTACAATGGCATTTGGAAGATATTATCCGTAATCCGTCCATTGATCCGGTTGAGGCATTGGCTATCAAACGACGCATTGATAAATCCAATCAGGATCGTACGGATTTGGTAGAGCTGATAGACAGTTTTTTCCTTGATAAATATAAAGATGTAAAGATATTGCCGGATGCAACCATCAATACAGAAAGTCCGGCTTGGGCAATAGATCGTCTGTCTATTCTCATATTAAAGATTTATCACATGCAGCAGGAGGTGAACCGTCCGGATGCGGATATGGAACATAAGGCCCGTTGTGAACAAAAACTGGCTGTGTTACAAGAACAGAAAAAAGATTTGTCTGTGGCATTAGACCAATTATTGACAGATATTAAAGCCGGTCGTAAATATATGAAGGTGTACAAGCAGATGAAGATGTACAATGATCCTGCTTTGAACCCGGTATTGTACGGAAAAAAGTAAAATACGGAAGATGAAAAAGCCTATTAAGCATATCCTGATTATTCGTTTCCGTCGGGTAGGAGATTCAGTATTAGCTGTGCCTTTGTGTACTAGCTTGAAGAAATCTTTTCCGGATGTACAAATAGATTTTGTGCTGAATAGTGCTATTGCCTCTTTGTATGAAGGGCATCCCGATATAGATAAGATTATCTCGTTTACTGATGAGGAGAACCATTCGCTTATCAAATATCTTTCCCGGGTACGACAAGTAATGCAGGCTACAAAATACGATGTGATTATAGACATGCGTTCTACGGTAAAGACTCTTTTTTTTAGTCTTTTCTCTTTGAATACTCCCTATCGTATTGGAACTAAAAAAGGATATAATGTGTTGTTACATAATTATTGTATAGATAATCATAACGATAATTTAACCGATATGGTGCAACATAACCTGCAATTGCTTCGGCCATTGGAGAAGGAAGCAAAAATTACTTATGATCCGGAATTACGGTTATATGTGGACGAAAAGGAGAAAAACTCGTTTCGTTCGTATATGGAAAAGCAGGGAGTGGACTTTTCACGTCCCGTTATATTTGCTTCTGTTGTTACCCGTGTGGCGGAAAAGATGTGGAATCCGGAACGGATGAAAGACGTTTTGCGCCGTATTATAGATAAATATCAGCCTCAAATTATATTTAACTATACAGGAAATAGAGAAGAAGAACTGGCAAAAGCATTGCATAAGGAGTTAGATAATGATCCGCACATATTTACTTCTGTAAGAGCAGACTCTTTATTGGACTTGCGGGCAATGATTGCAAATTGCGATTTCTTTTTTGGAAATGAAGGAGGACCAAGGCATATTGCACAATCTTTTGGTATTCCGTCGTATGCTATTTTTTCTCCGGGGATTGTTAAATCCGTTTGGCTTCCGGGAGATAAGGAACGTTATCAGGGAATAAGCCCCGATGATTTGTCTTCACCTACACAACAGGGACAAATGAGCGCGCAGGATTATTTTAATCTTATTACGGTAGATGATGTTTGGAAAGAGGTAGATTTAATGCTGAATGTGTACTTGGCTAAGAAATAAATATAAATGGCAAAGATATTGGTAATAAGGCTTTCGGCAATCGGAGATGTGGCAATGACTGTTCCGGTGATTTATTCTGCGGCAAGAAGTAATCCGCAGGACACTTTTACCGTACTTACGCAAGCTTTTTTGATGCCTATCTTTATGAATCGTCCGGCCAATGTAAATGTAATAGGTATTAATACTAAAGCATCCGAAAAAACATTGCGCGGTTTATTAAAGTTTGCCTCTGCCTTAGTAAAATATGACTTCGATATCGTTCTTGATTTACATGATGTCATACGGTCTATGATTGTACGTACGCTTTTTCGCATCAAAGGAAAACCTGTTTATGTATTGGATAAGGCGCGTAAAGAACGGGCTCGTTTGACAGACCAAAAGAATAAAGATCTCAGACCGCTTCGTCCGGTAATAGAACGATATGCGGATGTATTTCGTTCGGCAGGATTAAACTACGTCGAATCATTTACTTCCCTTTATGAATCTAAACCGGCTGATCTTTCCCGGATGGAATCAATTGCCGGCGTAAAGAATGGTAAATGGGTCGGAATAGCTCCTTTTGCAAAGCATCAGGGGAAGATATATCCGATAGAAAGTATGGAGCAGGTCGTTGCCGGCTTAGTGGAAAGGGAAGACATAACTGTATTTCTGTTTGGGGCGAAAGGGTATGAAGAAGCTGTTTTGGAAGATTGGGCATATCAATATCCCCGGGTAAAGAATGTAGTGGGCCGTTATGCACTGAATGATGAGCTGGCCTTAATCAGCCAACTGGATTTGTTGGTTTGTATGGATTCCGCGAATATGCACTTTGCTTCATTGGTAGGGACGCGTGTCTTGTCTATCTGGGGAGCTACGCATCCATATACCGGTTTTTATGGATACCGGCAGCAAAAGGAAGA
The DNA here is from genome assembly GCF_900186615.1 of Parabacteroides bouchesdurhonensis. Lineage (GTDB taxonomy): Bacteria > Bacteroidota > Bacteroidia > Bacteroidales > Tannerellaceae > Parabacteroides > Parabacteroides bouchesdurhonensis. The sequence continues at coordinate 1,390,374 of NZ_LT896588.1, forward strand.
TACGGTACAACTGGACTTATCTTGTCGTCCATGTTCCATATTTGGTGATAAATCTTGTTTCCGTGGAGACTGGGCTTGCATGGCATCTATGAAACCGGAAACGATTTTATCTAAAATATATTCGATTTTAGGAATTGAGTATCCATATAAAGTGGAGAAATAATGTAATAATGCAGCTATGAAGATCGGGTTTGATGCTAAACGTATTACTCATAATAAAACGGGGCTAGGAAACTATAGCCGGTATATCGTGAATATACTCTCCGCGTTTTATCCGGATAATTCATACGAACTTTATTCTCCCGGTGAAGGAAATCCGCGTTTACATGCTTTGGTAAAGGAAACCCCGTCAGTACAATTTCATTATCCGTCGGGCTTATTTACCTGGATTCCGACAGCCTTTTGGCGTTCTTTCGCTTTAACTTCCGTGCTGAAGGAAGATTCCGTCGGTTTGTTTCATGGCTTGAGTAATGAGTTGCCTTACGGATTGAAAAGCAGTAATATAAAATCGGTAGTGACTATCCATGATCTGATTTTCCTTCGTTATCCTCAATTTTATAGACGTATAGACCGCGTAATCTATACTAATAAGTTTCGCAAGGCTTGTAAAGAAGCCGATTGTATTATTGCAATCAGCGAAATGACGAAACGGGATATTATTCGTTTCTTTAATATAGATGCGGATAAAATACATGTTATTTATCAAGGTTGTGACCTTTCTTTCACACATCCGGCAGAGGAAGAACGGAAAGCATTGGTACGGTCGGCTTATAATTTGCCGAAACGGTATATATTAAATGTAGGGAGTATAGAAAAGCGTAAAAACCTCTTGCTGGTTATAAAGGCATTAAAGCAGGTGGATGAAGATGTCTCTCTTGTTGCCATTGGTAAACGAACGGAATATACGGATCAGTTGGAAAAATATATCATGGACAATGATTTGTCAAAACGGGTGCGTTTATTAGATGGCGTTCCGTTTGAAGACTTGCCTGCCATCTATCAACAAGCCTCTTTATTTGTGTATCCTTCCTTTTTTGAGGGCTTTGGTATTCCTATAATAGAAGCATTACATTCCGGTATTCCTGTTATTGCGGCTACCGGTTCCTGCCTGGAAGAAGCCGGAGGTCCCGATTCTATTTACGTAAATCCGAATAATGAATCAGATATGGCGCAAAGTATAAATAGCGTATTATCGTCTCCTGTTTTGGCCGAAAAGATGATTAAAGCAGGAAAGGAATATGTACAAAACTTCTCTGACAAGACAATTGCGCGCCAGTTAATGGAATTGTATAAAGGATTACTTTAGAATAATTTTATCTTGGGTTTCAATACTAATTTTGTTATAAAGTCATCCATCTCAAAACGGGCGGCACATCGGGGCATCAGCATTGGATTGCTTTTCGCATGTAAACGGTCTGTTACAGTGGTAAAGGCTAATTTGTACCCCGCTTCCTTAGCGGTATTTTGTGTATAGGCAGTTACATCTCCTTTGTTATAGATTCCGTTTGGATAAGCCAGATATTCACAAACGCTATGCAACTTTTCTTCTATTATTTGTTTGCTTTCTTTTAGCTGTGCTTTTATATCTTCTTCTGTCTGATAAATGTTACAGATAAAGTGATCTTTGCAGTGCGAGCCGATTGTACAATCGTATTCCGTATGAAGTTTGACCACATCTTCCCAATTCATGGGTGCTTCCGCTTTGTGGATAAAACATAATTCTTCATATTCGTCGCGCGATATGTTTTCAATCAATTGATGGCAAATCTCATTGACAAGATGAATATTAGAATGCTTTAAAATATGGATGATAGCTTCACAAATGCTTTCCCTCTGTTTTGGGTCTTTTAATTCTGCCTTAAATTTAAGGCAATCTATCTTAATAAAAGATAGATTACTGTCTCGTATAATCATACGGGCTATTGCTGTGGGAAAGTAATGTCCGCTTTCGATATGGTTCGTCGATATAAATATCGTAAAAGGAATATCCAAAGACTTTAAGATTGGTGCGGCTATCGTTAGATTGTTTTTATATCCGTCATCGAAAGTTACTACTATTTCATTCCCGTTAAATAGGCCGTTATGAAAACGTCTTTCATATTCGTCAATAGATATTATTTCGTAATGCTTCGTCAGGAAAAGCATTTCCTGTTCGAAGATATCCGGATTGATATGCAAAGCATTGTTCTTCTCGGCAAAATCTACGCCATGATAGAAAATAACTCTGGGATTCCTGTTTAGGGAACGAAGCAAACCGGCAATGCCAAACTTCACAAGACGATGTTTCAGTTTACTTTTTCTCATAGTCTTACGTTATATCTGGTTTACTTTCACTACCTGATATTCGAAATTAAGAAATAGCCGGCTATGGGCTTTAAACGGATTCTTGTCTTTTAAGAAAGGTATTTTGGCTTCCATAAGCTTTAGGTTCACGTCTGTATCCCGCACAAGATTGTGATAAGACTCTTCTCTGTCTATTGTATTGGAAACGATCTTCTTTAGGCGGGTAAAATACTTGATTTTGTTTCCGATGGCAGACTGGAAATACCTGAACATAACGTCTTCATAGCCGTAGTTGCCACAAAACTCTTCATCATATCCCAATGTAGAGAAAAAGGTAGCTTTGGATGTATAGAATGTGTTACAGTGCGATTGTATTGCTTTCCCGTTTGCGTCTTCCCGTTTGAATTTGTAGAGTGTTTTGTACGGTATTTTGTTGTTCAGAATTTTCCTGAGTAAGCTTTCCGGGAAAAAGTGGTCGCAATCGGTAATGATTATTTTAGGTCCGGCGGCTTTAACAACGCCAAGGTTGCGCGCTCCCGCCTGATTCCATCTTATATCTGTTGTTATGCGGAGAAGCTGGTAGTTTAGATGAATGTCCGACGGGATTTCTATCTTTATAGGAGAGCAATCGTCTACAATAACAAACTGGATGCGTCGTATTAAATCCTGATCCAACTTTGAATAGGCAATTAGCAAGTCATTTAATACTTTAGTATCCTTTTGATTGAAGAATACAGGAATTACGTAGCTTAACTCTATTTCTGTTTGTCCGATGGGTAACATTTTCAGGTGATATGTGAATTATTAGGCAGGAACAAAACTAGACAAAGTTTTTTTACAATCCAATTATTCAGTAATAATATATTATCTTTGCGCATTCACATTGTTTCTTTAAAGCGGATTAGCTCATAAAGTTATGGAGAAAGAATCAACTATTTTAGTTACGGGAGGAGCCGGCTTTATAGGCTCAAACTTGTGCGAGTTCTTATTAAAAGAAGGCTATAAAGTGATTTGTCTGGATAACTTCTCGACCGGAAAACCCGAGAACATCAGGCAGCATTTTGATAACCCTTCTTTTCGGTTGATAGTGGGTGATATCCGTAATCTGTCTGATTGTGAGAAAGCAGTACAGGATGTAGACTATGTGTTGCATGAAGCCGCTCTCGGCTCTGTTCCCCGTTCTATAAAAGACCCGATCACAACGAATGCCGTTAATATCGGCGGATTTATGAATATGCTTGTTGCTGCCCGTGATGCCAAAGTAAAACGCTTTGTTTATGCAGCGAGCTCATCTACATATGGAGACTCCGTAACTTTGCCGAAAGAAGAAGACGTGATCGGGAAGCCGCTATCTCCCTATGCCGTGACAAAGTATGTGAATGAATTATATGCCGATGTCTTTTCTAAAACATACGGGATGGAGTGCATAGGCCTGCGTTACTTTAATGTTTTTGGACGCCGTCAGGACCCGGACGGAGCGTATGCTGCGGTAATTCCTTTGTTTGTAAAGCTACTGATGAATCATCAATCTCCTGTTATTAACGGAGACGGTGAATATTCAAGAGACTTTACTTATATAGATAATGTGATCCTGATGAATATGCTGGCGCTTTCCACCTCGAATCCGGAAGCTCTTAATACGGTTTATAATACAGCCTTTGGCGAAAGAACGACATTGAATCAACTGGTTGGCTGTTTGAAAGAGTATCTCAGCGACTTCGATGCAGCCATAGCTAATGTTCAAGTTAAGCACGGGCCGAACCGTTTGGGAGATATTCCGCACTCTCTGGCTTCCATAGAGAAAGCTAAAAGATTGTTGGGCTATAACCCGCAATTCAGTATGCGGGACGGATTAAAACAGTCTGTCCGTTGGTACTGGGAGAACCTGAAATAAATAGATTATTAAATTACTTTGACATGGAAAACATAAGGATTGCTGTTATAGGATTAGGATATGTTGGTTTACCTCTGGCTCGTTTGTTTGCTTCCAAATATCCGGTGGTCGGTTTTGATGCCAAGCAATCGCGAGTGGATGAATTAATGTCCGGCCATGATTCTACATTGGAGGTTGATGATTCGGTTCTGCAATCAGTATTAATAAATAAAGTTCCTTCGGCAGGAGAGAATGGTTTATATTGTTCCTGCTCGCTGGATGATATAAGAGACTGCAACTTCTATATCGTATGTGTACCTACTCCGGTAGATCGCCATCACTCCCCTGATCTTACCCCTTTATATAAAGCCAGTGAAACTGTAGGTAAAGTGATAGGCAAAGGAGACATTGTGGTGTTCGAATCTACAGTCTATCCCGGAGTTACGGAAGAAGAATGCGTTCCGGTGATTGAAAAGGTTTCGGGACTGACATTTAACGTAGACTTCTTTGCCGGCTATTCTCCCGAACGCATCAATCCGGGAGATAAGGAACATACCGTTGAGAAGATAAAGAAAGTAACTTCTGGTTCTACTCCCGAGGTTGCCCGTAAGGTAGATAATGTATATAGCTCTGTTATCGTGGCAGGCACTTTCCGTGCTTCCAGTATTAAGGTGGCGGAGGCTGCTAAAGTTATAGAGAACTCCCAGCGTGACATAAATATCGCCTTTGTGAATGAACTGTCCAAGATATTCAATCTGATAGGGATCGATACGAGCGAAGTGCTTGCCGCCGCCGCAACGAAGTGGAACTTCCTGCCCTTCAAGCCCGGTTTGGTGGGTGGCCACTGTATAGGTGTCGATCCGTATTACCTGGCTCAGAAAGCACAAGACTATGGCTACCACCCCGAAGTAATCCTGGCAGGCCGCCGTATAAACGACAGTATGGGCGAATATATTGCCGGCCAAGTGGTGAAGTGCATGATAAAGAAAGACCTCCCGGTACGTAATGCCGAAGTGCTGGTGTTGGGCTTTACCTTCAAAGAGAATTGCCCCGATGTACGTAATACCCGGGTTTATGATGTCGTAAAAGCCTTGCAGGATTATGAAACGAAAGTAACCATCTACGACCCTTGGGCTAAACCCCGCGATGTTGAGCACGAATACGGACTGACGGTTACCAATGAGCTTCCGCAGCAAAAGTACGCGGCTGTTGTTCTGGCCGTAGCCCATAAGGAATTCCTTGCGTTAGATATATCCTCTTTGATCATTACAAACGGTGTTATATACGATGTCAAAGGATGTATAGACCCTGCTATTGTAGACAACCGTTTATGAAAGAAGAATACCGGATAAGCGCGGCATACACCCACCTGCAGAAGGAGATACTTTCTATCCCGGAGCGTTTTGATAAAGAGGGCGAGCTTCTTTACAGCGGGCGCAACATCCTTAAAGTAATGAACATCGGAGGTATCCGCATGTGCATTAAATCTTTCAAACTCCCGCATATCATCAATAAGGTAGCCTATGCCTATGTACGCCCTTCAAAAGCCGAACGTTCGTATGAGTATGCCATGCGCATGGCAGAGATGGGCGTAGGTACTCCCCAGCCGGTAGGATATATTCTCTTTAAGGATGCCGTAGGGCTGACGCATAGCTACTATATCTCCCTTCAACTGGATGAGGCGATAACCTTCCGCGAAATAGTGAAGCTGCCGGCGGAAGAACAGGATGACGTCTACCGCGCCTTTGCCCGGTTTACGTACCACTTCCATCAGAAAGGCATCTACTTTATAGACCATTCCCCCGGCAATACCATGTTACGGAAAGAAGCAGACGGGGCTTACCATTTCTATCTGGTTGATTTGAACCGCATGAAGTTTGAAGCTGTCCCTCCGCTGAAAGGCTTGAAGAACCTGTCTATGCTGGAAGTGCCGGAAGATAAGCTACGGGTTATTGCTAAAGAATACGCCATTCTGTCTCATGGCAATATAGAGAATATGGAACAGCAGCTGATCCGGTATTCAACAGCCCACAACAAATACGTAGAACGGAAAAGCTGTATCCGCGATTGCAGGCGCTACATCAAACGCCTGCTGTCTCCTCAAGGTGGGCAATGATACGGTCGGCCAGCGTACGCCAATCGAAGTTCTTCACATGCTTGTAAGCATTCTGTCCCAGCCGCCGGCGTAGCGCCTCATCTTCTATCATCCTTTTGATCTTTCTGCGGAACAGGAAGGTATAACGCTTCGTAAGCAACCCTGTCTCTCCGTCTATCAGCAAATCCTTTGTGCCGGCTTGGGTAGCAATTACCGGAAGCGCGCACGCCATCGCTTCGGACACCGTGTTAGACCAGCCGGCATGACGCTCGGCAGCTACAAACAGGTCGGCCCGGTTGAATATCTCCGAGTTGCGGTCGAACGGATGGTTCTGGATAAAGTCGAACGGGACGCTCGTCGTGAAGTTGTCTATCAGCTCCTGCGCCTTCTCGCTGATTGCCGTATCGAATAGCAGCATCCGGATGTTGTACCCCTTCTTGTACAGCTTTTCGCAGGCCCGCACCACATACTTCGTCCCCTTTACCCGTTCGGCCAGGCGTCCGTAGGCCATCACTACAAACGGGCGGTCTTTCACCTCGTAGCTCTCCTTGGCCCGGTAGTTGGAAGTGTCCACGCCACCCAGCGCCTTGAAGGCCTCTATGCCGTACTTCTTCTTGTCGTGCTCGTAGATGTTGGACGAGCAGGCAAATATCTCCACCCCGCCATGCTTAAGGAATGGTTTCAGGTTCTCGGTAATGCGGACGTGGTACAGTATCCTCCTCCGGGCATTGGCCGTGGTGAGCTGCTCGATGAACTTCACCTCGGTGGTGAACAGGGCGTCTATGCTGTCTTCCGTAAGCGCAGTGAAGGGCTTCGTCGCCCCTTTGAAGTCGAACCATACAGGGCCCGCCCCGTCGGGGGTGTAGACAGTGAACGAATGACCCTTCTCTATAAAGATGTTTCCCAGTTCAAGGAAACGCTTCACGCCTCCGTATAGTTTTGTGTGAGGCAGTATTACTCCCAGATGCATAGTATGATGTGTTGTTATGTTATCTCTCTTCTATTTCTGTTCCCAAAGCGATGCAGCCTGTCCGCTCTTCTTGAAGGCGCATAGCCACTTCTTAAGGCGGCTGCGTGCGATGTCCTTCTTTAGCCGCAACTCGTCAGGCTTGCCTGCCTTGGCGGCATCGAACGGTTCGCCTCGCCTCAGGACGTCTCTCATAAAGGAAGCCGACGTGATGCCCCATTTCTGCAGGAATTGCAGGCTGCCGTTGTTCTTCCTGACGCGTCCGGTAGAGACCGACTCGAAGTGGTACACCCGACTTTCGGACAGCCCCTTGAAGATACGCACCCCCGCCATCCACAGCTTGGCGGAGAAGTCTGGGTCGCTATACATACCGGGCGAGAACTCCACACTGTAGCCGCCTACCAAGTCCCACATCTCCTTGTGCACCACATTGGGAGGCCACGTAGAGCCCATCCAGTCCGCGTGGGGCAGTGTGCGGTAGTTGTCCAGCAGCTCCTGTTCACGGAACGTCTCCAGGCTCTCGCCGAAGTTGGCCGGAGCAATCACGCTCTTGCAGAAGAAAGGGCGCGGTTGTATCAGCGTAGCGGACAGGAAGAACCGGTTGTCCGGCATCCGTCCGATCTCTTCCCACAGCACCTTGTCCCAGTCCGGACAGACGTACATGTCGTCGTTCATATACAGGATATAGTCTGTCTGTACCTTTGTGCGCAGGGCGTTCAACGCCCAGCATACGCCAGCGTTCTCGGGGTTGTGTATGTACTCGTACTCGCCGCCCTGGCTTTGCAGCCACTCGGCCGTGCCGTCAGCGCCTTCGTTTACATAGATAAGTATCTGATGCTTGTAGGCGGAGTTCTTACGGATGCTTTCCAGACACAGTTTGAGATACCCCAGATTGTTCCAGGTGGGGATAAGAATAGAGAATATATTACTGTCGTGAGCCATCGTGTGTTGGGTTATTGAATGTTGTTCTACTGTGCAAAGATAGGTATTTTTTCGGTTTGAAGTCCAGGCGGATCATCTCCCAGTCGCTTGAACCACTGCACGTATTGCGACACCACGTAGTCCGCACCCGGCGTGTAGAGCATCGGGATCACGAAGAGAACCGCCGATGCCGTCCACGTCCAGAAGAGCGTGCTCTCTTTCCGCAGGGCGGGATGGTTCAACCAGTGTGTCAGTTTGTTCATGTGATGTGTTTGTTGTTTTGATGTGTGTAACAGTAGTGTCACCCGTGAAGGGGCGGACGTACCTACTTCCTGCCGAAGTCCGCGGGTATCTCGCCCCACTCGGAGGTTTCCCACTTAAGGATTGTGGTGGTGTAGGTGTTCGTGTTGAGCCACCGTTCGGCACGTTCTATCAGGTCGAAGATGGGGGCGTTGGCAGGCTCGCGCTCCAGCAGCGTCTTGCACTTCTTCTTCTGCACCCACAGGATGGCGTTGCGGCTGTCCGAATAGATGGGCAGGCTGCTGCCGTTCTGCTTCAAGAGGGCTAGACCGTGTACGATGGCCAGGAACTCGCCGATGTTGTTCGTCCCCCTCTTTAGCGGCCCTACGTGGAACACTTCTTGTCCGGTAGCGGTATAAACGCCCCGGTATTCCATGTCACCCGGATTGCCGCTGCAGGCAGCATCTACCGCCAGGCTCTCGTTGAGGGGCTTGCCTACGGGCTGCCGGGGTTGCAGGCTCTTGGCGGCTTTGGCCGAGGAGGAGGCTCTCAGGTAGTGCTCATAGCCCTTCTGATAGGCCACGATGGCTTCTTCTTCGGTCTCGAACGACTTGTACTTGGCGCCTTCCTGTCCGTCCACCTGCGCTTTGCAGTCCGCCCAATTGTCGTAGATGCCCGGTGTAGCGCCTTTCCATACCACGTAGTGTTTCTTCTGTGCCATGCTGTGCTTTCTTTTGCTGCAAAGGTAGTATAATTTCCAACATGGCGGGCTCATGGCACGCAGATGACACAGATCGGACAGATTTACGCAGATATTATTATTGAAGAAAATAGATAATCTGTGTTCATCTGCGCCTGTCTGTGTCATCTGTGTGCCTACTGTACGGTGCGGAGTGTGTCACTAGTACAGTGCGCTGCCGCAGGCATTGTGGGAGCTGGGCTTACAGGCCTAGCTTCTGCTTGATGTCTTGGGGGATGGCGTCTTTGTGCACCATGATGTAGATGGTCTTGGCGCGTACAAAGCTGTCGGACATGTTGAGGTAGCCGCCAAAGGCGTTGCGGTCTGTCCCCCATGAGTTCTTGGTGATGTAGTAGCGGGTGCCGTTCTGGTCGTTGGCCAGGCCGGTGATGTGCATCAGGTGGTCGTCGGTGGTAACGAACGATTCGAAGCCTTGCTGGCGCACTTCGGGGGTGACGCGTACCTCGGGGTAGGGGTGCTCAAACTTGTAGACTTCTTCCAGGCGTTCGTTGGCGTCCATCTTCTCGAAGCGAGCGCGGTCGGTGGTGGAGTAGTCTTCTACCTTGGTTACTTCGGGGTTGATGGCTACGCCGTTCTTGAAGGAGAAGCCTTTTTCGCTCACGTCGCCGTCCCAGCAGACGGTGTAGCCGTTGGCCAGGGCGTGGTCTATGGTCTCCATCATTTCATCCAGCGGGAGGTTGTACATCAGCTCGTGCTCCCAGTTGTCGGGCACTTCTACGTCGCACTTCCGGTAGTAGGGGTGATGGGTGAAGCTGGTCAGTTCCACGTAATCGTCCATGTCCAGTCCCAGCGAGGCGGCAAAGGTCTGCGGTGTGTATTCCTTGCCCTGGTAGGTGAACCGCTCGGGCAGCTTACCCAGGTAGGTGTCGAACAGGTTGTCTATCAGCTTGTAGTACTCCGGACTGCGTTGGCGTTGCTTTACGGCTACGTCGGCAATGGCGCGGAGGTACTTGGTGAGCTCGCCGTGGTTGTGGCGGTCGGAGTTGTAGTTGATGCCTGTGTAGACTTCTTCGGGTACTACGCCTACCTGGCAGAAGGCGTGTTTGTAGGTGTGCGACAGGCTTCCTTGGCTGATGTTGCCTTGCCCCTGGCGGAGGTAGTTGTCTTGCAGCTGGTTTATGTACTTCTGGCGTACGATGAACATTTCGGAGAGGTCGTACGTGCCTTTTCCCATCCGGAGCAGTTCGGATTCCATGAAGGAGGTGGTGGCGAAGCACCAGCAGGTTCCGGTGGATGCCTGGTTCTTTACGGGGGTGGCGGGCAACCGTACTGTTTCGGTAAAGCGGTAGCCTTGTGCTTGTGCTCCGCAGGCTATGAGCGAGAGGGCGCACGAGAGGAGGAGTGTTTTCATGGTGTGATGTATGATTTATGATTGATAATTACGGGATGTGTGGCGGGCTAGAAGCCTCGTGCGAATGTCTTCCAGAACTCGTCGGCCAGGTTCTGCCAGTGTTGCATGGCCGAGCCGGCAAAGTCGGCGGTGTATCCGGTCAGGAAGGCGTTGGCGGCGGCATCGCCTTTCTCGGTGCGCAGTGCCTGGTAGCGGCTTTCTACGAAGGGCATTTCTGCCTGTCCTTTCTCTTCAAAGTGGGATATGCCGTCGTTGATGTATCCTTTGGTCATTCCCCAGCGTACGGTGGCCAGCTTGTTGGCTTCGCGGAATTTCCAGATGGCCGCGTCGGTGCGGTGGCGGTGTTGTCCGCAGATGTTGAAGGGTTCGGGCAGCCGGGTTGTTCCGCAGAAGATGGGGATGCGTGGGCTTTGGCCGGGGTTATCCAGTGCCATCCATACTACGCCGCCTACGGCATCGGGCAGCCAGCTCCTGAGCTGTATCACGGTGGAGTAGGCGCACTGCGGCACGGCTACCAGGCGGTTGCGGGTTACGGTGCCGGGCTTGATGCCGTTCAGCATATTCATCATATCCAACGACATCCAGGGGTTGGCCGACTGGCTGATGATGGTGTCGGTGGTGTTCGTATCCTTGTTCTTTACGGCTACTTTCAGGTTGCGGGTGACGTCCCACTCGGTTCCTTCGTAGGTCTGGCGCAGCAGGGCCATCACGTCGGTAATGGCTACGGGCTTGTCCGGCTTTACGCTGATGGGCAGTTCTTCCGCATCGTAGGAGAGTTTGAGTGAGGGGGCGAGCGCGTTCAGTATGAAGTATTCGCGCAGGCTGAACGACTTGGGTTCGCCAAAGTAGTTGCCGCCGGCGTAGGCTTTCCAGAACTTGAAGGGCTCTTTGCCGTCCCAGTAGCCTAGCTTGCGGGCTACGTCGAACACGTTGGCCGAGGCCATGCAGTTGTCTTTGTCTTTTACATCTAACGTAGATATGCGGGGGATGTTGGCCGATACGCCTACATGGTCGTCGGGTATGCGGATGGCTGCCCATACGCCTCCTACTTTGTCCGGCCCTTCTCCAAAGACTTCGAAGTGCCATACTTCGTTGGGGTCGGCAATGGTGAGGCATTCGCCGGAGTCGCCGTATCCGTACCGGGCAATGAGTTCTCCCATCAGGCGGATGGCTTGGCGGGCGGTGGTGCAGCGTTGAAGGGCTATCTTTTCCAGTTCTTCAATGACGAACAGTCCTTTGGGATTCTCCAGCTCTTTGCGTCCGGTGATGGTGGTTTCGCCTATGCCCAGTTGCTTTTCGTTCAGGCAGGGGTAGGCGGTGTTGAGGTATTGATAGGTGGAACGGGCTTGGGGGATAGTTCCTTTGTACTCCAGGCGGCTCTGGTCGTCGGCAAACTCGGTGTGCATCCGTCCGGTGCAGATGGCCAGGGTGGTGTCGCGGTCGTAGGTAGCTGCCGGTACTATGGTCATCCAGCTCCGGTAATTGCCGTCGCAGGTGTGGCTGGTTATGACCGAGCCGTCGGCGGAGGCTTTCTTGCCTACCATGATGCTGGTGCAGCTTTCGGGTGAATTGACGGGTTGTGAGTATTCGATATCCTGCGCAATAACGGGGTTGCCACAGGTCAATAGCATGAGGAGTACGAGGTTAACTGTCTTATTCATTTTATCATGTGTTTAGGAATAGTGCGTAAAGATATAAAAAAAGCGGTATCTGTAAAGAATACCGCTTGGCTGTTTTATCTGTTGAATCGTTTCTTGCGTGAATCGCGCTCGGAGGAGCTTCTTCTCCAGGGCTTGTCTGAGCTGCTGCGACTTTTGCGTTCACCGCTTCCAAAGTCTTTGCCGTCTCGCTTGCCTCTAAAGCTGCCTCCGCGGTCGCTTCTGCTTCCGCTTCGTCCTTTGCCTCGGTCGCCTTTCTGGGCTTGGGCCGGTTCTACGGATATGCGGCGTCCGTCTACTTCAAAGCCGTTCATGCTGTCCATCACGCGCTTGGCTTCTTTCTCTTCTACTTCGAAGAATGAGAAGTTCTCGCGGAGGTCTATCCTTCCGATACGGACTTTGCCCGGAACGCATTTGTTTACCAGCTCTATCAGTTGGTTGGCGAAGAGGCCGTCGGCTTTACCGAAGTTCAGGAAGAAGCGTGAATAGCCTTCTTCGGAGTCGTGTCCGAACCGGCTGCCGCGTTCTTTCCGTTCTCCACGGCTCGAGCGTTCGTCTACCAGTTCTATCTCGTCGGCATCTTTGTAGTAGTCTATCATACGGTTGAACTCCATCGAAACGACGCGTTTGATGATGTCTTCCTTGTCCAGCCATTCCAGCTTGCGGAAGATGGAGGGCATGAGTGATTCTATTTCTTCTTCGTTTACCTTTACTTTCTCTATCTGGTCTACCAGGTTGAACAGTTGCTTTTCGCAGATGGCATGGCCGCTGGGCATTTCTCCCTTTTCGAACTTCTTGTTCAAGATGCGTTCTATCTCACGTATTTTGCCTTTCTCTTTCACATGGCAGATGGCGATGGAGATACCTGTTTTGCCGGCACGTCCGGTACGTCCGCTTCGGTGTGTGTAGGATTCAATTTCGTCGGGCAGCCCGTAGTTGATTACGTGTGTCAGGTCGTCTACATCCAGGCCTCTGGCGGCTACGTCTGTGGCAACCAGCAGTTGTATGTTCTTTACGCGGAACTTCTGCATTACGTAGTCACGTTGTGCCTGGCTTAATTCCCCGTGTAATGAGTCGGCATTATAACCGTCTTGGATTAACTTGTCGGCAATCTCCTGTGTTTCTTTACGGGTACGGCAGAAGATGATGCCGTATATGTTGGGGTAGAAGTCTGCAATACGTTTCAGCGCCAGGTATTTGTCCCGTGCATGAACCATGTAATAGATATGCTTGATGTTCTTGTTGCCTTCGTTCTTCCGCCCAATCACGATCTCTTTCGGGTTGTTCATGTATTTCTTCGTGATGCCGGCAATGCCCTGCGGCATGGTGGCAGAGAAGAGCAACATGTTACGTGAGGCGGGTACTTCTGCAAGGATGGCGTTGATGCTGTCGGTAAAGCCCATGTTCAGCATCTCGTCCGCTTCGTCCAGTATAACGTTCTTTACCAGGCTGAGGTCTACGGTCTTCCTGTTCATCAAGTCCAATAGACGTCCCGGAGTGGCAACAACTACGTGTACGCCTCTTTTAAGCGTCTTTATCTGGCTTTCGATGCTGGATCCACCGTATACAGGCAATACCTTTAAGTTGTCGATATATTTGGAATAATCGTTTAAATCGTCAGCTATCTGTAAGCAAAGCTCTCTGGTAGGACATAAAATAAGAGCTTGAGGCTGATATGTATGAACGTCAATTTTCTGCAATATCGGCAATCCGAATGCAGCCGTTTTACCTGTTCCTGTTTGTGCAAGTGCAATTACGTCGTTATCTTCTCCCAGTAAGAAAGGAATCACTTCCTCTTGTACGGGCATGGGCGATTCATAGCCCATTTCCTGGATTGCCTTTAGTATTGGTGCGGCAACTCCTAATTCTTCAAATGTTTTCAAAATATGATATATGTATTGTATGTAATGACTTTAAAACGCGCAAAGGTACGTAAATAATTCGGATACATGCTAATAAAGCAATATATCTTTTATTTTATCACGTTTATTTTCTGTTATATTCAATCCTTTAGACAGGTATTTGTCTATAGAGCCGTATTCTTTGTTGATTTTTTGGAGGGCAATATCCAAAAAGGATTCGTTGGCTGTGAGGATAACAGTTATGCTTTCCTGTGCATCCGAACTGAGGTCTTTAGCCAGATAGGCAAGATGGCTGATGTTAATATAATCATTGGATGCAATATAATCTTGCTTTATTGTTTCCATCGGTACGCCTAAAGCGGCCAGTAGCATTGCTGCTAAAAATCCGGTACGGTCTTTCCCTAAAGAGCAGCTGAACAAAATAGGATAATTCTCTTTGTTCTCAAATAGTTCGAGTGCTTTGGCAAACTGCTCGCTGTTATCCGTTACAAACTGCAAGTATTGATCCTGCATGTAAAGTAACGCGTCTCCTTTTCGCATCCGTCCTTCTGTAATACGTGCCGAAGCGTCTTTCATTCTCCCGGTGGATACGGGAATATGAACTATATTGGCATGGGGATATTTGATTGGTTCTTTTTTTATCTCTTCATCAGCCCGAAGGTCGATGATCGTTTTTATACCTAAGTTATTTATACGGATAGTATCCCATTCCCCAAGAGAACCGAGTTGTCCGGACCGAAATACTTTACCCCATTTTGTCATATTTCCCTGACGGTTAAAGTATCCTCCCATATCCCGTAAGTTTTGTACACTGTCCGTGGGAACGGAACGGGCTCCTATTGTTTGGTAATATTTATCGTTGAAAGAGAGCCGGAAGTATTTGCGTGTTATATTATCATTCGTTATATAGGTGGTTACGCCGTCTTTTATATTTGCATAGCCTGCCGGATTAGACATATTAAACTTTTCAGGATCGTCGGACACGTACATTTTAAGCAGTCCTTCTATCTCTGGATCGGTCTCCCATTTAATTACATAATTGCCAATATCATCACGCAGGCAAATGGACCGAATCTCCGGTATACGGGAATTGCATCCTATTAACATGCTTACACTGGCGAATAAAGAAATAAACCTACCTATCATCATCGTATTTTATATACTTTACCTACAAAGATAATAAAACTGACTATTTTTCAATCGGAGTTAATGATATTTAATATTGTTGGGAATAGGTAGTTGCGAATTCCTCAGAGATATAGTTGTTATAGCTTTTACATACTTCTGTTGCAAAATCTATCCCGCATTGTATAATCTTTCCCCAGGCTTCATCGCTTAATGCGGGAAGATCTTCATGGCGTACTTTATATTTAAGTAAACCATAAATAATACCTGCATTAAAATTGTCTCCAGCTCCAATTGTACTTACAGGTTTGATTTCAGGAGTATTGAAATGCTTTGTTTGTGTATTTGTGTACAGGTTTACACCGTTTTCTCCATGTGTAGAGATAAAACGGTTGCAATAGAATTGAATATGTTCTTTATATATTTCTTTTGTGTCGTTTTTTCCATACAGATTCATGAAATCTTCATCCGACCCGCGTACAATGTCGGCATATTCCAAATTCTCGAGCACTGTTGGCATTAAACGTATGGCGTCATGCGCATGTGCTTTTCGGAAGTTCGGATCATAGTAAATAATCGCTTTCTGTTCACGGGCGTAATTGAGGATTTCAAGCATTTTGTTTCTTAGTACAGGATTAAGGGCGTAGTAAGACCCGAAAATGAATATGTCATCTTCATTAATATCAGGCAAGGGCATTTCCAACCGTTGTGCCGGATAGTCTTTGTAAAAGACATAATCCGCATTATTTTCTTCATCAAGGAAAGCTAAGGAAATAGGGCTTTTCCCGGATGGAAAGCAATCCACAAATTCAGTAGAGATATGGTTTTTCTCCATAAACGTTCGGATAATCTCGCCCACCCTGTCATTTCCCAGTTCGCTGACGAAAGAGACAGGTACGCCAAGACGCCCTAAAGATACCAGCCCGTTAAAGACAGATCCGCCCGGTACGGCGGTATGGGGTTGCTCGTCCTTAAATATAATGTCAAGGATTGTTTCTCCTATACCAAATACTTTTCTCATTGGATGCTTGTTATTCGTTTTTACTTTGTTCCCGGCTTTTAGAGCCCAGATAACCGCCGTGATGCCTTTTTGCGTAGTCTTTATTGCTGAAATTAATATGCTTCATGGTGTTTACAACCAAAATATCTCCAATAACAGTCATTACGGTGGTAGACGTTGTAGGTGTTAGTCCTAATGGGCAGACCTCTTTAGGCGCTCCTGTCAGCAGGCAGACGGTTGCAGCGTTTGCCAGAGGGCTATCCGGATTACTTGTAATAACGATAAATTCCATATCCGGAGCTAATCCTTTTGTCAGGTCAACTAATTCCACCAGCTCGCGGGTTTTGCCTGAATTGGATATTAGTAGCATGATATCATTATCTCTTACAATACCCAGGTCACCATGTTGCGCTTCGCTTGGGTGTAAGAAAAAAGCGGGAGTGCCTGTAGAACTGAAAGTGGTTGCAATATTCATTGCTATTTGTCCGGCTTTTCCCATTCCGCTGGTAATTAGTTTGCCCCCCTGTTTGTGCACATGCTTTACTATGAGGTCTACCGCCTCATCATATCCATGTGTGACCGGAATGTTACGTACAGCTTCCGCTTCCTGTTCCAATATAAAAGAGATATTCTCGTTTATCATAACTGTTGATTGAATTATTTATGACCTGTGCTTTCTTATAAGAGATTACAAAAGTATTGCATTTTGGTGACACTCGTATATTGTAAAGACGATTTTTATCTTTTATCAAATACAATTTACTTCTGCCTAATAGAATATTTGTTGTAATTTTGCTGCCTCAAATAATTAAACAGGCAGATAATGTATTATTATTCACATACTCTTTCCAACGGTTTGCGTATTGTACATCTTCCGGTAGATTCTCCCGTTTCCTATTGCGGTTTTGCGGTGAATGCCGGAACGAGAGACGAAGAAGGGAGCGAATTTGGCTTGGCGCACTTTGTGGAACATATGATATTTAAAGGAACGAAGAAGCGGAAAGCTTGGCATATATTAAACCGGATGGAAAATGTCGGGGGCGAGCTAAACGCGTATACCACGAAAGAAGAGACTTTTATTTATTCCATTTTTATGGAAGAACATTTCGGAAGGGCTTTTGAGTTGTTGGCCGATCTGGTGTTTTGCTCCCAGTTTCCACAACAGGAAATAGAAAAAGAGGTGGATGTTATTCTGGATGAAATTAATTCATACGAAGACAGTCCTTCGGAGCTTATATTCGATGAATTCGAGAATTTTATCTTTGAAGGACATGCGTTAGGTCATAATATATTAGGTGATGAAAAATCTCTTTTAAGTTTTAATTCGGAATCCGGACGTTCTTTTATGAAACGATTCTATGCTCCTGAAAATATGATTTTCTTTTCGATGGGACGCATAGACTTTAAGAAAATTGTCAGGTTGGCCGAGAATGCTTTGGCGGATATTTCTTTTCCGATGGTTAACCGTAACCGTAAGGCTCCGGAATTCGTTGCTCCTACAGAGAGAAGAATCCATAAGGATACACATCAGGCACATGTTTTGATCGGAAGCCGTGCATACAGCATGTTCGATGAAAAGCGTTTTCCTTTGTTTTTATTGAACAATTTATTAGGTGGGCCGGGAATGAATAACCGCCTTAATTTGTCACTTCGTGAAAAGAATGGGCTGGTGTATAATGTAGAATCTAATGTGACATCCTATACTGATACCGGATTGGCAACTATTTATTTTGGTACTGATCCGAAAAATATGGAAAAGGCAATCCGGCTAGTGAATAAAGAACTGACAAAGATACGTGATGTAAAATTAAGTACGTCTCAACTGACTATTGCTAAAAAACAGGTAATCGGACAGTTGGGAGTTTCCAGTGATAACCGTGAAGGATTGTTCCTGGGATTAGGCAAAAGCTTTTTACATTATAATCATTACGATACACTTCCGGAAGTTTTCCATAGAGTTGAAAAGCTTACTGCTGAAGATATTCTGGCAGTTGCGAATGAAATCTTTGCTCCGGAACAATTATTCTGTCTAATCTATCAGTAATATGATTTACCAGCATTCAATATCTCCTTTTAATCCGGGTATACGGGATTTCTCAAATAGGGGATTTTTAATGCCTTTCTGTTTCTGTACATGATAATCTTGTAATAAGAGAAATGCTTCTTTGCTTAATAAGGAAATGGCAATAAGATTGCAGATAGTCATTAAAGCCATTGTTACATCGGCCAGGCTCCAGGCAAGATCCAGACTGGCTAAAGCTCCGAACATCACCATTCCACCGCATAAAAGACGGTATATAATTAATACATCTTTTCTTTTGGTGAAGAAGCGTATATTGGCTTCTCCATAATAATAATTCCCTATAATACTGCTAAAAGCAAATAACAGGATTGCGACAGCAACAAATATAGAACCGCTATTCCCTATCTCATTGGTTAGCGCTTGTTGGGTGAGTTGTACTCCGTTTATAGAACCATCCAGAGGCGCTCCGCTAAAGAGTATGATAAATCCTGTACAGGTACATATAATAAGAGTATCGGTGAATACGCCTAAAGTCTGAATTAATCCTTGTTTTACCGGGTGGGAAACATTCGCGGTTGCGGCTACGTTAGGAGCTGATCCCATGCCGGCTTCATTACTGAACAATCCGCGTTTGATTCCTTGCATAAGGGCAGCGCCAACCCCGCCTCCGGCTATTTGCTCCCAACCAAAAGCATTGTTTACAATTAGTTTCAATACCTCCGGTAATTTTGTTACATTAAAAAGTACCACGCCTAATGCCAGGATGATATAACCGAGTGCCATGATCGGTACAATAATACCGCTTACTTTGGCAATGCGCTGGATTCCTCCGAAGATGATAAGTAAAGTGAAAAAAGTAAGAAAACCTCCTACCATAGCCGCGTCGAATCCGAAAGCTCCAGCCCATGCTGCACAAATGGTGTTACTTTGCACGGAATTAAAGGCGAATCCGAAAGTGATGGTGATTAGGATGGCAAAAAGTACTCCCATCCATCGTAAACCTAACCCTTTTTCCATATAATACGCCGGTCCGCCGATAAAAGAATCTTTGCCTTTTATTTTATATAATTGAGCCAGTGTAGATTCAACGAAAGAACTGGCTGCTCCTAACAAAGCGATAAGCCACATCCAGAAGATAGCGCCCGGACCACCGATGGCAATAGCGGTAGCTACCCCTGCCAGATTTCCTGTTCCTACACGGCTGGCAAGCGATACGGCAAAAGCCTGGAAAGAGGATATATGTTTCTCTTCACGGTTTTTGATGATACCCGAATCGCCTAATAAACGAACCATTTCACCGATCATACGAAATTGTACAAAGCGTGTTTTCAATGAAAACCAGATCGCACAAACCAGCAGCATAACGATTAATACGTATGACCACAAGATTTCGTTTATTCCGCTAATCCATTCATTTACTATATCCATAAATATGTATATAAATTATCCGATAGAATACAAACTTAGATAAAACATCTTTGTTTTACAAATCGTTGTGTTGTAAAGATAGTTTTTCAGATATTGATATTGCAGATTTTTTCTTTTTGATTGTAACCAATAATGAAGTTATGTAGTCTTATTAATAAAAAACAAATTACAAGCGGAACAGACTAGCCTGTGAGAAGAAAAATAAGACAATAACATATGAAACGTATAAGTATAGTAGTCATGTTGCTTTGCTGCATGACAATAGAATCTTTTGCTCAAAATTTAACGATAAGGGGACAAGTGAAAGATGCGCGTAATAACGAAACATTGGAATTTGCGAATGTGATGTTGCAAATGAGTGATTCTGTTTTTGTGCAGGGAACAACTACAAATGAAAAGGGAAATTTCTCCCTTGACAGAGTAATACCGGGTAATTATATATTGGCAGTATCCAGTATTGGATATAATACGGAATACATAACATTAGATGGTTTTTCTAAAAGTGTTGTGCTTGGCGATATCTTGTTGGGAGATGCGGCTGTGTCTCTGGATAATGTAACGGTTACTGCATCCGGACAAACTAGCCGCATGGACCGCAAGATTGTTTTTCCTTCCGAACGCCAGTTAAAAGTCTCCTCCAATGGTATGGATTTACTTCAACAGATGATGTTGCCGCGTATTCAGGTAGATATGCTGAACAGTCAGATTAAAATGCCGGGAAATGGAGTCGTGCAGCTTCGTATAAATGGCGTAAAAGTAGAGCAGGAAGACATAAAAACTCTGATTCCATCGGATATTATCCGTATAGAATATCATGACAATCCAGGTCTCCGTTATGGCAATGCCGATGTTGTGTTGGATTATATTGTGCGTCGTCCGGATACGGGAGGAAGTTTTGCTATAAATATGGAACAGGGATTGAATGCTATGTGGGGAGAATATAATGTATCGGCTAAAGTGAATCATAAAAAATCGGAATGGGGCGCTTATTACCGTATCGGTCCACGTGATTTTTATGGTCTGAAACGTAATAACGAAGAAGAATTTCATTTGGCAGACGGAACATCATTAGATCGTGTGGAAATTGGAGAACCATCACGGGGCCGGATGTTTATGCATAATATGAATCTGAATTACAGTTATCAGGAGCCGGAAAAATACATGTTTAATGCTACTTTTCGCTATAGAACTACGCATCAGCCATGTTGGGACTATAAAGGCGTGTTGATGAATAAAGAAAATCAGGAAGACAGGGTGGATATGATTGACCGTAATGACAATGATTATAAAACTCCGGCTTTGGACTTATATTATCAACGGGATTTGAAGAATGACCAAACCTTGGTCTTTAATCTGGTTGGAACTTATAATAAAACAAAATCTGCCCGTATCTATAAAGAAAGCCGGACTGACGAAATGCTGACAGATATTAATAATAAGGTAAACGGTGAAAAATATTCATTAATCGGTGAAGCGATTTATGAGAAGAAACTGGAAAATGGCAATCGTTTAAGCGGAGGTTTACGTCATACGCAATCCTATTCGGATAATGCCTATATTAATGGACACAATTATAAGACTCACATGGTACAGGCTGAAAGTTTTGTGTATGGTGAGTTCAAAGGGAAGGTGAAGAAGCTGGATTACTCTCTGGGCCTTGGCGTTAATCGTTCCTATTATAGCCAGCGCGGAGCGGAAGATACATACGAGCGTTATACAGTGAACCCTCGTTTGACTCTTTTCTGTCCGCTTCCCGGCGAATCGTCTATCCGTTTGAAAGCGACTATAGGAAATGTTACTCCTTCTTTGGGTGAACTAAGTGCAATAGATCAGGTGATAGATTCTTTGCAGATACAACGCGGTAATCCGAATCTGAAAACCTATATGAGCTATTATACAGAGTTGAATTACGAATTTCGCAAAGGTCTGTTTTATACTAATTTTACCGGAGCATACGAGTATCAGCCGGATGCTATTATGGATGAAAAATATCAGGAAGGAAATAAGATTATCCAAACATGGGATAACCAAAAGAACTGGCAACGCATGGTTGCAGATGCCAATATAAAGTTTGGGCCTGTTAAAGATATTTTCCAGATTTCTTTTGACGGTGGCGTAAATCATTATATAAGTAACGGCAATACCTATAAGCATCGTTACACGAATTGGTGGTGTGATGTAAATGCATCTGTAACCTGGAAAAAGCTATCATTGTGGTATATGGTTATGACTAACTGGAACTGGTTCAAAGGTGAGACTCTGACGGGGGGAGAGAATATACAAGCTATTATGTTGAGTTATCGTCATAAAGATTTGAATGTTGGTTTGCGGGTTATAAATCCGTTTACCGATAATTATAAGGTAGAAACGGAAAACTGGAACCGCTATGCTTCCTATAAACGCTCTATGTATATAAAGGAAAGTTCACGCGTGTTCGTTGTCACCGTTTCTTATAACTTCTCTTTCGGACGAAAATACAGTGCCGGACAGAAAAAGCTGAATAATGCCGATAATGATTCGGGCGTAATGAGTACGGGGAAATAGGATTTAATTCGTATCTTTGATAGACAAAATAAGTAAAAGGTATGAAAACAATTAATCCGACACTGATCAAAGATAATTTTATTGAAATAATCAGTAAAGAATGGATGCTTGTAAGTGCAGGCGACAAGGATAAGTTTAACATGATGACGGCCAGTTGGGGCGGTGCCGGCGAATTATGGGGCAAGCATGTTGTATTTGTATTTGTCCGGCCGGAACGTTATACACGCGGATTCATCGAAGAAAAAGGATGGTTTACCCTCTCTTTCCTGGGAGATGAATATAAGAAAGTACATGCCGTTTGCGGAAGTAAATCCGGTCGCGATATAGATAAAGTAGCAGCAACCGGATTAACACCTTATTTTACGGAGAATGGCAATCCTTGTTTTGAAGAATCCCGATTGACTTTGGAATGTAAAATTCTTTATACTTCCGAGATAGAGAAGGATAAATTTAAAGATGTTTCCCTTTTTGACCGTTGGTACAATGAGGCCAGTGGAAATCCACATCTTGTATATGTAGCAGAAATTGTTAATGCCTGGGAAAAGTAATTTATTACTCAAAGGACAGATAGGGAACTAAACGTTCCTTATCCGTTTCCGTAAATTCTTCCAGCAGTTGCAGGTTCTCCCATCCGGTGAGCCTGCTTTTTTGTTTTACCAACCTCTCTATTGTTTTGGCTTGTTTATAGTTAATATAAGGATGTTTGGCCAGTTCGCGGGCGGATAAATGGTTTATTTTTATGAGACGAATTGATGATTGATCTGCAGAAAACCATGATTTTATCGATTCATACCGTTCGTAATCTATTCCATATACCTCGCTTAGCTGTGTTACGGAATAGAATCCTCCTAAAAGGTTTCTGAACCGGATGATGCGGCGGGCAAAGGTGCTGCCGATACCCGGGACTTTTTTTAATATGGTCGTATCGGCAGAGTTCAATTCTACAATTGTACCTTTAGGATATTTCTGAGAGGAGAAAAAGTTCCTTTCGGAAGGAATTTTAGTTTCTCTCGGGAGAAATTCTTTTTTCTTCCGGTAGGAACTTTTTGTAGCCTTTACGGGAACAGATTGTTTTGTTGTCTTCTTTATTGTGTCGTGTTGAACTGAAAGATGCTTTTCAGTTCCTTTTTCTTCTTTATATTCCGATGGAATCTTTTCTTCTGTCAGTTGGAGAATAAGAAAAGAAAGAGTGATTAGTAGAAGCAATACTGTTAATGCACGCCGTTCTCCTTTGGAGAAGTAAAATAAGTCACGCCAATTCATAGTTGTCGGGTTTTCGTTGTTTATTAAAGGGGCAAATATACCGGTTTTATTTTACCGGTATATTTACTTTTACGATTATAGTAATCCTTTAATCCATTTAATAATTCCCAATTCGTTCAGGAAAATAATACCAATGGCAATAGGGGAAATATATTTCATAAAGAAAGCGTATGTGTTGAAAAAATGGAAAGGAATAGTGCTCTTATTGGTCAACTCCTCTTTCAGGATTTTACGATCAACACGCGTTCCTACATAGATACAAATAAACATTCCGCCGAGAGGTAACATTATCTTGGCCGTTAAATAATCCAGTGCATCAAAGAATGTCAATCCGAAAATAGTGTATTCTTTTAATATTCCGAAAGACAGCGAACTTATTACCGCAAGAACCAGGACTCCTATGGATACGAACCATGCTGCCTTTTTACGAGACATATGATATTCTTCGTGTACATAGGCCGTTGCCACTTCATGCAAGGATATTGTTGAAGTTAATGCCGCCAACGCCAGAAGTACAAAAAAGATGAAAGACCAAAGCCAACCCAAAGGCAGTTGTTCAAATACATTAGGCAATGTGATGAATACCAGTTCCGGTCCTGCCGTTGGAGCAATATGGAAACTGAATACAGCCGGGAATATCATAATGCCGGCTAATATGGCGACTAATGTATCGAGCAGCGTAACCTGTAGCGCGGTTGTCTGTAAGTTTGTCTCTTTTCCAAAGTAAGACGCGTATGTGATGAGGCATCCCATTCCGATACTTAATGAGAAAAAGGCTTGTCCCATTGCACTTAATACAACCGAAGAGGTTATTTTTTCAAAGTCAGGATGGAATAAAAACTTTAAGCCCTCCGTTGCATCCGGCAGGGTAACCGAACGGATACACAACGCAACCAGAATAAAAAACAAAACAGGCATCATTACTTTGGAGGCACGTTCAATGCCACTCTTTACTCCTGATATGATAATGAGATGTGTCAAGGCAATAAAAGCGATTGTCCAACCAATGGGGCGGATAATACCGGAGGAGAATGTTTCAAATTCTACAGCAAAGTCCGCCGCGGTTTTTCCACTGAGAGAACCGCTGAATGCCTGCATTATGTATTCAAGTGTCCAGCCCGCTACAACAGAATAAAACCCGAGAATAAGGAATGCGGCCAATACGCCGTTATAACCGATGAAACTCCATTTTGTGCCCGGCGCCATTACTTTGAAAGCTCCGGCAGCATTTCTTCTGGAACGGCGTCCGATAAAAAACTCCGTGATCATTACCGGAAGACCTAGCAAAAGAATGCAGATTACGTAAATAAGCAAAAAGGCTGCTCCTCCGTTTGAGCCTACCATGTACGGAAAGCGCCAGATATTTCCTAATCCTACGGCACACCCTACGGTTGCCAATATTACTCCTATTTTACTGCCAAAGGTTGCTCTGGTGTTAGTCGTCATTTTTAGTTTATAATTAGTTATTTACTCTGAAACTACGCCGTCTTTGATGTGTATTACACGATCAGCACTGGAAGCCAGTTGCTCGTCATGCGTAACGATTACAAATGTTTGTTTCATCTGTTCCCGAAGTTCAAAAAAGAGGGCGTGCAGTTCTTCTTTGTTTTTTGTATCCAAGCTTCCTGACGGTTCATCAGCAAGAATAACCGCCGGATTATTGATTAGTGCCCGGGCTACGGCTACACGTTGTTTTTCTCCGCCGGAAAGCTCCGCCGGCTTGTGCGACATGCGGTCTGATAATTTCAGGAAGTCCAGCATTTCTTTCGCTCGCTTTTCTGCTACCGCCGGTTTTTCTCTCGCGATTAAAGCCGGAATCATTACATTTTCCAATGCCGTGAACTCCGGTAACAATTGGTGAAATTGGAACACAAACCCAATGTTCCTGTTACGAAAGGCGGCAAGTTCTTTATCTTTTAGCAAACCGGTTTCCGTACCGTTAATGGTAAGCCTGCCGCTGTCTGGTGAATCTAACGTTCCTATTATCTGCAACAGAGTAGTCTTGCCAGCTCCGCTCGGACCGATAATTGCAACCATTTCACTTTTATCAATCGTGAGGTCGATGCCTTTCAATACTTGTAAATTACCGAAACTTTTCGTAATTCCTTCGGTTTGTATCATTTTAATAAATAGTTAATAATTGACGCGTTATGGTCAACGGATTATATATTTCGTATTACGTATGAAGCAAGATAACAACCGAATATGGCTGGCATGTAAGATACCGTTCCGGTGGTAGATCGCTTGCATTGTTCGTTGTCTATTTCAATGATGGCGTCGCTGTTTGCCATTTCGGAAGAAAAAACAGTAGGAACGCCTTTGTTTATCCCCAATCCCCGGAGTCTTTTGCGTACAACTTTTGCCAGTGCGCAGTTATATGTTTTAGAAATGTCATCTATCTTTACTTGTGACGGATCGGTTTTTGCTCCGGCGCCCATCGAGGAAACAATCGGGATATTCCGTTGGCAGGCGTGATATATGAGGAAAACTTTTGGACTTAACGAATCAATAGCATCTACGATGAAATCGAAACTTTTAGACAGAATTTCTTCTGTTTTTTCATCACGCAGGAACTCGTTGAATACGGTTAGTTTTAAGCTGGGATTGATATCCAGCAAACGGGCTGCCATTACTTCTGTCTTTGGTTTGCCTATAGTGGAGTGGAGAGCCGGAAGCTGACGGTTGAGGTTGCTTTCGTTTACCGTATCTGCATCTACAATCGTCATATGCCCTATTCCGGCGCGACAGATTTGCTCTG
Organism: Parabacteroides bouchesdurhonensis; assembly: GCF_900186615.1. Classification (GTDB taxonomy): domain Bacteria; phylum Bacteroidota; class Bacteroidia; order Bacteroidales; family Tannerellaceae; genus Parabacteroides; species Parabacteroides bouchesdurhonensis. The sequence goes on from NZ_LT896588.1 coordinate 1,416,525, forward strand.
CAACATAAGCTCCTACACCGCCCAGGCCAACTACCAATACATGGGCTTTCGACAGATATTCCATCCGGTCTGCTCCCAGTAAAAGCTCTGTACGTGTATTCCAACTATAACTCATTTCTGTCTTTTTAGGTACAAAAGTAATAAAACGGAAGGAATTGGGGGTGGTTTTTTATACTTTAATAACGGAAGAGCGGGGTTTTGTTTTGTTTCATGCCTGCGGAACAAACGTTTCATGCTGGAGGAACAAGTGTTTCATGCCGGTGAAACAAAAGTTTCAAGCTGAAGGAACAAGTGTTTCATCCCGATGGAACAAATGTTTCTCCAGCTTGAAATAAAGTGAAACTTTTTATATTGACCGGACAGGTACTAGTTTCGGAGTGGGAATTCGGTAATACGTAATGTTGTACAACCGTATGGAATCAGTTCTATCGTTTCTTCTTCACCAAAGTCATTTCCTTGTTGAGTGAAATAGGATATGTCACCTGCCGAACCACGGTAGAGCGTCCATCCGTTCAAACGTTTCCCTTTTGCTTTGATGCAGACAGGAGCGTTTTCTACGTTCCACGGATAAGGAGCGATGGTTTTTGCTTTTTCTACAATGAAAGACTTATTGATGTTTTCCGGTCGAATATCTTTATGTGATAAAGCATAGTTCCATGGGCTGTCGGACGTTACTTCGTAATACCAGTCTCCGTAAATAGCGGCATCCTTTTTGTCAAACTGCTTCTTTTCCCATTTTTCATTCATCTTTAATGCGTAAAGCAGCGGTCCGCGTTCAATAACGGCAGCGCCGTCGTACCATTGGCTGGAGCTTACCTGCATGGGCAGTTCGATGCACAGTTGGTCTCCATGCTTCCATTTACGATTAATACGCGTTATTTCTCCTGCAAAGTTATCAACATCCAATGCTTTTCCATTGAGAGTAATAACCGCATTCCGGCACCATTCCGGTATACGCAGATGGATAGGGAAGAAGGCTTCTTTGGTCTTTTCCGGGAATGACAGATTGAAACTGATTTGTTCGTCAAATGGGTAATTGGTCTTTTCTTCGATTTTTACAGTTACGTTGTCTGCCACCTTAGCTGTTACCTGCGACGGTGCATAAATAAGTGCTGCTATTCCGTTGTCGGCTGTAGCATACCAGAGGTTCTGCACTAGCTTCGGCCAACCTTGATGCAGGTTTGATGTACAGCATGGATAGCCAGTAAGAGTTCCGAAAAGAATATCCGTGTCATCATGTGGAGTAACAAAGTTGCGCCATTCACGTGTTACGGCTACCTGATTTGTTTGTTGATAATATTGGCGGGCGTCGTAATTGTCTGTTACCTGTGTTGGCAAAGCGTTGTAAGCTACGCGCTCCAGATGGTCGGCCCATTGTACATCGCCGGTTATTTCAAGCATTTTTTCAAGGGAAAGCATCATCTCTACAGCAGTACATAGTTCAGAACCTGCGGTTGGATTACCGAAACGGATTAATTCGTCGCCACCCCATAAACCGGTAGGCAAGCCAATTGTATTGCGTATCGTATTGCAAGCGGTCTTAACAGCTTCCAGTTGTTTCTGATCTCCGCTTTGTTGATAATAGATAACGGGTTCTTTGAATCCTTGTGCCAAGTTTACGCAGTGTAAGCTATGCTGGCGTGCCAGATAATCCTTTTGCAAAAATATATCAGTCCAGTTGAAGGTTTGTTTATGAATAAGCTCGCCCAGGTCTAATAAGAATTTATCGCCGGTGATGTTATAAAGCCAATAAACGATCATCAGGTTGTCGCCGCCACGTCGTTCTCCCCAGAATGTCCATTTCCCAAGAGGGTTTTTAGGCAATTCGTTCAGTTGGTATTTAAAATAATTGGTAAAGAATTTAATGACCCGCTGATCTCCTGTTGCCGAATAATACTGTTGCATAATTTTCAGCATAACCATTTTAGGCCACCAGTCTTGTGCATTGTCTCTTTGCAATCCCTGTTCATAAGGCCGGTCGGTGTCAGGTCCGAAGTATCCGTTCTCTTTTTGGGAAGCAAGCGTCCATTCTATCCACGGCTGTACTTTCTTTATCAGTTTCTGATCGTTTAAAATATAGGCAAGCGGTAATAAACCGTCTATCCAGTACGGACCGCGTTCCCACACATCGCCGTCTCCTCCTAACCAGCCGTTGCGAGGGCCCATAACTATCTCATATACCTGGTCGAGATTCCCGGTCATTCCGTCGGACATACGTTGTAGCTGTTCTTGCAGCCATCCGGAAGGTCGGATTGTCCCGATAGGGAGTTCCATATAAGGCTTCGTAACTAACGGGTAACGATTGTTCGGATAGTTTACATTGATACTTCCAGTATTCCCTGTTTCCGTTTTGGCTGCTACGGGAATAGCGGTAATGAGAACCGCTAATGCGGCCATTGCTAAATGTTTCATGGTCGTAACTAATTTTGAGAATTAATAGTATTAAAATAGCACACCTCAAAAATAGAGATTTATTTTTGGAGGTATGCTATTTTGAGTTAATATTCGCTTATTAGATTATTTTGATTGTTAATCTTTGGTACGATATGGTTCAATCGGAGGTAATGGTCCGAATTCACCGTGAGCTGCAGCTTTGATGCTGTAATTTTTATACATCCAATGATCCCGGTACCATGTACAAGGCTTGAATTCATCGTTTAATTCTGCCATTTTACCGGTCATTTCTTTACGGAGCTTTTTCAAAACAGATGCATATTCTTTTTTCCCGATAACATTTTCTGTCATATACGGATCTTTCTCACGGTCGAATAATAGTTCGGAACCGTCTCTCAGGTATTTGGCATAAGTATAGCGTTTGTCTCTAACCGCACGCCATTCAAAACCATCTTTCCATTGATAGGTGTGCCCCATTCCCTGCATGAAAGCAAAAGCAGGTTCTTCTCCTTTTTCATGACGGAGAATGAAGCTTAAATCTTTTCCTTCCATTTCTTGCGGGATTTGTTCGTTTAATCCCATTAACCCAAGCAGAGTTGGAGTAATATCCGGAGTATTTAGGCAAACATCGCTTTCTCCTTCTGTTTGTACTTTGGGATAACGGATCAGGAACGGAATACGTGCCGCTTCATCGTAGAAAGTCAGCTTGTACATCCTGCCTTGCGACGCGAACATCTCTCCGTGATCCGAAGTGAAAACAACTATTGTGTTATCAGCTAAACCTAAACTGTCTATTACGGATAATACATGCCCGAATTGTTCATCAATTGAATTTACCATAGAGTAATAGCAGCGCATGGTTTCCTGATAACCGCCTCCTTTAGTAAAGCTTTCTTTCCATGCGGAATCTCCGTCGAAGAACTCTTGGGGATAACGGTCCATGTATTTATCCGGCACATTCTTAAAGTTAGGAGGAAGTTCAAACTGGGTATTTTTGAATTTCTCATAACAGTGTTCTTGTACATTTTCTTTAACCCATGGATCATGTGTAGGATTCCAGGAAAGGAAGAGAGCGAATGGTTTGTCTTTATTCGCTTCCTTTTTGATGTAATCTACGGCCAATCCGGTAAAAACATCCGGCCCGTATTGTCCTTTCAGGTCAACCTCTACTTCTTCCCCGTTTTCTCCGTCCGTATAGTAATAAGCTTTATAGCTTTCATGATTAAAAGAATAACCGGCCCAATAACCATCAAACCCCATACGTTCAGGACCGGGCTTGTAGCTTCTGTGATGCTGGTCGTTCAGGTGCATTTTGCCAACGTAACCTAAATCGTAGCCTGCATCTCCCAGTATGTGTGCGATTGTCCGGTGATTGGGATTCATGTTAATCTCGTTAATAATGAAGCCGGTTGAACTTGTATATTTCCCGGTGAAAAGGCATGAACGGTAAGGGGCACTTACCGGAGTTACCGATACGGCGTTCTTGAAATTGACGGCTTGCCTGGCAAACCCGTCAATATTAGGGGTAACAGCCTTTGCGTCTCCGGCATAGCCCAATACATCAGCCCGTAACTGATCTGCGAATACATAGATCAGGTTTGGACGTGATTGTCCTTGTGCTGTCAGGGCAACACCGGATAGCAAAAAGCCGACTCCTAAAATTCTTTTGTTTAAATTCATATACTATTTGTTATTCATAATTTGGATTCTGCTTCAAATTATTGTTTGAATCAAGTGCTCTTTGCGGAATAGGGAACACGGTCCTGAAATCATTGCTTGATTCGTGAGATAGCCATTTTGCTTTTGTATATGTCCCGAAGCGTATCATATCTCTTCGTCTCATTAACTCTCCGGCGAATTCCCAACCCAATTCATCGTAGAAACGACCGAATTGTTCCGGAAGACGGACGTTTTGCGGAGTAAGTATGTATTTAGATACATTTCCATATACATAAGATGACGGTCCTTGTAATTGAGCGCCGGTTACTTTCGCTTTTTCAGGATGATCTTTAAATGCTCTTTCGCGAACGAGAGAAACCAATTGAGCAGCTTCATCCGCTTTGTTTGTCCGGAGTAAACATTCTGCTTTCATCATATAAATTTGAGCTAACCGGAAAATAACGAAATCATTGTTCAAATTGGCACGTGTTCCCATAACGATTTCATATTTAAGCCATCTCAATCCTTCTCCTTCTCCAACTTGTATGCCGTCGGGCATTACATTTGTAAATACTAAATCTTTATTTGAAAGATCGGTAAAGCCTTGACAAGGTTCTCCGTCTGCTTTATATTGAGGTCCGGATAACCAGGTAGCATTCAGACGGGCATCATCGGGATCATAAGTGTCGATGAATTGGGGTATTCCTTTGTAAGAACCGGTACCGGCTGGGGTTGTTTCCAGGTTATAGGTATCTTTGTTCGCTTTATGCAATGCATCTGAGAAATAATTGAATCCTTTGCCATAAACGGCATCATAAGGAATTACCAGAATATTCTCCAATGAAACTTCATTATGTTCGCAGAACGGTGTTCTGTAATCGTTATCCAATTGATACTTGCCCGAATTTATAACGGCATTACATTCTTCTATACATTTATCCCACATGGGCGTTCCTGTATAAACTCCGGCATTCAGATAGACGTTTGCAAGTAATGCATGTGCTGCCCATTGCGTAAAACGACCGTATGTATCCTCTGTTTTTTCGGTAGGCAAATCGTTAATTATTGCATTCAGTTCCGATACGACAAAATCAAACATTTGTTGTCTGGTCGAATTTTCAGGTAACTCATTTGTTGGTTCTGTGATTAAAGGAGCATTATCCCAGTTGTCCATAATGATCCAATAATGGTATGCTCTCAATGCCCGCGTTTCAGCTTTCAAACGTTTCTCGCTTTCATTTGCAGCGAAAGGGATTACACCGTCAAGCAAACTAAGTGTTTGATTCGCCAGAATAACACCGGAGTACTGGTTTTTCCATAAATCTAAAACCAATGTTTGTTCAGAGTTCCATTGATGAAGGTGCATGCGGCGATATACGCCACCGTCATCCCAACCTCCAACCATATTGGCCGGCATAACGATTTCGTCTGAAGAAATTTCCTGTGTCCTGTTGCCGGGAGTGTACATTCCTCTCAGGTTGGCATATATAGCACCAACAGACCTTGTTGCGTCTCCGGGAGCATAGACATAGGTGTTTTCGGTTATCGATGAATATACTTTTTCATCTAGATCGGTGCAGGAAGTAAGCATTGTGGCTGTTGCACCGAATAGTATCAAATATAAACTTATCTTGTTCATAATTTCTCTGTTTTAATTTAGAATGTAAGAATTGTTCCAAGTGAGAACGTACGTGTAGACGGATAACGTTCGCGGGTATCGCAACCCGGATTTAAGCCGCTGATATTGACTTCCGGGTCTAATCCGCTATATCCGGTTATTGTGAATAAGTTGTTACCTGTGAAATATACGTTTACTTTCTTTAGATAAGCATCTTTCAAGTTGAAAGTATAACCTAAAGTGATATTATCTATTTTCCAATAATCGCCTTTTTCTACATAATAGCTAACATATTGCAGCTCTTGTTTATTACTCAAAACTTTGCCGTTTATTTTAGGTTCATACGCTGTGTTCAGCAAGTTACCACGGGCTAAGAATATAGGATTATCGTAATACAAACGAGGCATATTCAATATATCAAAGCCAAATGCACCACGCATATTGATTGCTAAGTTAAATCCTTTATAGTTAAAACTATTTGTCCAACTCAGGAAATGCTTTGGCAAACCATTTCCAATTACCTTTTTATCATCCGGCTGTTGCTGTAGGATTGGTTTGGGATTTCCGTCTTTATCTTCAATTACCCAACGGCCGTCATCATCAATATCTATTACTTTATAGCCGTAGAAATCGCCTACTTTACCACCTACTTGCAGACGATGGGTGCTTTGCTGGATAGGTTCATCCGTATTTCCGGCGTCGATAAAACCTGCTTTTAACTGGAAGCGGTCGTTAGACAATGATAAAAGTTTATTTTTGTTTGTTGAATAGTTAACCGATGTGTTCCATACAAATTCTTTTGTTTGTACGGGAATAAAATTCAAACTTATTTCCAAACCTTTATTTTCCATACTACCGGCGTTTGCAAGTACATCATCGTATAAATATGGAGGTTTAGCTACCTGGTATCTCCAAAGCATATCTTTTGTTTTGCGCTGATAAAGATCAATGCTACCGGAGATTCGGTTTTCAAGGAAACCAAAGTCAAATCCGAGGTTCCATTCTTCTTTTCGTTCCCATCTTAGGTCGGGATTGGAGTTGGATTCTGATTTTATAGTAGGAATCCATCCGTCTCCGGTATAGAAATTGTCTCCTGTACCAAGACGGCTTAATGATTCATAAGGAGAGAAAGGAACAGTACCTGTTACTCCGAAACCGGCACGTACTTTTAATGTGCTAAGTATATTCCGGGTACTTTCCATAAACGATTCATTGAATATATTCCATCCAGCAGAGAAGGCGGGGAAGTTTCCCCATTTATGATCTGCTCCAAACTTTGTTGATCCTTCGTGACGAATACTGGCAGACAACAAATATTTGTTGTCAAAATTGTAGTTTGCACGGGCGAAGAAACCAATCAGGCTGTTTTCTTCCTTTTGGGTAAGCTGGGTTGCTTCTCCACGTTTTAAAGCGGCACCTGCTCCCATGTTGTTATATGTATATTGATCGGAAGGAAAATCCCAGTTTGACATGGCAGCACGTTCGTATGTACTGTTTTGATATGAATAACCGAGTAATGCCGTTACATCGTGCTTGCCGAATTGCTCTTTGTATTGAGAGGTAATTTCGAGCATATTATCCAGAGAACTGATTGTTTTCTTTGAAGCATATCCGTTTTTACTGTCGCGTACGGTTGATATATGTTTTTTTGTCTCTGCGTATCCCTGGTTTTCATTGTAGGATGTACGTGAACCTAATGCCCTTATATAAACCTGACGGATAGGAGTTAATGTAACTGTTCCGAATGTACGGAGTTGTGTGCTTCTGTCTTCTCCACTACTTTCGTAAATCAATGCAAGCGGATTGGAATATTGGTTTATTTCCGTATGCTCTATCCAATTACCATTCTCGTCTTTAGGACGTTCGGTAGGGTTATTGATAAGAGCATTCCTGTATATTTCTCCTTTAAAACTGGATTTATAAGAACCATCATTTGTATTGTCGCGTTCGCTTAACATCCGGTATTTTTGTTCGCGTCCCATGATGTTTAAGTTGAATTTCAAAAGTCCGTCCCACATGGAATGATTTACTTCCAAACGGGAAGTCAGTACTTCGTTATCCGATTCGCGGACAATACCCTGTGATGATTTATAATTAATATTTGCTATGTAATTCGTATTTTGCGTTCCTCCTTTCAGACTAGCATTGGTCACCCATGAAACCGGAGTCCGTAAAACTTCGTCCAACCAATTCGTATCGTAACCGTAATCAGTAGCGCCCACGATACCTTTTGCCACTAATTCCCGATACTCACTGGCATCCATCATATTCAATTTTTTCTTTATCTGTTGTGTTGTTACATAAGCCTGGACATCTACAGATAAAGGCATTTCGCCTTTTGCTTTTTTTGTGGTAATAAATATAACTCCATTATTACCACGCGTTCCGTAAATAGCTGCGGCCGAACCGTCTTTTACTACGTCGATGCTTTCTATATCTTCGGTAGCAACGGTGGTCAGATCTCCCGGAACACCATCTATAATAACCAATGGAGCAGAACCGGACAATAAAGTTCCTACACCACGGAGCATGATCTGGGTAGTGGCCGTAGGATCACCATTCGGTAATATAACACCTAAACCTGCTACTTTTCCTTGCAGTAACTGGGCGGCATCCTGAACGGCTCCTTTAATGAATGATTCGCTTTTTACACTGGTAATAGAAGAGGTCAATTCGCCTTTCTTTTGTGTACCGTAACCTACTACTACAACTTCGTCAAGTACCTGATTATCGCTTTTCAGTTGAATTTTGTAATTGTTTTGGTTGCCTATAGCTACTTCTTGTGTCAGAAAGCCGATATAAGATATTTGCAGGATACCTCCCGAAGCAGGTGCTTCTATCATAAAATTACCATCTAAATCGGTCACTGTTCCGTTGGTAGTTCCTTTTATCACAACGTTTGCACCAATGATACTTTCTCCGGTATTATCGGTCACTGTTCCGGTTATCTTCCGGTTGGTTTGTTGTGTAACAGCAGCTGCCGTACGGCGCATTAACATAATGTTATTTCCTTCCATAGCATAGATAACATCTGTTTTATTAAAAATATCCGATAGGACTTCTGCTACCGGGCTGTTAGATGCCTCTACTGAGGTTTTGCGATTCAAATCTACTTCATTGCTGTTGTAGATAAATAAGTAATCGGTTTGTTTCTCTATCTCATCCAATACGGTGTGAGTTGCTACATTATGAGCTTGGATATTTACCCGTATGGTCTGCGAGTGAACCGACGCGAATACTCCTGTAGTAAACACAAATAGCGAGATTAAAGCTAACTTCATTTTCCTTACTGTTTTGTGGATTGATTTTTCAGGGTATAAAGTCCCCTTTCCCCAATTTTTTTTCATACATTTGTTCTTCTAACATTGTTGACACTAGTAATTAATACGATTTTAGGTGTTGACGTAATACGGGGCGTGTGTGAACATCCCCCGTATTTTTTGCATTGTTACGTTTCCTTGTGCATAGGCTTGAGTAATTTTTAAGATTAACAGAAATTGGTCTATTTAATAGTAATTATATTTGTATTTTCATCTTTTTCATAGGTAAATTTATGTTTTAGCTGTAACACTTTCAGTACATGTTCAATGCCGTCTTTTATCCTGAATTTGCCGGAATAACGATATTGTAAAAGAGCGGGACGTTCAACTTTTATTGTAACGTCATAGTATAGTTGCATCTTTTTGATTAGATTTTCAATTGTTTCTTTTTCAAAACAGAACAATCCGTCTTTCCATTTAAAGTAGTTATAATCCGAAATAGCTTTTTTTGAGAGTAATCCATTGGAAAGCAAGGCTACTTCATTCGGATTTAACCGGAGATTCTTATTCATGGAAGGAGAGGTTATTTCTACACAACCCTTTATTAGGGCTGTCTCAAATACATTACTTTTATTGTAGGATTTTACATTGAATTCTGTTCCTAAAACGTGTATGGCATATTTTTCAGTCTGCACCGTAAACGGAGCTTTTTCATTGTGTTGTACGGTAAAATAACCTTCGCCATCCAGTTCTACATTTCTGGCATTGGCTGTAAAATGGTTTGGAAACCGGAATGTAGAGCGGGAGTTTAGCCAAACTTTCGTACCGTCGGTAAGGGTAAGTTCCGCACGCTGGCCGGCGGGAACATAGATGGATTGCATTTCTGTCTCTATTTCTTCCTTGCTGAAAAACTCTTTGGATAAAAGGATGCAAATAGCTAAAACCGAGGCGATTTTTAGAACCTCTATTCCTACCCGTCGAAAATTAATCTTACGGGTAATATTCTTTGATGTATCTTTTCCTTCCGGTATATTCCACAGGGATATGTCGTATAGTTTACGCATCGCCCTGTATTGGCGCATATTATCAGGGGACTGTTCAATCCATAGCATGACGGATTTTCTTTCCTCCTCAGTAGTTTCTCCTTTAATATACCGTAATAAAAGGTCTTCCATGTTTTTCTGTTTGGTACTATTTGAATAGATAACGATGCTCCGGGAAATATCCCTAGTGAAAAAGGGAATTATTTTTAAAACATCCCGATGATTTATAAAAAACATCCCGATCTTTTTATAAAATCATCGAGATGATTCTGAAAAAAGACCGGGAGGATATATTCGGTTTGTTAGTTTATCCGGTTGCTTTAATTTACGCCCAATTGTTTACAAATCCATTTGCTCCATTCGTCAGCCAGCTCATCATACCAAAAATGTCCACATTCTAAATAAACATGTAGTTCTTTGGGTGATGATATTACATTGTATGCTGCCTGCATTGATGTAGGAGGGCAAGTTTCGTCGTTGTATCCCCAGCTAAACCAACCGGGAACAGTGAGATATTGGGCGAAGTTGACTACATCATAATAACGGCAGACATATTTTATAGCTTCTTTGACTTCTTCCGGCTTGCTGAAATAATGAGGCCAGCCTCCGGCTCTTTTATGAATATAAGCTAAATGATCACACAAGCCGGGCATCAATGGCGCATAAAATTTTATCCGTTTATCCAGCGCTGCCGTAATTACACTTAAAGCACCTCCCTGGCTTGATCCTGCTACACCTATCGTTTTGCCGTCATATTGTTCCAGGCCACAAAGAAAATCGACCGCACGTAGACATCCTACTATTACCCGGTTATAATAAAAGGCATCACGGTCTGTGTTATTAATTTCCCAATAATGCCACAAAGCTCCGTTAGACAAATTGTTATAATAAGCCTGTGTTTGGGTTACCGGAATGCCGTGGATGCCGATTTCAAGAGTGATCGCTCCTCTTTCAGCTGTATAAACATCTCCATTGTAAGGACGTATACCTGCTCCGGGCACACGTAGTAAAGCGGGATATTTACCTTCTTTTTTGGGTACGCAAAGGATACCATACGTACGGGAACCGGGTCTTACATTTTGAAAACTGACGTGATATACATTTACTTTATCAGTACAACGTTCGGGCAACAGAACCATAGTGGGTTTAAGCTCTGTCTGGCGGGCGTTGGCAAGTGTCGTTTCCCAATATTCTTTAAAATCGCCGGGCATATCTGTAACAGGCTTTATTTTTTCCGGTGAATAGGCTACTGTAGCAAGCCCGGTGTATGTTCTGCCTTCTATGTTAGTGGTAACTTTACAACGGAGGAATCCGGGAGTGGACATTTTGCCTTTTATCTCCAACTTGCCGTTTTTAAGCGGCTGATTTGTCTTTTTTACATCTGGAAATTCAATGGGGCCTAATTCGTAATCAACAGTTACGTCTTTAAGTTCATTCTGAGCTTTGATAACACGGACCGTAAATGTACAAGATTGGTTTTCGGAATAAACCCAGTCCGTTTTATCGGGCGAAACCATTACTGTAATTTCTTTTTGTGCCTGTGTTGCTGTGATTGAACAGGCCATTAAAATAAACAAGAGTAGTGCATGTTTGACATACACCTTTTTCTCAATTAGTGTTTTTCTCATGATATTGATGTAATAATATTATTAATAAAGCAATGTTGCAAACTTACAGAAAAAAACTGAAAATGTCATTTTGCCAAAATATCAATTCTTCATAAAATGTCTCATTAGTGTCCACTAAAAATTCAGATATAGAGTTTGCAGTTTGTGATTATAATAAGCCGATGGGACGCTACCTACCGTGCCTCCAAAGATATGCCGGAACAACTTTGTAATGTTTTGCTTGGCATTGAGGAACTAAAAAAGTTATTGTAAAACAAAAACTGTCTCTTTTTGGGCAGTTTTTATACTTTTGCACATTGAAATTCATAGCTAAAAGAGTTTCTTCGTTTTTGAATTATTTGCTGGTAATGGGCAAGTGGCTGGAGAATTTCTCTTTGCAGACACCGCTTCATTGGTGGGTATTCCTTGTTAGTGGACTATTCGTTGTTGCCATTACTGTGGTAACTGTTAGTTGGCAGAGTTGGAAAACTGCTACGGAAAATCCGATGGATGCTATTCGGATCAATTAGGAGAATAGGTTTCTGATATTACTAAAAGGTAACTGATAGAAATTCAATAAGAAAATTTCCTTTCCCGTATTGCCTGTGGCGATTAAATACTTACATTTGCGGTTAAACTATAGGATACAGAATGAAACGTATTTTCCTTATAGGCTATATGGGAGCGGGTAAAACTACAATAGGGAAGGTTTTGTCCAAGCGATTAGGACTCTCGTTTATAGACTTGGATTGTTATATAGAAGGTCGCTATCATAAAACTGTAGGACAACTTTTTGCGGAGAAAGGGGAAGAATCATTCCGGGACATAGAACGCAGGATGCTTCATGAGGTCGCTTTGTTTGAAGATGTTCTGGTTTCTACCGGTGGTGGCGCTCCCTGTTTTTTTGACAACATGGAGTTCATGAATGGATGTGGAACTACTGTTTATTTACAGGCATCTGTAGAAGAACTGGTGAAACGTCTCGAACTTTGCAAGCATACACGTCCGGTTCTGAAAGGTCGCTCAGGAGATGAACTGAAAGCTTTTGTAGCGGATAGTTTGGAGAAGAGGAATCCGTGTTATGAAAAAGCTTCGGTTATCTTTGATGCGGAAGTTATGTTGACGGATGCAGATGTGGAGGCGATAGTAGCAGCATTAGAAAAGGTATTATAATATGTATGTTTATGGAAACAACTGGCGGTAAAGAGACCCAATGTGCTTATATCCCTCAGGAGTTATTGAAAGAAATAAGTAAAATCGGCAATCGTTTGTTGATAGGCATTCCACGTGAACGTAATCAAGATGAAAGACGTTTGGCGCTGACACCTGAGGCGGTGGATATGCTTACGGATTGCGGACACCGCGTGTTAGTAGAAAGCGGAGCCGGTTTAGGTATTAATTATTCCGACAGCCATTTTTCAGAAGCCGGAGCAGAAATTGTTGCTACACCGGCAGAAGTCTTTCAAGCAGATATTATATTAAAAATATTACCGCCTCTTGCAGCAGAAGTGGCATTAATGCGGTCTCGTACTACCATTTTGTCGATGGTTCAATTCAATGCGTTTGCTTTGGAAACCATTGAGCTTATGATGGCGAAGCGTATAAATGCGATAGCCTATGAATTGATTGAGGATGAATACAGGCGATATCCTATACTAAGTATTATTTCGGAGATTGAGGGGGCTGCTTCTATTACCATCGCTTCCGAGTTATTAAGTAATACACAAGGAGGTAAAGGCATTTTATTGGGAGGTATTCCAGGTGTGTCGCCAACAGAAGTTGTGATTGTGGGAGCCGGGAATGCCGGTACGGTTGCAGCCCGGGCTGCTTTGGCTTTAGGGGCTTCCGTTAAAGTGTTTGATGATGATATTAATAAACTTCGAACCATACAGCAGGTCTTGGGACAAGGGCTTTTTACGTCGACATTCCATCCCAATGTATTGCGTAATGCGTTTCAAAGTGCTGATGTGGTAATAGGTGCCATGCGTTATATAAATACACGCCATCGTTATGTGATAGCGGAGGAACTGATCCGCACCATGAAAAAAGGAGCGTTGGTTATAGATCTCCGTATTAACCAGGGAGGTTGTTTTGAAACGACTTGTTGCTTATCCCCGGAGAATGATCCGACGGTATTTGAGCAATATGGCGTATTACATTATTGTAAACTTAATATAAGTAACCGTGTGGCAAGGACTACTTCCATGGCTTTTAGTAACATACTTGTACCGTTGCTTCTTTCTTATGGCGATACAGGTTCTATTCAAGGACTGATAAAGGCGGATTATGGTTTTCGTTCGGGGGTATATATGTATTGTGGCAAACTGGTTAACAGTTATGTTTCCAATCATTTTAATTTATCGTCCAATAGTTTGGATTTATATCTGTCGGCGTTTTAGGTAATAAAAGTTTTGAACTCGTAAAGTTTATGCTTTACTTTGCAGTTGAGGTCTTAAATTAAAAGCGATAAAGCTAATATAGAATATTATGGCAGAACAGACAAAAGTTACAACTTTGGAGAAGGTTGTAGTCCGTTTCTCTGGTGATTCAGGAGACGGAATGCAGTTGACCGGAACAATCTTTTCAAATTTGTCGGCTATTTTCGGAAATGAAATATCAACGTTTCCTGACTATCCGGCAGAAGTACGTGCTCCTCAGGGAACACTAAGTGGTGTATCAGGATTCCAGGTGCATTTGGGGTCGCGTAAGATTTTTACACCGGGTGATAAAGCCGACGTATTGGTAGCGATGAACCCGGCAGCATTGAAAGTAAATGTAAAACACCTTAAACCGAATGCGATTGTTATAATTGATACGGATTCATTCCAAAAGAATGATTTGGATAAAGCATTGTTTACAACAGATGATCCGTTTGCGGAACTGGGATTGAATAGTGTACAGGTTGTTGCTGCTCCTATTTCTACTATGGTAAAAGACGGATTGGTTGAATTTGGCCTCGATAATAAGTCTGCGTTACGTTGTAAAAATATGTTTGCTCTCGGACTTGTGTGCTGGTTGTTTGAACGTCCTCTTGAAGAAGCCATGCACATGCTGCAGAATAAGTTCGCTAAGAAGCCAACGATTGCTAAAGCAAATATTAAAGCACTTACGGACGGATATAATTATGGTCATAATATACATGCTTCCGTTTCTACTTATCGTATTGAAAGCAAGAAAGCAGAACCCGGTTTTTATACGGATGTAAATGGAAATAAGGCTACTTCGTATGGTTTGATTGCGGCAGCAGAAAAAGCAGGGCTGCAATTATTCTTAGGAAGTTACCCCATTACTCCGGCTACGGATATTTTGCATGAATTGTCTAAACGTAAAGACTTAGGCGTTATTACTGTACAGGCCGAAGATGAAATAGCTGGTATCAGTACTGCTATTGGCGCCAGTTTTGCCGGCTGTCTTGCCGCAACATCCACCTCAGGTCCGGGTTTGGCATTGAAAAGTGAAGCTATCGGTTTGGCCGTAATAGCCGAATTGCCTTTGGTGATTATTGACGTACAACGTGGAGGCCCTTCTACCGGAATGCCTACCAAGAGTGAACAAACAGATTTGATGCAAGCTCTGTATGGTAGAAACGGCGAAAGCCCGTTGGTTGTTGTTGCTGCTTCTACTCCGGGTGATTGTTTCGATGCCGCATATTGGGCAAGTAAATTGGCCGTTGAGCATATGACTCCGGTTATTTTGTTGACAGATGCTTTTATTGCCAATGGCTCTTCTGCCTGGAAGTTGCCGGATTTAGATAAATATCCTGCTATTCAGCCTAATTATGTATCAAATTACAAGGACGAAAAAGTATGGAAAGCTTATCGTCGCGATAAAGAAAGTCTGGTCCGTTATTGGGCTGTTCCCGGAACGGAAGGATTTACGCACCGTTTAGGCGGATTGGAAAAAGATTATGAAACCAGTGCAATATCTACAGACCCGGTTAACCACCAGAAAATGGTAACTACCCGTCAGGCTAAGATTGATAAAATTGCAGATTATATTCCTGAATTGGAGATCGTTGGTGATAAAGATGCTGATTTGTTGATCGTGGGATGGGGTGGAACTTATGGTCATTTATATGAAGCGATGGAGACTATGCAGGACCATGGAAAGAAGGTTGCGTTAGCTCACTTTAAATTTATAAGCCCGCTGCCGAAGAATACGGCTGAGGTTCTTTCTAAATATAAAAAGGTTGTTGTAGCAGAACAGAACAACGGACAGTTTGCAAATTATTTACGCAGTAAAATATCCGGCTTCAATCCATGCAAGTTTAATCGTGTGAAGGGGCAGCCTTTTGTAGTATCAAGGTTAGTTGAGGAATTTACTAAAATAATGGAGGCTTAAAAGATGGCAACAGAAGAATTAAAATATCAACCGAAAGATTATAAAAGCGATCAATATGTCCGTTGGTGTCCGGGCTGTGGAGACCATGCCGTATTGAATTGTCTGCATAAAGCGATGGCCGAAATCGGTGTAGCTCCTCATGATATGGCTGTTATTTCCGGTATCGGGTGTTCTTCCCGTTTACCTTATTATATGAACACCTATGGTTTCCACACTATCCATGGTCGTGGTGCGGCAATTGCAACAGGTGTAAAAACTGCGCGTCCGGATTTGAATGTATGGTTAATTACCGGAGATGGAGACTGTCTGGCGATTGGCGGTAATCATTTTATTCATGCGGTACGCCGTAATGTAGACCTGAATATCGTATTATTCAATAATAAAATTTATGGTCTCACGAAAGGTCAGTATTCTCCGACTTCGGATAGAGGTTTTGTGTCTAAAAGCTCTCCTTACGGAACGGTAGAAGACCCGTTCATCCCTGCTGAACTTGCATTAGGTGCTCGTGGTAATTTCTTTGCCCGTGCTATTGATGTCGATTTGAAAAATACAACGGAGATTTTGGCAGCCTCTGCCCGTCATAAAGGAACTTCTGTTACGGAAGTGCTTGTGAACTGCGTTATTTTCAATGATGGTATCCATAAAGGCATTGTGGATAAAGAATATCGTGCTGAACGTACAATTTTCCTTCGTCATGGAGAAAAGATGCTGTTTGGTAAGGACAACCAGAAAGGGATTGTTCTGGATGGATTGAAATTAAAAGCGGTAACAATTGGTGAAGACGGTTATACGATAGATAATGTATTAGTACATGATGCTCATGAGAAAGATAATACTTTGCATATGATGCTGGCCATGATGGGAGGCGATATGCCTGTTGCACTAGGCGTCATTCGTGATGTGGACGCTCCGACATACGATAAGGCCGTTCATCAGCAGATAGAAGAAGTTCAGGCAAAAAATCCGACACGTAAGCTGCACGACCTTCTTATGAGTGGCGAGGTGTGGGAAATTAAATAGCAGAATGAGGCAAATTGTAAAGTCCACTGAGCAAAAGGAATGCGCCTATTGTTAAATGGATAGAAAATAGTAATTATTACTGAAAAATTTCCTTAATAGAGTTTTGCCTATGAAAAAATGTATTACTTTTGTACCGCGGTTAACAAGGTGAGGCAAACAATAAGGTTGGAACTACAGTAATACATTAACCGTATTTACACACAGCGTGAGATAAAAGTTATATAAAGTCAATCAATTAAAATTAATTCAAGATGGCTAATTTAGATTTAAGCAAGTACGGAATTAAGGACGTAAAGGAAATCGTTCACAATCCGTCTTATGATGTTCTGTTCGCAGAAGAAACAAAACCGGGTTTGGAAGGCTTTGAAAAAGGTCAGGTAACCGAACTGGGTGCTGTAAACGTGATGACTGGTGTTTATACAGGTCGTTCACCTAAAGATAAATTTTTCGTAAAGAATGAAGCTAGTGAAAAGTCAGTATGGTGGACTTCTGAAGAATATAAAAACGATAACAAGCCTTGTAGTGAAGAAGCTTGGGCTGATCTGAAAGCTAAAGCTGTAAAAGAATTGTCTGGCAAACGTTTGTTCGTTGTTGATACTTTCTGCGGCGCTAACGAAGCAACTCGTATGAAAGTACGTTTTATCATGGAAGTAGCATGGCAGGCACATTTCGTAACTAACATGTTCATCCGCCCGACTGCTGAAGAATTGGCTAACTACGGAGAACCTGATTTCGTATGTTTCAACGCTTCTAAGGCAAAAGTTGACAACTACAAAGAATTGGGCTTGAACTCTGAAACTGCTACTGTTTTCAACTTGAAGACTAAAGAACAAGTTATCCTGAATACTTGGTACGGTGGTGAAATGAAGAAAGGTATGTTCTCTATCATGAACTACATGAACCCGCTACGTGGTATCGCTTCAATGCACTGCTCTGCTAACACAAACATGGAAGGAACTAGCTCTGCTATCTTCTTCGGTTTGTCTGGTACAGGTAAGACTACTTTGTCTACAGACCCGAAACGTAAGTTGATCGGTGACGACGAACACGGATGGGATGACGAAGGTGTATTCAACTACGAAGGTGGTTGCTACGCTAAGGTTATCAACCTGGATAAAGAAAGCGAACCGGATATTTACGCTGCTATCAAACGTGACGCTTTGCTTGAAAACGTTACTGTAGCTGCTGACGGTAAGATCGACTTCGCTGATAAGAGCGTAACAGAAAACACGCGTGTTTCTTATCCGATCTATCACATCGAAAACATCGTTAAGCCGGTTTCTAAAGGTCCGCACGCACAACAGGTTATCTTCCTGTCTGCTGACGCATTCGGCGTATTGCCTCCGGTATCTATCCTGAACCCGGAACAGGCTCAATACTACTTCCTGTCTGGTTTTACAGCTAAGTTGGCTGGTACAGAACGTGGTATCACTGAACCTACTCCTACATTCTCAGCTTGCTTCGGTGCTGCTTTCTTGTCATTGCACCCTACAAAATATGCTGAAGAATTGGTTAAGAAGATGCAAAAGACCGGTGCTAAGGCTTATTTGGTTAACACTGGTTGGAATGGTTCCGGCAAACGTATCTCTATTAAAGATACAAGAGGTATCATTGATGCTATCCTTGACGGTTCTATCGACAAAGCTCCTACTAAGGTTATTCCTTACTTCGACTTCGTTGTTCCTACAGCTCTTCCGGGTGTTGATCCGAAGATTCTTGATCCTCGCGACACCTATGCTAATGCTGCTCAATGGGATGAAAAAGCGAAAGATCTGGCTGGTCGTTTCATCAAGAACTTTACTAAGTTCACTGGTAACGAAGCAGGCAAGAAGTTGGTTGCTGCCGGTCCGAAGTTATAATAGATTAAAAATTGTTGGCAAGCACTGCCAACAATTAAAAATATTTGTTTTAAAAAGCGTAGAGATTATCTCTACGCTTTTTTTATTATGTATAGGTTAATTTTATTATATAATGTGAAGTAGTTTTAAAAAATATCACTACCTTTACCCCAAATTATCTTTTATTAAAAGGGAAAAGACAGTATAATGATAAAGAAGTTAATATGTTTTATCGGGATATTGTTGCTCTTGTCATCATGCGGCGATAGCAATACTTACCAGATTGAAGGGAAACTGACCAATCTGGAAGACCAGACTGTTTTTGCCGTTTTTGAAAGAGATGATTATAAGGTGGTGGATACGGTTGTATGTGATAAACCCGGCCACTTTGAAATAAAGCAGCCAAAAGACGGATTTAATTGTGTAACCATTTTCTTTGAAAATAAAACACGCTGGATTACCGCATATCTTCAATCAGAAAGTAAGATAACTATAACCGGTGACGCCAACTATCCTTTATTATTAGAAGTAAAGGGAGGGCGCATCAATAACAAACTATCCGCTATGCGGAAAGGGATAACGCCTTTGTTAAAAGAGTTTACGGATTTAAACCGGATGCTGAATGAAAAGAAATACAGTAATGCTATAGAAGAGGCCGATATTGCATCTCGTTTTGCCAACGTAAACTTACAATTGTCGGAGTACGCAATGTCCTATATAAAGGAAAATCCGGATGAAGAAGCATCGATTGTCTTGATACAACTATTCTTTACTGATGCTGAGGACACGAGGAAGATGGATGAATTGTTGGCCTTATTAGATCCGAAAATAAAAAGTTTTTACCTTATACACGAACTTGAACAGTATAGTGCGCGTGCTAAACGTACGGCATTAGGAGCCGAAGCTCCGGGCTTTACCGTAAAGAATATTTATGGCAATTCGGTAAGCCTCGATTCTTTTCCTCAAAAATATGTGTTGCTTACATTTACAGCTCCCTGGTGCGATATGTGTCAAACAGAGGATTTGTATTTGGATAAAGTGGCAACCAAGTATCCGAAAGATAAACTTGATATATTATTGATAAGTCTGGACGATAACCAGAAAAATGTCCGTGATGTATTGAAAAAGGACAGTATCCAGTGGAATTTAGTTACCGATTCAGCCGGTCAGGCTACCATGCTGATCGATTTATATAATGTAAATGCATTGCCGCGTTGTTTTCTTATTGATGAAAATGGGAAAATACTTCTTAAAACTGATAACGGCGGCGAGATAAAACAAACATTGGAGAATCTGATGGATGATGAATAAGCAAATAAATAATAGTAAGTAAATAGCAGAGAAATTCTGCTATTTCTGTTTTTAATAAAAATCTTAACTATGTTAGTAAAATCTTATGCTGCCGCATTGCAGGGTATCTCTGCCACTGTAGTTACTATCGAAGTAAATTGTACCAAAGGAATCCAGTTCTATTTAGTAGGCTTGCCGGATGTTGCTGTGCGCGAAAGCCATGAGCGAATTATATCGGCTCTACAGGTAAGCGGCTATAAGTTTCCCCGTAACCGCATTGTTATTAATATGGCTCCGGCAGATATCCGTAAGGAAGGTTCTGCCTACGATTTGCCTTTGGCGATTGGAATAATGGCAGCCGCCGAAGAATTGGATATTTCATTATTAGATAAGTTTATGCTGATGGGTGAACTCTCGCTGGATGGAAGTTTGCAGCCAATTAAAGGCGCTCTATCCATTGCTATCAAAGCGCGGGAGGCCGGTTTTAAAGGCTTTATTTTACCAAAAGAAAACGTGCGGGAGGCAGCTGTAGTAAATGATTTGGACGTTTACGGCGCTACTAATATCAAAGAAGTCATAGAGTTTATGAACGGCAAACAAACCATGCAACCTACGCTGGTGGATACCCGTAAAGAGTTTTATGACAACCGTGAATTATTTGACTATGACTTTTCGGATGTACGTGGACAGGAAAATGTAAAGCGGGCGTTGGAAGTAGCTGCGGCAGGAGGACATAACCTGATTATGGTAGGACCTCCGGGCAGCGGCAAGTCTATGTTGGCAAAACGCCTGCCGTCTATTCTTCCGCCCTTTACATTGAGAGAATCTTTGGAGACAACTAAGATTCATTCGGTAGCCGGAAAAATAGGAGGAGGAACATCTCTTATGGTGCAACGTCCCTTTCGTTCGCCTCATCATACTATCTCTACTGTGGCAATGGTAGGCGGAGGCACTTTTCCGCAACCGGGGGAAATTAGCCTGGCTCAAAACGGAGTTCTTTTCCTCGACGAATTACCCGAGTTCAACCGGAGTGTATTGGAAGTGATGCGCCAGCCGCTTGAAGATAGGAAAATCAGTATATCAAGAGCCCGGTTTACGGTAGACTATCCGGCTAGTTTCATGTTAATAGCTTCAATGAATCCATGTCCGTGCGGTTACTATAACCATCCGGAACGCCCTTGCTTGTGCACTCCTGGAGCGGTACAAAAATATATGAACCGCATTTCCGGCCCACTATTAGACCGTATCGATATACAAATAGAGATTGTACCCGTCCCGTTTGAGAAAATCTCCGAACAACGTCCTTCTGAGGCAAGCGCTTCTGTCCGCGAGCGTGTAGTGAAGGCTCGCGCAATTCAGGAACAGCGTTATGCCGGTTATGAAAACATCTTTTGTAATGCGCAAATGAGTACAAAATTGCTCCATGAATATGCTGTTCCCGATAATGCCGGATTATTGTTATTGAAAAATGCCATGCAGCGCCTTCATCTTTCAGCCCGTGCCTACGACCGTATTCTAAAGGTCTCCCGTACGATAGCCGACCTGGAAGGCTCGCCTGATATTGAATCTTCCCATTTGGCAGAAGCTATTCATTACCGTAACTTAGACAGGGAAAATTGGGGAATGTAGGGAGAGGTTGTCTGTAAATCCGCTTCTTTCTACCTCTTTTGTTACTTTTACTTACTGTTTTTGTCTACTTATTTTAGCTCAAGATACCGCTCTTTTTATTAGGCCGACACCTGTCGGCCTATAGTTTGACAAAGGTCGGCTTATGGACCGACAGCTGTCGGTCTATTAAAATAAGCGGGCTTTTCGGCTAATAGGTAAGCTGTATTGCTTTAAAACGTGCCGGCATTGAGCGTTTATGAAGGAGTGGTTAACTGTTTCTATACTCTTGCGGTCCCATGCCGACATACCGTTTGAAATACTTTCCGAAGAAAGACATGTTTGTAAAGTTCAGGGAGTAAGCAATGTCATGAATAGATAAATTAGTGGACTTGAGTTGTGTTTTCGCATCCATAATTACCATAAGAGAGATAATCTCGATACAAGTTTTGCCGGTTACCTGTTTAACAATTGTGCTAAGATGAGCCGGAGTTATGCCAAGCTTTTTGGCATACCACACAACGGAACGTTGTGTGGTATAATTCTGCGTAACTAATTGTCCGAATTTTTTACTTATCTGTTCGGCCTTAGATAAGCTTACTTTATTAAATACCTTGTTTTTATACATGGCACCTATTCCCAGTAATATTCCGGAAAGAAGATGATTCAACATTTCTTTTCCCATATTAGAGCCATAGAGTTCATAAGTCTTAATCAATAAAGTGAAATAATCTTCCATCAATTCGGCCGCGTTCTTTTTCAGGAATACAACGGGCGTTTCTTTTACAACGTAAAGTACATCCATTGCCGATTTTACAACATTGGAGTCGTTAATAAAGTTGGAAGAGAATCCCATAAAGTATATTTGCAGGTTTCCTTCTATTTTATGTATCTGAAAAATAGATCCCGGCAGGATTGTAATGAAACTGTATGGCTTTACCTGAAAACGAATCAGATTAAAAGAAACCTCTATTTCTCCTTCCATGCACAATACAAATATTCCGGCTTTCAACCGGCAGGGAAAGTCTGTATAGAGCCCTAGTAGCTCTTTGGTAATATTCGTACCTATAATCCAGTCTTGAGGGAGGTCTATTTTAGGGATATCATTCTCCATTTTTCTCTATTTTTATGTACGTTACAAAGATAAAATGATTTTATATAAATAAGTGCGATATCTGATAAATAGGACACGGTTGTAGCTTGTGTATATGTTATATGTAAGAAAACAAACTGTTAATGTTGTGTCTTTTTTATTTGATATCTAAAAAAAAGAACACATAATCGAATAAATAGACCTTGTGAGGATGATGGAGTTATATTTACTTTGCACCGGTTTAATTAGGCAAAAAGGGTATTTTCCGCAAACAACTGCATTTGTTTTTATTTAAGGCTGAATAAGTAAAGATACACTAACATAATGAAAAAGAGAAAACTAACACGTGGCTTGGCAAAGACATTGTTGTGTTTTGGAGCTATAAGTGCAGGACTTTTTTCTTGTGATTCGGATCGCCTGAATGAGAATGGAGGGTCCGGTCGTTTACGTATAAGTTTATCTGCAGATACTACGTCTTTAAAGAAAGGCGTGACCAGTTCCACCCGGTCTGTATCCGTAGATGATGAATTTCTTCCGTTCCTTACTACCGGCGATTATAAAATCCGTATCGTACAAGATAAAGATACGGTGAGTTCCTTTGACCGTTTCGATGAGATGCCTTCCGAGATAAAATTGAAAGAAGGGGCTTATACATTGGTTGCATATAAAGGCAATAATCTCCCTGCTGCTTTTGAGAATCCTTATTTTGAAGGTAATGCAGACTTTATCATTAAAGCGGATATGAATACTCCGATAGATATAACCTGTACTTTGGGAAATGCCCGCATTATGGCAGACTATACGGAGGATTTTAAAAAGATGTATTCGGATTATGCTACTCTTCTTAAGACTTCTTTTACAACAAATAACCTGGAAATAGTGAAAGGCGAGCAGCGTCCTGCTTATCTGCAGATTGACAAGGAAGGAACAGAGCTGTCAATCTCAATTCGCGTGAAAAAGGTGGGTGAGGAGAAAGAAAAGACATATACTGTACCTTCTACCATCCTTATAGAACGGCGTCAGAATGTGCGTTTGATCTTTAAAACGGATGGTAGTACGAACGGAATAGGCCTGGATGTTTTGTTGGATGATAAACTGGAAGAGAAAACCTACTGGCCTGAAATTCCTGATTTTATGCTTCCGAAGAATTAAAAATGATATTAAGATATTTATAAGATGAAGTATATAATTTATTCTATATTATTTCTTATGGCAGGTTTAGGTATTACCGGATGCGGTGATTCGGATAACCTGAAAGGCGGTTTTGCCGAAGGAACGGGAGGGCTTAACCTGAAAGAGCCGTCAACAGAAAAAGAAATTGATATACCTGTTATATATACACGTTCGGGCGATATTGCATTTGATTTGCAACCGGAGACGTTCCCTGTTTCTATTTATAAGAAAGGAAGCGAAACGAGTGTGAAAAGTTTTGAATCGTTTGCGGCCTTGATTGATGCCGGTTCTCCGCTGGTATTGCCTGTTGGCGAATATACGGTAAAGGCATCATCATTTACTCCTTCGGAAAAAGTTTCGGAGAAACCTTACTTTGATGGTTCTACCGATTTCGAAATAGAGGAAGGCGAAGTATTGAACACTTCCGTTAAGTGTTTCTTTAAAAGTCTGGGCGTGGAGCTTCGTCTTTCCGACCGGTTCAAAGAATTGCTTGCTGCACAACCCGAAAATTATGACTATACGGTTACGGTTTCAAATGAATTGGCAACCTGGACTTTTGATAAAAAGGAGATGAAGACGGGATATTTTCTAGATGGTTGTACTCGTTTGATTGTGAAAGTTGTAGTGAAAATGGGGGGACAGACCTACCCGGAACGTACGTGGTATTTTAAGAACGGTGAGAATGCTCCTCAGATAGGAGAATACTATATTATTACTTTGGATGCAGGTAAGAGTGAGTTGAAAATGTCTTCATGTAAACTTTAATAATTAAGAGGGAATGAACGCTTTTGCTAATAGATTGTTTTTAGTCTTTTTTGTTTTGGTTTCTGTTCTTTCTTCCTGTGAAATGAAGAAAGATATACTTGGACAAGTAGATAAACCGACAGACAATAAGATAAAGGGAGACGCAGGTTTACTTGATTTGGAACTGAAGCCTCAAAAAGAAGCGAGTATTCCGGACTCTAAAGGAGGCGTTTCCGGCTCGGATGTTGTTGTGATTGATGTAAATGATTTTGCCATAGAGATATTAGACAGTCTCGGACAAGTTTATAAGTCTTATAGAAGCTATGCCGACTTAAAGAATGAAGGCGGACTGCTTCTGCCTGTAGGCCGATACTCTGTAAGGGCTACATTAGGCGAGGACCTGGATGCCGCCTTTGATTCTCCTTTTTACTCCGGATCGAACGAATGCGAGATTACCCCTCAGGAGGTTGCTAAGGTAATTACCGATTGTGTGTTGAGTAATAAGAAAATTATATTTAGGTGCTCGGATGAATTTAGAAGTAGCTTTGAAGATGATTATTCGATTGTGGTAGATAATGGAAACGGGGCTTTGACTACATTCAGAGACGAAACAAGAGCCGCTTATCTTAGAAATACAGGTGTATTGCAATTCTGTATTTATGCCACTACCCGTAGCGGAAAAAATGATAAGGTTTATAATATCAATCTATCGGGTATGCAGGAAGTGAAAGACCATAATAATATTTTAGTTGATCTGGGTATTGTGAATGATATCCCCGGCGGAGATGATAATCCCGGCGGAGAAGATCCTGATGAACCGGAAGATCCGGGAGATGATGATAAACCGGAGCAACCGATAAAAGCCCCTACGATTAAAGTGGATGTCTCTTTGATAGAAAAAGACTATGTAATTGAGATACCTTCCAACTTTGTGGATGCCGGTGGAGAAGAGCCGGAGAATCCTTCGGGAGATAAAGATTTGCCGGCAATTACTGCAGAAGGTTTTTCTTTCACCAAGCCGGTGGAAATATCAGCGGGTAATTCGGATGTTATGGTAAAGATTAATATAAAGACTCCGAAGAAGCTTGCTTCCTTAGAAGTGGCGATTACTTCTGCAGTATTAGAGCCGTTGCTGGAGGAACTAGGGCTTGGAGCTACATTCGACATGTGTAATCTTTCCGGTGAACAGGCTTCCATATTGACAAGCTTACAATTGGCTATTCCTGAAAAGGGAGGAATTGAGACGCTATTTGATATATCGGCATTTATGCCAATGATTGCTCTTCTGGATCAACCAGGTAATTATCTGTTTAAGATATCTGTTAAAGATGAGGCCGGAAATACGGCATCGCAAACGCTTACTGTAACGATGAAATAACTAAAAAGGATTGAGTTATGCAAAGGTTAATACAATATATATATGCATGTTGCTGCGTTCTGCTTTTTATGTTCGTATCTTGTAATGACGATAAGAGTGGGCTGGCTCCCAGTGGAACTCTTTGTTTGAATGTAAATCAGGACGAAACTGTATTAACGAAAGCCCAGAGTGCTGTCGTTAATGAGAGTTTACGTGTGGATGTTATAGCGGCAAGCGGAGATACAATTAAATCGTATAATGACTATGTGAAGGAAGTGCAGAATGAAAAATTGGTACTGCCTGTCGGGACTTATACGGTGTCTGTAGTATCCAATCAATCGAAGGATGCCGGTTGGGAGAAACCTTTTTATGCAGGGGAAGAAACAGTGGAGGTGAAGGCTGGAGAAATAACCAGTGCTACTGTTATCTGTAAAATTGCAAATGCGAAAGTAACAGTAGTCTATACAGACGGTGTAAAGGAAAACTTTGTAAATTATGAAACAACAGTTAGTAACAATAGCGGTTCTTTACTTTATACACGTGACGAATACCGGGCCGGATATTTTACACCCGAGAAGTTAACAGCCAGTTTGGCACTGACTAATAATGATGGCAAAGCATATACATTCCGACAAGTATTTACAGATATCAAGCCTCGTTACCATTATACGATTAAGTATAAGATGGGAGATAAACCCGGAAGTCCGGAAGGAGGAAGTGACTTTAATATAACTGTAGATGATGAAGCTAAAGTAGTGGAATGTGAGGTGGTGATTGATGAAAGTGATATGGAAGGGCAGAAAGTGCCTGTTATCAAACTGTCCGATACTTTCAAAGAAAATATGCTTTCGATAAAAGTAGGCGATAATTTGCCTTCTTCATCTTTGCAGATTGTTTCTCAGGTGGGAATAGAAACGCTGACAGTGAAAGCCGAGTCCGATTTGTTTGCTGCTGTTGGTTTGGATTTGTTTGATTTAACCAAGCCGGATGAAACGACGAAAAACAAACTGGGTGTACTTGGTTTCCCTTTGTTGCCGGGTGGTCAGGATATGAAAGATATTACATTGAATTTTGATGCCTTGGCTGGAACATTCTTGCAGGATATCGCATATCTGCAATCAAAGAAGCTTCATACCTTCACAGTTTATGCAATGGACTCATTGCATCAGGAAACGGAGATAAAGTTTGTATATGAGGCTCGTCCGAATGTGTCTATTTTGACAAATAAACCTAATGCGTTTTCTACATTTGCTTTCTTATGTGGTGAATCACAGGAGGCATCTGGGCATGCTTTTGAGTTTAGGAAGCAAGGTGATATAGAGTTTAAAACTATTGAAGCTACACAAGTAGATGCGGATGGAACTTTTTCTGCGCTTGTAACTTCGTTAATTCCTGGACAAACCTATGAATACAGGGCCGTTGCCGGAACAGATAGCGAGGGAGATTTGGTCTCCTTTAAAACAGAAGGAGCGGTAGAATTGCCCGGAGGTAAGTTTGATGAGTGGAATGGTAATAATCCTGCTAACTCTTTTTGGAGTTCTGGTAATAATAGTTTTGCAGGTAATTTACTTTCACCAACTGATGATGTTGTAGGAAATGTTAACTCTATAAAGGCTGCATCACTCCAATCACAATTTGCAACGGTTAAATTTGCAGCAGGTAATTTATTTACAGGTGATTTTAATTTAAGTGGGACTACCGGTTATATAAAGGTCGGCCGATTGTTTTCTGCAAGACCTACTAAATTGAAAGGGTGGTATAAATATAGTCCGGGAAATATTGATTATTCAGGTGAGATAACAACTCCAAGTGGAAGAAAAATAAATGTACAAGGAATGGATACTTGTTCGGTTTTTATTGTGTTACTGAAAAATACTTTTACAATTAACTCTAATGATCAAAGTACATTCTTTGACTTAGAAACTGACTGGTTCAAAGAAAATGTCATAGCTTATGCGGAATTGCCATCCAGTCAATGTGTGGAGACTAAAGATTATACACAATTTGAATTGACATTGAATTATTTTTATCCTGATTATAATACCTCTTATTATTTAGCGATCATATGTTCAGCTTCTAAATATGGTGATTATTTTAAAGGAGGTACAAAAAGTAATCTGAAGCTTGATGAATTTGAATTATTATACGATTACGACCCTAAATGCTTTTCTAACGAATAATATAATGTAGATGAAAAGAATATTATTATCTCTTTTGGTATGTATATTTCCTGTGACGGGAATGGCAAAAGAGTCAAAATACGACCGTGGAATTGTGATGAAGACTTTTATTCCGAAAGGACAATGGATGGTTGGTGCAACTTTTTCATATTCGGAACATGTTGATGATAACTTTGAGTTCATGTCTTTATTGAAAGATATAAATAGTGAGGGCTATACTTTTAAAGTAACTCCGATAGTGAGCTACTTTATCCGGGATAATATCAGTATAGGAGGACGTTTGGCTTTTTCACGTTCATATACGAAGCTGGATAATATAAGTCTTTCATTAGGGGATGATCTGAATATTGAAATAGAGGATTATAATAATGTATCAAATACTTATTCGGCGGCTGCGTTTTTACGTACTTATCTGAATTTAGGGGATAGTAAACGTTTTGGCCTGTTTAATGAAGCACGGGTTAGTTACGGCTATTCGCAAAGTAACGGTTCTTCAGGAACGGGGGTGGACTTAAGTGGAGTGCATCAGTTGAAACATAACCTGAATATAGGTGTGGCACCGGGTATAACTTGTTTTGTGAATGACTTTACGGCTGTTGAAGCGTCTATTAACGTGGCAGGTTTGAATTTTAACTGGTATGATCAAACGCGAGATCAGGTATATAAAGGTTCGCGCTCGTCCAGTTCTGCTAACTTCAAGATTAATTTATTGTCGATAGATTTGGGTATTGTTTTTTATCTTTAATATAAAATGAGAGGGAATAAAGCTTTATATATCTGTTTGTCTGTCTTTTTGATCTTTACCGGATGTATCAAGAATGATTATCCGTTGCCTACTATTAAAGCGGAAATAATGGAGATTGCTATAGAAGGCACTCAATCTATAAAGATTAATGACGAAACAAATACGGTAACGATTAAAGTGGCCGATACTCTCGATTTGAAAAATCTGCAAATAGAAAAACTTGTTGTAACGGATAATACAACAATTATCCCGGATGAAAAAGCCTGTAAAGATTTTGTAAACTTCCCTGATACAAGTTTCTCTTCTATCAACTATTTACCGGCGTCGGCTAATACTTATATGGATTTCAGAAAGCCGGTATCTTTCCTGCTTCGTTTATATCAGGATTATGAATGGAAGGTAAATGTATCTCATGCGATAGACCGTAAGATAAGAGTGAAGAACCAGGTGGGACAGGCGTTGGTTGATGAAAATACGAAAAATGTGATTATTTATGTGGATGAAGAAGAACAACCCTCATTCCGCAATATAGAGATTCTGGATTTGCAATTGGGAAGTTCTATTGCAGAAACCGTTCCCGATCCTGCATTGGTAACCGACTTTACGCGTCCCCGTGTTTTTCTGGTTTCCCTCTTTGGTGAGACAGACCAATGGACGGTTAGTGTAAAATACCCTCCTGCAGATATGGAAACAACTACTATTTCACCATGGGCCAGAAGGGTTTATATTGAAGGTTATACAAAAACAGGCATTGTAGATGTGAAATACCGGGTAAAAGGTGATCAGGATTGGGAATACATGCTTTCCAGCGATTTGACCGTAGAGGATGGTTCATTTCAGGCGATAATAACTCATTTGCAGCCCGAAACTACCTATGAGTATGTATTAACAGTAGACGGAAGTGATAAAAGCGTTGAAGAGTTTACCACTGAAAAAATGGAACTTGTTCCGAACTTAGGCTTCGATAATTGGATTAATACGAACGGAACCTATTATCCGAATCTGGATTTGGAGGCTAATTACTTTTGGGATTCCGGAAATGGAGGAGCAAAGAGTGCGAATAAAACACCTACGGAAGAAGAAAAACGAAATGTGGTAAAAGGCTCGGCTGCTTATTTGCATTCAGAATATGCAATGGTTGCATTTGCCGCAGGTAATATATATACGGGCCAGTTTCTTAAAGCGGTGGTTGATTTAAAAAATCCCGGAGCAGAACTGGACTTTGGCCGTCCTTACACCGGTCGTCCTTCCGGATTGAGGGGGTACTATAATTATCGTCCGGGTATCATCGATTATGCAAAAGAACCATACGCGGATATGATGGGACAAAAAGACTCCTGTCATATTTATATCGCATTATTTGACTGGACACAGCCGTTCCGGGTAAATACTCAAAAGTCGTTGTTTGTGGATTTATCATGGAATAATGAGTCGATGATTGCTTTTGGTGAATTTAAAACAAATGCAACCTCCACTGATTATAGTACATTTAAGATAAACCTGAAATACCGGGATTATTTTACGAAACCAACTTATATACTTATTGTAGCTTCGGCCAGTAAGTATGGGGATTACTTTACGGGAAGCACAAGCAGCGCCTTGTGGCTGGATGAGTTTGAATTGGTGTTTGAATAATTATTGTAATCTATGCTGGAAGAAAGACGGATTGCAATATAGTAGTTTTAAGTATATGAAAACAAGAATGAATTATTTAAAGTACTTTGTGATATTGGTTTTTGCAGTATTGGGAACAACTGTGGTTTGGAGTGCAGATGTAAAAGTTCTTGTTGGTTCGGCTAATGAATTAAGAACAACTGTCAATGACGCTGCAAATAATCCAACAAATACATATTATATTCAACTAGTAGCCTCTCCTATAGAGCTCGGTGATAATCCTATAGTTATTTCTGCAGGTAAAATTGTGCTTGATTTAAATGACCAGACCTTGTCCGCTGCTCGTGAGAATGACGGAGCGGCTATTTGTATAGAGATGAAAGGGGGCTTTCTAACAATTGTAGGAGGAGGGACAGTTTCAGCGACAGCTAAAGGTACAACGGGGGGCTTTTTGGGTTCAGGAAAAAATGGATATGATGCTAGCACTATAAATTATAGTGCAGGTACGCTTAATATTCAGAAAGGAACTTTTATGGCTACGGCAACTAATGGTGCCGGCATTATTGCTGGTTCGGATGGAACAAGTTATTCTTTAAAGTCTGTTAAGACTATAGACGATATAGTAATGAAAGGCTCTGTTTTAAATAGAAATGGTGAGTATATGACTGACTATAGTATGACTGGTTTTAGCCAAAAAGGAGCTTCTTCTTCTTTTTCGGTTGAAATAGTTGACTATAAATTGACTTACAATCCTGCCGGTGGTACAAATCCTACTAGCTTATTAACGTCTTATACCATAGAAACTAAGGATATTTCTTTTCCTCCACCATTGGAGCCAAAGAAAAAAGGATATGATTTTAATGGATGGTATTATGAGTCAGGACAAAAAGCGGATGTGGAATCTTTATTTCCAAGAGCAACATCAAATCCGTATGAAAGAAATCTTACAACCCATTGGGAGGCAATCCGTTATCCTATTACTTATAACCTCAATGAAGGTGTCAATACCGATAATCCACAAGATTACACTATTGAATCAGAAATATCATTGAAAGATCCAACCCGAGCAGGTTATAAGTCTATGGGATGGTATGATAACAAAGAATTTACAGGAAATGCGGTAACTTCTATACCTCAGGGTTCTACAGAACCAAAAATATTTTATGCAAAGTGGTCTAAGCTTTATGCTATTCAGTATTATACAACAGAAGGAACAGGACCTTCGGATGCATCTTATGTAGTTGAAGATACCCCATTTAATTTGCCGAAACTCACTCCACCCGACGAAAGTTATAAATTTATGGGTTGGTGTGCAAAGAACGATTTCACAGACGATCCCATTTTTTCTTTACCCAAGGGTACTGTAGGTGATAAAGTTTTTTACGCAAAATGGAATAGAACTTATTATATTACCTATCACTGGCAAGTTCCGGAAGGGAAACCGACAATGACCCCGATGGGAGATGAAAAGCATCCTTATACTAAAGATGATGCCGTAACTCTTGAAACTCCTGTAAACGGAGCTTATCAGGTTGCCGGTTGGTATGATAATGCAGGATTGCAAGGTAGCCCGGTTCCTCCGGTTATTCCTAAAGGGACAGAAAAGAACTTTGAGCTTTATGCCAAATGGGAGCCTGCTAAATATTCAATTAAATTTGAAACTTACTATGGTTCTTTCCCTACGGGAGTTACTGTGCCTGATACATATACTTATGAATCGGAAAATATCACTTTGCCTAATCCGATTCGTAGTGGCTATACTTTTGCCGGTTGGTATACGGATGCCGCTTTGACGAATGGTATTGCTACATTGGAAAAGAATTCAATGGGAAATAAAACTTTCTATGCGAAGTGGACTTTGGGTAATGCCGTTAGCATATTAAAGCCGACAAATGGCCGGATTGTAGTAAATAGCGGAAATATAGAGATTAAGAATAATGAAAAAGTAGGAGCCGGAATTGCTTTAACAGTAACTGCTATACCGGATTCATCTATTTATAGCCTGACCAAGCTAACAATAGGGAGTAATATATATACTACTACTTCGGTTGATACGATTATGCCTGGAAATGATGGCCTAACCATTTCTGCAGAATTTGCGGATCTTCGTCCGTCCGCTTCTGCGCCTAAGGTAATAACAACGCCTTCGATTACGGATTATATTCCGGCAGGAGAGAGCGTGACTGTTTCTTTGGTGAATACGGATGCTGCTGCCACATTATATTATAGTATAGACGGCTCTGCTCCGAAACTCTATACTCAGCCGTTCCAGATCAGTAGTCTTTCGGTTGATAAGACCATACGCGTGGATGCTTATGCAAAGAAAAACGGTTATAAAGATGGGGTAACCACACGTAATATTACGTTTGGGAAGGGAAAAATTACGATTACTTTTGTATTGCCAAAAGGGGTAACAGCGGTTAATCCGGAGGGTGGTGAAGTCATATCGGCAGTTGCCAGTGGCGGAACATTTGAATTTAAACTGGTAGTAGACAAAAACTATTTTGAATCGTTGGATGATCTCAAAGTAATGGCGAATAACAAAGAGCTTTTGCCAAATACAAAAGGTGTTTATACATTAAACAATCAGACAGGGAATATAACGGTTAATGTGAGTGGAATTACCGGTATTACCCATACGGTAACATTGAAACAATCGGCAAACGGGTATATTTGCTTTACAGGAGACGATGAAGACAGCGCCCCTCGTACGGTGAGCCATGGCGACCGGGTTTCAATAACTGCTAAAGGGGATGCCGATTATAAATTCTTTTCATGGACGGACGGGACGAGCGATAATCCGCGTTTGGTACTGGTAGAGAAAGATACTACTATTCAGGCTCGTTTTGTGCAGGAAGATCCCGGATTCTTGATGGTATTACCTACACTGACCGGAGCAAAAGTGAAACCATTGACAGGTTATTCTACTTCTGTGAAGAAGGGTGGGACGTTTAAGTTTTATATCAGTAAAGAAAGTGACTATAGTGATTCGGAACCAGTGGTTTATGCGAATGGTGAGAAGCTTACTGTATATAAAGATGTATATAGTCTGTATAATATAGCTGAGAACTATGTGATTTCGGTTGATGGCATCCGGTTGAATAAAACGACACTTAAGTTGGCCGACAATGTTATTGCATTTAATATGGAGACGGCTAAGCAGATAACGAATGAGGCACTGACGCCTACGACGATGGTTTATCTGCTGGCGAAATCACCGGCAGGCAAGCGTTTCTCTATGTGGAATGATGGAAAGGTTGATAATCCGCGCATTATAGCGGTGAAAGATGCTCAACAGTTATTGCCTTTGTTTGTCTCTCTTCCGAACGAGAATTTGTTGAAAGTGGATTTACCTGTGATACCAGGTGCCGGTATGGGGGCAGTCAATGCGAATGCGGAGGCGTTGAAATCCGGAGACAATATTCAGTTGAAACTGGTTATTCTGCCTCAATATAGTAAAAGTTCGGTGAAGGTAACAGCAAATGGTGATGTTGTGGAGCCGGACTTGGCCCTTCGTTCGTCAACTGAGACTAAAACGCAGTTCTATACATTAAATAATGTTTCCGATAATGTAAAGGTTGAGGTGTCCGGGTTGGAATTGAATAATTATACTTTTTCTTTGGAACAGAATAAAGGAGGGAGAATAAGTGCTTCAAAGACTGGAACCGTAAAACATGGTACGGTGGTAACAGTAACTGCCACTCCGGATAATGGTAATCTGTTTTTGAAGTGGAGTGATGGCAATACGTTGAATCCTTATCCGTATACCGTGACCGACAATTGTGTTTTAAGTGCACAGTTCGGTAATGCAAGCATACCATTAGATAATGAGTCCATCCAAAAGGATGGTGTGCGTATTTATACGAAAGAACATACTTTGTATATAGAGACGGCGAAAACTTCGAATCTGCAAGTTTGGGGCTTTAGCGGGCAGATGGTATATAATGTATCTATTCCCGAAGGCCATTCTGCATTCTATTTACTAAGTGGAGAATATATTGTAAAGGTCGGTGATAATAAACCCGTGAAGGTTTCCATACGATAAGACAGAAAAGGCTTGCAAAGAAATGCAAGCCTTTGTCTTTTAGTGTGGTTTTACTGATATAACTTGTTGAATTTATATACCTTTTGATTATAAATGAAAAAAAATTCTTTTCTTTGTCTGTAAATAAGTTTCTGTTTATGAAGACAAAAGTAGAATGTTTGGAATTATTGCATAATTACTTTCAGAATGTGGCTAAGCATTATGGCATTGTAAGAATGGGGCTTTTTGGCTCAGTTGTCCGCAATGAACAAACGGAAAGTAGCGATATCGATATTGTGTATGAAGGTAAGCCTGATATTTTATTGCGTAGTCGAATGAAACAAGAATTGGAAGCTTTGTTAGGTTGTAAGGTAGATATAGTCCGTTTGCGCAAACAACTTTCAGGTTCAGCTTTTGAAAAGAGCATTTCTAAAGATTTGATTTATGTTTGATAAAGATCGGATATTAAGTTTGTTGGACAGAATAGAAGATTCGATTCTTCTTATTCAGAATAAATCAGGAGAAATAATTGATTCGGATGATTTTTTATTAACTCAGGATGGAATGTTTATTTTAAGTGGTATTTGCATGCAATTAATATTTATAGGGGAAAGTGTTAAAACAATTGATTACAAAACGAATCATGAGTATCTGAAAAATTATCCATGTATACCTTGGACTGAAATCATGGGTTTACGTGATATCATTGCTCATGAATATCATAAAATTGATGAAGAGGAAATATTTAATGTCATTAAAAATGATATACCTTCTTTACTCCATGAAATCCAAAAAATGAAGCAGGATTTAATAGATTCTTAGTAAGTAAAAAGGCTCGCTCCGTTTGATAATCTTATGTTGAAGGATTTAGCGGAGCGAGTTTTTTATTTTAAATGTAATTCCTGACGGTCTATTCTTTTATTTGCTTTTTCAATATCGGATAAAGTAATTCCGCGTATCGCATAAAACCTAAGTCTGTAAAATGGATGCCGTCTACGGTTGCTTCCGCATCGTGCCCTATCATGTCTTTGGAAGATAACATATAGATGTTCTTCTCTCCCCGTTGTTTTAGAGAACGGAAAATCGCATTGATCTCGTCATTTTTATCCTTTACCTCTTTCGCTATCTGCTGGTCGAAACGGGTATGGGTGAATATGGGATCTTCTACAAAAAGGATTGGCGTGTCCGGATGTTTTTCGCGGATAATGGAATAGAACTTAACCGCCCGCTCTTTCATCTGGTCGACACTCGCGTTTGGAACAAAATCCAATATGAACATCGAAGCGTCCACTCCGGAAATCAACTCTGCTATTTCCAAATCTAATAGGGCATTACCACTGAATCCTAGATTAATACATTCACGGTTTAGCCAACGGGACAGAATATTGGTGTGTGCCATACCCGGACGATTGGCACATCCTCCCTGAAGAATGCTGCTGCCGTAAAATACAACGGGTTTTTCTCTTACCGGCAGGTTTACTTTCGGTTGTGTGATTTCTGCTAATGAATCGATGCCTATACTCAAAGACACAGTTCCGTCGTATAATGGCAGATATAGCATATATTCCCGTTCTTCCGGTTTCATATTGGAAATGATAGTTGCCGTATTGTCTTTTCCTGTTGGACGTCCGCTATTAACGAATATCCATTTTCCGTCCTGTAAACAATAAAGGTCGAGACCTTTTGTGCCGGTTGGAGTCATGTGGTTCATGGCATTATTGTTTAATACTTCCCACTTTGCGGCTATGGTTGTGGAGTTGGAATGGAAGCGAATAGCAAGTCCGGCACTGTTTTGCCCTAATTCCCAGACAGGCCCTCTTGATATGTTTTTTAAAGATTCAGGCAAACGGCTGTAACGTGTGTAAGTATCAGGTGTAGCCTTGCCTAAAAGAGGAAAAACGGATGCGTCATGGTAAACGATCTGCCCTTTTATCGAAAGAGATAGAGATAAGAGGAATAATGAAATTAAAATAACAGGAGTTTTCATATGTGTATTGTTAATAAAATATTGTTTCAAAGGTATAAAATAGAATACGAATCTCCAATATCTTACTTTCATAATAATTCCTTACCTTTGTATTTCAAAAAGAAATCACAAAGTATGGAAAAGCATTTTAAAAGAACGCTGATAACTACGGCTTTGCCGTATGCTAACGGACCTGTACATATTGGCCATCTTGCCGGAGTATACGTGCCTGCCGATATTTATGCACGTTATCTTCGTCTTAAAGGAGAAGACGTTTTAATGATAGGTGGCTCGGACGAACATGGTGTGCCTATTACATTACGGGCTAAAAAAGAAGGTATTACTCCGCAGGATGTAGTGGATCGTTATCATGGTATAATCAAGAAGTCTTTTGAAGATTTCGGCATTTCGTTTGATATCTATTCCCGTACGACTTCGGCAACACATCACCAAATGGCGTCGGATTTTTTCCGTACTTTGTATGATAAAGGCGAGTTCATCGAGAAAACGAGTGAACAATATTATGATGAGGAAGCGAAGC
This sequence comes from Parabacteroides bouchesdurhonensis, assembly GCF_900186615.1. Lineage (GTDB taxonomy): Bacteria > Bacteroidota > Bacteroidia > Bacteroidales > Tannerellaceae > Parabacteroides > Parabacteroides bouchesdurhonensis. The sequence continues at coordinate 1,453,637 of NZ_LT896588.1, forward strand.
AATTCCTTGCGGATCGTTATATTACTGGAACATGTCCGCATTGCGGTAATGAAAAGGCTTATGGCGACCAATGTGAGGCTTGCGGTACTTCTTTGAGCCCTACCGATCTGATAAATCCGAAATCGGCTATTAGTGGAAGTGAGCCTGTAATGCGTGAAACAAAGCATTGGTATCTGCCTCTTGATAAATGGGAACCCTTCCTGCGTCAATGGATTTTGGAAGAGCATAAAGAATGGAAACCTAATGTATATGGTCAATGTAAAAGCTGGCTGGATATGGGATTGCAACCTCGTGCGGTAAGCCGTGACTTGGATTGGGGAATTCCTGTTCCGGTAGAAGGGGCTGAAGGAAAAGTGCTTTATGTTTGGTTTGATGCTCCTATTGGTTATATCTCTAATACAAAAGAATTGCTGCCTGATAGCTGGGAAACCTGGTGGAAAGATCCCGAAACGAAAATGATTCATTTTATCGGAAAAGATAATATTGTATTCCACTGTATCGTATTTCCTGCCATGTTGAAAGCGGAAGGTTCTTATAATCTGCCGGAAAACGTACCGGCTAATGAGTTCCTGAATCTGGAAGGAGATAAAATTTCTACATCACGTAACTGGGCGGTATGGCTGAATGAATATTTGGTGGATATGCCAGGTAAACAGGATGTGTTGCGTTATGTCCTGACTGCCAATGCACCGGAAACGAAGGATAATGATTTCACTTGGAAAGATTTTCAGGCACGTAATAATAATGAGCTGGTTGCTATTTTAGGTAATTTTGTAAATCGGGCTTTAGTACTTACGGATAAGTATTTTGAAGGAAAAGTACCTGCTGCCGGAGAGTTGACAGATTATGATCGCCAGACGCTAAAGGATTTCGAAGATGTAAAGGCGAATGTGGAACGTTTGTTGGATACTTTCCATTTCCGGGATGCGCAGAAGGAAGCAATGAATCTGGCACGAATCGGTAATAAGTATTTGGCGGATACTGAACCCTGGAAGTTGGCTAAGACCGATATGTCCCGCGTAGCTACCATTATGAATATCGCTCTGCAGATTACGGCAAACCTGGCTATAGCATTTGAACCGTTCTTACCGTTTAGCATGGAAAAGTTGAATAAGATGCTGAATGTAGAACCGCTTGGCTGGAATCGGCTGGGGGCAACTGACTTATTGGTGGCTGGTCATCAATTGGGAAAAGCAGAGCTTTTGTTTGAAAAGATTGAAGACAGTGTAATTGAAGCTCAGGTTCAGAAATTGCTGGATACAAAAAAAGCAAACGAAGAAGCTAATTATAAGGCAAAACCGGTACGTGAGAACATTGCTTTCGATGATTTTATGAAATTGGATATTCGTGTAGGAACTATATTGGAATGCACTAAAGTTCCGAAAGCCGATAAGTTATTGCAGTTCCGTATTGACGATGGTTTGGAGAAACGTACCATCGTTTCGGGTATTGCTCAGCATTATAGCCCGGAAGAACTGGTAGGAAAGCAGGTTTGTTTTATTGCTAATCTGGCTCCTCGCAAACTGAAAGGCATTGTTTCGGAAGGCATGATCCTTTCTGCGGAAAATTTTGACGGAAAATTGGCTGTTATTACTCCTGAAAAAGAAGTGAAACCGGGTAGCGAGGTAAAATAATAAGTTGTATATTGCGTTCGTATAATAAAAGTATTAAGAAATAATGTCTGGAAAACAAATAGAAATGGTCGACCTTCAATCTCAATATTTTCGTTTGAAGGACGAGATTGACAAAGCTATTCTTGCTGTCAACGAGAGTTGCGCTTTTATTAATGGTCCGCAAGTAAAGGAGTTTGGTACTCATCTTGAGACTTATTTGAAGACTTCGCATGTCATTCCGTGTGGAAACGGAACTGATGCTTTGCAAATAGCATTGATGGCTTTGGGATTACGGCCTGGAGATGAAGTCTTGGTGCCTGCCTTTAATTATGTGGCTGCCGCAGAAGCAGTCGCCTTATTGGGTTTAGTTCCTGTGATGGTAGATGTTGAACCTAGAACGTTTAATATTAGTCCCTGGCAGATAGAACCATGTATTTCACGACGCACAAAAGCTATTATTGTTGCACATTTGTTTGGGCAGGCTTGCGATATGGAAACTATTTTGAATATTGCAAAAGCTTATCACTTGTATGTAATAGAAGATAATGCCCAATCACTTGGAGCTGATTATATTGATAAAGATGGAGCGCTTAGAAAGGCTGGTACTTTAGGACATATCGGTACGACTTCTTTTTTTCCGTCTAAACCATTGGGATGTTATGGAGACGGAGGAGCCATAATAACAGCCGATCGACGTTTGGCAGAACGTATCCGTATGATTACCATGCATGGACAGGAGAGTAAATACCATCATAAAGTGATAGGATGCAATTCCCGTTTAGATACGATTCAAGCGGCTATACTGGATGTGAAGTTGAAGTATCTGGATGAGTTTAATGCCTACCGGATTAAATTGGCTATTCGTTATAATAAAATGCTTGCATCTTGTAAATATCTTAAAATACCGCAGAAATCATCTTTCTCATCACACATATACCATCAATATACTCTTATAATAAAAGATGGAAAGCGTGATTTCTTCCAGCAGTATTTAAGGGAGAAAGGCGTTCCTTCAACAGTTTATTACCCACTGCCGTTACAAGATCAGGATGCGTTTAAAGGCATAGCTTTTATGCCTACTAAACCGAAGGTGGCATCTGATTTATGTAAATCGGTTTTGTCTATTCCGATTCATACGGAGATGACGAAAGAGGTGCAGGATTATATTATAAAGACTGTACAGGAAGCCGATCAATTGGCTTGATAAAGGTAGGAAATGAAACAAAAGAATAAAATCCGTTTTGCAGTAGTTGGCTGCGGCCATATCGGTAAGCGCCATGCGGAAATGATTTCACGTGATGAAGGTGCGGAATTGGTTGCATTATGTGATATCCGGCCAAAAGAGGAGTTGGGGATAGAAACTTATGATGTTCCCTTTGTACAAAGTTTGGAGCAATTGCTGGAGTCTGATCTGGATATAGATGTTATTAATATATGCACCCCTAACGGCTTGCATGCATCCATGGCGATTTGTGCTATTGAATCCGGGCATCATGTAGTTATTGAAAAGCCAATGGCATTGACTTTGCCCGATGCCGAAAAAGTGGTTTATACTTCTCTGAAATACAGTAAACAGGTGTTTTGTGTCATGCAAAACCGTTATTCACCTCCTTCCGTATGGATCAAGGAAATGGTAGAATCCGGAAAACTCGGTAAAATCTATATGGTGCAGCTGAATTGTTTTTGGAATCGAGACAATCGCTATTATAAACCGGACGGATGGCATGGTGATGCGACTCTGGATGGTGGAACTCTGTTTACCCAGTTCTCGCACTTCATAGACATAATGTATTGGCTGTTTGGCGATATATGTAATATCCAGGCTCGTTTTGCCGATTTTAATCATAAGGAACTGACCGCTTTTGAAGATTCTGGTTTTGTAAATTTCCAGTTTGTGAACGGTGGTATGGGAAGCCTGAACTATTCTACTTCTGTGTGGGATAAGAATATGGAAAGCAGCATGTTGATCGTTGCAGAGAACGGAAGTGTTAAGATTGGCGGACAATATATGAACGAAGTGGAATATTGCCATATCAAGGATTATACAATGCCGGAATTAGCGCCAACTAATCCGGGTAATGATTATGGCCCGTATAAAGGTTCTGCTCAGAATCATAATTTCGTTATCCGTAATGTCGTTAATGTCTTGTCAGGTGCGGAGGCCATAACCACTAATGTTTTGGAAGGAATGAAAGTGGTAGACATTATCCAACGTATCTATGCGTTGAAATAATAGAAACATCCTGATCATTTTTATAAAACATCCCGATGATTTTTTGAAATCATCGGGATGTTTTATATTATCTCTATGAGAATAGATTTACTGGAAAAGCATAGAAAATTGGCGAAATCTGTTATAACTCAGTCTGAATTGGAAATACACCTTGACCTAAATTCTTTCCATTCAAATAATGAAAGCCATAAAACAGATAAATAACTACTATTTTATGAATTTTAATCTATCCAAATTCCTATCTTTGTGGCAGTTTTGTCGCACCATATATGGGAGTGACGAGCCTTTGGTGTATCTATATGGCAGCTTTGCGCATAAATAAATGAGGAGGAATAATATGAAACAGATTTTGGTTACCGGTGGTGCCGGATTTATTGGCTCACATCTTTGTGAACGCCTTCTGAAAGAAGGGAACAATGTAATATGCATGGATAACTATTTCACCGGGCGAAAGCGAAATATTGTTCATTTATTAAACAATCCTTATTTCGAATTAGTTCGCCATGATATAACATTTCCATATTATGTTGAAGTAGACGAAATTTATAATCTGGCGTGTCCTGCTTCACCTGTTCATTATCAGTTTGACCCCGTAAGTACTTTAAAAACGTCTGTTATCGGTGCTATTAATATGTTAGGGTTGGCAAAACGTGTTAAAGCGCGTATCTTGCAGGCTTCCACCAGTGAAGTGTATGGTGATCCTATTGTGCATCCTCAGCAAGAAAGCTATTGGGGAAATGTTAATCCGATAGGGCTTCGCTCTTGTTATGACGAAGGCAAGCGCTGTGCCGAAACACTGTTTATGGATTACCATCGCCAAAACAACGTGGATGTAAAGATTATCCGTATATTCAATACATATGGTTCAAATATGCGTCCGGATGATGGCCGTGTGGTTTCCAACTTTATCGTGCAGGCATTGAAAGGTGAAGACCTTACTATCTACGGTGATGGAACACAAACCCGTAGTTTTCAGTATGTGGATGATCTGGTAGAAGGGATGATACGTATGATGGCGACAGAGAATTTTACCGGCCCGGTTAATTTAGGTAATCCGGGTGAGTTTACTATGTTGGAACTGGCCGAAATCGTTATTCGTATGACGGGTTCTAAATCCAAAATTACTTTTATGCCGTTACCGTCCGATGATCCGAGACAACGTAAGCCCGACATCACTCTTGCAAAAGAAAAGCTAAACGGTTGGGAACCTAAAGTAAAATTAGAAGAAGGTTTAAAACCTACCATTGAATATTTCCGTAATTTGTAATCGAAAAAATCTTTATATGAAAATCGCTATAGTAGGAACGGGTTATGTAGGCCTTGTCAGTGGTACCTGTTTTGCAGAAATGGGTACTGAAGTTTTTTGTGTGGATGTTGATACCAAAAAGATAGAAAATCTGAATAACGGTATTATGCCTATTTACGAGCCAGGTCTGGAAGAAATGGTAAATCGCAATAAAAAAGCAGGTCGCCTTCATTTTACTACAGATTTGACCGAATGCCTCAATGAGGTGGAAGTTGTATTCAGTGCTGTTGGAACACCTCCTGACGAAGACGGTAGCGCCGATTTAAAATATGTGCTGGAAGTAGCCCGTACAGTGGGACGTAATATGAATAAACACCTTTTAGTCGTTACTAAAAGTACCGTTCCGGTTGGTACGGCAAAGAAAGTACGTAAAGCTATTCAGGAAGAATTAGATAAAAGAGGATTGGATATTGCTTTCGACGTAGCGTCTAATCCTGAATTTTTAAAAGAAGGAGCTGCCATTAAAGACTTTATGAGTCCGGATCGTATCGTTGTAGGCGTGGAATCCGAACGTGCGAAGGAGCTGATGACTCGATTATACCGCCCATTTCTATTAAATAACTTTCGCGTAATCTTCATGGACGTCCCTTCTGCGGAAATGACTAAATATGCAGCTAATGCTATGTTGGCTACTCGTATTAGTTTTATGAACGATATAGCAAACCTTTGCGAGATTGTAGGAGCCGATGTCAATATGATCCGTAAAGGAATCGGAACAGATGACCGTATCGGTCACCGTTTTCTGTATGCCGGATGTGGCTATGGGGGGTCTTGTTTCCCTAAAGATGTAAAAGCATTGATAAAAACGGCAAATAAGAATGGATATCCGATGCGTATTCTTCAGTCGGTAGAAGATGTAAATGAAGATCAAAAATCTATTCTTTTCCGCAAGTTGGAAAAACAATTCAAAGGAGATTTGAAAGGTAAACGCGTTGCCATTTGGGGATTAGCCTTCAAACCGGAAACAGACGATATGCGAGAAGCGCCTGCGTTAGTTATCATAGAAAAATTGTTGGAAGCCGGTTGCAAAGTATGTGCTTATGATCCGGTAGCCATAGACGAATCCCGTCGTCGGGTAGGAGATACAATCCGTTATGCAAAAGATATTTACGATGCTGTTGTTGACGCTGATGCCCTGTTACTTGTTACCGAATGGAAAGAATTCCGCATGCCTTCCTGGGCAGCTGTTCATAAATTAATGGCAAATCCGTTGGTAATAGATGGTCGAAATATTTATGATATCAAAGAAATGGAAGAATACGGATTTGAGTACCATTGTATAGGGCGATGAAAGATAAATATTAAATTAGTACGTAATAATCCGGACCAATTCCCGATTGGTTATTGTTTTAATTTGCAATTCGCTGAGAAACAGTATGTGGTGGAAAATTTCCACCGCTTTCAATCGCTTAAATTTTCAACTATGGAACCTCGGGCCTTTACCGAAAAAGGCCTCTATATGCTCGCCACTATTTTAAAGAGTGAGCGTGCAACCCAAACAACAATTGCTATTGTTGAAACATTTGCCAAACTAAAAGAGCTTTCTCGTACTGTTTCTGCTTTATCCGAGGCAAACGAACAGGGACAAAAAAACTTGATGCAAAAAGGCAGCGAACTTATTGCCGATTTACTGGATGACGAACAGAAAGTAACAGATTCCGAAACAACAATCGAATTGAATCTGGCAGTGTTGAAGGTAAAACATACGGTGAAACGGAAGGCGGAGAAGGAATAAGTAAAATACCCATAATGACAAAAGAAGTTCTTTTACATCTACTTCAAGAAGGAGAATGTTTTCATCTGGAAGCGAAAAAGGCGGAAAGAGACCTTCCTGCATCCATCTGGGAAAGTTATTCTGCCTTTTGTAATACGGATGGAGGAATAATTTTATTAGGGGTATCCGAAGATAAGAAAAAGAATTTATCTGTAACAGGTATACAGGATAGTAGTAAGCTCATCCAAAACTTTTGGAATCAGATAAATAATAAACAAAAAGTAAGCGACAACCTATTATTTAATCATCAGGTATATCCGTTTACTATTGATGATAAAGAAATTATAGTTATTGAAGTTCCTCGTGCCGATCGTCATTATAAGCCTGTTTTTATCAGTGATAATCTTTTTACAGGAACTTATCGAAGAAATGCAGATGGTGATTATCGTTGTTCCCGGGAAGAGATAAATTTTGGATTACCGGGAGGTGGAAGATGAAAATCGTTGGACAGACCGTGTGTTTTCTTCCTCTGGGGATTGGTCTGGAAACCTGTTTGATTTTTATTTTAAGATAATTGATCGTCTGACATCCAGTGTGAAGGTCCCGTTTAAATTGCAGAATGGGCTTGATAGGATAGATGAAACATCAGCCCACGAGGCTTTGCGTGAAGCTCTGGCAAATGCTTTGATTCATGCCGATTATTATGGACGGCGTGGTGTAGTGGTTGTAAAAGATAAAGATAAATTGGTTATTTCAAATCCCGGAACACTCCGGATCACGTTGGACGAGGCATTGGAAGGAGGCGTTAGTGATCCGCGCAATACAGTTATATTTAAGATGTTTGCCATGGTCAATGTCGGAGAACGAACAGGAAGTGGCTTGCAGAATCTTCGGTATGTGTGGAAGGATATGGGATTGCCGGCACCTCGGTTGGTGGAAAAATTTTCACCTGATCAGATCTATATAGAGATACCATTTACAAATGGAGATTCATTTTCGTTATTGGAGAGTGAAGATGATTTCCACAAAGGTATGGTACGTGAATCTCCTGTTTCATATAGAAGGGTCCCCGATAAGGTCCCCGATAAGGTCCCCGATAAGGTCCCCGATAAGGTCCCCGATAAGGTCCCCGATAAGGTCCCCGATAAGGTCCCCGATAAGGTCCCCGATAAGGTCCCCGATAAGGTCCCCGATAAGGTCCCCGATACCCTTACCGACAATCAGATTCGGATATTGGAATTATTATCTGAAAATAACCGGTTGTCGATGATGGAATTATCAGAGAAAGTAGGTATATCTAAACGTAAGATATTAGATAATATCAACAAGCTGCGGGATCAAAATTTGATTCAGCGTCTTGGTGATAATAGGACTGGATATTGGAATGTCCTTATAAAGTAATCAAATGGAAGAAAATGGTTTTGAGTACCATTGTATAGGGTGATGAAAGATAAATATTAAATTAATATATGCACCAAAATCTTAATTATGAAAAAAAAGAAATCGTTTAATTCCGGAAGGTAGAGGAGCGGATTATTATTGTAAGACCAATGGGTATTACTGTTAAAAATAATCTAGGTAAGTTCCCAAGAGGTTATGTTATTGAGCTAAACAACAATGATTTAATTGCTTTGCGGTCAAAAATTTTGACCGCAAATTGATAAAAAATGAGAACTGTTCTTAAAGCTTTCACTGAAAGAGGCCTCTATATGCTCGCCACCATCTTAAAAAGTGAGCGTGCAACCCAAACGACAATTGCTATTGTTGAGACATTTGCCAAACTAAAGGAAGTCTTCTATACTGTTTCTGCTTTATCCGAGGCAAATGAACAAGACCAAAAGAGCCTGATGTAAAATAGCAGCAATGATTATTATTTATTGATAGATAAGATAAATAATATTATATAATTGAAAAAATAATAAATATAACCACTGATAATAATAATTTGAATGTTAATTTCTTTTGTAATTNCCGGGAGGTGGAAGATGAAAATCGTTGGACAGACCGTGTGTTTTCTTCCTCTGGGGATTGGTCTGGAAACCTGTTTGATTTTTATTTTAAGATAATTGATCGTCTGACATCCAGTGTGAAGGTCCCGTTTAAATTGCAGAATGGGCTTGATAGGATAGATGAAACATCAGCCCACGAGGCTTTGCGTGAAGCTCTGGCAAATGCTTTGATTCATGCCGATTATTATGGACGGCGTGGTGTAGTGGTTGTAAAAGATAAAGATAAATTGGTTATTTCAAATCCCGGAACACTCCGGATCACGTTGGACGAGGCATTGGAAGGAGGCGTTAGTGATCCGCGCAATACAGTTATATTTAAGATGTTTGCCATGGTCAATGTCGGAGAACGAACAGGAAGTGGCTTGCAGAATCTTCGGTATGTGTGGAAGGATATGGGATTGCCGGCACCTCGGTTGGTGGAAAAATTTTCACCTGATCAGATCTATATAGAGATACCATTTACAAATGGAGATTCATTTTCGTTATTGGAGAGTGAAGATGATTTCCACAAAGGTATGGTACGTGAATCTCCTGTTTCATATAGAAGGGTCCCCGATAAGGTCCCCGATAAGGTCCCCGATAAGGTCCCCGATAAGGTCCCCGATAAGGTCCCCGATAAGGTCCCCGATAAGGTCCCCGATAAGGTCCCCGATAAGGTCCCCGATAAGGTCCCCGATAAGGTCCCCGATACCCTTACCGACAATCAGATTCGGATATTGGAATTATTATCTGAAAATAACCGGTTGTCGATGATGGAATTATCAGAGAAAGTAGGTATATCTAAACGTAAGATATTAGATAATATCAACAAGCTGCGGGATCAAAATTTGATTCAGCGTCTTGGTGATAATAGGACTGGATATTGGAATGTCCTTATAAAGTAATCAAATGGAAGAAAATGGTTTTGAGTACCATTGTATAGGGTGATGAAAGATAAATATTAAATTAATATATGCACCAAAATCTTAATTATGAAAAAAAAGAAATCGTTTAATTCCGGAAGGTAGAGGAGCGGATTATTATTGTAAGACCAATGGGTATTACTGTTAAAAATAATCTAGGTAAGTTCCCAAGAGGTTATGTTATTGAGCTAAACAACAATGATTTAATTGCTTTGCGGTCAAAAATTTTGACCGCAAATTGATAAAAAATGAGAACTGTTCTTAAAGCTTTCACTGAAAGAGGCCTCTATATGCTCGCCACCATCTTAAAAAGTGAGCGTGCAACCCAAACGACAATTGCTATTGTTGAGACATTTGCCAAACTAAAGGAAGTCTTCTATACTGTTTCTGCTTTATCCGAGGCAAATGAACAAGACCAAAAGAGCCTGATGTAAAATAGCAGCAATGATTATTATTTATTGATAGATAAGATAAATAATATTATATAATTGAAAAAATAATAAATATAACCACTGATAATAATAATTTGAATGTTAATTTCTTTTGTAATTCCTGTTTATCGAAATGAGAATGCTCTGATTCTTACCTACCGTAAGGTTAAAGCTGTCCTTGAAAGGGATTTGTCACAATATGAATATGAATTCATATTTGTAAATGATGGATCTGATGACAACTCTTTGGATGAATTATTATCTCTTCGACAACAGGATAATAAAGTTCAAGTAATATCTTTCTCTCGTAATTTTGGACAGGTAGCGGCAATGATTGCTGGATATAAATACTGTCGAGGAGATGTACTTGTTAGTATGTCTGCAGATTTACAAGATCCGGCAGAAAATATAACTAAAATGATCCGTAAATGGGAGGCTGGTAATGAAATTGTTATTTGCCATAGGATTCAACGGAATGATGGTTTAGGTGCGAGAATTGGTTCTAAAATATTTTATAGTTTAATGCATTATGTTTCACCTCGAATGCCTAAAGGAGGATTTGATTTTTTTTGTTTAGATCGCTGTGTTGTGGATTGTTTAAACAAAATAGATGAACGAAATCGATTTCTTCAAGGGGATATATTATGGATGGGGTATAATATAGTAATGATTCCTTATGAAAGAGTAAAACGTGAAATAGGAAAATCTCAATGGACATTAAGAAAAAAGGTAAAGTTATTTATTGATTCTCTTATTGCGATGTCTTATTTACCTATACGTATTATGTCTTTGTTGGGGATAATCGTTTCTTTAATAGGATTTATTTATAGTGCAATTGTTTTTATTGGTTATTTCTATAATGAAACACCATTTAAAGGTTGGACTCCTATTATGATGGTTATTTTAATAATAGGAGGATTATTAATGCTAATGTTAGGGATTATAGGAGAGTACCTTTGGCGTATTTTGGATGAAACCCGAAAAAGGCCTTTGTATATAATCAAAGAAAAATATTTGAGTGAAGATAGTTGTAAGTAAAAAACTTTTTTATTGTTTTATAAAGTATGGGATTGTTGGTAGTTTAAATTTCTTGTTTACAACAATTGTATATTACCTTATGTTAAAGGTTGTAAACTATTCCATTGCATTTTCTATTTCTTGGTTATGTGGTGTGATTTTTACATATTTTATTAATTTATATTGGGCTTTTAAGCCCGAAGAAATCATTAGTTTTAAACGGAGATTTTCCAAATATTTGATGGTTTATATTTTATCTTTTGTCATTAACCTAGTACTATTGTACTGTGGGGTTGAATTACTAGATTTTAATCCTTTTTATTGTCAATTCTTTTTAATTCCGATCATTGTTTGTCTGAATTTTATCGGTATAAGGTATTGGGTCATGAAATAACTAAAATAGGAATGAATAACAATATTATAACTGTAACTTCTCCTCTTCTTCCTCCTTTAGAAGAATTTATACCGTATCTTCAAGATATTTGGAATCGTAAATGGCTTACCAATAATGGTTATTATCATCAAAAATTAGAAAATGCTTTATGTGAATACCTAAATGTTCCATTTATAAGTTTATTTACCAATGGTACATTACCATTGATATGCGCATTACAAGCAATGCGCATATCAGGAGAGGTCATTACTACGCCATATAGTTTTGTTGCTACTACACATGCTTTATGGTGGAATGGCATTAAGCCTGTATTTGTGGATGTAGATATATCAACAGGCAATTTAGATCCTGAAAAAATAGAAGCAGCTATTACACCGAAAACAACGGCTATCATGCCTGTTCATGTTTATGGCAATCCTTGCGATACAAAAAGAATACAAGAGATTGCTGAGAAATATGGCTTAAAGGTTATTTACGATGCAGCACATGCTTTTGGTGTTGAACAGGATGATGTATCTGTTATTAGTGCTGGAGACATGGCTACATTAAGTTTCCATGCAACAAAGGTGTTTAATACAATAGAAGGTGGAGCTTTGGTCTGCCATGATAAAGAGACGAAGCAACGTATTGATTATCTGAAAAATTTTGGATTTGCTGATGAAGTTACTGTTGTGGCTCCTGGAATTAATGGAAAAATGGATGAAATACGCTCTGCTTATGGTTTATTAAGTCTTAAATATGTAGATGAAGCTATTGAAAAACGGCATCAAATAGCAATAAAATATCGTGAGGCAATGAAAAACACTAATGGCATTCGGTGTTTGAATGATATTTCTGGTGTGAAGCATAATTATTCATATTTTCCTATATTTATAAATGAAAAGGAATATGGAATGAGTCGTGATGCTTTATATAATAAAATGAAATCGGCTGAGGTGTATGGTCGTCGATATTTTTATCCATTGATTAGTACATTCTCTACATATAGGGGATTGGACTCATCTAGTCGTGCTAATTTGCCAAATGCTTATAAGATGGCAGAAGAGGTGATTTGTTTACCGATGCATCATGCTCTGAATGAAAATGATTTAGTTAGGATTATTGATTGTATAATTTAATGAAAAATTCATTTTATACTCAAGATGAAGTTCTAGAAATAGGCTTTAAATCTATAGGAAAGAACGTGTGCATTAGTAAAAAAACATCTTTTTATAATCCTGAAAATATAGAAATAGGAAATAATGTTAGGATTGATGACTTTTGTATACTTTCTGGAAATATAAAAATAGGTTCATACGTTCACATATCAGCATCAACAATATTATATGGAAAGAAAGGCATAGTTCTGTCAGATTTTACAGGTATTTCTGCAAGATCAATTATATATAGTGAAGTTGATGATTTTAGTGGGAACTATATGATTGGGCCAATGTGTTCAGCAGAATATACCAATGTGACAGGTGGAACAGTCTATTTGGAGAAATATGTGCAGATAGGTGCTTCGTGCGTTATTATGCCTAATCTGAGACTTAAAGAAGGATCTGCTGTTGGTGCTATGAGTTTTGTTAATAGAGATTTGGAATCATGGACTATTTATGCTGGTATTCCTGTAAAAAGAATAAAAGGTAGATCTGAGAGGCTTAAAAATTATTGTTTAGACGTAGAATAAAATGATAGGTACTCAGTATAATTTAGATTTATTTCGATTATTGCCTTATTATTTAGCAGCAATAGTATTTTTGTTATTATCATTTTGTGTAGGAAGTTTATTATTCTTTAAAAGGAAAAGTAAGTTTTCTTCTTTTTCTATATTTACAAAAATAATGACGGGCTGGTTGGTTCTCATTATACTTTACTCCTTCGTTACGACAACTGGAGTAACTATGAATGTAATATTCTTTATTTTGTTTTGTTCTTATTTCGTAGATAGATATAAGAATCGAAATAATGATTTAATTTATAGTAATATTCACTCGTTGTCTATTTTTTGGTATCTATTTTTTATATTGTTGATTGTAACATTTACTTTTTCGTATAATTTATTTCAAACAGTTTCTATTTACGATGGTTCAATAATAAGACCGTATCATGATGGAGACTATTATGCTAAAATATCGCAGTTCTTGAATTTGGGATATGAAAATCGACAATTTGTTTATAATTTCACTCAAAAATTTACTCCTGAACCATATCATTATTTTGAAATCTGGACAAGTTCAATGATTTATAAAATAGGGAATTTGAATGCGTCTTTAGTTTTTTATCTAACCATACCATCATTGTTTGTATCTCAAATCTTTTTGGCATTATTGGCTGTAATTGAGCGTTCTGGAAAACCTTCGTTTATACATATTTTATGTATAATAATATTATTGTTTGCTGTGAGTTTTATGCCTGTAATATCTTTAGTTACAAGTAAAACTGTTAAAGAAATGTATGTTTTAGGTACTCATAAATGGATGTCTATCCTTTTATTTGTTATTTGGTTTGCACTCTTTTTTTATTATGGAAAGAAAAAAGAAGCTTATTATATTCTTTTATGTTTACCTTTTGTGAATATAATAACGATTGTTTGGATATATGGTGTTATAGGTGTTGTTTTGACGTGGAATCTGCTGATTAAAAAAAAGATTGATAAAGCATATCTAATTCCGTATGTTGTTTCTGTTCTAATATATCTTTTTTTTGTTATATGTGGTCCGGAACGTTCTTCTAGTGTCCGTGAGCCGTTCAAATTTTCTTTACTACGATTGTATTTTACACAGGCTGTAATGTATAGTCTATATTATATTCATATAATTATTGCATTATATTTACTTAATCGTAAATATTTCCTTTTTTGTTTGAGAAAATTCTTCCCTATATTGGCTATAACATTTATAGTGACAGAGAGTTTTAGTATTTTTCTAAGAGGTTGGAATTATGACGCAACTCAATTTCCTTCAGTTTCTATACCTGTTTGTTTATTTGTCTTTTTAGTTTGTGTGTTTTTGAATATAGTATCAAGAATGGATTGGACAAATCGAAATAAAATAATTATAGGAGGATTTGCCTTAGTCAGTTTTTTATTAACTTTTTCTGTGTGTAAAATATCTTATAATTCTTTGTCTATTGATGAATTGAAATATAGATCTGAAATACTATCTAAATTACCTACCCAAAACGAATACAGAATTGGTTTTTATCGTGATGCCAATGACGAAAGAGGCTGGGGGGGAGGATTAGGACGAGTCGACGGACTAATGAAACCAGATTTCTTAGATTATTATCATAATAATGTTTGGCATTTTACAGTTAACAAGGGTGATAATGAGTTTGTTTATGGAACAGAGAACAGCCCATATCGTGATTTTTATATGGCCGAGAACAAACGTGATACTACTTTAACAGATGATGAGATTCGATTAAAATATATTAAAGAGAATAAGATTGAATATTTAGAAATTCTTTCTGGTGTATTATCGGATTCTTTTTTATCTCATTTTATTTTAATTGCTGAAAACAAAGAGTCAGGTGAAAGTTTTTATAAACTAGCTTATTAGTTTAGTATGATAGATAAATTTATAAATACATTTAAGGATAATATTTGTTTTATACTATTATTGTTTTTATTAGGTTTTCTTACTGGAGCAATAAATAATTTTTTGCATGAATCTTTTATTTCGATGATTTCTAAATGGGCTCATGGAGTTTGTAACGCTATGTTGATAGCTTATTTCTTAGCATTTATAAAAGATTTGTTTGAAAATAAATGGTGGAGGCGTGTTATTTCTTTTTTGTCAATATTTGTATTTTCTATATTGTTTTTGATAGAATGTTTTTTATTGATAAAATATAACAATGTATTTACCCCTTCTATTATTCTTGTTATTTCTGAAACAACAAAAAATGAAGCATTGGGATATTTAAAAACCTTTATTGATATTAAAGTTGGATTTGTTGTTGTACTATATGCTGCTATTCTTTTTATTTTGCGAAAAATTCGAATGCCTTTACAGCGTAAGATTTTGGAGTATATAATGCCTCTGTTTTTTGTTTGTATTATGCTAGGAGCTTGTTTTTTTGTTTATAGAAATATACAATCAATGTCTGTATTTACGAAAGCTTTAACTCCAATACAGCGAATATATACATTGTATAAGACGGAAATAGGAGACCTTAATAATATAAGGTATATCCTTCTTTCTAGAAAGAAGGATATGGGTATTAAAGAAAAGAAAGTGGATAAAGAATCTGTTAAAAATGTTGTTTTAGTAATAGGAGAATCTTTAAATCGAGACCATATGAGTTTATATGGTTATGATTTAGAGACAAATCCTTTATTAGAACAACTGAAAGATAGTAGTCAATTGTTTATATTCAAAGACGTAATTTCTCCTCATGCGCATACTATAGCGTCTCTGCAAGAAGTACTCTCATTTCATAATTATGAATCGAAAAAGAAATGGTATGAATGTAAAACATTGCCAGAAGTTATGAAAGAGAATGGATATTATAATATATGGATATCAAATCAACCAGGTTCTGGTCGTAGTAATGCTGCAAATCTAGTTGCGGAAATAAGTGATACCTGTGTCTTTGCTCATGGGGGATATGACGAAGATTTACTTCCATTATTAGATACGTTATTACATAAATTGCCTGAAAAGAAATTTATTGTAATACATTTAGCAGGTTCACATATATCATATAAAGAACATTATCCTCCTGCATTTAATAAATTTACTTCTGCTGATATTAGTAGAGATATTGCCGAATATCAGAAAGAAACTATTGCACAGTATGATAACTCTGTATTGTATAATGATTATATACTTTATAATATAATAGAACGTTTTGTTGATAAAGAGACTGTTTTGATTTATTTATCAGACCATGGAGAAGAAGTCTATGATTATAGGAATTTTATAGGACATATGGAAGAGAATGTTAGTCGCTATATGCTTGAAATACCTTTATTTGTATGGTTGTCTCCTATTTTTATAAATACGTATCCTGAAAAAATAGATCGGATAGAATGCTCTGAAAATCTGCCATATATGACTGATGATTTGATGCATACTTTGTTGGATTTAAGTAGTATATCAGGTTTTGATTCGACAAGAAGTCTTGTTAATCCAATGTACAATAAGTATCGAAAAAGATTGTTTTATAATCAAGATTACGATAAAGTTTATAAAAATATTAATTAGTTTGATGGAAAGAGACTCTCTGAAACATAAAACGGCTCAAGGACTCTTTTGGGGAGGGATAAGTAATGGCTTTCAACAATTGCTAAGTTTATTTTTTGGTATATATTTTGCTCGTCTATTGAGTGCGGATGATTATGGATTAATAGGCATGTTGGCTATTTTTTCAGGCATAGCGGGAACTATAATTAATAGTGGTTTTTTTATTGCATTAGTGAATAAAAAAGATGCAAAGTATGAAGACTATAATGCTGTTTTTTGGTTTACTTTTTTTACAGGGTTAATTTGTTACTCAATTTTATTTTTATTGGCTCCATTAATAGCTACATTTTATGATCACTCAGAATTAAAATCGTTATCTAGAGTTGTTTTTATTTCATTTTTTTTCTCAGGAATTGGTGTTGTTCCATCTGCTATATTGTATAAAGAATTACGAGTGAAAACGAAGGCGAAAATTGATATTTTAACATTATTAATAGCTGGTTCAATAGGAGTGTTTTTAGCAATAAAAGGATTTTCATACTGGGCTTTGGCAACTCAAAGTTTGATATTTATTATAGGAAATGCATTACTAACTTTTTTTGTTGTACGTTGGACACCTTCATTCCCGATTATTTTTACACCATTAAAAGAAATGTTGCCATTTAGTATGAAGCTGCTTTTTACAAATATCTTTCAACAAATTAACAATAATATTTTCTCGGTTTTGTTGGGACGTTTTTATACAGCTGCAGAAACTGGATATTATACGCAAGGGTATAAATGGATGTGGATGACTCGTTCCGTCATTTCAGGAATGATAGTTAATGTTGCTCAGCCTGTGTTGATAAATGTAAAGGAGGATAAAGAGCGAGAACTAAAAATTTTTCGAAAAATAATACGATTTACGGCTTTTGTTTCTTTTCCAAGTTTATTAGGATTTGGATTAGTTTCTTCCGATTTTATTCAATTGACTATTGGAGACAAATGGCTTCCTTGTGTTCCAATATTGCAAATGTTATGTGTTTGGGCTTCAATAGATACTTTCATCTCTTTATTCCAGCAACTTTTTTTTATACGTGGACGTTCTGATATTTATTTATGGACGAATATTTTATTAGGAGTTTTGCAAATAACAGTTGTTATTGCAATGTTAAATTGGGGAATTTATTGGATGGTTTTAGGGTCTATATTTGTATATATTGGCTATTTCTTTATTGTATTTTTTTGTGCAAGTAAATTAATTCAGTTTAGTTTATTGGACCTGTTAAAAGATTTGACTCCTTATTTATTAATAACTGTTTTCACTCTTGTTCTTTCATATTTCTTTACAAAAGAAATTAGTAATATTTGTTTGCGTTTTATTTCAAGGATAAGTATTGCTATTATTATTTATATAATAACAATGAAATTGACAAATTCTACTATATTTAATGAAGGTGTTGATTTCCTTTTTAAAAGAAAAAATAATCTATAAATATTATTTATGAGCCAGAAATTCACTTATTTAAAAGAGCATCGAAGAACTTTAGATGGAGAAAAGATTTTACCAATAATAATGGATATAATTAAACCTAAAAGTGTCGTAGATGTAGGGTGTGGTAGTGGTACTTTCTTACATTATTTTAAGCAACAAAATATTGAAATTTTAGGGCTAGATGGTAGTTGGTGCAATAGAGAAATGTTGTTCGAAAATATAGAACCTTCTGATTTTTTAGAAATAGATTTAGAAAATGATTTTAATTTAGAAAGGAGGTTTGACTTAGCAATAAGTTTAGAAGTTGCAGAGCATATTTCTCCTGAAAGAGCAGACAACTTTGTGAAAAATCTAACAACATTGAGTGATTGTATTCTTTTTTCAGCGGCTGTTCCTGGACAGGGAGGGGATCACCATGTAAATGAGCAATATGTTTCTTATTGGATAGAAAAATTTGGTAAACATGGCTATGTTTTCTACGATATTATTCGTCCTAAAATCTGGAATGAAACAGATGTTTTCGGTTGGTATAAGCAAAATTCTTTTTTAGTAACTAAAAAAGAATTTATATCTTCCAAATATAAATTCTTTTATGGCTATAATGTTATTCATCCAGATATATTCCAAGCAAAAGTTTCTGAATTAAACAATATTTTAGAAGGGAAACGTGGAATATCATTTTATGTCAATTTGTTAATGAAGTACTTTTCTTATAAATTTGTACGAAAAAAATGAAAAATATTCGAGTAACTATATCTATACCTATCTATAACTGCTCGAAAACAATTGAGAGATGTCTTTATTCTGCTTTAAGCCAAACCTATGAAAATATTGAATATGTTATTGTTGATGATAGAGGCAACGATAATAGTATGGAAATCGTTCAGTATATTGCCAAACAGTCTTCTCGATTAGAAGACATAAAGTGTGTTTTACACGAAAAAAATTTTGGATTAGGAGCTGCTCGTAATACAGGAATTAGACATGCTACTGGTGACTATATATTCTTTTTGGATAGTGATGATACAATACCTTTAAATGCGATTGAATATTTAGTAAATCAAATTCAAGACGAAGACTATGACATGGTTGCCGGTTCCTATAACCGTATAGGACAGAATGGGGAAATAATGGATTCTTGGATTTTACCGGATAAAATATTTTCTTCTTTTGAAGATTGCGTAATAGCGTTTATGAAAGATAAATTGTATTATGTTACGAATTGGGGAAAATTGTATAAATTGGAATTGTTCAAAGAGAATAATATTACCTTTATTCAGGGTTGTCATCAAGATACTCCATGTTCTTTTGAAATAGCATTGAATCAGAAAAAAATAAAATTGTGCAGTAAAATTGTTTATAACTGGTTCTATACAGAAGGATCAATCTCTACAAGAGTTTATAAAAAGAAAGATTATGATGCTTTTGAAGAGAGCTTTTTATTAATGAAAAAAATAGCACAATTATATGAAAATGATAGTTTGTATCCTGTTATTTTGGAATATGTAAATAATTATAGACTATATCCAATTTGGAAATTATTGTCTAAAGATATAGATATTGAAAATAAGAGTGTTTTACTTCATAGTTTTATGTTCCCATTATTGTCTTTAGGGCAGTTAGTAAGATTAAAAATATCTTCTAAAGAAAAACTAAAGCATATTTTGTTTTTGTTTCCTGATAGATTTAAATTGATGTTATTGAGGTTAGTTTCTTATAAAGAAAGAAGACGTTTATGAAAATATTGGTGACTGGTGCTGCAGGCTTTATCGGATCATATGTTGTAGAGCATTTGGTGAAAAGAGGAGATGAGGTTATTGGGTTGGATAATATAAATAGCTATTATGATATTCGTTTGAAATTGGAGCGGTTAGAAGATTTGGGCATTGATGCTGATGAAATACGGGAGAATGTATTGATTAGAAGTCGGAACTATCCTAACTTTCAGTTTGTAAAAACAAATATAGAAAATCCTGGATATCTTTTTCGTTTATTTGAGGAACAAATGTTTGATAAAGTATGTCATTTGGCAGCTCAAGCCGGAGTTCGGTATTCTATAGAAGCCCCATTGACATATGTAAACACTAATGTTGTTGGATTTCTACATATTTTAGAATGCTGTAAAAATATACGATACAGCATTTAGTATATGCTAGCTCCAGCAGTGTTTATGGGTTAAATAGTTCTATTCCATTTAAAACCTCGGATCCGGTAAATCATCCTGTTAGTATATATGCTGCAACAAAAAAATCTAATGAACTAATGGCGCATACTTATAGCTATTTGTTTAATCTTCCAACGACAGGATTGAGATTTTTCACTGTTTATGGGCCTAAAGGCCGTCCGGATATGTCTCCTATGTTATTTGCGAAAGCGATAGTAAAAGGAGAGCCTTTAAAGGTTTTTAATCATGGAAATATGGAACGTGATTTTACGTATATTGATGATGTTGTAGAAGGAGTTGTCAGAGTATTGGATGTTCCTGCTAAAAGTAGTGGTGATTTTAATACGCAAAAACCAGATCCTTCGATCTCTTCTGCTCCTTATAAATTATATAATATAGGTAATTCCTCTCCAGTAAAATTGATGGATTATATATGTGAAATGGAAAAGGCTTTTGGGAAAAAAGCAAGAAAAGAGTTTTTTGATATGCAGCCAGGAGATGTTTTAAAGACTTATTCCGATGTGTCTTCTTTAGAACATGACTTTGGTTATAAACCGAGCACTCCGTTATCAATTGGTATTTTAAGATTTGCAGAATGGTATATGAAATGGTCGATGAAAATTAATGGTTGATTATGTATAATGTTCCTATTCTTTTTCTAATTTTTGCTCGTCCAGACACTACGACTCAGGTTTTTGAACGTATCCGGCAAATAAAACCGGCAAAACTTTATGTCGCCGCTGATGCACCACGTGAAAATCGTTTGGATGAAGCAGAGCGTTGTGTGAAGACAAGGGCAATAATTGATAAAATAGATTGGCCTTGTGAATTAAAGACATTGTACAGAGATAAAAATTTAGGATGTAAGGTTGCTGTCTCAGAGGCTATCACTTGGTTCTTTGAACAAGAGGAATATGGTGTAATTCTGGAAGATGATTGTTTACCTGATTTGTCTTTCTTCCTTTTTTGTGAAGAATTACTTATTAAATATAAAGATGATGACCGTATAGGTCATATTGGAGGTAATAATTTCTTTCCTGGCATTGTTAATGAAAATCTCAGTTATGACTTTTGTTCTATTTCCCATATTTGGGGATGGGCGTCATGGAGTCGAGTTTGGAAGAATTATGATGTAAACTTTTCATATTGGGAAGAGGCAAAAAAGAATCAATCAAAAAGAAAATCTTTATTTAAGAGTTTGAGGGAAGAAATTTATTTTTCTTCTTTTATAGAAGATACATTGAATGGAAATAAAGGCATAAATACATGGGATGTGCAATATTTATTTATGCTTCGCGTACAAAATCAACTTAGTATTTATCCTTCGGTGAATCTAGTTACAAATATAGGATTGAATTCTATAGGGGCAACACACACTTCTTCTAAAAATGGTAGATTGTGTGTTAAGTCAGAATCTATACATTCTCCGTTATCTCATCCGAAATATGTTTTATCTAACGAAGAAATTGATAATATAACAGTGCGAGTAAATTTTTTTTCATATAAACGGATTTTGAGATATTTAATGCATAATTATTAAGATAAGACTAAACTTTTTGAATAATGAAATGTGTTGAAAAGATTTCAGTTGTTATGTGTACTTATAATGGTGCTAAATATTTGAAAGAACAACTGGACTCAATAATAAATCAGACATATCCTATCTATGAAATGATTATTCAAGACGATTGTTCTACAGATGATACAATGACTATATTGCAGGAATATGCAAATAAGTTTTCATATATAAAAGTATTTCAAAATTTTGAACAGAAAGGAATAAATAAAAACTTTTTTTCTGCAATAATAAAAGCAACAGGTGATTATATTGCTATATCAGATCAAGATGATATTTGGGAATTAGACAAGATTGAATATCAGATAAATAGTATAGGTGATGATTGGTTGTCGTCAGGCTTTTCTCGTCCGTTTGTTAATGGAAGAAATATTAATTGCCATTTTGATAGAAGAATACCTAATTGTACTCTTGAGCGTATGATGTATGTGGGAGTAACTCCAGGTCATACGATGCTTTTTAAAAAAAATGTAATGGGGAAAATCCCTCATTTAGATAAATATATGTGTTTTTATACTTATGATAAAGTAATTCAAATGGTTGTTGCTGCTTATGGGAAGATTCAATTTTGTGACCATATTCTAGTAAATAATAGACGACATATACAGGCAGCAACATATACTCCTTCACTAAGCTATGAATGGAATTTTTTGAATGTTTTAAAATCGATCTATCGGACATTTAAATTACGCCTAGAATTGAAAGACGGGATTAAAGAATATTTTGGTAAGACTTTTGTTTTTTTACAAGATTTACCAATGGAAGCTATTTATAAGGATAACGCTATTAAAATGGCTTTATATCAATCGCGTGGCTCTTTTGTATCGTATATTAAACTAATATTCTTATGTGTAAAGTTAAGGAATAAAATATTTTATTCACCAGAGAAAAATTTATTTTTCTCTGTTTTTAGAGCATTGTTTTTCCCTATTTCATGTAGTGATTATTTTCGTTATATGTCTAAGAGCTTTAAAAAATAGATTATGTCCATATTGAAAGATATGTATTGCCTTTTTGCTAAAAAGTTACAAAAATATAGAAGAGAAAAAGAATGGAGGAAAAGAAATTCTCATAATTTTACTTTTCTTGGTCCGAGCACTTTATATTTGTCAAATATATCTATTGGACCGTATTCCTACGGTCCAATAGATGTACTTGCATATAATAATGTTGATAAATTAAAAATAGGAAGTTTTGTTTCTATTGCGATGGGAGTACAGTTCTTGTTGGGAGGGAATCATCGAATGGATACTATTTTGACATATCCAATAGCATCGTTATTGTGCTCAACAAAAAAGTATAATGATATAATTTTAAGTGGAGATACAGTAGTTGAAGATGATGTTTGGATTGGACGTAATTCTCTGATTATGTCTGGGGTTAAAATACATAGAGGTGCTGTTGTTGCTGCAGGATCTGTAGTTACGAAGGATGTTGAACCTTTTGCAATTGTTGGTGGTTGTCCTGCTAAATTAATACGTTATAGATTTAATGAAGATTTAAGAATGAATTTAATGAAGTTTGATTACTCAAAGATAAATAAATCTTTTCTTCAGAAGCATCTTGATGACTTCTACACATCTTTAGATGATGCCGTTTTGGATAAAATAGAAAAAGAAATACATCGATATGATGGGAACAATGAAATCTTTTCTTAAGTACTTGAAACATAAATTCCAAAGTACTGAAAGATATAAAATGACATCTGCTATTCGGACATTTTTACAAAATGAGTCTGCTTCATATATAGACGAGTTGGATCGAAAAACAATGTTGAAATTTTTGCGGTATAATTTAGTAGATATGTATTTTTAGGCATGGAGTTATTCATGCAGAGGTTTGATATAATGAAAATTTTAATACTAAATACCTCAGAACAAACAGGTGGTGCTGCCGTTGCCGCTAATCGTCTTATGCATGTTTTACAAAATGTAAATGTAGAGGTAAAGATGCTTGTCCATGATAAAACTACAAAGAATCAATCTGTTGTTGCGCTGAATGAATCTTTTGTGAAACAAATGATTAGTTTTATTCGGTTTCTCTGGGAAAGATTAGTTATTTTTATATGTAATCTTTTTAATAGAAAGAATCTATTTCAGGTATCGATTGCTAATACGGGGATTGATATTTCTGATCATCCTTTGGTTAGAGAAGCAGATATAATTCATTTGCATTGGATTAACCAGGGATTTTTGTCATTAAATGATATACAGAAGTTAATAGCGATAGGAAAACCTATTGTCTGGACTTTGCATGATCTTTGGCCTGCTACAGGCATATGCCATTATCCGGATAAATGTATTAAGTATAGGAAAGAATGCTACCGTTGTCCTATGATGGTGAAATATCCATTATGGGATTTAGCCAAGCAAACATTTCATCATAAGCTTAAAATGGATTTTTCTAGAGTGACATTTGTTGGGTGTAGTCAATGGATTGCTTCAAAAGCGAAAGAAAGTGCTTTGCTACAAGATGCTAATTTTACGTCAATACCTAATCCGATTGATACTTCGGTTTTTAAAACTGTAGAAAAAAAAATTGCTAGAGAGCATTTTAATCTTCCTTTGGAAAAGAAAATGATATTATTTGCCGCAGCAAAATTATCGGATACAAGGAAAGGTGCAAAGTACTTTATTGAAGCGTGTAATATTTTAAAGCAATACTATAGTAATGGTGAGTTGGAGATAATATTAATGGGGAATTGTCCGGAAGGTTTGGATTCTTTATTGTCATTTAAGGTAAATGCTTTGGGTTATATTTCAGATGTTGAATCTATTGTGAAGGCTTATAATTGTGCAGATATGTTTGTGATACCGTCTTTGGAAGATAATCTTCCGAATACAATAATGGAGGCGATGGCTTGTGGTGTACCTTGTGTTGGGTTTAATACGGGAGGAATTCCGGAAATGATAGACCATTGTGAGAATGGGTATGTTGCTGATTATATGGACGTGGCAGATTTGGCTAAAGGTATCCGGTGGGTTTTGGACTACAAATATCCTTGTGCATTGGCTGAGAATTGTGTAACTAAAGTGCAAAATAATTATATGGAACGAATAGTGGCAGGAAAATATATAATCCTTTATGAAAATCTATTGCAAAGGGGATATTGCTGATTATTGTTTGAATATGAATCAAGAGATTATACAAAGAGAAAGGTACTGGATTAGAATTGGCCTATTCAGCGTATTATTTGTAATAATTGCTATTCAATTTATGCAGATTGATTTAGCAGATTATAGTTTAGTTGGAGATCGAACCTTTTATCGAGATGTTCTATATGGTTTTACAGATAAAGCTATTAATGAGGGATTTGATGCCTATTATTTGAAGAAAGGTTTACCATTTGCCCTTATTAATATAACATATACCATATTCGAGATTCCTAAAACAGATAGCTCCTTTTTGATCTGTCTATTTGTGATGAACATTGTTTCTTTATTGTTGGTGGTTTTCTTATTTTTTAAGATATCTACTTTATTAAAATTGAGTTGGCAGGCAGAAGTTATCGGCTTTTCTATTATTTTTTACAGTGTTCATATATTAAAAGCATTTGTGTTGAATCCGGTAGGTGTCGATTATCTAGGCTATATGGTCTGCATTTTCTTATATTGGCTTTATTTGAAGAAGAAAAAGTGGACTATAGTATTTGTCTCTTTTATTGGTGCTTTTGTTGATCCTTTAATCATGCTTATTGGAATTCTATTATCTTTAGTTCCTCAAAAAGAGTTTGAAGTTTGTGTGAAGTCTCTTCCAAAGAAAAAGGTTTTATTGCTGAATGTTTTAAAATGGATATTGATTATAAGTATAATTCCGGTATTGATTTTACTTACTTATTTTAAAGCGCCATCTTTTAGTTTGAATGGTTTGAAAAGTTTATTCTCCGGTTTTTGGTATGATCATAATTATACGAGTTTTCCTGTTTTATTGTTGTCGGTATTATCTTTGATGATTATCATCTACCGAATGTTAAAGCCCTTTTATATAGATATAATTGCAACTGTAAAAGATATTCTATATTCTTTTAGGAAAAGTGATATATTGGTGATTGTTATAATGTATCTGCTGGTTTCGTTAATAACAAATTCTATTTCAAATGGAGAACATGCATGGGGTGTGTCTGGCTTGGCAAAGCAAGCCGCTATGGCTGCTGTCTCAATGCCTTTTGAGGTATTAGAGGCTCAGTTTAGGTATCATGGTCTTATTGTTTTATATGTAATATTTTGTTGGAGGAGTTTAGTTGAGGTATATGCCTCTAATGGATATGGTTATTTTGGTGTGATATGTTTAGGGATAATGTTTATGATGTATCCGGAAGCACGTTATACTATTGATATATTGCCTTATTTTTTATTTCCTATTTTGATTAGAATAAATAATTACAGAATTAAAAAATCAGTAATTGTTTGTTTTATTTTATTATCTATTCTTTATTCCCGTTTTTGGTATCCTTATACATGGGATAATCGTTTTTGGCAAGGTGTTGCTACATATCAATATTGGAACGTATATTTTTTGTTTATGTCAATTGCAATATTCTTTTCAGTAATTATATGGTTAGGATATAAACGATCGTGGTTTTTTGAAAAAGCTAATTTATGAAAACTGTTTCTATTTTGATCCCTGTATATAATGAGACGGATGTCTTAAAGTTATTATATGATCGTCTAAAATATTTAATGGATAATAGTACCTCTTATAAATGGGAGATATTATTTGTGAATGATGGAAGTAAAGATGATTCTCTATTAATAATAAGGAATTTAAGAAATGTAGATCAACGAGTGAACTTCGTTGATCTTTCCCGTAATTACGGGAAAGAGATTGCTATGCTAGCTGGATTTGATTATGTCATAGGAGATTGTGTGGTAATCATGGATGCTGATTTACAAGATCCTCCGGAGCTTATACCCCAAATGCTTCAATATTGGGAAGAAGGATATGATGATGTTTATGCCAAAAGAAGAAAACGTGATGGAGAGAGCTTCCTTAAAAAAATGACATCTAAGTTGTATTATAGGATTTTACAAAAGACGACTAAAATA
This sequence comes from Parabacteroides bouchesdurhonensis, assembly GCF_900186615.1. Lineage (GTDB taxonomy): Bacteria > Bacteroidota > Bacteroidia > Bacteroidales > Tannerellaceae > Parabacteroides > Parabacteroides bouchesdurhonensis. The sequence continues at coordinate 1,480,686 of NZ_LT896588.1, forward strand.
GAATTACAGGTTGATACTGGTGACTTTAGATTGTTGGATAGAAAATGTATTAGTGCTTTGAAACAGATAAGAGAATCTCAGCGTTATACAAAAGGTATTTTTAGTTGGATAGGTTTTAAAAAGAAAGAGCTTTTATTTGATAGGGATATTCGCGCCGCAGGTAAAACAAAATGGAATTATTGGTCATTAATTGGTTTGGCTATTGAAGGGGTGACTTCATTTACTATTAGTCCTTTGAGAATTTCATCTATATTAGGGTTGATTGTGTCTGTGTTTTCTTTTATTTATATGTGCTACGTATTTGGAAAAGCACTTTTATATGGAGATCCTGTACAAGGTTATCCATCTTTGATTGTGATAATTTTGTTTTTAGGAGGCGTACAGTTACTATCCTTAGGTATTTTAGGTGAATATGTGGGACGCATTTTCTATGAAACGAAACGTAGGCCTCCTTACTTTGTTCGGGAATATAATGGGGAATATCAAATGAAAAAGAATAATTAATGTCTACATTTTCCATCATCACCATCACATACAACGCTTCTCAATGGCTTGAGCGCACAATACTAAGCGTTCTGAGTCAATCATACCCAAATATTGAATATATTATTATTGACGGGGCTTCTACAGATGGAACAGTTGATATAATCAAGCAATATGAATCCGGGATAGCTTATTGGGTTAGTGAACCGGATAAAGGCTTGTATGATGCTATGAACAAGGGTTTGCAGAAGGCTACGGGGGATTATGTCTGGTTTCTGAACGCGGGGGATACTATATATACTTCGGATACGATACAACGTATAGTAACGGCTATGAGCAGAAGGAAACGAGTGCCGGATATTATATATGGAGAGACTGCGATAATAGATGCTGCCGGGAAATCGTTAGGCATGCGTCGTCTGAAAGCTCCCAGACGATTGACATGGAAGAGTTTCCGTAAAGGAATGCTGGTTTGCCATCAGTCGTTTATATCAAAACGGGCAATTGCTCCGTTATATAATACGGATTATCGTTTAGTGGCCGATTTTGACTGGTGCATACGGTGTCTGAAAGGAGCGGAAGTTATTTATAATACGCATCTTATTTTATCGAATTTCTTAGAAGAAGGGATGAGCAGTGTGCAACGGAAAGCTTCTTTGAAAGAACGGTATGAAGTGATGTGTAAGTATTATGGTACGTTGCCCACTATGTTGATGCATGGTTGGTTTGCAGTGCGTTTTTATTTTGCCAAATGGTTTAAAGGACGGGTTTAAAAAATAGATAGTTTTTTATGAATTTTCCTGAATCCGAAAATCAACATATTGAGTTTAAACAGTCCTTTAATGCGGCTGTGATTGAAACGTTAGTTGCTTTTGCGAATAGCAAAGGGGGGATTGTATATGTAGGTATGGAGGATAATGGAGATATAAGAGGGATAACTATAGGAAAGGAAACAATTGCTCAGATTGTTAATGAAATAAAGTTTAAAACGATACCTTCTTTGGTACCTGATGTAGAGGTTGCAGAACAATTCGGAAAGGAGGTTTTGCTTTTGTCTGTTCAGGAATATCCGGTGAAACCGGTTTCTACGCAAGGACGTTATTATAAACGGGTTGGCAATTCCAATCATCAGTTATCTATTGCTGAAGTGGTTGATATGCATTTGCAATCTATGAATTCCAGTTGGGATTATTATCTGGATGCTTCACATACGCTGAATGATATTTCTTTGGACAAAGTGAGGCTTGCGATGGAGAAGATGCGGAAAATGGGTCGGGTTATAGAGGATGATCCGTTGACATTTCTAATGAAATATGATCTGATACGGGATGGTAAATTGAGTAATGCCGCGTATCTGCTATTTAAAAGAAATGATTCGGTATTGACTACGATTGAATTGGGGTATTTCCAGAATGATATTATTATAAAGGACTCAGACCGGAGTAAAGAGGACGTTCTGACCCAAGTGGAACGGGTGATGGATTTCGTTCGGAAACATATCAATAAAGAAGTGATTATAACCGGTGACCCTCAGAGTATACAGAAGTGGCAATATCCTTTGGAAGCAATAAGGGAGATTGTAATGAATATGATTATCCATCGTGATTACCGTTCTGCTTCCGATTCGATAGTGAAAGTCTATGCGGATAAAATAGAGTTTTATAATCCCGGACGTTTACCGGATAATATTACAGTTAAAGATCTGTTGGAGAATACTTATAAATCTACTCCCCGGAATAAGTTAATTGCTGATTTTTGTAAAGATTTAGGTATAATTGAAAAGTATGGTTCCGGTATTCGTCGTATATTGGATTATTTTAGAACTGAAGGGCTGGAGTTGCCTGTTTTTGAGAATATATCAGAGGGGTTTATGGTAACGGTTTTTGCAAATAAGGCCGGTGGTACAATTGGTGGTACAATTGGTGGTACAATTGGTGGTACAATTGGTGGTTGGTTATTTAATGATTCTGTAATTACTCTTGATGAAATTAAGGAACAAATCATATTGAGAATGATGGAATTTCCAACTGTTACTGTCCGGCAATTATGTTTATTATTGGGAATGAATAAGTCGGCGGTCCAGAAGCATGTAGATATTTTGAAGAAAAGTAGATACATAGAGCGGCAAGGTACTACTAGAGGTGAGTGGGTGGTCAAAGTAAGAAAAAAATTGAAATAATATATGCAAGATTTAGTAAAGAAATGGGGTAAGCATGTACTTGCCTTAATCGTATTTTTAGCCTTGTCGGCTGTTTATTTCTCTCCGGCAGTGTTTGATGGAAAACAGGTGCGTCAAGGGGATATGGAGAAACATGCCGGAATGGGGCATAGTCAGATGGATGAATATGCAAAGACGGCACGACCGGGTGAGTTCAGTGTCTGGTCGGATGCGATGTTTGGAGGAATGCCGTATGTTTCAGGGTATGGGAATCCTGCACCGCAATTGCCTAATTATGGTATTGTTTCCGGACTTTTGTTGAGATTGGGGACGAATGATGCGGGAATCGTTTTTGCCGGAATGGTCTGTTTCTATCTCCTTATGTGCATCATGGGAGTGAATGTATGGTTGGCAATTGCCGGTTCCATTGCATTTGGATTTACTTCATTTAATATTATTATTATTGAAGCCGGACATATTACGCAAGCTTGGGTTATTGCCTTTATGCCTGTAACATTGGCCGGAATGGTACTTCTCTTTAAGAAGAAATGGCTTTGGGGAGCTGCGTTGTTTTTACTTGGTGTTGCTTGTTCCATTGGATATGGACATATACAGATGACTTATTATTTAGTGCTGATCTGCCTGTTTATATATCTGGGGTATGCTGTTTGGAAGATTAAGGAAAAAGCATTTGGTGAACTGGCTAGGACAACCGGCATTATGGCTGTTTGTGTTATTGTTGCTGTGATGCCGAATGCCGGAGGCATGTATGCAAACTGGGACTTAGGCCAACATTCTATTCGTGGAGCAACGGAGTTGACAACTACTACGCCGAGCGGTGAAAAAATATCTTCGGGACTGGATAAAGATTATGCTTTTGCCTGGAGTTATGGTAAAAGTGAATTGCTTACGCTTCTTGTTCCAAATGTTTATGGAGGTGGTTCGGGAGGCATGTTAGGAAGTGATTCGGAACTATATAAAGAACTGAAAGCGAAAGGCGCTCAGATTGGGAAAGAGGTACAGGCGCCTACTTATTGGGGGGATAAATCGTTTACTTCCGGACCTGTATATTTCGGGGCATTGGTTTGCTTTTTGTTTGTACTGGGTATGTTTGTGATACGAAATCCGATGAAATGGTGGGTGTTTGCCGGTACTATGTTTCTGGTTCTAATGGCCTTGGGGCGTAACTTTGATTCATTCAATACGTTTTTGTTCCATCATTTGCCGTTATATAATAAGTTCCGTACGGTAGAGTTTGCTTTGGTTATTCCTGAATTGATATTCCCGATTGTTGGCATTTGGGGACTGAAAGAGATATTATCGAACAATGTGGATGCAAAGGCCTTTAAGCGTGGAATGATAGGTGCTTTGGCTATTACAGGAGGTTTGTCGCTGATTCTTTGGCTGATGCCGAGTATGCTTCTGGATTTTCGTTCTTCTTTTGATGCTCAGTATCAGTTGCCCGACTGGTATTACAACGCGTTGTTGATGGACCGCGCTTCATTGGCTTCTGCTGATGCCTTGCGTTCTCTGATTTTCATTTTATTAGGTGCCGGTTTGTTATTCTGGTATAGCAAAGCTAAGAATAAACAAATGGCTTCTGTAGTGGTAAGCGCCGGAGTCGCTATTTTGATTCTTGTCGATTTATGGTCTGTGGATAAACGCTATCTGAATGACAGTAACTTTGTAAGTCCGAATAAGACAAAAGAGATATTCAAACCTTCTGTGGCAGATACGGAGATATTGAAAGATACGACCTCTTATCGTGTGCTGAATCTGAATAATCCGTTTCTTGAAACAAATACATCCTATTATCATCACTCTATTGGCGGGTATCATGCTGCTAAGTTGAGAAGATATCAGGAGTTGATAGAGCATCGCTTGCAAGGTGAAATAGGCATGATAATGGAAGCTCTTAAGAAGGCGCAAACGGCAAATGATTTACTGCCGGCAATGGCGGCCAGTCATTCGCTGAACATGCTGAATACCCGGTATATCATTTATAATCCGGAGCAACTTCCGTTGGTGAATCCGTTTGCTTATGGAAATGCCTGGTTTGTCAGGAAGGTGGATATTGTGGAGAATGCGGATGCCGAGATTGCAGCGTTGAATACAATTAACCCGTTGGAGACAGCTGTTGTTGATAAGCGTTTTGCTGATGATTTAAAAGGTTTTACTCCGCAGCCTGACTCTACGGCTACCATTAAGTTGGATAGTTATCGCCCGAATCGTTTGGTATATACATCCAATACTTCATCGGAACAACTGGCTGTATTCTCGGAAATCTACTATCAACCGGGATGGAACGCCTATATTGATGGCAAGGAGGTGCCTCATTTCCGGGTGGATTGGATATTAAGGGGAATGTTAGTTCCGGCCGGTGAACATCAGATTATGTTTGAATTCAGGCCGCAAGGATATATTATAGCTGCTAATATTGCGGCATACAGTGGCTTTGTTATTTTGCTGCTGTTGATCGTTGCTGCCGGATATTCTATATGGAAAACATATAAGAAGAAAAACGCGTCAACCCTTCAGGAATAGCGGAAGCATATATGTTTCAATGGGAAAAGGGCTGAATAGTTTGTGAAGAACTATTCAGCCTTTTTTATAAGAAATAAATAGATACGTAACTGTTAAAATTAAATTGTGAAAAAGTTGCAATTGTTAAAAGTATTTCTTTCCTTTGTAGAACAATAAACCAAAGGTTTAACTATGGAAAAAGCCTTAACTATGAAGTAAAAGATCTATCTTAACAAAACTTTAAATATGATTAGAAAGATCTTTAAGGGTGATTGCCTCTGTTAAAAAGAGCAATCACCTTTTTTTATTTTACTTCTGCCACCCAATAGAAATTTCCTTTTTCTGTATGTATTTTGGGAACGTTATGTCTATGTAGCAGACGTCCGAAAGAAGTGATGGTGGTAGATGACAGTTTTACTGAAGTACGCTTTTGAATGCGTTGCAAGATCTCAACAGCTTGTAGACGTTCTGCTCCTTCTTCTTCTTTTAAAGCCGGCCGGAAGTAGCGTAAGAAGAGTTGTTCAGCCGGTGGTAATTGTTGGAATTTACTGTTTTGCCGGCTGATCTCCATTTCTTCTTCATGAGTAAACCAATAACGCTGTCCGGATGACAAAGCATGCAAGGCTTCGGCATAAAGTTGCTCGTATTCGATTGGCAGATCATGGTGAATTTGGCCGGTTACTTCCACGCAAAGGTAACGACGGTTTCCACTGGAGTCTGTCAACAAGTCAAACTGATTGCAAGTCCCTACAAAAGAGGCGTATCGTTTCATCTGCCGGATTGCTATTTGATACGGGCGTCGTAATTGTACGACCGGCTTTTGCAGGATGTGCTTCAGAAAACTCTGATAGGAGTTTCTGACCGAATCGAACTCATCTATGTTGATAAGTAGAAAACGACCTAGGTAATGTTCTGCTTCGCTCCGTTGTCCCAGATTAATGCTGTCTGTATAAAATTCCCGCAAACAGGGAGGCAGTAAGTTTAAACACCATGTAGATTTACCACATCCTTGCTCACCGATCAAGAGAGGTAAGGAACAATTGCCATGCTGCATATCCATTCCTTTCCAATGTGCCACCATACTCAGAAACCATATATAGAAACGATCCCGCCATTCTCTGCTATCTGAAGGCACTTGGTCGGCCAGTTCCCGGATGCGTTCTTTACCGTCCCAAGCAGGCAGACCTTTCATGTATTCATCTACAGGGTTATAAACGGCTATCCGGTTAGAGTGGATAAAACGCTTTACATCCCGGTCCCACACGGCTATTCCTTCCTCTTGAGCTTTCAGTATGATACTGTTGAGGTCGCGTTCATAGAGCGGACAGAATGTAACGGGAGCACTGTTCTTTTTACGGTATTCAACTTCACAAGTCAGTTCGTTTTGTCTGAATTCATAGAATCGGTTCATAAACTCTTGTAATTGGAATACGAGTGCCGGTTTGTCTTTCTTTAAAACCGGTAACTTTTTTTCCGTGCTTTCGTTTGGTAAAAGCTTTGTTTCTTTCGCAAATAATTGAATCTGCTTTGATAACTCGTTTCTTACTTGCTTTTTTAGTTTGCAAAGTGAATTGTGTCTGATTCCCATTTCCATTCTTTTTTCAGACAAATATATGATGTCTAACAGCTTGGAAACAAGTAGAAACGGACTTGTTTATCCATTGTTTTTCAAGCTTTCCATCTAGTAAAAAAGATCCGATGTTTTAGTTCCGTTTACGAATCTTTTTATATCTTTAGTCCCGAATTATTAATAGGCTGACATTTGTCGTTCTATAGGCCGATAGCTGTCAATCTATAGGCCGACTAATGTCGATTTATAGGCCGACATAGGTCGGCTTATTAATAATTGCTTGCTTTGAGAATAATAGGATAGTATTAATGAATTAAAAAGTGTATAGTATGTCAGCAGAATATAGAATGGAACGGAATCCCGGTAAGGCGGATAATAGCGGTAAACAAGCTTTGCATCCGCGTTTGATCCCTCATAGGACGGTAGGAACAAAAGAAATAGCAAAATTCTCGCAAGAAACTTCTTCGATTTCATCGGCGGATATGCTGGGAGCTTTGGAAGTATTGTCTCAGTATACGGCTATGCAGTTGCGTGAAGGTTACACAGTGTATATCGAAGGGATAGGCTATCTGAGCGCCACTCTGCAATCGCGTCCGGTGATGGAAGCGGATGAGCTGAGAAGCGAGTCGGTACGGTTTAAGAATGTGGCTTTCCGTTGTGATAAAGAATTAAAGAAGAAGTTGAGGACGATGCCGGTATTCAAGGCGCAAACGACCAAAAAGGAGGTGTATGACATGGAGGAGCGTAAATCACGCCTGATATGGTATCTGGACCGTTATGAGTATATTACGTCCACCTATTATGCGGCGCTTAATAATTGTAGTAAATATAGCGCCCAGAAAGATCTGAATCAATTAACTGAAAATGGATTGCTGGTAAAGAACGGTCACCGCTGTACTACAACATATCGCAAGAATGACACCTCTCCGGATTTAATAAGCGAGATGCGGATACCCGAGTAACCCTGTTATGCCTGAAAGGATGAAGGGTTTGAAAGGTTAAAGGCCGGTTTATAAATTTGTTTTGATAAACTGAAGCAGTTTGCTTGTCAGAGTTTGCCATGAAAGAGCTGCTTTTTCTTTTTCTATATTGCCGGCTATGATCTGTAACTTTTCGGGCGATAGCAATTCCTTTATGCCTTTGGCAATAGCGTTGGCGGATATTTCGGGAACTACAATGCCTGTTCCCGGATCGGCGATGCTATGTTGGAAATCTCCAACGGGCGTGCTGAGCATCGGTAGGTTATAGTGGTAGGCAACAGATACTACTCCGCTTTGGGTGGCTGAACGATAAGGCAGGATCAGCGCATCGGCTGCCGAGAAAAATGCCGGTATTTCATCATCTGCTATATAACGATTGTATGAATGGATACGTTTGCCGGCAGGTGAGGCATCAATTAAGGCCTGGTATTTATCGTAACTTCCGTAGCATTCTCCGGCGATTAATAGCTGGTAACTGCCATCCAGTTGGCTCATTGCCTCTATTAACAAATCGAGCCCTTTATAATCGCGAATAAGCCCGAAAAACAACAGGGTTTTCTTGTCCAGTTCAAGGGCTAAGGAGGTGATTGCTTCTTTCTTCTTTCTTTTTTCTCCGAAATGGTTGTACAAAGGATGAGGGTTTTGTATATATTTTGCTCCGGGGCGTAATGATTCCAGGTCATTCTTTACCGTATCGCTCATCACTATAAATCCGTGGCTTTGTTTGAATAGCAGTTTAGCCATTGGCTTGTCGAAGAAGCGGGGTTCATGAGGTATGGCGTTGTGGATAAGGGTGATTACTTTACAGTGCTTCTTCATCCGGTTTGCTATATGTGCATATCCGGGCACAAAGAAAGACATCCAGTAACTTATTATCAGCACGTCCGGTGCAAATGCTTTAATTTCTTTTACGGTTTTGAAATAGCTGAACGGGTTAATACTGTCTAATGTACGGATGCTGTCTACTTTGATCGCTTTGTCTCCGTCTTCCACATATTGCGTTTTACCGGGGAAAAGGAAATCAGGATAAAGGCGTGAAAAATTGAAAGCCTTTACTTCGTGACCTTCATTTTCCAGTTGAGTGTACAGAATGGTGCTGAATTGGGCAATGCCACCGCGGTAGGGATAAATGGGGGAGAGGATAGCGAACTTCATAATGATAATAATATGCCAATGGGATAATGTGCCAATATGCCAATGAATAATATGCCAATGAGATAATGTTTCAATATGCTAATACAATGTGCCAATTAAAGAATTGGATAATCCGGAGTATCTTTATTGGCGCACATTGGCATATTATCTCATTGACACATTATCTTTATTGGCACATTATTTAATATCTGTAATGATCTGCCTTGTATGGTCCTTCAACAGGAACGCCGATGTATTCGGCTTGCTTTTCCGAGAGCTTGGATAGCTTAACTCCGATACGTTCAAGGTGTAAGCGGGCAACTTCTTCGTCCAAACGTTTCGGAAGACGGTAAACACCTACTTCGTAAGCCATTTGCCACAAATCCATTTGTGCCAGTACCTGATTCGTGAATGAATTGCTCATTACGAATGACGGGTGGCCGGTCGCACATCCCAGGTTAACCAAACGGCCTTCGGCCAACAGGAAGATAGAGTTTCCGTTAGGGAACGTATATTTGTCTACCTGAGGTTTGATGTTGGTATGTTTGATGTTCGGATAGTTTACCAGGTTGTCTACCTGTATTTCGTTATCGAAGTGGCCGATGTTGCAGACAATAGCCTGATCTTTCATTTGCGTCATGTGCTCAATGGTGATGATGTCGCAGTTTCCGGTAGTAGTAACGAATACATTTCCTTCCTTTACAGCTTCTTCCATTGTTGTAACTTCAAAGCCTTCCATAGCAGCTTGAAGCGCACAAATCGGGTCTATTTCAGTAATCAGTACACGTGCGCCGTATGAGCGCATAGAGTGTGCACATCCTTTACCTACGTCACCATATCCGGCAACAACTACTACTTTACCTGCGATCATTACATCGGTAGCACGTTTAATTCCGTCTGCCAATGATTCGCGACAACCGTATAAGTTATCGAACTTAGATTTTGTAACGGAGTCGTTTACATTGATGGCAGGTACTAGCAGTTCGCCTCTTTCCATCATTTGATACAAGCGGTGTACGCCGGTTGTTGTTTCTTCCGATACGCCTTTCATCTCGGCAATAGCGCGGTGCCAATGTGTGTTGTCTTCTGCCAGAATACGGTTTAATGTGTCCAGTATAACCTGTTCTTCATGGTTTCCACCTTTACGGTTGATCGTTTCAGCGTCGTTTTCAGCACGGTAGCCCATGTGTACCAATAAAGAGGCATCGCCACCGTCGTCTACAATCAGGTTCGGACCTTTGCCGTCAGGGAAACGCAATGCCATATCGGTACACCACCAGTATTCTTCCAGTGTTTCACCCTTCCAGGCAAATACCGGAACGCCAGTGGCTGCAATAGCGGCAGCGGCATGGTCCTGAGTAGAGAAGATGTTGCAGCTTGCCCAGCGCACATCTGCTCCCAACGCAACTAATGTTTCGATTAACACCGCAGTCTGAATCGTCATGTGCAGTGAGCCGGTGATACGTGCGCCTTTCAGAGGTTTCTGATCGGCATACTTCTTGCGAAGCGCCATTAATCCCGGCATTTCGTGTTCGGAGATTTCGATTTCCTTACGGCCGAACTCTGCCAAACTCATATCCGCCACTTTATAAGGCAGATTAGTTGGAAATAATTGTGACATAATGAATAAAATTACTATATGTTTTAAAAGCTACAAAGGTAGTTACTTTATTTCGTTTTCAGATGATGTTTTTGTTAATAGCTCTTTTAAAACGCTTCCGATAAACAAAATAGAAGGGGTTAGAAATAAGTTTCTACCGCAAATCTAAATTGGTTTATAAATATTTGTTTGAAAGCTGATATATTGTTTTGTTCGTAAAACAGTAACATTGCTTTTTTGTAGTCGATGGAATCGACGGAACGGAAAGAAATAGGGCAATACTTGTTCGCTATTAAAATAGCGTTACTGACTATACGTGCTACTCGCTTATTTCCGTCGTTGAAAGCTTGGATATAAGATAATAACATTAATACAAACAAGGCTTTCTCAAATATATTCGTCCGGTTGTTTACTAGCTCGCAAGTTTGTTCTAATGCTTCACGTATTTGAAATTCATTGTCAATAGGACGGTAATTCGTACCAGTAATACCTACGCGGCGGGTTCTTATATTCCGGTCCACTCTCAGTTCTTTAATAAGAATGCTGTGAATGTTTTCTATTTTAGAAACGGATAAATACTCTAAATAATCAGGGTTTTGTGTAATGAAATCCAGAGCATCTTTATGGTTCAGGAGCATAATGGCTTCTTCTTTTGTTTTGCCTGAGGCTGTTTCTTTCTCTTTCAGCAGCCTTTCCGTTTCGAGCAAAGAATATGTGTTTCCTTCAATTTGAGAAGACTTCCAGCTGAGGTCAATGCCAAGTCGCTCCATTTCTTTTTGGTATTCAAATGGGGTTAATTGAGCAATATTTCGAGTGAATTTTTCCTGTAGTTTATTTAACGAATCCAATTCTTCTTTTGAGAACAGAGAAACTTTACTGAGGATGTCAGGTATTAATGAAAAATTATATCCCGGAAGGATATCCCGGTCGTCAACTTCTTTACTGTAATACTGATTCAGGTCAATAGGATAAAACAAGCTATATTGCGGAGATAAACTGTATCTGCTGGTTTTTGCGTTTCCCTGTTGAATAATATATTGCTTTTCTAATAATATAGTTAGGCGTCGTTTGACAGTTGCATAACTTATACTATTATTTATCCCGTCATAAATCTCTTTGGATGAAGAGAGTGGATGAGCTTTGATAAAGTCAATAATATCTTTCTCTTTTTCCATATACTTTTATTAAGCTCACGAATATACTAAATATAGCTCATATTTTTATAATATGAGCTAAAAAACAAAAGGATATGAGCTTAATTCGTAGGTTTATACCAGGTTTTGATTGTGCTATTATTTTATTTTTGGAATTAATAGCTCTTTTAAAACGCTTCCGATAAACAAAATAGAAGGGATATAGATAGGCATTGCATATCTCCATGTAGTGTTGGGGCTAGCTAAGACGGATATCCCGATATAAATGATAATAAATATAAGCAGAAGAGCTGATGCTTGCCAGTCTTTATTGGTAAAACTGCTTTTGCGGGTTCTTATTAAGAAGTAAATAGCTGCGGCTGTAAGTGCTATCCAATAAATATAATGTAAGACATGCCGTAAAGGATTTATATCAGTAAATAAATTACAGGTATGCTTATATGAATCTATTTGAATCCCATAGTAATCCTGATACATTTGTTCGTTTTTGAACTCACCGCCATGTTCTCCTATTTCCCTGAATTCAAAGAAACTAACTAATGATGGAATTATAAAATCGGTGATAAAATCAAAAGGATAGGCAAATATAATTTTTTTTGCATATTTGGAATATAATTCGCCTGTTTCTACCCATGCTATAGGATAGGAGCGATTAGTCATTTGCATATAATAATAAACAAATTGTTTGAAAGGAGAAGTCTTATCCCACATAAGCCCTGTTGATAAAGCGGCTGTAGTCGTGAAGATAGAGTCGGGGCAGGTTGCCAGATATCTATGGTATAGTTGTTCTAATTCAGTATTAAATTTGCTAACGGGTAGTTGTTTTGCTTCAGGAATGAGAACGGAGGCATTGTTCATAAGTTGCCAACCACTAAAGCCTGAAGTTGTATTTACTCCGGTTACCTTTTTGTATTCACTTCTTGTTGAACTCTGTAAAAAGAGTAATAGAACAATGGGAATACAAGCTATGATAAATCGTAGCAGTACCGTTCTTCTTTGATAAGCTAAGAATAGAACAACCATTGATACGGGAATATAAAACATACCGGCATATCTGACATTGTATAACATTGCAAGGCTGCATAAATGAATAATAACTATCCATATGTTTGAACTGTAAATCATCCATAAAGCTGTAGCCATAAACAAGATTGTCAGTGTATTAAATAGTCCGTCGCTCATTAGGAAATTTGTACTGAACAAAATGGTTGGAGACAAGAATATGAATAAACAGAGTCCATAAAATATCCATTTGTTTTGTAATCCGGTAAGATATTTGAATGAATATAAAAAGAATAGTGATGCTAATGCATTTAATGTATAGGATCCGATAAATATAAAAGTAATACTACTGCTTATGCTATGTAGAAGTTGTAAATAATGGGAATATCCCATCGGACGGTATATATTTAATACTCCGCTTTGTGCAGATAGTATGTAAGCTCCGGTATCGGGAAATACGAAAGGAAAAGGATATAAATTATAAAATAGAATACCAATAATACATATAAAAGCAGATAAGATACAGATTTCCTTCTTTTGCTCTTTAAGAGAGATATAACGGATAAAATCTTTAAAACTTTTCATGCGGAATAAGTTAATTAGTAAAACGATATTTAATGAGTACCCAAATAGCTTCAACTCCGTCTGTCCATCTGATTTTTTTTCCTTCATCAACAGAACGAGGATAGTAATGGATCGGAATTTCTTTTATTTTAATGCCACGTTTTGCTACTTTGGCTGTTACTTCCGGACAAAATTCAAAGCCTGTGCATTTTAAAGGTATTGATTTTAGAAATTCACTGTTAAAAGCTTTGTAACAAGTAGGTTCGTCTGTTAAATGTTGCGCAAATAATAAATTTGTAACAGTGGTAACAAGCAAACCTCCTAAATAAAAACTCTGGTAAGAGTGTTTATTTTCTTTCATTAAAAAACGGGAACCGTACACTACTTTTGCCTGATTATACAGCAACTCCGGTAAAAGTAAATTATAATCTTCCGGTTCATATTCCAGATCAGCATCTTGGATGATAACAAAATCACCAGAAATTTTGGTTATACCTGTACGTATAGCCATACCTTTTCCTTGATTTTTTGTATGCTGAATTAACTGTATGTTTTCTGTTGGATGAGTTGATATATAATTACCGACTAACTCTTTAGTAGAATCTTTAGAGCCATCGTCGACAATGATGATTTCTTTATGTATGTTTTCTATAAGTTGAATTTTAAGAAGCTTGTCTAATAATTGCAGAATAGTTCTCTCTTCATTGTATGAAGGGATGATTATGGAAAGTATTTTGTGCTGTTTATCTGCCATAGATTAAATTGTTAGTACTCTAAGTACTTAGTTTGCTTGCAAAAGTAGTAATAAATTCTAATAAAAGCTTTTATAGGCATTACATAAACATTGGAGAAGGTGCTGTTCTATATGCTAATTTATATGATTTGATTTTTGAATTATAGGAATTTCAATGTGTATGGTATAATAAAAGCCGTAGTTCTTAGAGAACTATGCTTTACAAAAAAAAGGTCAGTCTGACATTGCTTGTCAGACTGACCTTTTTATCAAAGTATGGAATATCGTTTTATATCGGCTCTATTCCCTGCTTTTTCAGTAATTCCAAACCTAAATCTTTTAGTTTGAATTTTTGTATTTTGCCACTTCCGGTCATCGGGAAGGTTTCTACAAAGAATATGTATTTCGGTATTTTGTGACGGGCAATCTTGCCACGACAGAAATCTTTTACTACATCTTCCGTTATGGTTACACCTTCATGTAGGATGATGAAAGCTCCCACTTCTTCACCGTATTTCTTTGATGGAACAGCCGCGACTTGTACGTCTTTTACACCTTCCAGATGATATAAAAACTCTTCTATTTCACGAGGATAAATGTTCTCACCACCACGAATAATCATATCTTTGATACGGCCGGTGATACGGTAATTGCCGTTTTCATCTTTTACTCCCAGGTCACCACTATGCAGGAATCCGTCTCTGTCTATCACTTCTGCAGTGGCAGCCGGATTGTTATAATACCCTTTCATGTTGTTGTAACCGCGGTTACACATTTCTCCTTGTACACCTACCGGACATTCTTCACCGGTTTCAGGATCAATCACACGAACTTCCGTAAATTCATATTCGTGTCCTACTGTATTGTAACGCACATCTGCCGGATCGTCGATGCGTGAATGGGTCATACCCGGTGAGGTTTCGGTCAATCCATATACACTTGTTACACGCATAAACATCTTTTCTTCCACTTGCCTCATCAGTTCGACGGGGCAAAGAGAACCTGCCATAATACCTGTACGCAGAGAGGTGAGATCAAACATGTTGAACATCGGGTGGTTTAATTCCGCAATAAACATGGTTGGTACGCCGTAAAGTGCCGTGCACCGTTCTTTATGGATAGAGGCGAGTACGACTAACGGGTCAAACTTTTCAACCATGACTTGTGTACAACCATGTGTCAGCACGTTCATAGAGGCCAAGACTACTCCGAAGCAATGGAATAAAGGAACACAACAGCAAAGCTTGTCGTCGGCGGTAAATTTCATGTGTTCGCCTGTCAGAAGTCCATTGTTCGCAATATTGTAGTGGGTCAACATAACGCCTTTCGGGAATCCTGTTGTTCCGGAAGTGTATTGCATATTAACCACGTCATGACAGTTAACAAGAGACTTGGCGGCTTCGAGTTTGTCGTCACTTATATTTTCTCCCAAAAGCAACAGTTCTGGAGTATTATACATACCACGGTATTTTTCCTGACCGATGTAAACTACATTTTTCAGTCTGGGGAAACGTGCGCTTTTCAGATAACCGCGCTGTGATTCTTTCAATTCAGGAAGCATCGTGTATATCATGTCAACATAACTTCCGTCGAACACACCATCGGTGATACACATTGTATGGATATCGGCGTTTTCTACCAGAAACTCCAGCTCGTTTTGCTTATAGTTGGTGTTAACGGTAACAGCAACAGCTCCGATTTTTGCGGCCGCGTACAGGAATGTAAGCCAGTCCGGTACGTTTGTTGCCCAGATACCGACATGTGTTCCATGCTTTACTCCGATAGAGAGCATGCCTTTTGCCATGTTATCCACACGTTTATTGAATTCTCCCCATGTAAAACGCAGGTCGCGGTCGGAATAAACAATATATTCTTTATCCGGGGTTGCTTTTGCCCAATGTTCGAGCCATTGGCCAAGTGTTTTATTCTGTAATTCCATAAATATCCGGATTAATAAGGAGTATATACCACTCCGATGATTCTTGCTTTGCTGTCTGTTCCGGCGTGTACATGATGGGCAACAATGGAATCATAATAAATGCTGTCTCCTTCTTCAAGTACATATGTGTTTTTTCCGTAATTGATTTCAACAACGCCCTCTAACACATAAATAAATTCTTCGCCTTCATGGGTTGAAAGGACAAAATCCACTCCTTCTTCCGATGGAACAATATCTATCAGGAACGGTTCCATGTGACGCCCTGACTTATCTTGAGACAGAGAATGATATTCCATGTGCTTACGTTCCATCGACGAGTTGTTGGTAAACCCTATGCTATTTGTATCGTTGCTATCCTTTTTACGACAAATAACCGGACCCAGCTCCGATTGGTCGTCAAGAAAAGTTCCTAAACGTACGCCAAGAACACGAGCGATCTTGATAAGCGGAGCCAAAGACGGAAAGTCTACATTTGTTTCTATACGCTCAATTTGTTCGATACCCAATCCGGAGCGTTCTGCTACTTCCTGAATGGTAAGCTGTTTTGATTCCCGAATGCTTTTTATTTTAGCACCGATCACTTTGTTGTTTCCCATAAGTATGATTTATTTGTTAGAATCCTCATTCTGTTTAATATTTGTAACCAAACGACGCAAAATTACATTAATATTTTATTTTACCATAAATATATAAAAGAAAAAGGATAGCCTTACAAATAAGGCTACCCTTTCCGAAACTTCATAAAAAGTTATTTCTTTCTTACTTTCTGATACCAAGTTCCTTGATGATGGTACGATATCTTTCGATATCTGTTTTGATCAGATAATCCAATAAACGGCGACGTTTACCTACCAACATCTTTAATGCTCTTTCAGAACTGTGATCTTTGTGATTCACTTTCAAGTGTTCTGTCAAGTGTGAAATACGTACTGTAAACAGTGCGATCTGGCTTTCCGGAGAACCTGTGTCTGCGGCAGATTTGCCATACTTTTCAAAAATCTCTTTTTTCTTTACTGAATCTAAAAACATGATTCTTTTGTACTTTAATAAATTAATACTATGTTATCTAAGCGGACGCAAAGGTATAGATTACTTTTCTATTTGCAATACTTTTATTCCTCTTTTTTGTATTTTGAGTATTTATTGTCTTCAAGATGTCATAAAAATATTGTACTTTTGCGCCCAATAAATTAGTCTTCAATGCAAAAGATCAGAAACATCGCGATTATCGCGCACGTAGACCACGGCAAAACAACGCTCGTGGATAAGATGTTATTAGCCGGTAAACTTTTCCGTGAGGGACAGGCGGAGCCGGATCAGTTCCTGGACAACAATGACCTGGAACGTGAACGAGGTATTACTATCCTTGCCAAAAATGTATCTATCAACTATAAGGATTATAAAATCAATATTATTGATACTCCGGGACACGCGGACTTCGGCGGTGAAGTAGAGCGTGTGTTGAACATGGCGGACGGCTGTTTGCTGCTAGTCGACGCTTTTGAAGGTCCTATGCCTCAAACGCGTTTTGTACTGCAAAAAGCTATTCAAATTGGATTAAAACCAATTGTTGTTATTAATAAGGTAGATAAACCGAACTGTCGTCCTTCGGAAGTACAGGAAATGGTTTTCGATTTAATGTTTAGTCTGGATGCAACCGAAGAACAGTTGGATTTCCCAACTATTTACGGTTCGGCCAAGCAAGGCTGGATGTCTACTGACTGGAATAAACCGGCTGAAGATATTACTGCTTTACTGGATGCCATTATAGAGCATATTCCGGAACCTCAGGTGCTGGAAGGTACATCTCAGATGTTGATAACTTCTTTGGACTATTCAAAATATGTAGGACGTATCGCTGTAGGCCGTGTTCATCGTGGTGAATTAAGAGAAGGACAAGATATTATGTTGTGCAAGCGTGACGGTTCTATGGTTAAGTCTAGAATTAAAGAGATTGATGTATTTGAAGGTTTGGGACGTACGAAAGTGGAAAGTGTCCGTTCCGGAGATATATGTGCCGTTGTTGGTATCGATGGATTTGAAATCGGAGAAACAATTGCTGATATCAATGAGCCGGAGCCTCTGCCTACTATCGCTATCGACGAACCGACCATGTCTATGCTCTTTACCATTAATAATTCTCCGTTCTTCGGTAAAGATGGTAAGTTCGTAACTTCCCGTCATATTTATGAACGCTTACAGAAGGAGTTGGATAAGAACCTTGCGTTGAGGGTCGTTTCTACCGATGCGGCCGATTCATGGCTGGTATATGGACGTGGGGTACTTCACTTGTCTGTATTAATAGAGACAATGCGTCGTGAAGGTTATGAATTACAGGTTGGTCAGCCGCAGGTTATCATTAAGGAGATTAATGGTGAAAAATGTGAGCCGGTAGAACAACTTACCGTTAACTTGCCGGAGGATTGCTCGAGCCGTATCATCGATATGGTAACGAAACGTAAAGGTGAGATGACTATGATGGAGAGTAAAAATGATCGGATGCATTTGGAATTTACAATCCCATCACGTGGTATAATAGGGCTAAATAATGCTGTGCTTACAGCTTCCGCCGGTGAGGCTATTATGGCACATCGCTTTTTGGAATATCAGCCTTGGAAAGGAGAGATAGAACGTCGTACCAACGGCTCAATTATAGCTATGGAAACAGGCACGGCTTACGCCTATGCTTTGAATAACCTGCAATCTCGCGGACGTTTCTTTATCGCTCCCGGTGAAGAAGTCTATGCAGGGCAGGTAGTAGGCGAACATACGAAGGAGAATGATTTGGTAGTGAACGTTACAAAATCGAAGAAACTGACGAATATGCGTGCTTCCGGTTCTGATGATAAAGTTTCTTTAGCACCTCCTACAGTGTTTAGCCTGGAAGATGCTTTGGAGTATATTAAAGCTGATGAGTATGTAGAAATTACTCCGAACAGTATGCGTATGCGTAAAATCATTCTGGATGAAACAGAACGGAAACGTGCCGGAAGGTAAAAGAAATACTATTTAAATATAGAAAAACCGTGATACTGGATTAAATAGTATCACGGTTTTTTTATTTTTGAGGATTAACCATTATTTCGTCGGTAAACAGCCAGTTGCCTTTTTGGTTTTCAGCTACGATCTTAATATAACGGGCTTGGGTGTTTAATCCATCGGCTACGGCAATATCAATCCAGCAATCATGGAGATTATTGGGGCTGGTCTCCATAGCTACGGTTTTCGCCTTTTTATATGATATACCATCGTTGGATATATAAAAATCAACCATATTAGGCAATGCAATGGATTTCGGCAAATAGTTCAGGAAACGAATTGCCAATGTGTTAATGTCTGTAATTTTCCCTAAGTCAAGGGTTGTCTCCATGTCTTTATCTTTAAAACCTAACCAGTTGGTATTCTTAAAATCTTCATCCCCTAATCTTTTATCTGTTAGATTTCCCTTATTGTATTTAGAATTAGGCGGGGTTGCAAAAACCACAGGTTTACCGATAGCATCGTGAGGTAGGTCATTTGTAAAAGTTGCTTCTAATAAAGGCCAGCGACCTTTTCCTGCCTTCCAGTCCATATAATCTTTGTATGCTTTGGCCGATAAACAAGGTTGCCCGATAGGCATTTCTGAATTTGGTTTGTCATAAATACCATACATGGCAAAGCTGAGGATTTCTTCTGCTCCGGCTTTAGTTACCCCTGTCATTTGTGAGAGGAAGCGGGGAAATGCTGCCGGAATTAGAGCTGATTCTCTGGAATTTGTTCCTTTCTCCCACGTAAATGATTCGTTGTTTGCCCAGAAACGAATACCTGTTTTTTTGTGAATATCGCAAAGTTTACGGAAGTTTTCCTTCATAAGAGGCAGTGGTAATGTTTCAGGCACGCAACCTATTTCATCCTGGAATGCAATAATGTCTACTTTCACTTTGGCTATTTGTTCTGCAAACTTAGGATCATCCACATTTGACAAACGTATACCATAGGGAGAAATCATTACTACTGCATCCGGTTTACAACGGCGTGCTTCGGCTGTCAATGTATTTACGGCATCAACCGCATGCTCTGGAAAATAGGGGTTTACGGCATCTTCTACCGGTAGATACCATCCATAAAAGGATTTGTGATTACCGAATTTACCGGCAATCTCTTCCATGATTTGGATTTGTTTCCTGCGTATTTCCGGTTTGCGTAAGTCATCATCCTGATTTTGTGCCCAACCGCAACTCATAAAGACTTGCATATTATTTTCGTCGGCTGCGTTCATAATGGCCTCAACCGGACTTTCACGGTCTGCCGGATAGGCAGGCGGCATAAAGTTGGATGGATAAAAAGCCTTTCCTTCATTGGCTACTGCCATAATGACCAGGTAGTTTACTCCCATGCCCGATAATTCTTTTACTTTTTGTCTCCATAAAGCTGGATTCGTGTTGTCTATGTGTGCCGGATTCATATACTTATTGCGTACATCCTGATAGGTCAGATTAAGCCATGTTCCACGAATTGGCTTTGTTATACCCGGCTTGATTGTTTGTATGCTGCATAAAGATAGCAGCATGAATAATGTAATAGCTTTCCTTAATAAGTTCATGTTTTCCGGTAATTAATACGTCTATCGGAAATAAGACCCCGATAAACGTATTTATACGTACAGGATCGTATTAATTTTGTATTTTTTATGAATAATCGGTCTCTTCTTTTGAGTATAAAAAAGCGGATATCCCCTCGGAGATACCCGCTTTTTATGATAGTAAAATATTTACTTATTTAACCAATGCAGCAAAATCACTGTTAGTTGCATATTTTGCAAATTCCAGATCAATAGCAGCTTCTTTAGCCATAGCTTTATCGGCAGCAATAGCAGCTTTCAAATTGCTGATAACGCCGTTAGCGTCGTTTGTACGAGCTGCAACGATTGCTTTCAAATAAGAAGTTGTTGCATCCGGATTAGGAACAGCATTCAAAGTTTGAGAAGCCTTACTGTAGTCTTTAACTAATATCTGAGACAAAGCAGCGTTGTTGGATTTCACTGAACCGAAAGAGTTAGCAGCCTTAGCCCATTCTCCTTGTTCAAGATAAAGAACACCCAGAGCTTCGCTTAATTCTGCAACACCAGCTGCGTTGCCGAACAATTGTTGTGCTTTAGCTTGGTCACCTTTTGTTAAGGCGATCAAACCTAAGTTCATGTTAGCTTCGTTATTGCTCTTAACAGAATTAGATTTGTTGAACATCTGTTCTGCTTTGTTTAGATCACCAGCACGGAATGCCATCATACCGATATTGTTCCAAGTACGGTAATCGTTAGGATACAATTCTGCAGCCTTGTTGTAGATAGTAGCTTTTTCTGCAGGATTGTTAGTCAAAGTAGCAGCATATAGAATTTCTTCTACGTTCAATTCTCTAGGATTGCTTTTTGCCAAAGCGCTGATTTCATCGTCAGACTTGCCAATGATTTCAATGTTTGCAGTCAAACGAGAACGACGCAATTGAGGTAAGATTTCTTCAGCCAATACACTGAATACAGAAGAAATGTTCTTGATTTCCTGTTCGCGTTGTTCAGGATCTTTGTACATAGAAAGAACACGAAGAACTAAGTCTTTATCTTGGATGTTAGATTTAGATACTAATTCCTGGAAGCCTTCCCAGTCCTGAGCTGTGTAACGAGCATCAACCGGAGCGTCAACCTTCATTTTCTTTAATTCTTTAGCAAGATATTTATTCGTGTTACCTTCACGTCTTTCAGCTAAGCCAGTGTTCAACTTAACACCACCATCAGGAGATGCATAAGCAGAGATTTCGATAGCAACGTTCTGATTAGGAGCTTCGTCTGCATTCTTAACAAGATCTTTCCAGTCTTTGATTTCGTTTTTCTTCAATTCTTTTGAACGAAGTTCAGCCTGCTGGATCAAGAACATGATAT
This sequence comes from Parabacteroides bouchesdurhonensis, assembly GCF_900186615.1. GTDB lineage: Bacteria > Bacteroidota > Bacteroidia > Bacteroidales > Tannerellaceae > Parabacteroides > Parabacteroides bouchesdurhonensis. The sequence goes on from NZ_LT896588.1 coordinate 1,502,437, forward strand.
TAGCATCATGAGCTTCTTTGATAATGCGTTGGAACTTATCAGCAGCGATAGCAGCGTTAGCTGTTGCAGCGTCAGCCAATTCAGAAGTAGCGATAACACCTTCGCCAATCTTTACATCCGGCAATTTAACTGTTTTGTTTTTGATTTTTGCATCGAAAGTAAGATACAGCTCAGATTTTTTCATTTCAGGTTTGTAAGTGAAAGCTGATTTCATTGTTACGTTTGCACCTTCTTTCTGAGGGATAACCTGATTGTTACCTTTTACCTTTTCACCTTGGTAAGTATAAGAAGTTCCCCAAGCTTCTCCACCTTCATAACGAAGTACCGGAGTAACTGTTACTACAGCTTTCTTGTTGAACCATTTTGCAGGGAAAGTAGCATTGATCGTTACAGGTACTTTGCCTCCGATAGCCTCTAGCGGCTGCGGTTCAGCTTTAATATACTGTTCTGCTAACGGTTTCAACTTGTTAGAACAAGAAGAAAAGGTTAAAATTGCTGCCAATACGAAAAATGGCAATAAAAACTTTTTGTTCATAATTTGATGTAAGTTTAAAATGTTACTATGTTTATATATTCACTTCCAATTATCCCTTAGCCATCAATATGCAAAACTAAAGCATTTTTTTGTTATGAATAGCAAAGATCGGATAAAATCTTTCTAATTAATACTTATTAATGAATATACGTGCCGTTTTACATAATAAAATGGGCTCATCCAATTTAAATAGGTGCTTTTCGCCTATTTAGGAAAATCTTATTATGTAAAAATATGGATATATTATTCCTTTGTTACCTCTATAATGGGTTCAGTCTTTATTTTTTTATTGTATATTTTTGATTAAAATATTATCTTTTGAATATAACATTTGTTATTATATAGTATTTTCACCAAGTAAACACCTTGCCCGTTTATTGATACAGGTATACTGCTCTGATTATTTTGAATACGGGAATATTGCAGGACTTTTCCATCCGTGGATAACAGGGAGAAGTCGGCTGTTTCTATATTGGGAGGTAATAACACGCGTATTGTTTTATTTTCGGCTTCCACATATATATGTACCGGATTTTTTTCTTTTATTTTTTCATTTGACACAATTTTTTCATATTGCAGGACCGGGTCGATATATAATGACGTACTAAACGGGTTTTGTGGATAAGCAGTTGCTTCTATCCATTTGTTATTATAGTTTATCCATGCCGTATTTTTTGTGGTTTTTCCTTTAGGAAGATTATAGACTGCGAATGTTGTTCCTTCGGGAGCTGTTATTTTGTAACCTATATAAAATGTTCCTTCAACTGTTACAGGTTCGGAAAAATGAATATAAGTTTCTTGAGCCCGGTTTAATGGTTTTTCGGTTTCCTGAAATGAACCGTTAGCCGTATTCAGATTTTGATAGGAAGGACGGAACATTTCCGTATGTAAGAGTGTCTGAGGTTTGTTTGTGCCGTTATAAACGGTAACTTCTACATTCAGTTCTTTATAGTTTCCCGTGATAGACGGAGTTGTGAAATAGACTCCGTAAACGAGTGCTTTTCCTGTTACGTTATAGGCTTCTGCGTATTCGGTTATTCCTAATGAGTTGTTTCCAAAAAGAGGCTCGGTGTTGGTGGCCGAGATTGGAGTCTTCTCGATAGATTCTTGTAGTCCGGTAGCTTCTACGTTACTTAGTTTCAAGCAGTGGTTTTGCCCATAGGGATCGAGCCCTTCACATAAAAGCTCATTCGTATTGGATGGGTCCAGCCAGCATTTTAATTGTTTATCCGTTTCTTTTGAAATTGTCCAGGTTTGGCTAAGTGCGTAATAGAAATCATTGAATGGCTCTTCCGGGTTGGATCTACCACCGGATAAAGCTCCGATGACATATCCGTTTGAGTCGAACAGGGCAGACCCGGACGAACCTTTAGTCGTATAGCCGTCAGACCACTTTTTTACCCACCAATGGCTATTGTCGTTGAAATGTGTTCCGATTGTGTTAAATGTTGCCTGTTCTATGTTACTTTCGGACCAGCTTATCCGTTTTACGGTACCTCCGGGATGATGAATACCGGCATAAGGCAGATTGCTTGTTAGCGTGGCATTCCATCCGGCGTAATAAGGTTGATAATAAACGGGCGGACGTTGCAATAATTCAAGTAATGCCAAATCTGTCTGTTCGTTTATGGCAATATTCTTGGCAGAGGCAACAGACATTTCCTCAGTTCCTCTCATGAGTGTATTGCAGGTAGGACTGTCATAATTGAAAAAGAAAACGATGCGGCCCGCCACTTGCTGATAATCCGGATTACTGACCGTAAAGCTTTTGTTCAGACAATGTGACGCGGTCAACAGGTATGGCTTCCCATCATTTTCCGTGTTATTAATCATTGTTCCTGTACAAGCGATTGTGCCATCAATTAACATCATGACAACACTTCTGCCTAACGGTTCATAAGGACTTCCTTCAGACACATAACAAGATAGAGCGGAAATCCCTTTATAATCCGAGTTTAGTCTAGGTTCGTCTCCTTTTAAATCCCGATAAGCATGGTTAACTTCACCTACGGTCAATTCTCCCCGGAAGGCGGCTTTTGCCGGTTCCTGATATTCAATAATCAGTTCGTCACCTTGTACCGGAGCAACAGGCAAGATGCCTGATTCGGAATTATTTAAATGATTAAAAGCTCCCAATATATGACTTCTGTCCGGACTATAGAGGAATATTTGGGCGCCTTCGGGAATTTTATATTTGGTAAATAATACATTAATAGATAAAGCCTCTTTTGAACGAATGCCTAACCTCCATACTCGCGTGCCATCGGGTAAGGAAAAGTTTATACCGGAGTTATTCCTGCTATAATCCGTTATGAATTTATAGGCAAAACGATACCCACCGCGTAAATCACTTTCATTTAATGAGTCGATTCGTAATTCTTCTTCTACGTCGAATGCCGGCATTTCTATAAACAGGTCATTTCCCGCACTTCTCGATTGTACATCTGATACGGCATTCCACGGTAACGGTTTTCCCCCGTGTGATATCTGGGCTTGCATGTAATTGCTGTGGATGAACAGCAGGCAAATGTATAATATGTGTAGTTTTTTCTTCATAAGTCGGGCAAATATAAAGAAAAGTTGCATTACTATCGATATTTCAAATTCATTTTAAAATCCTATTCTATTTTTGTCATATCAAAAAATAAATGATTATAAGTTTAACAATGAAAGAAAGTAAGATGAAAAAAATTTTAGCCTTATTTGTGTGCTTATTTGTGATATCTGCAGTAGCATGTGCCGATGATGACCGTCCGATACGGTTTAATCAATTGCCTGCCTCGGCTCAGGAGTATGTGCAGAAATATTTTCCCCAGGAAAAGGTTGCACTTTGTAAAATGGAGTCTGACTTATTTAATAAAAAGTATGAGGTTATCTTTACGAGTAGCATAAAATTAGAATTTTATAAAAATGGAGACTGGAAAGAAATAGATTGTAAGTACTCTGCAGTTCCGGAGAGCGTTATTCCTGCTGCTATTTTACGGTATGTAAAGGCAAATTACCCGGAATATAAAATTGTAAAAATAGAGAAAGACAGTCGCGATTATGAAGCGAAACTTACTAATGGGATAGAGCTTAAATTTGACAAGAAGTTCAATTTGATTAATATTGACAATTAATAAAAACAAGAAAAATGAAAAAAATAATTCTTTTAATAGCTTTGGCTGTTACTTTCCTTCAAAGCTGTGATGAAAATGATGACAATGGGTTAGGTAATGTAAGTGAAGCTACGCGTGCGGCATTTATAATCAAGTATCCATCAGCTCAACAGGTAGAATGGGAAGTACGTAATTCGTATCGGGTTGCTGATTTTAAACAAGAAGGTAAAGATATATCTGCCTGGTTTGATAATGCAGGAGATTGGTATATGACGGAAACGGATATTCCTTTTGATCTGCTTCCGGATGCTGTAAAGAGCGCATTCCGTCAAAGTGAGTATCAATCTTGGAAAATTGATGATGTGGATATGATTGAGCGTAAAGAAATGGAGACTGTTTATGTTGTAGAAATAGAACAAGGTCAGGATGAAATGGATTTATATTATTCTCATGACGGTATTTTAATAAAGTCTGTTACAGATACAGATTCTGATGACGATTATGAAGGTTTTATCCCTTCCCAACCGTCCGGCATTATAGAGGAGTATATCAATAAAACATATCCTAATTCCCGCATAGTCGATATTGATATAGAAAATGGTACGACAGAGGTTGAAATACTTGATGGAAATGTATATCGTGAATTATCATTTAATATAGAAGGAACATGGATGCAAACCAAGACTGAATTACATTCTTCTCAGCTTCCGGTTGCTGTTCTTGAATCAATTAAGAACTCTCAATATGCAGCTTATGTAATTGATGATGTCGATTTTATTCAAACATCTTCCGGCGAATGGTATTTAGTGGAACTGGAATCCGGTAAAAATGAAGTGAAAATACGTATAGATGCTACAGGTGTGATTTTATAAAAGTCTTTTGGAATATTATGGAGGCAAGTTATTCTTGCCTCTATTTTTGTATTCCGAAGCAATGTTTTTCTTCCATATATTGGTAGAATATTTGCAAATGGTATTGCCTGCATATCGCATCAACAATGGCTAAACCAAGACCTGTAGATTCTTTTTTACGGTTTCCATGATAAAAACGTTTAAAGATATGTTCACTATCTAAAGAGGAGGAAAGCCCACTATTCGTAATTATAAGTTCGTGCTCATTAACAATAACTTGCACAAACCCTTTTTCTATGTTGTGGACAAATGCGTTTTTGAGAAGATTGGAAACCAGGGCTTCTGCTAAAGCTTCATTCATGTTGATAAATAAAAGACCTTTTATCTCCAAAGAAACAGCTAATTCATAGTGCCCGAATATTTCTTTATAATCTTCAAGCAAATGGATTATTATATCGTTTATATTAATAGATTGAATTTCAGAAAACTGACCGTTGTCTATCTTTGATAGAAATAATAATGACCTGTTGAGGCGAACGATATAATTTAAAGTATGTTTTGTTTTAAATAACTCTTTCATTTGTTCTTCTGTCAATTCTGTATTATCTAACAGCCACTCAATACGATTATTGCATACAGCCAAAGGTGTTTGTAATTCATGCGAAGCATTTCCGATAAATTGTTTCTGCTGGTTGAATAATTGTTCGGAGCGTTCTACTGCTTGTCGAGCCGCATCGTTTAATTTACGGAATTCGCGGATATTCGTTTTGTTTTCTATTAGCGTATGTTGTTTGCCGGGCTGGTAATTGTCCAACCAATTCAATAAGGAATATAAAGGAGTCAGACTACGGTAAAAGATCCATATACAAACAAGTAATAAGGTAATTAATAAAACTATATAAAGGAATATGATCCAATTTGTAATAGCTTCACGCAAGTCTTCTTTCTCAAAAGAGGGGGTTGATACTTCAAGTAAAAAATAACGTCCGTCATTGTTTGTAAAGACAGTACGTAATATACGTGCAGGCTCTGTTTCTTCTTTTTCTTTAATGTAAATATCGGCATCATAATATTTAATGGGAGGATACATTTTAGCTTCTTCCGGACTGATTTCATTAATTTGAAAACTATTGTTTGTGCCGTCGCCGGTAGAGGGTAATTCCCGTCCAGCGAGAGAACGGATAATAATTGTTTCAGAATAATCTTCTAAAGCATCGTCTACCTCATCATTAATTTCTTCTATCATAGTGTAGTAGAAAAAAACAGTCCATGCTGTTAATACTATCAGCAAAGCCAATGAGAGACGGATGAGTACATGGTATATTAGTTTCATTTTTTTTATTAATTTTCGCAAGAGACCATTTTGTATCCGAAGCCATAAACAGAACGGATTTCTACACTGGCGCCAGCTTTCTTTAATTGTTGACGCAAATTTTTAACTTGTGCATAAACGAAATAAAAATTATCCGATTGATCAATATGGTCGCCCCATACAGCTTCTGCTAATACAGCTTTATCAATGAGGTGATTGGGATGATTAAGGAAATAAAAAAGTATTTCATATTCCTTTTTCAACAGGCTGATTTCTTTATCGGCAATGAATACGCGAAAACTATCAGTTTCAATCCGAATATTACCGAAACGAATAGAAGTATCACCATCTTTGCTCCATCTCCTGCGCATAACACTTTTTATACGGGCATTTAATTCCGCCAGATGAAAAGGTTTAGGTAGATAATCATCAGCACCTTGTTCTAATCCATATACTTTATCTTCTATGGAGTCTTTGGCAGAGATGATAATGATACTTTCTTTTCTATGCTGTTTTTTCAGTTCTTCCAGTAGTTTTAAACCATTTCCATCCGGCAGCATAATATCCAGTAAAATACAGTCATATTGGTAGTCTGTAATTTTGAAACACGCTTCTTTGTAATTACTGGCTGTTTCTACTATGTATTTTTCTTTTACTAATGTCTTGAACATGAGTTCTTGTAATGAGGGCTCATCTTCTATAATTAATATTTTCATATATCTATGTGTTATAGATGTTCAAATATACGAAGTGAATTTAAAATAAACTTGAAATGCTGATTTTAAAACGCTAAACATCTGCCATATTTCGCGATTTTTCGTTAAGTTTGCCACTCTATTTTAAATGGTATTAAATCTAAACCAATATTATAAATTAAAATATAAACGTTATGGCAACACCTCCGTTTCATTATGAACCGATGTTCCAAAAGGGACCGGATACAACAGAGTATTATCTGCTTACAAAAGATTATGTTTCCGTTTCGGAATTTGAAGGACATCCTGTTTTAAAAGTAGCTAAAGAAGGCTTAACTGCTATGGCAAATGCGGCTTTCCGTGATGTATCTTTCATGCTTCGCCGTTCGCATAACGAACAAGTTGCTAAGATATTGAAAGACCCGGAAGCCAGTGACAACGATAAGTATGTGGCATTGACATTTTTGCGTAATGCGGAAGTGTCTGCTAAAGGCGTACTTCCGTTCTGCCAGGATACGGGTACTGCTATTATTCATGGAGAAAAAGGCCAACAGGTATGGACCGGCTATTGCGATGAAGAAGCCTTGTCACTGGGTGTTTATAAAACATATACGGAAGAGAATTTGCGCTATTCGCAGAATGCCCCTCTAAATATGTATGATGAGGTAAATACAAAATGCAATCTGCCTGCACAGATTGATATCGAAGCAACAGAAGGCATGGAGTATGAATTTCTATGCGTAACAAAAGGTGGAGGTTCTGCAAACAAGACTTATCTGTATCAGGAAACAAAAGCGATCCTGAATCCCGGAACATTAGTGCCGTTTTTAATCGAGAAGATTAAAACGCTGGGTACTGCGGCTTGTCCTCCGTATCATATTGCATTTGTGATAGGCGGCACTTCCGCTGAAAAGAATTTGTTGACGGTAAAATTGGCTTCAACTCATTTCTATGATAATTTACCGACGAGTGGGAATGAATTCGGACGTGCTTTTCGTGATGTAGAATTGGAAAAACAGGTGCTGGAAGAAGCTCATAAAATTGGCTTAGGCGCTCAGTTTGGAGGAAAATATTTGGCACATGATGTTCGTATTATCCGTCTGCCTCGTCACGGAGCTTCATGTCCGGTAGGTTTGGGGGTTAGTTGCTCCGCCGATCGTAACATCAAATGTAAAATTAATAAAGAAGGTATCTGGATTGAAAAGTTGGACAGCAATCCGGGTGAATTAATTCCTGCGGAATTACGTCAAGCGGGAGAGGGTGACGCTGTTAAGATTAATCTGAATCAGCCAATGGCCGACATATTGAAAGAATTGGATAAATATCCGGTAGCAACCCGTTTATCTTTGAATGGTACTATTATTGTTGGCCGTGATATTGCCCATGCTAAACTGAAAGAACGTTTGGACCGGGGTGAGGATCTGCCTCAATATATTAAGGACCATCCGATCTATTATGCCGGTCCGGCTAAAACCCCGACCGGTATGGCATGTGGTTCAATGGGCCCTACAACTGCCGGTCGTATGGACCCGTATGTAGACCTGTTTCAGAGTCATGGTGGCAGTATGATTATGCTGGCAAAGGGTAACCGTAGCCAACAGGTAACGGATGCTTGCAAAAAACATGGCGGTTTCTATCTGGGTTCAATCGGTGGTCCTGCCGCTATACTTGCTCAGAATAACATTAAGAGCATTGAATGTGTAGAATATCCTGAATTAGGAATGGAAGCTATCTGGAAGATTGAGGTAGAAGATTTTCCTGCTTTTATCCTTGTGGATAATAAAGGGAACGATTTCTTCAAACAAATTAAACCCCGTTGTTGTAAATAAATTCTGAGAATTTTACTGCATAGTAATTATGAAAAGCGATACTTGGTTTTACCGGGTATCGCTTTTTTTTCATCCCGATGTTTTTTATAAATCATCGGGATCATTTTATGAAATCATCGGGATGATTCGTCTTTTTCCCTAAATAGTACTATTTGTATAAACCGGTAATAAAATACGATTGACCGGACTTGAATAAAAAAAGCCTGCTCCAATGAAAGAGCAGGCTTCTATTTAGAAAGTATAAGAATCTATTTCTTAGTCTTTGTATTCACGGCGTGGACCACGGTTTCCTCCATTTCCATTGCCATTACGTTCAGGTCTTGGACCTCTGTCTGTTCTGGGAGGACGTTCTTCGTAACCTTCCGGTTTAGGTAGAAGTACTTTATGAGACAATTTGAACTTGCCTGTTTTCGCATCGATGTCAACCAATTTAACAGAGATGGTGTCGCCTTCTTTTAATCCTGTTTGTTCTACGCTATCTAAACGCTTCCAATCTATTTCGGAGATATGAAGCAGACCGTCTTTGCCTGGCATGAATTCAACGAATGCGCCATAAGGCATGATGGAAGAAATCTTACCTTCGTATACTTCACCTATTTCAGGTACGGCTACAATACCTTTGACTGCTTTAATCGCTGCATCAATGGTTGCTTTATTGGTTCCTGATATTTCAATTTTACCAACTCCGTCTTCTTCTTCAATAGTAATGACAGCACCTGTTTTTTCTTGAATACCTTGGATAATTTTACCACCCGGGCCTATTACCGCACCAATAAATTCTTTACCGATTGTCATTGTTTCAATACGTGGTGCATGCGGCTTCAGTTCTTCGCGAACTTCCGGTTGAGCTTCCAATATTTTACCCAATATGTGCATACGGCCTTCTTTAGCCTGAGCCAATGCGTTCTCTAGGATTTCATATGATAAACCGTCTACTTTGATATCCATCTGGGTAGCGGTGATACCGTCTTTTGTTCCGGTAACTTTGAAGTCCATATCTCCTAAATGATCTTCGTCACCTAAGATATCGGACAGGATCGCGTAATTTTTTCCTTTATTCTCGGAAATCAATCCCATTGCTATACCTGATACAGGTTTCTTCATAGGAACACCAGCATCTCTCAGTGCTAATGTGCCGGCACAAACTGTGGCCATGGACGAAGAACCGTTTGATTCCAAAATATCGGAGATTACACGTACTACGTAAGGATAGTTTTCAGGGATCATGCTTTTTAAAGCGCGCCAGGCTAAATGTCCATGACCGATTTCACGACGACCTACGCCACGGGATGCCTTGGCTTCTCCTGTTGAGAAAGGAGGGAAGTTATAATGAAGTAAAAAGCGTTCTTTACTGCGATTCAGAACATCATCCACCAATTTCTCGTCTGATTTTGTTCCTAGTGTAACAGTTGAAAGAGATTGTGTTTCACCACGTGTAAAAACGGCTGATCCGTGAGGGCCGGGCAGACAATCCGTTTCAATCCAGATAGGACGAATGTCTGTTGTTTTACGACCGTCCAGACGCTTTCCTTCGTCAAGGATAGCACGGCGCATAGCTTCTTTTTCTACATCATGGTAATAACGGCCAATCATTTCAAGCTTTTCATCTGTCAGCTCTTCTTCCGAGAACAACGACTTGTATTCTTCAACCACAGCTTCGAATGCTTCTGCGCGTTGGTGTTTGTCTGTTCCCGAAGTGGCTACGGCATATGCTTTGGCATAACACTTGTCGTGTACGTCTTTCCGTAGATCATCATCATTTATTTCGTGGGAATATTCACGTTTAGTCAACTTACCGCAAGCTTCAGATAATTCAAGCTGCGCCTGACATTGAACTTTGATAGCTTCATGGGCAACTTTGATAGCTTCCAGCATTTCAGATTCCTGAACTTCGTTCATTTCTCCTTCTACCATCATAATATTATCCAAAGTAGCGCCAACCATAATGTCGATGTCCGCTTTTTCAAGTTGCGAGAATGTCGGGTTAATTACAAACTGACCATCTACACGGGCAACACGAACTTCTGAAATCGGTCCGTTGAAAGGAACGTCGGAAACAGCCAATGCTGCGGAAGCAGCCAAACCTGCCAAAGCATCCGGCATATCTTCACCGTCTGCAGAGAATAATATGATGTTTACATATACTTCAGCATGATAATTGTCCGGGAAAAGCGGGCGTAATGCACGGTCTACCAAACGTGATGTAAGGACTTCGTAATCAGAAGCCTTGCCTTCTCTTTTTGTAAAACCTCCGGGGAAACGTCCAAACGCGGAGTATTTTTCTTTGTATTCAACTTGCAACGGCATAAAGTCAACACCGGGATTTGCATCTTTTGCGGCACATACAGTAGCCAACAATACCGTGTTGTTCATACGAACAGTCACAGCACCGTCTGCTTGTTTTGCCAATTTCCCGGTTTCGATGGTAATGGTTCTTCCATCACTCAATTCGATCGTCTTGTTAATTGGATTAAGCATAATCTTTTTTCTTATTTTTCTATCTGTAAAAAATTGCTGCAAATGTAATGAAAGTTTGAGTGTAAATACATGAAAATGAAAATAAATAACGTGTTGGAAGTACTTTTTTATAAAAAACCTATGAAGAATTGGATAATAATAGTGTCACAATTGTAAAATAATGTATATTTGCAACGCAAACGTAACGAACCATAAAAAGAATGAAACAAATATCTGCTCAATTTTCGGTTATATTCTGTGTGATGTTGTTCTTATTTACCTCTTGTGGTAAATCGGAATTTACAGTAAAAGGTGTGGTGTCAGGCGCTGACGGTCAGGTAATGTATTTGGAAAATGTTGGCGTATCGGCTGTAACCTTGATGGACTCTGTAAAGCTGACTGCTTCAGGTAAATTTAAGTTTACGAAACCACGGCCGGCGTATCCTGATTTTTATCAGTTGAGATTGAATAATCAGTTGATAAACTTCTCAGTCGATTCAACGGAAACTATTTCGTTTGTAGCTGATGCGGGAACTTTTGCCACTTCATATACGGTGGAAGGGTCCGAGAATTGTAAGGCGATTAAAGCAATTACTTTGGCACAGTTGGATGCTAATCAGGCAATTGTCCGCCTGCGTAAAGAATATGAAGCAAAACAGATAGCAGATACAGCCTACCGTAATAAAGTTTTAGCTGTAGCAAATGCTTATAAAGATGTTGCTTTGAAGTATATTTATTCAGCACCTATGTCTACTGCTGCCTATTTTGCATTATTTCAACAAATAGACGGTTTATTGTTTTTTGATTTGTATGATAAGCAAGATTCAAAAGCTTACGGTGCTGTCGCAACAAGTTTTGATCATTACTATCCGGAAAGTTCACGTTCAAAGCATCTTCATAATTTGGCTCTGCAGTCAATGAAGGTAATACGTGCGCAACGTCCTGTAGTCCTTGATGATATTAATACCGAAGAGATAAGTTTTCTGGATATTGCTTTGCCGGACATACATGGCAATGTGATTAAACTTTCGGAAGTGGCAAAAGACAGGCCTGTTCTGATTAATTTTACGGCGTTTCAAACCGAATGGTCACCAGCGTTAAATATGGAGTTTGGCGATTTGTATACAAAGTATCATAGTAAAGGATTAGAGATTTATCAAATATCATTGGATAGTGATTCGCATTTTTGGAGAAATGGTGCGTCTAATTTACCTTGGGTTTGTGTTCGTGACCCGCAATCCGTATATTCTCAAATAGCCGGTTTGTATAACGTAAAACAATTACCTACTTTATTCATATTGGATCGTAAGGGTAATTTGGTGAAACGTGTAGATGATATAAAGAAATTAGAATCTGATGTGAAATCTGTATTATAAGATTTTATGCTATTAATCAGTTAGATATGTTGTAAAGCACTTTTGTGAATTTGTGCATCTCGTGAAGATGACATACATTTGCAAAGTCTGAAATAAAAAAATTAAAGAAGGAGTTCCGGCCAGGTACTGGTCGGGATTCTTTTTTTGTTGTTAGTAATTAGTAATGTTAAAATCAAAAATAAAGGAGGACTTTATATGGCTGTTAGTTATATGACAGAAGATGGTTATAATAAAATTTTAGCAGAGATTAGCTATCTTGAAACAGTAAAGCGTCCTGAGATTTCTGCTCAAATTGCTGAAGCAAGAGACAAAGGAGACTTGTCGGAAAACGCTGAGTATGATGCTGCAAAGGAGGCTCAGGGTATTATGGAAGCTAAGTTGGCTCAGTTGAAGGCCTTAATTGCTAATGCCCGTTTAATAGACGAATCCCGTGTGCAAACAGAAGAGGTTCAGATATTGAATAAAGTAAAGATTAAAAACACAAAGAATAATGCTGTAATGACCTATACTTTAGTGTCGGATACTGAGGCGAACCTGAGGGAAAATAAAATTGCTATCAGCACGCCTATTGCCAAAGGATTGCTTGGCAAAAAAGTAGGAGATGTTGTAGAAATTAAGGTTCCGTCCGGTTTGATGAGCTTTGAGATTTTGGAAATATCGCTTTAAATGTAAAATAAAAATGGCAACAATATTTAGTAGAATAGTGGCAGGCGAAATACCTTGTCATAAAATTGCGGAAAACGAAGAATTCTTTGCTTTCCTCGATATTAATCCTGTTGCTTTGGGACATACGTTAGTTATTCCCAAAAAAGAAGTGGATTATATTTTTGATATTGATGACCCGATGTTGGGACGTATGATGGCTTTTGCCAAGCGGGTTGCCCGGGCACAGGAGGCTTCAATCCCCTGTAAACGTATAGGTTTGGCTGTAATGGGATTGGAAGTGCCTCACGCGCATATCCATTTGATTCCTATTACGAAGGAATCCGATATGTATTTTGGAACTAAAAAGTTAGAAATAACACAAGCTGAATTAGCTGAAATAGCAGCTAAAATTAGAAATGAATACAAATAACTAGGCAATAATTTGTCTATTTTCAATAACAATGTCTATATTTGTAAATCAATATTTTGTAAGCGTGAGTAAATGAAAATTTACAAATAAGTGAAGCAAAATTTGATTCATTAGTGGTTTTTACTCATAAATTTGTTAACCTTAGAAGAAAGGCCCCTCTGAGACAGAGCGGCCTTCTTTTTTTAACACACACAATAAAAATAAACAATGTATTGTCTTTCTATGATTAGAATGAATTCCAGTGATGATGACCTATCCAATAGTTATTCCAATCCAATAACATCCCTGTTTGATAGGAATATATAATACATATTACTAATGCTATGATCCATAATAATAATAGAACCCATTTGGCCGGAGCAGGTAGTGGCTTCGCTTTAAATAATTGTCCGCAGATTGCATAAATCAAAGAGAATACAGGAATACCTATCAATAAGATCGTTCCAAGACAACCTATAATTACCATTGGAATAGGGAATCCGCTGGATAGATCCATACCAAATGGAGATAGCTCATATAAAACACCTGCCCCGCCGGCCGTTAGGGCTATCGTTACTATAAATAAAATGAATATTATGAGTAATAGCGCAGGTAATAAAATGATCCCTATTAAAATGGCAAGGAACTTTAGTATAAATCCGATTATCAGAACAAAAGTATCTGCCAATTTTTGAAAAAAATTACGAGGCTTTTCTGAGCTGATGTAATCATTTACATTGTTACTTACTTTCTCAAAACCGTCAGTAACTGTTTTACCAATGTTTTCTAGCGTTACATTCTCCCCGCGCATAATAAGTTTGTCAGCAGCCGTGCGCGCAACGGGCATGACAACCCAAAGGATAATGTATATAAGTACGATAGGTGCATATGGTATCAATAAAAGTATAATCATAACTAGACGGACTGCTGTTACATCCCACCCTAAATAGGCAGCAATACCTCCGGCAACACCACCTAATACGCGATTGTCCGGGTCACGCATCAGCCTTTTCTTTCCTGTATAAGTTTGATTCTCTTGAAAAGAATGAGCCTTTTGTTCTTCTTTATGCTGACTGCTTTCTTTTTCTTCATCGAAGATTTCCTCCGGTTTCCCCATTCGCTTAATTACCTCTTCTACATTTTCGATAGTAATTACATTATAACCTAGCCGGACTCTCTCGTTTAGCAATTCGGAAATACGCAATTCAAAGTCTCCCATAATTTCATCCGAACCTTCTTCTTCTTTAAAGTGGATACGGAGATTTGACAAATATTTATCTAATAATTGATAGGCGTCTTCATCAATATGGAAAACAGTTCCTCCTAAATTGACAGTAAGTGTCTTCTTCATTGTTCTTATATTTAATTGTTTCTGATGTGGTTTATTGTATCATTTAATTCCTGCCAGGAAGTCTCCAATTCTCCTAGAAAATCAATGCCTTTTTCTGTCAATTGGTAATACTTGCGTGGAGGCCCTTGAGTAGATTCTATCCACTGGTAACTTAAAAGTTCACTGTTTTTTAAACGAGTTAAAAGAGGATATAATGTACCTTCTACAACAATCAGTTTAGCTTCTTGTAACTTCTGGATTATGTCAGAGGTGTAAGCTGGTTCTTTTTTGAGTAGGAGCAGAATGCAATATTCGAGTGTTCCTTTTCTCATTTGTGATTTTACGTTCTCTGCATTCATTGTTAATTGATTTTGATACAAATATATGTAATGCCTGTGTACTATGCTATACATACTACTATGTTTTATTCTTTTTTAACAAGAGGTGCAGACTTTTTGTTCATTAGTAATGTTCTTAAATTTGTTATTGTAATTGCACACTATTCGCGGAAATGTGTAAAAAAAGGAGTAAAGCTATGTCTGTTAGAATATAAAGTTTACTTTTGTATTATCAATTCAAAATAGAGAATTATGATTTATTATCATTATGCCGAGTTAATACAACGACAGGCGGATAAGTATGGCTCGCGTACAGCTCTGAAATACAGAGATGACGCGAGTGGGAAATGGTTGAAGATCTCATGGAGAGAATTTGCCGATAAAGTCATGCTTACGGCTGAAGCAATGGCTGAGTTTGGAATAGGAATTCAAGAAAATATTGGCGTTTATTCTCAAAATATGCCTCAATGTCTTTATACTGATTTTGCCGCATATGCAAATAGAGCTGTTGCTGTTCCTATGTACGCAACGAATTCGCCGGCTCAAATAGAATATATTATTAATGATGCCGATATTCATACCTTGTTTGTAGGTGAACAGTTGCAGTATAATAACGCATTTAAGGTTCAGAAAGAATCATCTGTTTTGAAGCGTCTTATTATTTTCGATTCTTCTGTTAAATTGAATCCGGAAGATAAAACATCTGTTTATTTTGACGACTTTATATGTTTAGGTGATAATACGCATGCTGCATCGACGGTGAAAATCCGTATGAACGAAGCTTCTCCTGAAGATTTGGCTACTATTATTTATACTTCCGGAACAACTGGCGAATCGAAAGGCGTGATGCTTCACCATTCGAATTTTTTGGAAGCTATGCGTATACATGATATTCGTATACCAATGGTTACGGATAAGGATACTTCTATGTGTTTTTTGCCTCTTACTCATATATTTGAGAAAGCATGGACATGCTATTGTTTGCATAAAGGGGTGAAAATTGCAATCAACCGGGATCCGAAAATGATTCAAAAGACACTGCCGGAAATCCGTCCTACCCTGATGTGCAATGTTCCTCGATTTTGGGAAAAGGTTTATATGGGTGTTCAGGAAAAGATTAATTCGTCATCGCCTTTTGTAAAGAAAATATTTTTGGACGCTATTGAGACGGGACGTTTATATAATCTGGAATATAAGAATAAAGGGCTGAAAGCTCCTTGTGCACTTAAAGCCAAATTTGCTTTTTATGATAAGACTGTATTTTCTTTGTTAAAGAAAGTACTTGGCATTGAACGCGGGCGATTCTTTCCTGTTGCAGGCGCGCCTTTGTCTGATACGGTAAATGAATTTCTCCAGTCGGTTAATATACCTATCCGTTACGGATATGGTTTGAGTGAAACGACTGCAACAGTCTGTTTTTATCCCGAAAAAGGGTTTGTTTTTGGCTCCATTGGGAAAATTATGCCAGATGTACAGGTAAAGATTGACGAGTCAAATAATGAGATTTTAGTAAAGGGCAAAACAGTTACTTCCGGGTATTACAAGAAGCCGGAAGAAAATAAAAAATCATTTACAGAAGATGGCTTTTTCCGTACAGGAGATGCCGGACGGTTGGAGGGGGATGTGCTTTTCTTTACGGAGCGTATAAAGGATTTATATAAGACTTCGAATGGAAAATATATTGCTCCTCAGGCTATAGAAGGTTTGATGAGTAGTGATAAATATATTGAGCAGATTGCCGTTATTGGTGACCAACGAAAATTTGTCAGCGCTCTTATTGTTCCGGTTTATCCGTTATTAGAACAGTATGCAGAACAAAAAGGATTAAAAATAGAAAGCCGGGAAGAATTATTGAAGAACAAGGAAATTATTCGTTTAATAGAATCTCGTATAGAAGAACATCAAAAGAATCTGGCATCTTATGAACGTATCAAACGTTTTACTCTATTGCCCGGGCCTTTTACTATGGAAGGTCGTGAATTGACGGATACACTTAAATTACGGCGTCCTGTTGTTGCTCAGAAATATGCCGAACAGATAGAAGCTATGTATGAAGAGTAGTTGACAGGTGATGACTTAATGTGTATCTTTGTGTCGAACAAAAAAAGAAATATATATGATAACGTTAGACCAACTACATGATGTGTTGGAGCGCGAGAAAGCGCTGAGGGGGTATCTTTGACATAGATGGTAAAACCATCCAGTTAGAAGAGGAAGAATTACGTACGCAAGATCCTGGATTCTGGGAAGATGCTAAGAAGGCAGAAATCCAGATGAAGAAAGTAAAGGAGTTGAAAAAGTGGATTGAGCTTTACAACGAAGTACAAGGTGCTGCCGAGGAATTGCAATTGGCTTACGATTATGTAAAAGAAGAAATTCTTACAGAAGAAGAAGTTGATCAACTCTACGCTAAAGCTATTCAGTTGATTGAAGATTTAGAGTTCCGTAATATGCTCCGTGATGAGGCTGATCAAATGAGCTGTGTGCTTAAAATCAACTCGGGAGCTGGTGGAACAGAAAGTCAGGATTGGGCTTCTATGTTAATGCGTATGTATATGCGTTGGGCAGAAACTAACGGATATAAAATATCAGTAGCAAATTATCAGGAAGGCGACGAAGCCGGCATAAAAACCGTAACAATTAATGTAGAGGGAGATTATGCCTATGGCTATTTGAAGAGCGAAAACGGTGTGCATCGTTTAGTACGTGTCTCTCCTTATAATGCGCAGGGTAAACGAATGACTTCTTTCGCTTCTGTGTTTGTTACTCCGTTGGTAGATGATACAATAGAAGTAAAGATTGATGCGGCAGCCATTTCTTGGGACACTTTCCGCTCGGGAGGTGCCGGTGGACAGAATGTAAATAAAGTGGAGTCAGGCGTACGTTTGCGTTACCAATTTAAAGACCCGTATACGGGAGAGGAAGAGGAAATCCTTATTGAAAACACCGAAACCCGCGATCAGCCAAAGAATCGCGAAAATGCAATGCGCCAGTTGCGTTCAATCTTGTATGATAAAGAGTTGCAACATCGTATGGCGGAACAAGCTAAAATAGAAGCCGGAAAGAAAAAGATTGAATGGGGTTCACAAATCCGCAGTTATGTTTTTGATGACCGTCGTGTAAAAGACCATCGTACAAATTATCAGACGTCTGATGTTAATGCAGTTATGGATGGAAAGATTGATGGTTTTATTAAGGCATATCTCATGGAGTTTGCGGGAACTGAGAATACCGAAAGATAGCTATGGCGATGACATGGGAAACGCAGAAAATATAAGAGAGCTTTTATGTAAAATATCAGAAGACAATATGATTGCATTTAATCAGTTTTATGATTGTTTTTATGTAAAGGTCTTTCGTTTTTGCTATTGTATTCTTCGTAATAAAAATGCTTGCGGTGAGGTCGTTTCCGATGTTTTTTTATCTGTCTGGCAGTCTAGAAAACGGTTGCTCGATATTCTTAACATGGAACTATATTTATATATAATAGCCAAGAATACGTGCTACCGTTACATGAAAAATGAGAAATCATCGGAGTATGTAATGTTGGACGAAATCCCTGTTTCAGTAGAAAGATTGGAAGATAACCCTGAAAATGATTTGTTAGCTAATGAAATAGAGAATACTTTAACCGAAGTAATAAATAAGCTGCCTGAAAAAAGCCGTATTATTTTTTTAATGTCCCGCCAGGATGGGCTTAAATATAGAGAAATAGCAGAAATATTAGGATTGGCGGAAAGTACGGTTCATGTACAAGCGCGAATAGCCATAAAAAAGATAGTAGAACAGATGAAAAAATACTATCCGGATATTGATTTTGTAGTATTTCTTTTGTTGTTACTAAAATAATTGATAAAAAATAGACTTTCCTTTAAACTATTTTCTTGATATATGACTCCTATCTATAAAAAGAGGAGTTATTATATGGAAAAACCATCAAAAAATAGCGAAATAAAGCAAGGGAAAAACGATATAGTTGAGCGAATTAATGTATTTTCTTCTGTCGATTCTTTGGCAGAAAATCTAAAAGAAGATATAAGGGAACGTACCTTCCATAAAATTAATCGGGCAAGACGTCATTCATTCATATTTAAAATTACTGCGGCAGCTGCTGTGGTAGCTATTCTAATTTCATTAAGTACCTATTTCTATATAGATAATAGAATGATACCGGATATGCTGGTACAGGTTAATGCTATGGATGGTGAAATAAAAGAGTTGTTTTTACCGGATTCTTCAAAAGTTGTATTAAATAGCGGGTCTTCAATTGAATATAATACTAATTTTCATAAAAATAGAAATGTAAAACTGTCGGGTGAGGCTTATTTTGAAGTTACACATGATAAGAAGTATCCTTTCATTGTTAATTGCGGAACTCTGGATGTACAAGTTTATGGAACTAAATTTAATGTCCAGTCCTATAAAGAATCATTAAATACTGCGGTTACTTTGGTGGAAGGTAAGGTCGGAATTAATGATAGCGAAAGAAAATTAGAACAGATTGTATTGAAACCGGGAGAACAGGTTCTTTATAATAAGAAAAATAATAATTTTTTGAAACGTGAAATAGACACTAGCCTGTATACTTCCTGGCTGGATGGTGAACTCTATTTTGAGAAAAACAATTTTACGGAGATTGCTGCAATATTGAGTTATCGTTTTAATAAAAAGCTTATTGTTACTTCGGACAATTTAAAACAGCTGACTTTTACAGGTCAATTTAAAGCGACCGACAGTTTAGACGAAATTCTTCATATTATCTCTTGGGACAATCGGATAAAATATGATATGAGAAATGATTCTGTTTTCATATATGAGAAATAAAGTTTAATGTTCACCTAATAATACTTGTTATGCTTAATTCTACATGATTACCCGAAATAAAAAAGGCCAGAAAACCCGCCAGTTCTCTGACCTTTTAGCGATTCAAATCTCAAAGTTTAATTTTAAATCAGTACAAAGTTATGAAAAAAAAACCTATTCTGTATCCACGATCATGTATTCGTGGAAAGAGAAAGTTGTTTAATGTCATGAGATTAACATTCATATTCTATTTGTTATCCTTATTATCTGTATCTGCGGTCAATGTACAATCTCAGAATGTCAAGCTTTCATTAAGTTTGAATAATGTTACATTGGAACAGGCGTTGGATGCTGTGAAAAAACAAAGTAATTATTCTTTTTGGTTCAGGGATGATGAAATTAATCTGAAAGAAAGTGTTTCGATAAACGTAAAAAAAGAAAGTCTTGATAATATATTAAGCTCTCTTTTGCTTGATTCAGGACTGAATTATAAGATTGAAGGGGCACATATTATCCTTTATAAGGAATCTGAAAAAAAAGAAAATTCATCTGTTAAGCAGAATGATAATACTGTACGTGGTAAAATTGCGGATCCTACCGGACAGGGTTTGCCGGGTGTAAACGTGGTAGTAAAGGGGTCTGCCAATGGAGTTGTTTCTGACGTAAATGGTTATTATGTTATCAAGGCACAGAGGGGAGATATCCTGGTGTTTTCATATATAGGGTTCAAGTCGCAGGAAGTTACTGTTGGCAGAAGTCCTTCTTTAGATGTTATTTTGCAAGAAGATGTACAGGAACTGGACGAAGCGGTTGTTGTCGGTATGGGTAAACAAAGAAAAGCGAGTGTTATTGGGTCTATAGCTGCCGCTCCGGTAGAAAACTTAAGAATCCCGCAACGTTCACTTACTTCTGCTCTTTCTGGACGTATTGCCGGGGCTGTTGTGGTTCAGCGTTCCGGTGAACCGGGACAGGATAATGCCGATTTCTGGGTACGCGGTATATCTTCTTTCGGAGCTAATCAAAAACCGTTGGTTCTGGTTGACGGCGTTGAACGTGATATGTCTGATTTGTCTATAGAGGAAGTAGAGTCTATCTCTATTCTGAAAGACGCTTCTGCAACTGCCGTTTATGGCGTTCGGGCTGCTAATGGCGTAGTTTTGGTAACTACACGTAAAGGAGTTGCACAAAAACCTACGGTAGAAGTAAAACTTGAATACGGAATGTCCGATCTTCCGAATGTTCCTAAATTGCTGGGAGGTGCTGATTATGCAATGTTATATAATGAGGCATTTGGACAAGAGAATTATTCCCAAGATTATATTGATAATTTGAGAAATAATGTAAATCGTTTTTTGTATCCGAATGTAAATTGGTTTGATGAGCTTTTTAAAAAATATTCAACGAATGCCAATGCTTCATTAAACATTCGGGGTGGTGGTGAAAGAGCTCGTTATTATATTAGTGCCAGTTTCATAGAAGATAATGGTAACTTAAAAAACAGTCCGGAAAATGATTATAAATCGAATGTGACGCTTCGCCGTTATAATTTCCGTTCTAATGTCGACGTAACGTTAACGAAAACAACTACCTTAAATATTGAATTAGGGGCGAATTTAACAGATACACATCAACCCGGAGTTGGTAATGAAACTTTATATGGTACTTATTATACACCGGTTGAAATGCTGTATTATTATACTTATTTGTCTACTCCGTTATCGTGCCCTGTCAGACTTCCTATAGGTACGAATGCAGATGGCAGTACAAAATGGGGGTGGGGAGCTCCGGCTCAGGTTGGTGAAGTGAACCCTGCTGAACGTTTGTATGGTTCTGGTTATAATAAGTTATTCCGTACGCAGATCATGAGTCAGATCATATTAAATCAGGACTTGTCTTTTTTCTTGGATGGTTTAGATTTCAGAGGATCGTTTTCTTTTGACTCATATAGCCAAACAATTCAAAACCGGCGTAAAACATCCACTACTTATTCCGTGGATGGAGTGGATGATGAAACTGGGAATTTAATATTTTCAGAAGTAGATAAAGGAGCGGATTTTCTGGGTTATAAGGTAGTTCCTACAAGTAATCGTGCAGAAGAGTTAAAATTACAATTGAACTATAATCAACTGTTTAATGATATGCACCGAGTAGGTGCAATGGTTATGTATTATCAGCGTGATTATGTTGATGGTACGGCAGAGAGTGCAATAAAATCACTACCTTATAAGAAACAGGGTTTGGCTTTTAGAGGAACTTATGCTTATAAAGACAAATATTTTGCAGAGTTCAATGTGGGGTATAATGGTTCTGAAAACTTTCCGAAGGGACATCGTTTCGGTGTATTTCCGGCAGGAGCTTTAGGATATCTTATCTCTAATGAATCATTCTGGCATGTAGATGCTATTAATGTCTTAAAACTGAGAGGGTCAATTGGGCTTGTAGGGTCCGAGTCATTACCTGAGAATATGAGGTTCGGTTATTTGTCAACATATGGCGGAGGACTGGGGAGCTGGGCTTTTGGATTGACTCCTTCCTATATCAATGGAGTTGGCGAACTACAGGTCGGAGTTCCTGATTTAACATGGGAGAAGGGATTAAAGAAAGATGTCGGAATCGAGTTGAAGATGTTTAATAATGCCGTTTCCCTGGATTTTGACTATTTCCATGAAAAGCGGTCTGATATTTTGATCCAACGGGCATCATTGCCTGCTATTGCAGGATTGAATCAACAGCCGTTTGCAAATATGGGTGTAATGACTAATCAGGGAGTGGATGGTACGCTTGAATTCAACCATAAAATAGGGAAGGTTGAATATCGATTGTACGGAAACTTTACATTTACGCGTAATAAAATTCTGGAAATGGATGAGCCTGAAAAGAAGTGGGCTTATCGTATGAGAACCGGCAACCGTTACAATCAACAATTTGGATTAATAGCGATAGGATTATTTAAGGATCAGGCAGAAATAGATGATCCGTCCACTCCGGTACAAAAATTTGGAGTGGTTCGTCCCGGTGATGTGAGATATAAGGATGTAAACGGTGATGGTGTTATTGATATCGAAGATGAGGTGCCTATTGGTTATTCATCCATACCGGAGATTAACTATGGCTTTGGTACGCAACTGAGCTGGAATGGTTTTGATTTTGGTGTTTTCTTCCGTGGTCAGGCTAATGTTTCGTATGCTTTGGGAGGCTCAACTTTTATTCCGTTTAATGAGGGGGTAGGAAAGGGTAATCTTTTTGAGAAAGCATTAGACCGTTGGACCGAAGAGAATCCGAATCCGAATGCCTTTTATCCCCGTTTGTCTAATGGACGTTCTACTAATAACTGGCAGGCTTCTACCCGTAATATTTACAACGGTAATTTACTGCGTTTGGCAGATATTGAATTGGGATATTCTTTTAAGAAAAAGTGGCTGGCTCCGCTTGGTATAAAAATGCTGCGTGTATATGTTTTGGCTAATAATGTAGCATTATTCTCTAAATGGGATATGTGGGATCCTGAAACAGGTACATCTAATGGTAATAAATACCCACTTCCGAGAAAAGTTAACTTTGGTATCAGAACCTCTTTTTAAATAATACAAATATGAAAAAATATATAATTGGCTTATTTTTCAGCTCTTTCTTGTTTTGCGGATGTTCTGATTATCTGGATAAGCAACCGGATGACATGAAAACGGATAATATGGTTTGGAGTTCGCGGATAGAAACGGAAGGCTATTTATCGAATGTTTATGCTGGTATTCCCCTACATAATTTGCATCAGGATGATCCTTGGTTGGGCTGTGCTGACGAATGTGATTTGTCTTGGGTTGTGTATAATACATATAATATAAATCTGGGAAACTGGACTACAACAAGTAATTTTTATAATAAATACGCACTGTGGTATAGGGCTATTCGTGCTTCTCTGGTTTTTGAAAATAATGTAGACCGCTGTCTTGAGCTGAGTGAAGATTTACGACGGCAATATAAAGCGGAAGTTAAGTTCTTGCGTGGATATTATTATTGGTTATTGATACGCCAGTATGGTCCGGTTGTGTTGATTAAAGAACTGCAATCCAATGATGCGGATTTTGCAAATATGACACGGGCGCCTTTTGACGAATGTGTGGATTATATTTGTGAAATGATGGATGAAGCGGAAAAGGATCTTCCTTTGCATTGGCAGAATAATACCAGTTGGATGGGTAAACCGAATAAGATTGTGTGTAAAGCTGTAAAATCTTTAGTGTTGACATTGGCCGCCAGCCCACAATGGAATGGCAATCAAGAATATGCTAATTTCAGGAATGCAGACGGAACTCCATTGGCTAATACTACGTATGATGAAAATAAATGGAAAAAAGCGGCTGCTGCCAGCCGTGAAGTTATAGATATATCCGAACAGCATCCGGATGCAAATCTGCGTTTGTATAGAAATAATGAAAATGGAGATGGAGAGTTTAATCCTTATAAATCATGCGTAGATGTTCATTTGATAAATTGGAATTGTGAGATTATTTTTGCCCGTTCTGAAAGCAGTAATACGCAAGCTTGGATGATTCACTGTTTCCCTGGTCCTAAAACATTGGGTGGTGTTGGTGCTACTCAGCGCGTTGTGGATGCTTTTTTGATGGAAAACGGAAAACCTATTGAGGATCCTAATTCAGGTTATGTAGAAGATGGTTTTGCAACGCAACCCGGACAACATTGGAACCCGAACAATCGTGCTGTGGATACGGAAGAGGGCCGAATACAAATGATTTCAGATATCCGTCAATCTACTGCTTGGGGACATTGGGCCGGCGAATGGAATATGTATGCAAACCGCGAGCCTCGTTTCTATGCATCTATCATATATAATAAACGGATAATACCTTCTTTACCGGATGATATAGAAAAACGTAATTATTATAATACGGCTGGTCAACAAGACGGTTATGCCCGTGCTGAACTTTATTACGGAGGACGTTCCCGCCAGTCCGGTTCTTACACATTTTTCTCCCGTACGGGTTATTTAGTGTATAAGAACAATGACCCGATGGCGAATATGTATGATCGTGTATACCCTCAGCAGTATGGTAATGTATTTATCCGTTATGCACAAATTATCCTTAATTATATTGAAGCTTTGAATGAATATGATCCCGGAAACCAGGATATACGTAAATATTGGGATATGATTCGCAGCAGGGCAGGAGTTCCCAGTGCCTTTATAGCCAGTCCTCAAATTGCAGGTAGCAAGGATTTGCAGCGGGAATTTATCCTCAGAGAGCGCCAGATAGAATTGTGTTTTGAAGGCGATCGCTATTTCACTACCCGTCGTCGCTGGTTGGCTCATACGCCGGATAATGGCGCCGGAGTGGATAAACGCGTATATGGAGATGGCGGACGGATGTTTGGTATGGATATTAATGCCGGGGATGCGAATACAAATAACTTTGGGTTTACAGATTTCTATAAAAGAGTTCCTTTTGAAACTCGCGTATTTGAAAAAGCATATTACCTTTTCCCGATACCTGAAACAGAAATAGAGAAAAGTAAAGGATTGGTTCAAAATCCATGGTGGTAATATTAAAAAAGAAATATATCATGAAGAAAATAATTATACTGTCGGGTGCAATATTGTGTACCTTGCTTAACCTCACATCTTGTCATGAAGATGGACTGGATGATTCCATTCCTTTGAATCCGGTGATGACTCCAATTAAGTCAGTCACCGCACAGGATGGGGATGAAACGGTAGCTGCTGTAATAACGGATAAAAATAAAACGATAGAACTTAGCTTAAAGAACTTGACAAGCTTGTCTAATGTAGATATTCATTTGAGTATTTCGAAAAGGGCCAGGTTGGTATCTCCTGCCGATTCTATTCTGACGGTAGACCTTACACAGCCTTATGAAATTGTGGTAAACAATCTTATTAAAGATGTTACTTACACATTAACGGCTTCTATTCCGGAGTTTGTTCAGATTGATAATACGAAACATAAAGCTTATTTATTGTCAAATGATTCCCGGGCGTTAGAGGGGGACATAAATAAATTATGGGATGGCAAAAGAATGTCTAAGCCGGAAGCTTATGATGAGGTTAATTATGGAAACTATCTTTGTGGAACTGACGACGGGCCTTCCTCTTTTACGTTCGATATAGGAGAATCTATACATCTTTACCGTTTCCGTGCCAGCTTGTATTGGGCATATACAAATGTTTGCCCCAAACGATATGAACTGTGGGGTTACCTGGGAGAAGGTGAGCCTTCAAAAAGCGGAGATTGGAGTGAATGGACGAAATTGGGTGATATAGATAATTCGGAATCTTTATTAGCTGATTTCGGAGAAGGAGATAACATATATATAGAAAAAGAGAATAGCCCGAAGGTTCGCTATTTAAGACTTCGTTGCCTGGAGAATTACAGGGGAGATAACTCTTCATCTTTCTCTCTATGTGAGGTTACAGTATGGGCATATAATATGTAATCTTATATGCTTTTCAGCCAATTGAATACAAATATATGGATTATTAGAGTGGATAAATAATAGAAAAGATTTGTTTCAATTGGCTGATTTTACATGTTTTGAAAAAGTAAAAATGAAAATAGTAAGAAGAGTAATGGGACGATATTTTTTACAATACTTATTTGTTTGTTTGACTTGTGTTTTTTGTTTTTCCTGTAGTTCCGATGATAATCCGGAGCCGGAACCGGAAAAACCTTCTTCTGAGGATCCTGGTTTCCCTTGGGAGGAAGAGCGTACACAAATATTGTCTACCAGAGATATGGTATTAATTTACGGAGGTGGGGCTCATAGAACTACCATATGGGATAAAGAACATTTATCTTCTTATGTAACCTATAAAGATGAAACGGGCAAGGAACATTGGCTTTTTGATAGTTATCTTTTCCTCGAAATTCATAATGGAAAAGATAAAATGTTTGCATCAGGTTATACTCAGACTCCCGCTAATCAAAGAGATTGGATGGACTTGGTTGATTATTATTTTCAGTCTAAAATAGCTGTAGGCGCATTGGATAAATGTATAGGCGAAGCTGCGGAGCGGATAGGAAAGCCTTCTGAAAAACATAAGATAGTTATTGGATTACCCGAACCTATTTTCGGACAGAAGGATTGGGGATCGCTTAAAGATGGAATAATGCTTGATTTTTCCAGCTCATTGGATCGGATTGATGCTTGCAAATGGTATATTGACTATGTCCGTAAGAAATTTAAAGCATTAAAAGTCGCTAATATTGAACTAGCCGGATTTTATTGGATCGCGGAAGAAGCTACTAATACCCGGACTATAGTAAGGGATATTGCGGCTTATTTGAATGAATTAAAATATAGCTTTAATTGGATTCCTTATTTTAACTCGGATGGATATAATGAATGGAAAAATCTGCGTTTTAATTATGCTTTTCTCCAACCGAATTATTTTTTTAATGAAACAGTTCCCTATTCCAGACTCGATGAAGCTTGCCAGATAGCGATAAAGAATGGAATGGATATGGAAGTTGAATTTGATGAAAATGTATTGAGCGTTAATAATGGAGGAGGACGGCTCTATGATTATATGAAAGCCTTCAAAGAAAACAACGTTTGGAATAGCAAGCGTTTGGCTTATTATCAAGGCAATAGTGCCTTGTATTTGCTGAGTGTTTCTGCCGATCCTTCTGACAATCGGCTATATCATGAATTCTGTCATTTTATCATTGAACGTCCCGGTATAAAGTAGTTTATCGTAAAAAATGCAGGAAACGCTTGCAGGATTCAGTATTATTCCCTAAGTTTGCATCCGATTTCAGAATACTTTCCTGAACAGGTCCCATAGCTCAGTTGGTTAGAGCACCTGACTCATAATCAGGGAGTCCTTGGTTCAAGCCCAAGTGGGACCACATTTATAAATCGCTTAAATACTTTAATGAGGTATTTGGGCGATTTTTTTTTGAGTTATATTTGAAAATATGCCCGCATTGTGCCTGCGTCTTGAAATAAGCAAGTGGATCATGCGGGTATTTTTACATTTTGATTACTTTTACAACACGAGATCTCAGTTTCGCATATTATGCACTTGGGATAGTTCTTATACAAATGCGCCCGTCTGACTTTCTGTATTAATGGACAGGCGGAGTTAAAGTAATTAGGATATAATGAAAAATGAGAATGAAGTATAGCGAGTACGAGTATTTGCTATACAACAAAGTAGGTAAAAAGAATATGAGCAAAAAAGAGAAAATAACCGTACAGGGTACGGAAATAACTGTTATTTCTGAGAAAAATAACGATTATATTTGCCTTACTGATATGGTAAAGGGTCAAGAGGGCGAAGATCATATCCGCAACTGGATGCGCAATCGCAATACCCTTGAGTTTCTTGGTGCTTGGGAGATGTTGCACAACCCCGCCTTTAAAGGTGTCGAATTCGACACCTTTTTGCATGAGGCTGGGGCAAACCGTTTTAATATGACACCCCGCAAATGGATTGAGGCAACTGATGCTATTGGTGTGATTTCCCAAGCAGGGCGAAACGGTGGAACTTACGCTCATAAAGATATTGCGTTTGAGTTCGGCTCGTGGCTCAGCCCGGTGTTTAAACTCTATTTGATTACCGAATATCAGCGGCTTAAAGAGGTTGAAAACAATCCGATGCTCGGCGAATGGAACGTAAAGCGAGTGCTTAGTAAAGTGAATTATACGCTTCATACCGATGCTGTCCGTGATTTTATCATTCCTAAAATTGATGTTGAGCGCGAGAAAGCATATGCCTACGCAGATGAAGCCGATATGCTGAACCTCGCTTTGTGGGCTTGTACAGCAAAGCAATGGCGGGAAGCAAATCCCGAATACGCAAAGAAAGGTTTGAATATACGCGATACGGCAAGTATTAACGAATTGGTTGTCTTGGCGAATCTTGAATCGTTTAACGCAGAGCTTTTGAAACGTGATATGGACAAATCCACTCGATACGCCTGTTTGCACGAAATGGCAGAACGCCAACTGACACGTCTCAATGCAATGGACGCAGAAAAAGGATTTCGAAAATTAGAAGGAAAAAAATAAAGATGCTAAGCCTTGCCTCATTCATTCTTTCCACAGAAGAGGTGTTTATCGGATAAAGAGAGAGAAAATATATACGTGTGCTTTCTAAAGATGAGTATGATAGTTTGAGGTGCAATTTTAGCACCTCAAAGCGAGGTAGTACCCGTTACATGCCTTTTTCTTTTACAGAACATGGTGTAACTCAACTTTCTTTTGTTTTAAACAGTGATATATTTTTATATTTAAATGAAATTTATTACTTCCACATTGAGCCCTCTAATTTCAAGAGGTGCATTTAATGGATAGCTGCTTTTATCCTTTATTTTCATACATTTATCTCCTTTGTATAAATGAATATGCCTTGATTTACTGCACTTTTTTCATACATTTGTATAATGTTTTAATGAGTAAAAAAGAAATGAGTCCTTTGTTAACTAAGAATTTGGTATTATTTTCGCTTTTAGTCGTTATGATTGATGTGAAAGGGGAAAATGTTCCTGAATATTCTGATAAGCAGATTTTAACCATCAGTCAGGATCGAAAAATTGTCAAAGGCAAGGTCGTTGACGATAAAGGAGACCCTTTAATTGGAGCTAATATCCTTGAAAAAAGTACGACAAACGGGGTAATTACGGATATAGAAGGACGTTTTACATTGAAATTACAGAATAATGATGTATTGATAATTTCATTTGTAGGATATAAGTCTCAGGAAATACAGGTAAAGGATGATCTGCCTTTGTTGATAGAGATGTCTGAAAATGCAATGCAGTTGGATAATATTGTTGTTACTGCATTAGGTATAGAGAAGAAAGAATCCTCTTTAGTTTATTCAATAAAGCAAATAAACGGAGATGAACTTACCCGGGTTAAAGACCCCAATATGATAAATACGTTAGCCGGTAAAGTATCGGGCGTACAAATTAATAAAACCTCTTCCGGTTTAGGCGCTTCTGCCAAAGTACAAATGCGTGGCATGCGGTCTGTTATCGGAAACAATGAACCGTTGTATGTAATTGACGGTGTCCCTGTTTTGAACTCTTCTAATGAACAGGCTTTTTCAGCTGTCGGTGGAACGGCGGATGCCGGGAATCGTGACGGAGGAGACGGTATCTCTAATTTAAATCCGGAAGATATAGAAAGTATCAGTGTATTAAAAGGCTCTCCCGCCGCCGCCTTATATGGTAGCCAAGCTGCAAACGGCGTGATTTTGATTACTACAAAAAAAGGACATTCCGATGTCCGGAAAATATCATTCTCCGAAAGTCTTAATTTTGATAAAGCTTTTTGTTTGCCTGAATTTCAAAACAAATATGGAGTGAGCGATCAAGTGGAGAGTTGGGGAGAACGACAGGATATGCCGGCTTATGATAATGCCGGTGATTTTTTCAGAACGGGCGTTACGTCAACAACTTCCTTGTCGATAAGTTCCGGTAATGAAAGATATCAGACTTATTTTTCATATGCAAATACATTAGGTAGAGGTATCGTGGACAATAATAACTTGTCTAAGCATAATATCAATCTCCGTGAAACCTCCTCTTTATTCAAAAATTATTTGAATTTGGATGCCAATGTGAATATCTTCCGTCAGACGATTAATAACCGCAATCCGGTTGGCGGTTTTTATATGAATCCGTTGGTCGGCTTATATCGTTTTCCGCGTGGAGTAGATATTTCAGAGTACAAAGAGAATTTTGAAGTTTTTAATTCTTCCCGCAATCTGTATGAACAAAACTGGCATTCGGATATACAGGATTTTGAACAAAATCCCTATTGGGTTATCAATCGTATCCAAAGTAAAGATGTACGTACCCGCCTTATGGCTTCTTTGTCTGCGGAAATAAAAGTGACGGATTGGTTTAAAATTCAGGCGCGCGGCAATATGGATTATATATCCGATAAGATACGGCAGAAATTTTATGCTTCTACTGCTCCTGCCCTGTGCGGCCAGAATGGACGATATATAGAAATGGATTATCAGGAAACAATGTTTTATGGAGATGTTATGGGTATGCTCAATAAAACGTTTGATGACTTTTCCCTTAATGCTGCCCTCGGAGCTAGTGTCAACGACCGTACGGTGAACTCTATCCGGTATGATTCCAAAACGGCTTCCTTGAAATATGCCAATGTGTTTAATATAGCCAACATTATAATGAATAGTGCCGCTTATATAGATCAGCAGATTGATGCTCGCCGAAATTTGCAATCTCTTTTTGGTACAGCTCAGGTCGGATATAAGGACTGTTTATTTTTAGATTTGACTATGCGTAATGACTGGGCCTCTACTTTGGCATATACATCACATGAAAAAACAGGATTTTTTTATCCTTCCATAGGCGGTTCATGGATCATGAATCGTATGATTTCGATGCCTCAATGGGTCTCTTTTTCTAAAATCCGTGCCGTATGGAGTAAGGTGGGAAATGATATTCCATTGTATGTAACCAATCCGGTAGCTCATGTTGGAGCCGGCGGAGAGATCGAATCGTCGGATGCCGCGCCATTTAAAGATATGGAACCGGAAATGACAACTTCTATGGAATTGGGTACGGAATGGAAGTTTTTTGACGGCAGGCTATTCTTTAGCGGGACTTACTATAAGACGAATACACACAACCAATTTTTTAAATTGCCGGCAAAAGCGGGTGATAAATATGCGTATCGTTATGTAAATGCCGGAAATATTCAGAATACAGGATGGGAAGTTGAGGTGGAGTATTATCCTTTGCACAATATGCCGGTAGAGTGGAAAACCTCTGTGAATTTTTCCCGGAACAGGAATAAGGTGGTGAAGCTGCATGAAGAGCTTCCTGTTTTCATTTACGGTCCGCGGGGCTTTTCTTCCAGTTATTCAATGAAGCTTAAGGAAGGCGGGGCTTTTGGCGATATATATGGAAAGGCATTCCGCCGGGATGAAAACGGTCGGATTCTGTATGAGACGGAAGGCGACAAAAAAGGCCTCCCTAAGGTAGAAGGTGATGGGAATCTTATTAAAGTGGGTAATGCGAATCCTGATTTTATGTTGAGTTGGGGAAACAGATTATCTTATAAAAATGTAACCTTGTCGTTCCTGATTGACGGACGTTTCGGAGGCAACCTTCTTTCGCAAACACAAGCCGATATGGATATGTTTGGAGTAACAAAAGCGACAGCCGATGCCAGGGATGCCGGATTTGTTGATTTGGAAGGACATAAAATAGAAGATGTAAAGAGCTTCTATAAAAATATCGTGGGAGGAAGAGCCGGAGTTACGGAATATTATATGTATGATGCAACGAATATCCGGTTAAGAGAGTTGGCTATAGCCTATAATCTTCCGGAAAAATGGATATATGCAACGAAAGTGTTGAAGAACTGCCAACTTTCTTTTGTGGCCCGCAACCTGTTTTTTATTTATAAAAAAGCGCCCTTCGATCCGGATCTTATTCTTTCTACCGGAAATGATAACCAGGGAATAGAGGTGTACGGAATGCCTACCACCCGAAGCTTCGGATTTAGTGTTAAATGTGATTTTTAAAGATAGAATATATATGCGTAATAAGGGTCATATCATATTTTGCATTTTGGCGATGTGTATGCTTTTTGCATGTACGAAGAATTTCCAGGATATCAATACCGACCAGTCCGGAATTACCGAAGAGGATATGAACATTGATTTTAAAAATCTGCAAATCCCCTTGGGTATCATACAGCAAGGTATTTATTTCAATTATGATTTCGGTAAAGGCAAAAACTGGCCTTTTCAGATGATGCAGAATCTGAATGCCGATATGTTTAGCGGATATATGCATGACTATAAACCGCTTAATGGAGGGTCTAGCAATTCTGACTATAATCTGCAAGATGGCTGGAACGGTACAAATTGGGGATATACTTATGCTTATATTTTCCCTCAGATAAAGAAGCTGGAAGATTCTACAAAACTACAATATCCCACCATTCACGCGTTGGCTAAAATTCTGAAAGTAGAGGTAATGCATCGTATTTCCGATTATTACGGCCCTATTGTCTATTCCTCATTTGGTGATCCCAGTGGTGAATTTATGCCGGACACGCAACAGGAAGCTTATTACACCTTTTTTGATGATTTGGATATTGCCGTAGACTTACTTGCTGAACATTTAAGTACGGAAAGTACGGCGCCTGATATTGCTACGATGGATATTATTTTGGACGGTAAATATCAATCGTGGATAAAATTTGCCAATTCGTTGCGTATGCGTCTGGCTATCCGGATCGCTATGGCCGATCCTCAAAAGGCGCGTACCGAGTTTGTGAAAGCGTTAAATGATCCTTATGGCGTTTTTGAACTTGCCAATGAGCAGGTTGCCGTTTCTACAAGGGACAGTTATCAAAATCCTTTGGGCGAAATTAACCGGGTATGGAATGAAGCATTTATGAACGCTTCTATGGAGTCGATTTTAAATGGCTATGAAGATCCCCGGCGAGAGGTGTTTTTTGAGCCATGTCCGGACGATGTTTCCATGATCGGGGAGAACGGAGAAAAAAAGGTCGTAAACCTGAAAGGTAAATATAAAGGAATTCGTCAGGGGACTTGCTTTTCCCACTTATTATATGCCTCGCACTCAAAAATATATGTAAATCAAACTACGGATGCTATCCTGATGACGGCGGCAGAAGTGTGGTTTCTCCGGGCGGAAGCTGCTCTGAGAGGATGGACAGGTGAGAATGTGGAAGCTTGTTATCGCCAGGGAGTGAATGTTTCTTTCCAGCAATGGAGAGCGATGGGTGAAGTAGACGGCTATTTGGATAGTGACCGGATTGGCGCCGATTATATAGATGCTTTTGATCCGAACAACAATATAGAAGCTCGTTGTAAAGTATCGCCTCGCTGGTTGGAAACTGCATCTAATGAGGAAAAACTGGAAAAGATCATAACGCAAAAATGGCTGGCGGTATTTCCCGAAGGATGCGAGGCTTGGGCGGAACAACGACGAACCGGTTATCCCAGACTTTTCCCTGTTCGTTTTAATAATAGCCGGAATGGCAGTATTGATACGGAGATTATGATCCGTCGTCTTAATTTCCCGGCAGAACTGGCTGATACTGACCCTGAACAATATCAGGCATTGGTACGGGTTTTAGGTGGGGAAGATAGCGCCGGCGCCCGTTTATGGTGGGATACCGGCCGGAACTTTTGATTCGTTTATAAAAAGGCGGCTGCTTTGTAAAAGACGGAATTGAACGCCCGGTTAATTGAATCGGAGTCTGTTTTGGAATGTAAGGGAAACGGAATCTGATGGGAATATTTAAAAGGAAAATCCAGTTCTTCAAGTATTTTCCCGGAAACTTTCCCTAACGCTTCTATAATACCGTTGGTAGGCATAACGATATCTTTTTTTAGAGATATGGCACGGATACGGTTACAGGCGCGTTGGAAAAATGACTCCCGGTAATCTTGTAATACATCTTTACGGATCATTGCTTTGAATGCTCTTTCAAGGAAATCACTTTTTAGAAGGTCGGCTGACGTCCGGTTTTCCAGAAAATCATGCCGGAAATAGTGGCGTAACCGGTCAAAAGCTTCTTTATCCATAATATCACGCGCGTTACCGTCCATTTCACTGAAAATAGAACCTCCGCAAAACATAAATAAGCGAGAGTCCTTGAACAGCTGGTCCGGATTGGATAGAAGCAATACTTGCGATAACATAGCCCCGATGGAATAAGCAAATAAATTGACAGATGTATCTTCTTTGAATAACGGATGTTGGCCGTTTTTTATCTCATGTACCAGTTGCCATATATTATATACGGATTCACGTCCTGAAATGTAGAACCGCAGCGGGTTGCTGGAAAGCCGGCTGCTGAGAGCCACATTGGCAAAGGTCGAGTTACTGATGTTTTTTACTTCTTCTTTTCGCTTGGTTACCCACGGTAATATGGCCCGGGGATTGTACCAAAGGCTTGGCGTACGGTTCATGTGAAATGCGATGGGAAAAAGAATAACCGGTTTTCCCGTTTCATCGGCAAGATATTCAGCCCAAGCTAAGTACTTTTCCCAGCTTCGTTCATTTAATCCATGTAAAAGGATAATTGCTTTATCTCTCTTTTCTTTTCCCGAAGGAGTAAATACGGTGTATGTAAATGATTTATTTTCTTGTATATGATCGTCTGTTGTCGGACAGAATTCGGTTGGTGAGAGCGCTCGCTGGATTTCGTCTATTTCACTCTCTCCGGTAATCTGTGTGAAACGAAAAGGTATAATTTCCAGCTGGCTACCCTCTGGTTTTACCTTTTTGTCATAAGAAAACAGATTACATAATTCTTGTGTGCGTTGTAAAATATCCATAGCTGCTTGTTTTTTATTGCAAACAAACAATAGAAAAACAAACCGTCAAAATAAATGGTTTTATCACACCCTGTAAGGGGCATAATGTCATATTTAGGGGTAAAATATTGTTATATGGGGCGAAAAAAATGGAGATTGTTGTACATTTGTTCCAAAATATAAAGATAAAAAGTATTATGAGTGTACGAGACTATATGATACCGGAATATATTTATCAGAAGAAAAATATTGTTCGTCTCATTTTGCTTACGGCTCTTTTTGCTTTGGTCTTTATTAATATTTATAAGCCGTTCAGTTCTTCCAGTTGGTATCAGGTTTCCGAATTTAAGTTTTTCCTCTTCTCTAGTCTGATTATTCTGACGGGCGTGCTGGTCGTTGTGATAAGCCGTATCGTGATGTATTTTTGGGGTAAGCGGCACGGGGTAACGATGGCCGGTTATGCTCTTTGGATACTGCTCGAGATATTTTTCATGTCATTATTTTATACGATATATACTTTGGTGTTGAATCCGGAACGTGAATACCTGGCCGTTTTTAAAGAATCGGCTATCAATACAAGCCTTGTTTTGTTGTTGCCTTATTCTGTACTGCATCTGTATTTTTCCTATCAGGAAAAAACGCGTCAGTTACGTCTGCTTGAAGAAGGTCGTGCGGAAGCGGCCATGAAGCAAAATGTGTTTTCTTTCTACGATGAAAAAAACGAACTTCGCTTGTCAGTGAAACGGAGTAACCTGCTGTATCTGGAATCGGCCGATAATTACGTTTGTATCTGGTATCTTAATAAAGGGCAGCTGACCAAATTTATGTTGCGCAACTCTTTAAAAGCAATCGAAGAAAGCCTTGCCGATACGAATGTCTTGCGTTGCCATCGTTCTTATATGGTCAATTTTGATCAGGTAAAGGTGCTTCGCCGGGAGAAAGATGGAATTTATCTCGAAATGGACGTGGAGAAAGTTCCGGACATTCCGATTTCTAAAACATATAGCGGTAAAGTAACAAATTGGTTTATGACTTACTCGTCTTAGTTTGTTACTAACCCTTCTATTGCTAATTTACATTTTGATAATTAACCTCTTCAAGGCTGGCTTTGTCTCTATTGGGGGCTGGCGTCTGTGAAAATAGTGTATTCCTGAGAAGTTGGGAATTGTTATAAATTGAATAATGTCGCATATCTCTTGTTTAAAAGATCAGGATAACCTGTTTTTGTGGTAAATAGAAAGATGTGCTTGTCTTTATTTGTCGAAAAGGTAATCCGAATATGGTTGCCGTTTTGAACGAACCAGCGTAAAAAAAGCGTTTTGAACGATAGAAAAACAGCTGTTTTTCCCGGAAAAGAAATCCTGCTTAACATTTTTTATATCTTGATCCGGTTGAAAAAACTCCCGGATGTTTTTTTATTTTCTTCCGGATGAATTTTTAAAAACATCGGGATGTTCTTTTTTTAGCTGTAAAAGAAATTCATTTGTTAAATAATGTGTATTATTTGTCTGTGGAAGCTCATTTGAAGAGAAAGTGCTGGTTACGAAAAAAGGCGTATATCTGTCTTAATGGATAGATATACGCCCTTTTGATGTTATTTTGATATATCGGTATTTATTCGGTGATGAGAGAGAACTCTCCTATGCCGGCTTGTTTTTGGTTGTCTATGATCCGCGTAACAACCAATTTGACTTGTTGCCCTTTTACAACGGGAAAATAGACTTCCTGTTCAATGGGATTGGCTTTGATGTTGGAAAACTCACCTTCGGCTACTTTTTTGTTATCTATGAGCAATTGGTAGTTGGAAATATGTCCGCCGGCATCACGTTCCTGATTGGGAGTATATAAGAATCCTCTTATTGCATACTCTTTGTCCAGCCGGATTATTAATTCTTGTTTCCCTTTGGGCAGATAGTAGGCGGTGTAACCATTTCCATCAAACATATGGGATGTATTTTCTTCTTTAGGGAAGATCACTGTATAACTGTACGACGGAATATCGAAATTTCTGGAGGAAACCGGGCTGCTCTTCTGGAAAGTTGCATCATACGCAATCGCTTTTACTGTCCCTTTTTGTGCAAAAGAAAAAGGAGCTTTATAGAATGGAGAGTCTTTGGTCGGCTCTGTTCCGTCTGTTGTATAGTGTATTTCCGACCCTTGGTCTCCGGCTTGAATGGTTATTTCATCCTTTAAGTTGCGGGAAATAACGGGCTCTGTTATTATTGCCGGAGCTAAAAATGCCTCTACATTATTAATACAAAGAGGACCGCGGGCATCTGTGAAGTTGATACGTATTTTTTCTGTCTTTACAGTCGGGAAACGTACGATGCGTTTGTAACCTACTGTGGTAGTAGAATTGATAGGTTCAACCGGCATCCAATGGCCGTTTTGTTCATATTCTATATTAAATGAACGTACACGCTGCCCTAATGGGATATACTCTTGTATCAGGATACGATTTAGTTCCGAAAGCTTGGTGAGCGTGAAAGTGAGCGAACCGTTGTGAATGCCGTCTTCCGTAGACCAGTACGAATCCCAATTCCCATCGGTTGCATTATGAGCGCAAAACTTTCGTCCGCGTGTATTGCTCGCTTCTGCATAACAGCCTTTCAGTAAGTTTGTTTTCAAATCGTTTTGGATTGTTTGATACCATTCTACCGCCCTGACGGAGTCTTGCGGACTTATCTTTCCGCTCAAGGCTACCGGGAAGTTCAGCAGGAAATTTGCATTATGTCCTACACTGCGATAATACAAATCGACCAGTTTAGCCAATGATTTTACTTGATGGTCTTCACGGGAGTGATAGAACCATCCCGGACGAATAGACACGTCGCATTCTCCTCCCAGCCACTTGTCACCATCTTCCATGCCCCATTGGCTTTGCCGGTAGTTCGTCTCTTTGTCATACGAATAAGGACACCACTGCGTATCGCCGGCCCATCCTTCTTCATTGCCTATCCAACGAATGTCGGGTACGGTTCCTCCAAATATCATTACATCCGGATGATACGCTTTGATCGTGTCTCGCGCCTCTTCATATTTATAATAAGTTGCAGGATCGATGGAGCGGGTTTCGTCAGCCCCGCCATACCAGCCGTTACCTCCGTTTGCCCCATCGAACCAATATTCAAATAAAGGTCCGTAGTTGCTTACCAGTTCGTGCATCTGGGCATGGAATTTTTTTACATAGTCTGGAGTGCCGTAATTGGCA
This sequence comes from Parabacteroides bouchesdurhonensis, assembly GCF_900186615.1. Taxonomy (GTDB): domain Bacteria; phylum Bacteroidota; class Bacteroidia; order Bacteroidales; family Tannerellaceae; genus Parabacteroides; species Parabacteroides bouchesdurhonensis. The sequence goes on from NZ_LT896588.1 coordinate 1,540,651, forward strand.
CTGTTTCTGTCCCAGGGCGAAAGATATATGCCGAACTTAAGGCCATATTTGCGGCAGGCGTCAGACAATTCTCTAACCATATCGCCTTGCCCGTTTTTCCAGGGAGAATTCTTTATGCTGTATTCGGTTGTCTCCGTAGGCCATAAACAAAATCCGTCATGATGTTTTGCCGTTAAAATGACCCCTTTTAATCCGGCAGCCTTGATTGTACGTACCCATTGGTCGCAATCAAGGTCGGTAGGATTGAAGGTAGAAGCGGGAGTATTTCCATATCCCCATTCCAGATCATTAAAAGTGTTCAGCCCGAAGTGAACGAACGCATACGTTTCCATTTTGTGCCATGCCACTTGTGCCGGTGTCGGGACAGGAAGAACAGGCGTTGGTGCAGGCGTGTCTTTGCATGAAGCAAGCAGCAACCCCAATCCTAAGATAAAGCAGGTGTTTAAGTGTTTCATTATTAAACGGTGTTAGATTATGATGGACAAAGATACTATAAAGAAATCTATCGTCGAAATTAAAATAATGGGAAGATAGTGTCTGCCTTATTAAGATTTATCGCTATCTTCGCTCGTTAAAATGGAAAACCAACACTGTCCTACAAATGCGTGATGTGAGTATTGAATTTAAGACGATATAAGGAGGAATATAGATGGACTTACAAGAAGTATATGATAAACTCTCATTCACAGATGATTGCCTTATACGGTTGTCAGATAAGAACTGGAAAAAAAAGGTAGTGCTTCCAAGTCGTGTCTGTCGTTTGCTGGAAGAAAATGAATTATTAAGGACTTTAGATGCTTTCTTCTGTTTCGACAACAAACCTCTTATTCTGTTTTTTAAAGATCCCCAAGATAGAAAGGCTCTACATCAAGCTATCTGGAACTTCAATGAATCCCCAATCGCTATTATTGTTGAAAACAATGTAGTTGAAATATTCAATGGTTTTGCTATTGATGAAAATAGACAATTATTGAATAAGTTGGGCGGAAATGAAACTTTAAATGATTTTAGTTATTTTGAGTTAGTAACCGGCAAAACATGGGAAAAGTATAATGATGATATAAATCATAAAAACAGAGTTGATTATCGCTTATTGGAGAATATTGAAGCTGTACAAAAACTCTTGAAGGAAAAAGGCTTAGCCCAAACAACGGCAAATGCCCTATTGGGCAAAATAATCTTTTTCAGGTATCTTATAGATCGTCACGTTAGGCTTAACTATCAAGAGAAAGAACTATGGAGTAATGAAGATTTATGTAATTGTTTAAGTAAAAGAGATGAATTTATCGCTTTTATACGGCATATAGAAAATAAAGATATGGGTTTTAATGGAGATATGTTTCGTCTAAGTGAGAGTGAGTTCAATACAATAGGCCAAGATGCACTAGATGTTCTTATCAGATTGTTGCGAAGTGAAGAAATCTTGACGGGACAACAATCTTTATTTGATATATATGATTTTTCTATTCTGCCAATAGAGTTTATCAGCAATATGTATGAGAAATTTATTGGAAAAGAAAATCAAGAGGATGAAGGTGCTTATTATACACCTACTTTTTTAGTTGATTATATTGTATCTGAAACGATAGGAAAAAAATTAAATGAATCAAATGATTATAATTGTAAAGTTCTAGACCCGGCTTGTGGATCCGGAATATTTTTGGTTGAATCATTACGAAAAATCATAGAAAAGTACATAGCGATCAATGAAATAACGGATACTAATACAGATGATTTCAGACAAGCATTAAAGAATATAGCTCAAAATAATATTTTTGGCATAGACAAAGATCCGAGCGCAATACAAGTCGCTATATTTTCCGTTTATTTAACGTTACTTGATTATCAAAAACCTGCTGATATCGGGAAATTTAAATTTCCCAATTTGATAGGAACGAACTTTATTTGTAGTGATACTTTTAATCTGGATAATAAGGATTTGAAAGCCTTGGAAGATAAAAGGGTTCATTTTGACTACATAATAGGTAATCCTCCTTGGAAAAGGGGTGGAGTAAAAAAGAATTCTTGTTGCGAAAAGTATTTAAAGCAAAAAGGATATTTAGATAAGGTTGGAAATAAAGAATTAGCTCAAGCCTTTGTTTTTCGAACTCTTGATTTTACTAATTCCAGAACACAATGTGCATTGATTCTTGTTAGTAAAGTGTTATATAATCTCAATAGTAATAAATTCCGTACTTTCATACTTGATAATTTGTTTATCAATCAAGTCTTTGAATTAGCTTCGGTTCGAAAAGAAGTCTTCAATAAATCTAATGATTCTGCTATTGCACCTGCTTGTGTATTATTTTACAGGAGTTCAAATGGGGAATTGACAGATTGTAACATAATGGAACATATTGCATTAAAGCCAAGTCGTTTTTTTTCTTTATTCAAAATCTTTAGTTTAACAAGAAGTGATATTCAAAAGATTCAGCAAGACAGATTAAAAAAATATGATTGGCTTTGGAAAGTGTTGGTCTATGGTTCTTATTTAGACTTTGTTTTTATAAAACGATTAAAGTCATATAAAACCATATTGGAAACAATAAAAACAGATTATTATGTTAAACAAGGTTATAAGGAGAAAGATGGCAGTAAAAAAATTGACACAAAAGAGCTTAAAGGATGGAATTTAATAAAAAACAAAAATATAGAACAGTATTATAGTCCCAATGACTTTGACGAATGGGATAAAAATAATGTCGGATATATTTATAGAGAAAAACAGATAATTAATACTGCAATATATAAAGCTCCATTTCTGATAATGAAAGATGGCGTGCTTCCAAATTTGAAATCAGTTACTGCAATATGTTACACCGATGCAATTTATAACGATTCAATCACTGCAATAGTCAGTAAAAATGGGAATAACAGTTATTCCGTATTACGTAATATTATGGGGTTGCTTAATTCATCTTTAGCGGCATATCAAAACTTGTTAACATTCAGCTCTTCGGGCATAGAACGTGAGCATACTCATGATAGAGAAAAACTTTCATTACCTTATATTCAAGACCTTAACCTCGCGGTTGAGAAAATGGAAGTTGTAATAAACGAATATCATTCCTCTGCAATGTCGGATGTTTACATTGAACAACAAGGGTTAAATTTATATGAGGATATCAATAGGCTTATTTATAAAAAGATGAATTGCTCTGATTTAGAATTATGTTTAATTGATTATGCTTCAAGTATATCTATCCCCATGGCTATAAGACCGAAAGGCTATGAAGAAGTGTTTAGTATGATAAGGCAAAACGATTCGCTTTTAAAAGAATATGCCCAAGTGTATATAGACCGTTTTGCTAATAGCTTTAATAGGAATGGGAAGCGTTTTATGGTTGAAATTTTATACTCTAGACAAGTTATAGGAATGTATTTTAAAGTAATTGATGAGAGTATGTTTATTGATGAGGTCGTTTTTACCTCTGATAATGAAAACTTATTACCTATTATTATAGCACTAACCTCTGAGAAATTGACTGATGCATTATTTGTACAAAAGGATGTCCGGGGATTTGAAAAGGAATACTTTTATATTTTCAAGCCAAATGAAAAACGTTTATGGCACAAGGCAGTTGCACATTTAGATGTTAATGAATTTGATGACGCAATGTTAAGTGTGGGGAGGAATAGGGAATGATAAACATATTAGATGCGTCTTCTTTCAAGTATTCGCAAACTCGAAAAGATTCAAATTTTGAATTTATTCTGACAAAATGTGTCGTTGTGTATAATACGATTTTGAACTCTGGTATAAACTTAGCAAACGATGAAAACTTGATTAGGGATGAGTTTCTGAAATATTTAAAAGACTATGACTTTAAAGTAAAAAACGAATTAAAGCATTTGATTTTTGATAAGGAAATACCAGAAATCACAGGAAGAGTGGATATTCGTATTCTCCCAACTAAGGATGAATATGTAAACGATAAAGCTTATTATATTATTGAATGTAAAAGGTTAAATACAACTAACTTTAGTGGAACAACAGGATTGAATGCGGAATATGTAAAGAATGGAATATGCAGGTTTTCTACCGGATATTATTCTTCGTATTTTGGTTGTAGTGCAATGTTCGGTTTTCTTGTAGAACCGGTGAATATACAAAAGGACATTGTGAATAATATAAATTCGATGTTGAATACAAATTTTGTCAATGCCCAAGGACAGTCAGTTAATGCAAATGCAACACAGCAAATACAATATGAGAATTTTGCTAATGGATATTCTCATTCCTATGTATCAAGACATACTTATCGTTCCGGAAATGAATTAACTTTATATCATCTAATGTTTGACTTTTCAAAGAATATCCAATAAAACTAACCTTTGAATCCAATTTAGCCTATCAGCAAGAAGCAATACACTATCAGTTATTCTATAAAGAAGAAAAATAGACTAATGAAAGAAGAAAATAAAATTATACTCTATCAAGATGATAACGAAATAACTCGTGTGTCAGTGCGCTTTGCTGATGAGGATTTGTGGCTGACACAAAATCAGTTGGCAGAAATATATTGTACTACTCAACAGAATATTAGCCAACATGTGGATAATATTTATAAAGATGGTGAACTTGCCCTGGAGGCAACTAACAAGAAATTCTTGTTAGTTCGGCAGGAGGGAAGTCGTCAGGTAAAGACCGCGACGGATATGCCTGAACGATTGAGAAAAGCACTACCGGATATGGAAGAACTTAAAAAGCTGTTGTAATGAATAAAATGAACCAAATCCTTGTGAATAACTCCACAAAGGCCATTATTTGCCACAAAAAAATAGCAATTTTGTGGCAAAATATAAAACTATGGGTGCTAACAGCTCTTACAAGGCTATGTATGACAGTAGTGCCTTTCTTGGATTTGCACTTCTTCTAGGCTCAAAATCTTCTAGTATTATACCCTATTTGATATAATTCTATCTGATATAAATAAATTATACCTTTTCTGATATAATATGAAAGCTTGTGAATAATTTGTCCGCCACAGTCAAGATATTGCGAAAGCAGTATGATCTAACGCAAGAAGAACTATCGTTGAAGTCGAGGGTCGGGCTGCGCTTTGTTCGTGACCTTGAACAAGGAAAGGAAACCTGTTGCAAAAACTGTATCTTTTCGGACAAAACATAATTTATATCTATCCGCCAGATAGATATAAGAAAATTTATAACTTCCCCCTTGCGTATTCTGTTGTAGATTTGTTCTTGTAGAACTAAAAGAAAGGAAAAGAGTTATGCTAAAGAAGGATTTTACGGCGTCGATGCGGTTGCAGGAGCGGGTAAAGAGGAGACGGGGGGCGGAGAGTACGGCGGACTTGTACAGGGCTGTGCGCAACCGGCTGCTGTGCTATTCGGGTAAGGAATGTGTGATGGTGAAGGATGTTACGGTCTCGCTGGTCGCGGGTTTTATGGAGTGGCTGCATGCGGAAGGGTTGCGCGTCAATACGGTGAATAGTTATATCAGCAACCTCAGGGCGATGTATAACCGCTGCCTGCGTGAATCGAACAGCAGGTGTCCGGCCGACTATCCGTTCTACGGGTTGAAACTAAGGCGGGAGGAGACGGAGAAACGTTCTGTTCCGGTGGTGGCGATGGGGGCTTTGGCAGGTATGGAGTTGCCGGAGGGAACAGGTTTGTCGGTGGCGGCGGACCTCGCTTTGTTTTCGTTTACAGCCTGCGGTATGCCTTTTGTCGATCTGGTTCACCTGACGAGGGAGAATATCCGCGACGGCAAGCTGCTGTCGTACCGTCGGCGGAAGACCGGCACGCTGATAGAGCTTGAACTGACGGAGGGGATGAAGCGCCTGATGGGGAAATATGCCAATGCGCATTCGGTTTATCTTTTCCCTGTTCTTCGTGAAAGTTCCACGTATGCGGACTATAAAAGGCTGCTCCGGCAGTATAACGCGTCTTTAAAAGTAATCGGCGTACGTTTGGGGTTGCAGGAGAAATTTACGTCTTACACCATCCGCCACACCTGGGCTTCGGCGGCTTACCGCCAGCATGTCGACATCTCGGTTATCAGCCAGGCCCTGGGACATACTTCGGAAAAAATGACGCGTACCTATCTGGCGCGACTTGATCCGATGGAAATCAGCGCGGCGAATAAACGGGTTTCAGGGCATGTGGATGAATTGCTTTTGAAGAGAGCTTGAACCCTTATTTATGAAATAAGGTACGGGGGCTTGGGAAAGTCGCTTTGTATTTGTTGAAAAAACAGACAAATCAAGCTAACTCGCGACAAAGTTAATAATAATTTGTTATAAACAAAATCTAATATTATAAAAATGAATGCCCTTTTAAGAGCCTTCCCTCTATTCTATTGCTATTAATATATGTTTTTTTATGGATGTGTTCTCTTATTTAGTAAAAAAGTCTTATATCCCTGTTTGAAGGGTGTGACATGTTTGGGCGCTATGAAAATTAACTCCCTTTTACATAATAACGGCGGTTTCTTTACCTCCTGAAACGGGTTTTATAACGGACTTTTTCCAGTTTTCTCCTTGCCGGGAGAACTGTAACCATTTTCTTCCTGTGGAATTCCTTTTTTTTCGTCTTTTTATCCGCCCCGTACCTTATTTCATAAATAAGGGTTAACGGACGGGGAAAAAGGTAAAATCAGAAGAGAGGGGATAAAATGAAAATTTGCAAATTACAATTCTTGCTTTTCCTGTTGTTGCTTCTAGGGGGATGTAAAGATGAAACGGAAGATGTGACCGGTACGGGTAAACTGCTGTTGACAGTGCCGAAGTTGGACGCGTCACTCTGTTATACGTTGTATGCCTATCCCGAAGGAACAGACAAAGTAATTACCACGCAACTTGTTTCAGAAAGCACAGAATGCGTCTTGCCTGCCGGCATTTGCTCTGTGGCGCTGGTCGGATATGACAGTGAAAGCCTGGAACCGGTCGATACCGAACACTTCTCGAGTCTCGGACTGGGCATAAAAAACGCACCGGACATTTTACTCCCTTTACCCCATCCCGCATACCGGGCTACAGCCCCTTCCGTCCGGATAGAAAAAGACGGGAACACCTCCCTTCCCCTCACGCCGGAGGCATTTACCCCTGTTCTTCGCCTGCAGGTAAAGCTGGGGAAAGAATTCTCCGGTATGGAAGCCGAAGGGACATTGGGCGGCATCGTGGCACAACGGCTTATAGCGGGTGAAACGGATAAAACACAAGAGACAAAAAAACTGAAACTGCCGCTCCGCACGGTGACGGATGCCGGGACGTATGAGGTGGAAGCCGGTTTGCCCGGAGTGGGAGAGGAAGCTTGTACGCTTACCCTTTCGCTGCGTGACAAAGCGGGACATACCTGTTCGGGAAGCCTGGACATGACGGAACTTTTGCAAACGGCCCTTGCCGGAGGAAACGACACGCTGGATATCTCCTGCAAAATAACGCCAGCCGTGCCTATCCGCCTTACAACAGGCATACAGACGCGCGCGGCGATAGACGCCTTCGACAATACGCCGGTGGGCATTGTCTACGGAACAGCTCCCGGAAATTACGACGGATATTGGGAAGGACGCGCTGCCGGCGGGGAGATTACGCTCACTCCGGAACGCTATTACCCTTCGGACGGCTCGGCGCTCTATCTCTGCGGCTATTATCCTTTTGCCGAGATGAAGGACGGAGTGATCAAATATACCCTGACAGGCGGTGAAGACCTGATGTTGTCATCCGAATCGGTTGGCTCGCTGAGGAAACCGTTCGACCGGGAAGACGGCGGCGCTCCCCTGAGCTATAAACACCTGCTTACCCTGCTGGGCTTTTCGCTGGAAATAAAAAATATGCCATCCTTTTATAAGGTACGTTTAGTGAACATGAACGGCTATATCTCGAATGTAGAGGTGTCTCCGGGAAAAGGCGGCATCGTGAAGGCCTCCGACCCGTTGCCGGTCAAGGTCTATGAGGCGCCTGCCGGTGGCGGTATCCCTGTGGAGAACGGCAAAGTGGACTTGCCGGGATACCTGCTGGTAGTCCCCTCGGCAAACCTGACGGTAGACCTGCATCTAGCGGTGAACAATGACCCGGACAACGACCGGGTGTTTAAAAATGTCCCGCTTCAACTGTCGGGAGGCGAAGGCGGCAGCGCTTTCGAGGTAGTGATCAATCTGGGGTACGACCCGTTGCCACCTACTCCCACTCCCGATCCTGTACCGGACGGGGTAACGCTTGGCATACAAGTCCGGGTGTCGGACTGGGAAACGGTAATAAAAGACGGTGACCTGGCGCTCCGTCCCGATAAAAATAACCCCGACAATATATAAGAAAAAACAATTTTACGACGACTTAAAACGAAATGAAATGAAAAAGAGAAACATTTTGCAGATCACTTTTCTGGCTCTCTGCGCCACACTTTGCACCTCCTGTACAAATGAGGAGGAAACAATCGCGCCTGCACCTCCGGCAGGCGAGCCTGTCCTGCTCCAGGTTCATACCGGGATAGAGCTGACAAGAAGCGCCATCCAGGGCAGTACTGATGCCTCGACGGTAGGAGCGGCCTTGGATTCTATTGCCGTGTATGCTAACAGTGCAACCCAGCATAGCGCAACCAATAATTATTCCGTATATAAATGGGACACTTCGGCAGCAGGCGCGTGGGTTATAGACGGTAAGGATTCAATCAAATTAACCGGCGAGACGGCCAAAATCTATGCCCATTATCCGGCATATAAGATGAATAATGACGGAACGGCAGATAAATCAAGTGCTTTGAAACCGACAAGCGCCGCCCCGTATATAGGTTCAAGTACGATTGCCATATCCGTGTTTGAAAAAGACGACGTAACGGCTGCCAACCATACCATTACTCCGGTGGATAATGCGGATAAGGACAGTGGTGGTAATGACAATATCAGCGGTAAAGGCAAACTGGCTACCGCTCCGGGTGATATAGACTATATGTATGCCGATACCAGTACGGCTGTAACAGCAACCGCAACCAGTCCCGACGTAACGCTGAATATGAAGCATGCCCTGTCGATGGTCAGCTTCCGCGCTTATAATGACGGGACGTATAATGGGATCGGCCTGTTGACAAAAATTATGCTTAAAAACAGCAACAACGGTACAGCCCTGGACAAGGGTACAAGTCCTGCAATGCAATTAAACGGCATACTTGTTAAAGGAGTTGCTGCAGCTGCGACATATACCCGGTTAATAGGAACTAATGACGAAACATTGGTAAAAGCAACTACAACAGACATTGATGGCAAGACGCTAGCTAAAGAGAAGTCCAAAAAGTTCGGCATCCTGGTCCTTCCGGACGAGATGGCCGGTAGCAGCGGTACTGCCGGCGCTGATAAAAGTTCCGTTAACGTGGTTCTGACCATCGATGGCGTTGATTATACGACAGCATTGCCAAACACCGGAGCTACCTGGGTGCAGGGCAAGAACTATCTCTATACCCTGAAACTAAGCGGTGCGGGCTTGTCCGTTACCTCCGTAATGATAGCAGACTGGACTACGGAAACAGCCGGTAGCGACCTGGAAATAAAATAAAGAACCGGATGAAGACAGTGTTTACACATATCACCCTGTGCGCCTTCCTTTTGTTTGCTTCTTGCGTCAAGGAAGGCGACGGCGCTGATCCGGATCAAGACCTTGCCACTCCGGTAGCGATGCAGGGGCGTGTGGCGGATGTAGAGCTGGAAACCCGTGCCGGTGCTACCACGAGTAATATGAATGGTAAGCACTTCGCGGTGTATGCTGTGAACCACACGGACGGCGAAACCGCCTACGGCACTCTTCCGGCGGGTACGCGGGGAGAATATGAGATACAGGCGGACGGCTCTGCCAAAGGGGTGGAGGGTAAAGAACTCTGGCTGGTACACCAGCGCGCCCGTATTTATGCCGCCCATCCGGCGGGTACGTTTGAGCCCAGTAAGAATATGAATAACAACGATACGGTCCCCCGGCTGGTCATCCCGACCGGGACAATCGTTTATCAGAATACGGCTACCGCGGATGCGAACCGGAAACAGTTGGATTTTGCGGCGGCGGACAGTGATTATATGTATGGGGTGGCTTATAGCAACGGCGCGTTCGGTACGGATCACCCACTGGCGGACAATGGAAAATTACGTCCGGGTGAAGACCGGGTGAACGAATGGGGGCCTTCGGTCAGCTTCGGTTTCCGGCATGCTTTTGCACGTATCTGCATCGTGCTCAAACGGGGACAGGACTATAACGGTTCTACCAGCGTAACACAAGTAACCTATACGCGTGATATGCCGGGCATCGACAGGAATACCCGGATGAACCTGCACACCGGTGCGCTAGAGGGTCTGACAACGGCAGCATCGAAAGCTTATACTTATGACCTGTCCGCGATGACGGATAATAAGATAACTACGGCTACCGATGACAAGGTGGTAATAGAGAGTTATGCCTTGCCTTGCGAGCAGAAAGCATCGAAATTCTCGGTAACGGTGGACGGCAAAGAAATGGAAGTTGCCCATTCCGCCGATGTTGCGTGGGAAGCTGGCAAGGTATATGTTTATACCCTCTCGATTAAAGGAACAGGGTTGGAAATGACCGGAATTACGATGGAAAGCTGGACTGCCGGCTCTTCTACCGGCAGCGTGGAAATATGATGCAACGGATAAATAAAAAAACAATGGGAGCTAAATTGACATACGCTTTAAGTGGGGCGCTGTTCTTGCTGTTTGCCGCCTGCAATGACGAAGAACAGGTGCTTTCCGGCAGTGCGGACTGCCTGCTGCGGCCGGCATTCGAGGCGGAACAGGCCTCTGCGCCCGTGAGCCGTTCCGTTATCAGCGGGATAGGGTCGGCTACGGCAAACGGTACGATTAACAGTATCAAGCTGTTTCTTACAAAGGAAGACCATAGCGCTTATACGGGTAACGAATCGTCCGTCTTTTCTACTGCAAACGGTACAAGCTGGACGGGAAGCCCGGAGATCAAACTTTCGGGCGACAAGGTGTATGTATATGCTTTTTATCCTACGAGCGCAGCGGTTACCAGAGCTGCCGGCGCTAACACGCATACTATTCCGGTGAGCGTCCCGGCTATCGCCTCTTTCGATGGCAGCAGTACCTGGAACTGCAGTACGACGGACTACCTGTATGGTGTAAAGCCAAACTCTTCTCAGGAAGAAACAGTGACCGCCAGCAACCGGGATAGCGAGTTTAGTCCTTCTATTTATATGCGCCATGCTTTGGCACAGGTCGTGTTCAAGCTACAGGCGAGTAACCCGAACAGTACATACGACTATGTAAAGGAAATACGGCTCTCCGTTCATGCCGGTAATGCGCAGAAATTCCGGGCCGGAAGCGGGACGATGCAGATTAAAGACGGAGCGCTTTCGCTTACGGATACGGAAACACTGACTTTTCGCGCGTCGGTAAACCCGGTTTGTGCGACTACATCGTCGGTAACCGTCGGCTACGGGCTGGCAGCGCCTCTGGCGGTAGCGCCGGAAAATGTGTCGTTGACAATCGTATTGGGTGAAAAGGGCGACGCGTCGAACGACCGTACCCTGACGGCCACAAACACCGGGTTTAATATCCAATGGCAAAAAGGGCATATATACACGTATAACCTGAAACTGAAAGACCGCAACCTGACGCTGGACGGCGCTATTACGGACTGGGTGCAGGGTGATCCCACCTATACGGGCCCTTGGGATAATTGAATAAATGACGAAGGAGGAATACGATGACAGGATACAGATACGGGAAACAATTATTATGGATGGCGTTACCGCTCTTATTGGCGGCGTGCGGCCATGAAGCGGAGGATCTGGTAACGCCGGACGAAGGGCCGCTTCGCATCACGGCGGAGATAGGTATGCCTGTGACCCGCGCTACGGATACGGCTTTTGAAGAAGAGGACATAATTGCGGTTACACAGACAGGCGGTAGCACAGGGAATTATAAAAAAACAGGTGGTAACACTTGGACCTGTGTGTCTGGTGAGAATTTCGCAACGATAAAAGACAATACCGCTTTTACCGCTTCCTATCCGGTTGGTTTTTCCACGATTTTGGAAGATCAAACCACGAAGGAGGGGTACACCAATAGCAACCATTTAACGGCAAGCGCCTCGTCTGCCGCTAACCACCTGAACTTTACGTTTGCCCCGGCAGGTGCGAAACTAATTATCAATGTGGCGTATAAGGAGGCTACGGCTGTTACCGGCCTGTCGGTAGCAGGCAACGGCATCTGTACCACGGCAAATTCGTCGGAAACCATCAAACTGCTCCGTGTAACAAACAGCGAAGCTTTAACCTACCATACGTTTACCGGCATTATGCGTGCGGCCGCGTATTCTGCCGGATACAAAATAACGCTGACCGGAAGTGACAATGCTACAAAAACATATACGCAGCCGGCATTCGAACTGAAGGCCGGCCATGCTTATACGTATAATTTTACGTACGGGGTGGATTTGGTATTGAACAGCGTAACGGTAACGGATTTTACAGAAGTAGAGGGTGATAAAGGCGGCGATGTGGGGGATGCCACCTGAAACAGGCCTGCGGAGGAAATGAGAAAAGTAAAACAAGACAGGATATGAAAATAAACGGATTATTAACAGGCGCTCTGGGTCTTTTACTGTATTCCGCCTGTACGGCGGAACACCCGGAAGAGGAACGGACAGGGCTGCTGCAACTAAAGGAAGTAGCGGTGGGCGGTGAAACGCGCGCCCTGGTAACAGCCGACGGGCTGGCAGACGTTTCGCTGTATGTTACGCGTGAGGGAGTGCCTTATACGCTGGGAGGGAATACGCCTTTGGTACAGTTTACAAAAAGTGGCAATGCATGGTCAACCTCCTCCCCGTTTTCTATTTACGGCGGTAAGCCTGCCAAGGTATATGCCTGTTATCCTGTGGTGAACGCCGTTTCTTCTTCCGGAAGCAACGTGTTTACAGTTCCTGTGACGGTTATTTCGGAGGATGATTTTTCGGCCGGTTCGCAAACGGATTATCTGTATGGCAGCAGTGAGGCAACGGCGGAAAGCCCGTCTGTAACCCTTGCCATGCAACATGCTTTGGCAAAGGTGAGTTTCTGTGTCAAAAAGGCGGCAGGTACAACGGAGACCATTAAACTGACAAAACTGGAAATGCTGAGCGTCGGAAATAACCTTTGGCGCGGAACGGGCGTAATGAACCTGTCGGACGGTTCGCTGGACGGATTGACTTCATCGGTTTCGGTGCTGTTGACCAGTGTCGAAGGGATCGTGCTTAACGATAATACGACGGCCGCCAATCTTTTCAGTCTGGTTGCCCCGATGAAGAAGCCGGAGCAGCAATTGTCGTTTCGCCTGACGGTGGAGATTGACAATGATTCATATACCTTCCTGACCGGTTCGGTAAAGGGAGATGTACAATGGAAAGCCGGCCGGCATTACCTCTATACGATTACGGTCAACAAAGTGGGAGGAACGCTTACGGGGATTCAAATTAACGGTTGGATGGACGATGCGAGCCAGGATACGCATATCGGAATTTAAAAAGGAAAATTGCATATGATAAACAGTCGGGTTGGAATATGGACGGTTTGTGTGGCGCTGCTGTTGGCGGCGTGCACCCGTGATATGCCGGAAGGAATAGACAGGCCGGGCGGAGAGGAAGAGGCCGGAACTCCGGTGGAGCTCTCTTTTGACCTGGGAGGAGGCGCGGCGACGCGCGCCGCACAGGAGTCGATGGCGTCCGGTACGAAAATACAGATTTATGTGTATAAGAAAGGAGCGCAGGTGTCCGGAGAGCCTTATGCCCAAGGGGTGTACACGGTACAGTCCGACCTGACGGCAACGGGAGAAATCAAACTTTACCGCGGGGAATATGACATCTATCTGGTGTCGTATAATTCATCGGAAGCCGGAGATGTTCCGGTTCTGTCAAGTACGGATAATAAGATTGCGGTTGGTAACGGTAAGGATTTTATGTATCTGACCCTGAAAGGAATCCGCGTACAGCCGGATAAAGCCGGAGGACAGTTGATGACGGTTTCCCTGGCCGAGCCTTTCACACGCATGGGGACGAAGGTAGGCATCTCGGTCTGCGCCCCGAATACCACCCAACCGGTAGAGGTAAAATCCCTGGAAGTGGTGTCCGTAGTGTTGAAAGGACTTCCCGAAAAACTTTCTTATATACTGGGCAACACCTCGTGGGAGGCAGCGGAAAAATATGAATCATCTTATACGTATAAAGGCACGGATTTTGAGCACCAAGGTACAGCGTGGTTCGATCCGTGGATAGCTGATGCGCAGGTGCTGCTTCCGGTAGTGCCTGCTACAGGGCTGGCTGAACTGGTATTCGAGGTAAAACTGAAAGTGAACAACTTGCCGGATGTATTTACTTATGATGTTGCCCTGGAGAAGATGTTGCTTCCGGGTATGATGTATAATTTCGAGTTTTCCCTGAAATTTTACGGGGCTTTGACTCCGGAAGACCTGACGATTGCCGTCAAAGAATACGATGAGATCAAGGTAGGTACGGATGATTTGGGAAAAGATTAAAGAAACAGGAGTATGAATATAAACAGGATATACATATACGGACGGATCGCATTGGCAGGATGGTTGTTGTTATGCGTGTTTTCTTCGTGCGAAACAGAGGAGGCGCGGCAACCGGAAACAGAGGGTTTGCGTATCTGCCTGCGCTTGCCGGAGGCGCTGACGGTGGAAACGAAAGCGGCAGGGGATAAGATTCTGGACGGAATCACAATAGGCGATGTATGGGTGCTGCAGTATGCTGCCGACAGCACGTTCAAACATAAACAATATATATCAGGAACAGACATTCTGGCTGCTGCCGCTAACCAGACTATTACGCTTACCACGAGCGGTTTCAGCAATGAGGATAGCCGTTTCTATGTGATAGCGAATGCCGGAAACACAAATTCGACGAGTTCCTTTAGCGGAACGGAGACGGAGTTGCAGGCGCTTTTCCGGGCGACGAACGACGGTTGGTCGCAGAGCGAATATAATCTGGTTTCCGCCGGGCCGGTGGTGTATAAGGCGCAGACTGGAACATCGTCGGACAAAGCCGTCATTGTAGCCCCTTTGCAACGCGCTTTTGCCCGTGTGCAGGTGGCGTGGAAGTTCACGGGTAGTACGGGTAGCGGTACGGTGAAGATAAACAGCGTGAAGGTAACGAACCTGCCGAAGAAGATGGCGTTTTATGCCCGTGGCGGCCGGCCGGCGGGTATCGCCTATCCGGATATCGGAGATATAATAAAGGACACAAAAACAGTAAGCAGTCAGTCATTAACCCAGAACTCGACGCTGACTTTCTATATGCCCGGAAACCTGCGGGGGATGGGTACGGGGACGAAGTTTACCGATAAGAATGTGGTAGCTAACGGTCCGGGTGGCACTTTGGCCGGGTGTACTTATCTGGAACTGGAGGGGACATATACCTATCCGGGCAGCAGCGGGCAGATCGGGGTGAAATACCGTATCTACCTGGGCGGCAACCTGGTGAACGACTATAATATCCGCCGGGGATACTCGTATGCGGTAACATTTAATATCAGCGGTGCGAACAGCGCGGATGTGCGGGTAACGGTAACCGATGATAATGTGGTGGTGTTTGACGATGTGGAGACGGTGGACAACACAGTGGATTTTTAAAAGGACAGCATTATGAAGAAAGGACAATTCAATATATGGATGGGGGTTGCCATCCTGCTGCTGGCAGGCATGGCCTCCTGTGAGGACGAATGGGACAGGCAAGCCGCCGGAAAAGGAGAGGGCGATGCGGTAACGGTTACGCTCCGTATCGGCTTGGCGGACGAGGAGGATGGTTCTCTGCCTTCCACCCGCTCGGCGGAAAAGGACGGTGGGGCGTTCGGTATAGAGACGGGCGTTGTTTCCACCCGTGCATCGGTATTGAAACCGGATAAACTGTATAACCTGGAGGTGGGGCAATTCGACCTGTCGGGCAAGTACATGGCAAAAGCGACGGTAGCCAATAGCAGTACCGGAATAACAATAGGTGACAAAGTTACGCTGACCGGCCTGCAGGCGGCACCTAATGGTTGCCAATTGGTAGTGGTGGCAAGGGGAAGCGATGGCGGTACGGTGGCTACATTGTCGGCAAACCAGCCGCTGGACAGTGTGCGTGCCTTGTCGGTAGCGGCGGAGAAGATCAATGCGCTTGATCCCACAAAACTGGAGGATATGAACAAAATGCCTTATGTGCTGCATGTGAAAAATGTTATTATAGATAGTAACGGCGTTATCAGCAGCCCGGAGGGCGGTACGGAAGATGTCCGTTTGAAGCTGAGACGCCTGGCGGTAAGATTGAATATAAGCTGGAACTATGAAGTGGCGGATTATACCCTGCAACGCGTGTTGGTGCAGGATGTACCGAGGAACTACAACCTGTTGCCCAAACCGGAGGCGGACGGTTCGTATCCTTCCCTGGTGGGGCAGTTTACTTCGTATATGGTGCCGAGTACTAATGTGAGTGTCCATAACAGCTATTCCTACTGGATGCCTGCCAACGTGCGTGGCAAGAAGCCGGAAATCACATCGGTAACGATGCGTTCCGGATCGATAGCTCCGGATGGCAGCACGTACCTCTATTTTACGGCGGTGAATAACTCTGTTTCGTCTAAAAAACTGAACTACCGCGTTTATCTGGGCGGGCAGGATGTGACGGATTTCAGCTTGTACGATAATACGGATTATAACTATACGGTCAATTTCAAGCATACCTCTTTGCCGGTGGATGATGAACGGGTGGAGATTGTTTCGCCTGTGCCCGCTTCGGAAAACAACAATAATGAAATACCTACGGCAAACTGCCTTCTGGTAACTCCCGGTAGCGCTTTCTGTTTCGACCCGTATGCTTACAGGCAGAACGGTACAGACATCGAGAATACGCTCCTTACGGGTTGGGCTAAAGACGAAGGAGGTATCGCCTCGGTGAAACTTCTTTGGCAAACGAAGGAAAACGGCGACGTGGGTGATCCGGTAGTGGGCGTGGTCAATTCGGAAACCGACCATACGAACATCGTAGAGGTGAAATTCCGCGACGGCACGGATGTTTCGGCGGCCTCCCCGCTGAAAGAGAAGGGTAAAGGCCTTATCTATTGCCGTGTGGCAAACACCAAAGGCGGTAACGGGGTGATAGCCGCCTATAACGTGAGTGGCGAAATATTATGGAGCTGGCATCTCTGGATAACAGAATATAGCCCTGACCCGACAGGGAATGAGACGGTGACGACGGAGAATAAGCAGAAGCATAAGTATAATAGAAGCGGACGTGATGCCCAATTGCCCATGATGGATCGTAACTTAGGGGCAATGGCGGGTTACAGCACTGTGCCGGAGCGGGAAATAGACCGTTCCAAAGCAAATGGTCTCATGTATCAGTGGGGACGGAAAGATCCGTTTAGAAGCAGTTATACGGAGGAAGTAATTGGATCAATACCGATAGGTTCTTCGGTTGATGTTCCTCTGAAGGGGATATTAAGTTGCTATGGAAGTGATGGTATGACATTCTTTCCGATGAAGATACCAAATATAGCAGCAACTTATCGTGAAGCATATAAAAAAGTGAATACAGTGTTCAAAGTACCAACGCAACAAGGATGGGTATCACCTGTTCCTTCTGACTATTCAACAGCGTGGGGTATGGGGGCAAATAAGGCGATACATGATCCTTGTCCGACTGGTTGGCGTGTTTGTACACAAGAAAATTTCTTTCCCTTATTTAGTTCAGGTACAACATTAGATAAAGCAACTGACAACAATGCCCAGAAGGATGGAGGTTTCTTATTAAAATATGATAGCAGTGATCCTACAAAAACAACTTATTATAGACTGCCGGGATATTGGTATGAAGATCATTATGGAAATATTGGTACTTTTGGTTACTATTGGAGTAACAAAACAGATAATCAAACTGATTCAGGAAAAGGCCCTTATCCTTTGCGATTATTAGCTGATAATACTTCTGTAAATACGTCTGGAGGTGCTAGTGATTACGCCGCATTATTAATCCGTTGTATTCAGGAAAAAGAAAACTAAATATGAACAAAACAGACTTATCGAATGAATTAGCTAAACGCCTGTCTGTTTCCCGATGTCAGGCCCGCCATTTTATTGATGCTTTCAGGGAAGTGTTGGGCGACTGTTTATTACAGGACGATTCCATTTTGATACAGGACTTCGGCAGGTTTGATCTTTGGATTCAGAACGAGCGTAATGGGCGGAATCCGAAAACAGGTACTCCTGCCATTATTCGTGCCCGTAACAGTATAAAGTTCAAACCTTCCCCCCGTTTACTGAAAAAGTTGAACAGGAAGGAATAACCGCTTCCCCGTCCGGGAAGGGCGGAGGCGTGTGGATTTTGGCTTTTTTACCGGATTCGCATTTCGCGTCGGAGGGATACACATTCCCCCTCCGTACGTGAAAATGAAAAATGAATTGAAACGGCTGCAATCCTTGTTTGGAGTGGCCAGCCCTACCGTCCGCCTGTTCGAGGCGCAAATGAAATCCCTTTCTCCCGACGTCCGCCGGGAATGGGAACACTTAATCTGCCGCCTTGCCTTCGGCTATTACGACAACCTGCCTAAGAGGTATGAGAAGTTTATACGAAGGTATCTATCGCATAGCCCGGATGTTTATTTGAATTATTTGCGCCTCCATTCTCCAATGGGGGCTTTTTGTTATCCTTTACTTCACCCTGATTTGTTCCTGAAAATGGTTCATTTGCTTGAGACTTCCGAAAGAAAAACTAAAATTTCCTACTGCCATTTAGCATCCAGTATCCTCCTGGCGTTTGATTTCCGATTGAAAATAAGCACATTATCCAAATATCTGCGTACTTATAAACATGCACCGGAAGAAATCCTGAAATTGATCGGTAAAATAGAGATATATGAAGATGATATGCTTGATTAGCAGCAATATAAACCTTTGTAAAGTTGGAATTTCCTCTTTTTCGCTTGCTTTACATTTGCATCGTGTTCAACAGTGGACACATAAACCTTTTAAATTTTATAATTATGTCACAAGGATTTAAGTTAGTACAGCGTTCCAGTAAACCTGGAGAACAGGATGCAGAGAAAAAGTATTATGCAATGGCGAAGAGCAACGGCACATCCAGCCTGAAACATTTGTGTAAGTTGATTGCCGCCCGCAGCACCGTGTCGAGCGCTGATGTAAAAGCGGTGTTGGACAATCTGAACTTTGTCATGGACCTGGAATTGCAGGAAGGCCGTATCGTGCAGTTGGGTGAGTTCGGGAATTTCCGCCTTTCGGTGAGCAGTGATGGCGTGACCGATCAAAAGGATTTCGACAACAGTCTGCTTCGTAAGCCGAAAATCGTCTTTACGCCGGGCAGCGAACTGCGCGAGACCAAGAAGACGACCGAGTTCACGAAAGTTACGCCCGAAGTGGTAGAGTGCAACCGTCCGCATGCCGTATGATTTACGGACTGAGAATGCGATTAGTAATGGCGCTGCCGCACGAAGCGGCAGGCCTTACTATCCTGCACATTCGCCGGTGCTTTGGCCGGCGTGGATTATTCATACAAATTAAAAAGCAAATAAGATGAATGTAGAAAAAATAATCGATGTTCTCACAATTGTAGCCCGCTGTATAAAGGCGGCCGGAAAACTGATTGGTAAGATAAGCGGCAAAAAACCGCCGAAAAAAGAGGAAGTGCCCAAGGATACAGAATAAAGAATATAGAAAGAAGAGTGCAAATACAGGCTTTTACGGCCCTTTTGTCCGGATCGCTAAAAACTTTTTTCAATTTTTTCTTTGGAAAATTTGGTGGTTTAAAAAAAGTCCTTACCTTTGCACTCGCTTTTCAAACGAAAGCAAACAACGTTCTTTGAAAAATTTACATACAACTAAAAAGTAGTACAAGTATTAAAAAATTAATACCGTCAATACTTACAATAAACAAGGTTATTCTGAGCAGAGATAAAAACAATTTAACAACGAAGAGTTTGATCCTGGCTCAGGATGAACGCTAGCGACAGGCTTAACACATGCAAGTCGAGGGGCAGCGAGGTGTAGCAATACACTGTCGGCGACCGGCGCACGGGTGAGTAACGCGTATGCAACTTACCTATCAGAGTAGGATAGCCCGGCGAAAGTCGGATTAATACTGCATAAAACAGGGGCTCCGCATGGAGATATTTGTTAAAGATTCATCGCTGATAGATAGGCATGCGTTCCATTAGGCAGTTGGCGGGGTAACGGCCCACCAAACCGACGATGGATAGGGGTTCTGAGAGGAAGGTCCCCCACATTGGTACTGAGACACGGACCAAACTCCTACGGGAGGCAGCAGTGAGGAATATTGGTCAATGGGCGAAAGCCTGAACCAGCCAAGTCGCGTGAAGGATGAAGGTTCTATGGATTGTAAACTTCTTTTATAGGGGAATAAAGTGCGGGACGTGTCCTGTTTTGTATGTACCCTACGAATAAGCATCGGCTAACTCCGTGCCAGCAGCCGCGGTAATACGGAGGATGCGAGCGTTATCCGGATTTATTGGGTTTAAAGGGTGCGTAGGTGGATAGATAAGTCAGCGGTGAAAGTTTGTGGCTCAACCATAAAATTGCCGTTGAAACTGTTTATCTTGAGTATGTTTGAGGTATGCGGAATGCGTGGTGTAGCGGTGAAATGCATAGATATCACGCAGAACTCCGATTGCGAAGGCAGCATACTAAACCATCACTGACACTGAAGCACGAAAGCGTGGGTATCAAACAGGATTAGATACCCTGGTAGTCCACGCAGTAAACGATGATTACTAGGAGTTTGCGATACAATGTAAGCTCTACAGCGAAAGCGTTAAGTAATCCACCTGGGGAGTACGCCGGCAACGGTGAAACTCAAAGGAATTGACGGGGGCCCGCACAAGCGGAGGAACATGTGGTTTAATTCGATGATACGCGAGGAACCTTACCCGGGTTTGAACGCATTTGGACCGGAGTGGAAACATTCTTTCTAGCAATAGCCATTTGCGAGGTGCTGCATGGTTGTCGTCAGCTCGTGCCGTGAGGTGTCGGCTTAAGTGCCATAACGAGCGCAACCCTAATCACTAGTTACTAACACATCAAGGTGAGGACTCTAGTGAGACTGCCAGCGTAAGCTGTGAGGAAGGTTGGGATGACGTCAAATCAGCACGGCCCTTACATCCGGGGCGACACACGTGTTACAATGGCGTGGACAAAGAGCAGCCACCTGGCGACAGGGCGCTAATCTCCAAACCACGTCTCAGTTCGGATCGGAGTCTGCAACTCGACTCCGTGAAGCTGGATTCGCTAGTAATCGCGCATCAGCCATGGCGCGGTGAATACGTTCCCGGGCCTTGTACACACCGCCCGTCAAGCCATGGGAGCCGGGGGTACCTGAAGTCCGTAACCGTTGAGGATCGGCCTAGGGTAAAACTGGTGACTGGGGCTAAGTCGTAACAAGGTAGCCGTACCGGAAGGTGCGGCTGGAACACCTCCTTTCTGGAGCACAGAATTACCGAGTATAGTAACGAAGGTATTAACTTCCTTACTTGTGCTGCTTTAGTTGTAATGTATTTATATATGATCTTAAAACTGGACAACCCAGTAGAGAAAACAGAAGCTTCGACGCGGTATCCCCGCGGAAAGAAAGTTTCAGGAAGAAAAAGATAAGCCAGTCCTATAGCTCAGTTGGTTAGAGCGCTACACTGATAATGTAGAGGTCGGCAGTTCAACTCTGCCTGGGACTACACTCCGGGAGAAGTAGTAAAAGTAGTCAGGAAGTTAAAGTAGATAAGTCTACTAACTACTAACTACCAACTACTATCTACCAAACCAAGAGGGGGGATTAGCTCAGCTGGCTAGAGCATCTGCCTTGCACGCAGAGGGTCAACGGTTCGAATCCGTTATTCTCCACAACACTCAGTAATGAGAAAAGATCTTTGACATGATGGACAGAATCAATAAAGTAAAGAAGTAGAGCGAACTTACAGAGATATCATCCCGACACGACAGCTAGTAATAGTTTGTAAGTGTCACCGGAAAGAAAGTAAGTAAGGGCAGACGGTGGATGCCTAGGCTCTCGGAGGCGATGAAGGACGTGATAAGCTGCGAAAAGCTTGGGGTAGGTGCAAATAACCATTGATCCCAAGATATCCGAATGGGGCAACCCGGCAGGTTGAAGGCCTGTCATCCCTTAATGGGAGGCAAACGTGGGGAACTGAAACATCTAAGTACCCATAGGAGGAGAAAACAAAAGTGATTCCGCAAGTAGTGGCGAGCGAACGCGGAACAGCCCAAACCGTTATTGTTTAGGCAATAGCGGGGTTGTAGGACCACGATATAGCAAGAACTTAATCAAGTGGAATGTTTTGGAAAGAACAGCGAAATACGGTGATAGCCCGGTACACGACTGGTTAACGAAGCTTAGTGGTATCCTGAGTAGCGCGGGGCACGAGAAATCCTGTGTGAAACAGCGGGGCCCATCCCGTAAGGCTAAATACTCCCGAGAGACCGATAGTGAACCAGTACCGTGAGGGAAAGGTGAAAAGAACCTCGAACAGAGGAGTGAAATAGACCCTGAACCCGTCTGCCTACAAGCGGTCGGAGCATCTTAGGATGTGACGGCGTGCCTTTTGCATAATGAACCTACGAGTTACTTTCTCCGGCAAGGTTAAGTTCTTCAGGAACGTAGCCGAAGCGAAAGCGAGTCTTAACAGGGCGATTTAGTCGGAGTGAGTAGACGCGAAACCAAGTGATCTACCCTTGTCCAGGATGAAGGTTAGGTAACACTAACTGGAGGTCCGAATGGTTATACGTTGAAAAGTGTTCCAATGAGGTGAGGGTAGGGGTGAAAGGCTAATCAAACTTGGAGATAGCTCGTACTCCCCGAAATGCATTTAGGTGCAGCCTGTGAACTATATAGCATGAGGTAGAGCGACTGATTGGATGCGAGGGCTTCACCGCCTATCAAGTCCAGATAAACTCCGAATGCGTGCTATAGTTATTCATGGAGTGAGGGCGCGGGTGCTAAGGTCCGTGTCCGAGAGGAGAAGAATCCAGACCACCAGCTAAGGTCCCGAAATAACAATTAAGTTGAACTAACGAAGTCAGACTGCAAAGACAGCTAGGATGTTGGCTTGGAAGCAGCCATTCATTTAAAGAGTGCGTAACAGCTCACTAGTCGAGGGGTTTGGCGTGGATAATAATCGGGCATAAATTGTTTACCGAAGCTGTGGATTTCGAAAGAAATGGTAGGGGAGCATTCTAACGGCGCAGAAGATGAGGGATAACCCTTGTTGGAGCTTTTAGAAAAGCAAATGTAGGTATAAGTAACGATAAAGGAGGTGAGAAACCTCCTCGCCGAAAGACTAAGGTTTCCTGATCAACGTTAATCGGATCAGGGTAAGTCGGGCCCTAAGGTTAAGCCGAACGGCGATACCGATGGAAGAATGGTTTAATATTCCCATACTACTTTATGGAGTGATGTGGAGACGGAGAAGTGACAGTCCTGCCGGCAGACGGAATAGCCGGTTAAAGGGTGTAGACGTAGATCGAGGTAGGCAAATCCGCCTTGAGAGTCGAACCTGACAGTATGCAGCGTGCTTGCACAAAGCAATATGGATGTAAACAGGCTCCCAAGAAAATCCGCTAAACATAATTCATAAAGTACCCGTACCGTAAACGGACACACGTAGTTGGGTTGAAAATACTGAGGCGCTCGAGTGATTCACGGTTAAGGAACTAGGCAAAATGGTCCTGTAACTTCGGGATAAAGGACGCCATTCCAGAGATGGAATGGCCGCAGAGAATAGGCCCAGGCGACTGTTTAACAAAAACACATGGCTATGCAAAATGGAAACATGCAGTATANAGTGTAGACGTAGATTATGGTAGGCAAATCCGCCGTAAGAGTCGAACTTGACAGTATGCAGCGTGCTTGCACAATGCAATATGGATGTAAACATGCTCCCAAGAAAATCCGCTAAACATAATTCATAAAGTACCCGTACCGTAAACGGACACACGTAGTTGGGTTGAAAATACTGAGGCGCTCGAGTGATTCACGGTTAAGGAACTAGGCAAAATGGTCCTGTAACTTCGGGATAAAGGACGCCATTCCAGAGATGGAATGGCCGCAGAGAATAGGCCCAGGCGACTGTTTAACAAAAACACATGGCTATGCAAAATGGAAACATGCAGTATATAGCCTGACACCTGCCCGGTGCTGGAAGGTTAAGAGGAGAGCTCAGGAGCAATCCGAAGGTTTGAATTGAAGCCCCAGTAAACGGCGGCCGTAACTATAACGGTCCTAAGGTAGCGAAATTCCTTGTCGGGTAAGTTCCGACCTGCACGAATGGTGTAACGATCTGGGCACTGTCTCAACCGTGAGCTCGGTGAAATTGTAGTATCGGTGAAGATGCCGATTACCCGCGATGGGACGAAAAGACCCCGTGAACCTTTACTATAGCTTTACATTGAGTTTGGGCAATGGATGTGTAGGATAGGCCGGAGACAAAGAAACGGGTACGCCAGTATTCGTGGAGTCGACGTTGAAATACGGCCCTTCTATTGTTTGAGTTCTAACCCGCAGGAGTGGGGACACTGTATGGTGGGTAGTTTGACTGGGGTGGTCGCCTCCAAAAGTGTAACGGAGGCTTCTAAAGGTACCCTCAGACCGATTGGTAACCGGTCGTAGAGTGTAATGGCATAAGGGTGCTTGACTGAGAGACCGACAAGTCGATCAGGTAGGAAACTAGAGCATAGTGATCCGGTGGTTCCGTATGGAAGGGCCATCGCTCAAAGGATAAAAGGTACTCCGGGGATAACAGGCTGATCATTCCCAAGAGCTCATATCGACGGAATGGTTTGGCACCTCGATGTCGGCTCGTCACATCCTGGGGCTGGAGAAGGTCCCAAGGGTTGGGCTGTTCGCCCATTAAAGTGGCACGCGAGCTGGGTTCAGAACGTCGTGAGACAGTTCGGTCTCTATCTATCGTGGGCGCAGGATATTTGAGGGGTTCTGACACTAGTACGAGAGGACCGTGTTGGACAGACCACTGGTTTACCGGTTGTACCGCCAGGTGCACTGCCGGGTATCTAAGTCTGGATTGGATAAGTGCTGAAAGCATCTAAGTACGAAGCCAGCCTCAAGATGAGATATCCCTGAAGGGTCGTTGTAGACTACGACGTAGATAGGCTACAGGTGTAAGTGCAGTAATGTGTGAGCCGAGTAGTACTAATCGCCCGAGACTTTCAGAAGGGAAAGTGGGATGATAGTTTTGTAGGAAAGGAGTTTTACTGAAAAGACTTTATTGATAGTCCAGAGTGTTTAAGAAATAAAAGATATTAAGGTGGTTATAGCACGAGGGATCCACCTCTTCCCATACCGAACAGAGAAGTTAAGCCTCGTCACGCCGATGGTACTGCGTAAAAGTGGAAGAGTAGGTAGCCGCCGTTTTTAAGGAATCAATCGAAAGGTTGGTTCCTTTTTTGGTTTGGTAATTATACTCTGTTTTAAGTTTATGAACAGAAATAGTTTACTGATGTTCTAAATTTATATTGTTGTTTTATTGAGTTTATTTGATTGAAGGGATCAAATAAATATTTATATTCGTCACATATATAATGACTTTATAAATGTATAATATATGGAAATAAGATGGTTGTTTCTTTTTTTTGTAGAGACTTGTCTGGTTGGTACTATTATGGCACAGGATAATCCGATATTATTGTTTCCAAACGGAGCTCCAGGCGAAACGGTCAAACTTATAGAGAAAGCTGATCGAGATGGAGGAAAAGTAGGTGGCGAAACAGTTCTTCGGCTTACAAATGTAAGTGAACCTACTATCACTGTTTATCATGCACCGGACGATGTTGCAACTGGTGCAGCAATATTGGTGTGTCCAGGCGGAGGATATAATATTTTAGCATATGATTTAGAAGGAGATGAAGCTTGTGAATGGCTTAATAATCTTGGCATTACGGCTGTTTTGCTTAAATATAGAATACCACGTCGTGAAGGGCTTCAAAAACATGAAGCTCCTCTACAAGATGCTCAACGAGCTTTGGGATATATTCGTGCGCATGCAGAGGAAATGGATATAGATCCATTGAGAATAGGTGTTATGGGATTTTCTGCAGGAGGGCATTTGGCTGCTATGTTATCCAATAGCCAGAAACGTACATATCCATTAGTTGATGCTGCGGATAAAGAAAGTTGTTGTCCTAACTTCTGCTTATTAGTTTATCCTGCTTATTTAGATGGTGAAAATTTCCAGTTGTCACCAGAATTAAAAATTTCTTCAGAAACACCACCTACAATGTTAATACAAGCAGAAGATGATAAATCCTATATTAATAGTAGCCTTTATTATTATTATGCTTTGAAAGAAATGGGTGTACCTGTTTGGATGCATTTATACAGTAAGGGGGGGCATGGTTATGGTCTACGTGATACAGGTGTTGCTATAAATGAGTGGCCGGATCGAGCAGAAGACTGGTTTCGAGAACTTGGTATAATAGAATAAAGAGCGAAAACAGCTTAGAAACAGGGAATATTTTATATCTTTGCAAACACAATTAGGGGCTGACCGGTTTTGACAGCGGGCAGAAGTGGTTTGTAAGCATGTAGTGCGTAGTTGGCTTGCACTTAAATCTCAGACAACAAACAATTAACTGGCGAAAATAATTACGCTCTCGCTGCTTAATCGAAGTATAGTAGATTAAAGCTTAATCCTTGTAAAAGTTACGAGGACGTGACATCACCCGGAAGCTGTGGCTTCGAAGCGTTCCGATCAGGTGGTGCAGCAATATCGGAGATAGTCTGAAATAAGCCTTGGGTTTCAGATGAAAATTTAGAGGATAAGAGTTGAGTGGGTGGCTTCGGTCTTGCTTAACTCCGACAATTAAAGGCGAAGATAAACATGTAGAAAGCAAATTAATTCCTCGTTTGGACGAGAGTTCGAGTCTCTCCAGCTCCACAAGAAAAGCATAAAGTACAACTTTATGCTTTTTTTATTGGGGCATATTATTATATGTTTCCGTTAATTGATGTGGCATAATGTCTGTTTGTTGTACTATAATNCGAGCCGAGTAGTACTAATCGCCCGAGACTTTCAGAAGGGGAAGGGGGATGATAGTTTTGTAGGAAAGGAGTTTTACTGAAAAACTTTATTGATAGTCCAGAATGTTTAAGAAATAAAAGAGATTAAGGTGGTTATAGCACGAGGGATCCACCTCTTCCCATCCCGAACAGAGAAGTTAAGCCTCGTCACGCCGATGGTACTGCGTAAAAGTGGAAGAGTAGGTAGCCGCCGTTTTTAAGGAATCAATCGAAAGATTGGTTCCTTTTTTGTTTTGGGAGGAATTTTGCTTATTGATAATGAATAATAATCTATATTTGCAAAATAAAAAATGATCGATATGAAAAAACTTATTATTCCGGCATTAGCCCTTTTTCTATCGGCTATGACGCAGGCCAGTGAAAATCCGCTTTGGATGCGTTATTGTGCCATATCGCCTGATGGTAAAATGATCGCTTTTACCTATAAAGGTGATATTTATACTGTTCCGACAGCAGGTGGAAAAGCTGCTCAGTTAACAACCAATCCTGCACATGACACACACCCTGTATGGTCGCCGGATGGACAACAGATTGCTTTTGCAAGTAACAGAAATGGCAATTTCGATATTTTTATAATGGATAAGGATGGCGGCGTTCCGCGACAGCTTA
Source organism: Parabacteroides bouchesdurhonensis (assembly GCF_900186615.1). Taxonomy (GTDB): domain Bacteria; phylum Bacteroidota; class Bacteroidia; order Bacteroidales; family Tannerellaceae; genus Parabacteroides; species Parabacteroides bouchesdurhonensis. The sequence continues at coordinate 1,568,343 of NZ_LT896588.1, forward strand.
CGAGCCATTCTGAAAATGAATATCCGGAAGCGTTTACGAATGATAAGCATATATTATATCAGGCTTCCATACAACAGGATGTAAAAGACGGACAATTCCCATCTTTCTTATTTCCGCAAATATATAAAGTATCTACGGATGGAGGACGTCCTGAATTGTTCTCTTCACTGACAATGGAGAATATCTCTATTAATAAGGATGGAGACAAATTGCTTTATCAGGATAAAAAAGGTTATGAAGATGCGTGGCGGAAACATCATACATCGTCTATTACGCGTGATATTTGGTTATGTACATTGAATGGAGACCGTTCATATAAAAAGATAACTTCTTTTAAAGGTGAAGACCGTAACCCTGTTTGGGCGGCAGACGGAAATTCATTCTATTACCTGAGCGAAGAAAACGGAAGTTTTAATGTTTACAAAGGTGATCTTTCCGGCAAGAATGAAAAGCAGATTACAAATCATACCACACACCCTGTTCGTTTCCTTTCTTCGGATAATAACGGAACACTCTGTTACAGTTACGACGGAGAAATTTATACGGTAAAAGAAGGCTCGCAACCCCAAAAAGTAAATATACAGATTGTTACCGATAAAATAGAGAATGATTTGATAAACCGCTTACTTTCGAGTGGAGCAACAGATATTGCAGTGTCTCCTAATGGAAAAGAAGTGGCGTTTATTGTACGTGGCGATATTTACGTTACATCGGTAGATTATGAAACAACGCGACAGATTACAAACACACCTCAACAAGAGCGGAATTTAGACTTTAGCCCGGATGGACGTTCGCTTGTTTACTCGGCAGAACGTGCTAATACATGGGGTATTTATCAAACCAGCCTTGTTCGTAAGGATGACAAATATTTTACTTATGCACCGGAAATAAAGGAAGAACCGCTTGTGGTAACAGATCAGACATCTTTCCAGCCAATGTATTCACCGGATGGAAAAGAAGTCGCTTTCCTTGAAAATCGTGCGACATTACGTGTAATTAATCTGAAAACGAAACAGGTACGTACTGTATTGGATGGTAAATTCAATTATTCATATAGCGATGGCGATCAACAATATCAATGGTCTCCGGACAGTAAATGGTTTCTGGTTAAATATATCAGTGTAGGAGGCTGGAATAATTGTGATGTAGCTTTGGTTAAAGCTGATGGTAGTGGCGAGGTTACAAACCTTACGGAAAGCGGCTACACGGATGGGAATGCGAAATGGGTTCTCGATGGAAAGGCTATGATCTGGCAAAGTGACCGTGCCGGTCTTCGCAGCCACGGTAGTTGGGGAGCGGAAGACGATGTGTATATCATGTTCTTTGACGGAGAAGCTTATGACAAGTTCAGACAGACAAAGGAAGAAGCGGCTCTTCTTGAAGATGAAAAAAAGGAAGATGATAAAGACACTTCAAAAGACGGTAAAGACAAAAAAGATAGTAAGAAGAAAGAAACAGATAAAGAAAAACCTGTTGACCCGTTAAAATTTGACCTTGTAAACCATAAAGACCGTATTATCCGTTTGACTATTAATTCATCAATGCTAGGTGATGCTGTTCTTACTCCAAAAGGAGATAAGTTATATTATTGCTCATCTTTTGAAAAAGGCTTTGACCTCTGGGAACGCGATTTTAAAGAAAATACAACTAAGCTGCTGATAAAAGATGTTGGTTTCGGTTCTCTTTTCACAGATAAGAAAGGCGAAAATTTATTCCTTGTTTCACAGGGCAAATTGAAGAAAATCGATATTAAAGACAATAAAGTCGAACCAATCGCTTTCAGTGCTGAATTTGCCTATCGTCCGGCCCAGGAACGTGAATATATTTTTCATCATATCTGGCGTCAGGTGCTGGATAAATTCTATGATCCGAATATCCACGGAATTGACTGGAAGGGATATGAGAACGCTTATGAGAAATTCTTGCCGCATATCAACAATAACTTCGATTTTCAGGAAATGCTGTCTGAGTTGTTAGGCGAATTAAACGGCTCGCATACGGGAGCACGTTATTATCCTGAATCTAAAGCTCCGGCAACAGCCAGTCTGGGAGCGTTCTTTGACAATAGCTATACAGGAGACGGATTGAAGGTAGAAGAAATCATAGCAAAAGGCCCGATGACATTGGCTGACAGTAAAATCCGTACGGGATGTATTATTGAGAAAATTGATGGAAATGCAATTAATAAATCAGAGGATTATTACCCTCTACTGAAAGGTAAGGCCGGAAAGAAAGTACTTCTTACCGTATATAATCCTTCTACAAAAGAACGTTTTGAAGAACAGATAAAACCGATATCTTATGGCGAACAGTCAAACCTGCTATACAAACGTTGGGTTGAACAGCGCCGGAAGATGGTAGATGAATTGTCCGGAGGAAAAGTGGGTTATGTACATGTTAAAGGAATGGATAGCGAAAGTTTCCGCGAAGTCTATTCGGAAGTATTGGGACGTTGCCGCAACAAAGAAGCCATTATTGTAGATACTCGTAACAATGGCGGAGGTTGGTTGCATGACGATCTGGCTACTTTATTGAGCGGTAAGGAATATCAACGTTTTATGCCACGCGGACAGTATATCGGTAGCGATCCGTTTAATAAATGGTTAAAACCGTCATGTGTACTGGTTTGTGAGAATAATTATTCAAATGCACATGGTTTCCCGTGGGTTTACAAGCATTTACAGATAGGTAAACTGATAGGAACACCTGTTCCCGGAACAATGACTGCCGTATGGTGGGAACGACAGATTGACCCTTCACTGGTCTTCGGCATTCCACAGGTAGGCGTTCAGGATATGCAAGGTAATTATCTTGAGAATCACCAACTTGATCCGGATATAGAGGTTTATAATACACCCGAGTCCCAATTAAAAGGAGAAGATACTCAGTTGAAAACAGCCGTTGAAGAAATGCTTAAGACAATCAGCAATAAATAGAGTTGTTTTTTATATAATGTTTGAGGCCGTTCATTTTTATGAAACGGCTTCTTTTTTATTGATGTTTTTATAATGAGCAGAAGAACGAAACAAAGAACGGAACCGTGAAATCAACAATAATTCCGTGAAAAATGGAAACAAATACAAGGTCTTTCCCGGAGTAACGGGTGATAATTGGTAATGTGGTATCCATTGTTGTGGCGCCTCCGGCACAAATCGGAGATAAACGACCGAAGTATTTCACGAATAACGGCGCTCCCAATAAAGCTATAATTTCACGGATAATATTGGCAATTAATGCAATTGTACCCAATTCCGTAGCCAATTGTACTCCTAATGAGGCTTCTTTTAACTCCGTAATCAGTATGGATGAAAGTGAATAGTACGCGAAGCCGCTCCCCACTGCCAGGCAATCGAATACGCTCCATTGGGTAATGACTAAACTGATCAGGGCAGAGGCTGTTAATGTACCGACAATTGTTGCCAGCGGAACCAGTAATAGCTTTGGGCTTATGCTACATAGTATATCTTTTAGTTTTTTGTCACTTCCTATACTCAGTCCTACCTGAAACATCAGCAAATAAAGGACGTAGACTGTAATATCGTTCTTAATTATTATATCCGGCAGATAGCCGCTCCATCCCAATAAACAGCCAAAGGCAAAGAATGCTACAACAATCAGACTACCTTTCATTCTTTCCTCCTTTCTTTAAAGAAAAAGTGATAAACAGCCCAGGCGGCCAGTATACTTCCTGTAGTTCCGGCTAAAGCAATTAGAAGCGCTTGTACTCCTAATGTCGTGAGATTATTGACAATTGCTTCATTCGCTCCGACCGAAATCCCTAAAAGGAAAAGGAGTAGCAGGATCGTATATGAGATGGGCTTCCCTATTTTTTGTAATAATTCTATATTCCGTAATAGATAACCGATGGCGATTCCGCCAAACATAATCCCGATTACTGTAAACATTATTTTTTCTTTCCCGATTTAGATGTTTCCGATACTATTTTCTTAAAAGTGACAGGTATGGACATCCCCTCGGCGTTGGCTAATCCATTCGTGATTTTATTGTCTGAAAATTTAAACGAAAGTTCTACAGAAGCACCATCCAAATAAAATTGGCATTTGTATATGTCTGTATTGTCTTGCGCCTTAATATCGTCAATTTTTAATTCTCTTCCGCTTACTTTTACGGTAGCTGTCAGTTTCCCATTTTTTGCTTTAAAAAAACAGGTTCCTTCCTGATAACCGTATGGGGCATCCGACGCGGAAAATTCCCAATTGCCTGTTGGTTTTTCTGAATTTTGTGCTGAAACCATTGTGCATATAAACATGCAAAAGACAACATACATAAACTTCATTACGTTTGTTTTCATAGATTTATTAGAATTAAATTAGATTTATGGGTCAAAGATAAAAAATATCGGAAAGAAAGGAAGGATGGAACAGTATAATAAGTAAAGCGAGAAGCGGAATAATTACCATAAATAAAGTATGTCTCTTGTTCTTTTTCATTACATTTGTAAATCGTTTTGCGTGATTTTTAAATTCAAACTAAATTGTATAAACAGTGAAAAAAACAACCTTATTATTACAGGCTGCCGTATTGGGGCTGATGTTGGCAGGATGTAAGCCGGCTTCAGATACAGAGCCATTAATGGATAAAGTACAATATGTTGATCCTTTTATCGGAACAGGTTTTCATGGACATACATTTCCCGGCGCAACCCGCCCGAATGCTTTGGTACAGTTAAGCCCGGATACCCATTTATTGGGATGGGAGGCTAGTAGCGGCTACCATTATGATGATGATCATATTTACGGATTTAGCCATACGCATTTATCCGGAACAGGTATAGGCGATCTTGGTGATGTTGCATTGCTTCCATATTCCGGTGAAGATTCTATTAAGCCGGTCGCTACATTCAAAAAAGAAACAGAAAAAGCGACGCCCGGCTATTATGCCGTTCGTTTGGATAATTTCGGTATAAATGTGGAACTCACAACTACAGACCGGGTCGGTTTTCATAAATATACCTACGACAATCCTAAAGAGCGTCGCGTAATGCTGGATTTAGGACATATCCTCCAGGCAAACTGGGGACATAAAGTGGTTGGCAACAGCTATATGTTCGTTAATGATTCTACTGTAGAAGGTACGGTTAAAACACAAGGATGGGCACATTTTCATTCTGTTTCCTACCGGATCACTTTCTCCGAACCGATTGAAACGGTTTACCAGTATCTGGATGGAAAGCTACGCCAAGATTCCTTATTCCTGCGTGTTAATACAGATAAGGATTTGAAATTCCATTATAAGTTTCCCGAAAAAGATCAACCATTATATGTAAAAGTAGGAATCTCTACAGTTGATCCGGAAGGCGCCGAAAAGAATTTGCAGGCCGAATTATCGGGCTGGGACTTTGATAAAACACGGGAAGAGTCTTTCAAAATATGGAATAAAGCCCTTAATTTGATTCAGATAGAAAGTTCCGATCCAAAAGTGTTGGTTAATTTCTATACGGCACTTTATCATACAATGATCTCTCCTTATGTATATCAAGATGTAGACGGGCGTTATCTAGGAATGGATAAACAAATACATACAGCAGAACCAGGCTATGTGAATTATTCGGTATTTTCTTTATGGGATACTTTCCGGGCTTTACATCCGTTAATGACAATCATTAAACCGGAATTGGCCGCAGACTGGGGAGAAGTAATGATACAGGGATATAAAGAAGGCGGCATATTGCCTAAATGGCCATTGGCGTCCAGTTATACCGGTTGTATGGTTGGTTATCCTGCCATGTCCATTCTTGCAGATCTTATTGCGAAAGACCTGGCGAAAGGAGATATGAATTTATGGACGGAGGCGGCCACACGTTCTTCCGTTTACCGCCCTGACCTAGCAGAAAAATTCAAAGGTACCCGCGAGCTGGACTTAATAACCAAGCATTCGTATTACAAGGAAAAATATGGTTTTATTCCTGCTGATTCTGTTCCCGAATCCGTATCATGGGGTTTGGAAATGGCTTACTATGACTGGTGTATTTCCCAAATAGCGAAGAAAGCAGGTAACACTGATTTAGCCAATGAATATGCCCAAAAAGCTGAATATTATAAACGTTATCTGGACCCGGAAACAAAGTTAATGCGTGGTGTCATGGGAGATGGCTCATTCCGTACGCCATTCAATCCCCATTATTCATCCCACATGAAAAGCGATTATACGGAAGGAAACGCATTCCAATGGAGTTTCTTTGCTCCTCATGATATGGATAATTTTATTACAGCTATCGGCGGTAAAAAAGAACTTGAAATGCGTCTGGATACTTTGTTTACCACTTCTTCCGAAATTGACGGAGAAGAAGCCTCTGCCGATATTACAGGATTAATCGGGCAGTATGCGCATGGGAATGAACCAAGTCATCATATCGCTTATTTATATAATTGGACAGATTCCCCGTGGAAGGGACAAGAATATCTGGACTATATTATGCGGGAATTTTATACGAACGACCCCGGCGGTATTATTGGAAATGAAGACTGCGGGCAAATGTCGGCATGGTATGTAATGAGCGCGTTGGGCTTTTATCAGGTTTGCCCCGGTATACCTGAATATACATTAGGCCGTCCAATGGTAGACCATGCGGTAATTCATGTAAAGGGTGGTAAGTTTGAGATCACAGTTATAAACAATACTCCTGCAAATAAATATGTAAAAGAGGTCAAGTTGAATGGAAAGCTATTGGAAAAACCTTTTATTTCGCATAACGATATTGTAAACGGTGGCAAATTGGAATTTATAATGAGTAATACGCATTAAGTATAATTCGTTATTTTGATATAGAAAAGGCAGGTAATACACAATTATCTGCCTTTTTTATAGCCCTTGTTGATTGAACTCTTCCTGTGAATAACTACCTGATTTATCTGTATGTCTTCGCTATTATCTCTTAAAATAGTATATACAAACCCTGTTTGATTTAAAAATATTGGTAACCAAAAGGAAAATAAGATTTATATTGGTTGCCAATATACTTTAAAGATTAATATTTTAATGATAATTTTAGATGTTTTTGTAATTACAAAATGATATAGTTCTAACAGAACTAATGCTATTTTCACTTATAAAATGAGCGAAATGTTAAGAAATAGAAGTAGGGGAGGTGTAATTTGTATAAATTATAGCAATATGATTAATAAAAGTATTAAAATGTTTTTGTAATTAATTCTTTTTTTCTTCCTTTGCGGCAAATCTCTGATGAATTAAATAAACTAAATTTTCAGTTCTGTTAGAACTAATTTGTAATCATAGAATAAATAGAGAAATATAAAGTTATGTTCCACATTCTACTAACAGTTAATTAAAAGAAGTATGAAAAGAAAATTAACGTGGTTACTGCTATTTGTATTCTTTGGAATAAGTATATCTATAGCACAAACGAACTCTGTGAAGGGTGTTGTTATTTCTGAAGAAGATGAGATGCCTATTATTGGTGCATCTATTTTGGTAAAAGGTACTTCACAAGGTACAATTACAGATTTTGACGGACGTTTTGATTTTTCCATTCCCGCAGATGCTAAAACTTTGGTTGTGTCGTATGTTGGTATGGAAACACAGGAAGTGCCTATTCAGCCCATCATGAAAATTATAATGAAGAGTAGTTCAAAAGCTTTGGACGAAGTGGTTGTTGTTGCTTATGGTACAGCTAAAAAATCTGTTTTTACAGGTTCTGCGGCAAGTGTTGATAATAGTAAGATACAAACACCGAGCGCCTCTTTCGATAAATCTTTACAAGGACAGGTTGCCGGTTTACAGGTAATGTCTTCTTCCGGTCAGCCGGGTTCCACTTCATCATTCCGCATCCGTGGATCAGGTTCTTTGAATGCCTCTAACGAACCTCTATATGTTGTGGATGGTGTGCCTATTTCGGCAAACACAAAATATAGTAAATTGGCAGACGATAATGATAACACTTCTAGTATTCTTGCGACTTTAAACCCTCAGGATATAGAAAGTATAACGGTTTTGAAAGATGCAGCAGCAGCTTCATTGTATGGTTCACGTGCAGCAAATGGTGTTGTGCTGATTACTACTAAGAATGGTAAATCGGGCAAAGCTACAGTAAGCTTCAATGCTCAATTTGGTTTTTCATCCGTTCCGAAGGCTTATGAAATGATGAGCTCTTCACAATTCTATGATATTAAGTTCCGTTCATATTATGAACAAAGACTGGCATCGGGCGCAACTCCAGCCGAGGCTGCTGCCGCTGCGAATACATTGACACAGGGTGCTATTACGTTTAATCCGTATAATATGGACCAGCCTTACGATGCCAATGGAAATTTGGTTAACGGTGCACGTATTATTGTTGATACGGACTGGCAAGATGAAATATTTAAGACAGCATTTACCCAAGAATATAATGTGAATGTAAACGGAGGAAATGACAAGACTAATTATTTCTTTTCTGTTGGTTATCATGATCAGGATGGTGTAACACCGTCGGCTCTTTATAAACGTTATTCCGGAAAAGGAAACATCTCTACTGAAGTAACTCCTTGGTTGAAAGCCGGAATGAATGTTACATTCTCTCATTCCATTCAGAATATGGAAGTTGGTGGTGGAGCAGGAGCAAGTCCTTTGTATAATGCTTTATTGTTCCCGAATGGGGTTCCTGTATATTTGACAGACCGTGAAGGTAATCCTATTCTTGACGCTAACGGCAACAGACAATATAACTTTACAAACCCGACTTCTTTGGACTTTAACCCGATTGCAATTCCGAAGATGGATATTAACCAAAGTAAGAACTATCGTTTCCTTGCTTCTGCGTTTTTGGATTTTGAGTTATATAAAGGTTTAAATTTCAAAACCGTTTTCTCTCCCGACTATATTCATTATTCAGAATTGAAATACTGGAATAAGGATCACGGAAACGGACCTGCTTATGGTGGACGTTCAGACCGTTATAATACTACCGATTTGATGTATACTTCTACTAATACATTAAATTATAGTACCCAGATTGCAGAAAAGCATAACTTGAATGCAATGGTTGGTTTTGAGTATTGGCAAAGCTCTTATGAAAGAGTTGAAGCCGGTGCAACATCTTTCCCATTGAACGGAATGCACGAGCTTGGTTCAGGAGCTTCCGCACTTGCTCCGCAATCTAAAACAACGAAAGAAGCCTTGATCTCTTATTTGGGACGTATTGAATATACTTATAATGACCGTTACAATCTCTCCGTAAGTTTACGTAGTGATGGTTCTTCTGTATTTGGTACCGACAATAAATGGGGTACTTTCTGGAGTGCCGGTGCTTCCTGGCGTATGGAACAAGAAAACTTTATGAAAGATTTAACCTGGATTGATCAGTTGAAGCTTCGTTTGAGCTACGGTACATCAGGTAATAACCAGGGACTGGACCGTTATCAATCATTAGGTTTATGGGATACAGGTGCTGACTATATTTATGGAACCGCTTCCGGAACAGGTCATACACAGCTTGCCAATCCGAATTTGCGTTGGGAAAAACAGGCAATGTTCAACGTTGGTGTAGATTATCGTTTCCTGAACCGTTTCTACGGGTCTTTGGAATACTTCTACAAGAATTCAAAAGACTTGTTGTACAATTATCCTCTTGCTGCTTCCAATGGTTTTGAATCTGTCATGATGAACATGGCAAAGGTTGCCAATTATGGTGTTGAATTTACTTTTGGCGCTTACATTTTGCGTGATACTCCTGTAAAATGGAATGTAGACTTTAACTTGTCTGCTATCCGTGATGAAGTTAAGGATATTATGGGTGATGAGCAAATCATTTCAAATACGAAGAAGATTTGGACTAAGGGATATAGCCAGTATGAATTTTATATGCCGACATGGGCAGGTGTAGATCCTGCAAACGGTGATCCTTTATGGTATAAGGTTGATGCGAATGGAAACCGTACGACAACAAATGTTTACAGTCAGGCTTCTTATGAAAAACAAGGACGTGCTACTCCTGATGTATATGGTGGTTTGAGTACCAGTGTTTCATATAAAGGATTTGACTTGTCTGTTTTGTTCGCATACAGTTGGGGTGGTTTAGTTTATGATGGACTGTATTCTCAGATTATGCATGACGGAAATCAGGCCGGTGCACAAATGCACGTGGATGAGACAAATGCATGGACTCCTACGAATACTAATACAAATGTACCGAAGTATTCAAACAACAATACAAATTCATCAAACGGTGTGTCAACCCGTTATCTGTATGATGCAACAAACATAAAGTTGAAGAATATAACTTTAACTTACAATCTGCCTTCACGTTTAGGTGCATTTTCAAACGTAGTGAAAGGTGCAAAAGTATTTGTTAGTGCAGATAATTTGTTTACTTGGTTCAAAGATGACTGGAGAGGATATGATGACATCGATATCTTTGGTGTTGGCGGTTATAATGACCGTACGACAATACCTGTTCCACGTACATTTACAATGGGCTTTAATTTGAATTTCTAATCTCACTAATTTATTAAAATGAAATTAAATATGAAGACAAAATATTTATTGTTAAGCCTGGCATTGCCGTTCTTTTTCTCATGTTCCAGCGATGTTCTAGACCAGATACCTACGACTTCCGTGTCTGATGAGCAGATTTATACGGATGTAGCTGCTGCTAAAACTGCTTTAATGGGAGCTTACGCGCAGTTGGGCGATTATCGTTACCACACATTGGCAATGGGAACTTCCGATTTAATGGGAGAAGACCTTACAATGACAAGTGGAGCTTACGGATTTCCTACTTATAACTGGTTGATATTCTCTTATCAATATGCTCAGACTCCTGTTGACGATCCATGGTGGACCGGATATTGCGCATATATCTGGCGTTATGCTTATAAATCAATCGACCAGGCAAATACAATTATTGCCAGCAAGGAAACAATGCTTCCTGATGGTGCTGAGAAAGAAGACATGATAGCACAAGCTTATGGTTTGAGAGGTTATAATTTCTTAATGCTTACCCAATTGTATGCACGTGCTTATACGGACCAACCGGACTCAAAAGGTATCCTGCTGCGTTTAAATCCGGGTTCTACCGAAGAAAGTGAAAACGTGCCGCGTACTACAGTGAAAGAAGCTTATGCACAAATTATTTCTGATTTCACTTATTTATATGAACACAGCAATGGTTCGGATGCTCAGTTTATAAATAAAAGAGCGGCTGCTTTGTTACTTGCCCGTACATATTTAAATATGGCTGATTATCAGAATGCAGAAAAATATGCAACATTGGCCGTTGAAAAATATGATGGTTCTAACCTGATGTCTCAAAGCGAATATCGTGCCGGATTTAAAGATCATAATAAAGAATGGTTGTGGTTCTTTAACTTCACACCAAATACAAGTAATCTGTATGCTTCTATTCCTTCTTTCTATTGGTATTGTTCTTCTTTTGAAGGTTATGAATATGGTGCCAAAATTGCTCCCGGGGATGTAGAAAGCAAGGCATCTGCCGATATGTTGAAGGGTTATAGCACGATTCGTGCCGCCGCTTCTTTCGTGAATATGTTTGAAACCGGAGATTGCCGTAAATTATTCCCCGGTTATGTATACGAAGACGATGGTTATTTTATAAGTAAGTTCGGACACCGTGAGCGTATCGGTGATGCTGAATCTCCTTTCTGTCGAATTGCAGAAGGTTACCTGATCAAAGCTGAATGTGAACTGCAGATGGGCAATGCCGCTACAGCCAAAAACGTTTTGAATACATTACAGGTAGCTCGTGGCGCGACTCCGACTGATGCAACTTTGGATAATATCTGGTACGAAAGACGTAAAGAATTATACGGCGAAGGTTTTGCATTGAATGATATCAAACGTTTGCAGAAACCTTTGAATCGCGTAGGTATGGATCAATGGGCCGGTGTTAAGCAGCTGCCTGCTAACAGTCCACGTTTTATGTTGCCTATTCCGAACACCGAAATGTTCTACAATAAGCAACTGACAAATGAAGATCAGAATGAATATTGGAGAAACTAGACATTCTAATTGCTTGCTTTTATGAATAAACTATTTGCTATATTAATGCTGTTGGTGGTTGCTATGACCACCAACGCACAGCAAACATCCTCCGATCTTGTATTGAAGTTCCAGGGACGTGATGTTAATATTGCTCCGTTCTTCCAGGATTTTCCTTATTCGCAGTTTTCATTAAGTGATGACGGAACAAAGCTGTTCTTCTTTAAAGCATCCAATGAAAATAAATTGCAATGGTTGGATATCGCGAAGGAACAGGACTTATCTAAAGCAACCGATGTTGTGGATCTGGATTTTTCCAAACGCAACTGCTGGCATCCTCAATACAATGATAAGGACGGTTGTGTATATTGGATAGGTGATGAGAGTAATGAGGAAATTATCAATATTTACCGCAGCAATCTTTTGTCTCCGAATCCGGAGAAGCTGACGAATGTTCCCTACATCTACGCGTGGAATTTCAATCCTAAGAAAGATAAGATTGCTTATGTTGCCCGCCTGGCACAGAATGAAAAACGTTTAGACGAACTTCGTATCCTTGACCTGAAAACCGGTAAGGACGAATTGGTTCGTCAGGATGAACCGGATTTCCGTTATACATGGGGTGACGTTAGCTGGCAACCCGACGGTAAAGGCCTTATGATCCTTGCCTTGAAAGATGCTGATCGCCAATATGCCAATATTGTGTATATCGATACGGAAACGAAGAAGACAACAGTCTTGACTGACGCTTCCCGGAAAGCGAGCTATGCAGGTACTTCTGTTATGCAGGAATGGATTTCTCCGGACGAATGTTTTTACTTTTCAGATCAGGATGGTTATAAAAATATCTATCGCTTTGATCGTAAGAGCATGAAATCTACGCAGGTTACTCATTTCACCACAGATATTGAAGACGCACGGTTTGTTACAATCAAGAATGAAAAATATTTGTTCGTGTTGCAAAGTAATCCGATAGAGACATCAATGATGTTGATGGATATTAAGACCGGTAAGATGCTTTACAAGCAGACTTCCGACTTATCGTTATCCATCGGAGCTGTAAAAGGTAACGAGGTAAGCATGTTGGCAAACTCCACTTCCGTAGTTTTCCAGATTGTAAAGGCGGAAGTAGGTAAAAAGAGCATGAAGCTGAATGTAACTTTCGATTTGCCGGAAGCCTTGAAGGCTAAGTTAGTTCATTCGGATGTAGAACGTTTGTCTATCCCTACTTTCGACATCGACCCTGCTACCGGAAAGGAACGCCTGTTGCACGCTTATCTGTATAAGCCGAAGAATCCGCTGCCTGCCGGAAAGGAAATCATCATGATCGAATCGTTTTACGGCGGTGATAACCGTTACAATACTGAATATCAGATCTATAATGCTGCCGGAATCACCGTGCTAAGCCCTTCCCCACGTGGAAGCTCCGGTTTTGGACGCGATTTTGCAGCTATGAATGATAAAGACCTTGGAGGTAACGAGATTATCGACATCATCTACTGCGCCAAGTATATTTCTGACAAGCTGAATGTACCGGCTGAACGTGTAGGCGTCTTTGGAATGAGCCACGGAGGTTATGCTACGATGCGTCTGGTAACTTTTCCCGGTGAAGTCAATGGCAATAAAGCACATTTCAAGTTCGGATTCGGGATTGAGACTGCCGGATTCTGCGATATCATCTATCAGCACACCCACTCAAATATCCCCGACTGGACTTATCTTGAAGCCGGTGACCCTGTAACTGATAAAGCAAAGCTGATTGACCGTTCGTCACTCTATCATGCAGAAAAACTGACCGGTCCTCTCTTGTTGTTGCACGGAAATCATGATAACCGTGTGGATATTGAGGGCTCACGCCTGATGGACCGGAAGCTGATACAACTGGGCTTACCTCACCGATACGTAGAATTTGAAGGACTAGGCCATGGTATCAAGGGAGTGGACAATAACAGGAAATTCTATTACGAATGTTTCCGCTTCCTGGATGAAATAGAAAATCATTAACATCACTCTACATAAGTTTTGATTATTAGAAGGCTGGCTGTTTATCGGCCGGTCTTCTTTTTTTATACTCACCACAAATTAAATAAGCTATGATTAAAGTTCTATTACTCTCCGGATTGTTGGCGCTATCTGCAGCCTGCCCGATGAACGCGAAAGACAAGAAGGATAAGGACGTGAAGCCTGTTGAGAGAGCAACAAACGGCATCAAACCTTACTCGGCAGTAATTACCTCCGAGGCCAAAAGCATGCAGGGACTGTTTACTGTCCACAAAGTGGGGACGGATTGGTATTTCGAGATACCGGATTCTATCTTGTCTCGTGTGATTCTCGCCGTAACCCGCTATACAACCACTCCGGTGGAAGGAGGTCTGTATGGTGGAGAGATGGCGAATAATCAAACAGTTTATTGGGAAAAGGCTACCGACAACAAACTCCTTCTGCGCGCATTGGTTCTGGATGCAGCAGCCGAAGCAGGCAGTGAGATTAGCAAAGCTGTAGCTGTAAGCACCGAAGACCCTATAATCGGCATATTCCCCATCGAGGCCGTTAACGGCAGCAATTCCGTGATTAAGGTCACCGACTTCTTTAGCGGCGATATCCAAGCCGTTTCGCTGCCCGCAAACACCAAGAAGAAATATCACCTCGGCGCGTTGGCTGCCGATAAATCCTATATCGAAAAAATCAAATCGTATCCTATAAATACAGAGGTACACATGGTGAAAACCTTTGCTTCGACACCTCCGGCTGACGGTAAAACCGCTCCTCGCGAGGTTGTGTATCCGGCTGCGAAGATGACGGGAGCTGTTACCATGCAATTGAACACCTCATTTGTATTGTTGCCGGAGAAACCCATGCGTCGGCGTCTCTTCGACCTGCGTGTAGGATACTTTACAGATAAATACACTTACTTTGCCGATGATCAACAAGCCGTAAAAGAGAAAAAGTTCATCTGTAGATGGCGTCTTGAACCCAAACCGGAGGATGTAGAGAAGATGAAGCGCGGCGAACTTGTGGAGCCACAAAAGCCTATCATCTTTTATATCGATCCCGCCACGCCCAAACAATGGCGCAAATATCTGATAGAAGGTGTAAACGACTGGCAAAAGGCCTTTGAAGAAGCCGGATTTAAGAATGCTATCTTTGGTAAGGAATGGCCGGAGAATGATACCACTATGAGCATGGAAGACGCCCGTTTTTCCGTGATCCGCTACCTTGCCTCACCAATCCCCAATGCTTATGGACCGCAGGTACACGATCCCCGTAGCGGTGAGATTATAGAAAGCCACATCGGATGGTATCACAACGTAATGAAGCTTGTTCACGACTGGTACATGATCCAGGCCGGATGCAGCGATAAACGTGCCAACAAGATGCAGTTCGATGACGAGCTGATGGGCGACCTTATCCGCTTCGTCTCTTCCCATGAAGTAGGGCATACCCTCGGGCTGCGTCACAACATGGGAGCCAGCAGCTTGACACCCGTTGAGAAACTTCGTGACAAAGCATGGGTGGAAGCCAACGGACATACCGCCTCCATCATGGATTACGCCCGCTTCAACTACGTAGCGCAACCGGAAGACAATGTAGGCCCTGCCGGACTTTACCCACGCATCAATATCTACGACAAATGGGCTATCAAATGGGGATATATGCCTGTATTCGACGTAAAAGATGATGAAGAAGAACGTTTGGTTCTGAACGAGCTCACCGTAAAGACTCTTGCCAACAATCCACGCCTCTGGTTCGGCAGTGAAGAAATCCGTATCGACCCGCGCAGCCAACGTGAGGATTTGGGAGACAATTCCATGAAAGCCAGCGAGTATGGAATCAAGAATCTGAAACGTATCGTGAAGACGTTGCCCGACTGGACGTACGAAGAGGGCGATCTGAACACCAACCTGCACCGAATGCACCAGGAACTTATCGGTCAGTTCAGGCGTTATCTCGGTCATGTGGCTGCCAATGTCGGAGGAATTTACCGCAACTATAAGAGTGTGGAAGAAGCTGGTAATGTTTATCAGCCCGTACCTAAAGCCACGCAGAAGGAAGCCCTTGCTTTCTTTGATGCACAGTTGTTTACCAAACCCGCATGGATTATAGGCGAACCGTACATGTTCCGTATTTACCAATCACCGGAAGCCGAGTTGACGAAACTTATAGATTACGTGTTCGATCCCTCTGCATCTGCTTTGATAGACCCTGCTACGCTGGTACGAATGGCCGATTTTTCGGGCAGTTTCCCGGATAGCTACCTGCCGGACGAATATATGACCGATCTTTGCGCCCTTGTGTTCAAAGAACTGAACCTCCGCAAGCCGGTAGACGCCTACCGTCGTCATCTGCAGAATGCTTTTGTGGACGGGCTTGTTAAAGGTATGAATAATAGCGGATATAGCCGCACAGAAGTTCCTGCCCTCATGCGCGATAACCTCGATAAACTGGTGTCTCAGCTTGGCAAGGCCATACCGCAGACTACGGATGCCGCTACACTTAGGCATTACCGCAATCTGAAAGCCAAAATAGAGCAGGCGCTTAATCCTGTCCGCAGGTAAAGTCGTATTCCGTAAGAGCTATTAAAAAGCCCGTAAGCAGCCGCCCTAAATTACATGGAGCTTGCTTGCGGGCTTTTTTGTACTTATTCGTAACGTAAAGTGTGTACAGGGTTGGTAATAGCTACGTGATAGCTATGCCAACTTACAGTTATGAGGGTAATGAATAAGACGGACAGAGTAGCCAGTATCGTGTCCGGCAAAAATATGTCCACACGATAGATAAAACCGCTCAGCCAATCATTTAACAGTAGCCATGTAACGGGAATGGAGATAAAACTGCCGGCCATGATCTGAACAATAAACCGTTTATTCAATAAAATCATGATACCGCAAGTAGTAGCTCCGTTTATTTTACGGATTCCTATCTCTTTGGTGCGCTGTTCTGTAATGTACATAGCCATACCAAAAAGCCCGGATAACGTCAAAAGGATGCTAATAAGTGAGTACATAAGCAGTAATTGCGAAAATTCGATTATTTTCCGGTTTTTAGCAAGATATACGTCATATAAATCAGAATAAGTAAAGTAAGCGGTGGGAGCTATCTTATCCCAAGCTTGGCGAACACAGCGTAAAGTCTCTTGTCGCCCTGCGGAACCATAACGCAGGTAGAGATAGCTGAATTGTTCATTACGTGAGATATAAAACATATTCGGATCCGTCTCCTGCCGCATGCCGCTTGTGTTAACATCCGATACAATCCCCGCAATTATTGCCGGTTCGGTATCTTCTTTCTCCGGGCGACCAAAGTAGCTATCGTATGAACGGATAGGTTTACCTACAGGGTTTTCACCTTTGGGTACAAGCACGTCTACATACTTTTTATTCACGTATACCGGACGGTCGTAGAGATTTAAAGCCTGCCGGAGGTTCATCCCTTGCAGTATCTTTATATTTGCAACGCTGAAAAAGCTGCTGTCACCGGAATATTGCTTGAGAGAATGGTATAGTTCGTTGCCCTGCTCATCTTTTGTAATCAACTGCCGATAAAATCCATAGAAAAAGTGGGTGTCCGAGAGGGCTGTTTCGCCTATATCCGGATAACGTTTCAACTCATCGGCAAGCTGACGGATCAGTAATGGTTTCGTATCCAGGCTTCCTATGCAGATAAGATTACGAAAGCATTCGCCACTGCTTTTGCTCAGTTCCAACTGCCTGTGTACTGTTAACGTGGCAAACAGAAGCCCTGTAGAGATGGCGAATTGCGCTACCGAGAGCATTGTTATGATATTACGGCGTCTGTTACCGGTAAATGAGGCGCGATAATCCGCATTAGACAGGCGGGTTATCTTTCTGCTTAAATACAGTGCCGGTATTACAGACAGTAAAAGTATAAAGCAGACGATAAGAGGGAATACCTGTCCGCTAAAGAAAAAAGCTACGGACAGCCTGCCGGATACCATCCGGTTAAAATATGGTACGAGATCGAGTGTAAACAGTAATGATAGCAGAAATGCTGCAATTACAGTAAGGAATGTATCTAAAAAGAGCTGCCCGTATATATCGCCGGGAGACGCACCCATGAGCCGTTGTGTATAGATCATTTTTACTTGCTGCAACACTCTTGAAAAGCTTAGATTAATGTAATTGAAGCAGGCTATAAGCAGAATAAGGAAGGCCGAAGCAAGTCCCGACATCAGCAATGCGTGGTTACTGTGGTTAAAACATTTTATCTCTTCTTTCGTTATTTCCTGAAAATAACTGTCGTGCAGATTGTGAAAGTAATAACGCCCTATATCCATGCCAAGTGTAGGAACTTTATCTTCCTTTATCTTTTGCGCAAACTGCTCACCGTCGAAGTTACTGTCGGTAAGCAGTAGTGTGACGTAATTGTCCTGACTGTTGTTTTTAGCAGTAAGCGCGTCGAAGCGTAAAAACGATTGTGCGTGATCTTTTACCACAGCCACTACCTGTAGAATAATTGTAGGTGGAGTATCTCCTGATGTAAAACCATTGTTACCGGACATGTTCAGCGTGATGTCTTGCCCTAACGGATGATTATTGCCGAAAAACTGTTTTGCCATTGCTTCTGTGAGAGCGATCTTTCCGGGTTGACTCAATGCTTCATGCAAGTCGCCACAAAGTACTTCATAGCTGAAGAACCGGGTGAAGCTACTGTCTACGGACGCTATATTTATGGGTGCATATCGGTTTTCGCCTACGGTAATGAAGCTGGGCGAAAGGTTCTCTATCCCCAGAATGTCTTTTATCTCCGGATAATTATCTCTTAGCCGGGGTATAATATCATTTACAACGAAAGTGATTTGCTGCCCGGATACCATCGGCGAATCTTGGGTAACAAGTACGATGTTATTACGGTTTACATTGCTGTTCTCAATGCCCAGTTCGTACACGGCATAGGCTACCAGCATGTTGGTACAGGCAATGCCTGTGGCAAGACTGAGGATAGAAATGATGGCAAACGTTTTGTTGCGCCACCAACTCCGTATAACCAGTTTCAGAGAAATATATTTCATGGTATTTGTCATTATACAGTTTCAAAGCTACACGGAAACGAAATATGTGGCAAGCAAGCAGGGAAGAAACAGCTAATCTTTTTAAAAATCGTCCAATATTTGGACAATTTTGTGCTTATATTTGCCCTCAGAGGCCGGAAAAACAGAAGCCGGTATTCGTAGAGAACAATATGTTGAACGGGAAAATAGTGTTGGTAGACGATAACGAAGCGATACTGAAAAGTCTGCGGATTGTACTTTCTCATACATTTCCTAAAATTATAGGAGTGAGCGAGCCTGCATTACTGCCTGCTTTATTGCGAGGTGGTGATGTAGACGTCGTTGTACTCGATATGAACTTTGGAGCCGGTGATCATTCGGGAGGTGACGGTCTTTTTTGGCTGGAGAAAATACTTGGTATGGATAATCCGCCGGCTGTGGTGCTCATAACCGCCTATGCAGACATTGAGCTTGCTGTTTCTTCGCTCAAGCAGGGTGCAGCGGACTTTGTAATCAAGCCATGGGATAACGCCAAACTTACCAATACAATAATAGCTGCTTATGAGAAGAGGTATGCCGTTTTGCATCCGGAAGAAAATGCTCTTACGCTGGATGAAATGGAGAAACGGTATATTGAGGAGGTATTGGCCGAGAAAAAAGGAAATCTGACCCTCTGTGCACAGCAATTGAACATCAGCAGGCAGACATTATATAATAAAATGAAGAAATATAACTTATAATGACAGGATATAAACCAGATGATATCCATTGTGGCGGCTTTACCTGTTGTGGTAAGAAGGATAAAAATCGTGTTTAGCCGGAAATTATATATCAAAGTGTTGTTGGGAATGCTTCTGGTACTCTTGTTGAGCTATGTGGGAGCGTTTTTATTGATAACGGAGGTGAGTTATACACTATCGTTTGTGTGTCTGATATTTACATTGTTGATAATTCGCTGGATAATACGGTGTACGAATGAAGTGAACAAGAAAGTAGCCTTCTTTTTCTCGGCTGTAAAGAATCGTGACGCCTCTTTACACTTTCAAAATGTGGCAGACGATCCGTTGTTGGCATCTTTGCAAAGTAACATGAACGAAATAGTCTCTCTGCTGAACGGCAGCAGGTATGAAGTGGAGGAAAAGAGGCTGTATTACGAGAGCGTACTACGTGTATTAATGCACGAAATCCGTAATTCTGTAACCCCGGTTACTTCTCTTTCGGCTGACCTTTTGCAATACTGCGAATCTTATACTTCCGAGCAGTTAAAGGAGAGTCTGGAGGTAATCAACGGACAGGCAAAGAACCTGTCTGCCTTTCTGGATTCTTATCACCGCCTGACACATCTGCCGGAACCGGACATGCGAATGGTAGATGTGACGGAATTGTTCCGCCGGTTAGAACGGTTGCTGTGTGCTGAGCCTGATAGCAAGGAAGTAAGGTATGTGTGTCACGAACCGGTGATGCTTCATGCCGATGTGAACCTGATTACACTGGCTTTAATTAATTTGATCCGGAATGGACTTCAAGCTGTATCTGCTAAAGGAAATGAAGGAGAGGTGGTGGTGGAGGCGTTGATAAAAGATGGATGTGTCTGTATTCTTGTATCGGATAATGGAACGGGGA
Organism: Parabacteroides bouchesdurhonensis; assembly: GCF_900186615.1. Taxonomy (GTDB): domain Bacteria; phylum Bacteroidota; class Bacteroidia; order Bacteroidales; family Tannerellaceae; genus Parabacteroides; species Parabacteroides bouchesdurhonensis. Next base: position 1,588,930 of record NZ_LT896588.1, read on the forward strand.
TTCCGGATGAATTTCTGTCATCGGTGTTTATTCCTTTCTTTTCAACGAAGCCGGAAGGTAGCGGCATAGGGTTGAGTATTGTGGAACGGGTGGTAAAGTTACATGACGGACACCTGAGCGTGTCTTCACAGCCCGGTGTCCGTACCACATTTATAATGACGTTCAATAACCCAGTTCAAAGGGTTGTTCGGTAGCCTTTACGCCTTCCGACATCCATTTAGGCATGGGCTTGCCTGTTAAATAGTGCTCAAAAAATTGGAACATGCGCTTCTGAAAGTCTACGCGGTCCACCATCTTCTCCGGCCAGTGCGGACTACCCGGATAGTTCAGCAACCAGGCTGTCTTATGTAATCTTTTAAGGGCTACGAAGTATTCTATTCCCTGATACCATGGCACGTGGCCGTCTGCATCGTTGTGCATGATGAGGATCGGAGTCTGCACCTTGTTGGTATTGAACAGTGGAGAGTTTTCCAGATATTGCAAAGGAGCGCTCCATGGCGTACCTCCGATGCGGCTCTGGGTATGCTCGTATTGGAAGGAACGGTTAAGCCCCGACCACCAGCGGATTCCTCCGTAAGCACTGAACATGTTTACTACCGGTGCTCCGGATTCGATTGCAGCGAACAAATTTGTACGTGTAGCCAGATAGGCCACCTGATAACCTCCCCAACTGTGCCCTTGTGCACCGATGGCCTTTTCATCTACGTAGCCGGTGGCAATCATCATGCTTACGCCGGGCATTACGCAGTTAAAACAACTCTGCCCCGGATAGCCGTCTACGTAACGTACATCCGGATTGAAGATGATGTAGTCGTGGCTATTATAGAAGTGATAGTCTACGGTAGATCGACCCGGTTCGGGCATGCGATATTCGTATAATGTTTCCGAATTACGTTCATAGAAGTTTACAATCATGGGATATTTCCGGCTCGGATCAAAATTGGCAGGCTTATATACCACGCCCTGCAGAGGTGTACCGTCCAAAGAAACCCATGATACGAGTTCGGCAGTGCCCCAAAGCAATCCGTCCTGTTGTCTGTCGCCATGTGTTAGTTGTACAGGATTCTTGAAGGAGATGTTGGTAAGGCGCAAGTCTGGGTATTGCTCAAAGGTTTCCGAAGTGTAGACTATAGCATCTGCCTTCTTCGCCTTTATAGGTTTGTTAAGCATGAAATTTCCGGCAAGCAATGTCTTGGGAACGGCCGGTGAGGATAATTTGGACTGATAATATCCGCTGCCCTTTGTTGTTTCGTTGTAACCGGTAAGTATCTGTGGTTTGGAGAGGTCGATATATCGCTCTTCTTTGTCAAATATTACTAAATGATAGGAAATATGTTCCTTGCGACCATTCACTGTGAGATTCACAGGTGCAGTGGCGGCCTCCGGATCGAAACGCCAGAGGTCGTAACGGTCGTAAACGAGTAGATAACGGTCGTCTGTAGTCCATCCAGCCGAGCCGTAGGCAACGGGATAGTTGGGCTGGTCGTTTTCCTCGTCCCATGCAACAAACGATTGAGGAGTAGTGAGGCGATGCTTTGTGCCGCTTGCCAACGTAATGGTGTACCAGCAACTATCGGTCTTAGCATACCAGTAGGCATACTTTCCGGAGGGCGAAAGGGCGAGTCTGCCGTAGTCTGCGGTAAGCAACGGTTTCCGTTCACCGTTATCTACTGCGACCGTATAATAGTCGCTACGCACACGACTCTCCCACATGGAAGGAAGAGCATATGGCTGGGAAGTATAAAGAAGTGCGATGTCGGAATTACCTTCGTCTCCCAGTTCTATTTCCGGTAATTTTTTATTGGCAAGCTGTACCAGATGGCGGTCGGCAATGTTGTAGACGGCACGGTAAGATCGTTTCAGTTCTTTATCCTTATTGACGTTCTGTACGGTATATTGTATAGGTTCGTTCCAGCTCCATACCTGCACATTAGGACGGTTTTCCTCCAATATAGTGGTATCTTTCTGCTGTGGTTCGGGGGCAGTGCCAAAGAAAAGACGCGCGGAATTTTTTGAGAACTGTAATGTGCCGTTTTCACTGACAATCCAGCCTTGTGGGAAGGCTTCGTTACCGCGTGTAGCGATAAGCTCCGCCGGCGCGTTGTTTGCTGACAGCCATAATTGCATGTCTTTGTATGACGAGTCCTTTTCTGCACAATAGAGAAAGGCAATGTGGTCGCCATTTTCGTTGAAAACAGTCTGTTTAAAAGTTCCGTTGCCTTCTTTGATGAGGACAGGAGTTCCGTTATCTGGATTCAGGGTGTATAGTCCGGGTTTTGCCTCCTGTGTAGTGGTATAAAAGAGGTTACCGCTCTTCCGGGCAAAGCCGTAACCGGTAACAGCCGGGAATTGGAAGGTTTTTGTTCCGTCCAGTGAGCGAAGGTAAAGGGTGGAGTCTGTACGTCCGCATTGGTAGGCTATCCAATCGGCTGACTCTGCCAGCTGATGGTTGCGGAGGGAGTCTATGATTTCTTCCTTGCCGGTAAGAGGGAGGATGATAAGCTGATTCATTGGCATTTTTTCCTCCTTTGTTTTGTGGAGCATCAATGAATCTTTCTCTTTAACGCCAAGCTTCTTTATGGCAACGAGGAATTTTGAAGAAGAAGAAAAGGCTGCTCTTTCCGCGGGGCAGAAAGAGGCAACCTCATCCCCTTTTGTGTTGTATAGCTTGATGGTAGGGTCGCCTATCCATGGCTCCATCTTGCAGGTAACCCATTTCCCGTCGTCGGAAATGCTTTTCTCCGTGATGCGGTTCCATTCTTCCAGATTTTCAAACGTCATGGCCTTACCGGTTCCCCTCTGTGCGAAGGCGGGGAGGGATAGAGACATGCAGGCTATGAATGCAATGTACTTCAAGTTTTTCATATATGCGGCATTTATATTAAATTATATATGTTGTATTCAATCTAAATGCAATATTACATGTTTTTTGTTAAACAGCCTGATGTGCAGTGGCAGAATTTACTTGTCTAATTCCTTTTGTATTCACCGGGATCTTTTTTTTAAAAGATCCCGATGATTTGGAAAAAAGATCCCGATGATTTCAGAATTTATATATACAGACGCAGACATGAAAAAAAAATGATTATTTCGTTAGGGTACGATTAAAGTTATGTGTTATTTATATGAAAGGTGTCAAAAAAGCCTTAGATCAATATTAAGAATGGAAAAAGAACTATTATATAAATATTTTGCCGGAGATACAACAACGGAGGAAGAGGTGCGGATAATGGATTGGGCGGAAGAATCGCCAGAAAATTACCGGAAATATCTTGAAGAACGTAAATTGTGGAATGCTTTGCTAATACATTATGATAATAATATAGAGCAGGAGAAAAAACGAATTGATGTTTCACATGGCAGACGTTTCAACCTTTGGAAGGTAGCCTGTATGGCGGCTTCATTCGCATTGCTGCTTACTGTTTCATGGATGCTATATATAAATAATAGTGCGGAAGAGAATTTGCAATCTGTTATTGTACCGGCCGGGCATCGTGTTCAACTTGTTTTGGAGGATGGTACGAAAGTCTGGCTTAATTCCAAGACAAAACTTACCTATCCAACCAATTTCGGAGATAAAATACGTGAAGTCTCTTTAGATGGCGAAGGCTTTTTTGAAGTAACTCACAATGAAAAGAAACCTTTTATTGTAAAGACAAAGAAATATGATATTAAAGTACTAGGTACAACATTCAATGTGTATGCCTATAACAGTCATGAAAGTGTATTTGAAACTTCTTTGCTGCATGGTTCTGTCGATGTTTCTTCCAATTCGACATCGCATCATGTATTGCTGAAGACACGCGAGAAGGTTACGGAAATAAATGGCATTTTGCAAAAAAGCAACATTGATAATTTGGACCGTTATCGTTGGAAAGACGGTTTGCTCTGTCTGGATGACGTACCGTTTGCCGAGTTGATGAGCAAATTCTCTGCATATTATGATATTCAGATCAATATAGAGAATCCTACAGTCTTGGATTATCGTTGTACGGGCAAGTTCCGACAGAACGACGGTGTGGAATATGCCTTGAAAGTAATACAGAAAGACCTTAAATTTAATTATGTACGAGATGATGAGTCTAATACGATAACAATTAATTAGTAACCATTTAAATCTATTAAATTATTATGAAGGATCCATAGAACTACAAAGAAAAAGCCGGAAGATGTCCCCACATCCACCGGCTTAACGTCAACACGAGACAGTCTTTTAATAAAATCTCAGTATTAACAATAAATCCTTTACAAAGTTATGATAAATATTCTTTGTCAGGCCCATCTTGTGCAAAAAAAACACAGGTTAAATCATTTGGGACGGATTATGAAACTATCAGTATTCCTGTTTTTTTGTTTCGCCTTTTCGGCGATAGCCGAGAATGCCAGTTCGCAAAATGCGAAAGTAACGCTAAATAAGCAAAATGTAGCTGTTAGCGAAGTGTTAAACGCCATAGAGGAGCAAACAGAGTACTTATTCCTCTATAATAAAAAGAACGTGAATGTTAACAGGACCACGTCTGTACATGTAACGGACGAGTCAGTTGCCAGAGTTCTGTCGGAACTATTTCACGGAACAAATATTTCGTATACAATGGAAGGTAAGCATATTGTGCTTACGCGAAAAGAAAGTAATGACTTTCCGGCTACGGCTCAGCAAAGCGGACGTTCTATTAACGGGGTCGTTAAAGATGAAAAAGGAGAAACCGTTATTGGTGCAAACGTTGTAGTTCTCGGTACTACAAATGGAACTATTACCGATTTCGATGGTAACTTTTCATTGAATGGTGTACCCGAAAAAGCCGTTCTTCAAGTTTCTTATATCGGTTATCTTACCAAGGAAGTCAGTGTGGGAAAGCAAAATACGCTGAATATCGTATTGGAAGAGGATACAAAGAAATTGGATGAAGTTGTGGTAATAGGTTATGGTACCCGTCAGCGTAAGAGCATTACGGGTTCTGTAGACCAGGTTGGATCGGAAGTTTTTGAAAATCGTCCGGTATCGAATGCAATGCAGGCATTGCAAGGGGCTTCTGCGAATCTCATCATCCAGCAAAAGAATATGAACCCGAATGATAATAGCATGAGTATTAACATCCGTGGTGTCAGTACTATGGGTAATAATGATCCGCTTATCGTTATTGACGGTTTGATTTCAAGTACGGAAACGTTGAATAACCTGAATCCGGCAGATATTGAAAATGTATCAGTATTGAAAGATGCAGGTAGTGCCGCTATTTACGGATCACGTTCGGCTAACGGTGTAATTCTGGTTACAACAAAGAAAGGAGTTAAGTCAAACAAACCAACTGTGACATTTAACGGTATGATTGGTTTTGAGGATCCTAAAATTTTGTATCAACCTGTAGAAGGCTGGCAAAATGCAATGTATAGAAATCAGGCGAATATGAATATCGGAAGCTCCCCGGCATTTACTCCGGCTCAAATCCGTGATTTATATGATCATCGAGATGAAGAATACTGGTTTCTTGATGAAATCATGAAAACCGGACTTCAGCAAACTTATAATCTTGGCATTTCCGGCGGTAGTGAAAATACTACTTATATGGTATCTGCCGGTTATTTCAACCAGGATAGTAACTTCAAAGGTAATTTTGGTGTTGAACGTTATAATTTCCGTACTAATTTGACGACGGAATACGGACGGTTCAAGTTGACTTCATTAATGGCTTATACTCGTAAAAACGAACGTACGGTTGCCGGTGGTACAGGTAATGTGATTATTAACTCTTCACGTATCCCATCATATTATTATTACAAATTGCAGAGTGAAGATGGAAAGTACCTGATTAACGACGTTATTGGTGATGATAATGCTCTCGCCAAACTGCAAGAAGGCGGGTATGAGAAGAAAGACGAAGATAACTTTATCGGTAGCCTGAACCTGGATGTGAAGTTGTTTGACGGACTGAAAGCCAGAGGTTTGGTTGGTTTGGATTTGACTCAACATCACCGTTTTCGCAGAGACAAGAAAGTTCCTTTATACTCTTCTGCCGATTTGCAAACTCCGGTNGGGTCGTTAAAGATGAAAAAGGAGAAACCGTTATTGGTGCAAACGTTGTAGTTCTCGGTACTACAAATGGAACTATTACCGATTTCGATGGTAACTTTTCATTGAATGGTGTACCCGAAAAAGCCGTTCTTCAAGTTTCTTATATCGGTTATCTTACCAAGGAAGTCAGTGTGGGAAAGCAAAATACGCTGAATATCGTATTGGAAGAGGATACAAAGAAATTGGATGAAGTTGTGGTAATAGGTTATGGTACCCGTCAGCGTAAGAGCATTACGGGTTCTGTAGACCAGGTTGGATCGGAAGTTTTTGAAAATCGTCCGGTATCGAATGCAATGCAGGCATTGCAAGGGGCTTCTGCGAATCTCATCATCCAGCAAAAGAATATGAACCCGAATGATAATAGCATGAGTATTAACATCCGTGGTGTCAGTACTATGGGTAATAATGATCCGCTTATCGTTATTGACGGTTTGATTTCAAGTACGGAAACGTTGAATAACCTGAATCCGGCAGATATTGAAAATGTATCAGTATTGAAAGATGCAGGTAGTGCCGCTATTTACGGATCACGTTCGGCTAACGGTGTAATTCTGGTTACAACAAAGAAAGGAGTTAAGTCAAACAAACCAACTGTGACATTTAACGGTATGATTGGTTTTGAGGATCCTAAAATTTTGTATCAACCTGTAGAAGGCTGGCAAAATGCAATGTATAGAAATCAGGCGAATATGAATATCGGAAGCTCCCCGGCATTTACTCCGGCTCAAATCCGTGATTTATATGATCATCGAGATGAAGAATACTGGTTTCTTGATGAAATCATGAAAACCGGACTTCAGCAAACTTATAATCTTGGCATTTCCGGCGGTAGTGAAAATACTACTTATATGGTATCTGCCGGTTATTTCAACCAGGATAGTAACTTCAAAGGTAATTTTGGTGTTGAACGTTATAATTTCCGTACTAATTTGACGACGGAATACGGACGGTTCAAGTTGACTTCATTAATGGCTTATACTCGTAAAAACGAACGTACGGTTGCCGGTGGTACAGGTAATGTGATTATTAACTCTTCACGTATCCCATCATATTATTATTACAAATTGCAGAGTGAAGATGGAAAGTACCTGATTAACGACGTTATTGGTGATGATAATGCTCTCGCCAAACTGCAAGAAGGCGGGTATGAGAAGAAAGACGAAGATAACTTTATCGGTAGCCTGAACCTGGATGTGAAGTTGTTTGACGGACTGAAAGCCAGAGGTTTGGTTGGTTTGGATTTGACTCAACATCACCGTTTTCGCAGAGACAAGAAAGTTCCTTTATACTCTTCTGCCGATTTGCAAACTCCGGTATTATACATGAACTCAAATACGCTTACGGAAGATTATAACAGTAAGAAGTACACATTAAGTACACAATTCTTATTGGATTATGACCGTACGTTTAATTCTGTTCATCATGTATCCGGATTAGTGGGAGTTTCTAATGAATCGTATACATTTAAAGCCAGTCGTATTGCATGGGAATATACAGACGAAGACCTCGGGCTTCCTACGACAGATGAATCTGTACAAAATAAAGATAACAAGAACTCAAATGGAGATACGGATCAAACAAGTATTACATCCGTATTCGGACGTGTAGGTTATGACTATATGAATAAATACTATGGAGATGTCTCTTTCCGTTATGACGGTTCTTCTAAATTCTCGAAAGATCATCGTTGGGGTTTCTTCCCTTCATTCTCTGCAGCGTGGAGACTTTCCGAAGAAGATTTTATGGAATCATATAAAGAAAAATTCGGTGATTTGAAATTGAGAACTTCATATGGTGTACTTGGTAATCAGAATGTAGATAACTATTCTTATCAGACTGTTTATGAAATGAAAACTAATTCCTATGTGTTCAATAATCAGGTAGTGCCGGGTACTGCGTTTACCTATGGTAATTCTTTATTGACATGGGAAAAATCAGCTAATTTCAATATTGGTTTTGATGCTACTTTCTTTAGCAATAAACTGTTTGTGTCGTTTGATTATTTCAACAAAAAAACTACCAATATTTTGCTTTCACCGGAGGTCTCTACCATATTCGGTAGCTCTGCAGCAAAAGAAAATGCAGGAGAAATGAGAAACCAAGGTTGGGAAGTAACATTTAATTATAAATTGAATTCGGGTGATTTCAGACACAATTTCAATTTCAATATTTCCGATTCTAAGAATAAGGTGACTGACTTTGGAGGAAAGGAACGTATCGACCAGAACGACCAGTTATATAAAATAATTCGTGAAGGTGAAGCGTTGGGTTCTTATTTTGGATATAAAACAGACGGACTTTTCCAAAGCTATGATGAGATTGCCAACAGCGCACTTCCTGTAGGTGCATCTGTACAACCCGGTGATGTGAAATATGTTGATATGAATGGTGATAAAGTAATTGATGAAAAAGATCGTGTTGTTTTAGGGAATGCTTTTCCAAGATATACGTTTGGATTTACTTATAATGTAGAATACAAAGGTTTTGATTTAGGTTTGCTTATTCAGGGAGTTGGCAAACGTTCTATGTATGTACGTGGTGAGTTGATCGAACCGTTCCATTCCAACTATTCTTATTGTATTTATGAACATCAATTGGATTTCTGGACTCCTACTAATCCGGATGCTAAGTGGCCTCGTCTGGTTGCTCCGGGCTCTTCTTCCAGTACAAATAACTGGGGAAAGGCTGGTACGGATCTCTATCTATTGAACGCTGCCTATCTTCGTTTGAAGAATATTCAGGTGGGCTACACATTACCGAAACAGCTGACTGCGAAATTCGGGGTTCAGAAGTTACGTGTAAATCTGAATGCTCAAAATCTATTTACATTATCTAAGAACTCTTTTATTGATCCTGAATCTTCGGAATTTTCTAATAACATGGGAGGTATTGAAGGTGTTGGCGCTAACAGTGCCCGTAATTATCCTACTCTGGTATATTATGGATTTGGATTGGATTTAGAATTTTAATATTTGTGCCGTATGAAAAAGAAATCATTAAAATATTATGCCGGTGTTGTTTGTACTGCTCTTGCTTTGTTTACATCATGTAACGATTTGGATTTAGCACCTACAAATAAATTTACGGATTTGAATTATTGGACTTCAACTGAAAAAGCATCTGCTGTTTTAAGTATGGCTTACAGCCAAATGTTTGGTGCTGATTTTTTCTTTGCGAATGAGCGTCTGTCAGATAATCTATATGAAGGCCGAGGAAGCACGGCTGAAAAGCTTATTACTTCCGGACAGGCCGATGCTGCTCTTGCACGTTTCAGCGATGAATGGAAAAAATGTTATGAAGGTATTAAAACTTGCCATACATTTTTGGAAAATGTAGATCGTGTGCCCGGTATGGACGAAACATTGAAGACGAGAATGAAAGCAGAAGCCCGCTTTATTCGAGCATTTTTGTTTTTCCGTTTGACATGTCATTATGGAGATATACCTTTGTTTGATACCGATTTGACAATGCAAGAAGCTAATACTATTGCTCGTTCTTCCAAGGCGGATGTTATTAGTTTTGTCAGAAATGAGTTGAATGAAATTTCGACAATTCTCCTTACAAAGCAGGAATATGCTGCTTCTGATAACGGTAGAATTACGTGTGGAGCTGCTATGACATTACTGGCTCGTACTTATTTATACGAAAATGATTATCAGAATGTGGCTTCTATTTGTGAAAAGATTATGAATGGTGAATATGGCCAATATAAATTGTTTCCAAGCTATTCAGGTCTTTTCTTACCGGAAAACGAATATAATGAGGAAGTGATTCTTGATCTGGGTTATGTATTGCTTCTGAGAACCTGGGATCAATATTACGATGCTATTCCTCTTTCTGTTGGAGGTCGTGTTAACGGTTTTGCTCCTACACAGGAATTAGTTGATGATTATGTTATGAAAAACGGTAAAGGAATTAGAGAAGCCGGTTCCGGATATAATGAAGATGATCCATATGTGAACAGAGACCCTCGTTTTGCAGCTACTATCGTTTATCATGGATATAAATGGACAAAAGGGGATGGTACTACATCTACCATCTATATTAAACCGGGCTCTTCTGCTGAGGCTGGAGCTTCTAATCTGGATGAATATGCCGGTCCGGGCCAGAACTCTACCGGAACAGGTTATTATCTTCGTAAATATTTTGATCCGACTGCTCCGGCAGGTATGAATGCCGGCTTGAACATCATTTTAATGAGATATGCAGATATCTTGTTAATGTATGCGGAAGCTAAGTATGAGCTGGGTCAGATGAATGAAGATATCTGGAATAAAACGATCAGACCTATTCGTCAGCGTGCCGGATTTACTGATGCTACAGCGCTTGATTATCCTGCCTCTGATTTGCAGAATATTATTCGCCGCGAACGTCGTTGTGAATTGGCGATCGAAGGATTAAGATTGTTTGATATCCGTCGTTGGAGGACAATTGAGACTGTTTTGAACGGTTATCCTCATGGTGCAAAGTTTGCATCAAACAATTCTCAGTATATTCAGCTAGACCTGAGAAGATTTAATAAGGATCGCGATTATTTGTTCGCAATTCCTCAATCACAGAGGGATATTAACAAAAACCTTACCCAAAATCCAGGTTATTAATTCAATTAAAAAGAGAAAATTATGAAAGTAATATTGATTAAATTAACAATAATAGCCTCTTTCATTTTAGCCTTTATTGCTTGCAATGATAATGGAGAAGTGAGAGATACGGGTGTGACAGCCGTTAAGACACTCTATGAACCTGATAATGAGAAAGCGGTTGTATTGCAGTCTTCCGCTTCTGCTACTCTGTACTTTGAGTGGGAACCTGCCCGCGCGGAAGATAGTGGAAGTGTCTTATATGAAGTTGCATTTGATAAAGCAGACGGGAATTTCTCTGATCCTGTTTATATTGCAACGGCTGACAATAATGGAGGAACCAACCATGCTACAATTTCTCATAAACAGTTGAACCGTATTGCTGCTATGGCAGGAATCGAGTCTGCAGAACAAGGAACGTTGAAATGGACTGTTTTCTCATCCAAAGGTATCAACCCGGTAAAAGCGGAGCAGGAACGTACCCTTACATTAACACGTTTAGCCGGATTTGCAGATATTCCTACTGATTTGTTTATTACGGGAGAAGGTACAGAAGTGGGTGCGGACCTTGCAAATGCCCTTTCTATGAAGAAAATCTCTGAAGGTGAATTTGAAATTTATACCAAATTAACCGAAGGTAAACCATTCCAGTTTGTGAGTGCGGTTACGGGAACACCTACTGAATTTTCTTTAAATGGAGAGAAAATTGTGGAAGGAGGTACTTCTACTGTTTCTAAAACAGGTATTTATAAGTATTATTTGGATTTCAATATCGGTTCTTTCACAATGAAGGAGGTGACAAAAGTAAGCTTATATCTGAATTGGTCGCAAATGAAGATTGAATTGCCTTACAAGGCACTTGGAGTTTGGGAAGTAACGGATTACGAAATCACAGGACTTTCTGGAAATGACGATTCGGATGATCGCTATAAATTCAGGATGGAAAGCTCAGACGGAGAAACTGAATGGAGAGCTATTAATAACGACAGTAAGCCGACTGGAAACGAAGCCTATTATTATATGGTAGAAAAGACGGACATTGAACAGTGGACTAACAATCAGGTTTGGAAAAATCCTTCTACGACAGGTTGGAGTGGTAAAACATACGATATAACGTTCTCTTTGAATGCCGCAGCTCCTTATACTCATAATTTAGTAATCAAATAAAAGGGAAAGAATTATGAAAACAGTATTGATAAAAATAACATTTATAGCTTCCTTTATTTTGGCATTCATTGCTTGTGATAATATGGGAGAAACCGATAGCAGGTTGGCGGCTGTAGGCAATTTTCTGGAACCTCTTGACGGACAGACTTTCGTTTTAGAAGCATCTGCTTCGGCCTCTGTTTATTTTGAATGGGATCACGTGAAAGTGGAAGATTCCGGTACGGCTATCTATCAAATCGCTTTTGATAAGCCGGATGGTGACTTTTCTACTCCTGTATATCTGACTGCGTCTGATAATAACGGATTTGAAAATCATGTAACCATCACACATAAACAAATGAATAAGATTGCCGGTATGATGGGCATTAAACCTTCTGATACAGGTTCTTTTAAATGGACTGTTTTTTCTTCAAAAGGAACAAACGCTATGAAATCCGGCAAGGAAAATACGATTACGGTTACGCGTCTGGCCGGGTTTGCCGATGTTCCTATTGATGTATTTGTGACCGGTGAAGCTTCTGAAGGAGGAACAGATCTTTCAAAGGCTCATAAGATGAAAGCTGTTGCCGGTGGAGAATTTGAAATGTATACGAAATTAGTAGCCGGAAAGCCATTCTATTTTACAGATGGAACAACCGGAACACCTAGAGAATTTTATACAGCAGATGGTTTGGTGAAAGAGAATGGTACTTCTACTGTAACTACTGATGGTATTTATAGAATTACACTTGATTTTAATACAGGTGCCTGTACTTATGCATTGGTTACGCGAATAGGTTTCTATTTTTGTCCGCAAGCCAAAATACTGTTCGATCTTCCGTATATCGGTTATGGTGTATTCCAGACGAAAGCGACCGTTGAATTCTTCCAGGAAAGCTGGGGTAGAGATGAGCGTTACAAGTTTAGAATGTTCATAAAAGAGAATGGTGGTGCCGGAGCAGAAGAAGAGTTGGAATGGGGAACATTGAATCAAACGGATTCACGTCCTACGGCAACAAGTCCGGAATCATATTATTATTTGCAACTTGTTAGCCCGACAGATTGGGATAACAAATGGAAATTAATGGGTGACTTTGACGGTGTTCCTGCTACTTATACAATATATCTGACAGCGGATCAGCCTTATACTCATTCTATAGTTAAATAATTTATAATCACTGTATCTAAATTAAGAATTGAGAATTATTTGTCATATCTTCACAAACTTATAATTCTCAGTTCTTAATTTTTTATAATCAATGTAATATCATGAGAACAATTCTTCTTTTGCTATCTCTATCCGTATGGCTTGTGGGATGCGGAGGCGACGATAATGGCACAAACTCTGGCTCTGAAGGAGGACGTGAAATAAGCTGGTATGCTGCGGCAGATAGCAGTAGTGAGGCATTAGTTAATTCTTTTTGGAATACAAGCGGAAAATATTTTAATTATGACAGCAATGGAAAAATAGATTTCCATTATTGGCCACAAGCACATGCTTTGGATGTTTTGATCGATGCTTATGAGCGTACAGGCGACAATAAGTATAAGAGTTTATTTGATCAATGGTTTGAAGGTGTAAAAATTAAAAACGGTAATACTTTTAAAAACGATTATTATGATGATATGGAATGGAATGCCCTTGCCATTCTTCGTGCCTATAAAGCAACCAATGATGTGAAATATAAAGATGCTGCATTACAGATATGGGAATATATCAAAATTGGCTGGAATAATAATGCAGGTGGCGGCATTACCTGGAAAAAAGGGATGGAATATAGTAAAAACGCATGTTCCAATGGACCGGCTTGTATATTAGCGGCCCGTTTGTATCAGGAATTTGGTGATGAGAGTAATAAAGAATGGGCTCTCAAAATCTATAGCTGGGAAAAAAGTACCTTGTTTAACAGTAACAATGGGATGGTATACGATAACATAAACAGCGAGACCGGAGAAATACAAACGAATTGGGTCTTTACGTATAATCAAGGGACTTTTATAGGTTCGGCAGTGGAACTGCATAAAATAATGGGAGAAAAGGCTTATCTGAATGATGCTGTTTTAGCTGCCGATTATACGACAAGTAGCTTGGTTAATAATTCAATACTTAAAAGTGAAGGAGATGGTGACGGCGGACTTTTCAAAGGTATTTTTGTCCGTTATTTTACAGAATTGATTCAGCAGAACCGTTTGGATGCTACAGCAAAGAAACGTTATGTACAATTTTTGCAACACAATGCGGAGACGTTGTGGACTTTGGGTACTAGTAAACCTGCGGTATTTTTCGGTATTGACTGGAGAACACGTTCCGGTGCTTCTACCGGTCTGACGGAACAATTGAGCGGTTGTATGTTGATTGAAGCAATGGCTCTTTTAGAAGATAAGGAAATGTTGTAGTTATCATTTAACAAGTTGTGTTTATGAAAAAAACGATTCTTTTTTCGCTTCTGATTGTATTGACTTTTATTACGGGTTGCAAATCAGATAAACAATTAACAGATTATGTAAATCCCTTTTTAGGAACGGCTACCCTTTGGGAACCCGAAGATTTGGGATATGTTCGTAAAATGAAAGCGCGTACCTGGGGTGCCGAAGTTTTTCCGGGAGCATCTTTGCCAAACGCGATGGTTCAGTTAAGTCCTGTAACACAGTTTCACAGTGGTTCAGGATATCAATATGAAGATACGGTTATTTATGGCTTCACCCATACTAATAAAGGGCATTGGAATTTATGTCATATACCTTTACTTCCTGTTACGGGAACTGTTACCCCTAGTGATTATTGTTCCCATTATAATCATGATAATGAGTCAGCACATCCGGGTTATTATCAGGTTTTTCTTGAGAGATATGGAGTTAATGCGGAATTGACTTCTACTCTTCGTTGTGCTTTTCATAAATATACATTTAAGCCGGAAGATGACAAGAAACTTGTAGCGGATATGACACGTTCAAACAATCGGGTAAAAGAATGGGGCATACAGAAAGTTGATGATCATACTTTTTCCGGTTTTCAGGACGGAGAGGGTAAAATGTATTTCTATGCCGTTTCTAATTATAAAGTAAAAGACATTGAACAGGTAAAAGATGATAAACATGAGGTTTCTGTTGTCGATTTTGATGAAAGTAAAGGAAAAGAGCCTCTGGAACTTAGAATAGGATTCTCTTTTGTTAGTGTGGAAAATGCAAAGATGAATCTGGAGAAAGAAATGTTGAATAAAAGCTTTACTCAGGTGCGTAATGACGCTAATACAGTATGGGAAAATTTACTTTCTAAAATCAATGTTACCGGTGGTACTGAACGTGAGAAAGGGATCTTTTACTCATGTCTGTATCGTTCTTTTCTTTGGCCGGCGTTGCGCAGTGATGTCAATGGAGATTATACTGATGTAAAAGGAGATGTTGTGAATGAAGGTTTTCGTTATTATACCGATCCCTCTTTTTGGGATGATTACCGTAATAAATTAGTGCTTTTGGGAATGATTTCTCCAGATGTGACGACCGATGTTATTAAGTCTATCACCGATAAAGGTGAAAAAAGAAATGGCTATATGCCTACCTTTTTTCATGGAGATCACGCTTCTGTTTTTGTTGCCGGATCTTATTTGCGCGGACTTCGGGATTTTGATTTGAAACGTGCGTATAATTTATTGCTAAAGAATGCTATGGTTCCAGGACGTGGAGGACGCCCTTATTTGGATGAATATATAGAGAAGGGTTGGATTGCCGAAAAAGATACGACTGATGTTCCTACATGGGATGAATATAAAGCAGCTGTAACAAAGACAGTAGAGTATGCTTATGATGATTATGCTACGGCTTTATTAGCTAAAGAGCTAGGTGATAAAGAGAACTATAAGAAGCTGATGGAACGTACAAACAATTACAAGAATTTGTTTGATCCGGGTACCGGTTTCTGGCGGGGACGTATTGATGATGGAAGTTGGATTGCCGACTTTGATCCGTATTATCCGTACTATGCGTATATGTATCGTGAAGCGAATGCATGGCAATCTCTTTTCTTCGCACCTCATGATCCGGAAGGTATGATTGCCCTTTACCCGAGTGAAGAGGCTGTAGAGCAGAAGTTGGATTCTTTGTTTACTGAACCTTGGAGAGGTTATGAAGCCCATAATATGACTGGCTTTATAGGAAATTACTGTCAGGGTAACCAACCGGACCATAGTGTCCCTTATACCTATTATTTTATCGGCAAACAAGAAAAATCTCAGGCTATACTTGACAGCATTATGGGACATTATTATGACATGGGAGCCGATAAGCTGGCCTATTCCGGAATGGATGATGCCGGCGAAATGTCATCATGGTATGTATTCAATGCAATAGGTCTGTATACTTATTCTCCGGCCGATCCGGAGTATATTATATGCGTTCCGCTGTTTGATAAGATTTCATTTACATTAGGAAATAACAAAACATTTTCTATTACCAAACAGAAGACAGGTAATGGCGCCGGTCGGAAAATTACCGGTATTACTTATGGCGGAGAAAAAGTAGATGGCTGGTTTATATCTCATGATCAGCTGGAAAAAGGAAAAGAATTGGTAATTTATACGGAATAGATATTATATATGAAGGCAAAAGGATTTATCGCTCTCGCGGCGGTGAGTATATGTTGGGCGACATCTTGTATGTCGCCAGCATCTACAAATGAGAAAGACAATGATTTGGCAATGGCGGACAGTATGTTGACAAACATTCTGAATAAATATAACGTAGAGAAATATGGTTTGTTGCAGGAAACATATCCGGCTAACCCCGACAATAAAATTACTTATCTGGCGGAAGGAACTATGCAAAAACGCAATCAGGAAGTATCTTTTTTGTGGCCATATTCCGGAATGTTGTCCGGTGTGATTTCTTTGTATAAGAATACGGGGGATGAAAAATATCTGAGAATTTTAGAGGAACGTATTCTTCCGGGACTTGAATTATATTGGGACAATATCCGGGAACCGTTCTGTTATCAGAGTTATCCGATGTTTAATGGGGAAAGTGATCGTTTTTATGACGATAATGACTGGCTGGCTATTGACTTCTGTGACTTGTATGCATTGACAAAAAATGAAGAGTATCTTCATAAAGCGCAGGATTTACATAAATATATTTATAGCGGTTGGAGTGATGAACTGGAAGGAGGAATTTACTGGTGCGAACAGAAGAAAACTTCTAAGAATACCTGCTCCAATGCACCTGCCGCAGTCCTCTGCATGAAACTTTATAATCTTACACAAGACAATGATTATTTGGATCTGGCGAAAAAAACCTATAATTGGACGATGAAGTATTTGTGTGATCCGGAAGATTCCGTATATTGGGACAATATTAAGTTGAATGGTACTATCGGCAAAGCTAAATATACCTATAATAGCGGACAAATGATTCAAGCAGGAGTTTTGCTTTATAAAGCAACCGGCGATGAGCAATTTCTGAATGATGCAAAGCGTACGGCAAAAGGCTCTTACGAATATTTTACAAAAATACGTCGGGGTATAAATGGAACAAATGCCCGTTTTTATTCCGCAAGTCCGTGGTTTAATGTAATTTTGTCGCGTGGGCTTATTGCTTTGTATGAGATAGACAATAACCCTGAATATATAAATACTATGGCGGAAAATGCTCGTTACGCATGGATGAATGCCCGTGATGAAAACGGATTTTTAGGTAACGACTGGACTGGCAATGACAGTAAACCATTTAAATGGTTGCTGGATAATGCCTGTATGATTGAATTGTATTCGGAAATCGGTAACATTAAATAACTACATATTAAACACATAAAAAAGATGACAACACGTAGAAACTTCCTGAGAAACGGAAGCCTTGCATTGGCAGGCTTGATGGTAGGACAGAAATCGTTTGCCGGCTTAGTAGATACTCCACAGGCACCTGTATCGGGAGCTGCTATGCAATATGTATGCCAGCGCCCGGCTCCGGAAAAGCGTCAGTTTACTTCTGCCGCCGTAGAAAATGCAATTAAGACTGCAAAATCCAAACTGAAAGACCAGAAACTGGCATGGATGTTTGAGAATTGTTTTCCGAACACATTAGACACTACCTGTGAACATAAGATAGTTAACGGCAAACCGGACACATTCGTTCTTACCGGTGACATTCATGCCATGTGGCTACGTGATTCTTCTGCACAGGTATTCCCGCATATCCAGTTTGCCAATGACGATCCGAAAGTGAAGGCTATGTTGGCCGGCGTAATCAATCGTCAGACTTGGTGTATTAATGTCGATCCATACGCTAATGCTTTCAACGAAGGTGCGACAGGTAGCGAATGGGAAAGTGATAACACCGAAATGAAGAAAGAACTTCACGAACGTAAATGGGAGATAGACTCTCTTTGCTATCCGATTCGTTTAGCTTATCATTTCTGGAAGAAAACCGGAGATACCTCTCCTTTCGATGACGAATGGGAAAAAGCCATGCAGTCCGTTTATAAAACATTTATTCAGCAACAACGCAAAGATAATTTGGGTCCGTACAAATTTACCCGTGTAACAGATCGACAGGGAGATACGCTGCTGAACGATGGTTGGGGCAGCCCCGTTAAACCGGTGGGATTGATTGTTTCTTCTTTCCGTCCGTCGGACGACGCTACTCTGTTTGGCTTCCTGATCCCTTCTAACCTGTTTGCTATAACTTCTCTTCGTCAGTTGGCAGAGATGATGCGTAAGATTAAAAATGATAATGATTTTGCACGTAAATGCGACTCGTTAGCCGATGAAGTAGAAGCCGCTGTTGAACAATATGGTATTATCAATCATCCGAAGTATGGTAAGGTATATGCTTTTGAAGTAGACGGTTTTTGTAATCATGTCTTTATGGATGATGCCAATGTGCCTAGTTTGTTAGCTTTACCTTATCTGGGATGCGTAGATATGAATGACCCTGTTTACCGGAATACCCGTAAGATGATCTTGAGTGAAGATAACCCGTATTTTTTTAAAGGAACAGCCGGTGAAGGTATTGGCGGTCCGCATGTAGGGATTGGTTATATCTGGCCGATGAGTATCATCATGCGTTGTAATACTACTGATGATAAAGAGGAAATCCGTAAGTGTGTAAAGATGTTGCGTGATACCGATGCTGATACGGGCTTCATGCACGAATCGTTCTATATGGATGATCCGAAGAATTTTACCCGTTCATGGTTTGCCTGGGTAAACACTCTTTTTGGCGAGATGATTTACCGCCTTATAAACGAAGGTAAAACAGATATCTTGAATAATTTGGGATAAGCACAGAATAAGAAGGCGGCTGTAATAGTCGCCTTTTTCATTTAAAACCTTTCAGTATTTCTTTTAGCTTTTTTACTCCTTCGGATGCTCCGGTCCGGATATGTTGAACATCGTTGCGAAAGGTTTTGACTTCTTTCGGATCTATCAGGAAAACAGGTTGTCTGTTACGCACATAGTTTAGCAACCCCGCAGCGGGATATACGTTCAGCGAAGTGCCTATGACCACCACTATATCGGAAGCTTCTACCTCGCGTATGGCTGGTTCTATCATTGGAACAGCTTCTCCGAACCATACTACGAAAGGACGTAACTGACGGTCATTCTTATCTTTGTCTCCCACATGCAAGTCGGGATTATCGGGTGAAATATCGTAAGTGGTATTCATGTCGCCTACCGGACACGATTTCATTAGCTCACCATGCAAGTGAATTACAGAAGAACTTCCGGCACGTTCGTGCAGGTTGTCGATATTCTGGGTGATGATGCGTACATCAAAATCCTTTTCCAGTTCGGCCAAACCGATATGTCCTGCGTTGGGCTTGGTATTCAGTAATTCTCTGCGTCGCTGGTTATAAAAGTTAAGTACCAGTTCCGGATTGGCAGCAAATCCTTCAGGAGTTGCAACGTCTTCCACACGATATTTTTCCCATAGTCCGTCGGAGTCACGAAAGGTGGAGATTCCGCTTTCTGCACTCATACCTGCACCTGTTAATACAACTAATTTCTTTTTCATATCCTTCTAGTTTAGAATATCAACAAAAATAAGGATTTGTTTCCATAATTGTATTAATTTTATTGCTTCAATAGGAAAGACTTCGTTTACTGTTTTTGTGTTGTTACATATTTAGAATGATATATTATGAAAAAAGGATTATCCTTGTCACTACTATTCGCCTTTCTGTTTGTTTATTCATTTATTTACGGGCAGAATGCTTCACTGGTGAATCCCTTTATAGGGACAGGTAAGAGCCATGCGCCTACTTTATGGGGGAATTATGGAGGTACTTATCCCGGAGCAGTGGCACCGTGGGGGCACGTTCAGTTAACTCCCGAAACAAGCAAACGTCCATCCGAAGCGGGTTATTATTATGAAGATGATAAGATTCGTTTTTTTTCCTGTGCCCGTCATCATAGTGGCTATCCAAGCGGTTCGGCCGGTGTTATTCATCTTGCCTTTTTTCCTCAAAGAATAGAGTGTATTCCGGATGAATATGATGGTCGTGTTTTCTCTCATCAGCAGGAACAGGCTACTCCCGGATATTATAGTGTTTGTTTTGAAGCTGGAGACAGGGTGGAGGTTACTGCAATGGAACGAACAGGCCTTTTTCAGTATCACTCTGAAGAAGGGTGGACTACGCTGGTGCTTTGTAGAGCGGGGGCTTTATCAATAGAAGACAAAAATACGCTGAATGCCGAATATATGCATTCCGTTATTCGTTTTAATCAACCTTGGGAAAATTGCATTTTAAGGAATGATACGGCTTACATTACTTTCCGGAAGGAGCAAACAAAAAATGGATTATTGGTAAAACTGGGTACTTCTTCTCATAGTTTCGATGGTAGCATGAGAAATATGAATGTAGAGATGCCCGGATGGGATTTTGATATTGTCAGGCAAACGGTATATAATCATTGGAATGAAGAACTGGACTGTGTTCATATAGAATCAGTTGATGAGGTGAATAAAGAAAAGTTCTATACCGCTTTGTACCATTCTTTTTTATTGCCGTGGATTGTTTCGGATGTGGATGGTAAATATGAAGATGGCCAGGTGGAGGAGGGTAATGTGTATGGTGGTTTTTCGGCTTGGGACACGTTCCGTACATTACATCCGCTTTTATCTTTATTGAAGCCGGACAGACAAAAAGATATGTTACGTTCGGCAATGAATGAATATCGTTGCCGGGGAGCTTTTCCAAAAGGCCCTATGACCGGTTTACATATGATTCCTGTTTTAGTAGATGCCTATGTTAAGGGCGCGACTGATGAAAATGCAGATGATTTATATAAAGCCATGTTGTCGTGCTATCGAGAACCGGATAAATTGTCGACTCTAGATGAATATACACAGGCCGGCTATTTAGACGCATCCCGTAAACAATCAGTCAGCGTCACTACCGAATATGCTTATGATGATTGGGTGTTGGGGCAGTTTGCCCGCCTGACGGGACGTACCCAGGAGGCCGAAAAGCTACTTACCCGTTCATATAATTATCGTAATTTGTTTGATGAGCAGACGTTGTTTATTTTACCGAAGGACAGCAATGGTTTCTTTCGTAATTCCGGCGAGCTTGGTTATCAGGAGAGTAATAAATGGACGGCCTCTTTTTTTGTCCCCCATAACGTGCAAGATTTAATCAATTTATCCGGAGGAAATGACGTTTTTGTTTCTCATTTACAGGATGGATATGACAAAGGTGAAATTATACATGATAACGAACCAGTGTTCCATTATCCGTATTTGTTTACATGGGCCGGCCGGCCGGATCTAACCAGTCAAACTGTGAATAAAATATTGAATGAAGATTATTCTTCACGTCCGGGTGGTATTCCGGGTAATGATGATTTGGGGTCAATGTCAAGTTGGTTTGTATTGAGTTCCATCGGGTTGTTCCCTGCTTGTCCCGGCACGGGTGAATATGTATTGACACCTCCGTTGTTTAATAAGATAGAGCTTTCTTTGCAAAATGGAGAAAAGTTATCTTTATCTCGCGTTGGAAATTGGAGCGAGAAGGTGTTCCCTTCTATCGTATTTAATGGGGACAGGTATATGAAGATGTATATTAGGCATCAGGATATAGTTGAAGGAGGAAAACTTGTTTATGATTATGGTGCTCCTGTAGCCGATTTTTCCTCTTATACGAAGCCTTTTTCGGAAACAAAGAACGAACCTGACTTTGATGTTGCATTCTCTTCTATAGTGGATAAGACGATGTACCCAGATCAGATTAACAGAATGATATTTAATGTTAGGAATACAGGTTCCACAGGAACATTTGTTGCCTGTTTGTATGACGACTTATCTTTAATAGCCTCTAAGCATGTATTGGTTAAGCAGGGGCAGGCAATACAGGATACTCTTTCCTTTACTTTATATAAAGAAGGTAAACATTCAATAGCATTAGAAAAAAACAAGTTTATTGTATTAGTGAAGGATTCTACAAAACGTAAACAGCCGGTTGTTTGTACACATATTGCGGCACCTTCCCTCATTCCCGTAAATGATACGGTGTTTTGGCAACTTACTTATAAGAATATTTCCGGCCGTTTATATAAAGGAAGAGTTCCTGTTCGGATGAATGAGGAATTAATTACGCAGCATCAAATTCTTTTGGAGCCGGGAGAACAAATTTCTATTGTTTTACCTTTTACTACAAGTAAACCGGGTTTTGTAGAAATAAATGTTTTAGACCAAACGAAACAAATAAAGGTATATGAGCATGCATTGGATGCCTGTTTGCTCTATTTGGATTATATCCGGAGAGATTCTGCATTTGTATATGATTTGTCCGGTTTTGATAATCATGGACAGCTGAGTGGAGATTTGTCTTGGGGTAAACAAGGGAAACAAGGAACAGTCCGTACAAATGGTCATACCTATATTGTCTTTCCACGTTCTGAAAGCTTGCAGGCTGTTTACAATAATCAATTAACTATGGCTACGTGGATCTACCCTCAGAAACAGCCAAAGGGTGATGCCGACTTTTTTACAAAGGGAGATTATACTCTGCTAAAAATGGGAAATCCACGTCAATTGGTCTTCTTTGCTGGCGGTTGGGGACGTGGGGAATGTCACGTTACAGTTCCTGAAGACTGGTATACTGCTTGGCATCATATAGCCGGAGTTTGTACGGGTTCCAGTATAAAATTATATATAGACGGGCAGCTGAAACAAGAGATACCAGTGGAGGGTGATTTATCTGTTACAGAATTGCCCTGGACATTAGGACGTAATGCGGAAATGCCCTATAGCCGTTTCTCGGATATGAAATTCGGTGCTACCCGAATTTATGGGATCGCCTTGTCGGATGAGGAAATATTTAATTTGTTCAAACAGGAATCTGGTGATTTTAGGGAATAGTTTCTGTATTATCATCTTTTCATTATATTTGCCGATGTTATACTAACAAAAAGCTTTTATAAGAAAGGAATAAATGGAGAATAATTCTCGAAAGTTACCAGCGCCCTTACTATCAGTAGTACCAATCATTGTCTTGGTCATCCTTTTATATTTCACCATTCGTACTTTTGGCAGTGATGCGTTGAGTGGTGGTAGTCAAGTTGTGCTGCTTACCACTACTGCAGTATGTTCTCTTCTTGCGATGTTATTCTGCCGGACTAAATGGAAAGAAATTGAACAGGCTATATGCAATAACATATTAGGCGTCTCGGTTGCATTAATTATACTATTGTTGATTGGAGCTTTGTCCGGGACATGGATGATTAGCGGAGTAGTTCCGACCTTGATATATTATGGAATGCAGATATTGCACCCCAGCTTCTTTTTGGCTTCTTGCTGTGTTATCTGTGCAATAGTTTCGGTTATGACAGGAAGTTCCTGGACTACTATTGCAACTATCGGCATTGCATTGATGGGAATAGGGGAAGCTCAAGGATTTGCGACCGGCTGGATTGCCGGAGCGATTATTTCGGGAGCCTATTTCGGTGATAAAATTTCTCCGTTGTCGGATACAACAGTGTTGGCTTCATCGGTTACACATACACCTTTGTTCTCGCATATCCGTTATATGATGTACACAACAGTACCATCAATGATTATAACATTGATAATTTTTACGATTGCCGGTTTTGCACATACAAGAGTTGGTAGTGGACAAATAGCTGCATTCTCCGAATCATTGAAGGATACCTTTAATATTTCACTTTGGCTATTACTGGTACCTTTGGTAACAGGCATATTAATTGCACGCAAAGTGCCTTCTCTTATTACATTATTCCTTTCAACAGCATTAGCCGGAGTCTTTGCTCTTTTCTTTCAGCCTCATTTGTTACACGAGATATCCGGTATTTCAATGAAAGGCGCTTTGTCTTCCTTCAAAGGTTTGTTTATGACTATTTATGGTGGTACGCAGATTGAAACAGGTAATGAAGCATTAAATAAATTGGTAGCTACACGTGGAATGGCGGGTATGATGAATACGATTTGGCTTATTCTTTGCGCGATGTGTTTTGGCGGAGCAATGACGGCTAGTGGTATGTTGGAAAGTATAACATCGGTTTTTCTCCGTTTTATGAAACGCCGGATAGGCATGGTGGCTTCAACGGTTATATCGGGTTTATTTTTGAATATCTGTACTGCCGACCAGTACATTTCTATTATTTTGACGGGAAACATGTTCAAAGATATTTATAAAAAGAAAGGTTATGAAAGCCGTTTGCTTAGTCGTACTACAGAAGATTCTGTAACTGTTACGTCGGTATTGGTCCCGTGGAATACATGTGGTATGACCCAGGCCACAATTTTAGGGGTGGCAACGCTAACCTACTTGCCTTATTGCTTTTTTAATTTGATAAGTCCGTTAATGAGTATTATTATTGCAACTTTAGGTTTCAAAATAAAACAAATCCATGAAGAAGATAAAGATCACATTACTGACTAAAGTTATTATTGCTATTGCTGCCGGTGTATTGTTCGGACAATTTTTGCCGTTGGGGTTAGCGCGTATATTTGTTACCTTTAATTCATTGTTCGGAAACTTTCTTTCGTTCTCAATACCACTCATTATACTTGGTTTGGTAACACCTGCCATAGGAGAACTAGGCAAAGGTGCTGGTAAGCTGCTTGCTATAACAGCGTTGATAGCATATGGTTCGACAATCTTCTCGGGGTTTTTTACTTATTTGAGTGGCTCTGCTATTTTTCCGCATATCTTGCCTACAAATACGGAGCTAACAGCAATGGAGAATCCGGAAGATTTTATGTTGAAACCTTATTTTGTTGTTGCTATGCCTCCGTTAATGGATGTAATGACGGCATTGTTGCTCTCTTTCACTATTGGTTTGGGGATTTCAAATATACAAGGTACGACTTTACGAGATACATTTTCCGATTTCAAAGATATTATTATTAAACTGATAGAAGCTATTATTATACCATTGTTGCCGCTGCATATTTTTGGTATCTTTTTGAATATGACGGTTAGTGGGCAGGTGATGAGTGTTATTACCATGTTTTTGAAAGTTATTGTCGTCATTTTCGTATTGCATGTATTACTCTTATTAATTCAATTTACGATAGCAGGAGGAGTGAGCGGAAAAAATCCATTGCGTTTGTTGAAGAATATGTTGCCTGCCTATGCAACGGCTTTGGGTACACAGTCATCTGCAGCAACGATACCTGTAACATTGGCTCAGGCTGTAAAAAATGGTGTTCGTGAGAATATAGCCATCTTTGTAGTGCCTTTGTGTGCTACGATCCATTTATCCGGAAGTACAATGAAAATTACAGCTTGTGCTATGGCGATTATGATTATGGCAGGTGAGCCGATCACCATTTCGCAGTTTGGAGGTTTTATTATGATGCTAGGTGTAACAATGGTTGCTGCTCCCGGTGTTCCCGGAGGAGCTATTATGGCCGCTTTGGGATTGTTACAAGGAATGCTCGGTTTTAATGAGACATTGCAGGCTTTGATGATTGCTCTTTATATCGCAATGGATAGTTTCGGTACAGCTTGTAATGTTACAGGTGATGGTGCTATAGCTGTTGTGGTTGATAAGATTGCCGGAAAACAAGTTTAGTAAATCGTCCGGATCAACTCTTGTAAGGATTCTACTCCTTGTTCTTTCATCATTGTGTTGGCGATATGGGCGCAAGCATAAGCATCTGCCATTGCGTGATGATGATAAACAAGATCGTAT
Source organism: Parabacteroides bouchesdurhonensis (assembly GCF_900186615.1). Classification (GTDB taxonomy): domain Bacteria; phylum Bacteroidota; class Bacteroidia; order Bacteroidales; family Tannerellaceae; genus Parabacteroides; species Parabacteroides bouchesdurhonensis. The sequence goes on from NZ_LT896588.1 coordinate 1,614,876, forward strand.
CCGCAATAACTTGCTACGGTTTGCAATTGATGATTCCTCAGGAAAGGGTATAATTTCCGGGATAATCGGCAAGTACAATAGAAATCATATTTGGGATAAGCTAATCCGAATGTAGAATATGCAGCTTTCAGACAACCTTCATCAAACGGACTGTTGTGTGCAACGAGAGGAATATCTTTGATTTTAGGCTCTATCTTCTCCCATACTTCTTCAAAATCAGGTTCGTTATTCGTGTCATGGGACGTGATACCGTGAATAGCTGTGGTCCAGCGAGTGTAATAATTAGGAGTGGGACGGATTAAAGTATAAATACTTTCTATAATTGTATTGTCTTCTACTATAGCAATTCCAACGCTGCATATGCTGCTTCTTTTCCCGTTGGCAGTTTCAAAATCTATTGCAGCAAAACGTTCTATCATCGTTCCTAATTTTTACATAAACATAAAAATACTATTTAGCAGGAAATGAAAAGTGCTACGATTGGCATATAATCCTTTAGCTTTATGCGGAGAATTTTCAATGCTTTTGCGATATGGAACTCAACCGTTTTAATACTAACGTTCATATCTGTAGCTATTTCTCTGTAGGTTTTATTTTCATACCGGCTTTTAAAGAATATTTTGCGGGTTTGTTCCGGCATTTCATGCAACGTTGTTCTAATAATTTGTTTTAGTTCATTCGTAAATAGCTCTGAAGGATCACATGATTCAAGGGATGATATGCGGAAACTAAGTTCTCTGGTGTGCTGATCCATAATTTGGTCTTCGGCTTCATTTATAACATTCAGATGGCGAAGGTAATTTATAGCCCTGTTTTTTACGCAAGTTAATACATAAGCTGGTATATTAACACTTTCCGGAAGATCTTTTCTCTTTTCCCAATAAAGCATTATTGCTTCCATATAAATGTCTTCAGCAGCTGCAATGTCACGAACGTATGAATTAGCAAATAAAATGAAAGGCTCCTTAAATTGATCAAAGAGCATAGAAAATTGAGATAATTCAGTTTGCCGTTCATTCATAATTGATGCAAAAGTAATAAAAAAGTCTTTCCTTTTGATGATAGTCTTGTTAAAAGCATTACTTTTGTGCTTCATAAATAGTTGAAGAAGAAAAAAATGGATAAAGTAAGTTATGCGCTTGGTTTAAGTATTGGAAACAATTTTCAGAACTCAGGTATTAAAGATCTTCAGGTAGAAGATTTTGTTCAAGGATTGAAAGATGTTTTATCCGAAACAAAACCGGTCATCAGCTATGATGAAGCAAAGCAGGTAATTAATGAATATTTCATGAAGCTGCAGAAAGAAAAGCTGGAAATCAATAAAAAGGCTGGTGAAGAATTCTTGAATATTAATAAGCATAAAGCTGGCGTTGTAGAACTGCCAAGCGGATTGCAATATGAAGTTCTGAAAAAGGGAACAGGTGCAAAGCCTACTGCATCGGATAAAGTAAAATGCCACTACCATGGTACATTAATTAACGGAACTGTTTTTGATAGTTCTGTGCAAAGAAACGAACCCGCGGTGTTCGGTGTATCACAGGTTATTCCCGGATGGGTAGAAGCTCTCCAATTAATGGAGGTTGGTTCTAAGTGGAGATTGTTTATTCCTTCCCAATTAGCTTATGGCGAACAAGGGGCAGGAGAGATTATCGAACCGAACAGTGCGTTGGTTTTTGATGTTGAATTATTGGATATCGTAAAATAATTAAGTATAAATGAAAATGAAAAAGTTTAGTGTATTGGCTACTGTTGCTATTGCAGCATTAGGTATTTTTGCAACTTCTTGTGATTCTCATCCTACTGCAAATTTAAAAACTGCAGTTGACAGCGCAAGCTACGCTATAGGTGTAAGCACAGGTGCTGGTTATAAAGAAAATTTAAAGACTTTGCCTGGTGGCGAAGCTAATATTGATGCTTTGATTGCTGGTTTTGTTCAGGCTATTAAAGGTGATTCAACAAAAATGACTCCGCAGGCTGCTCAAACATATTTGCAGACTTATTTTGTAGAAGCTCAAGCTCGCGAAGCTAAGAAAACAAAAGAAGAAGGAGAAAAGTTCTTAGCCGAAAATAAAACAAAGGATGGTGTTTTTACAACTGAAAGCGGTTTGCAATATAAAATAGAAAAAGAAGGTGATGGCCCGAAGCCAAAAGCTACTGACAAAGTAAAGGTGCATTATACAGGAACCTTGTTGGATGGCACTAAGTTCGATAGCTCAATTGATCGTGGTGAACCACTTGTTTTTAATTTGAATAATGTAATTAAAGGTTGGACTGAAGGTGTACAGATTATGCCTGTAGGTTCTAAATATATTTTCTGGATTCCTGCAGAGTTGGCATATGGGGAACGTGGTGCAGGACAGGATATCAAGCCAAACAGTACCTTGAAGTTTGAAATTGAATTACTGGATATCGTAAAAGACGACGACAAGAAGTAATATATCTTAAAGTTTATATATAAAGCGGGCAAAATATGCTAAAAAGCATTATTTGCCCGCTTTTATTATTTATTTGTCACTTTTTTCTTTCAGAATGATATTTGAATGAAATAAATTATATACTTTTGATAAAGTAAACATTAATGCATATTGTAAAGCGATTTTAAAATGGAGAAGATAGACAAACTGGACCGGCAGATATTGAACATTATTTCAAAAAATGCCAGGATTCCTTTTAAGGATGTTGCCGAAGAATGTGGTGTTTCTCGCGCAGCTATTCATCAACGGGTACAGCGCATGATTGATATGAATGTAATCGTAGGGTCAGGGTATCATATTAATCCGAAAATCTTGGGTTATAATACATGCACATATATCGGCGTAAAGCTGGAACGTGGCTCTATGTATAAAGATGTCGTTCCTGAGTTTGAAAAGATTCCAGAAGTCGTTGAATGCCATTTCACAACAGGTCCGTATACTTTGCTAATCAAATTATATGCTCGCGATAATGAACACCTGATGGAGTTGTTGAACTCTAAAATACAAGAAATTCCAGGTGTTACAGCTACGGAAACTCTTATCTCTTTGCGCCAAAGTGTAAAACGAGAAATACCAATTTGTAATGTAAAAGAGATACTCTGATTGACTGACTTGTAGTATCAATAGCATTGAAGTAAAGAAAAAAGGCAGGTTCCAAACCTTTCATTCCGGTGAAAGAATTGGAACCTGCCTTTTTCCTATAAATCTGTCTTACTCTATAAACTTAGGTTCTGGTATATTTGCATTTTATCCGATAGAAAATGGTCCTATTTTATATTTTATGTATTATTCTTACCTTTGTAACATATGTATATTGAAGAGTGTATTATATGAATAAATATATCATATTGCTATTCTTGAACTTTGTATCATTATGCCTTTATGCTGATGAAGGATATTGTTTCCGGATTTATTTGAAGGATAAAGGTCCTTCCGGATATAGTTTGGACAAACCCGAAGCATATCTTTCGGGACGAGCTATTGAAAGGCGGATAAGACAAGGAAAAGAAATTACTGTTTCCGACTTACCAATATCCTCTGTTTATCTGGATTCTTTATCGGCATGTGGAGGAATTCCGGTAGTAGTGAGTAAATGGTTTTCTACCGTAGTAATTGCCTGTTCTGACAGTTCGGTGATAGAACAGCTTAAAAAATTCTCTTTTGTAGATTCTGTAAAATGGGTTTGGAAAGGAGATTTGGATAAGAGGATATCTGTATACAAAGACTCCTCCCGTTTAGAACCGTCAGATTCGCCACTGAAATCTTATTATGGTTATGCTGAGGAACAAATAAAGATGCTGAACGGTATTAAATTGCATGACGCCGGTTATCGGGGAATGGGCATGGAAGTCGCTGTAATTGATGCAGGATTTATGAATGTAGACCGTATCAGTGTTTTTGACTCTTTGAACCTTTTGGGCACTCGTAATTTTGTATTTCCTGGAGAGAGTGTTTTTGAAGATGATGATCATGGCACAAAAGTTTTGTCATGTTTGGCCGCAAATGCTCCGGGAATAATGGTTGGGACAGCGCCGGATGCCTCTTATTGGTTGATAAAGAGTGAAGACAGTCGCTCTGAATATCCGATTGAAGAAGATTATTGGGCTGCTGCAGTTGAGTTTGCCGACAGTGTTGGTGTAGACGCTATTTCTTCGTCATTAGGATACTTTACGTACGATGTGAGTGAAATGGAATATAGCCCTTCTGCATTAGATGGAAAGACTGCATTTATCAGTCGTGCGGCTCATAAAGCTGCCGAAAAAGGTATTTTGGTTTTCTGTAGTGCGGGTAATGAAGGTAATGGTTATTGGGAAAAGATTACTTTTCCGTCGGATGCCTCTGATATAGTGACTGTGGGTGCCGTGACAGAGAAAAAGAAAAAAAGTATATTTAGTTCGATAGGTCTTACGGCTGATTACCGGGTGAAGCCGGATGTTGTAGCTTTGGGGAGCGGATGTTGTGTGATTAGTACGCGTGGAGATATACATTACGCGAACGGTACTTCTTTCTCGACTCCTATCCTTGCCGGTCTTGGAATCTGTTTATGGCAGGCTTTCCCTGATTTGAGCAACAAAGATATAATAGAGATGTTACAACAATCGGCCAGCCAATATAAGCGGCCGGATGCTGAATTGGGATATGGTATCCCTGACGTATATAAAGCGTATAAACTTCAAAAGAAACATATTGGAAGACGCGAGTAACATAGAACAAAGAAAAGATGTATTTTCTTTATTTGAATTGACGATTCAAGTAAAGAATGTCTTCTATGAGTCTTTTCCTGATACATATTGGGTACGTGCGGAGATGAGTGACGTACGGACAAATATGTCGTCGGGGCATTGTTATTTGGAGTTCATCGAAAAGAATCCTATAAGCGGACAGATTGTAGCCCGTGCGCGGGGCACTATTTGGGCAAAAACATTCCGTATGGTGAAACCTTACTTTGAGATGGAAACCGGCCAATTATTTTCTTCCGGACTGAAAGTCTTGGTAAAGGTTGCAGTTGAATTCCATGAGTTATATGGATTTAGTTTGACTGTTCTGGATATTGATCCGGCTTATACACTTGGAGATATGGTTCGGAAGCGGATGGAAATTCTTCGTCAGTTGCAAGATGAAGGCGTGTTGACACTGAATAAAGAATTACCGTTTCCTTCTTTACCTCAACGGATTGCCGTTATTACGTCATCAACAGCTGCCGGATATGAAGATTTTCTGAATCAATTGACATCTAATAAGTCCGGTTTCCCGTTTTATGTGAAGTTGTTTCCTGCTCTTATGCAGGGAGATAAGACAGAGGCATCAGTTATTGCTGCATTGGATAAAATTTATCATTATGCGAACTGTTTTGATGTGGTTGTTATTATTCGTGGCGGTGGAGCAACTTCCGATTTGAATAGTTTTGATTCTTATTTATTGGCAGCTAATTGTGCGCAATTTCCATTGCCTGTCATTACAGGAATCGGGCATGAACGGGATGATACGATTGTAGATATGGTAGCACATACCCGGATGAAGACACCAACAGCTGTTGCCGAATTCTTAATTGGACGGATGGAGGCAGCGGAATCTGAATTAAATGGTTTGCAACAAGCCGTATGTTCATTATCCACGGATATTATTCAGAAACAGAAACACTTTTTGCAATTAATAGGAAACCGTTTGCCATCTATTGCTATCGACAGGATTGAACGGAGCCGTGCTGCTTTACAATGGATGGGAAGTAAATTGTCTAATTCTACATTGTCTTTAATAAAATCAAAAGAATCTTTGTTGGAAGCTATGCAGCTTCAATTAAAGAATTTGACTATTACTCAGTTAAAAGAAAGAGAACGTTTCATACAACTTTCCGAACAGTTTGTAAAGATGGCTTCTCCGGAGTATATTTTAAAGCGCGGATATAGTTTATCTTTGAAAGACGGAAAAATAGTGAAGCATGCTGCGGATATGCAGCCGGGTGATGAATTGGTAACGCGTTTTGCAGATGGTGATGTATATAGTACGGTAAATAAAAGGAAATAATATGGCTGAAAAAAAAGAAACATATAATGAAGCGGTAGAAAAGCTTCGAAAAATTGTGGCCGATATTGAAAACGGAGAACTGGATGTGGATGTACTTTCCGAGAAAGTGAAGGAAGCCACCCGCTTGATAAAATTATGCAAAGAAAAATTGTATAAGGTAGACGAGGAAGTGAAAAAAGTTCTGGATGAATTAGATGTATGAAAAGATATGTGCTGATTGTTGCCGGAGGTAAAGGACTGCGTATGGGAGGCGATCTTCCCAAGCAATTTATACCAATAGAAGGAAAACCTATTCTGATGCATACATTGGAAGTGTTTCATCGTTGGGATAATTCCGCCCGTTTAGTGCTGGTTTTACCGGAAGATCATCAGCCTTATTGGAAGATGTTGTGCCGGGAAATTGGTTGTTCGGTTCCGCATGTTATCGTTAATGGTGGAGATACGCGTTTTCAGTCTGTTCGGAACGGATTGGAATTTCTCTCGAAAGAAATGGAAATTTCTTCCGAGAGAAATAAAAAAGCCTTAGTGGCAGTGCACGATGGTGTTCGTCCGTTTGTTTCCAAAGAAGTGATAACTGCATGTTTTGAGAAAGCGGAACAAACCGGATGTGCTGTTCCGGTTGTAGCAATGATAGATTCTTTGCGTGAAATAGATGAAAATGGCAGTCATCCGGTAGACCGCAGTCATTATTTAGCTGTCCAGACGCCACAGGTGTTTTGTTCGGATATTCTGTTGAGAGCCTATGAACAGCCTTTCTCCCCTTTGTTTACGGATGACGCTTCGGTGGTGGAAGCTATGGGTGAAATGATTCATACAGTATCGGGAAACCGTGAGAATATAAAAATAACAACCCCGTTTGATTTATTGATTGCACAAGCTCTTTTTACGCAACATGTTTAATAGATAATTGCTATGCTTGATCTCGATAAACGGTCTATAACTTATCTGCCGGGTGTAGGGCCCAAAAAGGCGGAAGTTTTGCAGAAGGAAGCCGGCATTGCTTCGTATGAAGATTTGCTGTTTTACTTCCCATATAAATACATTGACCGGAGCCGCTTTTATAAAGTAGCCGAGATAAACGGAGATATGCCTTATATTCAGTTGAGAGGGAAAATTTTATATTTTGACACTTTTGGTGAAGGTCGCAGTAAACGGTTGGTTGGGAAATTTACCGATGGAACCGGAACGATAGACCTTGTATGGTTCAAGGGATTGAACTACATAACGGATAAAATAAAACCCGGTCTCGAATATATTGTATTTGGAAAGCCTTCTGAGTTTGGACATATTTATAATATCCCTCATCCGGATATAGATCCGATAGATCAGGTAAACCAGGTTGCCGGCGGACTAACTCCGTTTTACAACACAACGGAGAAAATGAAGAAATCTTTTCTCAATTCGCGGGCCATTCAGAACTTACAATATTCGTTGCTTAATTGGTTGAACTGGGACTTACCGGAAACACTCTCACCCGATATACTGAAACGTATTAAAATGATGCCGTTAAAGGAGGCAATGCGTAATATTCACTTCCCTGAATCGGCAGAGAAACTGAAACAAGCGCAGTTGCGTTTAAAATTTGAAGAATTCTTTTTTATTCAATTAAATATACTCCGTACGGCAAATGTACGGAAGCTGAAACTGAAAGGAATTGTTTTCCCCACGGTAGGACACTATTTCAATACCTTCTATAAAGATTATTTACCGTTTGAATTGACCGGAGCTCAAAAACGAGTAGTACGTGAGATCCGTACGGATGTGGGGAGCGGCCGGCAAATGAATCGTTTGCTCCAGGGTGATGTAGGCAGTGGAAAAACGTTAGTAGGCTTATTGGCAATGCTTTTGGCTATTGATAATAATTGTCAGGCTTGCATGATGGCTCCGACAGAGATACTTGCTACGCAGCATTACGTTACTATTATGGAATTTCTGAAAGATTTAGATGTAAAGGTGGCGTTGTTAACAGGTTCTACCCGGAAGAAAGACAGGAATAAAATACTGCCGGCTATTGCTAACGGAGAAATACAGATTGTAATAGGTACACATGCTTTGATAGAGGAAACGGTTGTTTTTTCTTCTTTGGGATTGGCAATTATAGATGAGCAACATCGTTTCGGAGTGGCACAACGTTCACGGTTATGGACAAAAAACACAGTAGTGCCTCATGTTCTGGTGATGACGGCAACGCCCATACCAAGAACTTTGGCAATGACATTATACGGTGATTTGGATGTGTCGGTTATCGACGAATTGCCACCGGGTCGTAAACCGATAAAGACGGTTCATCGTTATGATAATAAAAAAGCGCAGCTTTATGAATTTCTTCGTAATCAGATAGAACTGGGGCGGCAGGTTTATGTGGTTTTTCCTCTTATAGAAGGCAGTGAAAAACTGGATTATAAGAACCTGGAAGATGGTTTCGAAACATTTAAAGAAGTGTTTCCCGAATATAAAGTCTGTATGGTGCATGGACGCATGAAGGCGGCAGATAAAGAGACGGAGATGCAGAAATTTGTTTCCGGTGAAGCTCAGATATTAATGGCAACTACAGTAATAGAGGTAGGAGTAAATGTTCCGAATGCCTCAGTTATGGTAATAGAAAGTGCCGAACGTTTTGGATTATCTCAATTACATCAGTTACGTGGTCGGGTAGGTCGTGGTGCTGAACAGTCCTATTGTATTTTAGTTTCTTCCTATAAATTAACGAATGAAACCCGTAAACGCCTGGAAATAATGGTAAATAGTAGTGATGGATTTGAAATAGCCGAAGCCGATTTAAAGCTTCGTGGTCATGGTGATTTGGAAGGGACGCGGCAAAGCGGAGAGGGTATTGATTTAAAGATTGCAGATCTGGCAGCCGATGGACAGATTCTTCAATATGCGCGAGATATAGCACTGGGTATATTGGACGAAGATCCTGAATTATTGTCCGATACACACCGGATATTGAACGAACGGCTTAAAATATTGTTTTCGCGTAAGACAAATTGGGGTATGATTAGCTAATATGCTGTAAAACATGTTTTGTTGTAAGTTGCTGTTGTACTGTTGTTTATTTCTTTGCTTTTATTTTAATTCACGGTCATTGCAGAAATTTTTCAGTATATGTTTTTGTCGGCTAATGTAATTTTACGAACTTTGACAGGTTGACTTTTAAATTTACTTGTTGAAAGTCTTTGATTTTCCTGAACTAAATATTGAAATCGTAGAAAAATGAATATACAGGCATTTCTTATTGTATGTTGTTCCATGGTATTGGTCTCTGCTGCAAATGCGGAGAATCCCGCAAAGAAAGAGATACTTCCTAATACCACTAAACATACTAAGTTAATGGATGAACGAGTTTCCGAATTAATGGCAGATCGTGTTGGTTTTAAGAAAGATATTGCATTGAAAGAACTCGCCGAACTAAATGAAAGAGTGGAATTAGCCCAAGAGAATTTGATGTTCCCCGCAGATGAATTATATGCTTCTAACTGGGATACCCGTTGGGTAAATCCTTTTCAGGCAGGAGAAAAGATTGAATTTCCGGACTCATGTGCAATAGATTGTACCACATTTACAATGCCGATTGATACAATGTTGCGCATTACTTCCAAATATGGACCTCGCCGTCGCCGTATGCATAAAGGAATAGACCTGAAAGTACAGATAGGAGATACTATTCGTGCGGCTTTTGATGGGAAGGTACGCATCCGTAATTTTGAGCGTCGCGGATATGGAAATTATTTGGTGGTACGTCACCCGAATGGACTGGAAACTATTTACGGTCATCTATCCAAGATGCTTGTTAATGTAAATGATATTGTACGTGCAGGTGATCCAATTGCTTTGGGCGGAAATACAGGACGTTCTACCGGTTCACATCTTCACTTCGAAACCCGTTTTTTAGGGCAAGCTATCAATCCGGCAGAGATTATAGATTTTGAAAACGGTGTTCCGCATCAGGATACATACGTATTTCATAATGTAAAGATAAACGGACGAAAGAGCAATATTTATACTTCGTCTAATAACCAGATGGTGTACCATCGTGTAAAATCGGGAGAAACATTGAGCAAAATTGCCAGACAATATGGGACGACCGTCGGCGAACTTTGTCGCTTGAACGGCCTAAAGACTACATCCGTTCTTCGTTTAGGCCAATCTATCCGCTGTAGTGCGGATGGCAGTACGGCTGCTACGAAGGGGAAAGACACGCAGGGGCCGACATCCGTGAAGAAGCGAACAAAGACAACTGTAGAAGTATCTGCAGCTGCCGTAGCTTCTCTTCCTGATAACGCAACAAACAACCAGCCGGACAAGGTCCCTGTCTATCATCGTATTAAATCAGGAGATACTTTGAGTGTTATTGCAAGGAAGTATGGAACAACCGTTTCCAAACTATGTGAGTTAAATGGTATTGATAAGACAACGGTTTTAAAGTTGGGACGTTCGATACGCTGTTCATAAATGAAAGTTTAAATAGAATTATAATGAAAAAAGGCACGAGATTATTCCCGTGCCTTTTTTATCAGTATCTTTGTATTATAATTTAGTTAAGTTATGCCAGATACGAAGCAACAATTCGACAAAGTAATATCCCTGTGCCGGGATTTATTCGAGAAGAAATTAAAAGATTATGGTCCTTCATGGCGTATTATGCGTCCGGAATCAGTAACAGACCAGATATTTATAAAAGCAAACCGTATCCGTTGTCTTGAAACAAAAGGGGAGAATATGGTGGATGAAGGTATTCGTCCGGAATTTATAGCTATCGTTAATTATGGCGTGATTGGATTAATTCAGTTGGCTTTGGGATTTGCCGATACGACCGACATAACAAATGAAGAAGCTATACGTTTATATGATAAATACATTACGGCAACAAAGGAATTAATGTATGCCAAGAATCATGATTACGATGAAGCCTGGCGCAGCATGCGTATCAGTTCATATACCGATTTGATTCTGATGAAGCTTTACCGGACGAAACAGATAGAAAGCCATAATGGTAAAACACTGGTATCGGAAGGAGTGGATGCCAACTACATGGATATGATTAATTATGCCTTGTTCGGGTTAATTAAACTGGAATTCAACGAAGAATAACGATGAAAGGGAAGGAGACTGTTCTGAAAATTATTGCAGAATCTTGTCGTCTGCTGATTGGAGTGGTATTTATCTTCTCCGGTACAGTAAAGGCGATAGATCCGATGGGAGGAGCTATTAAAATTGGAGAATATCTTGCTTCTTTCGGGCTTGAAAAACTACAATCTTTCGACGTTCTTATTTCATTTAACCTTTCGGCTGCCGAGTTTACATTGGGCGTATGTATGTTGCTGGGCGTATATCGCCGTTATGCCTCATTCCTTACTCTGTTATTTATGGCGTTTATGACGCCACTTACTTTGTATCTTGCCTTATTCAATCCGGTATCGGATTGCGGATGCTTTGGAGATGCCCTTGTAATAACAAATTGGGAAACATTCTATAAAAATATCGTTCTTCTGGCTGCGGCAATCTTTGTATTTATATACAACCAGAAGTTATTGCAGTGTTTTACATATAAAGTCTATTGGTTTGTTGCCCTGTTTGCTTATGCTTTTAATGTCGGCTTTGCCTATTACAATTATAACCATCTTCCTATATTGGATTTTCGCCCTTATAAAATTGGAGCTAATATTCCGGAACAAATGTCTATCCCGGAAGGAGCGCCCGAAGACGAATATCGTTATTCCTTTGTTTATGAGAAAGACGGCGTAAAGAAAGAGTTTTCTTTGGAAGATGTTCCGGCAGGTGACAGTACGTGGACTTTTGTAGATTCCAAAACAGAGCTGGTTAAACAAGGGTATGTTCCTCCGATAGCGGCATTTAATATCTACAACGATAAAGACGAAGACGTAACCGACGAGATATTACATAATCCGGACGGAGTATTATTGTTAATTGCTTCTAAACTGGAAAATGCCGATGATGAGCGGATTGACGAAATAAATAACGTCTACGATTATGCTGTAGAAAACAAGATACCTTTCTATTGCATTACCGGTTCTTCACCGGAAGAGATTATTAAGTGGAGTGACAATACAGGCGCCGAATATCCATTTCTGATGGCAGACGAGGTATTATTAAAAACAATCATCCGGTCTAATCCCGGCCTTGTCTTTCTGAAAGACGGAACGATATTGGCCAAATGGCATTATAATGATATTCCGAAAGAAGAAAATCTAAAGAATATTATAGACGGTTATCTGCAAGGAAACAAACCGAAAAATAAAGAAGATGGTTTGTTGGTAACCAACCTATTAACTTTTACCGTACCTTTGTTGCTCGTTTGGATATATGACTTTCTGCGCAACCGCAGGAAGAAAAAGGTAAATAACGAGGCAAAAGAAAAATAAGTTATTGTATTACATATTAAATAATTAAGAATTATGAGAAAGAATATTGTTGCAGGAAACTGGAAGATGAATACTACTCTTCCCGAAGGTTTAGCTTTGGCTAAAGGTTTAAACGAAGCATTAAAAGGTAAGACTCCTAATTGCGATGTAATTATCGGTACTCCGTTTACTCATTTGGCAAGCGTTGCTGCCGCTATCGATACCAACAAAATTGGCGTAGCTGCTGAAAACTGTGCAGATAAAGATAAAGGTGCATTTACCGGTGAAGTTTCTGCTGCTATGGTAGCTTCTACAGGTGCTAAATACGTTATATTGGGACACTCTGAAAGACGTGCTTATTACCACGAAACTCCGGAAATCTTGAAAACAAAAGTTGAATTGGCTTTGGCTAATGGCTTGACTCCTATTTTCTGTATCGGAGAAGTATTGGAAGAAAGAGAAGCAGGAAAGCATTTCGAAGTAGTTGATGCTCAGATAAAGGGCTCTTTGTTTGATCTGTCTGCTGCAGATTTCGCAAAGATCGTTTTGGCTTATGAACCGGTTTGGGCTATCGGTACAGGTAAGACTGCTACTTCAGACCAGGCTGAAGAAATTCATGCTCATATCCGCGCAACATTAGCTGCTAAATATGGCGACGAAATTGCCAATAACTGTACAATCCTTTACGGCGGTAGCTGTAACGCAGGCAACGCGAAGGAATTGTTCTCCAAACCAAACGTAGACGGAGGTTTGATAGGTGGTGCTTCTTTGGCTGTTGATAAATTCATGCCTATTATCGAAGCTTTTGATAAATAATATCATATTCTCTATTTGGGCGGAGGTTACTCCGCCCATTCATAATAAAAATAAGGTCGGACAACGATCTCATGCCTACGATTATTCCAACATGAAACGTATATCTTGTATTATATTCCTTTTGTTTCTACTGATTAGCGGAGGCGGTATATCCGCCCAGATATCAAGTGAAAAGGTTACGACCATTTTCGATGATTTGCAAGAACCCGGATTCAGAAAGGGGCAGGTCATTGTGAACCAGTCTTCTGCTATACGTAATTTGGTAGGGGCACGTATGTATGGCGAAAATGTTGAGAAGACGGACACGGAAACTTTCTTGAAAGTACAAGGCTTCCGTACACAAGTATTCTCCGGAAATAATCAACGTAAATCTAAAGACGAAGCATTCCGGAAAGAAAAAGAAATAAAAGAGATGTTTCCAGATGTACCTACTTATGTTACCTACACGGCACCTTTCTGGAAATTGCGTGTGGGCGACTTTCGTTCGCATGAAGAGGCTTATCATATGATGCGTCTTTTAATGGAAGCATTTCCTTCTTATGGCAAGGAAATGTATATTGTAAGAGAAGAAATAAAGATTCCGTTAAACTAAAGTGAAGCATAACACAAAGAAGAAATGAGTTTAATAGTAGACGAAGAAGAGAAATTGCGTATACAAAACGAATTATCTGTTCATTACAAAGCAATACTTGAACTTCTTGGAGAAGATTCCGAACGTGAAGGTTTGTTGAAGACTCCGCATCGCGTAGCGAAAGCAATGCAGTTCTTAACCAAAGGCTATTCCGAAGATCCGGAAGAAGTACTTCGGTCGGCCATGTTTCAGGAAGAAGATTATAAACAAATGGTTATTGTTAAAGATATCGACTTCTTCTCTCTTTGCGAGCATCATATGCTTCCGTTCTTCGGGAAAGCCCATATCGCTTATATTCCCAAGAAATACATTACCGGCCTGAGTAAAATTCCTCGTGTAGTAGACATCTTTGCTCGTCGTTTACAGATACAAGAACGTCTCACTATGCAGATTAAAGACTGTATCCAGCGAACACTGGATCCGTTAGGAGTAATGGTAGTTATCGAAGCGCAACACATGTGCATGCAAATGCGTGGCGTTGAAAAGCAAAACTCTCTGACGACAACTTCCGACTTTACAGGCTTCTTCCAGCAAGCTAAAACACGTGAAGAGTTTATGAACCTGATAAAACATCAACGCTAAGAGTTGCTTTTCTTTTTTACGACCAGTTTTTCCTTTCAGCCGTATTGCCGTTCGTCAGGCATTGCGGCTTTTTTTATGCCCGCCGATCAGCAGGGCATTTAAGCAGCGGTTCATCTGTTTTTTAATGCTTCCTGATGATATTTTATTATCGTTTTCCCGACAAACTAATCGGATCACATTTGTGATCTATATAAATCACAAGGGTGATCCAATCAAATCACGACTATGATCTATGTAAATCACAAATGTGATCCGGTTAGTTGTTCGGGATGAAAAGGCTACTTTCTCTGCTTCTTGCCTGCTATTAGTAATGAGAGTAATGATTATTCGTTTTAGTGCTTTCTTTTTTCGTTTTACTTATTAAAAAACAAGAAGTAGACGTTATTTTGTTTTTCTTTGTAAAAGAGAAAAACAGATAAAAATGGACTATTCGTTTGATACATATATTACCCGGAAGCTCCCGTGGATAAGTCTGGTCAGTACGGCATTCATTATATATCCGAATATATCCTGTCTTCCCTGGCAGCTAAACTTGCTGCACGACTCTGGTTATACTGCTTTTTTCATCTACTTTGCTTACCGTTTCTTTTTCTTTTGGGGGTTGATTTGCTGGATGATACGTTATAACTTACGGAAGATACCGGTTGCCCAGTTCAAAGAACGGCTTGTGCGTAACTTTGTGATTTCCCTCATCGCGTATCTGGTGTTCGCCTCTGTCTCTTTATGGGTATCTTCTTTTGGATTCTTTACTGATTTTAGGGGAAGTACATTGATCTCCCAGTTTTTTACGTTATGTGCACTGTGTACGTTTATTGGTTATATATCAATGATGTATTCCCGTCAGCGAGAGAAAGAACAGGAGATTGAACGACTTCGTTTTGAAAACTTGCAAAGCCAGTGTGATGCGCTGGCGAATCAGATTAATCCGCATTTCTTTTTCAATTCGTTAAATGGCATACAGGCGTTAATCCGTAAGAAAAACGACGAACATACCTTAATGTATGTGCATCAGTTGTCCGATATTTTCCGTTATTTGCTTCAAAGCGACCGCAAAGGTTTGGTATCATTGAGAGAAGAGCTGGAATTTATACGGTCTTTCCAATATGTGATGGAAGTGCGTTTTGCAAACAAATTGGTCTTTTCTATTGATGTAGATGAAGAGAAAAAGGATATGCTGACATTGCCGGTTCTCTCATTACTTCCGTTGGTAGACAACGTAACGGTTCATAATATGATAGACAGCGAACATAAAATGGAAATATCAATTTCCCTGAGTGACCGGAATGAGCTGGTGGTGTCAAACCCGGTTTATCCTAAACTGTCTCCTCCGGATACGAACGGTACCGGACTTAAAAATCTTGATAATCGCTTTTCCTTACTGATGAATAAACAGATACGGATAGAATGTGACGGTAAAATATTCCGGGTTTATCTTCCGTTGGAATAATGAATCTTTCTTAATACTATTGGATATGAGAGTGCTGATTGTAGAAGACGAAACTGCTGCTTACGAGAATTTACTGGATATTCTAAAGGAAGTAGCTCCGGACATTCAGGTTGCGGGAAATACGGAAAGCGTTACTCAAACGGTTCATTGGCTACAGTCTAATCCTGCACCGGATTTAATATTTATGGATATTCATCTGTCGGATGGTTCTGCGTTTGCTATTTTTGATAAAGTAGAGTTGGAAGTTCCCATTGTCTTTACTACCGCTTACGACAAGTATGCAATAGAAGCATTTAAGGTAAACAGCATAGATTATTTGCTGAAACCCGTAAAAGAGGAAGCCCTTGAGCATGCTTTAGAGAAATACAGCAAATTTACACATCAGGATATTATTCAATATTTATCGCAATTGACCCGGCTTTCACCTGCCCGTAAATATAAAGATAAGCTGTTGATACCATATAAAGACAGATTGGTGCCAATTAATCTGGATGAAGTTTCCTTCTTCTACACGTCCGATAAAAATACAAGCGTGTATTTAAAGGATGGGCGAAATTATCCGTATTCTAAAACATTGGAACAGATAATGCCAACCCTTGATCCGGTAAACTTTATCCGGGCAAATAAGCAGTTTATCCTTAACAGGGAAAGTGTTACCGATATAACGATCTGGTTTGATAACCGTCTTCTTGTGACATTGGATGTGGATGTTCCGGAACGTATATACATAAGTAAAAATAAAGCTTCCGAGTTTAAGGCATGGATGGTGAATAATGAGGCGTAATTTAGCTCGGGTTGTTTTCCTTTTTCGTGATAATTTCCTTTTTTTTCGTTTTGATGAAAAAACTCTTTTGTTGTTAACATTCTTCTTCCATCTTTGCATCATAGATAATGAAATATTATTATATCGAGAGCAATAACCAATAATAAGATACTTTATGTTACGAAAAATCAGATTACTATCTGCTGTTGTGTTCTTTTCTGCAATTACTTTATTATTTCTGGACTTTACGGGTACGATACATGAATGGTTGGGCTGGCTGGCAAAAATCCAGTTTCTTCCTGCTTTATTGGCCTTGAACTTGGGAATTATATTTTTTCTGGTAATTCTGACTTTGGTCTTCGGACGTATCTATTGTTCTGTCATTTGTCCGTTAGGTGTATTTCAGGATATAATAGCACGTATTGGAAGGATGGGGAAGAAGTTGCCATATTCTTATTCTCCGGCATTATCATGGCTACGTTACGGTGTGTTGGTTGTGTTTATTCTTGCTATGATTATGGGCCTTAATGCGGTTGTTGCAATACTGGCGCCTTATAGCTCGTACGGACGGATTGTTAATAACTTATTCCAGCCGTTCTGGCAATGGGGGAATAATTTGCTTGCTTATCTGTCGGAACGTATAGACAGTTATGCTTTTTATGAAACGGAAGTGTGGCTAAAGAGTATGCCGACGTTTGTTATTGCATTGGTAACGCTCGTTATGCTTGTTGTTTTGGCGTTTCGTAACGGCCGTACTTATTGTAATACAATTTGCCCGGTAGGAACGGTGCTTGGTTTCATATCGCGTTACTCTTTGTTCCGTATAACGATAGATACCGTGGAATGTAATAGTTGTGGCCTCTGTGCCCGCAACTGTAAAGCGGCATGTATTGATCCTAAGGAACATAAAGTGGATAATAGTCGTTGTGTCACTTGTATGAACTGCATAAATATTTGTCATCGGAATGCGATAGCATATGCTCCGGTAGTGAAATCGAAAAAGAAACAAAAGGACGTAAGTGAAAAACCGGGGCAATCCGATGGCAAAGTAAACCTGTCTCGCCGTAGAGCTTTGTCTGCGACTGTTTTGGTGGCTATGACTACTACGTTGAAAGCACAAGAGAAGAAACTGGAAGAAGTTGAGATGAAAAAAGATGGCGGATTGGCACCTATCAAGGAACGTAAAGAGCCTCCGCGCCAGACGCCCCTTACCCCTCCGGGTTCATTGAGCGCCCGTAATATGGCGAAGCATTGCACAGCTTGTCAGCTTTGTGTTACGGCTTGTCCGAATCAGGTTCTGCGTCCTTCCGGAGATCTGATGAATTTGATGCAACCGGAAATGTCGTACGAACGTGGTTATTGCCGTCCTGAATGTGTCAAATGTTCGGAGGTTTGTCCGGCTGGTGCTATACGTCCGGTAACTAAGGCGGATAAGTCTGCAACCCAGATTGGCCATGCCGTATGGGTGGAAGAATATTGTATTGTACATACAGATGATGTAGAGTGTGGAAACTGTGCCCGTCATTGTCCCACCGAAGCGATCCAAATGGTTGCGATTGATCCGGACGATAAGGAATCGCATAAGATTCCGGTTATAAATACCGAACGTTGTATTGGGTGTGGAGCTTGCGAAAACCTTTGTCCGTCGCGCCCATTCACGGCAATTTATGTAGAAGGCCATATAGCTCACCGGATTATATAATTGATCTAAAAAGTAAAGACATGAAAGAACAAGATAAAAATATAAATCGTCGAGAGTTTCTGAATATTGTAGGGATAACTGCCGCTTCAACAACGGCTACGCTTTATGGTTGCACTCCTAAGAATGAGAAAACGCCTGCCGGAAGAGCTTCCCTTGCTGTTCCGACAGACCAAATGACCTATCGTGTTTTGCCCGGTAACGAAGATAAAGTGTCTCTTTTGGGGTATGGATGCATGCGATGGCCAACAATTCCTTCTCCGGATGGTAATGGCGACCTTATTGATCAGGATGCAGTGAACGAATTGGTAGATTATGCGATTGCACATGGCGTAAACTATTTCGATACATCACCTGTATATGTACAGGGATGGTCGGAGAAGGCGACCGGTATCGCTCTTAAACGGCATCCGCGAGAGAAACTGTTTATCGCTACCAAGTTGTCTAACTTTGCGAATGCTTCGAGAGAGAACTCCATAGCAATGTACCGGAAGTCGTTTCAAGATTTGCAGACCGATTATTTTGACTACTATCTGCTCCATTCCATCGGAGGTGGCGGAATCGAGGTGTTTAACAGGCGTTATATTGATAATGGAATGCTTGATTTCCTGATAGCTGAACGTGAAGCCGGACGCATCCGCCGTCTTGGCTGGTCTTTCCATGGCGATGTGGAAGTGTTTGATCAGGTACTTGCTATGCACGATACTGTAAAATGGGATTTTGTCCAGATACAATTAAACTATGTTGATTGGAAGCATGCTTCCGGACGTAATGTCAATGCTGAATATCTGTACGGAGAACTCGAAAAGCGGGGGATTCCTGCTGTTATTATGGAGCCGTTATTGGGGGGCAGGCTCTCTAATCTGCCGGATCATGTAGTAGCGCGTCTAAAGCAACGCCGTCCTGAGGATAGTGTCGCTTCATGGTCTTTCCGTTTTGCAGGTTCACCGGAAAATGTCTTAACAGTACTGAGTGGCATGACTTATATGGAGCACTTGCAAGATAATATTCGTACTTATTCACCTCTTGTTCCTCTAACTGACGATGATAAAGATTTTCTGGAAGAGACGGCACAGTTGATAATCACTTATCCTACCATACCTTGTAATGATTGTAAATATTGTATGCCTTGTCCTTATGCGATAGATATTCCGGCTGTCTTGTTACATTATAATAAATGTGTGAATGAAGGGAATGTAGCCCAAAGACAGAGTGATGAGAATTATAAGGAGGCTCGTCGGGCATTTTTGGTCGGGTATGACCGCAGTGTACCGAAACTGCGCCAAGCCAATCATTGCGTTGGATGCAGCCAATGTAATGAGCATTGCCCGCAAGGAATTGATATACCTAAAGAGATGCAGCGAATAGACAAGTTTGTCGAACAGTTGAAACAAGAGACTCTTCCGGTATAGGTTTTTGGTTACTGGTCACTGAATTCTTGTTGTTCGTCACAATTATTTGAAGGGTGAAACAGGCTTCTCTACTTTTGAATCAAAATCAAAAAAAAGAGAAGCCATGCATAAAATTTATCTTTCAATAATAAGCATTCTTTGTTTATCGACGAATTTGTTATGGGCACAGGTCGATACAATTGCAGACCAAAAGATACAGGAAGTGGTAGTAATAGCAAAACTGCCATCTGTACAAATACAACCCGACAAAACGACTTTTCGTTTAGACGCTTCGGTAACTCATAACCAAGGCAGCCTTTATGATGCTCTTTGCGGATTGCCGGGTGTGATTGTGAATAATGACGGGACAATCATATTGAATGGCCAGCCGGGAGTAAATGTTTTGATGGACGGCAAGTCTACCTATCTGAGTGGGCAGGAATTGGTGAACCTCCTGAAATCCACACCGGCAACAACAGCCGAAAAGATTGACCTCATTACTCATCCTTCTGCGCGGTTTGACGCTAGTGGAAACTCGGGGATAATTGATATTCATAGTCGTAAGATTAAGCTTCGTGGAATGAACTTGTCTCTGAACGGGAATTTTACCCAGGGACGTTATTCTACAGGCTATGGTAGTGCCTCTTTAAATTATAGGAGAGAAAAGTTTAATGTATTTACTACTTACTCATATTATCAGGGGCAAGAATTTAATGAACTGAATATCGCACGGGCTTTTATAGACCCGCGTACAGGTGAAGAAACCGGACTAAACCTGAACCAAAACTCCTATCGGCATGACTTGAATAAGACGCATTACTACCGTATAGGACTGGATTATTACATAACAGATCGTACTACATTAGGCTTTACTTTTAATGGCAATCATCATAGTAAACGCCGGGTCGGAACAATGGATTCGTATTTTCAAACATTAAAAGATCAACCGGATTCGACCCGTTACACGTGGAATGACAGCCAGAGAAAGACTATGAACCTCTCTGCAGGAGTAAATTTTCTGCATAAATTCGACTCGAAAGGAAAAGTACTGGATGCTTCATTCGATTACCTTCGCTTTAAATATAATGATGACCAATTCCAGCACGATCTGTTTCAGGATGGAACTTCCAACCGGCAGAAACGGGATTCTTTGAAGGGACTGATGAATGGTATATTGAATCTGTATACGGGACAAGTGAATCTGGTATTGCCTCATGGTGATAAATGGTCGTTAGACGCAGGAGCAAAGACCTCATTTGTACATTTGGACAATAGCGCAAACTATACGGATATATGGAATGGAAAATTTATTCATAATGCGTCTATTAGCAATCGTTTTGTATATGATGAAAATATCAATGCCGGTTATTTGCAACTAAAAGCCGATTTCAAACCGTTACATATAGAGGCTGGTTTACGAGTGGAAAATACGCGGGTTACCGGTAAACAGTCCGGTAATTCTGTACAAAGAGATTCATCTTTTACACAACGATATACAAATGTATTCCCTACACTGTTAATGCTGTTCAGTATTAGGGAAAGTAGTCTATCATTATTTTATGGCCGGCGGATTGTCCGTCCTGACTACGGCGATTTGAATCCTTTTATTTACATCTTCGATAACTATACTTATGAACAAGGGAATACTATGCTGAAACCTCAGTTGTCTGACAATCTGGAGTTGGCATATATTCATAAAACGTTGTTTAAGGCAAGTTTCTTCTTTACGCATATTCATGATGTGATAGTAAAGAGCTTTTCGTTGATGGATGATAATCGGATGTTAGTTTCGCCGGCCAATTATTCTTCGGCTTTTAGCTTGGGACCACGTATTAGTACTTCTAATTTGCCGCTTGCTTCTTTCTGGGATATAAATGTAAATGCTTCAGCGATTTATAATCATTTTCAGTGGTTGATAAACGGAGAAGAACAGATAAGTAAACGATTGGCTTTTGTAGGAGGGCTGAATAATCAGTTTACTTTAGGGAAAGGCTGGTCTGCGGAACTGAATGTATCTTATAGAAGTAAAATGGCTGCCGGACAAGCTCTGATGTCTCCGGTTTGGCAGATGGATGCAGGTGTTAAAAAACAGATATTAAAAGGAAAGGGTAGCATACAATTATATGCAAGAGATATTTTTAATACATATAACAGAAACATGAATGTGGTAACGCCCGATCAGAAAGCGTATGTAAAAGAGCGTGAAAGTCAGTCTGTAATAGGAATCTCTTTCTCTTACCGTTTCAATAGTGGGTATAACGCGAAAGAGAGTAGGCGGAAAAGTAGTATAGATGAAAGTAAAAGAATAAATTTGTAATAAAATAATATATATGAAATTTTTGTTCCGTGCTTTATCTCCTTTCTTTCTTGGAGTCGTGATGTTTAATTGTATCCGGTTTACTACAGACCTGTTGCGATATGAGATACCGTGGACTGGTGGCTCAATGAAGTATCATTTATTTGCTTTGTTTGTTACGATTGTGATGTGTTATGCATTTGACTTTGCAAGCCGGTACTTCCTTTCCCGGATAAGGCCGAAATTGAAAATATCTGTTGTATCGGAATGCTTGCTGATAGTGTTGAATTTGTTGATTGTCATGAATCTGATTATGTTTGCAGGTGACCGGATAGGCTTTTTATATATGGGAAATACCATTACCGATTACGTAGTTGCCAATGTGATTTACATACCTCTTCTCTTGATTTATTATATCATTCTTCGCAGTAATCAATTGGAGACGGATTATCATCAACAAACTTTGCAGTTGGAAAAGATAAAGACGGATCAATTGGAAATGGAATTGAAGTTTTTGAAATCCCAGTATCATCCTCATTTCTTGTTTAATGTCCTGAATACGATTTATTTTCAGATAGACGAAAAGAATGCTTTACCACGACATACAATTGAAAAGCTGTCGGAATTGTTGAGGTATCAATTATATTCGGAAGATAATAAAGTGTTGTTAGAGCAAGAGTTTGATTATTTGAATACGTATATCTCTTTGCAAAAGCTTCGTGCTAATGAGAAACTTGTCTTGAATTTCTCCTTTGATCCGTCTTTGCAAGGGTATAAAATCTCTCCGCTGTTATTATTGCCTTTGGTTGAGAACGCTTTTAAATATGTAGGAGGTGAGTATAAGATAGATATTCAGGCAGGTAAGAAAGGCAATTATTTTCATTTTCTTGTAAAAAATTCGATTCCTCAATCGGTTTTACCTGTCAATCGGAAGGTGGGTATTGGGTTGGAAAACTTGAAGAGAAGACTGACTTTGTTATATCCGGATAGATATAGATTGGAAATAAAAGAGGAAGACAATATATTTGTTGTGAATTTGTTTATTGTATTAGATGATGCAGCCGATTAAATGTGTAATAACGGATGATGAACCGATGGCCCGCAAAGGTCTGGTTTCGTATGTGGAGAAAGTAGATTTTCTTACATTAACGGGCGTATGCGAGGATGCGATCCAATTGAATACGTTACTAAAGACGGAACAGCCTGATTTGCTTTTGCTGGATATAGAAATGCCTTATCTTTCCGGTTTGGATCTTTTGGCAACATTGCCGAACCCTCCCAAAGTTATTATTACATCGGCGTACGAACAATATGCTTTGCGGGGCTATGAATTGGATGTTACGGATTATTTGTTGAAACCGATTTCATTCGATCGTTTTTTGAAAGCAGTGAATAAAGTATATAATCAGATACAAAAAGAATCTGTTACCGGCAATATGCCGGATGAGTTTATGTTTGTAAAAAGTGACAAACAGATGCTGAAAGTATTTTTGAAAGATATTCTTTTTGTTGAGGGCATGGAAAACTATATTGTTATCTATATGCCTTCCGATAAATTAATTGTGCATTCGTCTATGAAGAAAATATTGGAATCCTTACCGGAGAATATGTTTTTGCAGACGCATCGTTCATATATTGTCAATAAACAGGTGGTAGAAGGGATAGAAGGAAACCAATTGCTGATAGGTGCGCATAAAGTGCCCGTTGCCCGTAATTTCAAAGAGGAGGTATTCAAACAAATTCTGACGAATATATTATAACTATGATATGAGTATATAGGCTCTGTAATGAGTTTCTGTTGTAACCGGACAGAGAGAAAGATAGCCTTTTATAATCTTGCCGTCTTCTAATTTCAAGGGATAAGTCTCTTGCATAAAATGGTGATGAGAATAGGCTTCCCCTGCTTTTCCGTCATAGGTAATCCGAAAATCCCCTGTTGCTCTTGAATCAATGTATTTTTGGAAAAGACGGAGGGCTACCATTCCCATTGTATAACGCATATTAATCTCTATACATGGGTGAATATTATAATTCCCTTTATCTTTATAGATTAACATGTCTACTCCTAAATAGCCGCTATAAATAGCACCGAAGGTGTCTTTTAATACGTGGCCAACAGTGTTTTGTATATGTTGTAGTTTTGTTTCTCCTGTAAACGAAGAGATTCTTTTACGCATCATTTCCTGGTTTTGTAAAACATTTCCGGAATAAGCGCCTTTTTCTTCCGTATTGAATACGGAAAGCCCTTGGTATTGTACTTCACCTTTGCCATCAGAATAGAATTCCATGGCAAAGTCTTGTATCTTATTCAATCTACATTCTATGCTGATTGCCCCTTGCTTGTTGATAGCTCTGTTTATCCATGTTCTATCTTTCTCGGTTATACATCGGTCTATCGGGTGCAGTCCTCTTCCTGATGAGGAATAAGGTGTTTTTAGTATGAATGGAGCATTATATGCTAACATATATTTCTCTATTTCCTGAATATTCGTGTAAAATCCGGGAGATACGGGAATAGGCATATCGGGTAATAATTCCCGTATTTTGTTCAGACATTCAGTTGCAGTTTGCCTTCCGGTTAGCTGTTTGTATTCATCTTTCCATTGGGGAACAGTAATTTCTGATGGAGAATTCTGCTTTAACTTTTCAAAGAGATTGATACTATGAGGTGATATACCCCAAGGTGAGGCCTCTATTGGAATGGAGGATGATATTCCTTTTTTTATATCTTTATATGTCACTGGGGTCGCAAATGGATGGATTTCTTTTGGGAGAAGCGATAAAAAAAGAGATGAATTATCGTCATTTACCAATACATAGTCTTCCGGCTCGGAATACCATATAGGTAGGAGGGCCAGTTCCTGTATCATCTTCTGTACGTTTGTCGGCGGAGTATAATTTTCTGTTCCTAACAGTATTGCCGTTTCATGTCCGGGATTGAAATAATGAATTTTCTTAGGCATAACTATAAAACAGCGAAGCCGTCTTTTATAGAGGACGGCTTCGTTTATGAATAGGTTTGATTTTAATTATTCAAGGTTTTCATCAATGGCCTCAATCTTTTTGATTATAAGATCCATTTCTTCTTTTAGCTTTTCAATCTTACGTTCCATTTCTTTTAATAAACCTCCACCTCCTTTGGAAGATATACTAAGGAAGCCAATATTGTTTTCGTAAGTTTGCAATTCATTCTTCATACGCTCATACATACGCATGAGTTTTTCTCGTTCTCCGTATAACTTACCTTTGCTATGTTCTCCACTAACCATATCGCTTAAATTGTTACGGAAACTTTGCATTTTACGGTCATTCTTGTCTACCTTTAAACGATCGAATTGTTTGTCTACGGCTTCGTGATATTCTTTATAGATTTTGTCTTTCTCCTTGAAAGGTACGAAACCTATAGTGTTCCATTCTGCCATATAGCCTTTTAATGTTGCTAAAGCTTCTTCGGACTCTAGTGTTTCGTCCAGATTATTAATCTTTTCGATTAATTCTTTTTTAGATGCTAAATTAGTTAGCTCTACGCTTTTCTGTGAAACGACATTCTTGTTTTTTTGTTCAAAGAAATAGTCACAAGCGGAAATAAAACGTTTCCAAATGGCATCCGAATGTTTACGGGCAACGGAACCAATCGTTTTCCATTCTTTTTGGAGAGCAATCATTTTCTCGGTTGTCTCTTTCCAATCGGTGCTATCCTTCAATGCTTCAACTTTCTCACACAATGCTCTTTTCAATTCGAGATTCTTTTCCATCTCTTCTTTGATAGCCTTGTAGAACTCGCTCTTTTTGTTGAAGTATACATCACAAGCAGCACGGAAACGTTCAAATATCTTTACATTAAATTTTTTAGGCGCAAACCCTATAGTCTTCCATTTATCTTGTAAGGCAATGACTTCTTTGTTTTTTTCTTCCCAGTCTTTGAATGATTTAAGGGTACTGAAGTCTATATTTTCGATTTCTTCGCAAATAGCTGTTTTCGCTTCCAGATTTTCCTGTTCTTTCGCTTTTAGCTTCTCAAAATGTTCCTGATGACGTTTGTTGATAACGGTAGATGCAGTTTTAAAGCGAGTCCATAAGTCTTCTCTTGATTCTTTTGCAACAGGACCAATCTCACGCCATTGTTGATGCAATTTCTGTAGTTGATGGAATGCGGAAATGACATCCGGCTCATTCTCCAATTTTTCTACAGTTTCACAAAGAGCCGTTTTTAATTCCAGGTTCTTTTTGAAATCATAATCACGGAACTGGTTATTTATTTTGATGATATCATAGAACTTTTCGCTATATGTTTGGTAGTTTCTCCATAAATCATTAGCATGTTCTTGAGGAATCAACTTAATTTCTTTCCATTTCTGTTGAATTTCCTTGAAGTCATTGTATAATTTATTGAAATCTTCCTGGCTTTCGGTCAAAGCTTTCAATTGATCGATTAATTGAAGTTTCAATGTGTAATTTTCTGTTTTTATACGTTCTTCTTCTGCAAGGACAGCAGCTCTTTTTTCTTTATAAGAAGCCAACAATTCTTTTATTGTATTTTCAGTCTCATCTTCAGGAGCAACAAAATCCTTCTCTTCTCCTCCGTTTTCGAGGAACGTCTTCTTTAATTCGTCTACTTCATTACGGCGAATTTTATAATAGGCTTGTTTTAATGATTCTACTTCACTACGAGCAGTCTCTGCTGATTTTTCTACTAACTCGGTTAGCTTACTCAAGATTTCTTCTTTTGTCAGCTTGCTGGCAGCCATAGCAACTTCTTCCTCCGGAGTTATGTTTGCATTCGCATCTTCCTGAGAATTTTCCGGTACTGTAACCGGAGCTTTAGCTTCTTCTAATTTGCCTGCTTCTTCTGCCGGCAGATTAGTTTCAACGGTGTCCTTCATATACAATCACTTATTTAAGAAAAGGAGTATTTCCTATATCAATCACAAATTAAGCTAAATATTTTGTGATTACAGCATTTACAAGCAATTATTTATACTAAAAAGTTCATGTTTTATGTTCTTTTTTCGGGACATTTCATAGCCTTTATTTTTTAACTTTATGTTTTTTAAGGTGATAAAGAGGCAATGGCTTAAATTCAGACTTATCTGTTTTATTGGCTGTTGCTGTCTATTAATGCTTTTGTCAGTCTTTTCCCGTTTTTACTCCCTGAAAAGTCAAAGAGCACGATGCCGCAATTCTTTTTGCCGGCTTTTTGTATATGTTTTGCTATCAGGTTATTTATTTTTGCAAAATGGATAGGACCGGCGACAGGAACTGCTGTTGCACTGACAAAAGTGAACCCCCAAAGTTCCGAATTATAAGGTTCTGCTCCCATTTTTTCTATATTCCGGATACATATTTGTGTCTTGTAGTCTGTTTCTTTGACTGATGAATATTGGTATTCATCTTCAACTGTAACAAAGCACTTGTCTCCGTTTTTACTGCTGAGAGTAACTGTGCAAGTTGCGTTATCTTCCCATCCGGAGCATTCCGCTCCCGGATAATTGTCCATGGCATGGTCTCTATGCAGGAATAATATCTTCCCCCGACAGTTACCTAAAGTAATATCTGACCGGAAATCATGCATAAAGTATGTTTGATATTCCGGTTTTTCCAGTATGACGGAAAGAAGATGTGCATAGTCGGTGATTTTACCGTTCTCCTTTTTCAGAAATACAATAAGAGTTTCTGATGGATTCCTTTTCAGGAAATCAATAAATTCCGTTAATACATTTTCCTCCCAGTAAATATCCTGGAAAAACGGACCATGATAAATTCCTAATTTATTATTATCCATTGCTTGCAGTCGAATATCAAAGCAACGTATACCTTGCCTTAATTGAGTTGGGATACTAATATCTTGTGTTATAATACCTACGCCTCCATGTTGTGAGGCTCCGCTATCATGTGTGCCGGGAATTGATATTTTACATAGTGGAGTTGAGTCATCTATGTTTTTCATCCATGTAGAATAGCTACCTGATTGTACAACTGGCTTTTCTGCTTTTATGGAGTAAGCAGTTAAAATATAAAATGCAAAAAATAAAATGTAACGTAAGTGTTTCATGTGGCGTATTATTTAAGTGTTTTTATTTGGCGATAAATATACAAAAAAACAGATTATATGTTTTATTTACAAAGAATAGAACATATAATCCGTTTTAGAAATATCGGTATGTAAAAACTTATCCTAAGAATGAAATCAGTACACCGGCAGCAACTGCAGAACCAATTACTCCTGAAATATTACTGGCCATACAATATTGTAATACATGATTCTTTGGATCATATTTTAAGGCAATTTCATTTGCAACGCGTGAAGCCATAGGTACAGCGCTTAATCCGGTAGCTCCGATTAACGGATTGATTTTCTTCTTTGTAAATAGATTGAATAATTTGACAAAGAAAATACCTCCTGCTATGGATAAGGCAAAAGCAAGGAATCCTCCGATAACAATTCCTATTGTTGTTAAGTTCAAGAAAGCCTCCGCGGTCATAGTTGCACCTACTGACAGACCCAAAAAGATCGTTGCGGCATTCATGATACTATTAGACGCGGCATCAAATAACCGGAATGTATTTGTGCCTATTTCCTTCACGAGGTTACCGAACATGAGCATCCCGATTAATGGCACTGCACTCGGAACAAACAATGCTACTACTGTTGTAACTACGATAGGGAAAATTATCTTCAATACCCGCAGATTTTTTATTTCTACACTGGATGGATACTTCTTCTCCTGCTCTTTCATATTAATACATAGCTCCTTCTTGGAACAAAATAGTTTTACAACTAAAGGTATAATTACCGGAACTAAGGCCATGTAAGAGTAGGCCGCAATAGCGATAGGTCCTAATAAATGAGGGGCCAGCTTAATTGTTGTAAAGATAGCCGTTGGTCCGTCTGCTCCTCCGATAATACCTAATGCCGCCGCTTCCTTAGGGGTAAATCCCATTAGGATAGCTACTAATAATACGGTAAAGATACCCAGTTGTGCTGCGGCTCCAAAGATTGAAAGGCGAAGATTACGAAGCATTGGCCCGAAATCCGTTAAAGCACCTACACCCATGAAGATAATAGGGGGAAGAAAGCCTGTTTTTATTAACATGTAATAGATGAAGTTCATGATCCCCAATTCATGAGCAATATCATGCAGCGGCATTTCCCAAATATTTTTCATGACGCCATGTACGTTAATAAGCCCGTTTTCGTTTGCCTGAATAACCCCCATATCACCTCCCGGGAAATTAGCAAGCAATACTCCGAAGGCAATTGGTACGAGTAGTAAAGGCTCATACTGCTTTTTTATACCTAAATAGAGTAAAATAAAAGCAATAGCGTACATGATGAGGAACTGCGGTTCAGCAATAATATTGCTGAACGCTGTCATATCATATAAGTTTTGAAATATCTCCTTCATTATTGGATAGTCATTAATACATCGTCCTCAGAAACAGAATCGCCGGAAGAGAAACAAATGGCTGTAACAGTTCCGCCGAATTCCGCGCGAACAGCATTATAAGTCTTCATTGCTTCTACGTAGCACAAAATATCACCTTCCTTTATGGTATCTCCTACCTTCACCGGAGCTTCAGAGGCATTTTTTACCAAGAAGAACTTTCCTTCAAGCGGAGACAGAACTTCTTTGCCGCTTCCTGCAGATACAGGAGCAGTATTCTGTGCTGGTGCTGGTGCGGCGGGAGCAGCAGACGGAGAGGTGTTCGTTGTATCTCCAAAAGCTACAGTAACCCGGTAAGCCTGGCCGTTGACATCTACCGTCATTGTCTGTGGCGATGTTGGCATACTGAAAGCTTGTGTTGCAGGAGTTGCAGGTTTTAGAGCTTCCTCTTTTTCCGCTTTTTTCTTAGCAACATCCGCTTTAAATTCAACTTTTGCTTTTCCTGAACGATACGCTTCATATTGAGCAGGGTGCATAGCATATTCGAATAATTCTTCGTCATCTTCGCCGTATTCCCATTGTTTTTCGTTCATTAATTTGCGATACTTGTCCAATGAATCCGGATAATTATCCTGAGGATTACCTTCAAAGAATTCACGACCTTCTGCCTTTGCCTTCTCGATTAGTTCAGGTGCCAAAGCTCCGGGCAGACGTCCGGCCTTTCCTAATAGCATATCCCAAATGTCGTCAGCAATCATGCTCCAGCGTTCTTTGCCTTTTTCCATTTGCATCACATTCATCAAGGAAAGATTTTTCACATATTGGCTGAAAGGCGTTACTAATGGAGGATACCCTACACGGGGCCATACATAGGCTACCTCATCAAACAACTTTATAAGCAACTGATCCTGAGATAAGAGCGGTTTGTTGTTCTTTATACGGTTTTTATTAATAGATTCAAGATTTTTGTCAAGGTCGGCCATTAAACTTCCCATCATACCGCCCGGTAGTCCCGGACCAATCAACAAAGAGTTCATGAGGCGATTGCGGGGGCTGATATAAAGACCTAAAAAGTCGTCCATAAACTCCTGAATAAGACTTCTTACTTTCATGTAAGCTTCCATGTTGATCTCCGGTACTTTGTACCCTGCATCTTTTAGCATAGCCTGTACGGTTAATAAATCGGCATGGCCTGTTCCCCATGATAAAGGTTCCATTCCTACGTCGATGTAATCACATCCTGCATTACAAACTTCCAGAATGGAGGCAACATTGAATCCAGGACCTGCATGGCTATGATATTGTATAGGTATTTCCGGATATTTTGCTTTGATGTTGGCTACGATCTGTCCCAGCGTATGTGGTCGGCCGATTCCTGCCATATCTTTGATGCAAATTTCATCAGCACCCAGTTCGATTAACTCAAAAGCCATATTGGTATAATACTCTACCGTGTGAATAGGAGAGTGCGTGATACACAGTGAACATTGCGAAATCATACCGGCAGCCTTTGCATACTTGATGGAAGGTGCTATATTGCGTACATCGTTTAATCCGCAGAATGTACGGGCGATGTCTGTTCCTTGTACTTTTTTTACTTTGTAGAACAACTGTCTTACATCATCCGGAACCGGACTCATGCGCAGACCATTCAATGCTCTGTCAAGCATATGTGTTTGTATTCCGGCTTCATGGAACGGCTTAGTCCATTCGCGTACTGATTTATTGGGGTTTTCTCCAAAAAGTAAATTAACTTGCTCAAAGCCGCCTCCGTTTGTTTCTACACGAGCAAAACATCCCATTTCTATAATAGCGGGAGCTACTTTGACTAGCTGGTCAACTCTGGGAACATACTTACCGGCAGATTGCCACATGTCTCTGAAGACCAAGCTAAATTTGATTTCTCTTTTCATGATTTTTTATAAATAATACTTGTTACATTTTCTCTATTTTTACAACTCTTCCTTTCCCGCCGGTTACCATACTGATTGCAGAAACAATGGCAGCTGTTTCTTGTCCGCCGACAGCGCCTGATTGTGCAAAAGCGAGAGGTGAGGCTGTTGCAACTTGCTTTTTTGCGATTTCTTCTTCGGGGGCATACTTGTTAACTAATGAGATGAGACCTTTTCCTAGATTAATAACAATTAGTAGAATCGCAAATACTGTAGTCATACCGACCACCATTAATAATAATCCGGTTTCTATATTTTCCATATTGTCTATATTTCAAAGAAGTATCTGTTTAAGGTATTTACAGGGATGATCTGTTTAAATACTAATTAAAAACTATCGCAAAAGTACAAATTTACAAGAACATGCTATAAGGTTAATCCTTTAAAAAATTAAAAAAGATAAGAGCCTCAGTGGTTTTTGCTAATAAATTAAACCCTATGTTTCGTTTTTATTGCGATTTGAAATAAAATATAAATCGGAACGACTTCTATATTTAATAGATATTATGTTCTGTTTTCGTTGAAAGAGGCTAACAGTGCTTGCATCTCTGTATGGATTTTTCCATTGCTAGCCAGCACTTCTTCTCCGTCGGACCAGTTATTACCCCCTTGGAAATCGGTTACCACTCCTCCGGCTTGCTGGAGGATGAAAGCTCCGGCTGCTATATCCCACGGGCCAAGGAATGCCTCCACACGAGCTTCGAAGCGACCGGCCGCAACATAGCATAATTCGGCTGCAGCAGATCCTAATAGCCGGCAGCCGGCAGAGGAGCCGTATAACTTATCAACCAGATAAACAGCAAGCGGGTGATAGGATTTGAAGCTATAAGGGAAGCCCAGTGCAACAAAAGATTTCTCTAGAGTCGAAATCTCCGAAACTTGAATAACCTTGTCATTCAGGTAGGCTTTTCCTCCTTTTATTGCGTGAAAGCATTCGTCTCGATGTACTTCATAGACCACTCCCAGCAATGTTTCTCCATTTTTTCTCAGGGCGATGCTTACACAGTAGGGAGCCATGTCATGTATGTAGTTTGTTGTTCCGTCAAGAGGATCTATAACCCAGCAGTATTCTTCGGAGGAATGTGAACCGGAGCCTTCTTCTGCAATAACGCCGGCTTCGGGCATGAGAGTTTTAAGTTGTTCAACGATCATCTGCTCGGCTGCTTTATCGACATAAGAAACATAATTGTGTGCACTTTTTTCTTCCACTTTGGTGGCGGAAAATTGCTTACGCTCTTTTTTCAGATATTCGCCTGCGTGATGGGCAATGATTCGGACCTGAGAGCACAAGAGATTCAAATCTTTCATATTTCTGGTGAATTTTGTGTCAAAGGTATATTCTTTATTTGTATTTTTGTTAATAAATCGTCAAACAAAATGGCTCGTTTCGACGTTATGAATATAACAAGATACCCGGGAATTTATATATGAAAAAATGGATTAAACGGATTGGAATTATATGCTTGCTACCTATAGCATTGGTTTTGCTGCTTTCCATCCTGTTATACGTACCTCCTTTTCAGGATTATGCAATTAGCCGGGCCACGCACTACGCCGGAGAGGCCACAGGCATGCAAATCAGCATAAAGAAAATACGCCTCTCCTTTCCACTGAACCTTACGGTTAAGGGCGTAGAAGTCGTTGCTCCGACTGCGGATACATTGCTTGCCCTGAATAGTCTCAGGATAAGTATCCGTCCGTTACCCTTGTTGAAGAAAGAGATACTGGTAGATGCTATTGATTTACATGGGGTAGAAGTAAATACCGGGAACTTTATCAGTGGCATGGAAATTAAAGGAAGGTTAGGCAAACTGTATGCCCGTGCAGACCGGATTGACTTATCTGATGAGGATGCTACCTTAAATACATTAGAACTGTCTGATACAGCCATTACGTTATTTTTAAATGATACCACTTCCGAAAAAGATACGTCATCAACGTCCGTAAATTGGAGGTTCAGATTAAATAAGATTGCTCTTGACAAAGTAACTTTTGGCCTCCAGATGCCAGGCGACTCATTACGTCTTGCAACCTATATAGACAAAGCACTTCTTTCGGATGGTAGCGTAGATTTGGGAACATCATTATACAGTGTGAGACATTTTAACTTGTCTGATTCTCAGTTGAATTATGACAGTGGTTATGGCGTTCCGACAGAAGGATTGGATCCTTCTCACATCGCATTAAATAACCTGACAATAACAGCAGACTCTCTTCTGTATCAAGATAAAAAAATGAATGCCCGTCTTCGTGAATTTAGAGTAGAAGAACGCTCCGGGCTTGCCATTACGGAATTGGAAGGAACATTGCATAGTGACACGACAGCAATTAATGTCCCCGGATTGGTTTTGAAGACTGCTTATTCCGAGATCAGTTTACAAGCGCATGTTCCTTGGAGTACACTTAATGACAAGCCATCCGGTAGTATGAAGATGGAATTGTTGGCCACATTGGGCAAGGAAGACTTGTTTATTGTAGCCGGCAATCTGCCGGCAGACTTTAAGAAGTCGTTTCCAGAAGAACCATTAACTGTAGAAGCAAAGGCAGACGGAAACCTCTCATCCCTGTATCTCCGTAAACTGGATGGTGAATTACCGGGAGCTTTCAATTTACAGGCTGCGGGGGATATGAAAGCTTTGACGGATAATAAACTCCGTTCCGGACAAATAAAATTGCTCGCGGAGACAGGTAATCTTGGTTTTATTATTGATTTGCTTTCTCCGGAACAACGAGACCGGTTTGCTATTCCAAAAGGCATTAAATTGAATGGAATAGCGATGCTTGGTAACGGAGAATATTCTACTCGCTTGCGGCTTACAGAAGGCGATGGGAAGATAGATCTGAATGCCCGCTATAATCCTGTCAAGCTGTCGTATGCCACCGATATGGAAATAGATAGTCTGCAACCAACTCATTTCATGCCGAAAGATTCGTTACTATGGCTTGCCGCTTCCGTAAAAGCGGAAGGAATGGGTACCGATATTTTCTCGGAATCTACATGGAGTAAACTGGACGGGAAAATATCGGATATCCGTTATGGTACGTCTTCCGTTTCGGATGTTACGCTTAAAGGGGAATTAGAGAAAAATAGTCTGAAATTTGATTTACTGAGTAAATATCCGCTTGCGAAGATGGATGTTTCTCTGAATGCAAGCCTGCATAGAGACGATGTCCGGGCAATGCTGATTGCTGATGTGGAAAACTTTGATTTGTATGGCATGCACCTTATTGCTAATCCATTATCAACCTCTTTTCAACTTTTTGCCGAAGCGCATAGTAATTTGGATGAAAATAACGATCTGGATATTTCTCTCGGAAATTGGGAGCTGGTTACGCCGAAACAAAAATTTCGTCCGAAAATGCTGACGCTTAAAGCCCGTTCTAACATAGATACTACACAAGTTTCTTTCCATGCGGGCGATCTGGCGCTCTCTCTGACCGGCAGCGGATGTATACATGAAATGACAGAGAAGTTGACAATGGTATCGGATAACCTTACAACTCAGCTCCGGCGCGACTCTACTATTAATCTCGCTGTTCTCCGTCCCTTGTTACCAGACGTTCATCTTGAAGTGACGGCAGGGCAAGATAATCCGATATTCAACTATTTGCAGAACTATTATGTAGAGTTTAATTCGTTAACATTGAATGCTTATACTTCTCCGGAAACGGGTTTTCGCATGGACGCCGGGTTATATGGACTGGCGAGAGATACTTCACAGCTGGATACAATACGGGCTACCGTTTATCAGGATTCCCTTTCGCTTATCTATCATGCAGAAGTAGTGAAAAATAAATATCGAAAGCAGCAACCTTTCACTGCAGGAATAGAAGGAAAAGTAAGCTATATGTATGGCGATATTACATTATATTATAAAGACGGGCAAGGAAAACCCGGTTTGTTGCTGGGCTTGAAAGCTCATAAAATTCCCGATGGAATCCGGCTACATATGTTTCCTGATAATCCTATTATCGCATTTACTCCGTTTCGGTTAAACAGCGACAATTACATTGTGATAAAGAGTGAAAAAGATATTGCTGCCAATCTCCGTCTTTCCGGTGATAACAATGCAGCGTTATGGATACACTCGAGTGCCGAAGACGAAGGCATGGAGGAAGTGCATGCCGAACTGAACCAGATAAATCTGGATGTTATTTCGGGTGCGTTCACTTACTTGCCCCCAATGAAAGGTATTTTGAATGCCGACTTTCAGTATGCTCCTTCCGACAGTGCTTTTATGGTTGTGGCTGATGTTAATGTAGATGATTTTTATTACGAGAACGACCGTGTGGGCGAGTTGATGTTCAACGCTGTTTATCTGCCTATGGCGAAAGGTAACCATCAAGTAGACATGCACTTCTTCCGAGATAGGGAGGAGGTGACGGCAGCTACCGCTTTTTATACCGTAGGTACGCCTGATATAATTGCGGGAAACATAGATGTTACGCACCTGCCGCTAGAGATGCTCAACCCGTTTATTCCGGATGACATGGCGAAACTTAGTGGTGCACTGAACGGTCAAATGTCCATTACCGGTTCGAGTGACAAGCCTGATGTCAACGGTTTTTTACAACTTGACACCACGTCTGTTTTTGTGGGAGCAGTCGGTAGTTCGTTTCGTTTTGACGACGGACGAATAGACGTGAAGGATAATTTGATTACGTTCGATGATTATAATATTTATGGTTCAGGTAAGAATCCGTTTGCGATAGATGGAACTATCGACTTTCATCGTCCGGAACGTATGATGGCAAATCTTCGGTTGCGTGCCGATAATATGCAGTTGC
This sequence comes from Parabacteroides bouchesdurhonensis, assembly GCF_900186615.1. GTDB lineage: Bacteria > Bacteroidota > Bacteroidia > Bacteroidales > Tannerellaceae > Parabacteroides > Parabacteroides bouchesdurhonensis. Next base: position 1,650,990 of record NZ_LT896588.1, read on the forward strand.
TTAATGTGAAACGTAACGACGAAAGTCTTGTTTACGGAAAGTTGTTCGTAAACCTGGACGCTACCGCCAAAGGCCCGTTGGATGCGCTAACCATGCGTGGTGATCTGCAACTTTTGGGCAATACCAACGTTACTTACGTATTACAGGATTCTCCTTTAACGGCGCAGGATCGTATGTCGGATATGGTAACTTTCGTCTCTTTTGCCGATACGGTACGCCGTCGAACTCCGAAGAAACCACCGTTGCCGCTTGGAGGAATAGATATGCTAATGACTGTACGTATTGATCCTGCGGTACAATTGAATGTAGATCTTACCCCCGATCAATCCAGCCATGTCAATCTGGAAGGTGGCGGCGACCTGTCGTTCCAATATACCCCACAGGGCGATATGATATTAAACGGACGCTATACTTTGTCCGGAGGCACGGTGAAGTATTCTTTGCCTGTCATTCCTTTGAAAGAATTTAATATCCAACAAGGAAGCTATGTACAGTGGACCGGCGATTTGATGGATCCTACCCTGAATGTAACCGCTACTGAACGTGTCCGGACATCTGTAAGCCTCGACGGGCAGTCACCGCGTATGGTAAACTTCGACGTAGGCATCATGTTGAAACAACGTCTCGAGAATCTCGGTCTGCAATTTGTAATATCTGCTCCCGAAGATATGGCAGTGCAGGAACAGCTTACCCGCATGGGACCCGAAGAGCAGCAGAAACAAGCCGTAAGTATGATTATTACCGGGATGTATCTGGCTGGTACGGGAGGAGGAAAAACAAACATGAATATGGGCTCCGCACTCAATAGCTTCCTGCAAAGTGAGATCAACAATATTGCCGGAAGTGCGTTGAAGTCCGTCGATATATCGTTTGGAATGGAAAGCTATGACGAAGATGGTGACAATGAAGGTGGTAAACGAACGGATTATTCCTTTAGTTTTGCCAAACGTTTCTATAACGACCGTATACGGGTGGTTCTGGGCGGAAGAATCTCTACAGGAGGCGATGTGAATAACGGACAGGCACAACCTTTTATAGATAATATTTCTGTGGAATACCGTCTCGACACAAGCGGGTCGCGCTATGTAAAACTATTCTATGATAAGAATTATGAAAGTCTTCTGGAAGGTGAAATTACGGAAACAGGAGCAGGTATTGTACTCCGTAAGAAGATGATGCACCTGCGCGAATTGTTCAACTTCAGAAAAAATAAACTTAAACCTGTTAACGAAAACAAGCAGTAATGAAGATGATATTTTATAAATATAAGTTTCTTTGCGTTTTCCTTTTTGTATTGCTCGCATCTTGTTCTACTACAAAAAATCTTCCCGAAGGCCAGGTACTTTATACCGGAATAAAAAAGATAGAAGTAGTGGATGAAGATAAAACCCGTGCCGGGGATGAAGCTTTGGATGAGGTGGAGGCGGCTCTTGCTTATCCGCCAAATAATGCTTTGCTGGGAAGCTCATCTATCCGCACGCCGTTCCCGTTCGGACTTTGGATATATAATGGTTTTGTAAACAAGAAGGGTAAGATAGGAAAATGGATATTCAAGAAATTAGCGGCAAAGCCCGTTTATATCAATACCGTGAATCCGGATGTACGGGTTAAGGTGGCTCAAAACTTACTGCATGAGTATGGTTATTTTAATGGAACGGCTTCGTATGAAGTAGAGGCCGACCGCAAGAATCCCCGTAAAGCCAAGTTGCGCTATAATGTGTCGATGAGTCAACCTTATACTTTGGATAGCGTGCAATATGTACGTATACGTCATCGTGCCGATTCGCTGATTAAGGAAAATATAGGCGATAAGTTATTACACAAAGGGGAAAATTTCAATGTTGTGAAACTGCAAGCCGAGCGTGAGCGTATTTCTTCGCTGTTACGAAACAATGGCTATTATTATTTCCGCCCCGAATTCATCACCTATCAGGCGGATACAATGCTTTCGCCTGGCAAGGTTGCACTGCGGGTAGTTCCTAAGGAGGGTTTGCCTCCATCTGCGTTACGCCCGTGGACATTGGGGGATGTTACCGTATGGCTTAATGGATATAATAATGAACCGCCAACGGATTCAATTCGTTATAAAGACCTCACGATCTACTATCAGGACAAATTACGTGTTCGTCCGTCGGTAATCTACAACCGTCTTTATTTCAAACCCGGTGATTTGTATTCACAGCAGCAGCAAGAGCGAACGCAGACGGCTCTCTCCCGGCTTGGTATTTTCCGTTACGCAGAGATGCAATATATGCCGAAAGACACAATGCGTCGTCAAGACACATTGAACTTGCGGATTAACACGGTCTACGACCTTCCTCTGGATGGTGAACTGGAGTTGAATTTGACTGCCAAGAGCAATGATCAGGTTGGGCCGGGAGCTATCTTTAGTGTCACGAAACGAAACGTGTTTGGTGGTGGGGAAACGTTCGGAGTGAAACTTCGTGGCTCGTACGAATGGCAGACAGGTAACCGTATTGAGGGCTCTGCCTCGAAAATAAACAGTTATGAAATAGGGGTTACTGCCACACTAACGTTTCCTCATGTGTTGTTTCCAACTATGAAGAAACTGGATACAAAATATCCATCGAGTACAGCGTTTCGTATTTATATAGATCAGATGAACCGGGCACGGTTCTTTAAACTACTGGCTTTTGGCGGTGACGCGTCATACGAATTTCAACCTTCGGCAACGAGCCATCATACGATAACGCCTTTTAAGTTAACTTTTAACCTGCTTCAGCACCGAACGGAAGAGTTTGACAGCATAACGAATGCCAATCCTGCTTTGTATAAGAGTTTGCAAGATCAATTTATCCCTTCGATGGGCTACACGTATACGTATGACGATTCTCCGATTACTTCCAAAAGAAATCATCTATGGTGGCAATTTTCCGTAACGCAAGCCGGACTTGTTATGGATGGAATTTACGCGTTGGCGGGAGAAGGTTTCAATAAAAAGGATAAGAAATTATTGGGTAATCCCTTCGCGCAATTCATCAAGGGAACAGCAGAGATTCGGTATAACTATTATTTGGGTAAAAAGCAACGTTTGGTTGGCCGTTTGATGGCGGGAGCGGCTTATAGCTACGGTAATGCTATCACTACACCTTATAATGAGCAGTTTTATATTGGAGGGGCGAACAGTATTCGGGCTTTTACAATCCGGAGTATAGGACCTGGCCGGTTCCGTCCTGATCCCGACAATAAATACGCTTATATCGATCAGACGGGGGATTTGAAGTTTGAGGCTAATCTGGAGTATCGTTTCCCGATTCTTGGCGACCTGCATGGGGCAACGTTCCTTGATAGCGGTAACATCTGGTTGATTCGCAATGACCCGAACCGTCCCGGAGGACAGTTGAAGTGGGGAAGTTTCCTGAAAGATCTTGCACTTGGCACGGGCGTCGGATTGCGTTATGTGTTTCCTTTTATCGTGATTCGTCTGGATATGGGGATTGGCTTGCATGTTCCTTACGATACGGGAAAGAAAGGATATTATAATATTCCGAAATTCAAGGATGGTTTGGGAGTGCATCTGGCAATAGGTTATCCGTTCTGATATCCGGAGGAAGGCTGGACAGTTGCAAACGAACAATCCCTCAAAAGTCCGGATAAGGGGCTTTTGAGGGATTATGCAATAGAATAGGTATTGTGCTTTTATTGGAATTTATTCCTTTGTAGCCAGATGGTTTTTCAACGGATTAGTGTACATTTCCAATATTTTTGTACGCAGGAATGCTTCGTCTTTGTTTGGCAAGACAATCTTGTCCAACTGTCCTTGCAGGTAGTTTTCAAAATGTCTTTTATCCTTTAATCCGTAGTTCTCACTAAAGCGTTTTGATCCGGTTAGGATGTCGTAGGCTACATAGTTACACGGATAGAAACGGTAATGCTTGTAAATTTCCTTGTCTATAACGGATGCGATGGCTGTAAACAGTTCATTTTTCTCCATCTGTGGATCTAGCTTCGACAAAGAACCGTTAATCGGAGTTCCGAGTGTGAAATGTACGCGCCCTTTGTTGTTCAGTATGCCTGTTTCCATGCTCAGCAGATCGTCGCGTTCGCTTTTTACGTAATCCGGATTATCTCTTCTCATCTGAAACTCTCTAGCCTTGAGGTAATCGCATGGGTCGTATTCGTACGAGATAGCGACCGGCACGATATTAAGCTCCATCAGATTGCTTAAAATGTCTTTTTTTCCACTCATATTCAGCATTTTCAGGACGCTGCCTTGTGTACGGTCGTCCGAATCTTTGGCACGGCCTTCCCGTTGCGCAATCCAGATAGATTCTTTTGTATCTGTTATAGTGTGACGGATGTAAGCCGAAAGAGTTCCGCTTACTTCCAGCATCTGGCGGACAGATACTCCCCGCTTCACAATGAAGCTGTTGTTGAGGCGCACCAAAGTCTTAATCCATGGACGGATTAGTAAATTATCTCCGATTGCTACCTGGGTCATCCCATAGCCAACATCATATAACATGACATTTAGGAATGAAGCGTCCATCACGATGTCGCGGTGGTTGGAAATAAATGTACACGCCGGTTTACCTTCGGGTAAACGGCTCCGGCCGGAAATCGAAAGTGAGAATGTTGTGTGTTTGGCTACAATCATGACGGCTTCACGCGAAAGAGTGGATTTAAATTCCTCTTTCGTCTTGCACGAACGCATTGCGGCAACGAACTGTTCCCATGTTAAATCGGACTTCATATATTGATAAGCCCGTTCAAGATCTTTATTGGTTGCCAGTTCTTCTATTGCATCCTTCACCTCGTCGTTGTTTAACGGACGGATGTCGTCGAAATTAGGGGAAACTGTTTCTATATCCATATCATTATAATTGAAAGTTGATGATTAAAAGAAACCGTCAGCTATTTTTGTCAATTGTTTAAAATTCGTTTTCTATAATATCAGTCATCACATCTTTTATGTCTAATCCGGCAGCACGTACTTGCTGAGGGATAAAACTGGTAGCTGTCATTCCGGGTGTAGTGTTTATTTCGAGCAGATAGGGTTCTCCGTCTGCCTGAATAATGTAATCTACACGTATCAGCCCTTTGGCACCCAGTAGGTCGTAGATTCTTGAAGTCTCGCTTTGTATCTTCTCCGTTAATTCGGGAGAGATACGGGCAGGCGTGATTTCTTGTACCTGTCCGTTATATTTCGCATTGAAATCAAAGAACTCATTTTTTGTTACAACTTCGGTAATCGGAAAGACTACTTCTTTTCTCTGTTGGCCGAAGTTACCTACTTTATAACATCCGCACGTTACTTCTGTTCCAGGAATAAAGCTTTCTAAAAGAACTTCTTTTCCTTCGATAAAAGCTCTTTCTATGGCAGGCTGTAATGCCGATGCTTCTTTTACTTTTGTTACGCCGAAACTGCTCCCTCCATCATTGGGTTTTACGAAAATGGGAAGTCCCAGTTGTGCGACAGCATCTTCATTGGTAATAGATTGTCCTCTAAATAAACGAATGGACTTGGCAATGTTTACACCGAAGTTGTGTAAAAATTTACTGCATACAAACTTATTAAATGTGATGGCGCTCACTAACATTCCACAGGAAGAATAAGGCAATCCTATCATATCAAAATACCCTTGTAAACGCCCGTCTTCGCCAGGAGTACCATGGATAGTTATGTATGCAAAATCGAAATGTTTCACCTTTCCGTTTTCACGGAAACTAAAGTCATTTTTGTCTATCGGCGTATGTTCCCCATTAGGAAGCTGTACCGCCCATTCGCCCTTTTTAACGATGGCAATATATAAATTATATTTCTCTTTATCAATAAAAGAATAGATTCCTTCTGCACTTTTTAATGAAATAACAATTTCAGAAGAATCACCTCCGGCTACAATAGCAATGTTTCTTTTCATTTCTATAATTCTTTAGTATTTGCATATATGCGCCATCTTTCTATCAACTGTTCCATATCGGAAGGAATTTCGGAATCAAAAAACATTTCCTTTCCGGTTGTCGGATGGATAAATCCTAACGTTTTGGCGTGTAACGCCTGTCGGGGACAGATAGCGAAACAGTTCTGCACAAACTGTTTGTATTTTGTAAAAGTTGTTCCTTTTAATATTTCGTGGCCACCGTACCTTTCGTCATTAAAAAGTGTGTGTCCGATATATTTCATGTGGACGCGTATCTGGTGTGTGCGTCCTGTTTCCAGGCGGCATTCTACCAGTGATACATATCCTAAACGCTCCAATACGGTATAATGTGTTACTGCTTGCTTTCCCTGGTCTCCTTCGGGGAAAACTTTCATTTGCATACGATCGCGCGGATCGCGTCCTATATTTCCTTCTATACGTCCTTTGTCTTCTTGTACAATGCCCCAAACTAATGCGCGGTATTTGCGTTTAGTCGTTTTATTGAAAAACTGTAAGCTTAAATTCGCTTTCGCTTCCGGTTTTTTAGCTACTACCAGCAATCCGGAAGTATCTTTGTCAATGCGATGTACTAAACCTAAACGAGGGTCGGAAGGGTCATAGTATGGGTCGTCTTTCAGATAATGGGCCAGCGCGTTTACCATTGTGCCCGTATAGTTACCGTGCCCGGGATGCACAACCATGCCTGCCGGTTTGTTTACAACCAGCAAATCATCATCTTCATAAATTATATTCAGAGGAATGTCTTCTGGAATAATTTCCAGTTCACGACGTGGACGAGCCATGACGATGGATACTACATCTAATGGTTTTACCCGGTAGTTGCTTTTTACCGGTTTGCCGTTTACCAGAATACAACCTGCTTCGGCAGCTAATTGTATTCGGTTGCGTGTAGAGCCAAACATGCGGTCTACCAAAAATTTGTCTACGCGTAACAGAGACTGGCCCTTGTCTGCTACGAAACGGAAATGTTCGTAAAGACCTGGAGCTATTTCGGCCGGGGTTTCTTCGCCTTCTTCCGGTAGTAGTAAATCATCTACCTGTTCGTCGTCAATATCTTCCAGAAACTCGTCCATGCTTTCTTAAAACCAGTTTTCTTCTTCGCTATTTAATTCTTGAACCGGAACTTCATCCTGTAAAAGAGAATCAGCTGGAAGAACTTCTGCATCACCGCTGCTTACTTCCAAAAGCAGAGATGCTGCCAGTGGTACTTGGTCGCCTTTGTATAAACTGCGTCCGTTTGCTGATACACCTATTGCCAGGTCCTTGAAGTCACCCGGAACATATTTTATTTCAATATTGTTAAATCCTCGGGCTTTAAGCAATGCGTATGCCTGACGGAAAGATAAGTCTTCAATTTCCGGAATAAGCCCCATTTGCGAAGTAAGTGCGTTGATAGTAACAAAAACGATGCGCCCTTCTTTTACTTTCGATCCGACAGACGGAACTAATTCCACGATAGAGCCGGGTGTTACATCTTTGGAGAAGACGGAATCAATTACATTATAACGTAAACCGCTACTTTCAAAAAAAGACGCCGCTTCCTGTAGTTTCAATCCTTTTACATCTGGCACGATAACGGCTTCATTATGGCGTGTATAGGTATCTAACCAAGCTAGTACGCCATAGATAACACCGCCTGTAACTACTGCTGCCAGCAGTAAGTTTATGACTATCGGACTCTTTATCAGCTTAACAAAAAATCTACTCATTTTTGTCTTGTATTTGTAGGTGGGTCAAAAGTAGAAAAAAAACATCACATAGACGCTATTCCATTTCGTACATTGCTACAAAAACAAAGAAAGTAAAGGCTTTTTACAAAACCTCTACTTTCTTTAAAATCTTACTAACAGGATTTATTATCCGTTATACTCGTCTGATACTGTTAATTTAGCTCTTCCTTTTGCACGACGAGCTGCTAATACTCTACGGCCATTAGCTGTAGCCATTCTGGAACGGAAGCCGTGCTTGTTCTTTCTTTTTCTGTTGGAAGGTTGGAATGTTCTTTTCATTTCTCTATATTTTTATTTATTATTCGCATACTTATTTGGGCTGCAAAGATAAAGGCTTTTTTTTAATAAACAAACAGTTGATTGTATTTTCTTGCTTTTGGGAATTTCTTCCAGCTTTATAGCCTATGAGCGCATAAAATAAAATGTACAAATAACAAGGAATAAGAATGATGTAGGCTTGTTGGTTATTATTGGGCATTGCAGTACTGGTCTTTTGTATTAAATCTAAAAAGAATCCGAATAGAACCGGAATAATAGCTCCGCCTACCATAGCAATAACTAACAGAGAAGATGCTGTTTTAGTATATTTTCCCAGATTAGTTATAGTTAAGGCCCATAGGCATCCCCACATGATGGAGTGAGCAAATCCTAGACCTGCTACACAATAGATGGCATATTCGGCGGAAAGTGAAATTATTAGTAAAGATATAATTAAAGCTATTAATGTAAATAATGCTAATGCTTTGTTCTGCTTCATTATTTGTAATACAAATATACTGACGATATACCCTGTAATCATACCGATAGGGCCTATCGCTGAATAATGTGCAGGATAGTCAACTCCTATTGATTTGGCAAAATCGATAATTGAAGCCATCGGTAATGTTTCGACCCCTACATATAGAAATAATGCAATGATACCGAATAATAGATGAGGAAATTGCCATATGCTTGTTTTTAAATTTGCCTGTAAAATGGTTTTCTGACTGTGTGTTTTTCCAATTGACTCATTATTCTCTCCTTCTGCCTTTATTTCTGGCAAAGGAAGAAAATAGATACATACTGCCAATAAAGCGATAATACTACCTGCTATACCAAAGGGAATGTTGGCATTTGTTATTACAGGATTCTTTATGTCAATAAAAAAACTTAGAAAAAGAGGTCCGAGAAACCATGCTGATTGGTTCATAATTCCCATTATACACATCCGTTGTGCGGCTTTTTCCGAAGGTCCACAAATCGTTACGTACGGATTAATACCTGTTTGTAGAAGAGTATTTCCCATGCCTCCTATGAATGAAGCTGCCAAGAACATATAAAAACCATGTATATGTGGGCTCATACGAGCAGAAAGAATGAATGACAACATACTGAAAGACATTATGATAAGCGCAATTAGCAATGATTTTTTATATCCGATTTTCTTTATTATCCATCCGGAAGGAGCTCCAAATACGAAAAATGCAGAAAAGGTGGCGGCTAATACAAGATAAGACATTCTTTTGCTTAACGAGAATGTACTTTCCAAAATGGGAATCATGATGCCATTTATCCCAACTCCAAAGCCTATAATAAAGAATATAAATGCAATAACAATTAAGGGGTATAAATATTGTTGCTGTTTCATGTTATTTATAATAAGGATTATTACTATGATACTCAATCAGACCTTCCATTGGTTCACGGATAATTCTGCCTACTTCCATAGTGTATTCTTTTGCTGTTTGAGATAGAATATCTTGAAATAACCAACCTATAGAACCTACACTGTTGAATGTTAGAGATTTGTAATCAGGGTATTTGCATATGATATTCTCAAAAAGATCCCGGAATGCATTTATAACCAGTTGCTGCGCATATTCTTTTCCTTTACACTGCTTTGTAAGAAAATGGGTGAAACTTGCACAGTAGCGATTTGGCATTTTATCCATATAAACACGGTGTACAAGTTCTTCTCTTGTTAACTGATATTCACTTTTAAACAACTGTTCAATATCCACAGGCATATTTCCTCTTACATAATCGCGGATAAGATGTTTGCCGATATATCCTCCGCTCCCTTCGTCTCCTAAAAGAAAACCTAATGAGTCAATATTTAGAATTATGTCTGTTCCATCGTAGAGACATGAATTAGTTCCTGTGCCTAAGATTGTCACAAATCCGGCAGTATTACCCAGAAGTGCCCTGGCAGAGGCAAGCAGATCCATTGCAACAAATAGTTCGGCTTTAGGAAAGAAAGGTTTTAAACTTCGTTTTATTATTGTAAATTCTTCTTCGTAGCATCCAGCCCCGTAAAAATAAACAGCGTAGACGCTGTTTCGTTCTATTTCTAATGGAAAAACTTGTTGTAATGAAGAAGTAATATAATCTTCTCCAACATAACATGGGTTATATCCTTCGGTGAAGAATTCAACAATCTTTTTACCGGAATCGACAAGACACCAACTGGTTTTTGTTGATCCGCTATCCGCTATTAGTATCATATTAATAATTATTTTCTTTTATTTTTTTTATTATAGTAGAAAAAGCCTCTTTAGAAAAACATGTGGGCTGTCCGTACCAAAAGAATGATTCGTATCCTTCATAATCTTTAGCTTGAATATGAGGTGGGGTGGCTAGATAGCTGGACACATCATTGGTATAAGCTATTGCTGATACTTTTTGTCCCGTCCAGATGTCACGTATTGCTAAGCCATATTCAGTAGTTACTTCTCTGGATAAAGCAACTAATTTCCAGTTGCCAATATTAAGTGTCTGGTAATAAACAGGCATTTGGGGTAATACTCCGTTTTTTTCGAAAGACCGTAATTGTAAGTTTGCCCAATTTGTATTCCGTTCAGCTCCAATGTCATCATTTAGTTTTTCATTCTTTTCTTTGAATTGGATAATTTGCTCTTTTGTCCAAGGTGTGACTACTGGAGGAATAATAGAATCGAAGTGATAAGATATAGGACCGCTAATGACTTCTAACTTGTTTTTTATAAGATGGGATACGGCACCAGCCAACTTCTTTGCACTTGTTTTGAATGGATCAGTAGGATTGATGTCTCCAGCAAAAGCTTGTAAAAATATACTGTTTTGTATATTATCATCTTGCTCAAGCAGAGTTTTTGCTAGCCCTGGATAATTAGCATTCAATGTATATGGACCTACAGATGGATCGGTGTATACAGGATGGCAGCCTGCCATAAATAAGATAGTTTTTTTCTTGTATTTCTTGTCTATGGCAACAATTACATCTATTGTATTGTCATAAATTATATCAGTTCCTTTCAAACTCCTGTTTATACCTATATTACATGTATCTCTTCCAAAATAGAGGGAAGAAGGAACCATATTGTCTAAAGATTCTTCAATGGCCTGTATAATACCTTTACGAATCACATTTAACAAATAAAGACTGTCCGGATATTGGTTAGGCTTTTGCCAGGTTGTCCAATTTTGTGTTACAGGAGCGTAATGCGTATGTGAAGCATTGATGAGAATTGCGTTTTCATCAATACCTCTTTTTTCTTTTATTTCAGCTTTGATATCATCGGTTAGAGATTTGTTTAGACCACAAACATCAACACCGACAATAACTACGGTGTTACCCCCTTTTTTTATACTCATGGCTTTTGCATTTATATCTCCGACAGAGCTGTGTTTGCTGCGATATACCTTCCCTTCTTTCGATGTGGCATATAAATGATTATTTATATAGTTGATACGCACTACATCTATTGTATACGTATCATTATTTTTGTAACCGATTCGCTGCCAGCATTCATCTGCTTTATCTAAAGATCGCTGGTATAGGACTGTGTCTTCTGTTAATACATACAATCTGTTCTTATCAGAAGTCATATCTATTGCCGGGGGAGTAGAACCGACTTTTGTCCAATGAATATTTTCTTCGGATATATTTCCTTTGTACAGCATTCCCTGAGTATCAGATATGTATAAATTACCATTGGAAGAGGTGATAAATTTAGCATTTACTGTTTGTACGAATTCCCATTCTTTGGCTACCTTGTCTAAAGAGATTCTTATCAGCTTATTTTTGTTTGTTATTCCATATAACCAATTGTTACAAAAAGTAATTTGTTTTAGAGAAGGAGCGGAGTTGATTTTTTGGAATGGTTGTAGTTGTTCCTTATTTCCGTAATACAGATTCATTTTGTCGTCAAGAATAATAACAGAGTCTTTGTAATCTGTAACAGACAAGAATGAACTGTTCTCTACTTGATCCCATGAGAGAGAAAAACGGCCTTTCCATGGGCTGGCATATCCTGCCAATGTTAATGACACTGTCTCGTCTGTTGGTTCCAGACTTACTGAAGATGTTCCCACTTTGTATTCTGAACTACAGCCTCCTGTAAGTAATATAATGGAAAACAGGATATTGATATTTGTATAAACTAACTTCATCTCCTTCTCTCCTTTCTTATTTATTTAATTCTGTTGCGTATTTCTGTATTTTACGTATGGCTTCTACGATTTGTTCCATGTCTGTTCTGGAGCCGAGGAGCATGTTTTGGAAAAGCCATACACCTTGTTTTGTCAATTTGTCGTTTTGCGGGCACTCATTACGTTCTAGCCATTCTTTCATGGTTTTTTCCCCATATATTTTAAGATAGTGTTTATTGGTTGCAAGTTTTTGTACATATTCACTTTTGTTCATGGGACCGTAACCTGCAGAACAAGGTACACCTTCTGCGTTCAATACTTCTAGAAATCTGTTTAGACTCATTCCTGCGAAATGAGTAGGATTGTATCTGAACATATATAGATGATAGGCGCCCATTGTTACCCCGTCATATAATTTTGCTGGAGAAATACCGGGTATTTCACTTAACATTTTATTTAAGTAAGAAGCATTTTTATCACGGATGCAGGCTTGTTGTTCTAAACGATTCATTTGAGCAAGTAACAGACCAGATTGAAATTCGGTTAATCTCATATTAACTCCACGCGTTCCTGAACCACCGACGGCGAATGATGTACTTGTTCCTCCTTGTCCTTGGTTATGGAATGCATAACAACGTTGTATAAAGCTTTCGTCATTAGAAGATATTGCGCCACCTTCTGCACAATTCAGATTTTTTGAAGATTGAAAACTGAAAGCTCCTCCTAACCCGTAAGTGCCAACTTTTTTACCTTTCCATTCTGCAAGATGCGCTTGGCAAGCATCCTCGATCACTGGTAAATTATATTTTTTGCTAATGTTGAGGATTGTATCCAAGTCGGCAGGCAGCCCCCCAATGTGTACAGGCATTATCACTTTGGTTTGTGGAGTAATGGCCGGTTCAATTTTTTTGGCATCAATCTGGAAAGTTTCTATATCGGAGTCAATAAATACGGGCAAAGCATAATTTAGCGTTATTACATTATAAGTGGCAACGAAAGTGTATACGGGCATTATAACTTCGTCTCCCGGGCCTAAATCCAAAGCTCCGAGCATTGTATATAAAGCCGCTGTGCCGCTGGAGACTCCTAATGAATGTTTAACTCCAAGCATTTTAGCATATTCGGATTCAAAAGATGCTGTGGTATGACCGTCTAGTCTCCCCCATTTTCCGGTTCTCAAAGTGTTTATTAAAGCTTGTTCTTCAGACACTCCATAAATAGGCCAACTTTGAAATCCTTTTGGATGAGCTTTACTACCTCCTAGCATAACAGGTTTTATATCCGTTTTTAAAGAACTAGCAGTAGTGAATGACGGTGCAAATAATAAACTGCTACCTAAAAGACCTGTTGTTCCTAAAAATTTTCTTCTGTTCATTTTATTTTCCATGATAATTGATTTTTAAAGTTTTACTTGATTGATTTTAAATAATTAAGTGCTTTTCGCACGTTTTGGTGTTCTAGTATTAGTTTTTTAGCCTTCTCGTAATCAGTTAATCCTGATTTTTCCATCAACATTCTGACGGATCGATCTATTACTTTGTTATTGATGAGGCGTACGTTTACCATTTTGTTGTCTTCAACTCTACCCAATCGGATAAGTACGGAAGTGCTTATCATATCGAATATCATTTTTTGGGCGGTACCACATTTCATGCGTGTACTACCTGTTACGAACTCCGGTCCAAGAATCAACTCAATAGGATAATCGCAGCAAGCTGCAATAGGAGAGCCAGGGTTATTAACAAGGCATCCACAGGATATTCCCAATTTTCTGCATTGTTTCAAACCGGCAAGTACATAAGGAGTCGTGCCGCTGGCAGAAATGCCCAATACAAAGTCTTTGGAAGATACTTTGTGTAAATCCAGTTGACGAATAGCGTCTTCTTCGCTATCTTCCATTGCTTCCAATACTTCCAATAAGCGTTCTTCTCCTCCTGCTAGCAGACAATTAAAAATACCCTTTTCAATCCCATAAGTATTGGGTAATTCTACTTTGTCGAGTACTGATAAACGTCCTCCGCTACCAGCACCTAAATAGAACATTCTTCCACCTTTTTTTAGTTTGTCTTCTATAGTTGTTACTACTTTTGCTATCTGCGGTAATATTTTTTGAATAGCAACAGCAACTCTTTGATCTTCGTGGTTAATGTTGCTGATCAACTCCATAACCGACATTTTTTCAAGATGGTTATAGAGTGATGGTTGTTCTGTTATTTTATCCATACTTTTATGATTTTTTGTTGGTGTCTATTTTGTTGTCCTTAAGTTGAATTTGGACAAAAAAAGAGTGGTGTGGCTGTCTGATAAACAGAATCCAATTTATTAATCTTGCATATATTCCTTTTTATGGGACCGTTTATTGGGCCTTTTTGTTCAAAAGATATATTCTCTTAATATGCTGTTTCCCTAGTATAGAGGAAATAAACTGTTTTCTTTTGATTTAATTACCAGACAGCCACTTCATATTACATATTCTGAATAGTCTATGGAATTGTTTCAACTATTTCAGTTAACGGAGGGATATTGTTGTTTGCTCCGTCGTAACCTTCATTTTGATTAATAACTCCTTTTGTATTTGCCGTGATAACACTTTGTGGTATAGGCCAAAGAACATGAAAAGGATCCATAATAACGTAGTTGGCCAAAACATTTAATTCAGTTTGGTAGTATGTGTTATATTTTAAAATACGATCATAGAACCAACTTTTTTTGCTGAAATCTTGTAATGTGTAACCGTTTATGCCGGATTTTGCCATTATATATGATACTCGGACAAGTTCCGAATGTCTTGGCTCTTCTGCAAATAATTCACGTGCACGTTCATCAAAAATGAACTCAATAGTTACTTCTTCAGGAGTGATGGGTTTGGCCTTTGCCCTGGTTCTTACCTTGTTTATATCTTCTGCTGCAGCAATGTTGTTCTTTAACCAATAATAGGCTTCCGCACGTAAAAGGTATGTTTCTGCAAGACGAAATACATACCAATCTCCATTACTTCCCATTGGATTAATTAACGGATCAGGGGCCGGTACATAGGTGATATAGAATGGGAAAGCGAAAGTATAATAGAAAGTATCTGCTAATGCTGCAAAATTATTAGGATCAATAGTTTTGCCATAATCTACAGATTTCGGATTATTATATTTTAATTCATGCATATCTATCCAGTTTTCGTCAGATCTTCTTAAATCTGAAGTGTTTTGCCAATTTTCGTTTTTGTATGACCAGATATCGAATCGATAATAAGGGGTATTTACCAAATTCGGATTAGCTTCTCCATATAAAGCTTTATATTCTCCGTCGTAAGTCATCCCTTGTTTTCCTTCACTATCGAGTACCGCTGGATACCACCATCCGCAATTATAATTTCTCATTGTTCTCAACCCTGCCGTTTTGGATTCTGCAGGAGCTTCGAATCGGTCTATAGTAGCGAGAATCGTTTCCGTGTTTTCTTTGAGGTTGAAATTTTCCGGACGATGAAGGTCCCACATTAAATTGTATTTCGGATCATTTACATCTTGTCCGAAGCGACGTTCCATAAGTGCGTATGAATAGTCATTTATAACATGGTTGGCAGCTTTTACAGCCTTTTCAAATTTCATATTAGCCAGATATACCTTTGTTAGAAGATGATAGCCGGCACCTGCGGACACTGCACCTGCCGCCGTCTTTTCCGGAGCAGGAAGATATTTGACTGCGAATTCTAAATCCTGTTCTATTTTATTGAGAATAGTCCATCGGCTGTAAGTCGCGAAATCCAGTTTAGGACCTTGCACTTCTTCAAGAATCAGAGGAACATCCCCGTAATTATTTACCAAACGGTAATACCAATATGCTCTATGCCAATATGCCTCTGCTAATAATGTGTTTTTCTCATTTTCATCTTCCCATTGGATATTGTCAATGCGTGAAATTAACACATTGGAGTTTTTAATAAACCCGTATGCACTGGTGAACATTGAGAGGAACGGGTAATAAGTGGAATTACTTGGAGTCAATTTTCTGAAATCTAATTGTACTAAAGGAACTCCCAGATCTGAAGCCGCCATTTCTGTACAAATGTAATGTCTTTCGTCTGTATGATCTCTCCTCAGGTCCTTTCTCATAGTTAGAATGAGGGATTCAAATCCACTTTTATCTGTATATACATTCTCGGGGACATAAAAAGAATGAGGTTTAGGCTCTAACCATTCGTCCGTACACGCTGTATAGGACAAAATGACAAGAAATAAGAATAAATATAATCGTTTCATATTAGTTTATTTTTTATTATAAAGATATATTTACACCAAAAGTATAGGTCCGTGGAAGAGGAGTGTTTAGAGATTCAGGGTCCCAGCCCATCCAGTCTGTAATACACCATAGATTACGGATAGAAAAAGAAAAGCGGGCATTGTTTACGTGTAATTTTTGTGCAATCTTGTCGGGTAAATTATATCCAACTGATACATCCTGTATTCTTAGGAAAGATGCAGGTTTGTATATTTGTAATCCTCCTCCATATGAACTGGGACTCATTCTTAGTCCTCCCCATTCTTGATTTCTATTCTCTGGAGTCCAGTATGGAAAATCGTATGCATTTACACGGTTGTATTCGTACCCTCCATCACGTTCAGCTAATGAAGCTCTGGCTATATGCCCCAGATCGGCTCGCAAGAATATAGATGCTGTAAAATGTTTCAGAAAAGTAAAATCGTTTCCAAAACCTAAACGAAAACGAGGGCTTGTATATCCGATGAATTGTTTATCCATTTTATCCTCATATTTTCCGTTATTGTCTAAATCCTCACTTTTGTAATCGCCGGGAGATAAATTGTATTTAGCCGCTTCATCGGCTTCCTCTGTCTGCCAGACACCAATTACGTTATATCCCCATACTCGATCTATAGGTTGTCCCGGAAATAGCCCGTTGTTATAATCCGGTAATTCTCCGTTAAGCTTTTGTCCCATTAATATGTATTCTCCGTAGTCTCCGAATAATTTTTTGATTTTATTACGGTTTAGAGAGAACACTAAGTTACTGCTCCAACTAAAGTTTTTATTATCTATGTTGACAGTGTTCAATGTCAATTCGAATCCTTTGTTTCCAAGTTCTCCTAAATTGGTTGTAATATTAGAAAAGCCTGTTAGTTCGGGAAGCCTCCTATCCATTAGCAAGTCACTTGTAGTCATAGTGTAGAAGTCGGCGACAATTGATATTCTATTTTTCAATAAAGCCATATCTACTCCGAAATTTAAAGACTCTGTACGTTCCCATTTTAAATCGGGATTTGCTAGAGATGCATTATAAACGTTTGAAATGGAATTTTGGCCATCATAATAAAGACTAGAGGAAACGGTTGCTAATGCAGAATATTGTCCAATAGATCTGTTTCCGTTTACTCCCCAGGAAGCTCTTACTTTCAGAGCACTGATAAACGGTACTTTAAAGAATTCTTCATCTGAAACTCTCCATGCCAAAGCTACAGCAGGGAATACAGCATATGGATTTTTTTGTCCGAAAGCAGAGTAACCGTCTCTTCTTACAGATGCCGTCAATAAATATTTTCCGTGTAAGATATAGTTTATTCTGGCCATTGCTGCATTTCCTGTCAATTCGGTGTCGTTATTGTTTATGGAAATTTTTTGAGCTTGCTGTAAAGCATGCCATCCTAAATTAGCATTGGGAGCAAAAGTTTCTCCAGTCATAGAAGAATTCCAGTCTCTGAATTTCTCTGCACTATATAATAGTGTTAGGTCAAAGCTATGAACCCCAAATTGTTTATTCCAACGAATAATATTATCTAGCATCCATTCAAATTGAGAATATTCTGCGCGGCTACCATATCCTTGGGAATGTGCGATAGTGCCATTAAATGTGTCTGTACCCCAGAAATTATAATCTTTAGAGTATTCATAACGTGGTTGGAAGTTCATTTCATATTTAAAGCCAAAAGGTAAGTCTACTTTGGCAAATATGGAAGAAAATAAGGTGTTTGCCTTCTTACTTCTTTCTTGTTCTTTACTTAATAAAGGATTTATGAGTCCTACATAACCGGAGGGATACCAATTTAATGATCCGTCTTCTTTATATATTGAACAATAAGGACTTACTCTTTCGGAATAGGATATAGCTATTGGGCTTTCATCTCTACTTGCAAATTGTGTATTAATGCCGACAGTTAGCCATGAGGCAATTTTAAAATCAACGTTTAATCTGGTTCTTAAAGCCGAAAAACCTCCGTCTTTTAGGATTGTTTCATTATTATCATAGCCTAGAGACCAGTAATAATTTGTGTTTTCAGTTCCTCCGGAAATGCTTACGTCGTAGCTTTGTCGTAGGCCATTTTGTAATGACATGCTAGGCATATCGATTGTATTTCCTGCCATAAAATTTTCATGTTCTGTAGGAAATAAGTTAAGTCGTGACCCCCATTCGGACCTGTTGTCCGCATTCGGATTGGCACTGGCATTCCTCCATTCTTCCAAAGATGTATCAGTAGGCAGTTCTTCTGGGTTATAATAATAGTATGGGTAATCATTTGGAAACCAGGCAGTCATCGCATCTCTTCTGAATCTGAGAAAATCTTCTCCTTTGTATGATCTGAATTTTTTATTAGAAGGTTGTGCAATCCCTATTTGTGCGGAGAAATTAATCATGGGTTTACCTTTAACACCTTTTTTAGTTGTAATGATCATGACACCTGCAGCTGCTCTTGAACCATAAACTGCAGCAGAACTGGCATCTTTTAAAATGTCAACGGCTTCGATATCATTTGGGTTTATATCATTGAGATTACCGTTATAAATTACCCCATCTAATACGATAAGCGGAGAAGTGGATGCTTTTAAAGACGTAGGTCCCCGGACTTCCAATTTAGAAGCACCGTCACTTGCAGAACCGGATTGTTGTGCATAAAATCCTGCAACTGTACCAAGTAAGAAATCGGAAACTTGTGTCTTTGCTTGGTCTTTGTACTTATCAGTATTTATTCTTACAACAGAACCGGTTAAATCCTTTTTCTTAACGCTTCCGTATCCGACAACTACTACCTCTTCCAATTGTTCAACATCTTCTGTCAGTATAATATTAAATATATCTTTTGAACCTACAGGTATTTCTTTTGGTAAATAACCTATATAGGTGACAACAAGAGTTGAGTTTGGATTTATATCTAGCGAAAAATAGCCGTTTTCATCGGTGATTGTTCCATTTTGTGTATTTTTCTCAATAATATTTGCACCGATTATTGGCTCATTCTGATGATCTTTTATTGTTCCTGTTACTTTTTTCTGTTGTGATATCCTTTGCTTGTTGTCAATAGACTGTTTCGGTATAATAACGATGTGGTTATCTACCATTTTAAAAGTGGCATTTTCTTCTTTCAGTATTTGTTCAAGTATAGAACTCACTGTTTTATTTTCAGCTTTTACAGAAACTATACGATCTAAGTTGATGTCTTTTAAATCATACCAGAAAGAATAATTTGTTTGTTTTTGTATATTACTGAATACTTCGTTTATACTAACATTTTGTAGATTTAATGTAACTTTTACCTCTTGTGAATAAGAGGTTGCCGAAACTGAAAATATCACAAAGAAGAGTAGTAGTGTGGATATTTTCATAATATTTATATTTTTTTTGTTGCATAGAATCCAATATGAAGAATTCTTGCTGCATAATTTTTTATACATTTGCAGTAATTATTAAGCTGTTAATAATCGATTTATTGATTGTTGACAAGAATAGAATTGAGGGATGTTGGCCCATTCCTCAATTTTTATGGTTATCAATTAATTTCTTACATTTCCCATAGGCATTAGACTTTTGTGGTTTAACAAATTTATTTAAAAGATATCTATTTTATTGTCACTTATTTTATATCTAAACTTTTGGTTTGAAGACATTATCTCCAAAATTTTTTCAATTGATTCATTTTGACGGAAATCTCCTCCGAAACGTTTATTCTTCAAATCTTCTGTATGAATTGTAATTTCTATATTGAAATTTCTTTCTAAAATTCGCGTAATCTCTTCAAATGTTTCACCATTGAAAATAAATCGTCCGTTCATCCAACTCAGAACCTCCTTTGGTAAATAAGGATCGACAGAGATTTGATGAGAATTTATATTATATATACCTGTTTCCAAAGGTTTTAATATGGTAGTTTTCGTCTCTCCATTTTTGGAAAGGGAAACACATCCTTGTAATAAAGAAACTTTAATTTCTTTGTTATCTGGGTAGGCATTTACATTGAATATTGTGCCTAAAACTTTTACTTCTAGTTCACCTGCTTTCACAACAAAAGGTAGTTGTTCGTTTTTAGCCACTTCTAAATAAGCTTCCCCTGAAAGAGATAATATCCTGTTACCTTTTCCAAAGTCATTGTTGTATTGAACTGAACTGCCAGAATTTAGCCAAAGGATAGTTCCGTCAGCGAGTTTTACTTGTGTTCTTGAACCTTTTGGGCTTATGATTTCAGATAACGAAATAGTATTATCTTGTATTTTGAAATAAAGGAAAGTGTAATATGTTAAAAAGATAAACGGAATTAATATAGCAGCAGCTCCTATTTTGCTCCAGACTAATCTCTTTTGAAACCATGATTTTTTAGAGTTTTGTTTTGATAAACTTCTAATTCTTTTTTCAAAGAGTGAGAATGCTTTTTCATAATCAAATGATAGTGTGTTATCAGCAATTCCGGATGAATTCCAAATATCTTTTAAACTTTCATAATATAAATGATGTTTATCAGATTCACTAAGCCACTTATTAAGTATAATCTGATCTTTATCGGTTATATTTCCTGAAAGATAATCGATTATTAGATTGTCCCAATATTCTTTATTTTGAATTTGTATGTTCATAATTCACGTTTCTATAAGTATGACAAATGAAATCATAAATCGGGTGAAAAAATCAGCTTTTTTTATTCTGAATTAAAATAGGTACGAGATAAAAAATAAGGAAATAGTATAATTTTTTAAATCTGTTCGTAGTTTATTAAGTACTAAACGGATGTGGTATTTTACGATATCAATTGTTAAATTCTTTTGTCGAGCTATTTCTTCGTATTTCATTCTTTCATTTCTGCTCATCCAAAATATTTCTTGCGTTAGGGCAGGTAGGGAATTAATAGATTGTTCTATTTCATTTTCTAATTCTTTTTCCAGTAAGATACATAAAGGGTAGTTGTCTTGTTCGTAATAAGCACGTTGCTGACCTTTGATTTTATCGGAAAGGTTTTGCATTAAATTATTATGCCTATAGCAGTGGTCCAGATAATTGATGCAAGTGTTTTTTACAGCTTTCATCAAATAGGCCCTTAATGATTGATTGATAGTTAAAGATTCATGATTTTCCCATAAATTGAATATGACATCACTGACTAACGTTTCTGCAATAAAAGAGTTGTTTACGTAACTATATGCAAATGCGCAAAGAACTTTGTAATGGAATTTATATAATTGTCTGTATGCTGTTTCATCTCCTCTGCGCAGACCATTAATTATTTCTTGTTCTGTGTCAATCATTTTATTATCTTTTTGAAAGTCTATGATAGTATTAGTATTTAAAATTATAGATCAATCACAAAGATAAAATAATAAAGAACTTTTAAGAAAATAATTATATTTAAAATGGCATATATGATTTGTTCTCAAAGTTCGTGTGTTGTCCGTTCATTTTCTGTGCTTCTTCTCCTTCGGGATTCAATTCGATGGATTTTTTCAGGTCTTCAAAAGCTCCGTCTTTGTCGCCTTTCAGATTTTTGGCACGTCCGCGCTCCGCGTATGCTTTGGCGAATGACGGGTTTGTATCGATGGCTTCGTCAAAAAAAGTGATTGCCTCGTCTAGTTTTTCTTGTGTTATTAAAAGCTTTCCGGCCAAAAGTGCGGCATCTTCGTTGAATGGGTTTAAATCTAATACGTGTTGGTAGTTTGCGGTGGCATCATCCATGTCTCCAAGTGCTTCGTGGATTTTTCCTTTTAACAAAAAAGCTGTTTCTTCTTCCGGAACAAGTTCTATCACTTTTTCTACATCCGGTAAAGCTTCTTTTGCCTGTTTCATAGATATAAGGATTTCCGCCCGTAATAAATAGGCTTCCGAAAAATCTTCTTTTATAGTGATTGTCTTTGTTAAATCGGCAATGCCCCCTAATAAATCGCCGGTTGCTTTTTTAGCCTTAGACATTAAATAATAGGGTAAATGGTTTTCCGGGTCTAATTCAATAATGTGTTGGCAGACCTCTATTACTTCGGCATCTTTATCCAAGAAGAAAAGAACGTGAACGCGGGTAAGCAACGTGTTGACATGATCCGGTTCTATTTCTACCATGCGGTCAAGTATATGTAACGCATTCTCTTGTTCATTAGCTACAATGTAAGCATTGGCCAGATAGGTCATCGTCTCGAAATCTTCTTGTATATTTAGCGCTTTCGTGAAACATTTGATGGCATACGCCAATCTGCCCATTTTCTGGGCGCGTATACCGTCGTACTTTAATATATCGAAATTCTTTTGATCGGTTTTCGCTTTTTCTTCTTCCGGATTTTCTTCTTTTGAGGAAGAAAATAGTGATTTAAAAATTCCCATGTCTTTTTTCTATTTTTTATAGGTTCGCAAATGTAAACAATTTAGTCATAAACCGCAAAATTGTTGATTATATGAAAAAACGGAATCATCCCGATGATTTGCGAAAATCGCCTCGATGATTTGGAAAAATCATCCTGAACTTATTTTACTCCATTTTTATTCCTTTCGGAAGAAAATTTAATTTCTCTCGAAAGAAATTCCAATTTCATTCGGAAGGAATAAAAAAGCATATAAAATCGTTTGTGATATTTTTATTTAGGAATGCGGAATAATCTTCTTTAGATAAGATCCCTTTGGTTTGTATTCCAGGATGGGTAATATGAAACCAATCCGGTAGTATGTTTGTAATATAAGAAGGACTTTGTATTGGCCTTTATGTTTTCTGTTTTTGGAAACTTTTCTATATTACTTCGTTGTTAAGTTTTTTAAAATATTTTTCAATTTGCTATTTAATAGCTGATTAACATAATTTAATTCGTGAAAAGTTTTCCAAAATGAAGAACGTAATGTATATGTACTTACCTTTGTTGGTGAATAGATAATAATCAGATAAATCATATACCATGATTCAGACAGTAGTCAAAAGAGATGGACGTATCGTTGGTTTCAACGAGGAGAAAATTACTACAGCGATACGAAAGGCAATGTTGCATACCGAAATAGGTGAGGATATGCAGTTAATTCGCCAGATTACCGATCATATCTCTTTCAAAGGGGATTCTCAAATGACGGTAGAAGCTATACAGGATGCTGTGGAATTGGAATTGATGAACAGTAGCCGCAAAGATGTGGCTCAGAGGTATATCGCTTACCGTAATCAACGGAGTATCGCTCGAAAGGCGAAAACCAGAGATATGTTTCTGGAAATAATTAATATTAAATCGAATGATATTACCCGTGAGAATGCGAATATGAATGCCGACACTCCTGCCGGTATGATGATGAAGTTTTCCAGTGAAACTACTAAACCTTTTGTTGACGACTATTTGCTGAGTGAAGATGTAAAAGATGCAGTTGCCAATAATTATCTTCATATTCATGATAAAGATTATTATCCTACAAAGAGTTTAACTTGCGTGCAACATCCGTTGGATCGTATCTTGAAATATGGTTTTTCTGCAGGCCATGGCGAATCCCGTCCGGCCAAACGGATTGAAACTGCAAGTATTTTAGGTTGCATTTCTTTGGAAACAGCACAGAATGAAATGCATGGAGGGCAAGCTATTCCTGCGTTCGACTTTTATCTGGCTCCTTATGTGCGTAACAGTTTTATAGAAGAAATAAAAAATTTAGAGGAATTGAATGGTGAAGAATATTCCCATTTGTATCAAAAAGAACTGGATGATTATATTAATCGCTCACTGGATGGACTGAAAGGGGATGATCGTATCGTGCAGCATGCTATTAATAAAACAGTTAGCCGGGTACACCAGTCGATGGAGGCTTTTATTCATAATATGAACACAATCCATTCAAGGGGTGGAAATCAAGTCGTTTTCAGTTCTATTAATTATGGTACGGATACTTCGGCTGAAGGACGTTGTATTATTCGGGAAATCTTGAAAAGTACTTATCGGGGAGTTGGAAATGGAGAAACTGCTATTTTCCCTATTCAGATATGGAAAAAGAAGCGTGGTGTGAGTTATTTGCCGGAAGATCGTAATTATGATTTATACCAGTTGGCATGTAAAGTAACTGCACGCCGTTTCTTCCCGAACTTCTTGAATCTGGACGCGACATTTAATCAAAGTGAAGAATGGAAAGCCGATGACCCGCAACGTTATGTACATGAGGTAGCAACGATGGGATGTCGTACGCGTGTTTTTGAAAATCGTTTTGGCCCAAAAACATCTATAGGGCGTGGTAATATATCGTTCTCTACTATTAATATTGTCCGTCTGGCGATTGAATGTATGAATATTGCAAATAAGGAAGAGCGTATTGCCCGGTTCTTTGCCAAATTCGATCGTCTGTTAGATATAACTGCAAGCCAGTTACATGAACGTATGGAATTTCAGAAAACAGCTTATGCGAAACAATTTCCTTTGTTGATGTCGTCTCTTTGGCTAGGCAGTGAAAAACTTAAACCAAACGATACGATTGCTTCTGTAATTAATCAGGGGACTTTAGGTATCGGATTTATCGGTTTGGCCGAATGTCTGGTTGCTCTTACCGGTAAGCATCATGGGGAAGATAAAGATTCCCAAGAATTAGGTTTGAGAATTGTTACTTATATGCGTGATCGTGTAAATCAATTTTCGGAACAATATCAACATAATTATAGTGTATTGGCAACTCCGGCTGAAGGATTATCCGGAAGATTTACCCGTCGGGATAGAAAGAAATTTGGGATATTACCCGGCATTACAGACCGCGATTATTATACAAATTCCAATCATATTCCTGTATATTATAAATGTAGCGCTCGCCATAAAGCAGAGATAGAAGCTCCTTATCACGACTTGACTCGTGGCGGACATATATTTTATGTGGAAATGGATGGAGATGCTACACATAATCCGGAAGTTATTATGCAGGTTGTAGATATGATGGATCATTATAATATAGGATATGGTTCAGTTAACCATAATCGTAACCGTTGTTTGGATTGCGGATATGAAAATGCGGAAACGAATTTGGAGGTTTGCCCGAAGTGTGGCAGTAAGCACTTAGATAAACTTCAACGTATTACCGGTTATTTGGTTGGTACAACAGATCGCTGGAATAGTGCTAAATTGGCAGAATTGAATGATCGCGTGATTCATAATTAAAGGGAAATGCTATCTATTATAGATATTATAGAAGATACAACAGTAGACGGTCCGGGTTTCCGGACCGCTATCTATGCGGCCGGTTGTCCGAATCAATGTCCGGGTTGCCACAATCCGGAGTCATGGGATATTAATAAAGGAAAACCTGTGTCGACAGGTGAGATTTTAGAGAAAGTTTTGGCGGATGATTTCGCCAATGTCACTTTTAGTGGTGGCGATCCGATGTTTCAGCCGGAAGGTTTTACCGAATTGGCTCGCGCAATTAAAGAAAAGAGCCGGAAAAATATCTGGTGCTATACGGGATATAAGTTTGAAAATATTCTGAATAATCCGAAACAGGCACAACTTCTTAAATATATAGATGTGCTGGTGGATGGGAAGTTCCAACAATCTCTTCGAGACGAAAGCCTTTTGTTTCGTGGCAGTAGCAATCAGCGCCTGATTGACGTAAAGGCTTCCCTCCGGGAGGAAAAGGTGGTTTGTTTGAACTATAATCCTTATCTATAATTACCATTCAATAAATTTACCGCGTATCCGGCGTTTCTCGAGTTCCTCCTGGAGATGCCGATGGCGGTCTTTAGCTATGTAACGACGGGCAAAAATATTTGGAACGGCTACGCCCAGTGAAATGCAAAGAATAATCAATGCGGAATTGATACCGTTGGAAAAGGCATTTGTAACTTCTCCGATTACTCCGTGCAGATTAATAAAAGCGAGTATTGAACGATACATCAGTACTCCCGGAATCATTGGAATCACAGAGGGAATACTTAATACGTGGTTAGGTACGTGAAACCAGTGTACTGCCTTTACCGCAAGAAGACTGACTACGAAACTTCCCATAAACGAACCGATAACAGGGCCGTATCCTAATTCAAAATTTACAAAATTGCGTGTGCATACAGCAATAACACCTCCAATAGCAACGACCCATAACAAACGACGTTGGATATTGAATATCATAGAGAAACCTACCGCGGCTATAGCTGCGGCAATAGCATATATATAATATGGATCGTGAGGAACCATACTTAGCTCACTAAATTTATGATCGATAGCAACATCATTCATTACTAATAAACGTAAGGCGAATGTTATACCGAAAGTCATTGCCCCTACAATCATAACCGTGTTTGCCGCGCGAGTAATACCGACTAGCAAATGGTTGTCTATCATGTCATCCACGAAATTAATCAATGGCACACCGGGCACGATAAATAAAGCACAAGCGAGCAATGGATGATAAGGTGTATTGGATAATCCAGAGTAAGAAGAGGCATAAGCCAGACAGGTTGATACAAATGCTGCAACGGCGATGCTCATATATACATTAATTCCGGATTCGATGCAACGGGCACGTACTCTGAACCCAATGAATGCACAAATTGAGGCGAATAAAAAAGCGATCCAGTCACATCCGAACAATTTACAGAAGCCTCCACAGGCAAACCCTGCGCCGAGTGCTACTATATATGGCGTATAATTTCGTGATTGATGAGATATTTTTTCCAGTTCTTCTTCATATCTGTCTAATGAATAATCTTGTTCAATGGCATGCCATGATAGTTTGCTTATTTGCGAGAGAGTCGTCATATTTATAGTATGTTTCTCGCATTTCTGGAATTTAGAGAATGAATGTCTTTCATCACTCACATTTACCATCATCATTGTCCATCTGATATCGATATGTAATTTTTCTTCAGGAATACCCATGAACGCAGCTACTCTTTTCATATTACGCTCAATACGATTCGTATCTGCAGCACTTTCCATGAGTAGTTTTCCTGTACGAAGGAGAAGGTCTAATTTACGTCGTAATAACAGTACCTCCTGATCTGTTAAATTTCCGTTTTCCATCTTTTTCTAGTTAATTCCGGTGTAAAAATAAGAAGACCTTAATATCAGGAAGTTTGTTTAGAGATACTGGAATCACGTTTAATTTCTTCCAGACAGGATTTACACAAACAATTAGGAAAGTAATGTTTTTTTACGTATTCACGCTGGATACTGTTAAGCTTCACTGTTACACATTGACAGCCGGTTATATTCTCGGGTTGACAAATAAAGGATGCTCCACATCGTGGACATATTTTCTCCATGAATTACTAACTTTAAGAAATCAATAATCTTTTCGTACTGTTTCTCTAATCCCGCGAGCAAAAACAGTCTTTAATGAATGGCAGGTCTTCTGACTTACTCCCATCTCGAAGCCTTCCCGGCTGTTTTATAACAAGCCAGTGGCAAAAGTAGTTTAGAGATGTTGAAACGGAGTTTCACAGCAGCGGGACTGTCCGGGATTTACACCCGATTCCCTTTTAATCCGTATCCTCGAATGGGTAATACGAAACCAATTCGGTGGCAAAAGTAAGGAAAAAGGATATATTGCAGGTGTTTTTTTACAAAATATATTTCATTTAAATTTCAGATACACAACCTTGCAATTGACTTGCTGTGAGGCAAAGATCAAAAACTGATCTTTGCCCCAGCAAAATAACTACGCGGGCTAGCCGGACCATATATATATGCCGAATCCCTGTCTTTTCCTTGATCGAAATCTGATTGATATGCATTAAAAAGATTCTGTATACCTGTATTAAATTCCAATCTCATTTCTTTGTAGATGGGGAATTCGTAGGCTAACTTTACATTCATGTCAAAAAAGTCGGGAGTTTCTATCGTTTTATCTAATGGAATATATCCTGCTAAATGTTGTACTAGCATACTTCCTGTGTAAGTTCCAGATAATGCTACCGTGAATTGTTTGAATGGGGTTACTGTTGATGTGAAATAACCGTACGTGTTTGGCGTACGGAACATTTTTTTTTCTGCTGGAACGTTTTCATCACTGCTCCATTTTTCTGACTCTTTATAACGGCTGCGTTGTAAAGTAGCCCCAGCCTGAACTGACAGCCACGATGTTAATACGGCTTTTCCTTCCAGAGTAAGCCCCATTACTTTGGCTCCTGAGCCATTGCGACGTTCTTTTATCAGATTGCCTTGTTCGTCTCTACCAATATCTTCTAATACGAATACATCACTTAAATTGGTGAAAAATCCTTCAACAAGAAAATTTACCTGTATCCCATTTCTAAAGCGATGGTAGAAATCTACTGATGTGCTAAGGCTTTGTGACTTTTCTTCTGTTAAGTCTTTTGCTCGTTGTATCATTGCGACTTCACCGCCAACTGCAGAAATATGCATATCTTCATCAAATGCTTGCGGGGCACGGAATCCGCTTGAATAACTGAGGCGAATATTTATATCTTCTGTGGGATTGAAGCGTAGATTAGCACGCGGACTAAATACAAGATTATCTATCATATTATGCTTATCCAAACGGGCACCAATTAGGAAACTCCACATTTTATTTTTCCATTCATTTTGCAGGAATGCGCTTTCTATGTATACATGCTGGTTTGTGTAACGGTTGTATCCTAACATTTTATCTTTTAAATGGTCGAAATTGTATTCTAATCCGGCAGTTAATTCGGATGGCATAAACAATAACTTGTCGAAGCTATAGTTATATTGTGCTCCGGCCATCCAAGTGAGATCTGTCGTTTTTCCGTAGGCATTCGGATCTTTGTTTGTTCCATAATAACTGTCACGGCTGGTATTCTGTGCCGAAGTGAAAATACTTAGTTTTTGCTTATAGTCTTTGGAAAAAAGATCGAATTTCAGACCGCCTCCATCAATAGAATGTTCCAATTGTTCGGCAATGTCGGCTTCATGAGGAGGAATATCTAAGTTGTTTCCTCCACGACGGTATTCGTTCATGTGGTGATATTCAAAAGTTAACTTGCTGTAAGTGCTTGTTTTGATATACGAACGGAAGCCTACGGTTTGGTTTTTTAATTTAGGCAGTTCTGTAAAACCGTCTCCATCATAGTCGAATCCGGCTCGATACCGGTTCTGGCCAAAAATATACATTCCTGCCTTTCCGTTTTCCGTTACCAAAGAGGCATTCATTGTTGTGTTATTATCAAAAGAGGAACTACCTCCGATAGATGTAAATGTATGTCCTAGTTCTCCGGAATTTCGTAATGGCTCCTTGGTGATAATATTGATAGTTCCGGCAATAGCTGAAGAACCGAATAATGCAGATCCGCCTCCACGCATTACTTCTACTCGTTCAATCATATTTGCAGGAATTTGTTCTAGTCCGTAAACGCCGGAAAGAGCACTGAATATAGGACGTGAATCTATTAATATTTGTGTATATGGCCCGTCTAAGCCATTAATTCGCACTTGCTGGAATCCACAGTTCTGGCAATTCGTTTCCACACGTACGCCCGGTTGAAAGTTCAGCCCTTGAGAGAGATTAACTGCATTGGTTGCTTTGAAAATTTTTGCATCCAATACATTGACTAAAGAGGGGGAGAGGCGTCGTGTCGTTTCACTTCGGTTCGCGGAAACAACAACACCATCTAATGCTATCTGGTCTTCTTCCATCTCAATGTTTATTTCCAAAGTTTTTCCATTCTTTAGAGTTACTTCTTTTGTTACGGTTTTATATCCGAGGGATTTATATTCCAGAGTAAATTTTCCTTCCGGTAAATTCTTCAGGAAGTAATGCCCTGAGTTATCTGTAGTGGTTCCGATAGTAGTTCCTTTTAGTATGACACTAATAAAGGGAAGGTGTTCGCCGTTTCTTTTGTCCAATACGTGCCCGAATATGTTCGCATCCGATTCGTTTAGGCGTTCTTCGCCCGTTGCCTGTGCAGCCGATAAGGCACAACATAGGCATAATATAAGTGTTATAATCTTATTCATGTCAATTAATTTTGAAAAAATAGTGATACAACTGTGATTTATATGTCTGTTGAGAATCCATTTATTACCGATGAATTTATATGCAGGTAATTATCAATACATAATTATATCATTATATCGGTTATAAAATGGCATTTGTATCCAATGGAGTCTCCTTTGGACAGGCATAAAATAGAAAACAATAGTTATGTATAAATCAAGATTGAGGTGGGGCTCGGAGAGCTATTTTTCCTCGGAAAGGAATGATATAATCCAGGTATACCGGAGCAAATGACAGGATATGCACATACGCAAAGAGTGCCGCCAACAAAATGGCGATAAAAGCTATTCCTGCTATCTGTAAAGTAGATAACTGATGAAGTAGTTGAAACTCTGCATAGTTGTGTTCATGGTCGGGACGACCATCGCCTGTTTTTTGATATGGATGTGAGTGGACTATCGTAACCCCATTGACTATATGAACGTGGGTAAACGCAATCAAACATCCCAAATAAGCAATAAATAAAGAGGGAAGTAAGACTTTTAGGTATTTTCTATATTTATCCATCTCTCCGGTACAAATATATAAATATAACCGGAGAAATGAATGCTTTATTATGAAATTACCTATTTATGGGTATCAAGAATTCCATGCAAACGATCCTCAAATGCAGAAAGAGCTGCTTTTGCTCCTTCTCCCATGGAGATTATGATTTGCTTGAATGGTACGGTAGATACATCGCCGGCAGCATAGATGCCCGGAATGTTTGTACGGCAATGCGTATCTATAATGATCTCTCCCTGACGATTGGTCTCTATCAATTCGCGGAATATACTGCTATTGGCGGCGAGACCTATTTGCACGAAAATTCCGTCTAATTCAATAATGTGCTCTTTTTCTGTCACCCGGTCTTTTATACGGATACCGGTTACTTTATCGCCATTGCCTATGACTTCCGTAGTTTGGGAGCTGGTGAAAATTTCTATATTGGGCAGACTTTTAGCTTTCTCTTGTAATACTTGATCAGCTTTCAGGCCATCCATAAACTCCAATACAGTTACTTTGGAACAAATTCCGGCTAAGTCTATAGCTGCTTCAATACCTGAATTTCCTCCGCCTACTACAGCGACATGTTTTCCTTTATAGAACGGTCCGTCGCAATGTGGGCAGAATGCAACACCTCGCCCGATATACTCGGTTTCGCCCGGTACATTAAGTTTCCTCCAACTTGCGCCGGTTGCAATGATTAATGCCGGAGCAACGAAGCTTTCTCCACTCGCGGTTGATATTACTTTATTCTTGCCCTCTGTCTCCACTCTTTCTATCTTTCGATGTTCCAGCAGGTCAATTGGATAACGGCTCATGTGCGTTCTCAAATTATCCGCCAGTTCACTTCCTGTTGTTTCCGGTACTGAAATTAGGTTTTCTATGCCGACCGTTTCTTTTACCTGCCCGCCGATTCGTTCGGCAACAACTGCTACCTTTAAGCCTTTGCGTGCGGAATAAATAGCTGCGGACGAACCGGCAGGACCACCACCTAATACAATTATATCGTATTCTTTTACTGTTTTTTGTATCGTATTTTCATGGATGCCATATTGTTCTTCCAGCTTGTTTAGTAATTCACCAAAGTTACCGCGCCCTACATGAATTAACTTATCATCGGCATATACTGAGGGAACAGCCTGGATTTTTAAAGCTTCTACTTCTTCTTGGTTAATTGCACCGTCAACCATTGTATGGTTAATTTTATTGTTTAATGTTGCCATGGCATTTAATGCTTGTACAACATCCGGACAATTGGTGCAAGTTAATGATACATAAGTTGTAATGTTGATCGGACCATTTAAGGCTTTTACTCGGTTGCATACAGCTTCGTCAGGGAAATTCTTGCCTTTGCCATCTGCATTTAGCAGAGCTAATAGTAAAGATGTAAATTCATGTCCGTTTGGTACGCCACGAAAACTGATACCTGTTTTCTGCCCATTCTTTAACAGGGAAAAACTTAGGCCTTTACTGTCTGTTATCTGGATATTCAGTTTTTCGGAACTGTCTGCTACATCATTTAATAAGTCTATTAATTCCTGACGACTTTCGTGCTCAGGAGAGACGTGTATATCGAAGGTATAATTTGCATTCAGATTAGCAAAGATACCTTTTAGTTGATCTTTTAATGCTGATTCTAACATATGCTGAGTTTAATGAAGTGGATAAAAAAGGCCGGCAATGTGCGTTGCCGGCCTTCATCTGGTTTTGTTTAGATCTTACCGACCAGGTCAATACTAGGTTTCAGGGTTGCTTCGCCTTTCTTCCATTTAGCCGGACAAACCTCGTTTGGATGGGAAGCTACAAATTGAGCGGCTTCTACCTTTCTCATCAGTTCGGAGGCATCACGGCCGATACCGTTATCGTGAATTTCAGCAACTTTGATTTTACCTTCCGGATTTACCAGGAAAGTTCCGCGATAAGCCATTCCTTCTTCTTCAATCATTACACCAAATGCACGGCTAAGTGAGCCTGTTGGATCAGCCAACATCGGGTACTTGATTTTACGAATAGATTCGGAAGCATCGTGCCACGCTTTGTGTACGAAATGCGAGTCTGTACTTACGGAATAAATTTCTACTCCCATAGCTTGGAACTGGTCATACTTTTCTGCCATATCTACTAATTCTGTAGGGCATACAAATGTGAAGTCTGCCGGATAGAAAAAGAAAATAGCCCATTTACCTTTTATATCTTCGTTAGTTACAGTTTTGAAACTACCATTGTGAAACGCTTGAACACTGAATTCGGGAACTTGTGAATTAATAATTGTCTCCATGATTCTTACTCTATTTAAATTATTATTTACTTTTGTTTGACGTCACAAAAATATAGCAAAAATCCTCAGTGTTGCAAAATTCCCAATCGAAAGATTTTATGAGCTCATAGATAATTATTGATTGTAAATCTGTTATTTAAGTGGATGCTTTGAAAATAAAAGGAACTCCTTATTGCTCTTCCAGAAGCTTCTTGATTTCGGCTCTCATTTCTTTAATGGCTGTATTTTCTACTTTCGGTTTCTTGTTTAATACGATATTGGCAGCGACTTTCATTTTCTCCGGATTCTTGTAATTCGGATCCGCGTATAACTTGGTAAGCAGGTAGTATGGGTAAATACGCTCCGGTAAAATATTGATAGCGTAGAGCAAATGTTTTTCAGCCTCATCGTATTGTCCGAGAGATTGTTCGTTCTTAGCCATCATGTAGTAAAGCATGGGATCGGAGCTGAGATGTGTGGCCCGCTGCAATAAGAGGTTGGCTTTTGCATATTGCCCTGTTTTACTCAGACATTGAGCGTATTCGAATAAATAATCATGTTTGTGTTTTAGCTGAGGATATAACATAACATAACTGTCGATAGCCGCCTCATATCCCTTGTTGTTGTATAACGCTTTAGCAATTGTCCACTGATTATAAGTTTCGGGCATATGCCTTTCCGCTAAAAATAACAAACCACAACCTAATGTAGTAATAAGGCCAATACAAGGCAGTTTGCATTTGTTTCTTATAGAATGTGATTCTTTGACCTTATTGGTTGATACACAGATGACGGATAAAAAGATGAGTAATACCCAAAAAGAGGGTAGTTGGAACGGATATGAAGAAAAGGCAAATATCATTAACGCTATAATTCCTCCTGTTGTTCCGTACCGTTTGCTTCTTATTCCATAATATAAAGAACAACCAACCCATGCCAGAAATACGATAAGCCCCGGTATTCCTTGTTCTAAACCTATTTGCAGGAATTCATTGAATGCGTATTCAGGGCTGCCTGCTACGTACATTTCTATTTCGCTTGCTTTACCCGAGGCGAAATATTCTGCTTGGGTTTGGGCATAAGTTTCCGGAAATCCACCAATGCCTACGCCTTTTAATGGTTGTTGTTCTATAGCTTTGGCCGTAATATGCCACATGAGTAAGCGACCGTTTGCAGAATCTTTTTTGATTGAATATATGGCAAAAATACCTATCGAAATCACAGCGATGCCTATAAAAAGGAAGCTAATGAACAGTTTTCGATGTTCTTTCCAGTATATGTGGATGTTTTTCCATCCGATTCGATAAGTGACATATACCCAAATACATGAGATAGCAGCAGCTATCCATGCCGAACGGCTCATTCCTGCAGGAAGTATAATTATTATAATGATGATGGCGAGCCATGACAGATAGTAAAGTGTAGTTCTTGGATTCCAGAATTGCGCTTTTTTACAGTTTCTGAATCTTAACATAATACCGAAACTGACAGGAAGAACGATGGCCAAATATCCACTGAATGGTCCTGGATTAAAAAATGTACCTGTAAGTTTGAATAACGAATGATTTGACGGGCTGAAACCATATAATTGTGTCATTCCCCAAATAGCTTCAAAAATACCTGTACATATAATAATGGATAAGTAAAACATTAATAAGGATTGGTAATTCTTAATGGCAAGCCTCAGCATAAACCAAAGCATAATTAACTGCCCTCCGAATAAAAGTTTTTCCGGTTCAGGATTTAGTTTCCAGTTATAAGTTGCTAACGATATGGCTGCAAATAGAAGAATTAAAATGTCGGATAAGATAAACCTGAAATTCTTCGTTCGCATGGTGGTAATTTCCATGAATAAGGTGCTTCCTGCAAAAAGCAATACCATATTATGAAACCAAAATATTTTTCCCATTACCATTCCGTTAACGAAACTTGTATTAGCGGCAAATACAATGCATAATATGAGCATTCCGCTTATAGAAAGAAAAAGCAAACGAAGATATGATAGGAAGGTTGCCATAATAGATGTTGATTTAGAGTTTGAATTGTTGATTAATGGATAGTTCTGAAAAAACGTTCCCAATGATATTGACCAGTATAAAGGTCAGATGATTTCCATATTAACCAGGCTTTACCAACAATGTATTCTTCAGGTAATAATCCCCAATATCTGGAATCTTGTGAATCTTCAGCCTTATCTCCTCCCATGAAATAGTAGTTTTTCTGGAAATGATAGCTTGATATTGGTTGCTTGTTGAGATATACAAGTGAGTCTTTGTATTCCAGTTTACCTTGCTGCTCCCATTCTATTAATTTACGGTAAAAGCAATAATTTGTACGATCCATTATTATTTCGTCATTAGCTTTGGGTATGTACAAAGGACCAAAGTTCTTTATATTCCATTGGATGATAGAATCGTAAGGGAAAGTAATATATACACTTTCTTCAAAAGTACTTTTGTCTCGTTTGGCTATTCGATGTTGGGCTGCCGAATTACCCAAAGATTCATTTACCCCATTTATCCGGTACAATCCGTTTTGTATCTGCAAGGTATCACCTGGCAAACCAATGCAGCGCTTGATGTAATATTTCATCATGTGCATCTCTATTTTCTCCCAAGTATTAGGGTGTGGAAAGTTAAATACTAAAACATCATTCCTCTGTATTTTTTTTAATCCAGGTAGGCGATATATGGTGGTTTTTTCATTTCGCAAAGTTGCAAATATGTTAAATAAACGTGGGCCGATTGATAGTTTATTTACTAATACATTGTCTCCCATAATGAGTTCAGGGCTCATTGAATCACTTGGTATTTTAAATGAGCTAAATACAAAGATTTGCATAGTAAGCAAAAGTACCAGTATAATACATCCTATCCAAAGGATATTGATGATGTAGGTAGCTAATTTTTTGATGTGCCCTTTTATTATCTTCATTATTATAGCCCTATTTCCCTTTATATACCGTTCTTAATGGCAGCTAGTTTAGTTGTATTTTAGACAAATATCAGAATAATTTATAAACAATACTATTATTGTAGTGCTTGACCTGTAATTCTTAATTTTATAAGATGTTCAGTATTACATTTAATAGTAATTGTTTCGTTAAAATGTCCAACTTCCTTTGGCGTCATATCTATATCTACCTGAAGTGTTTCATCTTTTTTAGCCGGATGTTTGTCAAATGATACTGTGGCACAACCACAAGTTGTACTGGCATCTATTATTACAAGCGGATAATTTCCTGTATTTTTAAGGATGAAAGATGCTTTTCTGGTTTCTGCGAGTTTGAAAGAACCTAAGTTTATTTCTGTCGTATTTAATTCTGCGGTTGTTTTTTTGTATTTATCGTAAAGTAGAGGATTTCCTGTTATTTGTTTAATATATAATTCTTTAACTGCCAGGTTATGAATTGGATTCCCAATTACTGTCACTTTGTTGTTTTTATCCAGTAAAAAGGTCTGAAAGCTCATGTTGGATGGAAAATGATTCAGTTTGTTTAGTTCGTCATTTCGATCTATACAAACCGGATAATCAAATTTATCTCTTCTGAACAAATAGCGTAGTTCTTTTTCACTTTTTGGATGAAAAAAGAAAATATAAGGAAGTTGTTTGTCTGTTAGAGAGTCTGTATAAGCAATAAGTTTTTTCCATTTATCTAATTGAAGCTTACAACTGGTACATCCGATGGAATCAACATAGATTAATATTTTATAAGGAGTATCGGGTATTTTAAAATCTACCGTGTCTGCAAGCAATTTTGTAAAAGTTGGTGAGGCAGGGAAAACGATTTCTTTTCCCTGCCATTTTTTTACCAAATGAGTAATTTTCTCTTTTTTGTTTCCATCACATGCAAATAATCCAAGAATTGAAAGAAACAAGAAAATATAAGGAGTTATATTTTTTAGTTGTTTCATATTCTAAACTCAATAATCGGTTCATCGTGATTTACATCTGTCGCGATAATTGTTCCTGTTTGTTCGTTTACGTCAATGCATTGAATGGCATGATCTAAGATGTATTTTTTTACTGGTTCTCCTTTTAAATTAAATACATAAATAAAACGGCCTCCGCTTTCCGGTTTTTCTCCTCTTTTGTATGCGGCACCTATGTCTTTAAATGAACGGTTATGGAATACTGTATAAATGTATTTGTCTGTAACTTTTACATTACTGAATCCCATAATTCCTGTTGGAATACAATCTCCTTCTATTATACGGAATACAGGTTCTCCTTGTGGACCGTAGAAAACAGAATGAGTTCCATCTTTTAAATTATATATTTCTAATACTTCACCTAATTGGGTCACCATTGCTAGTACTCCATTTTGAGGATTATAATCAATAAAAGTACGCCATGCTTGAGCAAGAGCAGGTAAAGATATATCTTCATAGTTGTTTTCAGTAGGAATAAAGCCTTCTGATTTTATTAATTTCCCTTCTTTTGAAACAACGTCATATCTATATTTACCTAGATAGTCAGGTACCAAAAAGCATGAATCCATCGGGGAAAAATCCAAGGTACGCACTAGGGCTTTGTCTAGCTTTATGGTTTCTACCCGTTCCGCAGATTTGTGTGCCGGAGAAATACTCCAGCGCGTAATTTCCATTTTATTGGCATCTAATGCCCAAATGGAGTCTAAGGAATAGAAATGGAATGTTTCTCCGGATAACATTTCTTCCGGAGCTTCACCTCTTTTTCCAAAAGAGGTAATATGTTCCCACTTAGGATAAGTGAAAGCATGGTAAAAATGATCGGCATTATGCAAATCCATTACTATTGCAATACTATCTTTAACCATTACCCGATAAGGGTAACGGAATAAGACAGTATCTAAAGAAATAACCTGTGCTTTTAATGCCTCTTCAACCGGAAAACCCGTATAACGTGGATTAGTTAATTTATTCTTGTTGCAAGAAACAAGTCCGCATACAATTAATAATATATATAGGAAATGTTTCATTCTTCGTAATCAAGACTATATCCCGTGATTTTATATTCAACATTATATCCCATACATTCCACATTGCCTGAACCAACGCAATGTGTGCCAGAACCACCTTCCCCTCCAGCTAATGCTTCTACATTGGAAAATGTAATTTCATTTAATGCTTTATTTTTTTGTTGAGCATAAAAATAAATAGAAATAAAGAATAGAATACCAAATAAAATTTTAATGACTTTCATAATAATATAATTTTGTTCAAAATAAAGGTGATTAATCTGAATTTAGTGTAAAAAAATAATTACATTTTACTGACATTTAAAGAAACGATGGTTTTTAAGTAGTTATTTGCATGGAGCGGAACTATTTATACTTTTGTGTGAAAAATGATATAAAGAAATATGAATTTAGGATTACTCAAAAAGATCTCACTGATTATTTTTCTTATTCTTTTTGTAAATATAATTTGGGGATATGAGATTTATATCCTTTATCAAAAAACGAATGATATTTTACAAAAGGAAATAGATCCTATTTTTATTAAAACAATTTCTTTAGATAGAGATAAAAGAATAAAAGAAGCAAATCTTTTTTATTCATATACATATCAGCCTAATAGTGAAACAGAATATTTAAAGATTGAGCAAGAAGATAAAATTACCTGTATTAATAATACAGATTCACTTAAATCAATATCAATAGAAAATAAACAAAATAATGTGTTGCATTCAATTCTTTTAAGAAAGAATCCTATTGATGTTCGAGTTTTAGATAGTTTATTTCAGCAAGAATTAAAAAAGGAGCATATTATTTCCAAAACATTGATTCAGTATACTGACAAGATTAATAATAGAATATATAGAAATGACAATGATACTATCTTAATTAATTATACGTTCGCTACAAAACTTATAACTTTAGGTATACAAAAGGAAATAACTCTACAAGCCTTCGTGAAAGTGTCTCCATTATGCATATTTCATAAATTGAAAGGTCATTTTTGCATTTTAAGTCTAGTTTGGTTTATTACATTATTAGTATTATTTATAATAATACGTTATATATGGAAGGATCTATCAAAATCTTTTTCTTTGCCTGATGAATACGACTTGGAAAATCTTCTTGATGACAGACTTGTAATGCAAGTCTCTAACGATGAAATACGTATTGCTCCTAATTTGTATTTTGATAGTAAACGCTCAGTTATAATATATGATATTATAGAGGTGAAATTACAGGAACAATCTGCTCAACTCTTTAAACTGTTTTTGGAAAGCCCGGAATACTATATGAGTTATGAAGAAATAGTGGCAGCTAGATGGGGAAAACTTGCTGATTCGTCAAGCCGACTTACGCAGGCTATTAAACGACTTCGAAAATTATTGGCACCTATTCCTGTGTTAACCATAAAAAATGTTCGTAACAGAGGCTATCAGCTAATTATAAAAAACGATAGTTATCTGGAAATAGATGAAGGGAATTTATAACTTAAACGTATCGTTTTTTTCATAGTTATATACGAAGGTAAAAACGGTTTCTTCCGAGAGAAATTCCAATTTCATTCGAGAGAAACTTTAATTTCTCTCGAATCCATTATATTTATTATCTTTGCCCTCATTGAATTAAAAATAGAACGAGAAATGGAAACAGTAGTAAGTGGTATCCGCCCAACGGGTAACCTACATTTAGGTAATTACTTCGGAGCAGTAAAAAGTTTTCTACAAATGCAGAATGAATATAATTGTTATTTTTTTATTGCAGACTGGCACTCGTTGACCACACATCCTCACCCTGATAATATCCGTAAAAGTGCGAAAACAATATTGGCAGAGTATCTGGCTTGCGGTATCGATCCCGAGAAAGCAACTATTTATATACAAAGTGATGTTCGGGAAGTGGCTGAATTATATTTATACCTGAATATGAATGCCGGCATAGGCGAGTTGATGCGTACAGCGTCTTTTAAAGATAAAGCGCGTCAGCAACTTCATATAAACAGAGATAGTAAGGATGATGGCGATGTAGAGAAAGAAATCTTTAATGAGAGTAATAAGCATAGTGTGAGTGCCGGTTTATTGACATATCCTACTCTTATGGCGGCAGACATTATTATACATAAAGCATTGAAAGTTCCGGTTGGTAAAGACCAGGAGCAGAATATGGAAATGGCCCGTCGCTTTGCCCGTCGTTTTAATGCTACTTATGGCGTTGAATTCTTTCCGGAACCAGCCTCTTTCTACATGACAGAAAAAGCAGTAAAAGTTCCCGGCTTAGATGGCTCTGGAAAAATGGGGAAAAGTGAAGGTAACGCTATTTATTTAATAGATGATGAGAAGACTATCAAGAAAAAAGTAATGAAGGCTGTTACTGATGCCGGTCCAACCGAGCCGAATAGTATAAAGCCCGAACCTATTGCCAATCTTTTCACTATGATGGATATTGTATCTACAAAAGATACCTATAACTATTTTAATGAGAAGTATAACAATTGCGAGATACGTTATGGTGATATGAAGAAACAATTGGCTGAGGATATCAATAAATTTTGTGCACCTATCCGTGAACGTATTCTGGACATTGCTCAGAATGACGAATATATGACAAAGGTAGCACTTATGGGTGCGGAGAAAGCACATGAAAGTGCGGCAAAAACTTTACGTGAAGTCCGTGAGATTATAGGCTTCCGCGCAGGA
Organism: Parabacteroides bouchesdurhonensis; assembly: GCF_900186615.1. Lineage (GTDB taxonomy): Bacteria > Bacteroidota > Bacteroidia > Bacteroidales > Tannerellaceae > Parabacteroides > Parabacteroides bouchesdurhonensis. The sequence continues at coordinate 1,691,547 of NZ_LT896588.1, forward strand.
TAATTGAGATGGCATCGTTTACTACAGAAGAATTTGAACAAGGTTTCAAGAGTTTATATAAACCCTTGTGTTTGTATGCGCTTCATTATACAGAACGGATAGATGATGCCGAAGATATTGTTCAGCAAGCTTTTGCTGATGTCTGGGATAAAAATAGTGCAGGAGCTTTGATTGGTAACCTTAAAGCCTATTTATATCAAGCGGTTCGTAATCGTTCCCTTTCATTTGTATCCCAAATACCGCAAGCACAAACGACGGATCAGTTACCGGACATGGAAGATGCTTCCGAAGAAGAACAAATCCGATGTGCGGAAAGGGATGCCCGCCTTTGGCAAGCAATCGACAAACTTCCTCCCGAACGAAAAAAGATATTCTTACTCTCTAAACGGGACGGATTGAAGTATCAAGAAATTGCCGAAGAGCTAAACCTGTCGATAAAGACGGTGGAAAATCAAATGAGTAAGGCACTTAAAGCTTTGCGGGAGACGGTTGTACGTATCTATTGCTTTATTTTTGGATTTACATAATAGGGGTTTTTTCTTTTTTCTTGTCTTAATGATGAAAAGTAATTAAAAGATTCAATCATTAAAGAGTAAGAGTGTATGAAAAGAGTGGTATTGTTTGTGATGTTGATGATGTGTGCGGTTTCAGTAAGCGCACAACAATGGTCGTTAACGCCTGAAGTTGGAATGACTGCTATTAAACGGGGAGGTAATTCTTTTGTTGATTTTGGAGGAGATTATGGATGGAGTCCCAGATTTAAAGGAGGAGTTGGTGTAGAATATGCGTTTAAACCCGGATGGTTTGCGTTAAAATCCGGATTATATTATACACAACGCGGGTATAGTGAAGACTTTTTTAACACTCCGACAGTAGGAGACCCGAATGAGCCTGATGCAGAAGTGCTAAGCTTGAAGATAAAACGACATTTTTTGCAATTGCCGGTATTGGCAGACTTTTCGTTCCGGTTGTCGGATGATGTTCGGTTGCACTTGGCTGCAGGACCATATATCGCAGTTTCTTTGTCTGATAGAATGTCTGCATATTATACAGGATATAAAAGTTATGGCGAAGGTGGTTATGGCTCTTGGGGAAGCGGTGGAAATGAAGTGAATGCTGATGGTTATAATGCTTTTGACTGGGGATTTTCTCTTCAAGCAGGAATAGAAGCCAAGCAGTGGGTGATGAATTTTGGTTATGACGCTTCTCTTGGAAAAGAGTTTGATGGCGATCAAATAGATTTGAAATATCATACATTAAGTTTATCTGTTGGTTATAAATTTAAGCTAGGAAAATAAATACGATGAATAACGAGTACGATGATAAATTGGAACAGTCTATTCGCTTTGTAGCAAAACACTATAAAGAAGGATGTATGGATGCGGAAAAGGCGTGGGTGAAGTTTGCTTCAAAACGTCATATATCCCGTAGAGTACCTTTTGTGCGCTATATCTTGCGGGCTGCGGCTGTTCTTCTTCTACTCGTTGGGCTCGGTACATTCTATTTATGGGAACAGAACCTCCCTGATTGGGTGGCTGTTTCAACCATGTCAGGACAGACAAAAGATATTTATCTGCCGGATAGTACATTAATATCATTGGCAGGAGATTCATGGATTCGTTATGATGTAAGAAGCTACGGGAAAGAAAGACGCGTTGTGGAGATGAAAGGAAAAGCATTTTTTCAGGTGGAGAGGAATGAAGCGCGTCCTTTCTCTGTAGAAACTAATTTGGCGGAAGTGAAAGTTCTGGGTACAAGCTTTCAGGTAGAGACACTGGGTAATTTCGTAGAAGTGAATGTGAAAACCGGAAAAGTGAGCTTCACTGCTAATGAGGGAGATAAGCAAGTAATCTTAACAGCCGGTATGTCGGCACAATATTCAGTGGAGAAGAAAGAAATGACAGTTTTAACGGAAGAAGATACCAACTACCTATCTTGGAAAACCGGATTATTGCGTTTCTCAGATACGCCGTTGGATAAAGTGATTGAAGACTTGAACGACTATTATCAGGTGAAAATCACTAACAGAGTGAAGAAGCCGGAGGCAAAATTAACGGCGTCATTTAATGATATGCCATTGGATGAAGTGCTGATGGTGATAAATCAGACATTAGACACCCACTTGGTTCAGGAGACAAGAAAGTAAATATAGAACCTATGTCATACAAATTATTTATATGGCTGATTGGGTTCCTGATATTTACTTGTACAACTAGACAGGTGAGAGCTCAAATACCGGAACCAACTCCTACGGTTACGGTAAATATGAAACGGGCTCCTTTGCCGGAAGTTTTGACTGAAATAGAAAAACAAACGGGTATGTTTTTCTCTTATGAATCCTCTTTATTAGAGAAATTACCTAACGTTTCTCTGGTTGTGCGGGATGAACCGTTAAATTATTGTCTAAGACGGTTGTTTGCTTCATTACCTATTATATATAGGATAACCGGCCAGTATATTATCTTAAAGAAAAAACCTCAACTGTTTACTATTAGCGGTTTTGTACGTGACTCGGCTTCTTATGAAAGCCTTCTGAATGCAACAATTATAGAAAAGATATCCGGTAGAGGCTCCGTTTCCAATAACTATGGCTTTTACAGTATCACACTTCCACCCGGTAAGGTTACATTATTTACCTCTTATGTAGGATACGAACAGAAAGAGGTAAGTTTTTTCCTGACGAAGGATACGCTGATAGACCTGTCTCTTGTTTCAATCGGAATGTTAAAAGAGGTCGTCGTCAGAGGATTGAATCCTCAATCGGAAGTACTTAATAGCCGGAGTGGAGTGTTCGATGTACCGGCCCAGCGAGTCAAATCCATGCCGGCCTTGCTGGGAGAAAACGATTTAATAAAAACCTTGCAGCAACTGCCGGGTGTCGCGGTTGGAGATGAAGCAAGTACCGGACTGTTTGTCCGGGGAGGAGGCTCAGATCAAAACTTGTACCTGTTGGATGGAAATCCGGTTTACCAAATTAATCACTTATTAGGATTCTTCTCTGCATTTAATCCGGATGCGGTGAAGAATTCGGTCTTTTATAAAGAAAGCTTTCCGGCAGAATACGGCGGAAGGCTTTCGTCTGTTGTAGACGTCCGTACAAATGATGGCGACAGGCAGCATTATCATGGTAATTTTTCTATTGGTATGCTTTCCGTACGAGCGAATCTGGAAGGTCCGATCTGGAAAGACCGGACTTCTTTTAACGTCTCTTTCCGCCGTACGTGGATAGACTTGCTCACGACGCCAATTATAGCTTTTACAAATAATGATAATGACCGGAAAGAATCGTATGGTTTTCACTTTTTCGATATTAACGCGAAAGTAAATCATTCTTTTTCCGATCGAAGCCGGCTCTATCTGAGCTTTTACATGGGGCAAGATGCTTTTAAAAATGGAGAAAAATCGAAAGAAGATGAAGATAAAAATGATTTCCACTGGAGATGGGGTAATTTGATTGGATCTGCAGGTTGGAATTATGTGATAAACAACAAACTCTTTGCGAACGTGATGGTAGGCTATAGCCGTTTCCGTTCCCATATATGGAGTGAGAATGTAAGTACTACTGTGTATAAAGGCTCTGCTCCGGATAGCCCGACCGAACCGGGACAAAAATTTTTATCTCTTTTAGAAAACAAATACCGTTCGGAAATTGAAGATATAAGTTTCCGGACTTCGTTCGATTATCGTCCGGTGGTTAGCCATCGTATCCGTATAGGTACGGATTATCAATATCATAGTTTTCATCCGGAAAATAATTCGGCAAGTATAATAAATTGGGAGAAAGACAACAATGTACAGAGCCCGGTTGCGCAATTGACAATTAAAACCCGAATGCCGGGACATGAATTATCTTTTTACGCCGAAGATGAAATGCTTTTGACCGAGCGCTTAAGAGTAAATGTGGGACTGCGTTATACCTTATTTACAGTACAAGGAGAAAAATATCATTCTTTACAACCCCGTTTTTCTGCCCGTTATGTGTTAGGTAAAAACTGGTCTGCTAAATTTTCATATAGTAAGATGAATCAGTATGTTCATTTACTGGCTGATACTTATATTAGTCAGCCTACCGACATTTGGGTTCCGGTAACGCGCCGTATTCCTCCTATGAGTTCTCATCAATTCTCTACCAGTTTATGTTATAATCTGAATAAGAAATATGATTTCATTCTGGAAGGATATTATAAACGTATGAATAACTTGATAGAGTACCGGGATCATGCTTTGCCTGAAAATACTTTTAACGGGTGGGAAGATCGCGTTGGAATTGGCAAAGGGCGTTCATACGGATTGGAGTTTATGGTACAAAAAAAAGTGGGGAAAACGTCGGGGTGGATAGGTTATACACTCTCATGGTCAGACCGTTGGTATCCGGATGGTTCGGTCAATCATGGGGCAAGATACCCTTATAGGTATGACAATCGCCATAAAGTAAACGTTGTACTTTCCCGTCGGCTTTCTCGTAAAGTGGAGTTAACGGGTACATGGATGTTTGCTTCCGGCAATCATATAACTATTCCCGAATATATGTATTCAGGAGCGGGCGGGCAGAAAATAAATGGTTTTATTCCCGGAGACTTGTCTCATGTGCCCGGACGGGGAGCCAGTGCCTGGAACAATTATCAGTTATCCCCCTATCACAGGCTTGATTTGGGAGCTAATTTTTATCGTTACATGAAGAATGGCAGGATAGGAATTTGGAATTTGAGTGTATATAATGTTTATTTGCAACCAAATCCGTTTACCGTAAAAACGGTATGGAAAGAAGGAGTACGAAACGAACCAAAAGCTGCATTGCAGCAAACAATCCTTTTTCTTTGCATGCCGTCGGTTTCTTATACCTATAAATTCTAGAAATGAAGCAGGCTATCTGTTCTATATTGATATTGTTATCCACTATTTCCTGTATCCGGGAAATAGAGCTGGATTATCCGCCTGTGCCACCAAAAATCGTATTGAATGCTTCTGTTTCTCCCGAACAAGACATAAGTGCGTTTGTTTCCAAAACATGGTTTTTATTAGACAGCGTTCCCGATTCTTATTTACCGGATGCTACCATACATGTTTACATAAATGATAACTATAAAGGTGTTATGAAATGTGTAGACGACCCGAAAGATACAATTACTGCCAGAGGTCAGTATCAATTGCCCGGATGCCGTTTACAGACAGGTGATCATCTGTTATTGAAAGCGGAAGCTCCCGGATATGAAACTGCTACGGCGGATGTGGAGATACCCCCTTATACACCAATCTTATCTTTGGATACAGTACGTTTCCAATCCACATCTCTAACATCACCATTTTATAATATAGAAGGACTGCGTTTTTTGATAAATATGAAGAAGGGACAACCGGGACGGCATTATTATCGTGTGCTTATCGAACGGATTGTAGATTATGAGAAAAATGGTGAAAAAGCTACTGTGTCACAATATGGATTAAACAGCTATTTTCTTACATCAGGTTATTATCTTTACGGACAAGTATTGCTTATAGATTATGAAGACCCTATATTTCAAATAACAGGTGTATCAACCGGTTCCGTACAATACAGAAGCTATGGTATTTTTACTGACAATCTGTTGGGAGAGCAGTCGCCTTATAAAGTAAGGATGTCTATAGCTCCGGTAGAAAATTCATATAGAAGTGATACGCTTTCAACGCGCGTGACTTATAAAGTGCATTTGTTAACGGTCTCCGAATCTTATTATCAATATTTCCGAATGATTGGAGGTTTAGGCATATGGCTTGGAAATGTTGATCTTGGAGATGTTATTGAACCGGAAGAAACTTACTCGAATGTATATAACGGTTTCGGGGTGGTTACCGGTTATCAGCGGGATACCTATTCCATTACAATGCCATATGATGTAGTTCCTCCTTCATGGGATCCGTGGAATGGATATACTTCCTGGTAGCCGATTTAGTGCTTATTTCCCAAAGATCGGGAAGAAAAGCACTTGGCGTTCCATTTTCTGTTTTATCGGATTGAATTCGTATTGTACGCCTACGCCCATACCAAAGTCTTCTGTTAATTTAAATTCCAAGGCGCTCCCTACTACCGTGTGATTATAAGAAGGATTCATTATGACAAATGAGTTTTTATCGTTATTCTTGTCATACATAGTATATTGCCCCCATGCCCTTAATCGTAGCCAATCTGTTGCGTTGTAACTTACTTGAGTGTTGAAACCTCCCATAAATCCCGGACTGGGATTGAAAGGCGTATAGAATCTTCCTGCAAATCCGCCTCCGCTAACCATCCACTTGTCTTGATGCCATACGAATTGGGGAGAAATATCTGTTATGCCTCCGGCACCGGGCCATGTAAATTGGCGTCCTGTTATCATAAAAGACAAATTGTCGTTTAGTGGCTTGAGTACTGTTTCGTCAAAATCTAAAGCCATAGGCGATACCTTCTGCAACATAGGAGTGAACACATTAAAATAAGGGCGGTATGCGGCAGACTGTATCTGCATATCCATAGGACGTTCATCAACAGATAAGGGTGTTTCCGGAACAAATCCCCGTAATTTCATATCCAATTCCTGAGTAGAAGCCGGTGTATAAGATTTATATGCAAACTTCGGAATATTGAATTCAAAGTCTGGATACTTAGGAATCGCAATTATTTTTCCTTCTTTGTTTTGTATAAGTGTGAATACCTTTTGTGCTTGTGCAGATAATACAGCTACTAATAATATGACAAATAAACATCCTCTCTTCATAACAACCTCCATCTTTTTCCCGCTTGCAAGATACGTATTTTATATTTTGTAAATGAAATATTCATCGGGATCTTTTTTACAAATCATCCCGATCATTTTTCAAAATCATCCCGATGATTTGTATTTATTGGTGATTTCTATTTAAAGTAGAATATGGAACGGAAATAGAAAACTTTCTCTAACGGGTTAAGATACTAGGGGCATTAAATAAAAGAATACTGATTGTATTGATATAATAAAAAAATCTATACCTTTGCACCAGATTATGGTGTAACCGTTTCGTTTCCTCGAACGGTTAGTAAAAGGGAATCCGGTGTAAAACCGGAGCTGTACCCGTAGCTGTAAGTTCTGTAAACCTCGGCATTTCTTATTGCCACTAACAGATCAATAGATATAGTTGCCTATTGAAAAGTTGGGAAGGCGGCCGACAAAAGGAGGACAAGCCAGAAAACCTGCCATCATCTTTATTATGCGATTCCTCGGGTAAAGGAATTGGTAAACCAAGATAAATGCTATATATGTTCATAAGAAAAAGGTTGTACCTGGTGGGTGCATGGTTGCTTTTTGCCGTGGCGGTATATGCCCAGCAAGTAGATACTGTGTCATATCATCAATTATCGGAAGTGGAAGTGGTTGAAAAAGCCCGTCCTTCGGTTACCCGTGAAGCTACTCCCGTTCAATTGATAGATAGAAAAGGTATTGAAAGGTTGGGAGTTCAGGAACTATCGGAAGCCGTAAAACGTTTTTCCGGTGTAACTGTGCAGGATTATGGAGGAATTGGCGGCCTGAAAACGGTCTCTGTGCGTAGTTTGGGCGCTAAACATACGGCCGTAAGTTATGATGGCGTAACTATTACGGATGCGCAGAGCGGACAAGTGGATATAAGCCGTTTTTCGTTGGATAATGTGGAAATGGTTTCTTTGTCTATTGGCCAGGCCGATAATATTTTCCAGACAGCGCGTATCTATGCTTCGGCAGGCGCGTTAAGTATAAAGACAAGCAAACCTGAATTTACTACTTTGCCATTCCATCTGCGGGCACAAGTAAAAGCAGGATCTTTCGGTTTGGTAAATCCTTCTCTTCGTTATGAACAGAAACTGGGTGAGAAATGGTCTGCGTCTCTTTATGGAGACTGGCAACGGGCAGATGGAAATTATCCTTTTACATTAATAAATGGAAAACTTGAAGATAAGAAGAAGCGCTATAATAGTGATATAGAGACCTGGCGTACGGAATTAAATCTGTATGGCGATTTTGGTAAAGGCGGACGCTTACGTTTGAAAGGTTATTATTTTGACTCCGAACGTGGATTGCCCGGCTCTGTTATCTTATATAATGACTATTCGGGAGAACGGCTTTGGGATAAGAACGGTTTTGCACAAGCTCATTATGAAAACCGTGTTAATGAATTGTTTGCGTTTCAGGCTCAATTGAAATATAACTATGCCTGGATGCGCCATTTGGAAGTTGATAATAAATATGAAAGCGGCAGGCAAGACGACCGGTATACGCAGAATGAGTATTATGGTTCGGCTTCCGCTTTATATACTCCATGGGAATGTGTTTCATTCTCCCTTGCACAAGATTTTTATGTCAATACATTAGATAATACTTTACCGGAATGTCCTTTTCCTACCCGCTATACTTCATTGACTGTGTTGGCTGGACAATATAAAACTTCCCGTTTTACGGCAACAGCCAGTCTTCTGGGAACTTTTATGACTGAAAAGGTAGAAACGGGGGATACTCCGGCAGACCGTAAAAGGTTATCGCCGGCTGTAAGTGCTTCATGGCGTATATTGCCCGAACAGAATTTACGCATAAGGGCATCATATAAAGATATATTCCGCGTACCTACGTTTAATGATATGTATTATTTACGTATCGGTAATACAGGGTTAAAACCGGAACGGGCAACTCAATATAATCTGGGGCTTACCTGGAGTGGAAAGTCGGCTTCATTTGTCAATTATCTGAGTGTCTCTACGGATGGTTATTATAACCGGATAAGAGATAAAATCGTGGCTATGCCTACGATGTTTATATGGAAAATGATGAACATGGGGGAAGTCTCCATCGCCGGAATTGATGCAAATATCTCTACTGAAATTCCTGTTTGCAATAAGGTGGATGTTGTGTTGCAGGGTACTTATACCTGGCAGAAAGCTATTGATATAACAGACGAAAGTGCTAAAAACTATCGTCATCAGATTCCTTATACACCCAAACATAGCGGAACTGTTGCTTTGTCGATAGAGAATCCGTGGGTGAATCTTTCCTATAATCTGACTGCTGTTGGCGACCGGTATTCTTTACCGCAGAATATTGAAGCAAACCTGATAAAGAGCTATGTGGAACAAGGTATTTCTGTAAATCGTGAGTTTAAATTCAATAAGTGTAAACTTCGCCTGCAAGGGGAGATCATTAACTTGGGGAATATCAATTATGATGTTATCCAGTATTATCCGATGCCTGGACGTTCGTACAGGGCTATGGTTGCGTTTATTTTATAAATTATCAATTAAATATAGAGATGAAAAAGAAAAAGTGGTTTTTAGCATCAGCATTATGTGCTATGATGGCTATGTTTTTTGTAGCCTGTGACAATGACGACGATCCAACACCGGGTCCGGATGAACCGGGTACTCCGGATACTGAGCAATACACTGCCGGTTTTTATATTATCAACCGTGGTAAATCGAAATCTAATAATAGTTGTATCTCTTATTATGACCTGCTGAATAAGAAAATTACCGGACATGTTTTTGAAACAGCTAACGGACGTAAATTGGGAGACTCTGCCCAAGAGTTTTTCCAATATGGATCAAAGATTTATATCCCTGTTTATAACTCTATGATTATAGAGGTGATAGATGCGAAAACCTTAAAATCTTTGAAGTCTATAGAACCGAAAGATGCAGACGGAAAGGGAGAAAAGCCTCGTGCTATAACTGCTTCCGGAGATTATGTGTATGCCACTTTATATAATGGTTATGTAGCCCGTATCGATACAGTCACTCTTGAAATTGATAAACAGGTGAAGGTGGGAATGAATCCGGATAAGTTGTCTGCTCAGGGCGATGTATTATATACTGCCAATTCCGGAGGATTAAACAGCCCGGATTATGATAAGACAATTTCTGTTGTAAACCTGAATACTTTTGAAGTTGAACGCAATGTGGAAGTTATTATTAATCCGACGCGCGTAATTACCGACAGTGAAGGAGATGCTTATGTTATTTCGATGGGGAACTACTCGAAAGATCCGGCTACGCTGGTCCCCAATACCTTGCAGTATTTTAAGAAAGGTTCTTCTGACGCGAAAGAGATTTGTCGTGCCTCCGTAATATCTATTTGTAATGATACTATTTATGGCGTATACAAGCAGTACGGTTCTACCACCTATGATTTCTTTACTTATGATGCAAAGGCAGAGAAGATGATATCTGATAAATTTGTAACGGATGATACGGTTATAACCGGAGATCCTCAGGAAATAGATATAGACCCGTTGACTGGAAATGTTTATGTTTCTGTAGGTGGATCAAATGTAAACGGAGATATGTATATTTTCTCTCCCGAAGGTAAGCTCATTAATAAATTCGATACGGAAGGTCTTTATCCTCAAGGTGTTATTTTTGTTTATGATGAACAGCAATTGGAAGATTGAGTAAAATAAGAAGACAATGAAAAAGAACAAGTTTTTATTTTTATCAGCACTGTGTGCTATGATGGCTATGTTTTTTGTAGCCTGTGATAATGACGACGATCCGACACCAGACCCGACACCGGACCCTGAGAAGACAACGGCATTTTATGTCTTGGACGGAGGAAGCTTTGGAAATAATAATGCAGCCATTAGTTATGTGAATGGAGAAGGAGAAGTAACAAACGATATTTTTAAAGATCTGAATGGTCGCAATCTGGGTGATATGGGACAAAACATGATCCGTTACGGTTCAAAATTGTATGTCTCTGTATATGGTTCTAAAACTGTTGAGATATTGAATGCCGCAGATGCAAAAAGCTTAAAGCAATTAAAACTGCTTGATGAACAGGGAAATGAACGTGCTCCACGTATGTTTGCTGCACATGGAGATAAGGTTTACTTAACAACATATGATGGATACGTTGCAAAAATAGATACGGCTTCTATGACTGTTGATGCTTATGTACAGGTTGGGCCTAATCCGGACGGTATCACAATTGCTAATGGACGTATCTATACAGCAGATACCGATGGAATGAATTGGCCAAGTCAAAGTACAAGTGTTTCTGTTGTTGATATCAATACCTTTAAAATGGAGAAGACATTGACTGTCTCTTTGAATCCTAATTATATTTATTCGGATTCGGATGGTGATGTTTATGTCATTTGCATGAGCGACTATAGCGATGATAAATCATATATTATACAGCGAATAGATGCTAAGACAGATGAAGTTACTACAATAGAGGGTGTTAAGGCATATAAAATGACTGTTTATGATGATATAGCCTACATCATGTTTAATGACTACTATGCAGGAGCTGTGAAGTTTTATAAATACGATTTGAAGAATGAGAAACTTCTTAGTGATAACTTTATTACGGATGGAACAGTAATAGATTCTCCAAACGGTATTGGTATCGATCCTTTAAGGGGAGATATTTATGTAGCGAAGAGTAATAAGACGAATAATGGCGATGTTTATGTATTCACGGCAGAAGGTAAGTTGAAAACACAATTTGAAACAGCACCTTATCCTTCCGATTTCGTTTTTATGGTTGATAAGTAAAAATAGAACGATATTTAATGAAACAAATTATATCTCTTCTATTTGTTTTTTGGACTGCCGTATCATGTACGCAGTCTAAAAAGCAGGCGGGTAATGTTCCGGTTTCTGTTGATAATATCCAGTATTCCAAAGGATATACTATAGAACGGCATAGCGATTATATTGTTGCCGAAATACATGATCCCTGGGATATGACGCGTATCCTGCAACGGTATTTGCTGGTAGACCGGAATAAAGATATTCCCGCAGGTATGCCTAAAGGCACGGTTGTTCGTACTCCTTTGCGGAATATCGTAGTCTATAATTCGGTACATAGTTCTATTGTTGAACTTTTGCAAGCTGCAGATAATATTGTGGGAGCTTGCGAGTCTCGTTATATGGACACACCTGTTATTCGCGAGTTGCTAGACAAGGGAGTGATTGCCGATTTAGGAGAAGCTACAGCACCGAATATTGAGAAAATGGTAGATATTGGAGCGGAAGTAATTCTTGCCTCCCCATTTCGTAATGCGGGATATGGCCCTGCCGAAAAACTGGGAATTCCTATTCTGGAATGTGCGGATTATATGGAAGCAACTCCGTTGGGACGTGCCGAATGGTTGCGTTTATATGGTTTACTGTTAGGACGTGAGGAACTGGCAGATTCCATATTCCGTGCGACGGAGTCAAATTATCTATCTCTGGTTAAGTTGGCCGAAGGTGTGGAACATCGTCCTACTGTCTTTTCGGAAAAGCGTTTTGGCTCTTCCTGGCATGTTCCGGGAGGTGGCAGTTATATGGCGCACTTCTTTAAAGATGCCGGAGCAGACTATATGTTTGCCGATCTTTCGGGGGCGGGAAGTACTCCACTCGCCTTCGAAACGGTACTCGATAAGGCGATTCATGCGGATATATGGTTAATAAAGTATAATCAGTCCGCTGATATGACTTATACTACTTTACGTACCGAATACGTTCCGTATGAAAATTTTGATGCGTTTAAGAACAAACGTGTCTATGCTTGTAACACCGCTTTTGTCCCTTATTATGAGGAGTTTCCGATGCGCCCAGATTATCTGTTGAAAGACTTGGTATGGGTGTTTCATCCGGAATTATTGCCGGATTACACGCCCCGTTATTATAAAAAATTAACGGAATAATATTGAGGATTTAAAGGATATATCTTTTGAATATAAAAGTCTCGTCTTAACACTTCAAAAGTTAGCTCTTTTGAAATGTTAAGACGGGACTTTTAGTTGCAAAGGTCAGCTCTTTTTTTTGCTGATCTTATATGGATAAGATTGTATGGTTATGAAGAGTGACCGTATAAAAACTAAATTCCCGATTTCATGACCTGAAACCGGGAATTTATAGTTTGGCGTTTAATAGTACAGGGAGTTTTTTTCTTATGCGTAACCGTTCAGCATGCCGTAAAAATACATAGGTTTTAAAAAGTAAACTTTTAATATCCATGCGGCCCATTGTTCTTTGGATGTATCCAATAACGAGAACGGGAATGATACGTCCGGATTCTTATTATAATCGAATTCGCAAAGCAATACATGTCCGTAATCTGTCACAATCGGGCAAGCGGCATATCCGTTATATTTCTCTGTGGGCTCTTTGCCTTCCATCAGGCTAATCAGATTTTTAGCAGCAATAGGAACTTGTTTGCGTACGGCTGCAGAAGTTTTGCTGGTTGGAATGCCGGCTACGTCTCCTAAGGAAACGATATTCGGATATTTTTGATGAACCAATGTTGTTTTATCTACCATTACCCAAGCATCTGCCGCCAGTTTTCCTTCGGTCCAACCCAGACCGGCTTCACGAACAAAGTCGGGAGCGGACATTGGTGGAGTAAAATGCAGAAAATCGTAATCTTCTATAAGAGGAGTGACAATTTTCTCATCCCCACGGGTTTCTATTTTTTCAAAATGAGCTTGTTTAGCACTGGTGTCTACCCCTTTTAACCGTATGTTTAGATTGATTGGAATATTACGTTCATCATAAATTTCCAACAAACGTTTTGTAAAATAAGGTATATCATATAGCTCATGTGAGGCTGTATAGTAATTTAGATCTATTTTGTCGCGTGTTCCGTGCTTACGGGTGTAATCTTCTGTAAGCAGGCATATTTTTTTAGGAGCACCCCCGCATTTATGTTTTGTATAAGTGTCGGTGTAAAGACCTCTTCCTCCTGTTTTTGAAAATTCCTGCAAAGCTTTCCAAGTCTTTTGTGCACCTTCAAAGTCATAAATTGAATGCGCATTACCCAGACCTAATGTATCGTGGGTGATACCTTCTACTTTTTCCCAATTTGTTTGTACACCCGGAACCAGAACCAGGAAGTCGTATGGGATTTTCCCGTTGTTTGTGGTCGTTACCTGATTCCAAACCGGATCTACAGCAGTAACTGAATCTTTTACCCATTTAACCCCTTTCGGCATACAGTCTTCCTGTTTTTTCCATACATCATTAGGTTCATATACCCCCGATGCTATTAAAGTAAAACCGGGTTGGTAGAATTGGCGACTGCTGGGATCGATCAACGTGATATCCGGTTCTTTCAACCAATTAAGTAAGCGGGAAGCCATGCTGATTCCTGCAGCTCCTCCTCCTATAATGACTATTTTCCCTTTTGCGTTACTGGAAAATGCTTTTGCTTTTGGTGTACTGATTGTTGTAAGAAGACCGGCAGCGGCCATTAATTTTAAGAAGTGACGGCGATTCACGCCATGTTTTTCTAATTCATCTAATTGTTTCTCCATTTCGTGGTGTTTCATCATAATACGAATTAATAATTATCAGGAACAAAGAAACTATAATTATACGATACGTCAAGAAAAAGTACTACAACACTGCTTTCACAGGTGCTTTTTTAGAGATGAGAGAATACAACAATGTTTTCTCATCTTATTTCTTTATGTTTATAATATGTTGTTTTATAGGTGTATAAGAAAATGATTTTTTGAGAAAATGAAGACTAAAAGCCTATTAGAAAATCAACTAAATTCGTGTCGCCGGGTAATCCTAAGCGTTTTCTTAAGCGATAACGGCGGAGTTCTACCGCCCTGATTGAAATGTTTAGCAATGATGCAATCTCTTTGGTAGAAAGATTCATCCGTAAAAAACAACAGATCCGAAGGTCGCCAACCGTAATATCGGAATATTGCTGACGCAGACGGTTGGTGAAGTTTTGATGAGCGCTGTTGAAATAATTTTCGAAAATTATCCAACTGTCTTGATCGTTTAGAGTTTCCTCTATTAGTGAACGCAGACGATTATACATCTTATTGGGGTAGCGGTCGCCCAAACTTTCTTTTTGTTTATCCAGTTCTTCCAGCAAGGTTTGCATGGATTGGTTCTTTTTTACTAAAGCGGATGTTTGTAATGTAAGCTCGTTTTTTTTATCTTGTAATTCTGCTTCTAACATTTCGTTCTTAACTTGATGCATTCTTTGTTGTTCGGCTAATCTTTCCGCATTTATTTTGTCTTGTTCTTCTTTACGCAGGCTTTTGAGGTAGTAATGAAGTCCCAGTTGGATTGTAATCCAGATTAAAAGTATATATGCTATGTAAGCCCAGATGCTGTTATACCATGGGGGACGTACTGTGATAATTAAAGACAGTTCCGGGTAAGGGCCTTTTATTACGTACTTTCTTACTTTCAATTCATACGTGCCTTCCGGCAATTGTAGAAAAGATATCTTTCCGTCTTTTTGCCAGGGAGACCATTTAGAGGAAACACCATCTATTTTATAACTGATTTGGTTATTCTGGGTAAAAATAGAGCTGCCTATGTATACATTCATTTCCTTGAAATCGTGAGGGAGGGATATACTTTTTGTATTATTTAGCGGAAGATTATATATACTATCGTTGTCTGCATAGTCGATTTGTGTGAAACGTAGTGATGGATTCCCCAGATTGGATTCTATCAACCGGCGAGTATCTGCCAGAAGAATGCCTTGCATGGTTGATACAATGAACAGTGAGCCGGTGAGTGGAAATATTTCTTGTCCGCGCGTTACCAGATTCAAGTGATAATTGTCGAACAGAATACGGCATTTCATTGTTCCTGCCTTTCCTTCCCGGTGAAATAAACCGGCCTCATTGCCATGAATAAGCCAATATAAATTATCGGGAGCGGGATAAATAGACTTGGCATTGGCAAATTCGCCTAAATCTTTTGCGTTCCTGAATAATTCGTTGACATCTGATATTTCTTCCGAATTCTTGTTTTTGATGAGAAAGGGCAGGGCTTCCTGTTGTGTTATAGCTTGAAACTTGTCATTGGATTGTAAGGTACGTTTAAAATATCCTTTATTTGTCTGTATATAAAGTTCATCATCATGGAGAGCTACATTTTGCAGTTTTCCAATTAAACTTCTTTCTCCCAGTAAAACGATAGACGGATTTAGTTCAATCTTGGCAAGTCCGTTATCCAAAGCCAGCCAAATAAGTTTTTTATCCTGTACACAGATGGCACGTACCAGATTATCTTGTAATTGGTTTCTGTGATGTAAATGTAATAAGATGTTTTTTTCTTGATCTGTGATGTACAGTCCGTCTGTTTCAGTACCTATAAAATGCAGGTCATCTATAGTCGCATAAGCTGTAGGGTGTGCCTTCAGTATTTCTTCCGGTAATGGATAGGGAGCCGTGTCACGAGTAAAACCTACTCCGTTTGGAAGTTCGTTAATCGGATGATATATAAGTTTACCGAAATTGTCAGGTGTCCAATATCCGTAGGTGTTATTTTCCGTACGGGTATATATTTTATCTTCAAAATAGGTAAGACCGGTTATAACCGAGTTGTCCGGCAGAGGATAGAGTCTCCATGTGTTCCCGTCGAAAGCAAGTAATCCCGAATTATTGGCAACATATAAAATACCGTTGTTGGATACGGAAAGTGCCCAGTTCTGACAACTGGCTTTATAGTCGTCTACATTGTAATTTTGAATAAGTATGGACGGAGGAACTACCGATGCATATACTGCAATGGTTGTCAATAGGGTGAAGAGTATTGTCAACGGTAGTTTAAACATGGTTATCGATGTTGGAAAACAGTAGAGACAAGGATTTTCCTTGTCTCTACATAAATATGATTACAAATATAAGAAAATTCTTATTATTTATATTCCTGCCAGCTCTTAATCTGTATATCTTCTATTTTCATATTACAGAATGCGCTGATAAATGCGCTTGCCAGACGGGCGTTTGTAATTAATGGTACGTTATGGTCGATAGCAGCACGACGTATTTTATATCCGTTGGTAAGTTCTCGTTTACTATGATCTTTTGGAATATTTACTACTAATTCGAACGTATGCTTACTGAACATATCCATGATGTTTAAAGCCCCGTTTTCATCTGGCCAGCATACCCCTATGGCTTTGATACCATTGTCGTTCAAGAATTTGGCTGTACCATGTGTCCCATAGATTGTGTATCCTTTATCCGCCAGCATACGACAAGGTTCTAACAAGTCAACTTTGCTTTTTGCAGCACCGGAAGATACCAGAATATTCTTTTTCGGGATGTTGTTGCCCACAGCAATCATGGCGGAAAGCAAAGCCTCATCGAAGTCGTCGCCAATACATCCAACTTCGCCGGTAGAACTCATGTCTACGCCTAAAACTGGGTCGGCTTTGTGCAGGCGGGCAAAAGAGAACTGGGATGCTTTTACGCCGATCCAGTCAATGTCGAATGCGCTCTTATCCGGTTTGGCATATGGAGCATCCAGCATGATACGCGTAGCTGTCTCGATGAAGTTACGTTTCAGAACTTTCGATACGAACGGGAAACTGCGTGAAGCGCGCAAGTTACATTCAATTACTTTTACATCGTTGTTCTTTGCCAGATATTGTATATTGAAAGGCCCGCTGATGTTTAGCTCCTTCGCTATCATTTTGCTTATTTTCTTAATGCGACGTGCTGTTTCAAAGTAGATTTTCTGCGCTGGGAATACCAACGTCGCATCACCGGAGTGAACGCCTGCGAACTCTATATGTTCGGAAATTGCATATTCAACTACTTCGCCATTCAGTGCTACTGCATCGAACTCAATCTCTTTGGCACCTTGAAGGAATTCGGATACAACAACCGGATATTCTTTGGAAACCTTTGCTGCCAGGTCCAGGAATTCGATCATTTGTTCTTTAGAATGGCAAACATTCATGGCTGCTCCTGAGAGGACGTATGACGGACGAATCAAGATCGGGAAACCAACTTTTTCAATAAAGTCGTCTATTTCGTCCATACTGGTAAGTTCAGCCCAACGTGGCTGGTCAATACCTAACGTATCCAGCATTGCAGAGAATTTATGACGGTTTTCTGCACGGTCTATAGATAGCGGAGAAGTTCCCAGTACCGGTATATTCTGACGGTAGAGCTTCATGGCGAGGTTGTTTGGTATTTGTCCTCCCACAGAGACTATTACCCCTTTCGGCAGTTCCAAGTCAATGACATCCAGTACACGCTCGAATGATAATTCATCGAAATACAGGCGGTCGCACATATCGTAGTCTGTGGATACGGTTTCCGGGTTGTAGTTAATCATAATTGACTTGTATCCCAATTTCCGGGCTGTTTGTGCAGCATTAACCGAACACCAGTCAAATTCAACGGATGAACCGATGCGGTAAGCCCCTGAGCCAAGAATGATAACGTTCTTATCATTTTTGTAATAAGGAATGTCGTGTTCACTACCGTCATAGGTCATATACAGGTAGTTTGTCAGTTCCGGATGTTCGGATGCAATTGTATTGATCCGTTTTACACTTGGAAGAATATTCATCTTTTTACGCAAATTGCGTACGCGGATATTCTCTTTTTCCATATTTCCTTCCGGCTCTTCTACAAAACGGGCAATCTGGAAGTCTGAGAATCCCAGTTTTTTTGCTTCTCTCAATACATCTTCGGGAAGGTCTTCTATCTTGTTGTAGCCTTTCAGTATATTGCTGTAATCAACAATGTTTTTCAGTTTGTTCAGGAACCAGGGATTAATTTTGCTTAGTTCGTAGATGCGGTCTACGCTGTAGCCTTGTTCAAAAGCCTGTGCTACGGCAAAAATACGCAGGTCGGTCGGGTTTGCTAATTCGTCTTCAATATTATCAAATGTAAGATCGTTATTACCAACAAAGCCGTGCATGCCCTGACCGATCATACGAAGGCCTTTTTGCATGATTTCCTCGAAGCTCTTACCGATAGACATGATTTCTCCTACCGATTTCATGCTGGAACCAATCTGGCGGCTGACACCTACAAACTTAGTTAAGTCCCAACGTGGAATCTTTACAATCATGTAGTCTACTTCCGGTGCTTTATAGGCAGAGTTGGATGTGTCCATTTCACCAATTTCATCTAATCCGTACCCTAAAGCTAATTTTGCAGCAACAAATGCCAACGGATAACCGCTGGCCTTAGATGCCAATGCGGAAGATCGGCTAAGACGGGCGTTCACTTCAATGACACGGTAATCGCAAGTTTCTGAGTTAAAAGCATATTGTATGTTACATTCACCAACAATTCCTAAATGACGGATTGTCTTTGTAGAAAGTTCTTTCAGCAAGTCCAATTCTTTTTCTGTCAGGGAACAAGTTGGCGCCACTACAATACTTTCACCGGTATGTACACCCAGCGGATCCACGTTTTCCATGCTTACTACTGTAAAGCAGTGGTCGTTCTTATCACGGATTACTTCAAATTCTATTTCTTTCCAGCCTTTTAAAGATTCTTCAACCAGGATTTGAGAAGAATAAGCAAATGCACTTTCCGCCAATGTCCGTAGTTCTGCTTCATCTTTACAGATTCCGCTGCCCATACCGCCTAAAGCATAGGCAGAACGGATCATAACGGGAAATCCGATTTTATAAGCGGCTGCTACTGCGTCTTCCATACTTTCTACAGCCTGACTGATAGGAGTTTTTACTTCTATTTCATTCAGTTTCTTAACGAACAAGTCGCGGTCTTCCGTGTACATAATTGCTTCAACGGAAGTACCTAATACTTTTACACCATATTTGGCAAGTGTCCCACTGGTATAAAGTTTTGTTCCGCAGTTCAAGGCTGTCTGACCACCAAAGGCCAGCAGGATTCCATCCGGTTGTTCTTTTTTGATAACTTCTTCAACAAAGTAGGGGGTAATAGGCAGGAAATATACCTTATCAGCCACACCTTCCGATGTTTGAATAGTTGCAATGTTCGGATTAAGCAATACGGTACTGATACCTTCTTCTTTCAGAGCCTTTAATGCTTGTGAGCCAGAATAATCAAATTCTCCGGCCTGCCCGATCTTCAGGGCACCCGAGCCCAGAACAATCACCTTTTTGATTCCACTTTTAGACATACTCATTTGGGTTGTTTTTTATTATTGATTTTTTAGAATGTTATCGTCAAAATATATTTGTCAGGATACAAAAAAAATGCGTTAGTAAAAATAACTAACGCATCCTATATAAACAAATTATAATCCTGTAAATTAAAGAAATGAATTTCATTGTCCGACATGTAACCGGAAAAGAACTTCGGATTGTCCTTATGTGTCTTATTTATCATAGAAACTCTTTCTTTGAAATTTCGGCAAAGATAGTCGTTTGTTTTATTAACAACAAATATTGAAAAGAGAAATCTTATTTCTTCTTACGGGGTTGTGCTTTTAATGTGAAAAGAGGCAGATAGAAAAAGATTCCTATAACCGACATAACCAATCCTCCTATTGTTCCTGCTGCCAGTGGAAACCAAAATGCTTCTTTGTCGGTTCCTAACATGAATGGGATAAATCCCAGAATAGTAGAAATGACGGTGAGGAAGATTGGAGTGATTTTTGCATTCCATGCTTTCAAATATGCCCGGTAAGGAGAAATGAGTGGATTATTAATGCGTAACTGGTTATACTCATTTAATATATAGATACTGGCATTGACTGTAATACCGCATAACAGAACAAATGAAGCAAATCCTCCCTGGTCAAAGTTGAGTTTAAACCAGTAGAATGTAAGGAATACTCCTATATAAGAAATAGGAATTACAAAAATTACCGCTAGCGGTTGTTTCAATGAATTGAACAATATACTGGTGGTAAAGAAGATAATTACAATAATCAGAAGTAACAACAAATATTGCTTATTATCCTTTTTCCCCCAATACCAGTAATTAGAGTTTGATTGAGCCGTATAGCCCATAGGAAGCTGATTATTGAATTCTTTCAACTCGCGTTCTTGTATTTTGTTTCCTTGGTTGGATGCTCCTATATATTCATATTGCAGGCAAAGACGGTATTGCTGGTTTACTTTTGCTACTTTTGGAGGCATCTGTCCTTTTCCTACGGTAGCAAGTTCAGATAGTTTATATGCTTTACCATTAATTTCTTGTGGTATATATTGCATACTCCATATATCATACTCTTTGGATTGGCGAGAAGAGAGCTTTAGTTTTTCCATTTCATTATCGACGACAATTGTTCCGCTGTATATGTTTTTCCCGAATACAGGATTTAGGGAGGCAAACAATTTAATCGGAAGAATATCTTCTTGTGCCATTCTCACTTTATTCAGATTGAAATAAAATTCCTGATAGTCGTCTCTCCACCAGGAGAATTCCGAATTGATAAGAACCTCTTTAATACGACGGTAAGTCAACAGCCGGGCTTTTAGTTTTTCTGCCCATTCGTAAAGTTCATCGTAATTGTATCCAAACATCTCGATACGGAATGAGCCTGCATTTTCGCGAACATCGTTACTGAATCCTTGATCCTGTAATCCCCATACGGACCAACTTCCGCCTCCCAGTTCAAGCGCTTTGCTGATAATACGGCTTTTGAGTATATAGGGAAATCCGCTACGCTCGCTTTCACGGGTAAAATATACATTGATACTCGCTTGCCGGGCACTGTAAATGTTTGTTTGGAACTGACGTATCTCTTTAAAACCACTCAAATACGTTTCCATCCGTTTGATAAAATGGTTGGTTTGTTCTAATGTAGTTCCGTTGGGTAAAGATGCGCTTACGTATAATACAGTTTCGTCATTGCGGGTAAAGTAACTTCCTTCATATACTTTCTGTATGAATAGACGAAGTGTTCCTCCCAATGCTTTGTCAATGACGGGCTTGATATTCTCTTTATATATATCGTTGGATACAGCCTTATTGTAAGTTTCAATTAAAAGAGAATCGGTTCTGGAATAACTCTTTTTCCCATCCAGTTCTATTTTGTCAGGTAATAAAAATATAGGTAACCCGAAAGCTAAGAGCAATATCAGGCAAGCTAATTTTTTCCATCGGCATAAAAAGTTGATTTGCCATTGATAATATCGTGAAAAATAAATCGGGAATCGTTTTATTCCTCTATTTAGTTTGGTAAGGAATGAGTTTTTCTTTGCCGGTTTATTTAGTTTTCGAACAATGTATTTTTCACTTAATCCCATTTTATCGATTAAAGCCGGAACAAGGAATAAGGCTATGAATAGTGATACGGCAAGATTAATAATCACGACAGCGGCAAAATCTTGCAAGTTAAGCCGTATTTTCTCATCCAGGAAAAAGATAATAACCAGCGCTCCCATTGTTGTTAATGTAGCTGCCAGAATGGAAAGAAAGGCCTTCTTATTATGACGGTTACGTATATGGTCGGTCATAACAATCGTATTGTCTATAACCAGACTGAGCGAAATAGTGATGCCGGCCAAAGAGTATAACTGCATTTCCAAACCGAGCAGATAATAGAGTATAACCGCAATGCAGAGGTTTACACTCAAGCTAATGATAATAAGGAATAAATACCGGATATTTCGTGTAATTAATAAAACGAAAATTAGCAATATAAGGATTGTTAGTCCCGTACGTAAATAGATTTTATTTAGTTCTTGCTGAATGAATTCTGTAGCGTCATAACTGGTATGTATCTCATAACCGGCTGGAAGTAATGTCCGGATATGATCCATTTCCGCCTTTACTTTCTTTGCCAGTTGAAGCTGGTTGGCTGTTTCTTCTGCTTTAATGGAAAGATAAATAGAGTTTAAACCGTTAATCCGGTAGTAACCTTGGGGTGTTTCTTCTTGTCTTGTTACTTTAATCAATTGGTCAAGCCGTATCAGTTTCCCATCTTTATTTTTTACAGTAATAAGAGAAGGCTCAAAAGATTCCTGACCATTTTCCGGTATTAGCGCCAGTCGAATCCAGTCGACGGACTCCGGTGAAGAGACTACTTCTGTTTGTATGTTGGCTGTACCTAGAAATTCTTTTTTATAATATTGACTGATGGCTGTTTGCAGGTCTTCTAAAGAAATGCCTAAAAGGTTGAGTTGACGGCTATCATATTCTAATCTCCATTCCATAGGGGTAGCACCGGTAACGTCAATTCTGTAAATACCGGAAATTCCGGATAAACGGGGCTTAATCTGATCTTCCGCGAATCGTTGTATGAAAATGGGTGTGGCGGCGGCATTTAAAGTATAGCTCATAAAGGGCCGTGATTCTTTATCGTCCGGCCTGCTCATTTCCAGAATCGGATAACTTAGTCCATTTGGCAAACTGGGCCATGTTTGACGGATAATGGTAGAAGCCTCAAAACGGGCTGCGTCTATATTTGTATGTTTATCAAGTTCTAGAGTGATGTATCCCCAGCCGTTTCCGGAAGTGGACGATATTTCTTTTATCCCTTTTATGCGTGCCAACATTGCTTCCAGGCGTGAGGTAACTTCCATTTCGATGACGCGGGCTGAGTTATTAGGCATATTATAGCTGATACTAAGCTTGGGCAAAGTACGTGACGGAGATAGCTTTATCGGCAGTAGCGGTATAAAAGCGATCCCGGCCAGTGCCACGCAAAGGAAGGTGACAATGATGGTAAAAGAAGATATTTTGGGTGAAGCACTCATTTCATGTAATGGCTATAATCAAATTCGTCGCTAAGACTGATTCCCGTTTCGAAGTCATGCAAAGTCAGTTTGCGTATTTTGTAATAGCTTAACCAATAGTTTTGTAAAGCTGAAATATAATTACGCTGTGCCTCTTGCTGACGGTTTAACGAAAGAGTCAGGCTATTAATGTCTGCTTTTCCAATCATGAAGCGTTGTTTTGTTTCTGCGTAGGCAGTAATGGCTAAATCTAAAGCCTCTTCTGCACTGGCTATCAGATTTTGCTGTATGTTGAAATCTCCAACGGTCATGATAACGTCTTCTTCTACAGTTTGTTCATCCTGGCGGGCTTTTATCTGGGCTACGTTCAGGTTGTTTTTAGCTACGTTATGTTTTCCTTTTCTCACACCCCAATCTATTAGAGGGATAGATAAGGATATAGAAACCATATCTTGTTGCAACGGATCTCTGTAGGCGTCTTTGAAATTATTTGCTACTTGGTTAAAACCTACACTGGCGCTTAAAGATGCATTAAATAAGGTTTCTTTTTTTGTTTTATCTACTTGTTGTTCCGCTTCTAAAATGGTTTGCCTGAATTCTAAAAATAGAGGATTGTTCTCTCGGGCCGTTATTAATGCCATCTCTGCCGATACATTTAAATCTTGAGGACGTCCCGGTAAACGCAAACGTATTTGCGTGTTTTTATCCAGATTCAGGTAAGACGCAAGGCTGAACATGGCTCGTTTTAGAGCAATATCTGCATTTTGTAAAGTATTACGGGCATTTACGGCATCCAGCTTTAAAGTCAATAAATCAGCTTGGCTGATAGATGCTATTTTATGACGTTGCAATCCGGTTTGATATAAAGTATCGGTTGATCGGACGTTTTCTTTGGCTAAATCGAACTCTGCTTGTGCCATGGCTAAAGCAAAGAAGTAAGTGGTTGCCTGTTCGCTTATTGCTTCCCGGTTATAGAGAAATTCTTTCTTTACCTTTTCATATTTCAGCGGTTCGATTTTTCGTTCCCAACGGAAGGGATTATAACCTATCAGATTTTGAGTGTAACCAATTTGTATGGGTACGCTTGTAAATTGGGTGTATGTATTGTCTCCAAAATTACGCATATAACCCAAATCGGAGCGAAGAAAGAAATTTCCGCCTAACAGATCGAAATTTTGCATTACTTCCAGTCCGCCACCGGAATAGAAGGATTGTTGTTTACGATATACATCAATATCATTTTCCGAATCATATCTCTTGGTGATGTCCCGGTAATATTGGGCGGGAGTCAGGTTCAAGGTAAGACTTGGCAAGCGGTCGGCCTTATAAGTCCGGAATTCCCAATATCCGGCAAGATACATATTCTTTGTCCGGAAAGCTTCCAAGGAACTGTCGGCGGCTATCTGGATAGTTTTCTCAAGAGAAAGAACCAGTGGTTGGGCAACAGTACTGCTTACTGTTACCAGGGAGAACGAGAATATTATAGTCAGAAGTTTCATATCGCAATATCTATAAATTCATATTCTGTTTGTTTTACTCTTATGCGTGTTTTCGGTAAATGAACCAATATACCAGCGGAATCACAAACAAGCTGACGGCTGTACCTATAAACATGGCTGAAATCATGGCAATGGAAAGAGGTTTCTGTAATTCGCTTCCCATATCAAAAGAGAACAGCAAAGGAACCATTCCGAATATCGTGGTAAGAGATGTCATAATAATAGGACGGAGGCGTCTTCTCCCGGCTTCATGTATGGCTTCCATAAGCGGTATTCCTTCTTTACGGAGTTCATTGATTGCGTCCAACTTTAAAATGGAGTCATTAATAATAATACCGCATGTTACAACAATGCCAATAGCACTCATCAGGTTTAAAGTGTGCCCGCATATCCAGAGTACTAATAACGAAGCAGCTACGTCAATAGGAATTTCCAATAGTACGATCAGCGGCTGGAGGAAACTTTCAAACTGGGCGGCCAGAATAAAATACATCAGCAGGATAGAGATAAACAAGATAACAACCAACTCATTAAGCATCTGTTTATTGGAGAAAAAACTGCCGGAGAAGTCCAGATCCCAGTCGGTGATACTTGCTTTGATGTTATTCATTAACTTCTCTTCGTTTTTTACATCATAAAAGCTAAATGGAATGTACTCTCCGTTCTTTCCCGCTGTAATTGTCTTTAGGTCTTCACCTTGTGTTACACGAACCAATGATTGCAGAGGGATGTATTGCACTTTCTCTTTATCATTTTCCGGTGTTGTTCGTATAAGAGTAT
Source organism: Parabacteroides bouchesdurhonensis (assembly GCF_900186615.1). GTDB lineage: Bacteria > Bacteroidota > Bacteroidia > Bacteroidales > Tannerellaceae > Parabacteroides > Parabacteroides bouchesdurhonensis. The sequence continues at coordinate 1,717,171 of NZ_LT896588.1, forward strand.
TCTCCAATACTTGATTGATCGTTTGTTCTTTACCGGCTAAAGTTATCGGCAGATATTGCTGATAAGAACGGAGGGTGGTTACCTCATTTTCTTTAAAAGCGGTTTTCAATATTCTGTATACTTCATTGTAGTCTACATTATATAAAAGAAGTTTCTGCCGGTCAATTGAAATATTCAACTGGTCGTCAAACGCGACACCTACCGGACTTTCTCCGGTATTTGCAATAATGTCTTTTTCCAGTTTTCTTAAAGTGATGGCTTCAGGAGCTTCCGCTTTATTGCGTGTATATAATTCGGCAACAATATCGGCTTCTCCGGTGACAAATAACTTTTCAAAAACAGTTTCAGGAGGAGAGAAAGATACAACTGCGTTTGGATATGCTTGCTTTACTTTTTGTTGAATACTTGATTGCAAAGGGGCAATATCGTCAGTTTTAGGTGTCTTGAAGTATAATTCAGCTTCCGAAACGGATAGTTCTCTGTCTCTGTTCAGCAAAAACTGTTGTTGTCCTATATAGGCTGTATATAAAGCTCCGGTTTTATCAGCTTCGGCAAAGATGGAGTTTACTCTTTCTCTGTTTTCATCAACATGGATATTTTCACCCCATTCGATATGCATTATCAGCTCGTTCTGATCTATTTCCGGCATCCTGCTTTTAGGTATTGCATAAAACAGGTATGCGCAAAGGGGTAGAGTAATGGCTACAAATATAAGTGTCGGTTTTTTGTGTCTAAAAATAAAATCGACACCTCCGTCATAAAAACGGTCTAAAGTATGCGCCTTTATCAGATTATTAATTTTCAGATTTATCCATGAATGTTTTATTTCCGGTATGCTATATACCAGTTTATAAAGTACAGGGAGAAGCATAATGCCGGTGAAGTAAGAAACCATTAACCCCACTGTTACGGCAAAAGCCTGGTCGTAAAAGATTGCACCGGCTATACCACTCATAAACACCAACGGAACAAATACGGCAATAGTAGTAAACGTAGAACTTAACATAGGAGTGATTACTTCGGAGGTCCCTTTAATGCAAGCATCCTCCAAAGAAAATCCTTTTGCCCTGTATTGTACGATATTTTCCGTTACGATAATGGAACTGTCTATCATCATACCTAGAGCCAGAATTAATCCTGAAAGGGAAATGATGTTGAGTGACATGTTACATAGATAAAAGAACAGAAAACTGATAATGATGCTGACTACCATACTTAATCCGATAACGGCCGGACTTTTTACGTCTCCAAGGAATAAGATGGCAACGATACAAATAAAAAGGAATCCGAGCGACAGGTTCTGCTTTAGGTTAGAGATGGTATAATCCAGCAATTCTGTTTGATTTCGCGTAACGCTAAACTCAATATCCGGATATACGGAAGCGAAATAATCAGTCACTTCATTAAGCGCTTCTTTCATATTGTCCATATTCTCATCAGACTGCTTAATGATGGCAAGGCTAACTGCTCTTTTGTTTCCTGCTAACGATAACCCGGTTTCTTTCTCCGGTACGATTGCGATACGAGCAATGTCTTTTAGCTGAAAGATACGTCCGTTTTTGCGAATATATATGTTTTGTACATCTTCCGGAGTTCGTAATAATGTAGAAAATTTGATATTGTATTCATAATAACCGTCGCGGACAATCATGCTTCCCGGTTCGATATTATTAGAGTTTAATGCCGTTTCAAGTTCATTTAATGTAATGTTTGCCATTTCCAGCAATTTCATATCTGGAACAATTTGTACCTGCCGTTTCAACATTCCGGTTATGTCTACCATAGCAACCTCCGGCAATTGTTCTATACGTCTTTTTATAACAGTTTCGGCAAACTGGCAAAGGTCAAGAAATGCCGCTTCGTTTTCTTGTCCTTTGTCACTTTTTAAAGTGAGGTTAAGGTAAAATACCGGTATGTCTGTTGCGCTGGCTTTAATTACTCTGGGACGTTCTACCTCTTTGGGCAGATAATTCATCGCTGCATCGATCTTTTCGTTTACTTCAATGAAAGCAAGATCCGTGTTTGTACCGAAATCAAAATTTAGCCGTACAATACCTGCTCCGTCCCTTGTCTCACTGTGTATATCTTTCAACCCGGCTACTTGCATAAGTTGCAAACGGATCGGTTTCACAACTGTATTCTCCAGTTCCCGGGCCGAAGTATTCTGTCCGGTAACTTGTACTGTGATTTCAGGGATGGCAATATCCGGTAACAAAGAGACGGGTATGGTAAAATAAGTCACCAATCCGATGATAAAACAAGCCGTAAAAGCCATTAATACGGCGATAGGTCGTTGGAGCAGGAATTTAATCATAATTTTTCAATTACAGAAACAGGAGCTTCATGTGCCAGATTGATATTGCCACTTGTTATTACAATATCGCCTTCTTTTAATCCATCTACAATGGTGTAACTATTTGCGTTTTCCAGACCGGTCTGTACATAATTCCAGTAAGCTTTACCTTCTACCAGAGTAAATACTACTTGTTTGCCCGAACGAAGAACGAGAGCCTCTTTAGGAATAACCAATTGTTTTCCAAGGGAACGATGAACGCTTACACGTACATTCATACCTTCAAACAACTTGCCTTTCTCCGTAACTGCGGCCTTTATTTTTACCATTCCGTTTTCGTCTACTAAAGGATTTATTTCGGAGATACGTCCTTCTACCTTATTTTCAGGGGAGGCAAAAGGGGAAACTTCTACCCGGTCGCCCACTTTTATCAGAGGAAGCTCACTTTCCAATACGGTAAAAGAGGCTTCTAGCGTTCCTTGGTTTATAATGGTACAGAATACATCGGAACTGGATGCCGTATTGAAAGGTTTAGCAAATAAATTGGCAACAACCCCATCAAAAGGTGCTATGAGAGTTGCGTTCTGTTCTTCAAATTTAGCCAGCTCATATTGTGCAAGGCTTTGGGCATATCCGCTTTTTACTTTAACTAATTGCATTGTTGCTGCAGGAACTTTCGCAGAATCTTCCAATTTATACCCTTGCCCGATTAATACGTCTTGCAGTTCCAGTTTTGCCTGTTCCAATGAGTTTTTGGCTTGCGCTGTTTTATTGGCTAAACGGAATTTTGATAGTTCGGCTAACTTTTGTCCTTTGGTTACCCGTTCTCCATTCTTTACAAAGATAGAAGCGATGGGTTCGGCAGACTCGAATTTCAAGTCCACATACATTCGGGCGGATAATTTACCGTTACTTATTAATTCATGATTGAAATCTGTAGTTTGTAAGGTCATGATAGTGACCTTATTTGTTTCATCAGGTAAGACTGTCTCAACAGATTCTTCTGTTATATCGGTGGTTTTCTTTTCTCCCGAGCAGGCCAGCACGCCGGAGAGTAAAAATATGATAAACACTTTGCAACTTTTCATGATATTAGATTTAATTATTACAAATGTAGTAAATAAATAATAGGTTGTACGAAGTTTTCATAATTATTTTATCGTTAGTTCTATGTCTTCTGTGAATATTGTAAAATAAATTTGTTTCTTTTATTCTGACAATTTACTTAACTGACAAAAAACTGACAAGTCAAAATAACTTATGCTTTAATAAAATAGAAATGTATGTTCTATTGTTTCACCTGTCAGTTGATTTGTCAGAGCATCTATTTTAGTTGATAGAGAACAAGTATCGGATTGCTTTCTTCATCTGTATCCGGACTTGAATAGGCACATCCTAATAGTACCAGAAAAACGTTGATTGTGAATAATGCTGTTATTTTCATTTTTTCTTGTTTTCAAGACTTGATTCTTATTCTATTTTAATTAGTTTTAAACATCTGAATATTAAAATAGTAAAAAAAGAGGGTTATAAATATGAGATATTTCATTAATGTAGAATTTATTAATGCAGCTATATCAATATTTCTATAAAGGCTTAATGATTGAGTGGATATTTTGCAATTCCTACATCAGGCTCTGTATAAATTGTATAAACTATACTGTCGTGTGCTATTGCTAAACGTCCTAAATGTTTGTCTAATAAGTAATTGTTTTCTAATTTACCGTTCAAATCAAAAATTAAGAGATTACTGGGTACTCTACTGATATCATCTATGTCTTTCTTTCCACTATAAAGAGCGTAAATATGTTTATCATTCATTTTAACGTCAAAAAATCCCATTTTATTTCTCTCTCTATCCCATTTTACTCGGCCTCTATTCGTTTCATAATATGGACACGACAAATAGTGTTCCCATAATTTAGTTACATCTCCATTATCTGATATATTATAACTAACAATATATCCATAATACATTGCAGCAAAGGTGAATTGATTTTCATTTGCTGTTAAATACCCAGAAAAAGGGTGTAAAACGGTTACATCCTCTCCTACTGGATTGCTTTCAAATGTATGATGGATTTTCATGTCAGAATCAAATAAAATGAACATTTTGTTAGTTCCTGAAATTACCTGTGCTACAGTATATCCGTTTTTTAAGTGTATTGTTGCACGAAATGAAAGATTATCGCGTAAGATTTTTTTGATGTACATCTTTTAAATATTAATGTATCATTTTGTTTCACTATTTCGTATTCCCGAAATAAATTTAATGAGATGTCGCTAATGTATATTTTATTATTTTCTTTGTCGTAACCGCCATAATAGGGAGATATAAATTCGTCAGGGCCAGGGCCCATTCTTCCAAAATCAGCGACGTTTGTTCCATTTATGTCATCAAATACTTTTGCAGCACATCCATTAACTCTAAAAAGATATAGGTTCGAATTAATCCATTCAATTTGACTGGGAAGACTAACTTCAAATTCTTTAGCCTGTCCTTTTATTGATATTGGCTCTTTTATTTTCAACAATACATAGTCCCTTTTGTTGTTTGTGCAACTAAAGAATATTATGATAGACATAAAAAAATAAGTAGTTTATTCATAAAATAATAATAAAAATAAGAACTGGCTAATAGAAAAACTTTAGTCAGTTCTTTAGTTTAACCTATTTAATGTTTATTAATCATATGAGAGCTGGAATATGAAGTTCCGTTACATGTATAGTCACATCATTTTTATTTTCATTGAAATTCCAAGCTGCAGCTACTGCAATTATAGCAATTGTTGCTATACTAAACAATTTTTTCTTCATGATATTTAAATATTAAATTTGTTATTCTGTTATTTCTTTACTTCTTATCTACGATTCTTCAATAAGAAATTTTTCATACCACGAATGGCATGTTCAACTTTAATCCTAATTCCGCAAATTTTCTTGTTCTCCTGTTTTTCTTCAAGAGTCAATTCTTTTCCTTTAGGTTTCTTTTTGGGCATACTACTTCAATACTGTATTGTATTTGCCAATAATTTGGAAAAACTTAGTACCATTTTATCATACCACGGTCATAGGTAAATATCCTTTCTTTGATTTTTTGTGAGGTAACTTTATACATGGTATTTTGTGGAACTTGCTTAAATGTTATAAAATTGTTGTTTCCTTTTATTGTCTCTACATGCTTCCATTCGTTATCCCAATAGAATAAACTAAAATCGGAAGAATCAACTACCTCGCTTTTTGTATAAGGTATATAAGATATCTGTTCAACAAGACATGGCTTACCCAGATCAAATAATATCCCTCGATTCATTTCTTTTTTATTTTGAAAAGTCCCTTTAAATCCGGTTGCCGATATATGATCGGTAAGCATATCCAATGTTTCTTCTTCTTTAAATCCTTTTGCGTTTGCAGACACTTTTACGTTAGAAATTTCTATTAGTTGTCCGTTTTGTCGTTCAAAAAAGGAAACTTCACATAAGGAGATTGTATCTGATGGAGTCAGAAATTTAATATATCTATAGGGTTCTCTGCCTGATATTTTTATATCATTGGTCCACATATCAATACTGTCTGTCAGAGTAAATAAATTTTCCGACTGATGTTCTGTAGCCTCCGGATCGTTACTACCGGTAAATCGTCCTCCGTTTAACGGCTTTTTCCCATCGGCTATCAGGTTCTTATATAAATAATGTTTGGGAGTTCTGATCGTTATATCTGTTTTTGAACTTGTACATAGTTGTTTTTCAATCGAACCGTCCTGCTTTAAAATGAATAATGGGGCGGCTGGAATGACCGTGCCGTTTTTGAAAAATGCAGGAAGATAGGCAATGTCACGTCCCATATCTTTAAAAGTTACATGTTTATCCTTTTCAATTTTTCCCCATTGTACCGGAATCCAACCGCTAGAGCTATATACACATAAATAACAATATGGGGTTTTGTCCGGAATACGTTCAGTTATTTCTAAAGAAACATCTGTTGTTTGAAAATATTCGGAAGATACATCTTTCTTTCTTAGATTTTTGAATAAGTCCGGAATGTCATTCGGCGATACTTGCTTATCAACCGCAGGCCCTGTAAAATGATATTCGTATGTGTTACGATATACTTTGGGCAATCTGAATTTTCCCCATACCAGATCAAAGCACTCATTGTTGTAAATCCTTTTATACTTCCATCTGTCTTTATCCCAAAATGGTTCAAAAGGATAACTGTTACCATCAACTATAAGTGCATTCCAACTGTGAGATTCGTTTCTATTTCCCCACTCAGGCACGAAATCAATAGCTACAGCCATTCCTAATGCCGAAAAAAGCAGGCAATTATACCATGTCATCTGTTCACATAACCCTCTTTTAACATACTCGAAAGTTGCAACATCGTAAATAGGGACTGCAGTTGCAGCATTAAAATTATATTGGAGAAAACTATATTGATTGCTTAATGAGTCAACCACCTCTTGAACGTTTTTGGTATTATCACTAAAATATCCCGCATGACGTTGATAAAATACTTGTCTGGCATTATCTAAGCACACCCCATTTTGGAATCTATATGGAAGAATATAGGAACAGAAATCTTCAAAAGAAGAGTTCTTTGTATATTCATTCTCCTGCCATGCTTTAAATGCCAGATCAATTACCCCAATAAGCCAATCTGCCTTGACTGTCAAGATATCTTGTCGCATTGGACTGGGAAATATATTTATTTCTAACTTTTCTCCAAAAGCTCTGGTTTCTCTTGCCCATAAACCAGTTCTTTCCCAGTTGTATTTCTCAGAGATAGCACATAGCTGATCATATATAGGCTGCCATTTATTGATATATGTGGAATCATAACCTGCATGACCTGGCATATTTTTGATGAGGAATTTGGCTGCAGTAAGCTTTTGAGAATCCCTTTTATAATGTCTAAGAACAACTTCTAATTCTCCACGATTATTTTCAGCGAAATCTAAAGCATAATTTAACTTCTTATTTTCTTTTTGGATACAAGATAATAAAAAAAAACAGGTTATAAATGTGAAATATTTCATTAATGTAGACTTTATTAATGCAGCTATATCAATATTTCTATAAAGGCTTAATGATTGAGTGGATATTTTGCAATTCCTACATCAGGCACTGAATAGAGGGTATAAGCAATACTGTCGTGTGCTATTGCTAAACGTCCTGACTGTTTGTCTAATAGGTAGTTTTGTTCTAAATTTCCATTCAGGTCAAAAATTAACATATTGTCGGGTATATAGTTATCGGGAGAATCCTTTTTTCCACTATAAAGAGTATAGATATACTTATTGCTCATTTTGACGTCATAAAAGCCTAATCTGTTTCTTTCCTTATCCCATTTAAATTTATTTGCATGCATCTCATAGTATGGGCGTGATAAATAATGTTCCCATAATTTGGTAACATTTCCATTATCTGAAATAATATAACTAACAATATAACCATAATGCATTGCTGCAAAAACGAACTGATTTTCATAAGCTGTCAGAAGTCCTGCAAAAGGATACATATCTGTTGTCTCTATTCCTTTAACAGGGTTCTCTCCAAAAGTATGATGAACTTTCATTTCCGAATCGAATAGGATGAAAAGTTTATTTGTTCCGGCAATAGTTTGTCCTATTGTATATCCGTTTTTTAAGTGTATTGTTGCACGAAATGAAAGATTATCGCGTAAGATTTTTTTTGATGTACATCTTTTAAATATTAATGTATCATTTTGCTTCACTATTTCGTATTCCCGAAATAAATTTAATGAGATGTCGCTAATGTATATTTTATTATTTTCCTCGTCGTAACCACCATAATAGGGAGATATAAATTCGTCAGGACCAGGGCCCATTCTTCCAAAATCAGCGATGTTTGTTCCATTTATGTCATCAAATACTTTTGCAGTACATCCATTAACTCTAAAAAGATATAGGTTCGAATTAATCCATTCAATTTGACTGGGAAGACTAACTTCAAATTCTTTAGCCTGTCCTTTTATTGATATTGGTTCTTTTATTTTCAACAATACATAGTCCCTTTTATTGTTTGTGCAACTAAAGAGTATTATGATAGACATAGAAAAAATAAGTAGTTTATTCATAATATAATAATAAAAATAAGAACTGGCTAATAGAAAAACTTTAGTCAGTTCTTTAGTTTAACCTATTTAATGTTTATTAATCATATGAGAGCTGGAATATAAAATTCCGTTACATGTATATTCACACCATTCTTGTTCTCTCCAATAACAATTAGCAGTGATACAATCTGAACCACTTTCTCTTCTTGCCAATGCTTCCACATTATCTAATGCGATATCGCTCAGTGTAACTTCACTTTTATTCTCATTCACATTCCATGCAGCAGCTACTGCAATCATAGCAACTATAGCTATACCGAATAATTTCTTTTTCATTGTCTTTAAATATTAAATTTATTATTCTATTATATCTTTATTTCTTTATCTACAATTTTTCAATAAGAAATATTGTTATTCCTGAATTCTTCTTACTTTTGCTCCATCACCTCCTTTTTTTTTTGAAGGGGACATGGGGGAAGTTTGCTTTTGGGGTTCTCTAATCTCTGGCATTCTTCCCTTTCTTGCCTTTATTGGGCATGTCCCCGTATCTTTAGTTGAATCGTTTTTTCCGTATTACACTTTACCATGATAACTTCATCAAACATGCCGGATTCTTTCGGTGTCATGTTTACTGTTAAATGAAGACTCTCTCCCGGCTTAGCAGGATGTTTATCAAATGTTGTAACAGCACACCCACAAGTAGTACTGGTTCCTAAAATAACTAAAGGACTGTTTCCTGTGTTTTTTACGATGAAATCGGCCTTTTTTGTCTTTTTGGCAGGAATATCACCTAAGTTCACTTCTGTTATATTTACTTCTGCTGTTGTTTTAATTGAATTGTCAGCTATATGCTTCTCATGCAAAAGTTGTTTCAGATATAAATCTCTTACCGCTAAATTGTGAACCGGATTCCCGATCACAACTACTTTATTGTCTTTATCCAATAGAAAAGTCTGAAATGTAATGTTTGCAGGAAACTTATTTTGTTTATTTAGTGCATCTTCTGTATCTATACAAACAGGAAAATCAAATCCATCTCGTTTTAGAATGTACCGTATTTCTTTATAGTCTTTCGGATGGAGAAAAAAGAGAAAAGGAACTTGACTGTTTGTTAATGAGTCTACCTGAGCGATAAATTCTTTCCATTTGGGTAACTGCAATTTACAACTGGCACATCCAATGGAATCGACATAAATAAGCACTTTGTAATCACTTTGTGTTATTTGATAGTCTGTAGTATCCATCAAATAACGAGTAAAAATCATATCAGGAGGAAACACAATTTCTTTTCCTTGCCATTCATTGACTAGTTCAATAATCTCCTTATTCTTATCTTTTTGACAAGAAAATAAGGATAAGGAAATTAGTATGGATATCAAATATCTCATTTTACTTATTCAAATAAGCTGTATCCGGAATATTTATACTTTACTTTGTCTCCATAACAGTCAATGTCTCCTATACCGATACAATAAGTGTTCCCTGGTCCTTCCGGATATGCTAATGCTTCAACGTTTGATAACATTAAGGACGTGAGATTTCTGCTTTCTATACTTCCGTCTGTAACAAACAGGTATCCCATTATAGAGCCTGTTATAATTAAGGCTAATTTTAAACTTTGTTTTTTCATAATGCAATTAGTTAATAATTTGTATGCAAAAGACGTTTATAACTACGATGTGATAAAATAAAAATGGTGATATTTTTCTGATAATTGAATTCTGACATAAAAATGATATGCTAATTTGATAAAATAGAGTAGGATATGCTTTTTGTTTATATATTTGAAACAAATTTAGAAAACTTGGTTTACAACGGATGAAAGGCTATTTTAAGATATTGAGTGTTGGGATTACCTGCTTCTTTTTTGTGCTGGCAAGTCATTGGCTATATATACAGCAACGAGAGCGTGTATATATTGCAATAAATGATAGCTTTCAAGAAATTATTGCTGAAGACCTTACTATTAGGTGGGAAGAAAAAAAATTGCCGTTTCATATTTACAGCTCACCTGTGAATTCCGGAGATTCAGTAACCATTCAGGATCATCGTGGAATGAAGCGTGCTCCTATTATCGAAAAAAAACAATCAGAGAACGAAAAATATAGTAATATTTTACAGTCTGTTCTCAGGCAAGAAAATCCTATTAATGTAAACAGACTGGATAGTTTGTTGCTCTCTCGCTTGCGTAAACAAGATATATTTGTGACGACTTCCATTTCTTACACGGATAAAGCATCCGATGATACTTATAAGAGCAATAAAGATTCTTCTTTTTATGAGGTAGCTTATGCTACTCCGCAAATCAGGACAGGAGTGGAGCAAGAACTCATATTACAAGCATTTGCAAAAGTGACATGGTATACTGTTTTGCGGAGTTCTAGTGGGTATTTTTTTACTTGGAGTATACTCAGTGTCATTTTTATTGTAATATTTGTTTTGCTACTATCTCAGAAACCGAAACAGATTGTGAAGGTTAGCGGAAATGAGCTTCTTCATCATGAGTCTGCTGTAATTCAAATAACAGAAGAGGTAACGATGAACATGCAAGAGCTTGTTTTACAATATGGTGAACAGAGAATAAAATTGACTCAGCAGATTGTGGACTTACTTAAATTATTTATAGCCCATGAAAACCATTTTATTACTTATGAGGAAATGACAGAGGCTCTATGGGGAAAATCACATGATCCGAGTGATAGTATAACGCAAGTAATTAGAAGATTGCGGGGGTGCTTAAAACCAATACCCTGTTTAGCGATAAATAATGTTCGCGGTAGAGGATATCAACTTACCATAGATGGAGAATCCAAACCTTTACAAAAAGAAGAGCAGCAGGCCGAAAATCTATAGCAGGCCTGTAAAAGAGCTATCTTTTGAGTTGCAAAGTCCCGTCTTAACACTTCAAAGGTCTGCTCTTTTGGAATGTTAAGACGGGACTTTTAATTGCAAAACATATATCCTTTTTGTCTGGAATTAGTCAACGAAAGGCTTGCAAGCTATAATCAAATAAATCTAGTTTATGGACAAAAAACCTTCAACCGTTCATCCCTATTGATTATCAATAGAATAACCCTGAAGGGTTTCCCGAAAAAACTATTCAGGATTATTTGCTTGATAGAATGTTAGAATTTTAAAGAATATTCGACAATATGAAATTCAGGATCATTACTAATTCCGTACAATTTGTTTGTTTCCTCATTTACGGCGAAGCAAAATATGGATTGATCAAGTAGATATCGTTGAATAGGTGTTCCCTCATTATTAAAAACGAATAAATGTTTCATTAAATAAGTAGGCTGCTTAGGATCAAAATAAGCACCCGAATATAAAACATATATTTTATCATTAGTGACTACCGGACAAAAATAGGCATCTTTTGATTTCTCGGGAATTGAACTAACATGAGTCATGTCGTTTTTTGATGCCTCTTTGACTTCCGGGAAGAAATGTTCTGGTCCATGAATCCTTTTTATTAGATTTCCTTCAAGATCATATTGTTCTATCAAATCTGTCTGCTTATAAAAAAGATAGATAAAGTTTTTATAGGGGCTAAGTACTATTGAACAATAAAAACCTTCTATCGATTCAAAAGGCGTTAATTCCTTTTGAAAAGGAGGAAATTCTCCTGCTGTTTTAATAAAATTACCATTTTCATCAAACAAAGTTATTCGTTTATGTTTAGGATTATTTATTGTTGCCATAAAATGGCCATTGGGTAAAACTGTAATTGAACTGAAGTGATCTTCAAATTGGATTCTTTTTATAGCCTTAATATTATTAGAATCCATTTTATTAATCATTTTTATATCGTATTGATTTATAGATCTTTTTTGTAAATCAGATATCCATATATTTGTGTCTAGTGGTTGACAATGATGTATCCACAGGAACTCATCTGGCCCACTTCCAAAAGTAAAGAAGCTCCCTTTTTTCTGTAATGTTTTACTATCATATTGATGTAAAATATTATCTTCTGAATCATCCTTAAAAATGAGGGTATTATTAATACAATACACTCGTGTCGGACGTAACAACGGTTCTCTAAATTTAAGATTCTTACTTTGAAGTTCAGAAAAATGAGAAAAATCATCCCATTGTAAAAGAGAAGAATTTTCATAACTTAATTTGGAATTACATGATACACTACCCAATAAAAAAGAAAATAGTATCAAGAAATGAATTGTTTTCATGTGTAAAATTATTTGTATATACTTGCTATATAATATATAAGAATGTATCTGCGAAATTTCGAAAAAGGAAATGCTCGTTTTTCAACATCAATAACTGTGTTTTTCCCTAAATACTCATTGACAAATTGTTCATTCATTCGTTCTTTTGAATCATCTTCATAGATGAAAACTAATGGGATCTCTTTTTCGTAAACAACATCTTTAGAATATTTAAAATAGACATAATTAAAATATTCATCAGCATTACAAGAACGTTCTCTAATTGCCATAGATCCATCAGGAAAAATAGAAAATATCCTTAATTGATGTTTAGAAGTAGTATCTGGATCAATTTCCCAATGTACATTATAATTTTTATTAGCATTATATACTCCTAATATAGCGTAAGGATCGTAAAGAGATTTCCCCTCAACATACTCTTTTATATATATAGTATACTTTGAATTATCTTTTGTTATTTGGTTTATTATCTTTGTCTTGGGAGTATTAGGATTAGGCTTTGGATCGGGACTCCATTCTCCGATTTTCCGGGTTTTCAATTTGTAAAGAGAATTTTGTGATAATGCACATTGAGACCATATTAAACTCAATATAAAAAAATACAGTATCTTCATAACCAGTAAAATAAATTAAACAATGAAAACAAACTATCTACATTTTTTATTCAGAAAATATACGGGGGATGGGATTTCGTTTAATGATAGATGATGAGAAATAGATACGCGCCACGGGTTAATTATTTACCCGTAGCGCAATTTTCTAGATTTAGCGATGAATATAAAATCCGGATTTATTGAAATCTTGAAAATGAAATCCGTCTTGTTTTCTGACGTTAAGCGAAAGGAAGGGGAATTGAGAAATGGTATCTTTCTCTGATTCAAATCATGATCATATAGAATATGAAAATATTTCATTTAACACTTTTCTTAAAGTAAAACGATTATACAACCGGTTAAAGTAAGGCAGGGAAAATGCCTTCTCCCTGCCAATGAAAAACCACTTTGTATGACGAATATTCAGACCTAAATAGGTTGATTTCGAAGTACCGCTTTTTATTTGTTTGGGGCAAATATTTTACCTGACAAATAGCTGTCAGGTAATGAAAATCGGTTGTCATTAAATATCATATTATTTTTTTATTAATGAATTTGCGGCTATATTTGTCCTGTTGATAGATCTATTATATGAAATTTATACATAGGGAATATATTATACCACTTGCAGTTGCTTTGATTATTAGCGCATTTTGTGTTTGGGGCGTCTGTGAAAGTTATACACATGCACAAATAGAGGTTAAGGAACAATTGCAAAACTTGTTTGAAGAATGCTTGCATAAAGATAAAGATGCCAGGGAAACCCAGACTCCGTTTTTTTACTCCATAGGTCCTGCTCAGGAAAATAAGGCGCCCGATGATGTGGTTATTGAGTATGGAGATACTATGATTGTACGTAAAAAAACGGCAGAAATGCAGAATTTCTCTTCGGAAGATAAGAAGTATTTCATATCTCAGCTTTTTTTGATGAGAACAAATCCGATAAAAGTCGCTGTATTAGATAGCTTCTTTTGTAATACGCTTCATCAAAATAAGATACCGGCGAAAACGGCTGTTGTTTATGAAGAAATGGGAGTAAAGCACTGCAGTTCTTCCGATTCGGCTTTTTATGCTTCTGCCTGGAAGTTGAAAGAGGTTGTTTTCGGATTTGATAGAGAAATTGTTCTTTCCGGATATGTAAAAATACCGATTACATATATTATAGCTCATTCATTACCCGTATATGTTTTGGTTTTCTTAGTTTTTATAACCGGAATATCATGGATTATATTTTGGAGAAAACGTAAAAGAATCTCTTATTTATCTGTGCCTAAAGTTCCTCGAGAAGGTGTTTTATTGAGAGAGGATTTACTGTATGATGAGGCTAACGGCGTATTTGTTTACAAAGATCAAGAGATTGTTTTGACAGGTTATAAACAGGAACTGTTTAATTTGCTCTTGAAGAATAATGGACAGTTTATTCCTACGGATACTTTAAAAGATTCTGTATGGCCGGACGGTTTGGCCAGTAAAGATGCGTTGATGCAAACCGTTAAACGTTTGCGTACCGACTTAAAAGATATTCCATTTTTACAAATTGAAAATTTACGTGGGAATGGTTACCGTTTATTAATTAGAACGGATTAAAATGGAATCCGTTACTAAAGTATCCCTGTTTAGTGGCTTTACTTTAGTGGAATCTTTTATTGTAACTAAAGGTAGCGGTAAGGTTGCTCTATGTTCTTTACGAAACTTTTTTTGTTTGTTGTGCACTTCTAAAGTAGGCAAACTGTTATACGATTTATAAGCAATGGCATGCTTTTTATTATACTCCCTTTGTCGAAAATTTTTACTGAGCGGGTAAGATATAAGGTAATTAAAATCGATTCCGGTGGGGCGTTCCGCATAAGGCATTATATCCGAAGGCCGTATTACCATACCATTCATCATCATTTTTTGTTTGGGAAGCGGCCGGTCCAAACCATAACGCATAAGTACGGCCGGAGGAAGGTCTTTGAATGCTATGCGTTTCTGTTTTATCGTATCTTCTATTTGCAGATATTCGGAAAAGTCTTTTAATATAGGGAGTGTGGTCGGGGCTGAGTGCATTTTATCTGCGGGTTTATCCAAGTTGATTAAAGTACCCTGTTCCAAAGCTTTCTGAACTTCCGGATTTAATTGTAGTTGCTCCTTGCCGGACAATATGTTTTGCAGACGAATGGAATCCTTTTTGGTCCATTGTGCCTGACTATATTCCGTACTGTATGCACAGATAAAAAAAACAATCAGTAGTTTCTTGTTAATAGTAAATTTACAATATTCAACCACACCAATCGATACAATTTGTTATTTCGCTCAAATGTAAGTACTATAAGAACGACTACAGTATAAATTTCTTAAATATGATTTACCGATTTGTAATATTAATCCTTTTTGTAAGGTATTAATATAAAGCAAATATATCCGTGTTAATTATTATTCCAAAAGAGCAGTCCTTTCATTCTTGGATGAAAGAATTGATGAGTTTCTTCAATTCCGACGGTTTGATAGGCTTCGCCAAATAAGCATTAAATCCGCTTTGCTTGACTCTTTCTTCATCTTCGGCAAAGGCGAAAGCCGTTACGGCTATGATGGGAATATTTGTATCTTCTTTGCGGATTTCGGCAGTTGCTTTATAACCATCCATTACCGGCATTTTTAAGTCCATAAGGATAATGTCGGGATGATGGCTCTGAAATAGCTGTACAGCCTCTTGTCCATTCCATGCGTGTAACAGATTATAATCTTTTAGCATGGCATTTAATAATGTGAAGTTACTATCATTATCTTCCGCTATTAATAATGTAACTTTTTGACTTGAATGACTTACCGGCGCAACGCTTACCTTTTTTGTTACAGCCTCTTCCTTGTTTATTTTAAGTACATTCTCAGGAAATGTAAACCAGAATGTAGAACCTTCTCCCAGCTTGGACTTAACACCAATTTCTCCGCCAAGTCTTTTTATAATCATCTGGCAAATAGACAAACCAAGTCCGGTTCCCTGTGCGAAACTGTTCAACTTAACAAAGCGGTTAAATACACTGTCTACCTGGTCTTCCGCTATTCCGCATCCGGTATCTTTCACGAAGAAATAGATACTATCTTCTTGTTTATGGTAGCCGAATTGGATGCTTCCTTCTTTCGTGAATTTTATAGCATTGTTGATGAAGTTTGTAATAACCTGGGACAAACGATTACGGTCTGTTACAATAATGGCATGCGGAATCTTTTCTACGAATGATATTTGTACGCCATCGGCCGCTTTCAGGCGCGAAGTTTGCTCGATATCGGAAAATAGCTGGTTTACATCTACATCCGAATCTATAAACTCTAAAGTACCGGCTTCTATTTTTGCCAGATCAAGAATGTCGTTAATCAATTGTAATAATAAATCGTTGTTGCTATTAATAATATTAATGTATTCTTCTTTTTCGGACGGATCATCCGTACTCATCAGCAAACCGGAAAAGCCTACAATCGCATTTAGCGGAGTTCGGATTTCGTGGCTCATGTTGGCAAGAAATGCCGATTTCAAGCGGTCTGATTGTTCTGCTTTTTCTTTTGCCTCTCTCAGTTCATTTTCAGCCTCTTTCTGTTTGGTGACATCTTCTTTTTTGAGTATGACTCCGATTACGTTCCCTTCTTTATCTAATATCGGATTTGATAAAATGTGAACATATCTGCCCGGAGTACATTCTTTTGTAATTTCTACGAGCTGTTTTGTTTCTATTGCTTTTGTTACGGAACATTCATGGCAAAAGGGCGGAACACTGTCTTTCTTCATAAAACAATGGTCTTCCCCGTTTTCCGGTTTACAACAATATCGCATTTGATTCTCCCATTTAATAGTATAATCCGGATTTATGAACTGAATGGAAGCTTGTATGTTGTTTAGGATTAAGATATTGTCTTTCTGCAAGTCCAATAATTTATCCTTTAACCTGTTGGTGCGAAGGAAGAAATAAAAAACGGTGATGAGGAATATCAACAAAATGCTGATAACAAGCAGTAATATCTCATACTTGTATTTAATAAGCAAACTTTGTTCCTCATTAATCAAAGTAGAGCCTTTAGGCAGCAGATCCCGGTTTATATTGAGTTCCTTTAATTTCTTAACGTCAAAAGCATAATAATTCGGTATTACCTGCGCTTGAATATCATCGTATGCTGTTCTTTTTTCAAGTATGTCGACTGCTTGTTTGGCTAAATCTTTACCTATGCTGCGATATTTTGGGATATATCCGCCAATAGCCCAGTGTCCTAATCCTATAGATGTAAGCGTAAATGCCGGAATGTTTGGTCTTGCAGACATCATTGTGTAAGTCGCGTTACTTACATAATATCCGTCATTTTCGTCTACACGCCAAGTCCCTAATAAAATGACAGTTTCTTCCGGTAGCTCTTTTATCTGTTCTATAATCGTGTATAAGTTGTTTTTTCGTCCATCTAATTCTGTGAAGCTGAGCTCCGGAAATTTCTTCATCTCTTTTTTTACTAAAGATTGAAGCGCTAAACCTCCATAACTATTATCCGTAATTAGTGCAATGTGCTTGGTAGACGGATATAATTTCTGAGCTAATTTAATGTTTTCATAAATATCATAATGATAAATAAATCCGGACACATGTAGCCCTTTGTCAATATATTCTTGGATATCGATACTTTCGGGTTCCCATTCACTTAGATTTTGGGAGGAATCCGGTAGAATGATAGCATTACGACTTACCATTCCGCATAAAACCGGAATATCTTTTGTGCTTAAACTGTCTTGGGAAATATATGCGGACCATCCTTCTTGTCCCAATATAATGATAAGTTTTGGCCTTTGGCTACCTTGATGTTTGTTTAAAAGCAATCTCATTCGTTCCTTCCATTGAGGAGCTTCCGGTAAGCTTTTAAAGTTAAGGTTTTCTATAATAACAGGAGAAGTACCGCCTAATAGCTTGTATTCTTCCATAAACTCTGAAATATTCTGAGTTGTATTTCTTGTGTCGGGATTATATGAGCTGATAATTAAAATAGGACTTGTCTCTGAGGCATGTGTTTGTATCCCAACAAATAAGATACAAAGTGTGGAAAATAATATTAGTATATGCCGCCTGAAACTCATTCGCATTTATGTCTAATTGTAATTACTACGCAAATGTACATATTATTTATATGATACATAATAAAAATATCTAAAAAACAATAGGTTTCTAAGTCTATAATTTTTTGAAATACATTTGTTAAGAAGTGATTTTTTAGTTCTTTTGCAATATGCAAGAAGATAGAATTAAAAGAGAGTTACAATTTACTGCGGATGGCAGCCATACACTATTTGTTCCTTCCATAAATGAGCATTATCATTCAGTGAATGGAGCAGTACAGGAATCGAAACACGTTTTTCTTGAGGCAGGATTACATCATATACAGAAAGGACCTGTTCGCATTTTGGAAATAGGCTTTGGCACGGGGCTAAATGCTTTTCTTACTTTGCAAGACGTGGAACAGAATAACAATCATACTATTGATTATTTCTCGGTAGAGTTATATCCTTTAGATATGGAAACTGTTCAATCCTTGAATTACGGAGAGGTGATATGGCCTGGACATAAAGATTTATTTCATGCTTTACATGCTGCGGAATGGAATACACCGGTTAAGATAACCGGGAATTTTAGTTTACATAAAATAGAAGGAGACGGTAATACTTGTGAATTACCTACAGATATTGACCTTATTTATTTTGATGCGTTTGCACCGGAAAAGCAGCCTGAAATGTGGAGGAGAAGTGTCTATGACCGATTATTTACCTGCATGATGCCGGGGGGAATGATTGTGACTTATTGTGCTAAAGGGGCAGTTCGCAGGGAAATGGAAGCAGCAGGATTTGAAATGAGCCGGCTGCCCGGTCCTCCGGGTAAACGGCATATGTTGAGAGGTATAAAAAACAAGAGGTAAAAGTCAAACGGACTTTTACCTCTTGTTTTTTGCCTGAATGATGATTAAAGCAAAGCTTCTATCTTTTCAATGAATTTATCTTTAGTGGTAGCTCCTACAATTTTGTCTGCAACTTTGCCGTCTTTGAAGAAAAGTACAGTAGGAATATTACGAATGCCGAATTCACCAACTACATCGTTGTTATTGTCTACATCCATTTTTCCGATTGTTACACGTCCTTCATACTCGGTTGCCAACTCGTCGATGATAGGAGATACCATACGACAAGGACCACACCATTCCGCCCAGAAATCAAGTACCATGGGCTTTCCTGAATTTACTAATTCATTGAAATTCTCATCTGTTATCTGTAAAGCCATACTATATTAATTTTAATGTTTTTTCTCTGTTTTATTCTGTAATAGCGAGCCAAAAGTACAAATTCTTTCTACACTTTACAATATTATTCATTTATTTTAAAGTCAATATTTTCGTTCTCTTTCAGAAAATCAATTAAGTCGCGTGTTACGTTTAATCTTACATTCTGGGAGAACAGGTTGAGGGATACATTGTGTTTTCCATCCACAACTTTAAAATATAGTAAGCTATTGCCCGGATTATTTTTTATCAAAACAGATAACTCATTGATAGTTGGTTCGTCCAAATCATGTATCGGCACTGTGATGCTGATACGTTCTATCAGTTTGTCTTTTTCGTCCTGTAGCAAACGTATAGAGCCGATACGGAAATCCAATTCGTCTTCTTTCCAGCGACGGGGTTCCATACGGGCATTAATTAACAGGTACATTCCCATTTTGCCATATTTACTGTATTCAATATAGTCGTTACCAAACAGAGCAATTTCGCCACTTCCTGTAAAATCTTCTATTTTAAGGATACCATACGGTTTTCCTATCTTCGTTGTGCCTTCACGGAAACCGGTCACTATACCTCCTAATAGCAGTTCACGGCCTTTCAGACTTTCTCTGTCACCGATTTCTGCCATGCCTGTATTACATACATACGATAGTATAATACGGTATTCATCTAACGGGTGTGCTGAAAGGTAAATTCCTACCAACTCTTTTTCTTTATTTAGCTTTTCCAGATCACTCCAGCGTTCACATTGGGGTATTTCCGGTTTGGCTATGGCAACGAAGTTGTCGTCTCCGAATAAAGAATTGGATGCTGTATTTTTGTCGCTTTGATATTTGTTGCCATAGCGAACGAGCGTTTCCAGGAATATTTCTCCTTTAAGGCTTTCGGCAAAAAATTGTTCACGTTGAATGCCGAAGTTATCGAATGCTCCTGCCAAAGCCAGTGATTCAATGTTTTTCTTATTGCATGCCGTTAAACTTACACGTTCAACAAAGTCGAAAATGTTTTTGAACGGGCCATTCTTTTCCCGTTCATCAATAATATTCTGTACGGCGGCTTCACCCACACCTTTGATCGCGCCTAAACCAAAACGAATGTTTTTGTTTTTATCGACACTGAATTTCAGGATAGATTCGTTTACATCAGGCCCTAATACTTGAATCCCCATAGCCCTGCATTCATCCATAAATTTGGTAATATCCACAATATTGGATAAACTCCGGCTTAGTACGGCGGCCATATATTCCGACGGATAGTTAGCCTTTAGGTATGCTGTTTGATAAGCTACCCATGAATAACAGGTAGCATGGCTCTTGTTGAAAGCATAGGATGCAAACTTTTCCCAGTCAGCCCATATTTTATTTAATGTCTCTTCTTTATATCCGTTCGCTTTGCCTCCGTCCAGGAATTTGGATTTAAGGTGGTTCATCTTCTCGATGAGTTTCTTACCCATTGCTTTACGTAAAGCATCACTTTCACCACGAGTAAAGTTTGCTAATAAGCGGGAAAGAAGCATGACCTGTTCCTGGTAGACCGTAATGCCGTAGGTGTCTTTCAAATAACGTTCCATCACCGGAATGTCATATTTGATTTCTTCCTTTCCCTGCTTACGGGCAATAAAAGAAGGGATATAGTCCATTGGTCCTGGACGGTATAAGGCATTCATGGCAATCAGGTCTTCAAACTTGGAAGGCTGTAGCTCTTTCAGGTATTTCTGCATGCCGGCCGATTCAAACTGGAAAGTTCCGGTTGTTTTGCCTGCGCAATAAAGTTCAAAAGTCTTGGAATCTTCCAGACTTATATGATCTATATCTAATACATGTCCGGTGGTCCGCTCTATATTTTCAATAGCTTCTTTTATGATGGATAAGGTCTTTAACCCCAGGAAGTCCATTTTGATAAGCCCTGTTTCTTCAATAACAGAGCCTTCATATTGGGTAACCAGCATTTCTTCACCGGTATCTTTGTCTTTTGCCGTACTTACAGGAACTACATCTGATATGTCGTAACGGCCAATGATGACGCCACAAGCATGTACACCCGTATTACGTACGTTGCCTTCCAGCTTCTGAGCGTATTTTAATGTATCTTTGGCTAAAACATCGTTGCCCGTTGCCGCCTCTTTTAATTCGGGTACATATTCAATAGCATCTTTTAGTTTGAATTTTTTCATATCCGGAATCTTATCCGGAACTAATTTGGCAAGACGGTTTGATTCTGATAATGGTAATTTTTGTACACGGGCAACGTCCTTTATAGCCGACTTTGTTGCCATCGTTCCATAGGTGATAATATGTGCTACACGTTCGGCTCCGTATTTGTCGGTTACCCAGCGCAACACTTCTCCACGTCCGTCATCATCGAAGTCTGTATCAATATCAGGAAGGGAGATACGGTCCGGATTCAGGAAACGTTCAAACAGTAAATCGTATTTAATAGGGTCAATCCGGGTAATACCCAAGCAATAGGCTACGGCTGAACCGGCGGCTGAACCACGTCCCGGACCTACCGATACTCCCAGTTCTTCACGAGCCGCTTTAATAAAATCTTGTACGATAAGGAAATATCCGGGGAAACCCATCGTCTTCATGATGTGAAGCTCGAAATTTAACCGCTCTTCTACTTCATCGGACAAATTTTCTCCGTAACATATCTTTGCTCCATCGTAAGTCAGCTTACGCAAATAATCGGCTTCCAGTTTGATACGGTAGAGCTTTTCATAACCTCCCAGCTTTTTAATTTTGGAGTGCGCTTCTTCTTCGCTTAATATGACGTTCCCGTTCTCATCACGTGTGAATTCATCAAACAAGTCTTTCTCCGTGAATTTTTGTCTGTAAGATTCTTCCGTGCCGAAGTCTTCGGGGATAGCAAATGTAGGCATGATAGGGCCATGGTCGATGGAATAAAACTCAACCTTGTCGGCTATCTCAAGCGTGTTGTGCAACGATTCCGGAATATCCGCAAAAATGGCATTCATTTCTGCAGTTGTTTTCATCCATTCCTGTTTCGTATAACGCATACGGTTCGGATCGTCCAGGTCTTTTCCGGTGCTGAGGCAGATAAGACGGTCGTGTGCTTCGGCATCGTCTTCGTTTACAAAATGGACGTCATTCGTTGCTATCAGCTTGATGTTATGTTTGTGGGCCAGTTCAATCAATACCTTGTTTACTTCCTGTTGCCTTGGGTATGTTGTACAATCGGCATTCGGGTTGTGTGTTTCATGGCGCTGCATTTCAAGATAGTAATCATCGCCAAACAACTTTTTGAACCATAAAACGGATTCTTCGGCTTTGTCTATCCTTCCGTTCATAATGTGTTGCGGAATTTCTCCTCCCAGGCAAGCCGAACATACAATTAAATCTTCATGGTATTTTTCCAATAAAGCTTTGTCGATACGCGGACGTCCGTAAAAACCTTCCGTCCACGAAATGGAAACCATCTTAATGAGGTTTTTATATCCGTTCAGGTTTTTAGCCAATACAATAAGATGCCAGCCGCTACGATCTTCTTTTGTGTTTTTGATCTCACGTCCGTTACGGGCACAATAACACTCACAGCCGATAATCGGTTTAAAAATGGACGCTTTGGCATCTGCAATCTGTTTTTCAAGTTCGGCGATCCGTTGCTTGTCTTCTTCGCTTTGCTCTTCTTTGGCCCGTATGGTTTTGAGTTCTTTTTCGCAATCTTTGATAATGCCTAAAGGCTTCCCATTCTTTTTATTTACCTTATTAAAGAATTCTTTTATGCCGAACATAACGCCATGGTCTGTTACGGCAATCGCCCGCATCCCGTCATTATATGCTTTGTCTATTAAAGCATCAATGGATGCTTGTCCGTCAAGTAATGAATACTGGGTGTGTACGTGTAAATGTATAAATGGCTCCATGAGTGAATATAACTTTCAAATTAGGGAAGTAAAGGTACTGCAAAAAAGTAAAAATCATTCTTCTGAATATTAAAATATGATTAAAACGATTTGCTGCCTGTGGAAATATGTATATTTGCCTGCATTAAAGAGGAATTAATATGAAGGTATTTATGCGCAAAATAGGGTTGATGTTACTTGTTGTATTGCTGGTGATGCCTGTTGCTGCCAAAGTTACATATGGTGTGCGTTTCGGTGGAGCTTATTCTTCATTAATACAGAAAGTGAATGACGAATATGAATCCGGTGCCCGCTTCGGCTTTAGCGTGGCCGGTCTGGCTGACATACCTTTATATAAAAGATTCTCTCTTCGTCCTGAGATAGCCTTTGTCAATCAGGGCGGTTCTTATTATTCTGCACCGCAAATGGATGAAATGGCTTATCTGAACAAATGTTCTTATTATTCAATACAAGTTCCTGTAAACTTGGCTTATACTTTCTTGTTTACGGATGTCCGCTTTAGTATATTGGCAGGTCCGGCTTTTGACTTTTCTCTTTTTGGTAAGATGAAGAATAAGGAGACAGACACGGATATATTATTTGGGACAACGGAAGATAAAGACCTGAAATCTTTTGACCTGGGAGTTAAACTGGGTTTGGGTGTGGAATATAGCAATTTCTTTTTCTCTATAGATGCTTTTTGCGGAGCACTGGACCGGAGGGCAACCAAACGTCCCGGTGAAACGTCTGTATATCAAAACAATGTTACGTTTTCTTTAGGTTATTTCTTCCGCTAATACTAAAAAAAGAAGCTGTGCCAAGTCTTTGTTTTGACTTTTGCGACAGCTTCCTTCATTAAAATCTTCAAGCTCTCCGGAAAGATACACTTATGAATTTAAGAACCTCCGGCAAGGCCGTACGCCAATATGTCCAGGTATGACCGCCGCCATGTACCCTGAATTCGTGTTGTATTCCTTTCTGTTGCATAAGTTTATGGGCTTGGAAGTTACCGTCTAGTAATGCGTCTTTATCTCCGCAATCTATATAATAACGTACTTGAGGCAGATTGTCGGGAGTTAGTTCCGACAGGATTTGTAATACACTGTTTTTATGCCAATGATTCAATCCCGGACCATACAGGCGCGCAAACAAATCTTTGTGCGTGTTTTCCTGCCTCTGTTTCATTACCTGATCGTCGAAAACGGCAGCACTTAACGGGGCGCAAGCCGCGAAATAATCCGGGTGATGTAATGAGTAAATAAAAGAACCATATCCTCCCATAGACAGACCTGCCACGGCGCGATATTCCTTTTTAGGCCTTGCCCTGTACGTCTTTTCGATATATGGGATGAGTTCTTCAAAGAACATGTCTTCATAAGATGCTTTCCCGTCATATTGGTTAATGTAAAATGTATCCCAGGCATCGGGCATGACAATAATCATCTGGGCCGCGTCTCCGTCTTCAATGGCGCGGTCGGCTATGGTTTTCACCTCACCGGCTTGTAGCCACATGGTTTCATCGTCCGTATATCCATGTAATAAATAAAGTACCGGATAATTCCTTGAGGATGTGTTATAATCCGAAGGAAGGTAAATAGAGTAGGAGACTTCTTTTCCCAGTTTTTTACTCTGGAATTTCAATGATTCGAACGTACTGCTCTGACTATATCCCACAAAGGAGACGCAGATACAAAAGACAATGGCAAGTATCAGTTTGCTTTTCATATATTATATAGATTTAAATAAGACTTGCTTTTATATAGATGTCGTAAAGGTAATGATAAAAATGAGATTGTAAGGTTTTAAAACCAGTCAATGAAGATTTCAATGAAGATTTGTTCCATTTTGTTCCATGCCGATGAAACAAAAGTTTCACCCTGATGGAACAAATGTTTCATCCCGAAGGAACAACTGTTTCATGCTGATGGAACAAGTGTTTCAAGTCGGAGGAACAAAAGTTTCATCAGCATGAAACTTTTTACGCCAAATTATTTCTTTGTTTTATGTTTTAAGCATCCATATACAAAAATAGCAAGAATAAGTGAATCGCTACGGTTTATGGAGAATAAATAGGTTCTATACTGTTTTATCCGGCAAGACTCTCTTTTTATCTATGTGATAGAATATTCCGGATACGTTTGCTTTGGAAAAAGATGTGGAAAAGTTTTGTATTTCGAATAAAAGACGTACCTTTGCAAGCCGATTATTGTCAAATTATACTAAGAGTTTAGTTCTTAGCGCATTGTTGCTTCATGTGTCCGTAGCGGCAATGTGGCTAAGTAGTTTTTTGAGTTATTAATTATTTAAATTTTAAGCAGTGGATACTTTAAGTTTTAAGACCATTTCTGCAAATAAAGCAACTGTAAACAAAGAATGGGTCATTGTTGACGCAGAAGGACAGACTTTAGGTCGTCTGTGTGCAAAGGTGGCTAAGCTTTTGCGCGGTAAGTACAAACCCAATTTCACTCCGCACGTTGACTGTGGTGATAACGTTATTATCATCAATGCAGACAAAATCGTTATGTCTGGTAACAAGATGAACGATCGTATTTATTTGAGATATACCGGATATCCCGGTGGACAGATTGAATATACGCCAGCCGATCTGATGAAGAAAGGTGAAGACCGTCTGTTCCGTAAAGTAGTTAAAGGTATGTTGCCAAAGAATCGCTTAGGTGCTAAATTACTGAACAATATGTATGTTTATGCAGGTACAGAACACAAGCACGAAGCTCAGCAGCCTAAATTAATCGATATAAACTCATATAAATAATCACAATGGAAGTAGTAAATGCAATAGGAAGACGTAAAGCAGCAGTTGCTCGCGTATTCGTAAGCGAAGGTACAGGAAAAATTACTATCAACAAGCGTGATCTTGCTAATTATTTTCCTTCTACAATTCTTCAGTTCATTGTAAAGCAACCACTTGCAAAACTGAATGTTGCAGAACAATATGATATAAAGATCAACCTTGATGGCGGAGGCTTTAAAGGACAATCTGAAGCCGCTCGTTTGGCAATCGCCCGTGCATTGATAAAAATCAATCCGGAAGATAAGCCTGCATTGAGAGCAGAAGGCTTTGTTACCCGTGACCCGCGTGCTGTTGAACGTAAGAAACCAGGACGTCCAAAAGCTCGTAAGAGATTCCAGTTCAGTAAACGTTAATATTATTTGTGAGTCCCTTACAAGTAAAGCAAAGCGTTTAGTATCTAAATTGTCGGGATTTCTTTTGCATGCAGACATGTCGGAGGACTACCTGATGATTGAGTTAATCAAAAGAATGTAAACGATTTAAGAAAACAAACAATGTCAAGAGTTAATTTTGATCAGTTATTAGAAGCCGGAGTACACTTCGGACACTTGAAAAGAAAGTGGAATCCAGCTATGGCTCCTTATATCTTTATGGAGCGCAATGGTATTCATATCATTGATTTATATAAAACAGTTGCTAAAGTAGACGAAGCAGCAGAAGTAATGAAAAACTTGGCTAAACAAGGTAAGAAAATACTTTTCGTTGCTACCAAAAAACAAGCTAAACAAGTTGTCGCCGATAAGGCTTCTTCTGTTGGTATGCCTTACGTTATCGAACGTTGGCCGGGTGGTATGTTGACAAACTTCCCTACTATCCGTAAAGCTATCAAGAAGATGACTACCATCGATAAGATGACAAAAGACGGTACATTTGATAATTTATCTAAGAGAGAAAAACTTCAAATCACTCGCCAACGCGCTAAGTTGGAAAAGACATTAGGTTCTATTGTAGACCTTACCCGTCTGCCATCCGCTTTGTTTGTTGTTGACGTGATGAAAGAACATATTGCAGTTCGTGAAGCTAACCGTTTGGGTATTCCTGTATTCGGTATGGTAGATACTAACTCGGATCCTAGCAATATTGATTACGTAATACCGGCTAACGATGATGCTACTAAATCAGTAGAAGTAATCTTGGGCGCTATTTGCGAAGCAATGAATGAAGGATTGCAGGAACGCAAAGCAGAGAAAATCGATACGGAAGCTGCTGGTGAAGACGCTCCTAAAAAGGAACGTAAAGCTAAATCGGCTGTAAAGAAAGAACGTACGAAGAAGGAAGACGACGAAGCGTTGAACGCTAAAGTTGCCGACAAGTTCGCTAAGGATATAGAAGAATAATTCATTCTTAATATTGCGGTGTGTCTACTATGCGGTTAACTTTTGGTTATGCAGCTGGTTGGCACATCGTTTTTTAAGTAGTTGGTAGTTAGTAGTTAGTAGAAAATACAATCATTATATTCTATAGCCGATAACCAATTCCTACTAACTACCAACTACAAATAGTAATAATTAAAAAAATAAAGATTATGGCAGTTACAATGGCTGATATTTCTCACCTGCGCAAAATGAGCGGTGCTGGAATGATGGATTGCAAGAAAGCTTTGGAAGAAGCTAATGGTGATTTCGACAAGGCAATGGAAATCATCCGTAAAAAAGGTCAGGCAGTTGCCGCTAAACGTTCAGATCGTGAAGCTTCTGAGGGTTGTGTCTTGGCGGCTGACAAAGGCGGATTCGCTGCAGTTGTTGCTTTGAAATGTGAAACGGATTTTGTTGCAAAGAATGCTGAATTCATTGCTTTGACTCAAGATATTTTAAATGTTGCAATGGATAAGAAACCGGCAACAAAAGAAGATTTACTGGCTGCTCCGTTGGCAGACGGCCGTTCTATTCAGGAACATATCACGGATCGTGTTGGTGTAACAGGTGAAAAGATGGAGCTGGGCTCTTACGAATTCGTTAACGGAGAGTTGACAGTGTCTTATATCCACCCGGGAAACAAACTGGCTACGGTTGTTGCTTTCAACCAGGCTAATGTTGAACATCAGATGGCTCGCGATATTGCTATGCAGGTTGCAGCTATGAACCCGGTTTCTGTTCGTCCGGAGGAAGTTCCGCAGAACATTATCGACCAGGAATTGGAAATAGCAAAGGATAAAGCTCGTGAAGCAGGTAAACCTGAAAACTTGTTAGATCGTATCGCTCAAGGTGCTTTGCAGAAATATTACAAAGAAAATACCTTGTTGCAGCAGGAGTTCGTTAAGGATGCTAAGCAGACTATCGAACAGTATCTGCATTCGGCAAACAAAGAACTGACAGTAGTTGCTTTCAAACGTGTTACTTTGAATGTAGACTAATAATAGGTTTCTATATAATTATAAAAGGCATGTAGAATTTCTGCATGCCTTTTATTTTTTGTATATAGGAATAAGTTTATTTCAATGCGGCCAAAGCTTCTTTGATCCGTTTGATAGCTTCAACAATGTTTTCATCGCTGGTTGCATAGCTCATGCGGATACACTCAGGAGCTCCGAAAGATGTACCGCCAACACAGGCTACATGAGCAACTTCCAGAAGATACATTGCCAAATCATCGGCGTCGTTAATTTTACGTGTACCGTCTGTCTTGCCGTAATAATAGCTGCATTTCGGGAACAGGTAGAAAGCGCCTTCCGGTTTGTTTACTTCAAAGCCCGGAACTTCTTTTGCCAGATTAACGATCAGGTCACGACGGCGTTCGAATGCTTTACGCATTTCTTCAACCGGAACTTGCGTGCCTGTATAAGCGGCTTCGGCTGCTTTCTGAGATACGGAGCAAGGACCGGAAGTGTACTGTCCCTGTAGTTTGTTAACGGCCTTAACTATCCATTCCGGACCGGCAATAAAGCCAATGCGCCATCCTGTCATAGCGTATGCTTTGGAAACGCCGTTTACGATAACAGTGCGGTCTTTCATACCTTCTACAGAAGCAATGCTGTTGTGCTTACCGATGTAATTGATATGTTCATAAATTTCATCGGCAATGACGATAATATCCGGATGTTTTTTCAATACGTCAGCTAAACCTGCCAATTCTTGCGCGCTATATACAGAGCCGGTAGGATTGGAAGGAGAGCAAAGAATTAATGCCTTTGTCTTTGGAGTGATCGCTGCCTCAAGTTGTGCCGGAGTGATTTTGAAATCTTGTTCGATACCAGCCGGAACAATCACCGGTTTACCTTCTGCCAGCTTTACCATTTCCGGATAGCTTACCCAGAAAGGGGCAGGTATAATAACTTCGTCTCCCGGATTTACCAGTACCATGATTGTATTACAAACGGATTGTTTAGCACCGTTCGCGCAAGAGATCTGATTGACTGTATATTCCAATCCGTTTTCGTTTTTCAGCTTAGCAACGATAGCATTGCGTAAGGCCGGATAGCCCGGTACAGGAGAATAACGTGAAAAGTTATCATCTACCGCCTGTTTGGCTGCTTCCTTGATGTGGTCGGGGGTGTTGAAGTCCGGTTCTCCCACACTCAGGTTGATAACATCGATACCTTGAGCTTTGAGTTCATTGCTCTTTTGAGACATCGCCAATGTTGCAGAGGGCGATAAACTTGCTAAACGATCTGAAACTTGTGTCATGACACTGCTTTTTGTATAGGTTATTTTATATTGATACGACAAAATTAATCAATAATTAGAATCGTTGCAACGTTTTGCTAATTATTTGATATTATGTAACACATGTCCCATACGTTCCTTCTTTGTCTTCATATAAAACTCGTTATATGGGTTTGGAGAAACTTCAATCGGGACATTCTCAACAACTTGCAATCCATAAGCTTCCAGACCTACGCGTTTTACGGGATTATTGCTCATCAGGCGCATTTTGTGTATGCCTATATGACGTAATATCTGTGCGCCTACGCCATAATCACGTTCGTCGGCTTTGTGCCCCAGACAGATATTTGCCTCTACCGTGTCCATGCCGTTTTCCTGCAGTTTATAGGCTTTCATCTTTTCCATCAGGCCGATGCCTCGTCCTTCCTGATTCAGGTAGATCACAGCGCCTTTTCCTTCTTTCTCAATCATTTGAAGCGCTTTATGAAGCTGGTCGCCACAATCGCAACGCAAAGAACCGAAAATATCTCCTGTAGCGCAGGATGAGTGAACGCGAACTAAAACGGGTTCGTCCGAATTGATTTCTCCTTTAATGATGGCAATATGTTCCAGTCCATTACTTTTCTGACGGAACGGAATCAGGTGGAAGTGTCCGTATTGGGTAGGCATATCTACTTCAACGCCTTGTTCCACGATTGATTCTTGTTGCAAACGGTAAGCAATCAGCTGGGCAATAGAGATGAGTTTAATATGAAACTCATCGGCCAATTTGCGCAATTCCGGCAAACGGGCCATTGTGCCGTCCTCATTCATAATCTCCATCAATGCTCCCGCCGGATAAAGTCCTGCCAGACGCGCCATGTCGATGGTCGCTTCCGTATGACCGGCACGGCGTAATACTCCTTTTTCCTGAGCGTATAAAGGATTGATATGTCCCGGACGGCCGAATGTTTCCGGTTTTGAATCCGGATCAGCTAATGCCTGGATTGTAGCTGCGCGGTCTGCGGCAGAAACACCGGTTGTACAGCCTTCTAATTTATCAATGGTAACCGTAAACGGCGTACCTAACACGGATGTATTATCTGTAACCTGGTGTGGTAAATCTAATTCTTTACAGCGTGAAACTGTAATAGGAGCACACAAAACACCTCTGGCATGTTTTAACATAAAGTTAATCTTCTCAGGTGTCACCTTCTCTGCTGCAATAATAAGGTCGCCTTCGTTTTCACGATCTTCATCGTCTACTACAATTAAAAACTTTCCTTCACGGAAGTCTTCAATAGCTTCTTCAATGGTGTCTAACTTGATTTCGCTCATATTTTTCGTTTTTAATCTTTACAATAATTCTTTATTATGGATGTTAACTCCTGGCTGGTTTTCTGAATAGTCTGAACGTCATGGCGCAACAACTTTCGTTGATAAGTGGCAATCAGATATACAGGAATACCAATAGGAAAGAAAAAGCCTATTATCAATCCGGTTTTCCCGCTTATTTTTGTATTCAATTGGTTATAGCCTCCAATGATTGGGTAATCCATCAACTTGTTCAGTACCAGATTCTGATCGGAGTTGGAGAGTTCTTCTATGATATTTTCCATTTCGGTCGCTAGTTCTTCTGCCGCATGGTCTTTTCCTCCCTGTTCCCAGAATTTGATATAATTCAGCCAATGTTTATGTCCTGCCAGATAAATATTACTGTTTGCTGCCAGTTTTTCAAGACGCGGAATCAACCCGTTATAATCCGGGTTGAATATAATGACTTCTTTCTTCTCAATTTTACGTCCTGATCGCTTTCCTATCAGATTCTTCAGTGCATTCAGATAAGTGTCGGCATTCAATATCACAGAATCATTAACTGCTTTATAAGTAAGAAATATGCCTAAAGGCGCTAATACGGCAGAACTTAACCACATACCTTCCCATGCTTGCCAAATACCGTCGCGTGCCATTTTAAATCCGATATTATCAATAATGTAATAGAAGATGAATAAGATTACCGAAATAATGACAGGTACACCTAATCCTCCTTTTCTTATAATAGCTCCTAATGGTGCGCCGATAAAGAAGAAGACCAGGCAGGCAAAAGATAAGGTGAATTTTTTATGCCAATCTGTTATATGACGTCGGAGTTTATAGGCTTCGTCGCCAATAGTTGCCGCTTTGAAGTAATATTCGCTTTTCGTGCTTTCAATAGAAGACCTGGCTCTTGCCAACAAACTGGCTTTTGAACTGGGTGTCTGTGCTTGATATAAGCTGTCGAAATTCATAATGATGACAGGCTCTTCTTTTTCTTCTTTTTTTTCGTTGGCAATTTGGCTAGGATTGGTATTTAAAGATTTTTTGTATGAATTGTCATAGATCGCTTTTGAGTTAATGTTTTTGATACTATCCAAACGTACAGTCATCGAATCAATAGAGGTTTGCAGATCGTTCAGCTTTTTACCCATAGATTGGTTTTGCATGAATAACTCATCCGTACGGTTAAAGTTCGCATCAAATTCTATCAGAATATCTTTTGTCTTAAAACTTTCCCTGCGGTAAGGAATTGCCGCTTTGCTCTTGGCGGTAGTTGTTTGGTTTTTCAGGTTCTCAAAAGATTCTCCATTGTATAGAGACAGGATGAGGAATAATTTGTTGGCTGATGTTTTTAATCGTCCGGAATCGGCAAGAATAACTCTGGCATTATTGAATCCTTCCGAAAAATCATAGATCATCATGTCTTTCAGTAAGCCGGTTGCGTTGTCTTTCTGACGTACATATACGTTGAAATTGGGAATGTCTTTATAGAACGTGCCTTCAGGGATATCCAGCTCAGGAGATTTCTGACGCATTGAATATAACAGCGTATATAGTTTGACTTGTACAACGGGCATTACATTGTTCTGAAAATAGAAAGCACCCACACATATAAAGGAGATAGTGATAATAAGGGGTTTCATGATGCGTATAAGCGATACGCCGGCCGATTTCATGGCTAATAATTCCAAGCGTTCCCCTAAATTGCCGAAAGTCATTAATGAAGCTAATAGAATAGCGAGCGGAAGAGCCATTGGCACTAAAAATAGAGCGGCATATAAAAACATTTCTGCAAGTACGGGAACGCCAAGCCCTTTTCCTACCATATCGTCTATATATCGCCAGAGAAACTGCATTAATACGATAAACAGGCATATACCGAAAGTCATTAAGAACAACGGCAGGAACGTCTGCAGCATAAATGTATATAATCGTTTTATTCTTAACATTGCCTTTATTCTATTGAAATGGCAAAAGTAGTGCAAAAAACGATATTAACCTTACGATTTCTCTAAAACTACCCTAAATACCGAGCGTGCGTTTTAATTCTTCTACCTGTGAATCCCATAAATCGATGCTATCTGATTTTTCGTTGGGTTCTGCATAGTCGGTTATTTCAAGAGATGTTGCACCGGTGAGTTCTACAGTGTGTATTATAAATTCAAAGTAAGCATTTTCGTCTTCTTCTTCCAGCCATCGATAACGTATGCTGATTTCCGGCTTTATTGAAAGTACTTCCGCATCTGCCCGTTCTTTATTCCATACAAATGTGTAGGTGTTATTGTTGACTAGGACATCGTCTGCAAACCAAGCAGATAAACCTGGTGGAGTGGTGAGGTGGTTCCACAAACTTCTTCTGGATACTTTATCAAAAATGTATTCGACATGAAACTTTTCTTTCTTCATCGGTCACACTGTTTATTGCGCAGCAAGATACATAAAAGATTTTGATAATGCCAATAAAAATCAATGAAAAGACTTCTCTTGTTTAGGCAATTACTCCAAAACCGTCGAAAATAAATGATTTTTTGCATTTAAATGTTGCATAGTATAAAAATAACCTCTACTTTTGCAGCGTCAATTACGAAATGAATGGCGAGATAGCTCAGCTGGTTAGAGCGCATGATTCATAATCATGAGGTCCCCGGTTCAATCCCGGGTCTCGCTACAGTAAAAGCCAACAAGTATTTACTTGTTGGCTTTTTTGTTTTGTTAATGACTGGAAATGATTGCATGATTTTTGGAATTGTTTTTACTTTGTGCCTGATAATACTTCCCGATATTATAATCTGATACAGAAACCTGTATTTTTGTGGCAAAAATGTATGAGTTTTGTCTTTTTATAGAAAAATGATAAGAATACCTCTATTAAATGATATAAATACATTCTTCTTGTAGAAATCTCTCTTTATATATTTGCATAACAAATAAGCAAAGTGATTTGTGAAATTTTACCCTATGACTCTTGTTTGCAGAAATCCTTAATGATGCAAACAAAACCTAATTAACATAACCGTGAGGTTACATAATTATATGACTGGGATAATTGGTAGGCATATGATACTGGTTATCCTAGTTTTTTACCAGTTAGTTTCTGTTTTTACTGTTGGAGTATAAAAAAACGGCGCACACGCGGATCACTCCGAACGTACGCCTTTATGCATATAAAAAAATTGAGGGTCTATTTTTATTAACTGAATTGTAGGATTTGCATGGCTGTTTTTACAGTATAATTTTAGCAAAACTTACAATAGAGCTAAGAATTTAATTTTTAATTCTCGGCATATACAGGCAAAAACTTGCCTTCCTTTACATTTTCGCTCGAAAATTAATTCGTTATTAATCCGAATTTTTATTACAACGTTTGGAGGTCGGTAGACTTAGGAGTTGTTTTGCGATAAGTTATTTTCTAACTAAAACCAATAAAAGCAACTTTATCGTCACTGTGTTTTCTTTTCTGGAAAACAGACCGAATGGACACAGTTACTCTAAACTATAAAACTGCTTTAAATAAGTGATTTGTGAAATTTTACCCTTTTACATGCCCCTTATTTACCTTATGAATTTACCCTATAACGCTGTGATGCAGATTTGACCAAATATAAAGACTACTATTCTTCTTGCGTTGAATTCCAACCTTCAATCCGGCTTCCTCTTCTGCAAATGTATATACTATATTTTTACTTCCAAATAAAAATGAAGAATATTTTGAGGAAAGGTGGCAAAAAATGTTAATAATGTTGCTTATGGTTGTAAAAATATCAAATAGAGGTGCTAAAATGTTCTTTATGGGTTGCATTTATGTCACTTGATATTATTGAAAATGATTTTTTGAAATGATGTTATATGTTTTATTTTAGCGGGCATTTATTTCAAATTGATGATTTTAATAATATTGTTTTAAATTGTTTGGTTATGATTCGTATTTAATTGAATTTTTGATATTTTTACTTTTCTCTTTTTTTAATCAGATTTTTATTTACACCTTTGTTTCCCATATAAATAGGATAGATACTTTATTGTTTATTTTATTACGAATACTCATACTTTTATTCTTATGGAAATAACACTAATCGTTTTATTGACCTTTTTTTGTATAGCAGTGTTCTTTTATGCGTTTCGGCAGAAATCTATTGTTTCCTTTTTCGTGAAAGTACAAGAAGAAAATGAAAAATTAAAAATAGAATTAGAAGAACTTAAAGATGCTAATGCCGAATTAAAAATAACCAATGATGATTTGACCAGGAAAGTTGAGGAAGAAGAAATGGCTATATCCACTTTAGCCGGAAATAAGCGGGAGTTGGAGCAATTATTGGTTTCAAAGATTAAGGAAAATGATGCAATCATACGTGAGGTTTCTGAAAAAGAAGAAGATGCCCAGCGGAGAATAAAAGAAGCGGAGCTTATGCATGATAGTTTTTTTGTTGAAACAATTCATGAAATGCGTACTCCGTTATCTTTGATTTTGGGCTCATTATCATTAATCGTACAAAAAAGGAATTCGGAGGAAGATTTGTCTACTCACCTTCTGTCTGCTTATCGTAATACTTTAGCTTTGCAAGATTTGGCAGACCAGCTTATTGGTACTGGCCGGAATAACGATATAGCTGATTATCTACGTATTGCGCGTTATGATATGATAGAGATTTCACGTCAGATATGTGATCTGTTTGTAGACTGGGTTTCTATGAATAATATTGATTTCTGTGTGAATACAGAAATTGATGTGTTATGGGTTTGGCTTGATCGTCGTAAGATAGAATACGCTTTACGCACTTTGTTGACGAACGCGTTTAAAAATACTTTTTGTTTCGGTAAGGTGGCATTGAATATTTCGGTTGTTCGTAAAGATAACAAGGCATATTGTTGTTTGTCTGTTCAGGACGAAGGATTGAATGAACAAGAAGGCGTGCATCGTGGATTAAAGCAAATTGTCGATATGATTAATAATATCGGAGGTATATATGAGCATGAAAACAACGACAATGGAACTGTTTATACATTATATATTCCGCTGGGTAAACAACATTTAATGGATCTTCGTGTCGAATTCGTAGAACCGGAGTGTGATCTTGTGAAACTGAATGATCGCCAGAAAGAAGATATTGCTAATTTAATCCAGATTGTACCGAGAAAGAAAGTAACGGGAAAGAAATTGTTGGTAATAGACGATAGTGATCAGATCAGATGGTTCTTGAAGCGTATCTTTAATGACGAATATCAGATGCTTGAAGCGCGTAATGGAGAAGAAGGAATAAAAGTAGCCTTTGAACAATTACCGGATATTATCCTTTGTGATGTAATGATGATCGGTAAAGACGGATTTGAAACATGCCGGGAGATAAAACAAGACCATCGTACGGCGCATATCCCTGTTATCATGCTAACGGCAAAAGTTGAGAATAAGGATGTTTTAACCGGAATTGAAGCCGGTGCCGACGATTATATTACGAAGCCGTTTGATATAGAAATACTTCGTAGTAAAGTTAATAGCTTATTAAAGCGTCGTGAGAAATTGTGGAAATATTTTGCTAACGCGCCCGCGATAGATTCGGCAGAAGCAAATGACGTGCAGCAGCCGGCTGATAATAATATACAGGCCAATCCATTTATGGATTTGGTGATAAAGAATATAGAAAAGCATTTGGACGATCCCACTTTTGCCTCAAAGGTTTTAGCTGATTCGTTAAACATGAGTTTGCCAACTTTATACCGCAAAATGAAACAATATTCTGATAGCAGTATTCTGGAGCTTACGCGTACAATTCGCTTAAAGAAAGCTTCCGAGTTGATACTTACGCAACAATATACCGTTCAGGAAGTGGCGGAAATGGTTGGTTTCAATGATGTTGCTACTTTCCGGAAACGTTTTACGGAGCAATATGGCGTTACTCCTTCCCAATATGGAGTGCCGACAGCTTAATTTTGATTCTGCATATAAACTATGACTCGGGTTTCCGGTGAAAGAAAAACAGTAAATTTATCACCGGTTGCCTCGTTTAATGTGCCTTGCCACCAGGCTGTGAGTGTTCTGTGATTGATAGGCCAGCGTAAACCTTCGGTGCTTATTTCTCCATATGGATACATCGGGAAAATGGAAACTTGTTGTTTGGGGCTACTGGACAAAGTTGTTGTTCGTAGTATTGGAATAAATCTACCGTAGTCGGAAAGCATTTCTATATGTTCAAACAGAGGCGCATATTCCAAAAGCAAAGAAATATTACCTAGCGTATGGTCTTCCCGTAATCCGGTTGCACCAAGTATCAGAATCCGTTTGTATCCGGCTTGGTGAGCGTAATAAACAGATTTTGTCAGGTCGTTTATTTCCTGGTCTTCCACAATATGAATCCGGTCTGCATACAACTCTTTTAATGAAGCAGGAATACTGTCCATATCGCCAATGATGGCAGAAGGTGTTATGCCTTTGTCGTGAAGCGTTTGAACAGCTCCGTCGCAAGCAATCACAACAGGTGCGTTGTGCAGATAATCCAATGGCAATTGTGCGGATGGAAAACTGCCATTGGCTACTATTATACAATCATAAAGCATCTTCATTTGTCCTGATTCCTTTCTTTTTCCAGGTGTACCAACCGGCTATGGCCAATAAGGCGTAGCAAATATAAAGAAACATTGTGGGATAAAGCCCGCGTAAATAGTAAAGATATACGGAGATGATATTGGCTACTATCCAGAATATCCAGTGTTCAATGATGCGTCGCGCCAGCATCCATGTGGCGATAATGCCGATTGCGGTGGTAAAAGCATCGCCTATCGGAATCGGGGAATCTGTGAAATTATTCAAGATATACCAAAGGATAAAAAAGACCACAAGTAACGAACCGCCGATGGCTGCTGCAAGAGGAAACGTCAGATGCCGGTAAATAATCCTTTCGGAAGGAGTTTTATTTTCTTCCGGGAGAACTTCTTTTTTCTTCCTGGACCATTGCAAAAAGCCATAAATACTGATGGCCACATAATAGATATTAAGCCCCATGTCTGCATATATCTTGGAGAAGAAAAAAACGAAGACATAAACAAGGGACGTCAGGAATCCTACTATCCACATGGCCCGGTGTTGTTTTATCTCGAGAATGAGATAAAGCAAGCCGGTTATGACGCCGAAATATTCAAAGAAGTTGACCGTTGACATTTTTGACCGTTGACATTAAAATTTAAGTGTTACTCTTGCCATAACATTGGTGCCTGCCTGTGTAAAATAAGAGGCATAATCTTGCCGTTCACCGTCAATAATGGAAGAATACACATTTCCGTTTGTTTCGTATTTTGTATTAAACAAATTATTGATACTGACGTCCAATCCTATTTCTTTTAAGAATTTCGGATTGATAATATAACCTACGCGCAAACTATTGATAAAATAAGGATCAATAGAACGGGATTTGCAGGATGTATTATCCAGATACTGCCGGCCTACAAATTGCGAATTGAAGCTTGCAGAGAAATTCTTCAAGTTGAAATCGAACATGCTGTTTGCTATTATACCGGGAGAAAATGCGATATTGGTAGTTCCCAAATAGAAACTAACCTCTTCTTTTCCGGGTATCGGATTTTCATTACTGTCCAGATTGCTTACGGTTTCTGTAAAATGTTTGATCTTATTTTGACTTAAGGTTACATTTCCATTCCATCGCAGCCATTTAGTGATGATGGCCCCGGCTGTCAGTTCAATACCCATACGGTAACTGTCCTTTATATTGGAAGTGAGCGCTTCGCCTATCTCACTGATTTTTCCTGTCAGGATAAGCTGGTTGTTATAATCCATGAAATAAAGGTTCGCCCCGATGTGAAAACGGGAATGCGTGAAACTATATCCGGCTTCATAATCGTATAATGTTTCATGCGCAGGCCGCTCATTCGGGCCGGCTTCGGTGAAGTTATCCCGGTTAGGTTCACGGTGTGCTACCGAGAAGGACGCAAATGCGTTATGGCCTTTGTGCTGGAAATTGACTCCGGCTTTCGGGTTGAAGAAGTTCCAATTCTTATTTATATCCAAACCTTCTCCCGCCTTGTCGTCACTTCCTTTTATGGTATAGTGAATGCCTCGATACTGCATATCCAGATAACCGGTAAATAACCGTGAAAGGTGTTGGGTTAGCTTGGCATATACATTATAGTCCAGTTTCTTTCCGGTATTGCGGTAATATTCGTAATCCGGTTGCGGCAAAGAATTTGCTTTCTTTGTCCATATTACCCGCCCGAAATGGTCGCCCGTATAATTGTTTACGGCAGTACCTAAAGCGAGGCGCGTATTCCTGCGTTGGTAATTGGCACTGAAAACAGCTCCATAGAAATTATTATCCAGCCATTTACGTCTCACAAGGTCGGTCTTCTTTAC
Organism: Parabacteroides bouchesdurhonensis; assembly: GCF_900186615.1. Lineage (GTDB taxonomy): Bacteria > Bacteroidota > Bacteroidia > Bacteroidales > Tannerellaceae > Parabacteroides > Parabacteroides bouchesdurhonensis. Next base: position 1,756,538 of record NZ_LT896588.1, read on the forward strand.
CGTATTTCCTTCCGGATCAATATATTCGGGTAGCTTGTAGCTTGCGTATTTAGCGTTAGATTTATAATCTTCATAATAGCCGTTTCCGTCGGTATAATGAAGGGTTAAGTTCATATTCCAATAATCGCCTAAACGCTGGCTGGCCATCAAATGATAATTATGTTGCCAGTAATTATCGGTTTGGTTGCTATAGAATTTCTTTACTCCGTCTTCCTCATATTCCCCGCAAGGGTTATAGGTCCTGTCTGTGTTTAGCAGATAAGAAGGTACGCCATTCCACGCCTGGTAAGTAGTTTCACTGTTCCCGAATGCCTGAAACTTAATCAACGTGTTGTCTGCATAGAAAGCGGCAGAGGCATAATATGAACCCATGCGGGCAAAAGCGCGGTCGATAAAACCGTCACTGCGTATGTTGGAATAGCGGGCGTCGAAAGCAAAATGGTCGTAAAGCAATCCTGTTCCTCCTTTCACAGTATGTTTGAGAGTCCCGAAAGAACCGGCGGATATTGAATATTCGCCGTAAGGCTGTAATGACGGTTTCTCGGTTTGCATGGCAACAGTAGCCCCGAAAGCGGCCGCCCCGTTGGTGGATGTGCCCGCTCCCCGTTGAATCTGGATAGATTCCACCGAAGATGCCATGTCTGCCATATTTGCCCAAAATACAGTATGCGATTCGGAGTCGTTTACCGGGACGCCGTTTATCGTGATATTGATCCGGTTTGCATCCGTGCCTCGAATCCGGAAACCGGAATAGCCGATGCCTGTTCCTGCGTCGGACGTCATAATAACAGACGGAGATAGTGAAATAAGATACGGAATACCTTGTCCGTCATTTCTTTGCCTTAACTCTTGTCCGGAGATGTCGCTATAAGCTACAGGCGTTTCTTTTCCTGCCTTGGTGGCTGTTATTACCACTTCATCCAATGATACATCTTTATAAACTTTCAGGGAATCTATTGTTTCCTGAGATTTGCTTTGAGCGTGAAAAACGGCCAGTGAAGCGGCCATTACAATTAAAACACTTTTCATCCTTTTGCCTTGTTGTGTGTAAAACGAAATGGTGAATAGTGGAGGAGTGAATGTTGATTAAAATCCCTGCGCCGGCATTATCCGTATCAGGTTCAATGGGTGTAATCTCAGCCTGTATTGAAAAGAATCGGTACAAGCACCCCTTTTATATTCGGGGGACAAACTTACGCATAATCGTTGAAATAAACGAATGAATCAGTCAGAATAGCAGTTTCATTTTGTTCCATGCCGGTGAAACTTTTGTTTCATGCCGAAGGAACAAGTGTTTCATCCCGATGGAACAAATGTTTCAAGCTGATGGAACAAGTGTTTCATGCTGGTGGAACAAAAAACAGAATATGAGAACACGATTTAAAGTGGAAATATAATGAAAAAAACATACGATTCTTTGTAAAGTCGCTGACAATTTGTATATTTGCAAGCGATTAAGCGAAGATGAGGAGGGGGCGGGCAGTCCCCTCCTTTTGTTCTCAACTGTTTGTATATGATTGAAAAGAACGTAGTAATCCGGTTGGTAGAGGAAAAATTAGCCACTTCCGACAATTTTTTAGTAGACGTAGTGATTAAACCTGGAAACCTTATTATTGTCGAGATTGATAATGATGAGGCTGTTTGCATTGATGATTGCGCAGAATTGAGCCGGTATCTGGAAGAACATCTGGATCGAGATGTGGAAGATTACGAACTTGAAGTTGGATCGGCAGGTATTACTTCTCCGTTTAAAGTACTTCGACAATATACCAAAAATGTAGGCAACGAAGTTGAAATGTTGCTGAAGAACGGAACGAAGCAAACCGGCGTGCTGAAATCGGCAGACGAGAATGGTGTGGTAATTACGGTGGAAAAACAGATAAAACCGGAAGGAGCTAAACGTAAAGTGACAGTCCCGGAAGATCAACCGTATACATTTGATGAAATAAAATATACAAAATACTTAATAAGATTCAAGTAAATTATGGCCAGAAAAGAGGAAACAATCAGTATGATTGACACCCTTGCGGAGTTCAAGGAGTTAAAGAATATAGATAAGGAAACAATGATTAGCGTGCTGGAAGATTCATTCCGGAACGTTATTGCGAAAATGTTTGGTACAGATGAGAATTATGATGTAATTATCAACCCGGAAAAAGGGGATTTTGAAATCTGGAGAAACCGTACGGTGGTAGCCGATGACGAATTGGAAGATCCGAATCTGCAACTTACTTTGACCGAGGCCCGTAAGATTGACGCTGATTGTGAAGTGGGTGAAGAAGTAACCGATGAGGTACATTTCGCGGACTTTGGCCGTCGCGCTATCTTGAACCTGCGCCAGACACTTGCTTCTAAAATACTTGAACTGCAAAAAGACAGCCTGTTCGCAAAATATAAAGATAGAATCGGAACAATTATTGCGGCTGATGTATATCAGGTATGGAAGAAAGAAATCTTATTGCTTGATGACGAAGGAAATGAGTTGCTGCTTCCGAAATCAGAACAAATTCCTACCGATTTTTATCGTAAGGGAGAAACCGTACGTGCTATCGTGCAACGGGTAGATAATTTTAATAATAATCCGAAGATTATCCTTTCCCGTACGGATAAAATATTCCTGCAACGTTTGTTTGAACTGGAAGTTCCCGAAATTAACGACGGCTTGATTACCATAAAGGCAATCGCCCGTATACCGGGAGAAAGAGCGAAAGTGGCCGTAGAATCGTATGACGACCGTATTGACCCGGTTGGCGCTTGCGTAGGAATGAAAGGTTCCCGTATACACGGAATAGTACGTGAGCTGAGAAACGAAAATATAGATGTAATAAATTATACATCAAATGTTTCGTTGTTTATACAACGTGCTTTAAGTCCGGCTAAGATTTCATCTATACGCGTGAACGAAGAAGAAAAAAAGGCAGAGGTCTATCTTCGTCCCGAAGAAGTTTCATTGGCAATCGGTAAAGGCGGTTTGAATATTAAACTTGCCAGTATGCTTACAGAGTATACGATTGATGTATTCCGCGATATAGAAGGAACTGATGAGGAGGATATTTATCTGGATGAATTTGCAGATGAAATAGATGGCTGGGTAATCGATGCGCTTAAGAATATTGGTTGCTATACGGCGAAAGGTGTTCTTGCGATGAATCGCGATGAAATTATTGAACGTGCCGACCTTGAAGAACAAACAGTCGACGAGGTACTTGCTATCTTATCTGCCGAATTTGAAGATGAAGAAGTCAATGAATAAGTATTACGACAAAGTTAGATATGCCTATAAAATTAATTCAAGTACAGAGAAAATTGAATGTGGGAATCAACACAGTTGTTGAGTTCCTGCGCCGAAAAGGATTCTCGGTTGAGGATAATCCCAATACGAGGATCAGTGATGAACAATATGCTTTGCTCGTAAAAGAGTTTGGAAAAGACCTGCCGGAGAAGGGACATGAACAGACCACTGTGGCAGAACATGTTAATAAAGAAACCCCTTCTGTGAAAGAAGAAAAAGCTTCGGAGATTAAAACTGAAGTCCCGAAAGATTTGATTCCTAAATTCGTTACAAAAGGAAGGATAGAATTGGATGGACCACATAAAAAGAACCAGGAAGAAGAGGAAGAAACTGTAGTTAAGGAAGAGCCGGTTGTTAAGCAAGAACAACCCGAACCAGTAGCTCCGGTTGTAGAACCTGCTCCTGTTGTGGTGGAAAAACCTGAACCTGCTCCTGTTAAACAGGATATAAAAGTAGAGGAGAAAAAAGTAGTAAAGAATATAGTTGTGGAAAAAGAAAAAGCCGAAGAGAAGCAGCCCGAGGTTGAAGTTGGTGCTGAAAACGTAAATTCAGATCATGAAGTCGAAAGTATAGACGACACTATTGCCTCTGGTGATGATTCCAGTGAGGCTGTTTTCCGACTGAATACTCCGAAGTTTGAATCGAAGATTAAGGTTACAGGCAAGATTGACTTGAACGCACTGAACCAATCTACCCGTCCGAAGAAGAAAACGAAGGAGGAAAAGAAGAAAGAACGCGACGAAAAGCAGAAATTTACAGGAAATAAACCAAATAATCCGAATGGTCCGTTTAAACCGAAGGATGGAACTGCTAAACCGGGCGCTCCTGTAAAACAAGGAGAAGAAGGGGATGCTAAGAAAAAACGCAAGCGTATCAAGAAAGACCGTGTGGATGTAAATAATACACCGGGTACTAATTTCACTCGTCCGCAACGTGACGACCGTAAGCCGCGTTTGAAGAAACCGGTGAAAGCGGAGGTTAGCGAGGAAGATGTACAGAAACAGATTAAAGAAACGCTGGCCCGTTTAACAAACAAAGGCAATAAGAATAACAAAGGCGCTAAATACCGTCGTGATAAACGTGAAGCCATACAAAAGCGTGAACACGAACAGCAGGAACGGGAGGAACAAGAAAGCAAGACCCTGAAACTGACTGAATTCGTTACGGCAAATGACTTGGCTAATATGATGGATGTTCCGGTAACTCAGGTTATCGCAACTTGTATGAGTATCGGAATCATGGTTTCAATTAATCAACGTTTGGATGCTGAGACAATCAATATTGTTGTTGAAGAATTTGGTTTCAAGACCGAATATGTGAGTGCTGAGGTGGTAGAAGCCATTAATGCGGATGATGAAGAAGACAATGAAGATGACTGGGTTGCCCGTCCGCCTATTGTAACGGTGATGGGACACGTTGACCACGGTAAAACATCTTTGTTGGATAATATTCGTAATGCGAACGTTATTGCCGGTGAGGCCGGAGGTATTACGCAGCATATCGGCGCATACAATGTGAAACTGCCCAGCGGTCGTCGTATTACATTCCTGGATACTCCCGGTCACGAAGCATTTACTGCTATGCGTGCACGTGGTGCGAAGGTGACGGATATTGCTATTATTATTGTTGCAGCTGACGATAGTGTGATGCCGCAGACAATTGAAGCTATCAATCACGCTTCTGCGGCAGGTGTTCCTATTGTATTTGCAATCAATAAAATTGATAAGCCGCATGCAAATCCGGAAAAGATCAAGGAAGAACTGGCTAATATGAATTATCTGGTTGAAGACTGGGGAGGTAAATACCAAAGTCAGGAAATTTCAGCCAAGAAAGGCATTGGCGTAAAGGAATTGCTTGAGAAGGTATTGCTTGAAGCAGACCTGTTGGATTTGAAGGCTAATCCGAATAAGCGTGCAACCGGTTCTATTATTGAATCTTCTTTGGATAAAGGACGCGGATATGTTTCTACCATATTGGTGGAAAACGGTACTCTTAAGATGAGTGATATTGTTTTGGCCGGTACGCATTACGGACGTATCAAGGCTATGTTCAACGAGCGTAACCAGCGAGTGGAAAAAGCGGGACCTTCTGAACCGGTAATGATTCTGGGTCTGAATGGCGCTCCTCAGGCTGGTGATACATTTAATGTATTGGAAACAGAACAGGAAGCCCGTGAAATTGCTACCCGCCGCGAACAATTGCAGCGCGAGTTAGGTTTGCGTACGCAGAAGATGCTGACGCTGGATGATATAGGTCGCCGTATTGCCGTTGGTAACTTCCAGGAACTGAATGTGATCGTGAAAGGTGATGTGGATGGTTCTGTTGAGGCTTTGTCTGATTCATTGATTCGTTTGTCTACCGAAGAAATCCAAGTGAATGTGATCCATAAAGCGGTAGGACAAATCTCAGAATCGGATGTCGTTCTGGCGGCTGCATCCAACGCGATTATTATTGGATTCCAGGTTCGCCCGTCACTTCCCGCACGTAGGAATGCTGAAAAAGAAGGTGTTGAAATTCGTTTGTATTCTATCATTTATGATGCGATAGAAGAGGTGAAGGATGCGATGGAAGGTATGCTTTCACCGGAAATCAAAGAAGAAATAACAGCTAACGTGGAAGTTCAGCAGGTATTCAAGATTTCCAAAGTGGGAACAATTGCCGGATGTATCGTGAAGGAAGGTAAGATCAAGCGTACAAATAAAGTACGTGTGATTCGTGATGGTATCGTAATCCACAGCGGTGAACTTGGTTCTTTGAAACGTTTCAAAGACGATGTGAAAGAAGTTGTTTCCGGACAAGACTGCGGTTTGAATATCAACAACTTTAATGATATTCAGGTTGGTGATATCATCGAAGCATACGAAGAAACGGAAATAAAGAAAACGTTATAACTATGAACTGGTTAGACATTACATTGCTATGTCTGGCAGGGATAGGATTTGTAAAGGGCCTGTTTGATGGAGTCATCAAACAGGTTGTTTCGCTTATAGCCCTTGTTGTTGCTATCTTTTTTTGTGGAAAAGCGGCAGCCTGGCTCAAAGGATATATTATTGCTACAGGATGGTTTCCGGCAGAAGGAGTAACGGTTCTAAGTTATATAGCAGGATTCCTTTTGATCGTAGGCGTTTTCTTACTGGCGGGTGAAGTGGTGCACCGTATTGTTGGAGCTACCCCGTTGAGTATATTGAATCATATAGCCGGCGGATTGTTTGGGTTGGTAGTAGTCATGATATTTACAAGTTTATTACTTAATATATTGGAATTTATAGATCGTGGTTCCGTGTTGATACCACGGGAGGCGAAAATAGAATCCCGTTTTTATTATTCAGTGAAGCAAGTAGTACCAACAATCTTCCCCAGTAATTTGTTTACATTGGGAGAATAGTTGGTTCGATATAATATATAATGTGTGTATATGCAGGATTCAAATAATATAATAAATGAGGTAACAGCCGGCGATTATAAGTACGGCTTTGTTACGGATATAGATACAGATGTAATCCATCGTGGACTGGATGAAGAAACAGTCCGCATTATATCTGCGAAAAAGAATGAACCGGAATGGATGTTGGATTTTCGTTTGAAGGCTTACCGCCATTGGTTGACTTTGGAGATGCCGAAATGGCCTCACCTTACTATTCCTACAATCGATTATCAGGATATTATTTATTATGCCGCTCCTAAGAAAAAGGAAGGACCTAAAAGTCTGGATGAAGTAGACCCTGAGTTATTGAAGACTTTCGATAAATTAGGAATACCTCTGGAAGAACAGAAGCATTTGAGCGGTATGGCTGTAGATGCGGTAATGGATAGTGTTTCGGTGAAAACGACATTTAAAGAGACATTGGCCGAAAAAGGGATTATCTTTTGTTCATTCAGTGAAGCTGTGCAACATCATCCGGATTTGGTGCAGGAATATTTAGGAAGTGTGGTAAGTTATCGTGATAACTTCTTTGCCGCTTTGAACTCTGCGGTATTTTCCGACGGTTCGTTTGTATATATTCCGAAAGGAGTACGTTGCCCGATGGAGTTAAGTACTTATTTCCGAATCAATGCGGCTAATACAGGACAGTTTGAACGTACGCTTATTGTTGCGGATGATGAGGCCTACGTAAGCTATCTGGAAGGTTGTACGGCTCCGATGCGTGATGAAAATCAGTTGCATGCCGCTATTGTGGAAATCATAGCCAAAGAGCATGCGGAGGTGAAGTATTCTACCGTACAGAACTGGTATCCGGGAGATAAGGATGGTAAAGGCGGTATTTATAATTTTGTAACAAAGAGAGGCTTGTGCAAGGGTGAAGGCAGCAAGATTTCATGGACGCAGGTGGAAACCGGTTCTGCCATTACCTGGAAGTACCCGAGTTGTATTTTGGCCGGCGATAATTCGGTAGGCGAATTTTATTCTGTTGCCGTTACAAATAACTATCAGCAGGCAGATACAGGTACAAAGATGATCCATTTGGGTAAGAATACGAAAAGTACCATTGTCTCGAAAGGTATTTCCGCCGGACATAGCCAGAATAGTTACCGTGGTCTTGTGAAAGTTTCCCCCCGTGCGGAAGGAGCTCGTAACCATAGTCAGTGTGACAGTTTGCTGCTTAGTTCTACGTGTGGTGCGCATACATTTCCTTATGCCGATATTCAGAATGAAACAGCAGTAGTGGAGCATGAAGCAACTACCAGCAAGATTAGTGAGGAACAATTATTTTATTGTCAGCAACGCGGTATTTCTGTAGAAGAAGCTGTAGGGCTGATTGTTAACGGATATGCCCGTGAAGTAATGAACAAACTCCCGATGGAGTTTGCTGTGGAAGCACAGAAATTGCTTACAATTTCACTTGAAGGAAGTGTGGGATGATTTTGTTTTAATTTTGAATTATGAAACCTATGTTAGAGATAAAGAATTTACATGCCAATGTAAATGGCAAAGAAATATTAAAAGGCATTAATCTGTCGGTAAAGGCCGGTGAAGTACATGCTATTATGGGTCCGAATGGATCTGGTAAGAGCACATTAAGCAGTGTATTGGTTGGTAATCCCGCTTTTGAAGTTACCGAAGGCGAAGTAACATTTGACGGAAAGAACTTGCTTGATCTTTCTCCCGAAGATCGTAGCCGCGAAGGTATCTTCTTAAGTTTCCAGTATCCGGTAGAGATTCCGGGTGTAAGCATGGTGAATTTCATGCGTGCCGCACTGAACGAACATCGTAAATATAAAGGTCTTCCTCCTGTATCGGCAACCGACTTTTTAAAGCTGATGCGTGAAAAGCGCGCGATTGTGGAATTGGATAATAAGCTGGCTAGCCGTAGTGTGAACGAAGGCTTTTCCGGCGGAGAAAAAAAACGTAATGAGATATTCCAGATGGCGATGCTGGAACCGAAACTGGCAATTCTGGATGAAACAGACTCTGGTTTGGATATAGACGCTCTCCGTATCGTTGCCAGTGGAGTGAATAAATTGAAAACGCCTGAAAATGCGGCTATCGTAATTACTCATTATCAGCGTCTGCTGGATTATATCAAACCGGATGTTGTTCATGTGCTTTATAAAGGGCGTATCGTTAAAACTGCCGGACCTGAATTAGCTCTTGAACTGGAAGAAAAAGGATACGACTGGATTAAGAAAGAGATGGGAGATGAATAATATGAGGGCAGAACAACAATATATCGATCTTTTCGCGCAATGCGAAGACCTGATACGGCGTCATGCTTCGGAGGTGATGAATGCTCCCCGAACACAAGCGCTGGCCGATTTCGAGCGATTGGGTTTTCCTTCCGTGAAGAGTGAAGATTATAAATATACAGATGTTGCCGGGGCTTTTGCTCCGGATTATGGGCTGAATATTAACCGCCTGGATATTCCGGTAAATCCTTATGACGTATTTCGTTGTGATGTGCCTAATCTGAGTACATCCCTCTATTTTGTGGTAAATGATTCTTTCTATAGTAAAGACTTGCCAAAGGCGCATTTACCGGAAGGCGTATATGTAGGAGGCTTGAATGCCTTTACGGAACAATACCCCGACGTTGCGGCGCGTTATTACGGTAAAGCTGCATTCGGCAGAGACGGCATTGTTGCTCTGAATACGATGTTGGCGCAAGATGGCTTTGTTATCTATGTGCCCAAGAATGTGGTCGTAGAGCGCCCTATCCAATTGGTAAATATATTCCGTAGTGATGTGGATACAATGGCAAACCGCCGTGTTTTAGTTATTATGGAACCTCATTCGGAAGCAAAATTATTGGTGTGCGACCATAGTATTGATGACGTAAAGTTCCTGGCTACGCAAGTTGTCGAAATCTTTGCGGAAGAAGGTTCTTGTTTTGGTTATTATGATTTGGAGGAAAGCAGCGATTCTACAACGCGTTTTTCGTCAGTTCATGTAAAGCAAGCTGCTTCTTCTAATGTCCTTATAAATGGTATTACGTTAACGAACGGCCTTACCCGTAATAATTATTATATTGAACTGGAAGGCGAATATGCCGATACTGTACTTTGCGGGATGTCTGTTCTGGATAAACAGCAGCAGGTGGATACCTACTCCCATATTACACATGCAGCTCCCAACTGTACCAGCAATGAGTTATTCAAGAATGTACTGAACGACCGTGCCGTCGGAGCTTTCAGCGGACGTATTTTAGTGAAAGAAGGGGCACAAAAGACAGCTGCTTATCAAACGAACCGTAATCTGTGTGCTACGCGTGAAGCCCGCATGTATAGTAAACCCCAATTGGAGATTTATGCGGATGACGTTAAATGTTCTCATGGCATGACGACGGGGCAATTGGATGAAAATGCTTTGTTTTATATGCAAAGTCGCGGAATTCCCCGTGATGAAGCCCGTATGTTGCTTAGTGTTGCCTTTACTGCGGATGTTATTGAACACGTACGTTTGGAGGCTTTGAAAGATCGTCTGCATAAGTTGGTAGAGAAACGTTTCCGCGGTGAGTTGGCTAAATGTGCGGATTGTCGTATTTGTAAGTAAAGATCACCTTTCTGTAAGGTTTTGATTATAGATTATTACAAGGAGCGTATTACAAGGATGCTATATATTCATTTCCTTTTAATACGCTTCTTTTCATTTCTTTTTCATCGGAATATTGCGAAGTAGTGGATATTTCCGTATGTTTGTATATATCAATACTCTGAAATTATGCAGCTTACCCATATTGCTCTCTGGACAAATGATCTGGAACATTTACGTGATTTCTACGTTAAATATTTTGATGGTATAAGTAATGAGAAGTATGTGAATCCGAAGAAAGGGTTTGCTTCTTACTTTGTCTCCTTCGAGAGCGGGCCTTCGCTTGAAATAATGCAACGGCAGGATGTTACCGAAATTTATGGTCGTGAACATATCGGTTTGGCACACATGGCATTCCATGCCGCTACAAGGGAAATAGTCAATCAAAAGATTGAACAGTTCCGTACGGATGGATATACTATTGCAGGAGAACCTCGTGTTTCGGGAGATGGCTATTATGAAGGCGTGGTATTAGACCCCGACGGCAATCGGATAGAAATTGTGGCCTACGGGGAAGTAGAGATAACCAGGGCATTGTTCTTTCCGTATGATTTATTATTGTTGGCCGATCCGGATAAAGAAAAGGTCGATGCTTATTTGCTGGCTTCCGATTGTTTTGTTGCAACGGCCGGTCAGAATATAGTAGGGGTTATTGTTGTTCAGAAACAAGGAAAAGAAGTGGCGGAAATAAAAAATCTGGCTGTATCGGAAACTTATCAACGGCGGGGCATTGCCCGGAAGCTCCTGCGTTATGTTTCGGATAAATGGGCTCCGGCAAATGGAGTAAAACGACTAAAGATTTGTACGGGCACTTCTGCTGTTGCCCCATTAATGCTTTATCAACAGGAAGGATTTGACCTGATGGCTATAGACCGTGATTATTTCGTACGTGAATATAACGAACCCATCTGGGAGAATGATATACAATGCCGGCATCAGTTGATACTGGAAAAGATATTGTGATTTCTATTGACAAAAATTAATTAAGTCATGAAGAAAAAATATTTTCCTCCAAATAACATGACTTATAAGGATATTGAAGGAAAATATATGAATAATATGTATTTTTTTTAAAATGAAACTAATTTATGATAACAACTGAATAATAAAAAGGTTTATCTTTGTCGTGAAAATAAACTATAAATTAACTAAATTGATTAGAAAATGATTGCGTCTATTATTCAGTTGCTTCTAAGTCTCTTGGTAATTGTGAGCCTTTGGAAGATTTTTGAGAAATTCGGAGAAGCTGGCTGGGCTAGTATTATTCCTATTTACAATTTGTATGTTTTGATTCGTATTGTAGGTTGGAAACCAATTAAAATCTTATTGTTTTTAATTCCTCTCTATAATATCTATCTGGCTTATGTATTGTATAGGGATTTGGCTGCTAAGTATGGTAAAGATTCTGTAGGATTTGTTTTAGGAATCCTTTTCTTGCCGTTTATTTTCCTTCCTATCCTGGCATTTGAGTCTGAACCGGTTGCTTAAAAAGAGATATACGGATAAGAAAAAGGCTTCCCGATGGTTACAGGGAAGCCTTTTTTCATGGGATCAATTTTTTTAGTATCTTTTTTGAATAAACTTAGTATCTTTGGCTAGTGTTATTAAGACAAAAAAGAATGCTATGTTAGATGTACAAGCAATAAGAGCTGATTTTCCAATACTGGAACATAAGATATACGATAAACCCCTTATTTATTTTGATAACGGAGCAACTACGCAGAAACCCCGTTGCGTTGTAGAGAAAATAGAGAATGGCTATTATAATGTGAATGCCAATATCCATCGGGGTGTTCACTTTTTGAGTCAGGCTGCAACGGAAGCGCACGAAGAAGCCCGTAAAACCATCCAGCAGTTCCTGAATGCCCGTTCATCTAATGAAATTGTGTTTACACGCGGTACAACAGAAGCTATCAATTTAGTTGCGTCTAGCTTTACCGACGAATGTATGTCTGCCGGAGACGAGGTAATCGTATCCGTTATGGAGCATCATTCAAACATCGTGCCCTGGCAGATACAAGCGGCCCGTAAAGGTATTACTCTGAAAGTAATTCCGATGAACGAAAAGGGAGAACTGAATTTGGATGAATACCGTAAATTGTTCTCCGAACGTACAAAGCTGGTTTCTGTTACACACGTATCGAATGTGTTGGGAACGGTTAATCCGGTTGCTGAAATTATAGAAGAAGCTCACCGGCATGGTGTTCCGGTGTTGATAGACGGGGCTCAGTCTGTTCCCCATATGAGTGTGGATGTACAGGCTTTGGACCCTGAATTCTATGTTTTTTCCGGCCACAAAGTGTATGGCCCGACCGGAATCGGTGTTCTTTACGGAAAAGAAGAATGGTTGGAAAAACTCCCTCCGTATCAAGGTGGCGGGGAAATGATTGCTTCCGTTTCTTTTGAAAAGACAACGTTCAATGAACTGCCTTTCAAGTTTGAGGCCGGTACACCCGATTATATCGGAAGTACGGCATTGGCAGAGGCTTTGCGTTATGTCAGTCGTATAGGAATGGACAATATTGCCGCTTACGAAAAAGAGTTGTTAGACTATGCAACCGATAAATTGAATACTATTGAAGGTATGCGTATTTTCGGACAAGCTGCCGACAAAGGTGCTGTCCTTTCTTTCCTTGTAGGTAATATTCACCATTATGATATGGGTATGCTATTGGATCGTCTCGGTATTGCCGTACGTACCGGACATCACTGTGCCCAACCGTTGATGCAAGCCCTTGGCATTGAGGGTACGGTTCGTGCTTCCTTTTCTTTTTATAATACGAAAGAAGAGATTGACACATTCATTGCCGGTATAGAGCGCGTACGGAAAATGTTCTGATTTCTAACTATAAATAAATTTAAATGCCATGAAAAAGATCTTTTTGCTTGCAGTCGTTTTACTGCTTAGCGTTCCGGTAATCTTACCGGCACGTGAAAAACTGTCTTTTAAAGACGGAAAGTTTAAAATTGTTCAGTTTACAGATATGCATTGGGACAATAAATCCCCGAACTGTGCACAAACTACAGCAACAATACAAGCCGTGTTGAAGGCTGAACAGCCGGATATTGCTCTTCTTACGGGCGATGTGGTTACTGCTTCTCCCGGAGTGGAAGGCTGGAAGGCTGTTATCCGTATTTTTGAAGATGCTGAAATGCCCTTTGCCGTTATGATGGGAAACCATGATGCGGAAATTTTGCCTAAGGAGGATATTTATAATATGCTTCTGCAATCTCCTTATTATATCGGTGAAAAAGGTCCGGATAATATCAAAGGGGCTGGAAACTGTATCTTGCCTGTTTACGGATCAAAGGATAAACAGCAAATCTCTACATTGCTATATTGCCTGGATTCCAATGACTATCCTACTTTGAAGGAATATGGCGCTTACGACTGGGTACATTTTGATGAAATAGCCTGGTATCGTGACCAAAGTACGAAATATACGCAAAACAACGGAGGCAAACCTATTCCGGCTCTGGCCTTCTTCCACATTCCTTTGCTTGAGTATAATCAGGTTTGGGGTGCCAGTACGACATTGGGAGTTATGAATGATGGAGCAGTGGCTTCGCCGGCTATCAATACCGGTTTGTTTGCTTCATTTATCGAAATGGGGGATGTAATGGGAGCTTTTACCGGTCACGACCATGATAATGATTTTATCGGTATAGATTTCGGCATTGCTCTTGCATACGGACGTGTAACCGGTGCGGATGCTTATGGTGATCTGGTCAGAGGCGGACGAGTTATTGAATTGACCGAAGGCGAGAGGGCATTTGATTCCTGGATTCGTACCCCTTCCGGTAAAGAATATACTTATTACTATCCGTCCGGACTGACGTCCAAAGATGAAGAAACCATGACGTATCTGCCTGCTAAGAATGTGAAGCCTAAGAAACAGGGTGTAGCTTATTCATACTACGAAGGAAAATTCAAACATACCGATCAGATAGCATCTGCAACCAAACTGAAAGACGGCACAATGAAGAATTTCTCTATTGCCGAAGCTCCTGTAGAAGATTATTTCGCTTATGATTTCCGTACGTTGATAAAGATTCCCGAAGATGGAGTGTATCGTTTTTATACATTCTCGGATGATGGTTCAAAACTCTTGATAGACGGACAAGTGGTGGTGGATAACGATGGTTCGCATAGTGCTCGTCAGGCAAAGGGAACAGTGGCCTTAAAGGCGGGTTTCCACGAATTAAAGATACTTTATTTTGAGAGTTATATGGGCGAAATGCTGGAAGTTGGTATTTCCAGCCGTCATATTAAGGAATCGGTTATACCGGATGATATGCTTTATCTTCCGGAATAAAAACAAATAGAACGGAGAAGCGGATTTATGTTGTTACCTTATATGGAACCCGGTCGTGTGGAGGCTGGCTGCGATGAAGCCGGTCGTGGATGTTTAGCCGGTGCGGTGTTTGCTGCTGCGGTTATTTTGCCTCCGGATTTTCAGAATGAAGATTTGAACGATAGTAAGCAACTGAGTGAAAAGAAACGCTATGCCCTCCGTCCTGTTATTGAGCAGGAGGCGCTGGCGTGGGCTGTTGGTATCGTGTCGCCGGAAGAAATAGACCGGATTAACATATTGAATGCTTCTTTTTTGGCAATGCACCGGGCTGTAGAGCAACTTGCTATTCAGCCCCAGCATTTGCTGATAGATGGCAACCGCTTTAATCCTTATCCCGATATACCGCATACAACGGTTATAAAAGGAGACGGGAAATTTATGAGCATTGCGGCTGCTTCCATTCTGGCTAAGACGTATCGTGATGATTACATGAATCGCCTGGCAGAAGAATACCCCGATTATCACTGGATGGAAAACAAAGGTTATCCCACCCGTGCCCATCGGATAGCGATTCGCCAAAAGGGGATTACGCCTTACCATCGTAAGACATTTACATTGTTGCCCGAACAGCTGGAGTTTCCCTTCTGATTCTTTTTTAGTTCATTTCTTTCGTACGGAAAGCCAATGCGTACATGCGCATCTGTTTAACCATTGCAACAAGACCATTGGAGCGGGTGGGTGAAAGGTGCTCTTTCAGCCCGATCTTCTCGATGAAATAAAGGTCGGCATCTAGAATTTCCTGAGGCGTGTGACCGGAAAGGATATTGATGAGCAAAGAAACAATTCCTTTTACTATAACGGCATCGCTTTCGCCTTGAAAGATCAGTTTGCCTTTCACGTAATCAGCTTGCAGCCATACACGGCTTTGGCAGCCTTCAATCAGGTTGCTTTCGGTTTTATACTTTTCGTCCAAAGGGGGGAGGGAGTTACCGAGGTCTATCAGTAACGCATACTTATCCATCCAGTCGTCGAAGGCTGAAAACTCTTCGATTACCTGATCTTGAAGTTCATTTATTGTCATTGTCTTCTGTTTTTTATCTATTGTATACAACTTCGAGTACTGTCTGACCCACAGCTTTCAATACGTTTTTGTCTATATTGCTCATGTTGTCTTTTTGCGTATGCCAATGCTCCCGGAAGCCTTGATTGGATTGCGGATCATAGTTAATGATATCCAGGCAGGGAATGCCGGTTTCTTCAATTACCGCTTCATGGTCGTCGGTTACTCCGCCGCCATTTGCATTGATAAAGTATTTGCCATAACCAAGATCGCGGGCAGTGCTCCATATTTCGTCCACATAGCGGGCGGCATACTTCATGGAGATATATTCCTTATAAAATACGGCATCTTTGGCCCCAACCATGTCAAGCAAGATTCCGAACTCAGCCTTATAGTTCGGCTTGTGCGGGTTCTTACCCCAAAAGCGGCTGCCCAGACACCAGGTGTCACTGCTGTCGCTGTATTTCTCTTTTGCAAATTCGGGTGTCCCGTAGTCTTCCGCATCAAAAAAAATGATATCTATACCTATTTCCGGTGCTTTCATTCCAAACTGACGGGCCATCTCCAACAGAGCGCCTACACCGCTGGCTCCGTCGTCTGCTCCGTCTAGTGGTTTGCGATAGTTAGCCGGGTCTGGGTCATGGTCTGAATAAGGACGCGAATCCCAGTGGGCACAGAGCAAAATGCGTTTCTTACTGTCCGGATTATACGAACCTATGATGTTCCGTGCTTCCAGCCTGGTGTTGTCGTAAGCGGTAAGTAATACTTCCTGTTCGTATACTTTTGCTCCGAAGCGTTTCAATGCGGATACCAGATAATCTCCGCAAGCTTTATGCGCTTTCGTATTCGGAACACGTGGCCCGAATTCTACTTGTTTTGCTACATATGTATACGCGCTGTCAGCGTTAAATTCAGGGGTTGTCACAGAAGAAGCAACAGCTTTTTTTATTTCAGATGAGGCTGTTGATTCTCCCGCTCCTTTCTGTCCGCAGGAGAGCATCGAGATACCTACTAAAGTAAGAACTACTTTTGTCATGTCTAACTTCGGTTTATAGTGTATAATTCTCTTTTGTTTTATATTCTCTTTTCTTCTCATCTCATCACATCACTTTAATCAGTCTCGGGCCGATTGCACTTTATTCATAACACGTAGCAGATTGCCGCCCCATATCTTCCGGATATCTTTTTCTTTATACCCTTGTTCCAGAAGTTTCACGGTGATATTAATCAGCTCGTTGGCGGCACGGCAACCTATCAATTCACCGTCTCCGTCAAAATCGGAACCGATACCCACAAAATCTGCTCCTACCAGATCAACAATATGATTGATATGCCGGATAGCATCATCCAGAGATGCTTTTTCGGCATCTTCATTGATGAATCCTTTGTATAAACAAACTTGTACAACGCCCTGTTTTTCCGCAATGGCTTTTATCTGGTCGTCTGTCAGGTTTCGGGGGTGGTTACATAAAGCTCGGGCGGAAGAGTGGGATGCGATGATCGGATATCGGCTTGTTTCAAGTGCGTCATAAAACGTTTTCTCCGAAGCATGTGAAACATCTACCATAATGCCGAGGCGGTTCATTTCGTGAATTACTTCTTTGCCGAAAGGACTTAAGCCGTTCCATTCGTTATTGCCACGGGCGGAATCACAAATGTCATTGTCTCCGTTATGACATAAGGTGATATATACGACACCCTGTTCCTGGAAACGGGCTATATTTTGGAGATCTTTACCTATGGCATATCCGTTTTCCACTCCCAGCATGATCGCCTTCTTTCCTGCAGCTTTCAGCACGTGCACCTCTTGTGGCGTATAAGCAATGCACATACGCTTGCGGTTTAATTCCATTTGCCGGTGTATCTCTGCAATTCGGTTCATGGCAAAATCGGTAGCTTTCTGTAAGGAGGCATCATCTCTCGCCCCTTGCGGGATATAGGCTACCATAATGGCGGCATCTATCCGGCCTTCTTCCATAAGTGGCAGATTTACTTTTCCTCCTTCTTTTATGCCGAGGTTAAATTCTTTAGGGAAAATCATTGGCGTATCCGTGTGCGAATCGATAGTGACGTTCCTTTCATGAATCCTTTTAGCCTGATTGAATTTGAGGGCATTGTTTACAAAATGCTCGAATAGACCTTGCATTTGTTTGTCTCCATTAGCGGCCATTGCTTCCGGATGCCATTGTACGCTGAAAACAGCTTTCTGTAAATGTTCCATCCCCTCGTTAATTCCATCGGGAGCAACAGCAGTGGCAATAAATTCCGGCGCCAAATCTTTTATCGCTTGATGATGGAAAGAGTTGACCAGTATCTTGTCGTCGCCGTTAAAGATATGGCTTAAACGGTTTTTTCCACTAAGTATGGATACGGAATGGGAGGCAAATTCGCGGGCCATAGATTGGCTGTGCTTTATCAACGGATGGTCTGTCTGCGAGTGAATATCCTGATAAATACTACCCCCGAATGCTATATTCATAAGTTGGTGCCCGCGGCAAATGCCCATAACAGGCAATTGATAATTCATTGCAAGGCGGAGCAGAATCAAATCATATTCGTCACGAAGTGTGTCTACATCTTGTAGCTGAGGTATAGGCTCTTCAAGCAAATAGAGCGGATTGATGTCTCCACCACCGCTCATCAGTAATCCGTCCAGTTCGTAAACAATAGAGGACAATGCGTTAATATCCGTAATTACCGGAACTATAACCGGAGCGCCTCCGGCCTTTACGACAGATTCGGCGTATGTCTCGGCAATACAAGACAGTCCGTCTTTCCGGTTTGCAGATATACCTATTCGGGGAGGTCGGGGGCCATCCTGCGATGCCGGAATAAAATTATCAACTTCCTTGAATAAACTCTCTAAATTCGGATGGCGGACTTCCATAGAAAATAAATTTTTTAGTTGCTAATAAGCCAATATGCCAATTCAAACTGGCATATTGGCTTATTGATAATTCGGCCTGTTATTTACGCATCAATATTTGCATACGTAGCATTCTCTTCGATAAATTCGCGGCGCGGACCTACGTCTTCACCCATCAACATGGAGAATATCTGGTCTGCTTCGGCTGCGCTATCTATCGTAATTTGCTTCAATGTCCGGTTTTCGGGGTTCATGGTTGTATCCCATAGCTGGTGATCATTCATTTCTCCCAAACCTTTATACCGCTGCGTGTGAATCTGGTTTTCGTTACCGTTGCCATATTTGTCGATAAAGACCTGGCGTTGTTGCTCTGTCCAGCAATATTCTTCTACCTTACCTTTTTTACACAGGTAAAGAGGTGGAGTTGCCAAATAAACGTAACCGTTTTCTATCAGCGCACGCATACGGCGGAAGAAGAACGTAAGAATCAAGGTGGCAATGTGGCTTCCATCCACATCGGCATCGGTCATGATAATAACCTTATGATAGCGTATCTTATCCATATTCAAGGCTTTCGGATCATCTTCCGTTCCTATGGTAACGCCCATAGCCCGGAAAATATTTTGAATTTCTTCGCTCTCGAATATTTTGTGATCCATTGCCTTTTCTACGTTCAATATTTTACCACGAAGCGGAAGGATAGCCTGGAAATTACGGTCGCGTCCTTGTTTTGCCGTACCCCCTGCGGAATCTCCCTCGACAAGGAACAACTCACATTCGGCTGCGTCTTTCGATGAGCAGTCTGCCAACTTACCCGGCAGTCCGCCACCTGTCATTGGAGACTTACGCTGAACCAACTCACGTGCTTTACGTGCGGCCTGACGGGCCTGTGCAGCCAGGATAACCTTGTCTACAATTATTTTGGCTTCTTTCGGATGTTCTTCCAGATAGTAACCAAGTGCTTCGCCGATAGCCTGGTCTACTGCGCCGGTAACTTCACTGTTACCCAGTTTCGTTTTTGTTTGTCCTTCAAACTGCGGTTCAGCCACCTTGATGGAAATAACGGCGGTAAGCCCTTCGCGGAAGTCATCCCCCTGGATTTCTACTTTCGCCTTTTCCAGCAATTTGGAGTCTTCCGCATATTTTTTTAGCGTACGTGTCAAACCACGGCGGAAACCGGCAAGGTGCGTACCGCCCTCAATGGTGTTGATGTCGTTTACGTAAGAAAATACGCTTTCGTTGTATGAGGTGTTGTAAGTCATTGCTACTTCAACAGGTATTCCCTGTTTTTCGGTTACAATGTGGATTACATCCTGAATCAGCTTTTCTTTGGAGCGGTCGATGTAACGGACAAATTCTTTCAATCCTTCATCGGAATGGAACGTTTCGGATTTGTAAGTTCCATCTTCTTTCTTTACGCGTTTATCCGTCAGATGCAGTGTGATACCTGCATTCAGGAAAGCAAGTTCGCGTAAGCGAGTGGCTAAAATGTCGTATTTGTATTCGGTAACGGTAAAAATACTTCCGTCCGGTTTAAAGGAGATTGTTGTACCGGTTGTTTCGGCATCTCCGATAGTGTCTACATTGTGCAATGGTTTTCCGCATGAGAACTCTTGCATGTAAATTTTCCCGTTTCTGCGGACTTCCGCTTTCAGGTATGTGGAAAGAGCATTCACACAAGATACGCCTACCCCGTGTAAACCGCCTGATACTTTGTAAGTACCTTTGTCAAATTTACCTCCGGCATGTAATACGGTCAGTACTACTTCCAGGGCTGATTTTCCTTCTTTTTCGTGCATATCCACAGGGATACCACGTCCGTCGTCGGTAACGGTGATAGAATTATCTTCATTGATTATTACATCGATATTGGAGCAGTAACCGGCTAGTGCTTCATCGATAGAGTTGTCTACAACTTCGTATACTAAGTGATGCAAGCCTTTTTCACTGGTATCACCAATGTACATGGACGGTCTTTTCCGTACAGCTTCTAACCCTTCAAGTACTTGAATACTGTCTGCTGAATATTCGTTAGCAGTATTCTTCATTTCTTCACTCATGAATTTATGTTGTTTTAATCGGTAATTATCTGTTGCTAAAAAGCTAACAAATATACGAAAAATAATTGAGATTGGAGCTTGCATGAACGTGAAAAATGCTGTATGCCGTGTTGAATTTTCTCAAATCCGGTATTTCTCTTTCTCGGTTTAGAAAACCCTATTTGTATTTATTATATATAATATTTATTTTAATATATAGGGCTGTACGAAGGTGCGCCGGGCTTCTGTTTTGTAACCGGCGTGTAGGCCTGATGTGTGAATGGATTTGGGGGGCCGGATTTATGTCGCGATCCCCGCCACTTTAAAAATTGTAAGGAAGGGGAGAAAAGGA
Source organism: Parabacteroides bouchesdurhonensis (assembly GCF_900186615.1). Lineage (GTDB taxonomy): Bacteria > Bacteroidota > Bacteroidia > Bacteroidales > Tannerellaceae > Parabacteroides > Parabacteroides bouchesdurhonensis. Next base: position 1,777,469 of record NZ_LT896588.1, read on the forward strand.
TATATCTTTTGAACTTAAAAGTCCCGTCTTAACATTTCAAAAGAGCAGACCTTTGAAGTGTTAAGACGGGACTTTTACTTTCAAAAGAATGCTCTTTTGAGAGCTTAGTCCGGGTAGCCCGTGGGGGAATCGAACCCCCCTTTCAAGAATGAAAATCTTGCGTCCTAACCGATAGACGAACGGGCCGGGAAGTTTAAAAAAGCCGGGCTTTTCAGAGTCCGGCTTCATACTTTATGTAAAGTAATTTACCTTTTACTTAGCAAGGTTGTTGACATGTTTTGCCAACTTAGACTTCAGGTTGCCTGCCTTATTCTTGTGAATAATGTTCTTTTTGGCAAGCTTGTCTAGCATTGAACAAACTTTTGGGAATAAAGCTTGGGCTTCATTCTTGTCTTCTGTAGCACGCAAAACTCTCATTGCATTTCTTGCAGTCTTTGCATAATATCTATTGTGCAAACGTTTTGCATTAGTTTGTCTGATTCTCTTGATAGATGACTTATGATTTGCCATTTCTTAGATATCCTCTCTATTTAATCTTTAATTTTGTTTATTGTAGCCCGTGGGGGAATCGAACCCCCCTTTCAAGAATGAAAATCTTGCGTCCTAACCGATAGACGAACGGGCCATATAGTCAAAGCTCTCACTTTTAGCACTCTGGAAGTGCTGTTTTTCTGATTGCGAGTGCAAAGATAGATCATCTATGGAAACTACCAAAACATTTCGAGGGAAAAATTAAAAGAAGTATTTGTTTTAACTTCTATTTAGAACCTATATCCTCCAAATGAATCTCCAAAGCTTTTACGGAAATATTTATTTCCCAGATACATACGCATAATGATGCGGCTAAAAGCAGTAGGGCGATACCGAATATCCATGCTGCTATCAATTGCCACGATATATAAATGAAGAACATGGAGATAACGCATAATAATAAACTGAGAATGCCTAGAATTTGCATGGAACGTGTCAGATACAAGCGTTTTCTTAAATTTGCGATTTGGGCATAGTCTTTCGGATCATGTGTTTGCAGATGTTTTTCTTTTAGATTACGAACCACGCTTGCGTACGACAGGAACCGGTTGGTGTAAGCCAATAGTATTAAAGATATGGCAGAAAACAAAAGAGAAGGGGTTGTAAGGTCCAACATAATGCTTAATTCTTTTTAGTATAACTGATTATATATGTAAATAGTTCGTTGTTTTTGTATCTTTGTGGCTGTAAAGATATGAATTTATGCTGAGTAAGACACGTGGAATCGTATTGCATTCCATTGCATATAACGATAAATACTCCATTATATATATGTACACGGAGGCTTTTGGCAGAGCTTCTTATCTGGTAGCGCGTAACCGGGGAAAGAAGACGGCTGTATCCAAAGCTCTTTTTATGCCGCTTTCTGTTTTGGAGATGGAGGTGGAGCATTTAAATAAGCGGGACTTGCACCGTATCAAAGAAACAAAATTATGTTATCCTTTAACTGAATTGTTTTGCAATCCGGTAAAAAATGTGTTGGCTCTTTTTCTGGCCGAGGTTCTTTTCAGGGTAGTAAAAGAGACGGAACCGGATGCGCGTTTGTTCGGGTTTCTTTATGAATCGATTCATTTGCTGGAATATGCAGAGGAGGGGATTGCCAATTTCCATTTGGTTTTCTTGCTTCGTTTGTTGTCTTGCCTGGGGATTTATCCGAATGCGGATTCTCATAAAGCGGGTTATTATTTTGATATGATGAATGGTGTATTCTGCGATACGGTTCCTGTGCACCGTCATTATCTCGATAAAGAAGAAAGCCTGGTGTTTGCCCGTCTGCTGAAGATGAGCTTTGAAAATATGTCTCTATATTCTTTTTCCCGCCAGGATCGCGTCCGTATTATCAACCGTATTTTCGAGTATTATCGTTTGCATTTGCCGGAATTTCCAGAGATAAAATCTTTTTCCGTGCTACAAAGTCTCTTCGATTAGGCACTTTGCAATCTTATTACTTGCCAGTTTAAGGAAAAGATTATACTTTTGCCCCACCTCTTAGAGATGGTCTTGTAGTTCAATGGATAGAATAGAAGTTTCCTAAACTTTAGATCCGGGTTCGATTCCCGGCGAGACTACTTATTATATCTACCTCTCTTTTTTTATCTTTGCTTTTGAGTCTATAAATTCGCATAAACCAATCTGCTTGAAAGGAGTGTGGCTATACTATTAATAAACGATAATGAGATTCAACACTTTATTAAGCGGATATTATGTATGAATAAGTTTTATTGATTATATTGCAGGCAATATTTATTTTCTTGACATTTTTGAAAAGAAATGACTGGGGAGAGATGTTTTTCGGGGATGTAGAATGTCATAAATTAAAATGTATATTTATGAAAGGGATAAAGATTCTTGTATTATTACTTGTAACAACTATATTGTTTGGGTGTGTAAAAGAGAGTAAACAGGCAAGCATTATTACAATAGATGTTTCTGCCAATCATTCCTCAAAAGAATTAATTCTTCAAGATTTTATGGACGTAGAATATATTCCATTGGAAACGAATGACGATTTCCTCACTCAAGGTAATGTAATGGATATAGGCAACAAATATATATTAGTGAAAAATTGGGCTAATGACGGAAATATCTTTGTTTTTGATAGAAAAACCGGTAAAGGGATAAGAAAAATAAATAGAAAAGGACAAGGTGCCGAAGAATATAATTTCATCAACAGTATTATTCTGGATGAAGGCAACAATGAAATATTTGTCAACTGTTCTGTAACGAAAAAGATATACGTATATGATTTGTCGGGCAATTTCAAACGGAGCTTCAACTATACGGAAGGCTCTGAATATTTAGACATATTCAATTATGATAGAAACAATCTGATTGGCTATGACATGTCCATATATTATAAGGAAGGGCAACAGAGAGACAAAAACAAATCCTATCATGCGGTCCTATCAAAACAGGATGGTAGTATCACCCGGAATATCTACATCCCATTTGATATAGTCAAAGCTCCGTATGTAAGAAAAGGAGATGGAGTTGCAGTGGCTTCCGTGCGTCCAATAATTCCGAACCAGGGACAATGGCTGCTTGCCGAAACATCGTCTGATACGATATACAGTTATGTGCCGGAAGAAAATGAATTAACCCCATTCCTTATAAAAACACCTACTCAAGATCCTGAAATACTTCTTACGATAGGGGCAGCTACAGACCGCTATTATTTCATACATACCATAAAGAAAGTATTTGATTTCACTACCGGAAGAGGTTTTTTTATTACTGATTTAATGTACGACAGACTGGAAAGTGCTGTTTTTGAAGCTAACGTGTTCAATAGTGATTTTGTAAAAAAACAAAGTGTGGATATGATTTCATACCCTGTAAATAATAATGGAATTGCAGCCATTCAGACATTGGCTGCTTCTCAGATTGTTGAGGCATATAAAAATGACGGATTGAAAGGCAAGCTGCAAGAAATAGCCGCAGGATTAGATGAGGAATCAAATCCGGTGGTCATGCTGATGGAATATAAAAGGAGGTAGCTATATATGCAAAAAGCATTGTCTATTAAAAATGATATAAAGGAACTGAACCGGATGAACCTGTTTCTAGAGGAAGTTGGAAAGGATTTTCATTTGGAATCTTCCTTTTTAGTGAAATTGAATCTGGTATTGGAGGAAGCAGTGTCTAATATTATTTTTTATGCGTATAAGCCTGGTGAAGTTGATCGTCCGATAGATATTATATTGTCATATACCGATTTGCTGGCTGTTAAGCTTGTGGATAAAGGGAAACCTTTTGATCCGACGAAACGGGCGAATCCTGATATAACATTATCTTTAGAAGAACGTCCGATTGGAGGATTGGGGATCTTTTTAATTAAACAGATAATGGATGAAGTTACTTACAAGAGAGAGAACGGACAAAATATTTTAATCATGAAAAAAAGAATAAAAGTATAATATATGAATGATAATATGAAAGTAACAATTACAGAAGGGCCGGAAGTGATAATAACTATTTCCGGCAGACTGGATACAAATAGCAGTGCGGATTTTGAAAAAACAATTGAACCTATCCTTTCCGGAACTGCTTTGAAGGTAAAAATGAATTGTACCGACTTGAAATATGTAAGTAGTTCCGGATTAAGATTGTTCCTTTTATTGCAGAAAAAACTTTCTCATCGGAACGGAACGTTGCGTTTGTGCGGTTTGAGTGCTGATGTAAGAGAAGTATTTGATGTTACAGGCTTTTCTGCATTGTTCTTGATTGAATAATAAAAAGATTATAAATGTACGCCGTCATGCTGAATTTGAAGCATAAAGTGTCTAATTTCTTTACACTACTATCAAATAATTAGACACTCTTGAATGTGGTTTGTGTTATTAATCTATTGATAGTTAGTTGTTTGTATGTTTTGGCATGCTTTTTGATTATTTATATTATATAGTTGTAACTATTTATAGGTGAGACTAAATTAATTAAATATGCAAACCACATTCAAAAATTTACTTTACGTCCTTACGCGTTATAAGTTGGCAACAGCCACTAATCTTTTAGGGTTGAGTTTTGCTTTTGTGTTGTTTATTCTGATTTGGATACATGTAAACCATGAATATAGTTTTGATACATCCATACCTGATAGAGAGCGGATTTTTCAACTTGAGAATATGCGTAATGATGGGATATGGGAAGCCAACTTCTCTCGTCCCCAGCTTGAACGTTTTATTGCGGCCTCACCCGGTATAGAAGCTGCAGCAGTTACAAATAATCTGGTTTATTCTTCTGTCCGTTTAGGGGTTTCTACCAGCAGAGATGTTGATGGAAAGAGCTATATGGAACAAGTGGAACGAATAACGGTGGGATATACAAAAGTGTTTGGTTTTGAGATGGTAACCGGAAACACGGATTGCCTGACACATCCGGATGGTATATTGATATCGGAAAGTATGGCCCGGAAATTTTTCGGTGAGGATAATCCGGTTGGTAAACCTCTTTATTTTTCGGAATTTGGAAGCACTGAGGCCACAGATATATATGGACTCCATTTTGAACCGGTATATATAGTTGGCGGGGTTTATCGTGATTTTCCGGAAAACACCCGTTTGAAAAATGCGTTATATCTTCCAATCATGGAAAATGAAATGATGGAAGACTGGAATACCGGTCCATATTATTGTTACCTGTTGATGTCGTCTCCGGAAACCGTTTCGGCTATGGTTAATCAATATGTGACTGATAGTAAGGAATTTCTTAAAAATTTTGCGATTGAAGATATTCGTCTCAGACCTTTGACTGATCTTTATTTTGGTCAGCAGGTACGCGCAGACGCCGCCCCTGTAGGTGATAAATTGAGGACGAATATGTTGTTTTTTATTGCAATTCTGATTATAGGTATTGCGATGGTTAATTATATAAATCTCTCAATCGCATTGGCTCCCATACGTACCAAGTCGATTACCGTTCAAAAAGTATTGGGTAGTTCGGATATGACGCTTCGGAAATATCTTGTGCTGGAGTCTTTGGTAATAACAGTATTGGCTTTTTGTATAGCTCTACTTTTTGTCTTTCTTTTAAGTGATATACAATGGGTTGCAGATATGTTAGGACATCAGTTGGATTTATTCTCCAACTGGAAGATTTTAGCAAAGACTTTATTTATTGTGCTAGTATGTGGTATCCTGGCCGGAATATATCCAGCTTTTTATATAACGTCTTTCCCTCCGGTGATGGCTCTGAATAAATCTTTCACTCTTAGCGATAGAGCGAAAAATACCCGGAAATTGCTGATAGGATTCCAGTTTGTTATTTCAATTACGTTGGTGGTCGGTTCGCTGTTCATTTTTTTGCAAAATAAATATATAGGAAATGTTGATTTGGGATTTGACAAAGACCATATCATGGAAGTAAGATTAAGTGTAGGAGCTGCGTTGAATAAGAGTGAATTGTTTAAAGCCCGTCTTTTGGAGAATCCCGATATCAGTGGGGTTGCCTTTAGTGAGTTTAAATTTGTTTCGGATGAGTCCCGCTCCTTCATTGGATATAATTACGAAGGACAACATTCATATATGAGTTGGCTGGGAGTTTCTTCTCATTTCCCTGAGTTAATGAATATGAAGATGATTGCCGGTCGATATTTCCGCCCGTCGGATGAGGCGCCGGATAATAACCAGCCTGTATGTATTTTAAGCGAAAGTGCGGCAAGAGATATTGTATCTCATTTTACTTCCGGCGAAATAAATGATCTTTCGGATATAGTAGGAACAAACATCTTGGATAATAATGCTCCGGTACAAATCGTAGGTATTTTTGAAGATGTTCACTATGAATCGCTGTATAAAAAAATGCGTCCGCTGGGACTTTGGGTATCGGCGGAGAACCATTATCGCCGTACAGTGCCGGAAAGATATTCGTATGTGAAAATTGCCGGCGGAGATCCACGCGCAGCAATCGAACACATCCGTAAAGTAGCGGAAGAATTAATACCGGGATATCCGGTGGATATCCATTTTTTTGATTCTGTATTAGATGAGCTTTACTATAAAAGTCAGAAACAGGGAGCATTGGTTACCGTTCTATGTCTTCTAGCGGTGTTTTTATCGATGGTCGGAGTATTCGGACTGGTTATCTTTGAGTTGCAAGGCCGGGAAAAAGAGATTGCTGTACGCAAAATCTTTGGCTCTACGGTTCGACAGATTCTTTGGATGTTAAACTCGTCTTTTCTTCGGATTACACTTGTTTGTTTTGTCATTTCAATTCCTATTGCTTATTATGGCGTAAATGTATGGTTGCAAAGTTTTGCTTATAAAACACCTGTCTATTTGTGGGTATTTGTCGTGGCATTGCTGATCATCACTTTACTTACGTCATTGACAGTTACATTTCAGAGCTATCGTGCGGCTACCGCAAATCCGGCTTCCAAGTTGGGTCATTGATATTAACATACTTATGCTAACCGTACCCAAGAATGCGTTAAGAATCGCAAGCTTGGGTACGGTCTTACCGGTTGATCCTGTTTTAAGGTATTTATTCTACCGGAATATCTTCTGTAGGGTCATCCCATGCGCCTTCCCCGGCGATAATTAATGTGAATGTTTCATCTACATTTTTAGGAGAATAAAGTTTTCCTTTATATCGGATAATTTTGTTTTCAATAGGAGTAATATTGTTTATTTCCCTTTGCTGAATAACCGATCCGTCGGTATCTACAGCAATTAATATAGCAGATAATGTTTCGTTGCCGGAAGGAATCAACGAGTAGAAACTATGTGTTGGAGCTGGTTGTTCTTTTTCTTCTGCGACGAATGAATAAGGTATGCTGAATGAATTTATATGTTCTGTACTTTTTCCTGTAAATAAATCTACTTTGCTAAAATAAGGCTTTACCGTTATGTCTAAACTTTTTATGTTTGACGGAACGGCTTCTTCCGAAACAAATTCGATCCGGCTGACTATACGTTTTAGTTCTATTTCGTCCCTTACTGTTTCATTTCCATTTATCGGTAATATAGTGCAAGCATGAAATGTATCGGATACTTTATCAAAACAAATTGTATGGTCCGACAAGGTTGCTGTGGCTGATGAATGGGCCAGAAAGGCAATCTTATAATTTCCTGCCGGGAGAGAGTCGTAGACAATGCCGAAATCTTCATCTGTCGGAATAAATTGTTTGTGATGGATAAGTTTCTCAGGACTTTCCGTATTGTCGTAAACAACGTACTCAATTCGGTTGAATAACATTTCTTCCGGAGTCTCCGTATCGTCTCCGGGCGAACTTTCCTTTAGGACAGGTTCCGGTATTGAAAATGCAGGGATACTGCGTTTTTCGGGGAATGGAAGAATCTCTTTTTTTAATTGTACGGAGAACTGAACCGGATACATTTTGTCTGCCGTGTTTTGTTTTGTATCCATAGATTGGCAACCAGCCAAGCAGAGAATGCCGGCTAAAGCCAGCAACGCTTTCTTTTTCATAGTTGGTGTATGATTAAATTAGTAATGGCTGCAAAGGACGTATTTATTTTTTAATTTAGAAAATATTAAGTTCATCAAATTGATAAACGTTAATTATTTGTATAGCTTTGTCCAACCACATAGGTGTTTTATCGAGGAAAATTAATGCCATGAATCGAAAACTGAAAATGGGAATGATAGGCGGCGGCGAAGGTTCTTTTATCGGAGCTGTTCATCGTATGGCTGCCAATTTAGACGGACAGATCGAACTGGTCTGCGGGTGTTTTAGTTCTGATCCGGAGAATTCAAAACGTACCGGTCTTTCTTTATTCTTGCCTGAACACCGGATTTACAATACATATAAAGAAATGATAGAAAAAGAGTCGTCTTTCCCGGAAGGTGAGCGGATGGATTTTGTTTCTATCGTTACGCCTAACCATCTCCATTTTGAACCGGCTACATTTGCCTTGGAACATGGTTTTCATGTGGTATTGGATAAACCGCTGACTTACACGTTGGGCGAAGCATATTCATTATGGAAAAAAGTAAAAAGTTCAGGTAAATTATTTGCTTTAACGCATACATACACAGGTTATCCGATGGTAAAAGAAGCCCGCTTGCGGGTACAGCGGGGGGATATCGGAAAGATACGCCGTATTTATGTCCAGTATACGCAAGGGTGGTTGTATGATGATTGTGCTGGTACAAATAAACAAGCTTCATGGCGGGTAGATCCTAAACGTTCGGGGAAAGCCGGTTGTATGGGCGATATTGGTACGCATGCGTTTAATCTGGCTGAATATATAACGGGTTTGAAGGCGGTTGAAGTATGTGCCGAACTGAATACTTTTGTTCCCGGACGTTTGCTGGATGATGATGGCGCCGCGTTTATCCGTTATGAAGGAGGTGCGCGTGGTGTACTGACTGCCACACAAATAGCAACCGGAGTGGAAAATGATTTAAGTATCCGTATCTATGGTGAAAAAGGCGGATTGGAGTGGAAACAGGAAGAACCGAATACAATGATTCTCCGTTTTCCCGGACGACCGGCGGAGATAATACGAACGTCTAACAGTTATATGTCGCCTGTTGCTGCTTACAATTCCCGTGTACCCGGCGGACATCCCGAAGGTTATCTGGAGGCGTTTGCTAATATTTACCGGAACTTTGCACAAGCATTACGAGCTACGCAGAATGGAGAAGAGCCTGAACCTGAAAGCCTGGATTTTCCTTCTATTGAAGAAGGTGTTCGTGGTATGCAATTTGTTGAAACAATTGTGGTAGCCAGTGCAGATGATAGGAAATGGGTGAAAATGATAGATTGAACATTATTACAAATTTAATAAAATAATTAGGACATGGATTTAAGAAAAGTGATGCTGTTGGGCGCATGTTGCCTGGCATCGGCAATTTGTTCTCTGGGGTTTGCCCAGAAGCCGGAACTAAAGTTCAATAAGGACAAAAAGTTTAAGATTGTGCAATTTACGGATTTGCATGTGGTATGGCAGGATAAACGTTCGGATGTGGCTTTTGAACGAATGAATCAGGTTTTAGACGAAGAGAAGCCTGATTTGGTTATTTTTACCGGTGATATAATTTATAGTAAACCTGCTGACCGGAATTTGCGGAATGTGCTGAAAACGGTGTCCGATCGCAAAATACCTTTTGCTTTTACTTTTGGCAATCACGACCATGAGCAAGGCATGACAAATGATGAATTGTTTGCTGCAGTTGCAGATATGCCTTATAATATCACAGTAGATGAGGTTCCTGAATTATCCGGTACCGGAAATTGCGCGTTGCCTGTTAAAGCTTCTAATAGCAATAAAACTGCTGCTGTTTTGTATTGTATCGATTCCCATGCCTATTCCCAACTGAAAGATGTAGAGGGATATGATTATATTAAATATGACCAGATTAATTGGTACTTGGATCGAAGCGCAGGCTTTACAAAAGAAAATGGTGGCGAGCCGCTTCCGGCTTTGGCATTTTTCCATATCGCTTTGCCGGAATATGCACAGGCTGCTTCGGATATGTCGGCTTGTTTGTATGGCATTCGCAAAGAGGTGGTTTGTTGCTCTCCATTGAACTCGGGTCTTTTTACGGCTATGAAACAAAGCAAAGATGTGATGGGCATATTCGTAGGGCATGACCATGATGATGATTATGCTGTTTACTGGAAAGGTATCCTTTTGGCTTACGGACGTTTTACGGGTGGTAATACAGAGTATAATCATGTCCCGAACGGAGCTCGTGTGATAGAAATGAAAGAAGGTGAGCGCTCATTCCGTTCGTGGATTCGTACGAAGGCTGGCGTAGAACAGGAAACGACCTTCCCGGATGACTTTGTAAGGAAGTAATCCGGTATTTCACGTTTTTCTATAACATCCCGATCATTTTTCCAAATCATCCCGATGATTTGGAAAAATGATCGGGATGTTTTGTTTATGTCATCGAGAGAACCTTTCTGTCAACTTTAAACAAAAAACAACATCTTGCCTTACTTTTAGTGCTTAATAATGATTAACTTTGCAGCTGATTGAAAAGTAAAACTAAAATATGAAAAAGATTAGAGCCGCCATTGTTGGATATGGCAACATCGGAAAGTATGTGTTAGAGGCCCTGGAAGCTGCTCCCGATTTTGAAGTAGCAGGTGTTGTACGTCGTAATCCGAATGACGTACCGGATGAATTGAAACCATATGCTGTGGTAGACAGCATCACTAAGTTGGATAAGGTTGATGTGGCCGTATTGGCTACTCCTACACGTAAAGTAGAAGCGTTTGCAAAAGAAATTCTGGCTCTTGGAATCAATACGGTTGATAGTTTTGATATTCATGGAGGTATTGCCGATTTGCGCCGTTCGTTGGATGCTGTGGCCAAAGCGCACAATACCGTTGCGGTGATCTCCGCCGGTTGGGATCCGGGAAGTGACTCCGTAGTCCGTGCCTTGTTGGAAGCAATTGTTCCGAAGGGAATTACTTATACAAATTTCGGTCCGGGTATGAGCATGGGGCATACCGTAGCCGTGAAAGCTATTGAAGGCGTGAAAGCCGCTTTAAGTATGACAATACCTTTAGGTACAGGTGTCCACCGTCGTATGGTATATATCGAAGTGAAAGATGGATACGACTTTAAGCAGGTTGCCGCCGCAATTAAAGCGGATGACTACTTTGCCCATGACGAAACACATGTGATGCAGGTTGAATGCGTAGATAATCTGTTGGATATGGGACATGGCGTTAATTTGGTTCGAAAAGGTGTTTCCGGCAAGACGCAGAATCAGTTGATCGAATTTGATATGAAGATCAATAATCCGGCACTCACAGCACAGATACTTGTGTCGGTAGCCCGTGCAAGCTTCAAACAGCAACCGGGTGCATATACAATGATTGAATTGCCGGTAATAGATATGCTTTACGGCGAAAAAGAAGACCTGATTAGAAGACTCGTTTAAACGTAAAAATATGTTGGATTTTATTACCTGGACGGCTGATCCCGCCATCTTTTCTATCGGACCTCGTGAAATACGCTGGTACGGACTTGCGTTCGCTATTGGTTTCTGGATAGGGTATATGATTGTGGACCGGATGTGGAAAAATGAAAAACTTCCACCGGCATGGATCGATTCACTACTTATTTATACCGTGTTGGGAACAGTGATAGGTGCCCGTTTAGGACATTGCCTGTTTTATGATCCGGGATATTATCTGGCTAATCCGATCGAAATATTTAAAGTATGGGAAGGTGGTTTGGCAAGCCATGGCGGTACGCTGGGTATTGTTATTGCCATTTATTTCTACTCAAAGCGTGTGAGCCATAAAAGCATGTTGTGGACATTTGATAAATTGGTTGTCCCTACAGGACTGGTTGCCGCTATGATACGTCTGGGTAATTTAATGAATCATGAGATATATGGACATCCTACATATTTACCTTGGGGATTCCGTTTCATCGAGAATCTGCATGCGTGGAAAAGAGGTGCAGAACCTATATTCACAGTTCCGAGCCATCCCACACAACTATATGAAGCCATTTCCTATTTAATTACTTTTGTCTTGTGCATGTGGCTTTACTTTAAGAAAGACGCCTGGAAGAAAGAAGGACTTATTTTCGGTGTCTTTATGATTTGTGTGTTTGGCTCACGTTTCTTTATCGAGTTCCTGAAAAATAATCAGGAAGAATTTGAAGCAGGTATGATTCTGAATATGGGACAATTGCTTAGTATACCATTTGTTCTGGCTGGTTGCTACTTTGTGTGGAGGGCGCTGAATAATGGGAAATCAAAAATTAAAAGTTGAATTTTAGAGAATGTATAAGTTAAAAGAAATAGCAGATAAAGTTTATTATGTAGGAGTAAATGACCGTCAGAAGGCTCTCTTTGAGAATTTGTGGCCTTTACCATACGGCGTTTCTTATAACTCATATCTGATTGTGGATGAAAAGACCGTGTTGGTTGATACGGTAGACGTTTGCTATTCGGATATTTTTCTGAAGAAGATTGCCGATGCGTTGAACGGCCGTCAATTGGATTACTTGATTGTGGATCATATGGAACCCGATCATGCAGGCAGTATCCGCTTGTTACGCCAGCAATATCCGGATGTACAGATCATCGGAAACAGCAAGACTTTCGGAATGTTGGAAGGCTATCATGGCATTAAAGAAGGTTTGCATGAAGTGAAAGAGGGCGATACATTAAATATCGGTCATCATCAGTTAGTTTTCTATATGGCGCCGATGGTACATTGGCCGGAAGTAATGGTTACTTACGATGTTACGGATAAGATACTTTTCTCGGCAGATGCTTTCGGTACATTCGGTACACTGGACGGAGGAATTATCGACAGTGAAATGAATGTGGAGCATTACTGGGAGGAAATGATCCGTTATTATTCAAATATAGTCGGAAAATATGGAAGTCCGGTACAACGTACTTTGCAAAAACTTTCAGCTTTAGAGATTAATACCATTTGTTCTACGCACGGTCCGGTATGGCGTGAACATGTAGTGAAAGCGGTAGATATTTATGACCGTATGAGCCGTTACGAAGGAGAAGAAGGCGTTGCTATCGTTTACGGCAGTATGTACGGAAATACTGAACAGATGGCGGAAGCTATCGCATCTTCATTGGCTGCGAACGGAATCCGCAATATTGTTATGCATAATGTCAGCAAAAGTCCGGCTTCGTATATATTGAAGGATGTGTTTAAATATAAAGGACTTATCGTAGGTAGTCCTACTTATAGTAACCAATTATTCCCGGAAGTAGAAGCTATCTTGAGTAAGATAGAGATCCGTGAAGTGAAGAATCGTTGTTTTGGTTACTTCGGTTCATTTACGTGGGCGGGCGCAGCTGTAAAGCGTCTGGCTGCATTCGGTGAAAAGATGAAATGGGAAACAGTTGGTGCTCCTGTTGAACAAAAACAAGCACTGAATGCCGACAAATACAACGAATGCATTGCTTTGGGTGAAGCAATGGCCGCTAAACTGAAACAAATTTAATAACTGATTTAAAATACAGTATCATGAGATTAATTATTGAACCTAATTACGAACAGCTTTCAAAGTGGGCTGCCAATTATGTTGCAGCTAAGATCAAGAAAGCAAATCCTACTGCGGAAAAGCCATTTGTACTTGGACTGCCAACCGGATCATCTCCTTTGGGCATGTACAAGAACTTGATTGAACTGAACAAACAAGGTGTTGTTTCTTTTCAGAATGTAATCACTTTCAATATGGATGAATACGTAGGTCTGCCTAAAGATCATCCTGAAAGCTATCATTCATTCATGTGGAACAACTTTTTCAACCATATCGATATTAAGCCGGAGAATGTAAATATCCTGAACGGTAATGCTACTGATCTGGAAGCCGAATGTGCTTCTTACGAGGCAAAGATGAAAGCTGTAGGCGGTGTTGACTTGTTTCTGGGAGGTATTGGCCCTGACGGACACATTGCGTTCAATGAACCGGGTTCTTCTTTGTCTTCCCGCACACGCGTTAAGTCACTGACAACCGACACAATTATTGCCAATTCCCGATTCTTCGACAACGATGTGAATAAAGTTCCGAAGACTTCAGTAACAGTTGGTGTAGGTACGGTTTTGGATGCTAAGGAAGTGCTTATCATGGTAAACGGACACAATAAAGCTCGTGCTTTGCAGCAAGCTGTTGAAGGTGCGGTAAACCAGATGTGGACAATTACGGCTTTGCAATTGCATCCGAAGGGTATTATTGTTGCCGATGAGGCTGCCTGTGCCGAGATAAAAGTTGGTACTTATAACTATTTCAAAGACATAGAAAAAGACAACCTTTGCCCTTGCTCTTTGTTGAAGTAATCTATTAAAGATAAATAAAATAGAAGAGGATGTCTTTACGGATATCCTCTTTTGTTTTATGGATACTTATATAGTAAATTATTGTGATTCCTTTATTACTTTATTCCCTATCAGTAAACGATATCCTTTATCCCTTGCGTTTTCTATCCTCAATTCAGGGAATGGTTCAAGTTCGTTGCGTAGTCGTCTTATAGCCTGTACAAGTGCATCTTTGGTAGACATACCATCTGCCCAAACAGTATCTTTAATGATATCAACCGGAATGAAATGCCCTATCTCATTTAGTAATAAAGTAAATAATTTAAGCTTGTAGGTTGTCAATATAATTTCATCTCCCTCTTTATACTTTAAAATACCATCTTTCTCGTGAAAAATAATATCATCCGTAATTGCAATGAAGCCATCAGGAAGAGGAACTTCTTTTTTCTTCTTCTTCCTGAATATTAGCCAAGCCGTTATGCCAATTAAAAGTAACCATATCCCCAGTCCGCCAATATAAAAAGAGATGGATTGACGTATTATGTAAATAAATGGCAGTTTTACATAGCCTTGTAAAACTATTTTGTGATCCAGTTCAATTACGACGTCCTCCAGTTTTGATGCAGAAACATAAAAAGAGGAATCGGATGTGCTATAATGTTTGATTCCATCAATTCCATAGATAACAGCAGTCTGTGCCGGAATATGGTTTTGATGTAATGTTTCAGAGAAAATGCTGTCAAGCCGGAATGGACGAATTGGATTTATTTTGGCTAGATACATTTGTTCAGTAATGTATCTTTTTTCATCTTCTACCATTGATTTCAGTTTTTCTGTTTTTTCTATTAAAATCGTAGTATCAGTCGAATGCTTTATAATATGAGATGATTGTTTTATTTGTATATTTGAAGGGAAAGATTTAGAGATAGAGTCTTTGGGTAAAGGCATATATATTTTAAAAAAGGGCTTTTCTTTTTCTCTTATATATTTGTTAATTTGAATTGATTTATTAAATAATTGTTCAATCTCTTTTAATGTCTTTTTCTCAGTCGTTTTGTAATTTTTATTGATTATAAGTCCTTCTATAAAGCTTATACAAATAATAAGTGAAATAAATAAAATCTTTTTATTGTGAATATCTTTCATGAAAGTTAGAATTAATATGTGGCAAATGTAATTAATTCTTTGTTAATTTAAGTAAGAAGGAAAATAAATGGTTTTTATCGTTTTTTTATATCATGTCATTTACTTGTCATCGTCATAATTTGTAAATAAGGAAAATAAATAGAATAATTTGTATATTGAAAATAATAAACATATGAAAACAAGTATGACAAAAAAAATGTTGCTTATAATTGGCGTTTTAAGTTTTTTCTTTGTTTCTGCTTTTCTGGTAGAGCAACATGAAGAAAATGGGGATATTCAACTTTGTAGTAATGTAGAGGCTTTAGCTGGAGGAGAAGGAGGTGGTGATGTGCATTGCTATAATTCTGGTACAGTTGATTGCTACGGATTTAAAGTAGAAGAGATCACCTATTGGAGTTTAGAAGAATTTGAATAAGAAGTGGTAATTCTTCCTTATACTTAGCCAGTGACTAACAAAAGAAAGATAGGATATATGTTTTTAGATTCCTAAAACAATTTCCTATCTTTCTTTAAAAATGAAAAACACATACTTATGAAATGCCTGAATGTAATACTATTACTTACTGTATGTTTTCTTTCAATCTCCTGCAAGGATAAGAAAAAAGAAGAGATAACTCAGTTGGTCACTAACTGGCAGGATAAAGAGATCATATTTCCTTCCAACATGGTTTTTACGCGGTATATGATAGATACCATAGATTATCAAATACCTCAAAGTAATTATAAAGTGCTTATTTATGTTGACTCCATTGGGTGTGCCAGTTGTAAATTGCAGTTACCCAGATGGAAAGAATTTATCGCTCAGATAGACTCATTAACAAACAGTCAAGTTCCTTTTCTCTTTTTCCTCCATCCGAAAGACTATAAAGAAATACGGTACATTTTAAGACGAGATGGATTTGACTTTCCTGTTTGTATAGATACAGAAGATGCACTAAATAAACAAAATAAGTTTCCTGCAAACATCACGTTTCAGACTTTTCTATTAGATAAAGACAATAAAGTAGTTGTGATCGGAAATCCGGTCCATAATATAGCGGTAAAAGATTTGTATCTGAAACAACTTTTACAAGGGACGCATGTAGCTGACAATTCAATCAAAACAACAGCAGAAGTAAATATAACAGAAGTGAACTTAGGTGATATTCCGGCAAAAGAAACAAAAAAGGCCGATTTCATCGTGAAAAATACGGGGAATAGTCCTTTAGTTATTTTAGGAACCAGTACTACTTGTGGGTGTGCTGTTACAACATTTGATAAGCATCCTGCTAAGCCGGGAGAGAGTCTTCATTTAACAGTAAGCATGACACCGAAAGAATCCGGCATGTTTGATGAAGTTATCATGGTAAAGTGTAATACAGAAAAACCAATTCAACTAAAGATACGGGGACATGCCCAATAAAGGCAAGAAAGGGAAGAATGCCTAGATTTCAGAACACCAAAAGCAAACTTCCCCCATGTCCCCTCCAAAAAAGAAAGGAGGTGATGGAGCAAAAGTAAGAAGAATTCAGGAATAACAATGTTTCTTATTGAAAAATAGTAGATGAGAAGTAAAAGTCGATAGAATAACAGTTAAAGTTTAAATATTATGAAAAAGAAATTATTCGGTATAGCTATAGTTGCTATGATTGCAGTAGCAACTGTATGGAATGTAAATGAAAACAAGAATGAAGTAACACTGAGCGATGTCGCATTAGATAATGTGGAGGCATTGGCAAGTGGAGAAGGAAATTGTCCAAATGGCTGTCTTGCAAATGGAAAAGGATGTTATTGTAATGGAAGTTATCCTAGTGACAGAGAGGCTGGTTGATATTTGGTTTGTTGCGCCATAATAGGCGCAACTTTTTATAATTATCACATTTTAGTTGTTGAACTTTATAATAAAAGATATGAGAATAGTTTTTTTTCTATTATTTATGAGCTTATGTTGTGGTTGCACATATAAAGCAGAAACAGAGAAATATCAAACTAAACGTGATCGGATTGTCAATGTGCATAATAGTATAAAAGAAATAAAAATAGAAGAGCCTTTGATAAATGAAAATTCGAGCTTGTATTTGATTGATAAATATCTGATTATAGGAGACTATAAATCGTTGGATAAGATAATACATCTATTTGATCGTAATAACTTTAAATACATAACAAGTATCTCTTCGTTAGGGCAAGGTCCGGGTGAAATAGCTAATTTGGGATATATTGGAGTCAATAACGCCGATAGAGAATTCTATGTAACCGATCATGGAAAGCAGAAAATATTTAGTTATAAATTAGATAGTGTTATAGCCAATCCCTCGTATATTCCAGAAATGAAAATGGAAATAAAAGAAAATCAATTTCCTACTAAATATCAATACATAAATGATACATTATGCATAGGTATAATTATTGAACCTGTAGGAAATGCAAATTTCAAACCAACAGTCGCTAAATGGAATATGAATACCGGCGAAATTCGATTGATGCAAAATTATCATCCTGATATAAGTAAAAAGCGAATTAATTTGGGAGTGTCAATGCATGATAGTCTTTATGCTGAGTGTTATACTTACCATGATTTAATAACAATATGTGATTTGGATGGAAATCTAAAGTATAATATATATGGTCCAAATTGGGCGAATGAAGGTCCTCGGAAAATTCATTATTATGATGATATAATATTTTGTAAAAGTAAAATAGTTGCTGCTTATTCTGGTGGAGATAATCTTACCGATGCCTATTATCCAACTAAATTTATGGTTTTTGATTTAAATGGTAATTATATCAAAACATTGGAAACCGGATATATGATATTCAATATCTGTTATGATAAAGATAATGAACGGATTATAATGAGTTTGAATGATGAAATTCAATTTGCTTATCTGGAAATGGACAATTTAATTTAAAGTAAAAATTTAACATCTACGCGTTTGAAATACTTTGTTATCATACTATTCTTTTTCCTGTTTTCCTGTATCTCAAAAGAAGATAAGCGCTTGTTTCATACACTGGAATTTGCCGGTGAAAATAGGCCTGAACTTGAAAAAGTATTGGAACATTATAAAAATGATTCATTAAAACTAAAAGCGGCACGTTTTCTGATTGAGAATATGCCACAGCATTATACACTGGAAATACCTCAAGCCGATGTATTGGAACAACTGAAAGTAAAATCGGCAAAAGAAGATACCCTGACTTATGCTGAACGATTACGTATTCAGGATATACAGAGGTCTGTTTTGGGTGCAAAGAAGATATACGATTGTCAGGTTATTACTGCAGACTATTTGATTGAGAATATAGACCTTTCATTTAAAGTATGGCAAAAACGACCATGGGCTAAATATTATTCATTTGACGACTTTTGTCGGATGATTTTACCTTACCGTATAGAGCATGAACCGTTGGAATCATGGAAAAAGGAATATTATGATCGTTTTGCCCCTGTACTGGATTCTTTATATCAGGGGATAGATGTTATAGAGGCCTGCAATGCTCTGGCTTTGTTTATGCAGATAAAAGAATTTCCGAATAATAATCTGATGTCCTTTGAATTGCCCCGTTACAGAGCGTCTTTTCTGCTGAAAGAACAGATCGGTGGATGTAAGGAAGTAATAGATTTTGCAACTTATATATTACGTTCTTTAGGAATACCTGCCAATCTTGATATGCTGTACTTTTATTATGATTTGTCTTTTACCCATTATTGGGTATCTGTAAAAGATACGACCAGAAAGTTAGTCACTACCGATTTTGATATAAAAGGGATTAAGAGAGGAAGGAATGATGATGATATTCGTCCCAAACGGAAGATATACAGACAGTGTTATGCCGAACAACCTTGTCGTTCTGTTGAAGGTATTGGTTTCAAGGGAATTCAAAAGATTATAAGGAATAATCTTATTAAGGATGTAACATCCGAATATTATGGAGAAAATACGTTGTCTTTGAACTTACCTTCTGCAGATGGGGAACAGAATATTTATTTATGTGCTTTCGGACGTAAAGGCTGGGTTCCTCAAGCGGTTGCTCCTGTTCAAAAGGGAAAAGCTGTTTTCAAAAACATAGGTCCGAATTTGTTGTATTTTCCTGCATTTTATATGTCCAAAGAACTTAAGACTGTAGGTTGTCCTTTTTTCTTTGATGGTCAAGATATACATTATTATATACCGGATACATTGCATTTGGAAAATGTAAAATTAATACGTAAAACACCGCTTGCTACCCGTATTACAGCCCATTTGGATAATATTTTGGATATCTCTATAGAATATGCAGATAATCCTTCGTTTAAACCTGCGTATCAACTTCATAAAATAACCGATACGATTCGTACTAATTATAATGTTGTGCCGATTGTACCTGAGCGTACATTTCGTTATGTTCGTTGCACTGCATCGGCTGATAAAAAGTTGGAATTTGCGGAACTGGCATTTTATGGAGATGATAAAATGGAACGGGAATTACCGTATACCATTATAGATAAAAATGTTTCTTCTTCTGTGCAAAATATAAAGGATAATGATCCACTATCGTACTATACGGCTGAGGAAAAAGGAGCATCTTTGCATCTTGATTTTTTAAAAGAAGTAACAGTGAGGAAACTTATGTTTATTCCTCGGAATGATGATAACTTTATTCGTATTGGAGATGAATATGAATTGTTTTTTTTCAATGGTGATAAAGGCTGGGTTTCTTTAGGCAAACAGATTGCGAAGGAAAATTATTTATTGTATAAAGCTCCGAAAAACGCAATGCTCTGGTTAAAGGATTTAACACGAGGACAGGAAGAAAACTTATTTATTTATGAGGATGATGAACAGAGATTTTATCTTTAAATAAAGATATAATATCGTGTTATAATAATTTATATATTCGGTAAAATATATTTATTAAATTCACTATAACCGTTATTATTAATAGTACTGGAATTATGAAAAAACAAATACTCTTATTATTCCTCATGTTATGTTGCAGTTGTGTACATAATGCAGAAACAGAAATATATCAGAATAAACGTGATAAAACGATTAATATTCATGATAAGATAAAAGAGATAAACATAGAAGAGGTGTTGATTGGTAGAAGTAATCAAATACGGATATTGGGAGATTTTCTTATCATCGGAGATTATAAAGCGATGGACAAACTAATACATCTTTTTGCAAAAGACCGTTTTAGTTATATAACCAGTACCGGATACTTAGGGCAAGGCCCCGGTGAAATTGCGAATATGGGACATATAGAAGCCAACGAAACAGATCGTGAGTTTTACGTGACGGACCACGGTAAACAAAAGATATTTAGTTATAATTTAGATAGTGTTCTTATAAATCCTTCATACATGCCCAGAGTTAAAATGGAGCTAAATGAAAAACAATTTCCAAGTGAATATAAATATATAAATGATACACTATGTATAGGACGGATTATAATGCCTATGGGGAATTATGGTTTTAAGGAGTCTGTTGCAAAATGGAACATAACTACCGGAGCTATAATTCCCATGAAATATGAACATCCTGAAATAGAAAAAAAGCGTTCTGCACTTGCTGTTTCTGTGAAAAATAATATGTATGCAGAATGTTATAACTATCATGATTTAATGACTATTTGTGATTTAGATGGAAACATAAAATATAATGTCTATGGTCCAAAGTGGGATAATGAGACAACAAATAAAATAAGTTATTATGGAGATGTTGAGTTTTGTAACGATAAGATCATTGCGACTTATTCCGGAGAAGAATCTTTTATAAAGAGCCAAAATGGCCAGATAGAATCCAAACTACCTACAAAATTCCTCGTTTTTGACAGGAACGGAAATTATATTAAAACACTGGAAACGGAGTATAGAATTATCCGTTTCTGCTATGATGAAGATAATAATCGGATTATAATGAGCTTAAATGATGACATCCAGTTTGCTTATTTTGATTTGGATGGACTTATATAAAATACATAATGATGAAGCGTTTCTTTTTTATATTCGTTTTTGCAGGATGCCTGTCTTGCATATCAGATTCAGATAAACGCTTATCTGAATCTTTAAAAAGGGCAGGAGATAATCGTGTTGAATTGGAAAAGGTATTATCTCATTACAAAAATGATTCTCAGAAGCTAGAAGCTGCCCGTTTCCTTATTGAAAATATGTCAGGTCATTATTCTGTTTCTCCTGATAGTGAAGAAAAATACCAAACGTTATATGATCGGCATGAATCTATTTCTATCAAACATAATTGGACTACTAGTGAAGAATGGAAACAAGAGATTGACAGTCTTGAAAAAGCAAATATTCATTTATTATATTCAACTTATTCTACTTCAAAAATCTCCGATTTAACCTATATAAAATCGGACTGGCTTATCCAACAAATAGATTTAGCTTTTCGGGCATGGAAAGAGAATGTATATACGCGCAATCTTTCTTTTGAGACATTTTGTGACTTCATTTTGCCCTACAGGTTTCGGGATGGAATTATACCTAATTATTCACGCGCCCCATTTTATGAGAAATATGGCTATATGTTCCGGGATAGTACACGAAGTTTCATTCAGGCTGTAGATTCATTACTGTATTGGAACCGTGACATTCAGTTCAACTGGACTTTTGGGAATAAAATACCGGTTTACAGCCTTCGTGTATTACAGCAGATTAAATACGGGCAGTGTGATGAGAAAAGTTGGTATAACTGTTTAATGTTTTCTTCCTGTGGGATGGCTGTGTGTACGGATTTCGTACCCAACAGAGGAAACAGAAATAATGCGCATACATGGAATACTCTGATTGTAAATGAAGAATCTTATCCATTAGAACCCTTTTGGGATAAAGACCGTTGGAACTATAAAACTATTTATAACAATGTAAACATAGATCGTGAATGGGGTAAATTCCGAATTCCAAAAGTTTTCAGAAATACATACTCTATACAAAGAGAGGGACCGTTATTTGATAAAAACTGTCCTAAAAAGAATATCCCCGGTTTGTTTAGAAATCCACGTATCCGGGATGTCTCTGAGCAATATTTTGATGCACAGGATATAGATGTTGAGATATCGGACAATGCTAAAAATCTGCAATATGTTTATATATGTGTATATGGGAACCGGAAGTGGGTTCCGGTTCATTGGGGAAAGATTGTAAATGGACAAGCCCATTTTACGAAAATGGGGAAAGATATTCTATATATTGTTGCTTCTTATGCCAATGGAAAGTTAGAACCGATTTCAGAACCTTTTTACTTAACGCCGGAGGGTAATATTCAATATGTACAAAAAACGGATAAAACTACCAATATTTACTTTCATAATGTAGGATGCTATGTAAGGCCTGCTCCTAAAAAAGAAGCTGTTAATAAAATACTCGGAACTCTTATTGTTGGGGTAGACAGTTCTAATAATGGCATTGATACATTGGGTATTATTAATGAAGACACGGATGTTTGGGAAAATAGAATCACCGTGAGGAATAATAAAAAGTATAGATACATAGATTTATATTTACCCAGTGATACTGTAGCTTTTAATGATTTTGTTCTTTATCAAGAAGAGAATGGAAAAATAGATCCCATATCAAAAGCCCGGATATGTACTCAAATACTTCCGATCCATAAAAAGGAAACTTTAGATATGATAACAGATGGTATATCTGCCACCGGATTTATGGGACTAATAACAAATAAATCAGGAAGAGAGCATAAGCTTCGTATAGATTTACAAGAAGAACAAGAAATTGTTTCTATCTATTTCAGTCCATATATTTATAGTATTATGAAACCGACATGTACTTACAAACTTTATTATTGGGACAACAGTTGGATATATTTCGGAGAACAGAAAGGTAACGATAGTTTTCTTATATTTAATGATGTGCCACAAGGAGCACTTTATCGTATTGAAAATGAAGGTGATTCTTTTCAGCAAGGAAAAGAACGGGTGTTTCTTTATGAAAACGGTTTTATCAGATGGTTATGACTTTCTGTTAGTAGTTATTAAAACAAACTCTATTAAAATACGTACTGTACTTTAATAGAGTTGAAAAGAGTGGTTATTTATATACCTAAAGTGTTATAGGTATTCCGTTGTAGAAGTCCAGGATTTTTGCACGGAAGACAAAATCGTATTTCGCTTGGGCCTGCTCTGCTAAACTTTGAGCATACTTCGTTTTTGCTTCATTGTATTCAAAGACTGTACTTTTACCTGCATTGTATCGCTCCTCTGCATATTTGAATGCTTCTTGGCTTGCCAGGACAGATTTGTCGGATGAACGGTATTTTTCTTGTGCCGCTGTTGCATCGTAGTAAGCTTTCTGTATTTCTTTATAGAGAGCTTTCTTGGTATTTTCCATAAGCAATTCCTGATTGCGGATACCTATGTGTGCCGTGCGTACACTGTTGCGAACCTGCATGCGGTTGAATAGCGGAATGCTTAGAGAAAGACCTATAATTTTCTGTCCGTTTTGCTTTAACTGGTCTCCAAAGGAAGGGTTGATAAATGCCTCTTCACCTCCGCTGGTGGTATGATAATAGCCATTGCTGTAACTGGCTCCCAAGTTCAACTTCGGATAGTAACCGGCACGGGCTACGTTAAGCATTTTCTTTTGACTTTCTAACAGATATTCCTGTTGTTTGATTTGAGGTTTGAAAGTTACAGCATTATTGAAGATCAGTTCCGGAGGCACGATACTTCCCATGTTGGATGCAATAACATCGTCAATTAATGGGTTTACAATATCGAAACTTTTGTCTTCGCGTTCCAGTTCCAGACTTTGTGCCAAATCCAGCAATGCCAGATTTACATTGTTTTGCGATTCGGTAAGAGTAACCTCGTCTTTTGCTAACTGTGCCTTAATGTCATAAAGCTGTGATAAAGGTACTTTTCCTGCATTTACCATAGCTTCCGTCTTGGTAACCTGTTCGTTATCCAGTGTAACCTGTAGCTCTGCAATCTTTAATAGTTCTTTGTTGTAAAGTACTTGCAGGTAGTAAGAGGCTACTTGCATGGAAAGGTCTTCTTTTGCCTTATTGAGGCTTTCCATGGCTGCTTGTAAATCCAATTTACGGGCGGCGATATCATTAGGAATCTTCAATCCGTCGAATACAGGCATATCCAGATTGATACTGAGAGACGAGTTTGCTGCATTTTGGTCTACAATTAAACCGGACTTTGTACTTGAACGACCGAATTGGAAGCTCTGCCCCATACTTGCATTAACAGCCGGTAGCCAGCTGAGCTTGCTGGTGTTCAGCTCTACTTTGCGGCTTTCCTGTTCTTCTACTTTCTGCTTTAAGTCTATGTTATGCTCTATAGCGTACCGGATACATTCTTCCAGAGTCCATTGTTTTGCAGTTTCTTGAGCTTGTACTCCTGCGGTGAAGAGTAAAGCGATTGCCAGAAGTATGAAATGTTTCATAATGATTACGGTTTACTATTTGTTCTCTATGGCTGCACCTCTGATCTTATCACTTTCGGTGAGGCCTTCTTTAATTTCAATCTTGATACCGTCAGAAAGACCTACGTTAACAGGATGTTCTTCAAATATTTGTTCAGGTTCTTCTTGTTTTACGATTTGTACGAAGGCCGAATCACCTCTGAACTGTACTGTACTTTCGGGTACAGTGATTACATTATCCGCACGCTTCAATACGATTTCGGCATTGGCACTGTATCCGGCACGAATAAAGGCGTCTTCCGGAATCTCGGCAGCCGCTTTTATTTCAAACATGATAGCTCCGTTTTCTTCTACACCTTTTGGTGAAACATATTCCAACATTGCGTCGAATTTACGGCTCTCCAAAGCTCCTACCGTCAATTTGATAGGCATACCTTCGTGGATACGGCCTACTTCCGTTTCGTCTACTTTCCCTCTGAATATCATATCACCCATGTCGGCAACAGAAGCAATCGTAGTACCATCGTTGAACGTATTAGATTGAATAACAGAGTTACCTACCTTAATAGGCACATCCAGTATCATACCGGTAATGGTGGAACGTACCTGAGTGGTACTGGTGGCAGAAGATTTCTTGGTAATACCCTCGCGAATAATATCTAAGGCGTCTTGTGCATTATCCAGCTCTTCTTGTGCTTTCTTATAGTTAGCTAGTGACGCTTGATAATCTTCTTTGGAAATAACACCTTGTTCAAACAGTTGCTTATCGCGTTTGTATGTCTCGTCGATCTGTTCTTTACTGATTTTGGCTACGCGTACACGTGATTCGGCACTGTTTAACTGTACCATTTCAGGAATAACCTTGATTCTGGCAATAATTTCTCCTTCTTTTACCATCTGTCCGGCTTCTTTTAATACTTCCGAGATGATGCCGGATAATTGAGGTTTGATTAACACTTCGTCATGTGGTTCTACTTTGCCGGTTGCCACAGTCTTTGTCTCAATAGTATCTCTCTGAGGCGTTACTATTTCGTACTTGGTAATAACCGGTCTCGATTTCTTCCATAAGAAATAGAAAGTACCAATAACGGCTACCCCTATCAGTACAAGGATTACAATTCTGACAATTTTTTTCATGTGATTCCTTTATTTATAATTTTATTTTATTCAAAGTTTATTCTTCACGTATTGCATCAATTGCTTTAATCTGCATAGCGCGCCACGCAGGGATAAGTCCGGCCAAAAGTCCGCTGATAAGCAATATGATGGTTGCTGCTACCGCTGTATTGATATTGATTTCCGGATTATAAAAGAACGTATCGTCTCCGGCACCGGACGATTCCAGAAATCTATTCACCGCATCCAGCAGGAATACGCCTAAAGTCAGTCCGATCAATCCGGCCAGGGCTGTCAATACAAGACTTTCACTCATAACCTGAATTATGATACTCATCGGTTTTGCTCCAAGCGCACGCCGTACACCGATCTCTTTCGTTCGTTCTTTTACAGTAACCATCATAATATTACTTACCCCGATGATTCCTGCAAGAAGCGTACCCATACCAACCAGCCAAACCAGAATATCTATGCCGGTAAACAGCATATTGAATGTTTCTGCCTGCTTGGCTATGCTAAAGCTTCCAACGGCTTGCGGATCGGTAGGCGAAATCTCGTTTTGTGATTTCAACAGAGCTTTCACATCTTCCGTAATTTTGTCGCACGAATAGCCGTCTTCACCTGTAATGCAAAGAAACCAGAACTTGTCTCCATTATTAGTAACCTGTTGCAGAGTACTGAACGGCAACATTACACTCTCTTCCGTGCGTCCGCCTATACTGGCACGTGGTTTTGCCTTGATAACACCTATAACCTGATAATAAATACCATTTACCCGGATATACTGTCCGGTCGGGTCTTCTCCGGGCTTGAACAACACTTCATAGACGCGGGTACCGATCAGGCAAACTTTTCGTTTTTCTTTCAGGTCAATTTCATTAAGCAGGCGTCCATAGTAGATATGTTGCGTTTCGATGTTGAAATAGTCGGGATAGACACCGCGCACGTTGTAACTTCCGGCTTTTTGACCTCTTACAACGTTATTGTTCCCGGATTGTCCCCAGTGCATCGGTGAGATATATTTAATACCATGTACCTGCTGTTTTATGGCTTCCATATCCCGGTTTCGCATGCTCCAATAGCGACCTTTGCGATAGCCTTTATATGGTTCGGACGTACGTTCGGTGTAGAAGAAACAAGAGTTGGTGGCAAACCCGTTTACATTCTTGAAGATACCGTTCTGCATTCCTTTACCTGATCCTAATAATAATACGAGCATCAGTATTCCCCAGAAGACACCGAAGCAGGTGAGCAAGCTCCTCGTTTTGTTTCGAGTGATTGTGATCCATATTTCTTGCCAGCGGTCTATATCAAACATGAGTTCTAATTTTTAGAGTTATATGTTGTTATTCGGTTCTCATGGCTTCGATAGCCGTTATTTTGACGGCTTTACGTGCCGGGAAATAACCTGCCATCACACCTGCCAGTATCAATAATCCGGTTGCGGCAAATGCAATGCTTAAGCTAACGGTTGGATTGCGGAATATAGTCATATCGTCTCCGGAAGCTTGTCCCATATTCATCATATCCATGGCATAATTAATGCCTTCTGTAATACCGATTCCAAGCACCATGCCTACATACCCGAACATGGTGGTTATCAGTATGGATTCAACGATGATGAGTTTTAATATGGAGAAAGGCGTTGCCCCGATCGCTTTGCGAATACCAAATTCTCTGGTTCTTTCGCGTACGGTGATCAACATGATATTACTAACGCCTACAATGCCGGCAGTTAGCGTACCGATGCCGATAATCCAAAGGAATAAGGAAATACCATTCATCATGCCATTTAACATCAAAAACTCTTCGGCCGTATTCCACATATATAAAGAACCTTTATCCGTAGGGTCAAATCGATGGCGTTTCCCCATACTTTCACGGAAACGGGTTTCAAAGGCTTCGTTTTCTTCTTTAGTCTTTAATCCTTTTAACGTGAATGATATTTGTCCGATACCATATCCGAAATTATATAGCGTTTGTCCGGTAGAGAAGGGGATATATGCCGGAGAGTCGTTGCTGTTGTTTTCATCTTTATAAACACCAACTACCTGATAAACAATGTTACTGGTATTTATATATTTTCCTAGAGGATTTTCCGAATGGAAAAGAACTTCTTTCATTCGGGGACTGATAACGATTACTTTTCGTTTCTGTTGAATATCTATGTCATTGATAAAACGTCCGTTACCAACCAGCATTTGTATATTGTCTATAATAGAGTGGGCCGGAAATACGGCACGCATAGAGTAGGTTCCATATTCTTCTCCAACTGATAGTGTATCGGTATGATATACAACGGCACTAACCAAGTCTATTTCCGGATGGTCGTATCGTATAAGTTTCAAATCTTCATCTTTAAACTTAATGCTGCGATTGGTAGGCATACCTTGATAAGGCATCGTTGTATAGCCCGGCCATACGGAAACTCTGTTGGTGGACATATTCCGGAAATTGTGTAAAATACCATTCCGAAGTCCGTTTCCTGCTCCCAACAGGATAATAAGCATGAAAATACCCCATGCCACCGAAAATCCGGTCAGAAAAGTACGTAGCTTATTTTTCCGGATGGTCCCGAATATTTCTCTGAAGTTGTCGAAATCAAACATGAGCTTTTCCTTTTTCTATTGTTTCGATCAAACCGTCTTTTACGCGGATTATTTTACTGGTAGCGTCGGCTACGGATTGCTCATGTGTAACTATCACCATTGTCATTCCGGTGAGGTTTACCTGACGGAGTAATTCCATTACTTCCACAGTTGTTTTACTGTCTAAAGCTCCGGTTGGTTCGTCGGCAAGGATTACTTGTGGCTTCGCTATCAAGGCACGGGCGATGGCTACACGTTGTTTTTGTCCGCCGGACATTTCGTTCGGCATGTGCTCTGCCCAGTCTTTCAATCCAACCATATCCAAATATTCTAACGCCATCGCATTCCTCTTCTTTCGCCTTATTCCCTGATAATAAAGAGGCAATGCTACATTTTCCATTGCGTTTTTAAAAGAAATAAGGTTGAATGATTGGAATATGAAACCGATCATACGATTACGTAATTCTGCAGCTCGCGTTTCGCTCAGGTTTTGGATTAACTGACCATTCAATGTATAAGTTCCCGTATCATAAGTGTCTAATATACCAAGTATGTTTAACAATGTGGATTTACCGGATCCGGAAGCTCCCATAATAGATACCATTTCCCCTTTTTCAATATCAAGGTCAATTCCTTTCAGAACGTGCAACGGTGCTCCGTTGAAATACGTTTTGTTAATTCCTTTCAGTTGGATCATCATATTTTACAGTAACTTTTAATATTAGACGTTCTGTTTGCCGGAAATGTTACATTTTAGGTAAACTTTCTGTTTTTATGCTAGCAAATATAGAATCTTGCAAAATACCTTGTATCGCAAGGTACTTATAATTATAAAATATTAACAAAGTGTGTTAGTGGTCAAATATAAGGTAAAGAATATTTCATCCCGATGAAATTAAGAAAACATCCCGATGATTTTATAAAATGATCCCGATGAATTAAAAAAACGGGTATAGATATAATTGTTATTTTAGCTAAGTTTGTAGCGACATGCAACAACAAGTAAATAGGCTGTTGTGTTCTTATGAATATAATTAAAGACCGAAAAAAGATGAGACTTGTTTACATTTATCATAGTGGTTTTGTTGTTGAGGCAAAAGGTTTCTCTGTTTTGATTGATTATTATCGTGATACAGCAACTTCTTCCAATGGCGGATTTGTCCATGATGATTTGCTAAAACGGCCAGAGCCTTTGTATGTATTATCTTCTCATTTTCATCCGGATCATTTCAATCCGGAAGTATTAACATGGAAAGAGCAAAAGAATAATATCCATTATATTTTTTCAAAAGATATTTTGAAGCATAAGCGTGCTAAGGCCGAAGATGCTTTCTATATACAGAAAGGCGGAATTTATCAGGATGATAATTTAACAATAAAAGCATTTGGTTCTACGGATGTAGGCGTTTCTTTTCTGATGGAGATACAGGGACAAACTATTTTTCACGCAGGCGATCTGAACAACTGGCATTGGAAAGATGAATCTACAAAGGAAGAAGTAAATGAGGCTGAAAAGAAATATTTGCATGAATTGGATATAATAGCGAAGGATACTGACCGGATGGACTTGGCTATGTTTCCGGTAGATCCCCGTTTAGGAACGGACTTTATGCGAGGTGCTCAACAGTTTATAGATAAAATACAGACGAAAGTATTTGTTCCGATGCACTTTTGGGACAGACCTGCAGAAGTAGAAGCTTTTGCTCCCTATGCGGAGTCAAAAGGGGTTCGTTATGTGTTGTTATCAGTCCGTGGAGAAGGAACTGATTTTTAATTATTACTATTATAATAAATGTATTATGGAGATAAAAGGAAGATTTGATCATTTTAATATTAATGTACTTGATCTGGAAAGAAGTGTTGCGTTTTACAATAAAGCTTTAGGTTTGGTAGAACATCACCGCAAAGAGGCATCAGACGGTTCTTTCATCTTGGTTTATATGACGGATGAACAAACCGGTTTTCTTTTGGAGCTAACCTGGCTTCGTGACCGTAAAGAACCATATGAACTGGGTGATAATGAAAGTCATCTTTGTTTTCGTGTGGCAGGAAATTATGATGAAGTGCGTAAATACCATAAAGAACTGAATTGCATCTGTTACGAAAATACGGAAATGGGTTTATATTTTATTAATGATCCGGACGATTACTGGATAGAGATACTTCCTTTGAAATAAAGGGGGCGTAGAGCGGAAAATATACCCATTAATATATAACAATGTTGCATGATATAAGTTTGTAGAAAAACAAAATAAATATATCCTGTATGATAATTTTTTTAAGAAAACGTATTGCAACTTATTATAATCCTCTTATATTTGCTTCTCGTAAATGAGATCATTATTAATCCTAAATATAAAATCATGGAGAAACCTTATGTTGTAGGTATTGATATAGGAGGTACCAATACAGTTTTCGGTGTAGTAGATGCAAGAGGTACAGTTTTGTACAGTGGTTCGATTAAAACTGGCAAATATGCAGATATTGAAGATTATGTTGCGGCTTTAGGCCAAGGACTTATGCAAGTTATAGAACAAGCAGGCGGTTCAGACAAAATTAAAGGTATCGGTGTAGGTGCTCCGAATGGTAACTACTTTAATGGTTGCATAGAATTTGCACCGAATCTTCCTTGGAAAGGTAAAATACCTTTGGCTCAGTTAATCAGTGAAAAAGTAGGAGGTATACCGGTTGCATTGACAAATGATGCAAATGCCGCCGCTATCGGAGAAATGACTTACGGTGCTGCACGTGGTATGAAAGATTTTATCGTTATTACGCTGGGAACAGGTGTAGGTAGCGGTATTGTTATTAATGGTAATCTTGTCTATGGACATGATGGCTTTGCCGGAGAATTGGGTCATGTGATCGTACGTCGTAACGGACGTTTATGTGGCTGTGGTCGCGAAGGATGTCTGGAGGCTTATACTTCAGCTACCGGAGTAGCCCGTACAGCGCGTGAGTACTTGGAAATCCGTAAGGATGAAAGTTTGTTGCGCGAACTGGATCCGTCCGAGATTACATCAAAAGACGTATATGATGCAGCTATGAAGAATGATAAGTTGGCTCTTGAAATTTTTGAAATAACCGGTTCAATGCTGGGAGAGGCTTTTGCTAATTTTGTAGCATTTTCCAGTCCTGAAGCTATCATCTTATTCGGTGGTTTGACAAAGGCCGGCGATTTGATTATGGAACCAATCAAGCGCTCTATGGATGCTAACATGCTGAAAGTATTTGAAGGTAAAACAAAAGTTTTATTCTCTCAATTGAAAGAAAGTGATGCTGCCGTATTGGGCGCAAGTGCTTTAGGTTGGGAAGTGAAAACTCAGGACCCTACGTTATAATTGAATTTGTATCTACGCAAAAAAGTGTAGATTTCAGTGATATAACAAGCCGCATCTGAATGAAGGTGCGGCTTGTTGTTTATATTTTTTATATGAAACATCCATTAGATAAATTTGAATATTGTCCGGTTTGTGGGGCTGCAAGTTTTGTCTCGCATAATGAGAAAGCTAAGAAATGCGCAGTTTGCGGTTTTGTTTATTATTTCAACCCTTCTGCCGCGGTAGCCTGTTTTATTCGTAATAGAAAAGGAGAGTTGTTGTTGGTAAGGCGGGCAAAAGAGCCGGCCAGGGGAACTTTGGATTTGCCGGGCGGATTTGTAGATTTGCACGAAAATGCGGAAACAGCAGCTCGCCGTGAAGTAAAAGAAGAAACGGGGCTTGCGATAATAGACTGTCGTTATTTATTCTCCCTTCCTAATATTTATCCCTACTGCGGATTTGATGTACATACTGTGGATTTATTTTTTGAATGCTGTGTTGATTCTTTCGACTTGGCATGTGCCGGAGACGATGCTGCAGAGATTGTAATTCTTACTCCTGATAAATTAAAACCGGAGGATTTCGGACTGCATTCAATAAAAAAAGGGATAAAAAGTTATATTGCTTCATTTTAGATGATGACTTTCTTTTTATTTGCGGCTTATTCTTTATATTTGCAACTTAGAACAAACAGGTACTTTTGGTGTCTGTATTTAAAAGCAAGTGAGTGATGAAGAGAATACTTATTCCGCTATGTTTGATATTGGGAAGTCATGTGGCGAACGGACAAAGGTCGTATCAGTTTCAAGCGCCCGATCGTCTGTTCGTGGAAGGCAAAGAGTTGTTTAGTCTAAAAAATTATCCTGGCTGTATAGATAAGTTAGAGGCTTATAAACAGCACTCGACAGATGCCGACTTGATACAAGAGGCTGATTACATGCTAGTGTATGCTGCTTATGAACAAGGGCGGCCAAATGCCGATGAGTTGCTGAAAGATTATCTGGAAACTTATCCCTCATCCCGTCATAGCGATGAAGTAAATTTCCTGATTGGTTCTGTCCATTTCGGATGGAAGGAGTATCAAAAGGCTATTTTCTGGTTTGGGGAATCCAATATTGATATGTTGAACCCGGAACAACAGGAAACATATAGCTTCCGTTTAGCCTACTCTTTGTTACAAACAGGAGAAATGGATAAAGCTCGTAGCTATTTTGCCCGCATCGAACAAGTGGGTGTGAAATATCGTGAAGCTGCCACTTATTATGTTGCTTACAT
This sequence comes from Parabacteroides bouchesdurhonensis, assembly GCF_900186615.1. Taxonomy (GTDB): domain Bacteria; phylum Bacteroidota; class Bacteroidia; order Bacteroidales; family Tannerellaceae; genus Parabacteroides; species Parabacteroides bouchesdurhonensis. Next base: position 1,810,544 of record NZ_LT896588.1, read on the forward strand.
CGACTATGCTACCGGAAAATATAATGCTGCTCTGGCAGAATTTTCTCGTTTGAAAGAAATCCCCGCTTATCGTGAACAGTCATTATATTATATCACTCAAATTTATTTTATTCAAAGTAAATATGAACGGGTAATAAAAGAGGGTGAGCAGCTTCTTGCCTCTTACCCTGACAGTAAAAATAATACGGAAGTTTACCGTATGTTGGGTAATTCGTATTATCATCTGGGAAATCAAGGCAAGGCTATCGAGATGTTGAGCAAATATGTTTCATCAACTGATAACCCGTTACGTGGTGATTTGTATATTCTGGGAGTTTGTTATTATGACAAAGGAAATTATAGTAGCGCCGTTAATACATTAGGACGTACAGTTCGTGAAAATGACGCTCTGACTCAGAATGCCCATCTTTATTTAGGGCAATCCTACCTGAAATTGAAAGATAAAAATAATGCTCGTATGGCGTTTGAGGCAGCAGCGACTTCTTCTTTTGACAAACAGATTAAAGAAGTGGCAATGTATAACTATGCCTTATTGATTCATGAAACCGCTTTTACCGGTTTTGGTGAGTCTGTTACAATCTTTGAAGATTTCCTGAATGATTTCCCGAACTCTCAATACGCGGATAAAGTAAATGATTATCTGGTAGAAGTATATTTGACAACTAAGAACTATCAGGCGGCTCTTAACTCCATTGATAAGATTAAACATCCCAGTACGAAAATATTAGAAGCAAAGCAGGATATTTTATTCCAATTGGGAACACAAGCTTTTGCCAATATGAAACTGGACGATGCAGTTGGTTTGTTCAGTCGTGCTATTTCGCTGGGTGCTTATAATATGGAAGCCCGTAATGATGCCTATTTCTGGCGTGGCGAATCATATTATCGTTTGGGTGAATATGAAAAGGCTATTTCCGATTACCGTACGTATTTGAATAATGCCCGTCAACGTAATACGGATATGTATGCTTTGGCTTATTATAATTTAGGCTACAGTTACTTCAAGCTGAAAGATTACAATGAAGCATTGAGCCGTTTCCGTCAGTATGTAAATATTGAAAACAATCAGAGTGCCGCTTCTTATGCCGATGCCTATAACCGTATTGGTGACTGCTTATTCTATAATCGTCAATTTGCAATGGCGGAGGAAAATTATTCGCGTGCTGCACAATTACAACCTTCGGCAGGAGATTATTCCATTTATCAAAAAGCTTTTGTTTTGGGTTTACAGAAAAACTATCAGGGAAAGATCAGTACGTTGGATCGTTTGATTCGTGAATTCCCCGAATCTCAGTATATAGATGATGCTTTATTTGAAAAGGGACGTGCGTATGTGTTGTTGGATAATAATAAAGCGGCGGCACAATCGTTTGAAACCTTGATTCAAAAGTTCCCGCAAAGCAGTTTGGCTCGCAAGGGAGGTGTTCAGCTCGGGTTAATTTATTTCAACGATAATCAACCGGAAAAAGCTGCGGAAGCTTATAAAATGGTTATTAGTAATTATCCGGGTAGTGATGAAGCGAAGGTTGCTTTACAAGATTTGAAATCCGTATATATTGAATTAAACGATATTAATTCGTTTGCTGCTTATGCAAATTCTTTGGGAGGTAATGTTCGCTTTGAAGTAAGTGAACAAGATTCATTAACTTATCTGGCTGCCGAGAAATTGTTTCTGCGTGGTGATAATGACGGTGCCCGTAGAAGTTTAACCAATTATCTCCAGACTTTTCCTCAAGGGGCTTTCAGTTCCAATGCAAATTTCTATCTGGCCAGTATCGCATTTGCCAAGAAAGAATACGAAGAAGCAAAACGTTTATTCTCGCTTGTTCTGGAAAGCGGAGATACTAAATTCCTGGAAGAGGCAGTGGCCCGTAAAGCTGAGATTGAATATATGGATAAGGATTATCCGGCTGCTTTGGAAAGCTTTAAACGTTTGCAAATAGTAGCAGAGAATCCGGAGAACAAACAAGCTGCCAAATTAGGTATTATGCGTTGTGCGCAATTTACCGATCAACCGAAAGAAGTCCTTTTGGCTGCCAATGAATTGCTGAAAGAACCTAAACTTTCACCGGAAGTAAGTGCCGAGGCCCGTTATGCACGTGCGAAAGCTTATCTTTCTTTGAAACAGGACAACAAGGCTTTGGAAGATTTAAAAGAATTAAGCAAGGACACACGTACTGTTCATGGTGCGGAAGCTAAATATTTGTTGGCTCAACTGTATTATGACAGTAATGACGACAAAAATGCAGAAAAAGTTCTTGAAGACTTTGCAAAGAATGGTACGCCTCACCAATACTGGTTGGCTCGTGGCTTTATCTTGTGGGCTGATATTTATATCCGTCAGGGTGATGATGTTCAGGCTCGTCAGTATCTGACCAGTTTGCAGAATAACTACAAAGGCGATGACGATATTGCCGGTATGATAGAAAACAGATTGGGTAAACTAAAGAAATAAGTAACGATGAAGACTATATATAATATAAAAACGTTGTGTGTGCTTGCCTTTCTAGGTGTTTTTGCAACCACTGTAAGCGCACAGGAAGACAATACGGCTAAGGATAAGAATCTGAACCGTGAGATGACATTGGAACGTGAATATGACCCTTCTGTACAAGATGCCAGTAAAGTAAATACGCTTCCTGTGGTTAAGGAACCGGAGGTGCGTAAAATTCCTATTGATTATGCGATGTTTACGATTCCGGCAGATCCTGCTAAGGAGATAGGTTTACTTCCCTCCGGTAATATCATGACGCAGATGAATTATAATAAGCGTCGTGGTTATTTTAATTTCGGAGCAGGTACATATTTGAACCTGAATGGGGACTTGGGGTATCATATTCTGAGTACGGATAAGGATAAACTGAATATCTGGTTTTCCCACCGTTCTACAAACGGAAAGGTGAAATATATACAAACGGATGAAAAGGTAAAAGCAAAACTGAATGAAAATCTGGGCGGTATAGACTTTAAACATAACTTTGACAAATTATCTTTGTTAATGGGATTGAAATATGGATATTCGGCGTTTAATTATTATGGATTGCCGGTAGATAGCAAAGGAGGTCTTCCATTGCCTGGTTCGGAGCTCAATCCTCCGTTGGATATTGAAACTAATCAAGTAAACCAGACTATCCAGGCAAACATAGGAGTGGAATCAAAAGAAGATGCTCCTGTTGGTTACTTGTTGGATATTGCTTATGTCAACTTTTCCCATAAATATGCTTTGTATAAAGATATAGATGGCCCGACTGAACAAGCGTTTGATGCTAAATTCGATTTGAATGCCCGTTTTGGAGGAAATCAGAAAATTGGATTAGGTGGTAATATTGAATATTTCAGTTATAATCTTCCTTCCGAATATCTTTATTTTGAGAATCATGCGGAAGGGCGTGTTTCTCCGTATTATAAAGTAGAAGGAGACAATTGGAATCTGAAATTAGGGGTAAATGTAATGTTCGTTACCGGTGATGATAGCAAGATGATGGTCAGTCCGGATGTTGCTGTAGATGTTGAAGTTGCGGATAAGACTGTTTTGTATGCTGCAGCCGGTGGTAAGTTGAATTCTAACAGCATGTATGAGATATCGCTGATTAATCGTTATGCAAATCCTACCCAAGAAGTATCTCCTTCCCGTAATTGGCTGGATGCAACATTAGGAATTAAAAGCGGGGTAGCTCCCGGTTTTTGGTTTGATGTGTTTGCCGGATATAAAATTACAGGAGAAGATGTTTTGTTCGTTCCTTCCCGTTATGCGGAGATGGGCGGATTTTATAATTATTCGGAATCGATGAGTAATATAGATACTAAACGTTTCTTTGCCGGAGCTAACTTAAAATATAGTTATCAACAATTGGTAGACTTTTCGCTGAAAGGTGTCTACAATCACTGGACTGCAAAATATGGCAGTGGTTGGGACGGCGTTTCCGGTGATTTGGAACACGCTTGGGGCAAACCGGAAATGGAACTTAATGCGGGAGTTTCGGTTCGTCCATTGAACCCTTTGACTGTTTCGCTGGATTATTACCTGGCTACCGGACGTTATACCGAACTTTACGGATATGACGTAGTTAAAATGAAAAATATCAACGAACTTAATCTGACCGGAACATATACTTTCAACGATACATTTGGCGTATATGCGAAGTTGAACAATATCTTATGCCAGAAATATGAAGTGCTTTACGGTTATCCGTTGCAGAGTTTTAGTGCTATGGTTGGCGTGAATATTAATTTCTAGGCTTTCGGAAGAAATTAGAAATGCATTCGGAAGAAATTTGAATTTCTTCCGAATGGAATCAAAAATGTGATGGGTGATATAAACATAAAACAAATAGAAAATCTCCGGTTACGCATACAAGCGCTCGAAATACTTTCCTTAGTCGGGTTAGTCGGAATGGCGATCTTTGTATTTAAGGAAAAATATGATCTGGTGTATTATTGTATCGGCATAATTATTCTGCTTTATGTTTATAAGTTTTTTACGAATGTCCGGTTGAGGAAAAAAGAGTTTCTTTCCAATATAGTAGAAGCCCGGACAAATGAGCTACGTTCACAGCGGGATACGATACAAGCAGAATCTCAGAAATTATCGCAGGCCTTGGCTGCACTGGCGGATGCTCAGGATGAATTGGTGCGAAAAGAAAGATTAGCCTCTATAGGTCAGCTTACACAAGGACTTGTAGACCGTATATTGAATCCGTTGAATTATATAAATAATTTCTCCAGCTTGTCGGTTTCTCTCGCTAAAGATATCCGGATGAATATGGAGGAAGACGTAAAAAACGATAACCATGCCAACTTCAATGACTCGTCGGAATTACTTTTACTATTGTCTGGTAATCTTGATAAAATAACGAAGCATGGAGATAATACGGTGCGTATAGTGAAGGCTATGGAAGAGTTGCTGAAAGACCGTTCCGGTAATCGTACGACTGTTGAGATAAACGAACTCTGTAAGGTTAATCTGGGTATATTGAAACGTAATTATAAAGACGAAATAGACCGTAACCAAATACTTATCCACTATTCGGAACTTACTGCACCTCTCACGATGGAATTAAATATTGAACAGATGGGAAAAGCCCTGCAGCATATTCTTAACAATAGCATGTATGCTGTATTGAAGAAAGCGGGTTCATCTGAATATCTTCCGGCTATTTCTCTTTTTTTAGGCATAAAAGCAGATAAACTGCAAATTATAATCCGTGATAATGGAGTAGGAATAGAGGATAATATAAAGTCGAAGGTCTTTTCTCCTTTTTTCACAACGAAGACTACAGCCGAAGCTGCCGGTACTGGTTTGTATCTTAGCCGTGAAGTAGTGTTGAACCATAAAGGAACTATTGAAATTGCTTCTGAAAAAGATCGTTTTACAGAAGTAACTATTTCGTTACCTATTTATCAGTAGGAAGGAGAGTGCTGTATGGGAAGCTTATATGAAGAAATAAAGACACTGCAAGTTAAGATTAAACGGTTGGAACGTTCAACAACGATCGGGCTGATTGCTTTTGTTGCTGTTATCATAGCCGAAGCTGCCGGTGTAAATAGATTAGGGGGATGGGTTACTCCGACATTGGCTGTTTTTTTGATTGTAGTACAAGTCTACAAATCAAGATGCCGCAAAAAGTTAAAGCAAAAAGAACTTTTGGCGAAAGAGGTTGAAGTCCGTACGGAAGAGATACGTTCCGAACGTGATGCCGTGCAGGAAGAATCTCAGAAGTTGGCAACCGCTTTATCTGCTTTGGCAGAAGCTCAGGACGAATTGGTACAACAGGAAAGAATGGCAACAGTAGGGCAACTTACCAAAGGATTGGTTGACCGTATACTGAATCCATTGAATTATATTAATAATTTCTCCTGTCTTTCTGCTACATTGATTAAGGATTTGAGGGAGAATCTGGATAAGGAAAAGGATCATTTATCTAAAGAGGTTTACGACGATTCGATGGAACTGCTCGATATGATGAACGGGAATTTGAACAAGATATCGGAACATGGTTTTAATACGGTCCGTATTGTAAAAGCAATGGAGGAATTGTTAAAAGACCGCCGGGGAAATACTACTTTGACAGATATAAATAACTTGTGCCGGATCACTCTTGACAAATTAAAGAGGAACTACGAAAAAGATATTGAGGAGAAGAATATCCGTATTGTTTTTGACGGACTTACTCTCTCTGTAATGATGGAAGTGTGTATGGAACAGCTTAGCAATGTTTTGCTCGGTTTGTTACAAAACGCGATGTATGCTGTATTGAAAAAGGCGGAAAAAGTAACTTTTAGCCCGGAAATATATATGAAGCTCCGGGTAGAAGGAGACAAACTGCAAATTACAATACGAGATAACGGGATTGGTATATCCGACAATATAAAAGAAAGGATATTCTCTCCGTTCTTTACAACGAAACCAACAGGCGAGGCGGCCGGTATCGGTCTTTATCTCTGCCGTGAAGTGGTGTATAACCATAAAGGTACAATAGAAGTTAACAGTGAACAAGGTGAATATACAGAGTTTCTGATAAACATTCCGGTTTATCAACCACACCCTGCCACACCGGAAAACGACGAAGACGAGTAATATATGGAAAACCAAAGTAACGAAATAGAACGTTTGCGATTGCAGATAAAAAACCTCGAGAAGCTATCTTCTTTAGGCATGTTGAGTGCAGGTATTGCCCATGAAATACAAAATCCGCTCAATTTTGTGATTAACTTTAGCAAATTATCGGGTAAATTGGTCGATGATCTGGAAGATGTTTTGGAAGAGGAAAAAGAAGTTCTATCACCGGAAACATGGGAAAAACTGACTTCTATTCATGAAGAGTTTACTGAAATATTAAACGATCTTCATGACAATCTTCAGAAGATTGAAGAACATGGAAATCGTGCTACCAGTATTATTCGAGGTATCTTGCTTTACTCAAGAGGAAAGGAAGATGAATATATCCCTACTAATATACAGCAGTTAGTGAAAGAATACGTTTGGCTTGCTTATCATTCAATGCGCGCTAATTATAAAGGTTTTAATATAACGATACGTGAGTTTTATGACGACTCTATTCCGATGATGAATCTTATTCCTCAAGACTTTAGCCGTGCGGTTCTGAATATAATGAACAATGCTTGCTATGCTGTGTACAGTAAATCTAAAATGTCTTCACTCGATTATCAGCCTACAATTGTCGTTGATTTGAAAAGGGTAGGAGATGAGGTGCGTTTGAGTATTGAAGACAATGGAACAGGTGTTCCTGAGAATATCCGTAATGAAGTATTTGATGCCTTCTTTACCACTAAACCGGCTGGAGAGGGAACCGGTTTGGGGCTTTCCATTACTAAGTCTATTATTGAAGAAAAACATCATGGCAAAGTTTTTCTGGAAACTCAAGAAGGCGAATTTTCCCGTTTTATTTTCCTTATTCCATTAACGAATAAATAAACAGCATTATGGCAATTAAAATATTAAGTGTAGATGATGAACTAGATTTGGAGGTTTTGTTAACCCAATATTTCCGGCGTAAGATACGCAAAGGAGAATATGAGTTTGCTTTTGCCCATAACGGTTTGGAAGCCTTGAAGCTGTTGTTGGAACAACCGGATTTCGATATAATATTAAGTGATATTAATATGCCGGAAATGGACGGCTTGACTTTGCTTACCAAGATCAATGAAATGCGTAATCCTGCATTGAAGTGTATTATGGTTTCTGCATACGGAGATATGGAAAATATCCGTACAGCAATGAACCGGGGAGCTTTCGATTTTGCGACGAAACCTATTGATATGGAGGATTTAGAGCGTACGATAGAGAAGGCTGTGGAGCAGATTGCGTTTATAAAGGAAGCTCAAAAAGAACATAACCAGTTGGAAGCTATCCAGTATGATCTAAATGTGGCCAGGGATATCCAACAGTCTATTCTTCCAAAGCAATTTCCTCCGTTTCCGCAATATTCCCAGTTTGATATTTATGCAACTATGAATGCTGCAAAATCTGTGGGAGGAGACTTTTACGATTTCTTTTTGATAGATGAGAATCACCTGGGATTTACTATTGCCGATGTGTCGGACAAAGGTATTCCGGCTGCTATTTTTATGGCTATCAGCCGGACTGTAATTCGAGCAACAGCTTTGCGCCAGTTATCTCCTGCAACTGTATTGGAACAATCCAATGAGTTGCTTTGTAAGGAAAGCGTCAACAATATGTTTGTAACTGTATTTTATGCTATTTTGAATATTTATACGGGAGAAGTGTCTTTTTGTAACGGAGGTCACAACCGTCCGGTTTATATCAGACAAGACGGAGAAGTTTCTATGCTTCCACTGACTGGTAGTATGGCTTTAGGAGTGATGGCTGATGCTGTTTATCAAGAAAAAACAATTCGTTTGAATCCGGGTGACAGCCTTTTTCTTTATACTGATGGCATTAGCGAAGCTATGGATAAGCATGATAACCCATACGGGAATGACCGTCTGATGGATGTTTGTCGTTCTATGAAAAAGATGTCTTCAAAGGAAATGGTGGAAATAATGACAAATTCTGTTTGCGAGTTTGTTGATGGAGCTTTGCAAAGTGACGATATGACTATGCTAGCCATCGTCTATAAAGATAATACTGCTGTTTGATGTTGATTATATGTTGTTTATTATGATTGTTTAGTGCTTGTAGAAATTTGTACTCCGATTATAGCCATGTTGAAAGGTAAAATCGGGGTCGAATCTGAATTGGGTAAAGGTTCTACTTTCTGGTTTACGTTACCATTGTAAGATTAATGGTTATACATATCCTTGTTGTAAAAGTTCATGATATCCATTAGCATGTCGTGTGCTCTACGCGCCGGGCCATCTGGATTTAACTCCATTGCCATAAGATAATTGTTAAGTGCACGCTGGAAATCACCTTTTTTTCTATATGCGTTTCCCCGAAGGAAAAAGGCTTCATCAAGGTGTTTGTTGTCAGCAATAAGTTTGTCCAAAAGGTGGATCGCTTTGTCAAGTTCGCCATTAAAAATAAGTTGCTTTATCTTTTCCATCTGTATTTTGAGATTTGAAAGTTCAGGTTACAAAACTACGAAAATATGTTAGCAATCTGTTTTTACGTTAATTATTTGTGTATGTTTGCACTCGATTTCCAAAAAGAGAAAGAATATGCAGAAGAATTTGGTAATAGTGGAATCACCCGCGAAGGCAAAGACCATTGAAAAATTCTTGGGAAAGGATTACAAGGTCATGTCTAGTTACGGGCATATCCGCGACTTGAAAAAGAAAGAATTTAGTATTGACATTGAACATAATTATACTCCTCAATACGTTATTCCGGCTGATAAGAAAAAGTTGGTGTCGGAATTGAAAACTCAGGCAAAAGCCGCTTCACAGGTATGGCTTGCTTCCGATGAAGACCGTGAAGGAGAAGCTATTTCGTGGCATTTGTATGAGGTGTTAGGATTGAAGCCACAAAATACCAAACGAATCGTTTTTCATGAAATTACCAAAAATGCTATATTACATGCTATCGAAACTCCGCGCGATATCGATATTAATCTGGTGAATGCTCAACAGGCACGTCGTATATTGGATCGTATTGTAGGTTTTGAACTTTCTCCTATTCTATGGCGTAAAGTGAAGCCGGCATTGTCTGCGGGACGTGTTCAGTCGGTAGCTGTTCGTCTTATAGTAGAGCGTGAACGTGAAATAAACGATTTTGTGTCTGAGGCTGCTTTCCGTGTAATAGCAAACTTTATATTGCCGGATGGAACTACTGTGTTAAAAGCGGAACTTAACAGACGTTTGAAAGATAAGAATGAAGTCATAGCATTTCTTGAATCATGTAAGACTATCGCTTTCAGTATTGACGATATAACGAAAAAACCTGTAAAGAAATCTCCCGCTCCTCCGTTTACTACTTCTACATTACAACAAGAAGCAGCCCGTAAGTTGGGATATTCGGTTTCGCAAACGATGATGCTGGCACAGCGTTTGTATGAATCGGGATTGATAACCTATATGCGTACAGACTCTGTGAACTTAAGTGATTTGGCTTTAGACACAGCCAAGTCGACTATTATGAAAACATATGGTAAGGAGTATTATAAGTTCCGTCAGTATCATACAAAGAGTAAAGGGGCACAGGAAGCGCATGAGGCGATTCGTCCGACTGATCTTAGTAATGTGGAAATAAATGGAACGCCTCAGGAAATGAAACTGTATGAGTTGATTCGTAAGCGTACAATTGCTTGCCAGATGGCCGATGCGCAATTAGAGCGTACTACTATTTCAGTAGGAATGGGCAACCGGAAAGAGAAGTTTGTTGCTGTAGGCGAAGTGATTGCTTTCGATGGTTTTTTACAGGTATATCGTGAAAGTTCGGATGATGAAAATGAAAAAGAACAGGAAAACGGATTACTTCCACCGGTTTCTTTACATGAACCTTTAGAATTGAAGGATGTTGTAGCAACAGAACGTTTTACACAACGTCCTCCTCGTTATACGGAAGCAAGTTTGGTTCGTCGTTTGGAAGAATTGGGTATCGGCCGTCCTTCTACGTATGCTCCGACTATCCAAACTATTTTGAATCGTGAATATGTAGTAAAAGGTGATAAAGAGGGAATTGAGCGTCAGTTCTGTGTGATTTCTCTTTCAAACAGTAAAATAAAAGAAACGGAGAAGACAGAGATCGCAGGTTCTGATCGAAATAAACTGATGCCTACTGATATAGGCATAGTCGTGAACGACTTCTTGATGAAATATTTTCCATCTGTCCTCGATTATAATTTTACAGCCAGTGTGGAAAAGGAATTTGATGCTGTAGCCGAAGGTGAATTAGATTGGACGAAAGCTATTGACAAGTTCTATAAAATGTTCCATCCGATTGTAGAGTCTACAACTGCAGTTCGTACGGAACACAAAGTAGGTGAACGCGAATTGGGTATTGATCCGAAAAGCGGGAAACCGGTATTTGTGAAAATCGGTCGTTATGGTCCTGTTGCTCAGATCGGACAAGCACATGCGGAGGATAAAGAAGCTCCAAAACCGCAATTTGCTACATTAATGAAGGGGCAGTCTATAGAAACGATTACTCTGGAAGAGGCATTGAAGTTGTTTGATCTTCCCCGTACAATTGGAGATTACGAAGGTAAGACTGTTGTGGCTGCTGTAGGTCGTTTTGGCCCGTTTATTCGTTTTGATGGTAAATTTGTGTCTATTCCAAAGACGCTGGATCCGCTTACAATCACTTTGGAAGAAGCGATAGAGCTGATTAATGATAAGCGCTTAAAGGATGAACAACGATTTATGAAGAAGTTTGACGAAGAACCCGAGTTGGAAATACTGAGAGGACGTTTTGGCCCTTATATCGCTTATAAAGGAAGTAATTACAAGATACCGAAGTCTGTAGAGCATCCGGAAGAACTTACATTGGAAGACTGTAAGAAGATAATAGCCGATGCAACGGAAAAGCCGGTTGCAACTAAAAAGCGTACTAGAAAAAAGAAGGCTTGATAAAATAAACCTGAAATAAATTACGGGATGGTTCTATATCGGAATCATCCCGTTTTTATATAACAGGCAAGCTCCGGTTCGATTTGCAGAAACTTAATTTTAGTATATTTGCTAAAATATCATGAAGCATGGAAAGACCCAATATAGATATTCGTTCCATACCCTCATACAACTTCTATAAGAATAAATACGGAGATGAGTTGCTCATAGATGTTGTACATCTGGATTTTGTGAAGAAATATATGGCAGAACATTCTGCGCATACCTTGACTTATTTCGACATTACATTGATCACGAAAGGAGAAGGGGAATTTTGTATAGATGATTCTGTTTACCACGTGAAACCTCATGATCTGATATTTACCAAGCCGGGAGAAGTGCGTAAATGGGACAAAAATGCTATTCAGGAAGGATTTGCTCTTATTTTTGAGGAAGAATTTTTGCAATCATTCTTTAATGACCCGTATTTTCTCCGTAATCTATCTTACTTTAAGACAAACAGAGTTTCACCGTATTTGAGCCTTGCCGATGTTGATAATATACGAATCTCCGGACTTATTATGGAGATAGAGCAGGAGATACGGAATTATCAATCGAAGGATAAACATTTGTTGAGAGCGCTATTGTATGAAGTATTGATGTTATTGAATAGACTGTATGCTAATTCCGCTCATGTGATTATAGATACGAATAATGAAAACCGGAACGTATATGTCGATCGTTTTCGAGAGTTGGTAGATCATCGTTTCTCAACAGATCATACTATCTTTGGTTATGCAGATCAACTATGTATTACACCTAACTATTTGAATGAAATAGTGAAGAATACAACCGGTCTTAATGCCAAACAATATATTCAGAATAAGCTTTTAGTGGAAGCTAAGCGTTTGTTAGCTTATACCAACCAATCGGTTTCTGAAATATCTCAGGCTTTAGGTTATGATTCGTCCTCTTATTTTATACGCTTTTTCCGAATTAAAACCGGCGTGACTCCTTTATATTACCGTAAGCATGTAAAACCATAAAAAGTGCTATTTCTTCCTTTATTCGTGTTATAGATAATCAAGTTCGATCTTTTACTTTTGTCTTATAATCTTAAATAATGAAATTATGCAGGATGTAACACAAAAAGAGAATATTTCGGAATTGATTATCTCTTTGGAAAAACAGGCTTTGGAGGTATGGAATAGCGGCAATCCGGATGCTTATCTGAAACTTTCGGATGCGGATGTCATTTACTTTGATCCTGTATTGGAGCAGAAGATAGAAGGATTGGAACAGCTTACGGGTTATTATGAACGTTTGAGAGGTATGGTGCACGTAGAACGTTATGAAATGATCCGCCCGATTGTTCAGGCGGTAGAGAATATGGCGGTTCTTACGTTTAACCTTATTTCTTATGAGGGAGAAAAAATTTACAGATGGAACTGTACGGAGGTTTACCGTCGTAATCCGGCGGATGAATGGAAAATAATACAGACCCATTGGTCGTTAATCAGACCTTTAGGAGATAATATGTAGGCGGATACGGTGGGTATTGACGCTTTGTTTTAAGCGTCGATGCCCGTAAATTCTTTAAGTGCGTACCCAATCAAGAAACTCAGGGCTGCTACACTGAAACTCAATACAGCCATTTCAGTGAACCGTTTGCGAAAACTTTCACTTCGGGCTACCGAGTAATAGTAGTTAAACAGCGCTATAATGAGTAATGCTGTGGCAAGCATAATAATCAGAGCAATAATAACATTACTTATAAATATAAAGGGAGCTACTAAAGCTACTACAGTGAAAATATAGGCAATACCTGTGTAGATTGATGCTTTTATCGGATGTTTCTTGTCTCCGTCGGATTTGGTTGACAAATATTCGGAAGAAGCCATCGAAAGAGCGGCAGCAATCCCTGTAATACTGCCTGTCAGGGCTATTAACTTTGAATCGCTTAATGCCAATGTAAAACCGGCTAAAGCGCCGGTGAATTCAACCAAGGCGTCGTTTAATCCCAGTACTATTGATCCCATGTACTCCAGACGTTCTTCGTTTATTAGCTCAATTAATTTCTGCTCATGTTCGTCTTCATCTTTTGCTATTTGTTGAAGATCCGGGTAGTCTTCAAATGTTGCGTAGTTTTCTTTAGCGCTTTCTTCACCGGACTCCATCAGTTTGATTGCAAAAGTGATACCTAGAATACGTGCTAACCAATAGAATTTAACGATTTTCCACCTACAGGGAGAGGTTTCCGTTTCCGTATATTTTTTCAGGATGTTGTAATGTCTTTTTTCGTCGGTTGCGATACGGAGCAGAATGTTTTTATTGGCAGGATTCTTTTCTATGGAGGCCAGTTTAGTATAAACAATACTCTCTGTGACTTCATTTCTCTGAAGTCGCAGTAGAGATTGTCTTGTATTTGTGTCGATTCCCATAACTGGAGAATTACATTCTTTCTGGAACTTCAATGCCTAATAAAGCCATACCTGTCTTAATGATGTTAGCTATATTAGCTGAGAGAACCAACCGGAAATTCTTTAACTCTGCATTTCCTTCACGCAGGATAGAGAAATCATGGTAGAACTGATTGTATTCTTTTACCAGATCGTAAATATAATTTGCTATGCAGGCGGGGCTGTAAAGTTTACCGGCTTCTTTCACTACAGCCGAGAAGTCTGCAATCATCTGAATAAGATTCTCTTCTTTTTCTGAGATTGTAGAAGTCGTCGGTAACTGTGTTGGTAATACGAGACCCTGCTCTGCCGCTTTACGAAGGACAGAGCGGATACGTGCATAGGTATATTGGATAAAAGGACCTGTGTTCCCATTGAAGTCGATAGATTCTTTCGGATTGAAAGTCATATTTTTGCGAGGATCTACTTTCAGTATGAAGTATTTCAGTGAACCTAAACCAACAATGCGTGCAATATCTTCTGCCTCTTCCGGTGTCATTTCATCCAGCTTACCTAATTCTTTGGAAATTTCCCGAGCGGTATTGATCATTTCTTCCATCAAATCATCGGCGTCAACAACCGTACCTTCGCGGCTCTTCATCTTGCCTTCCGGCAATTCCACCATGCCGTAAGAGAAATGTACCAACCCTTTTCCGAACTCAAATCCCAATTTATCCAATAAGATAGAGAGTACTTGGAAGTGATAGTTTTGTTCATTCCCTACTACATAGATCATTTTATTGATAGGATAATCATCAAATCTCAGTTTGGCAGTACCTATGTCTTGTGTCATATATACGGATGTACCGTCTGCACGTAACAAAAGTTTTTCGTCCAATCCCTCTTTGGTAAGGTCCGCCCATACGGAACCATCTTCCCGACGATAGAAGATTCCTTTAGCCAACCCTTCCAATACTTTGCTTTTACCTTCTAGATAGGTTTGGGATTCATAGTATATTTTATCAAAGTTTACACCCATCATCTTATATGTCTCATCAAATCCGGCATAAACCCAATTATTCATCATTTCCCATAAGGCGCGTACTTCTTTGTCTCCGGCTTCCCATTTACGTAACATTTCGCGAGCTTCTGCCATTAACTGAGATTGCGCTTCTGCTTCTTCTTTAGTTAAACCTTTGGCTTCAAGAGCTGTTGTTTCTTCCTTCAATTTATTGCTGAAAAGAACATAGAAATCTCCAATTAGATGATCACCTTTCTTCCCTGTGCTTTCGGGAGTAACACCGTTACCCCATTTTTGCCAGGCAAGCATAGATTTACAAATATGAATGCCACGATCATTTACAATATTGGTTTTTACCACCTTGTTCCCATTCGCTTTCATGATTTCAGATAGACTGAAACCTAGAAGATTGTTACGTACGTGACCTAAATGGAGTGGTTTGTTTGTATTTGGTGAAGAATATTCAATCATCACTAACGGAGACTTTTCCGTGACAGGAATGATACCGTACGTGGGCTGTTCATTTATCGAATTTAATAAATCAATCCAGCAGGAGCAAGCGATGGTTAAATTAAGGAAGCCTTTTATTACATTGAACTCTTCCACAGCCGATTCGTTTTTAACCAGATATTCCCCAATTTCTTGCGCAGTCTGTTCCGGAGATTTCTTGGACATTCGTAAGAATGGAAATACAACTAAAGTGAGATGTCCTTTGAACTCTTTTTTTGTCTTCTGCAATTGTACCTGGTCGGCAAGTATTTCTGCCCCATACAATTCTTTAATGCCGGTTATTATCGCACCGGTAATCTGTTGTTCGATAACCATATTCGTATTACTATATGTTCGGATTTTATTTTTAGTTGCAAAGGTACATAAAAAAACCGTCCCTGCTATCAGGAACGGTTCTTTGCTATTTGAAGAACTATATTTCTTACTTTACGAGTTCTGCTAATTCAGCACCAGCTTTAAATTTAACGCTTTTACGTGCAGGAATTTCAATAGTTGCTTTTGTTTTCGGGTTAACGCCTTTGCGTGCAGCTTTTTCTGTAACTGAGAATGAGCCAAATCCTAAAAGGGCTACTTTGCCTCCGGCTTTTAATTCACTTGAAACTGTGCTTACAAAAGCTTCTACAGCTTTTTTCGCATCAACTTTGCTTAAACCAGATTTTTCTGATACAGCATTGATAAATTCTGTTTTGTTCATGATGGTTTGATTGTTAATATATTAAACAAATTCTCCTATAGTTCAAAGTTGGTGTCAAATGTAATCTTATTTTAAGATACAACAAAGAAAAAAAATGTTTTTTTTATTGATTTACTATGTTTTATTCCCATACGGGCAGAAATGTATATAAAATATACTTACCTTTGCCTCTAAATACAAATATTTTTATGATGAATCAGAACGGTGCGGGCTTTTTAAACAGTATCCCGCCAGTAACTAAAAATCTTATAATTATAAATCTTCTTTTCTGGGTAGCAAGTCTGGCTTTGCCAAAAATAGGTGTTGATTTGGTAGATTTGTTAGGCTTACATTTCCCCGGGGCAACCGACTTTAAGGCTTATCAGTTCATTTCCTATATGTTCATGCACGATACCCATTCTTTCGCGCATGTCTTTTTTAATATGTTTGCCGTTTATATGTTTGGACGTATTCTGGAGAATGTATGGGGGCCTAAACGTTTTCTTATCTTTTACCTGGTTACAGGAATAGGTGCCGGAATCATACAAGAATTGGTTTGGTTCTATAATTTACGTGATGTGGTATTTGCCAGTCAGGATTTGATTAATGTAGGAGGTTCGCAAATCCTTTCAAAAAGTGAATTCCTAAATTTCTTTGTAACGATCGGTGCTTCAGGCGCAGTCTTTGGAATATTGCTTGCTTTTGCCATGCTTTTCCCGAATGTCCCATTGTTTTTGATGTTTATACCGATACCTATTAAGGCAAAATATTTTGTTATATTTTACGGTCTGGCAGAACTTTTCTTGGGCGTAGCCAGTTTTGGAGGAGATACGGTAGCGCATTTCGCTCATTTGGGTGGTATGTTGTTCGGCTATATTCTTGTTCGGTATTGGAAAAAGAAAGATGCAAACAATGGACAGTATTTTTACTA
This sequence comes from Parabacteroides bouchesdurhonensis, assembly GCF_900186615.1. Taxonomy (GTDB): domain Bacteria; phylum Bacteroidota; class Bacteroidia; order Bacteroidales; family Tannerellaceae; genus Parabacteroides; species Parabacteroides bouchesdurhonensis. The sequence continues at coordinate 1,827,547 of NZ_LT896588.1, forward strand.
ATTTAAAGCGAACATTCCAGTCCGGGAATATTCTTGCTAAGCTTATATATATAAATGTAGGCTTATTCGTCCTTATACGGCTGATAAGTGTATTTTGCATACTGTTTAATGTCGGAAGTTTTTCTTTCCTTCAATATCTGCAAATGCCTTCATCTCCGGAATTACTTTTGTACAGGCCGTGGACAATTATAACCTATATGTTTACCCATTTTGATTTCCTTCATATCTTGTTCAATATGTTATGGCTGTACTGGTTTGGAGGATTATTCCTTACCTTTTTTAATGAACGCCAGTTAGGAGGGTTATACTTGTTGGGTGGTATAGCAGGAGCTGTCTTTTTTATGTTGGCCTATAATATTTTTCCGTATTTTCAGACAGTGGCCGCTACCAGTTATCTGATGGGAGCTTCTGCTTCGGTTATGGCTATCGTGTTTGCCGTTTCTTTTTATCGGAAAGATCTGGAGATAAATTTATTTCTTATTGGCCGTGTTCGTTTGATTTATTTGGCTATATTTACACTGCTAATAGATTTTCTGGCTATCACTTCAGATAATGCGGGAGGACATATAGCCCATATTGGCGGTGCATTATTTGGCATTCTGTTTGCGGTCCGGATTCAGAAAGGGAGAGATCTTACAGCTCCAATGAATCGTGCTATAGATTGGTTTGTTAATTTGGGAAAGCGTAAGCCTAAAATGCGTGTTATTTACAAACGTGCCGAAACGGATTACGAATACAATGCCCGTAAACATCAGGAATCTGCTGATATAGACGCCATCCTGGATAAACTGAAACGTTCGGGATATGAAAGCCTTTCCGCCGATGAGAAAAGAAGGCTGTTTGATGCCAGTAAGAAATAATAAACCAGATGAAAACGTTACGGATATTTTTGCAATTCTTGTTTGTCGTTGTAAACATTATAGTGGTTGTACTATTTGTGTTGGCAGCTTATTCAAGCAGGTTTTCTCCCGAAAAGAATCTTTTCTTTTCTTATCTGGGGTTAGGTTTTCCTGTATTGTGTGTGTTGAATATCCTTTTTATTCTTTATTGGTTATTCCAGTGGGAATGGAAATTTATTCTGATAGGATTGATTTCCTTTTTGATCTGTTGGAATCCGGTAAAGAACTATTTCCCGTTCCATAGCAAAGTTGCCCCGGTGCCCCAAGAGAATGTTTTGAAAGTACTTACATACAATGTCATGGGATTCGGATATAAAAACCATACTAAATTAAGCCCGAATAAGATTATCGAATATATTGTCAACTCGGATGCCGATATTGTCTGTCTGCAGGAATATGCGGAACATAAGTCGGAGAAATACCTTACACGTGAAAAAATATTTAATGCTTTGAGCATGTATCCATATCGCTCAATTTTTATCTTGAGCAATACTAAGTTTATGTCTTACGGAATAGCCGTATTCTCTAAATATCCTATATCCGATTCACGAAGAATTAAATATGAGAGTTCGTTTAATGGCTCATCTGTTCATCAGATAAAAGTAAAAGATAAGAATATCACATTAATAAATAACCATTTGGAATCATTTAAGCTGACCTCGGAGGATCGTTCACGATATTCTGCTTTTATTAAAAATATGGGTTCGGATACTTTTGACGAATTACGGGGAGCTATCCAGCAAAAACTGGGACCTGCTTTCGTTATTCGTGCCAAACAGGCTAATATTGTTGCGGAGGAGGTGAAAAATGCGAAGAATGATTATGTTCTTGTGTGCGGTGATTTTAATGATACTCCTATATCTTATGCGCATCATACTATACAAGGACCTCTGGTTGATGCTTTTTCTGAATCAGGCTGGGGAATGGGGATTTCCTATAATCAAAACTTTTTCTTGTTCCGCATTGATAATATATTACATTCCGCGAATATGAAAGCTATCAACTGTACAGTTGATAATGTAAGATATTCAGACCATTATCCAATGTGGTGTTATTTGCAACTGGACAAATAACACGCACATCTTATTATTTTCTACTCACCCTTAGCTGCGTCAAATACGTCGCCGAATAAGTTTTCTACAAAGAAAAACGTTGCATTGCAGAATAATGATGGATTTTTAATAATAGCAATTGTATTGCTTTTGCCATTATTGGCAATTACATTTTCCGCTTTGTACGTTTTATATTTCTTATCATTATCCGGATCATACTGATAAACGATATCATAGACTTCTATCGTATACTTTTCCTCTTCACAATTAATACGCATTTTGTATTTAAGTATGGTTTTATCCGTATCATTTAGCAATAATTCCACTTTAGAGCTTACAAATACGCTTCCTTTGTTTTTATTGGAAGAAACATTGGAAAGGAATACATCTTTACCATAATTCTTTTTAGCCCATTTGTTGATGGAATTGAATAACTCCATTTTACTTACCCCCGGCATATCAACATTATCACTGTATACCACTTTCCCGTTCTTCATGGGAGCGCAGTTGTCTGCGTTACCTTTGTGCCCCTGTGCCATACATAGCATAGGAATAATCATACATATAAATAATAATACCTTTTTCATCTTTTACCTTATTTTATCCAAACATTCATTATTTCACCAAGGACAGTTTTCTGCCCGTTATTATCCGTTTCGCCTTGTTTGCGGCATTGTATAATCATCCATGTGTTGTTGTTCTCTTTGTCTAAGATCGAAATCTTATATGCTTCACCATCTCCGATTGCCTGATAAACGGTACTTGCCGGTGCTATGGAGAATGAAGCCACTTTTTTACCGAATACAGTACTGATCCCTTGCCATGTAGCATTGTTTTCTTTCAATGCTTCAATTTCAATAACAATCGGGCTGTCCGGAAGCATTTGGAGGATTGTACTTGGTATCTGAGCCGGATTAATAGCCACAAATCCTTCCAGCGCTTGCACAGGCTGTGCAGGAGTTGCCGGAGTAACAGGGGGTACTGGAGTTACGGGTGCTGCCGGCTGAACCGGAGCTACTGTTGTATTCTGATCGGAAATGACAACCGAAGATGTTTTCTGCGGACTGTCAAATGCGGTTAAAGCACTGTTCATCGTTTTATCAACGAAGTCGATAGTTGCTTTGCGGAATTTTGATGCACTGCGGATCAGCTTCCCTTTTTTATTTATAGCGTATTTATCTGTAATAAATCCTTCCGCCGTATACTTTTCCGGTTCCCGTTGATAAGCCACATCATACGTGTACCGGATCGCACTTATTTTCAATGTGCACGCACTTCCTTCGCATTCTGCCGTAAACTGGTATGACATTAAAGCACGGTCCAGTGAAATGGCGTTGCTTTGGAATATAATATATGTATTGCCCAATGCGGCTATTTCACCTTTTTCTTTATTGGCATAGACGACTCTTTCATCCTCATTGTTAAAATATCCTTGCGCCCAATTTAACAGAACGTCATATATCTGGTCTTGTGATAAAGATGGGGCGTTAAATTCTTTAGAGAATACCACCTTGCCGTCAATTTCGGGGACGGCGCCTGCCAAATAACGTTGATCGTTCTGGGCTGCCAGCAATGCCGGAATAAATAACAATAACAATAATAGTCGTTTCATGGTCCTTGTTTTCTTTAGAATTTAAAAGCAAAGATATACATTTGCATCCGAAATAAACTATGAGAGTGACAAATAATTAAACTAATTGCTCTTTATCAAAGAAAAAAAGTCTATATTTGCACCCTGTGAAAAAACGAAAATAAATAATGTAATAACATAAACAATAAGATTCAAATGCAAAACAAAGGATTTGTGAAGGTCTTCGCGGTGTTACTTACGCTTGTCTGCTTATTTTATCTGTCATTCTCGTTTGTGACAAGATATTATAACAACAAAGCCGCTGAGTATGCAGGTGGAGATCCAGCGAAAGAGAGTACTTATTTGGACTCTTTATCTACTCAGAAGGTATGGCTTGGCTATACGTTGAAGCAATGCCGTGAAATGGAAATCAGTTTAGGTCTTGACCTTAAAGGTGGTATGAACGTCGTACTTGAGTTGAATGTTGCCGATGTAATCCGGTCGCTTTCAAATAATAATCAAGACGAGAACTTCAATAAAGCCCTGGATTTAGCGTATGCTCACCAGGCCACCAGTCAGAAAGACTTTATCGATTTATTTGCAGAAGAGTATAAAAAGCTGGACAACGGCGCACGTCTGTCTGCTATTTTCAGTACATTCGAGCTGAAAGATAAAATCAATCCGCAGAGTTCAGATGCTCAGGTTATTTCCATATTGAAACAAGAGTTACAGAGTGCTATCGACAATTCATTTAATGTATTGCGTACTCGTATAGACCGCTTCGGTGTTGTATCCCCTAATATCCAACGTCTTGAAACGGCCGGACGTATCTTGGTGGAACTGCCGGGCGTAAAAGAACCTGAACGTGTACGTAAATTACTTCAAGGAAGTGCAAACCTTGAATTCTGGGAAACCTATCAGTTGCCTGAAATATACCAGCAATTAATTGCTGCCGATAACGTATTGGCTGCTATATTAAATGCAAAAGAGATCGATTCTGCTACTGAAACTGCCAATGAACCGGAAGCTACTGCCGAAGCAACTGCAGCTGAAACCGCTACAAGTGATGCTGATTCATTGTTGGCTCAAATTCATCAGGACAAACCGGAAGCTGCCGCAAGTGCCAATATGGAAGAATTTGCAAAGCAACATCCTTTATTTGCCCTTTTGCAGATCAATCAGTATAATGGACAGCTTGTTCCCAGTGCTATTGTTGGTATCGCTAATGTGAAAGATATTGATAAAATCAATGAATATCTGAATATGAAGCAGGTTAAGGATGTGTTACCGCGTAACCTGTCTTTAAAATGGGGCGTTAAAGCCATTGATGAGAAAGAACAATATTTCTATCTGTATGCAATCAAAATGACGAACCGTGACGGAAGCCCGGCTCTAGGTGGTGATGTTGTAACAGATGCAAATGCCGACTTTGCCCAGCAAGCCGGACGTAACGAACAGGAAGTTAGTATGACGATGAATGCCGAAGGCGCTAAGGCTTGGGCTCGTCTGACTAAAGATAATATAGGTAAAGCCGTTGCTATTGTTTTGGATGATATGGTTTATTCGGCTCCTAATGTACAAGTAGAAATTACCGGCGGACGTTCGCAAATTACAGGTCATTTTACTCCGGAAGAAGCGAAGGACTTGGCAAACGTATTGAAATCAGGTAAGATGGCGGCATCCGTACAGATTGTACAGGAAGACGTTGTTGGTCCGTCTTTAGGACAGGAAGCAATCAATGCCGGTGTTATCTCATTCGTTCTGGCTCTTGTTCTGTTGATGATTTACATGTGTGCATTCTATGGCCTGATACCGGGTTTGATTGCCGATGGAGCTTTAGTATTGAACATCTTCTTTACGATGGGTATTCTGGCTTCGTTCCAAGCTGTTCTTACTTTGCCGGGTATTGCTGGTATGGTATTGACGTTAGGTATGGCTGTCGATGCTAACGTGTTGATTTATGAACGTACAAAAGAAGAACTTCGTGCCGGTAAATCGTTGGGTAAAGCTATTGCCGATGGTTACGGTAATGCCTTCTCCGCTATTTTCGACTCAAACTTGACATCAATCATAACAGGTATTGTATTGTTCTATTTCGGTACAGGTCCTATCCGTGGTTTTGCTACCACAATGATTATCGGTCTGTTCGCTTCATTCCTTACAGCTGTGTTCCTGACCCGTATTGTTTACGAAGGACTTTTGGCAAAGGATAGATTGAAGAACGTTACGTTTACTACATCTCTTACTAAAGACTTGTTGACTAATCCGAAGATCAATTTCTTGGGAGCACGCAAAGTAGGTTATCTGATCCCGCTTATTATTATTGTATTGGGAGCTATTTCCATGTCAACGATAGGTTTGAATAATGGTATCGACTTTACCGGTGGACGTAACTATGTTATCCGTTTTGACCAGGATGTTAAAACCGATGAAGTTCGCGATATGCTGGACGCTCAGTTAGACGGTGCGGTTAGTGTCATCACTATCGGAACACCTAATCAGGTTCGTGTATCAACCAACTATAAGATTGCAGATGCCAATCCTTCTGTAGATCAGGAAATAGAAACCAAATTATTCGAAGGCGTTAAGCCGTTGCTTCCTGAAGGAACTACTCAGGACGAGTTTGTAGGCTCTTATATACAGAGCTCTCAGAAAGTAGGACCGAGTATGGCGGATGATATAAAGAATAGCGCTATTTTGGCCGTTGTCTTCGCAATGATCTGTATGGCTGCATATATCTTACTCCGTTTCCGTGACGTATCATTCTCAGTTGGCGCATTTGCATCAGTAGCTACAACTACGTTCTGTATCATTTCATTCTATACCTTGTTATGGAAGATTCTTCCGTTCTCAATGGAAGTCGATCAGACGTTTATTGCTGCTATCCTTACAATCATCGGTTACTCTATTAATGATACAGTGGTTGTATTTGACCGTATCCGTGAAACTATCGGGTTATATCCGAAACGTGATCGTTACCAGGTAATCAACGACGCATTGAACTCAACCTTGTGTCGTACATTCAATACTTCATTAACTACTTTGGTGGTTGTATTGTGTATCTTTATTCTGGGTGGTGCTACAATCCGTAGCTTTACATTCGCGATCTTGTTAGGTATCATTATCGGTACATATTCAACTCTGTTCGTAGCAACTCCTATTGCATACGAATTACAGAAAAAGAAGATCAACAAGAAAGCCGCAAAAGAAACTGCTGCAAAATAAGTAGCAGATAAAATAATAAAGCAAGAGCCGGCTAGCGATAAAACGTTAGCCGGCTCTTATTGTTTATACTTATTTTCTTATTATTTAAGCTTGTACTTTAAGCCATCCTCCCTACGGGCTTATCAGCCATAAAAACTTCTATTATTGGAATATTATTCATTTTTATTTCCTCGTTTTCGTTGTTTTGGTTGTGTTGCTTTTAGTATATCGTCAATGCTTTGGTATGTTTTGTTATTGAAAAGAGTTTCAAACTCATCCGTCATATCTAACGCGAAGGCGATCATTACTAATGAACGCAATGATATCTCTCCCGATGATTCAAAACGCCTGTAAGAGCCCAAAGATACTCCAGATTTTGCCGCAAGCATATTTTGTGTCCATCCTTTTTCCAGCCGCCTCTGCTTAACATGTTTGGCAATACCCGACATTAATAAATCAGGCGTTTTACTTATAAGTGATAATATATTATCGTTTATGTCCATTTTTTATGTATTATCGCTATTATATGAGTACTTACAAAGTTAGTCAAAGCTCTGCAATTATCAAATTAATGGCGTAAAGAAGATTATTTTAACGTTGTTCTCATTAATATCTGTTAATCCGGAGAGATATTTCTATTTTCGTTTTAAAAGAGCTATCTTTTGCATTTAAAAGTCCCGTCTTAACATTTCAAAAGAGCAGACCTTTGAAGTGTTAAGACGGGACTTCTGCATTCAAAAGATAGCTCTTTTGAAAAGCCTTTTCCGGACTGTTAATATATACAGGATCATCGAGGCCTTTTTTGAAATTATCGGGATGATTTTGGAAAAAGATCCCGATGATTTATAAATCACTTTCCGGTTACGTGAATAAGATAAAAGGATAAAATAAAGAAATTTTAGGGAGTGGATTTTCTTCGTATATATAATGTACGCGCGTACATTTATTTATTAGAAAACAGAAAAATCGTATCATCTTCCAAAACATTGTGTTTAAGAGGCATTTAAGTGACTAATGAAAACGTTCGTCTAGATTCGCCAATGCAAAGGTACATCTTTCTTTTATTCCTGCAACCCTTTTTGAATAATTTTTCACTACTCTATGTGCTTTCTTATCAATAATATAGCCTATTAGTTACAAAACAAAGGCTTCGTATTACGAACGCTCCAAAAACAGGCTAAAAAATGACGATTCTAGACCAACGTTTTCGTTAGTCATTTCTTTATGTATGGTGGAAGGCGGAAGGCCTTGATTGATAGAACTTTTAATGAACATTATTATTAATATTAAATGAGAAAAAGTATGAACAAGAGATTTTCTACTCTTTTGGCTGCCGCCCTGGTAGCCAGTGGATTGTCAGCAGGTGCACAGACTGCTGTTACGATAGAAAATGGTACTGTTTCTGGTGGTGGAGCTCAAAAAGCGGAAACATTAACTGCCGGTAAATTCTACCATTTATCTGTTACGGATGCTAATGCAACTACTGGTTTGTTGACATTAGAGAAAAACTATGATGGAAAAAAAGACTCATTGATTGTAATTGCCTTAGACACTGACGGATCAGGTCGTTTGAAAGCATTTGCCAGTGATGCTTCTGATTTGAAAACTCGTCAGATGGCACAAGTTGACTCTACTTTATGGTTGGTACAGGTGAAGAACCCTACTGCTGTTATTCCTACTTATGAATTTATTAACAAAGCAACAAGTGCTAAATTAAGCTTGGATCCAAAAGATGAAAATGCGTATCTTTCTGTAGTAGACGGTGCTGTAGCAGAGTGGGCTTGGACTGGCAAAAAGCTGGTTAGCGGAGAATATGCAATTGATGTAGCTACTAGTGGTGGCGAAGTTACCTTTAAGAAAGGCGGCTCAAATGAGCTTACTGCTTATGAACCTGCATTAATTAAAATGACTGCTGCTGATTTGAATGCTTATGGTGGCAATTGGTTTGAAATGTCTGTTAGTGATGATATCGTTGCCGGTACAGATGCAAACCTTTCTAAGGTGAAATTCCAGGCTATTCAAGCTAAAAACCATGATGAAGCAAGTGCTGCTAACGGTGGTGTTGCTATGGACGGTGTTTATCTGAAAGCTGTAGGACAAGAAAAAGCTGCAAAAAAAGTAACAGATGGTTCTGCTATTAAGAATACGAATGTATTCTTGGTATTGGATACAATTCCTCAAGACAAACTGACTTCTTTTGACCGTAATTCTGGCGTTGGTGGTTTGAAGTTTGCTTTGGATACGTTAGCTCAGAAGGTTGCTATTGCAGATGATTCATTGGCATTTGCCAGCAGAGTTAATGGAGAGGCTACTGGAGATTATGCTAAACTTCTGAAGGAATCTTATGCTTTCGGTCGTGACTCATTGACATATCAGTTCTATTTCTTCCGTAATCCTGCTGTTGAAGGCGACGCTTTGATCGGTATGGTTGGTGGTGTTCCTGTAACTGCTAAACCACAAGCAGAAGGCGGTTATGCCTGTGCAGGCAGTGGTGTAGATGACCATAGAATAGCTGGAACTGAGGGCGCTTATATTTCTTTGTATGGTAGTGCGGGTGCAACGCCTATGTTGACAGCATCTTCTATTAATGGTCAGGCAGAAATTGTTCCTGCCAATTTGCAGTTGGGTGCAGGTACAAAGGCTGATATCGCAGAAGGATTGTATTATATGGCTTATTATACAGCAGGTACAAGCCATGCAGACAAGAAAGCCGTATCTGAAAAGTTTGCTACAGCTAAAATGACTTCAAATGCTGCTTCTTGGACAGAATCTACAGATGTCGCTTCTATGATGCCTTCTGATGTTACTTATGGTGATGACAAAACTCTTTCTCCTCTTGTTCCTGCTACTCAGTGGAGAGTAAGCAAAACAATTGGCGGTTATAAAATTGCAAACCGTGAAATAGCCGGATTGACAAAGACGAAAGAAATCTATACTACTACTATTAAGAATGTATATAAGTTTGGTGGTGACTCTATTATTCTGGTTGCTGTAAATAATGATAAAGCTACCGATAAATATGTAGGTTACAAACACTTTACTGCTGATGAGTTAAAGACTATGGCTGTTGCTTTGAAGTTTAACAACCCGTTAGGCAACGATTCTTACGTGTATATCAAGAATGACTCTGTTTTGGCTGCAAAAGCAATGGAAGACTATACTGCAGGCGCTACATACTTTACGTTGGTTCCGGCTGCCGGAGGTTCTTATAAGTTTGATGGCGACAATGCCGAACGTCAGGCTTATTTGTTGAAGGCTCGTTTCGATGATAAGAGAGTTGTTGGTTTCCCGAATGGAGATGTTAATGCGAATAAAGAAAATGTGAAGATGACGAACTTCCGTCAGTATACTGGTTATGCAGCTAATAAATATGCACAATCGGATTCAATTGCTGTTGTATTCCGTCAGACATTGAAAGAAGGTGAATATGACTTGATTATTGTCTCTGGAAAACTGGATGCTAACAATGCTCAGTCATACTCTTCCGCTTCGTTGTATGACAAAACTAATCATACGGATTCTGTTATTTCAGTTTCAGGTTCGACAATGGGCTTGATCAAGACAGCTTATACTTCAAATCAGGCAGGTACATTCTCAATTATTGTTCCTGATGCTCCTAAATATGCAAATGTTGTAAAGAGCAAACCTTCACATGCACGTATTTATTCTACAGCAAATACTTCATTGGCAATATCTTTAAATGATAAGAAGGTAGGTATATTAAAATCAGTAACAGATTTGAAGGCTGATGCTTATACAGAAGATAACTTCAAGATGTTTGTTGATACGGCAGATTTGACACAAGCAGATCAACCTAAGTTCTACATTCGTACAACTCAGGTGGCAGACCTTACTTCAGAGGAAGTAGCAGACGGACAAAGCTATTATATGTCATTGAATGATGATGAGAATGCAATTTTGTTCAGAAAAGCAAAACAGATTGGTGCAACAAAAGATTCTTTGGTTGTGTTCCGTCCGGCTACATTGACTAAACCGGCCAATGATACAATTAACATCAAGAAGGTAACTCCTGCTCAGATCTTTGCATTCCAGGTAACTCCGGAAGATGGTACTTATTATATCAAGAACTTGAAGACTAATAAGTATTTGAGCCACGTTAATGGCGTTCTGAAACTGGATGCTACCGCTGCTCTTCCTTTCAGCCTTGATGCAACAGTTGATGCTCCTACATCAAACGGTGCTATCGAAGCAAACACAATCAGTGTAGTAGCTGGCGAAGGTAACGTAACTGTATACGGTGCAGCCGGTAAGACTATCATCGTATCAGACGTTGTAGGTCATAACACGAAAGTTATCGCTATTTCTGATGCAGAAACAATTCCTGCTTCTTCAGGCGTGGTTATTGTTAAGGTTGGTAGCGAAGTTGTTAAGACTGTAGTAGATTAAGAAGAATAGAAAAGAACAGAAAAATTAATCAAATAATCTAATTAATATCCGTGTGGATTAGGAGTGGGGTAGAGACCACTCCTTCCCCAAGTACCCTGCGAGAGGCGAACAAGCGGATAAAATATTAATACTAAAGTAATAAAATTCTTTCTGCCTGTACTTCTGTGAGGAAGGAAAGCAGTAAACAAATTAAAAGGAGTGGCTTATGTCACTCCTTTTTCAGGATGTATAATGGCTCAGAACCGACCCGGAGGAGGTCCCGGTCTTCCGTGTCTGCCTCCCGGTCCCTGAACGTCTTTCACTGAACCGCCTCCTTTGAATATGCTGAAACGATAGATGAAATGTACCATGAAGTAGCTGTTTAATGTATTGTATTCCGTGTCTTGGATATAATTGGCTGTTACGGTACGTGAGATATTACTGCGTTGCTGCAAAATATCGTATATCTTGAAGCGGAGGGTTGCCTGGTTGTTTTTGAGGAATGATTTGGATGCGGAAGCGTTCCACAGGACTTCTTTCTGTTGATAACCATCTGCATAACCTGAGTTGCCGGACCAGTTGATATCACTTTCTATTTTGAAATCAAATGGAAGATAGATGGTGGTATTACCTCCCGCACCATAGTTTAATGTGTTTTGGTCGTTTTTCTTTTGCAGTGAATTGTAAGTCCCGTTATAACGGATATTGCCGTTAATGCCTAAATCAAGGTAATTGGAATGGAAATCTATGCCACCTCGTTCCGAGAGAATGAGGTTTTTATTTGTATTTTTTTCACCGTTAATGAATCCGTTGGAGTTGGCAAAGGATGCCATCGTCATGGAATTGATAGAGAAACGTTTGTTTTTGAGCGGTGTATTCAGCAAAGTGCGCAGGTTGGCACTGTAGTTCCCGTTCACGTTTTTGTAAGTGGTTACTTTCTTCCCGCTATTTCCTTCATAGGTAGAATAGGATACAATGTCGTTTACAATGTAGCTGGCATTTGCCATGACTGAAAACATTCGTTGTTTCTCCGGCATGAATTTCTGGAAACGAACAGATAAATTGTTTGTGTAGCGTGGGTTCAAATCCGGGTTACCAATGAGAGTGTTTAACGGATTGGATATATCGGCTACCGGCTGCAATTGCGTCATGCTGGGTTGGCTGGTGCGTCCGCTGTATACAATACGCAGGTTGGTTCGTTTGTTGAATAAATAGTTGAACTGAGCTACCGGCGAAATATTGACCACGCTGCGGGAGAGTTTGGACAAAATACTGTCGCCTACAAAGTTTTCACTGCTGGAATAAGACGGGTCTAAATTCAGACCGATGAGGTAGTTGTATTTCTCCCGTTGCGATTTAAAACTCAGGCTTGCTCTTTGGTTGATGAAGTTATTGCGGTAGCTTTTACTGTATGCCGTATCCAATACTGTATATTCTCCGTTTTCATCTATGGTGTATGAGTTTTTGAGGGATTCCTGTTTGTTCTGGCTGAAACTGTAAGTCAACTGGATGAAATTGTTGTGTCCTATCGGCTCTACCCATGATAAGTAGGCACGGTAGTTGAAGCCATTGTTGTCGTAACGGAATTTCTGGTTGATGGTTTCATCCTCCTTCCCGGGTTCCAGTTGGTAGTATTGTGTGAAAGATTGATTCATCCCCTGATTATACGAATCGTTTAGCCTTCCGTTCAGAGAAGCGCTGAATACGCGGCCTTCGTTATTTAGCTTACGGCTATATTCCAGTCTGGCACTGAGGTTGTATCCTTCTCCGTCGGAAAAGTAATTTGAACTGCCTGCATTAACAGTGTCCAGGTCGCCCGATAATGTATGGAAGCTTCCCGTTTCCCAATTATGGCTGTTACTGTAGCCAAAATCGGGTGTGAATATGATCTTGGTAACCGTGTCGGGCTGCCATTCTAAACGGAAGTTTGCTCCGATATTATCATTTCGGGTATTGCTCCGGTTGTGTTCGTCATAAAAAGAAGAACTGTCATTCGGCAAATAGTTCTTTTGGTTACTTTTGCTATCGGCTTCATTCTCCGAATGAGAATAACGGACATTACCGCCCAGAGTCATCTTTTTATTGAATTCTTTACTGAAGTTAAGGCCCGAATTACCCGATGAGGTGATTCCATTGCCGGCACCTCCACGACCAAAGCTGCGTCGTCCGCCGCCCCCCATATCTGCAAACATGGTGGAAGCCAGGTCTGAAAATCCCATATTGTTTGTGTTGTTCAAACTTCCCGTAAAAGTTATCTGGTCGTTATTAATAAAACGGTTAACCATAGCATTCCCTTCGTAACGGTCTTTACTGCCGTATCCCGCAAACGCGTTACCAAACCAGCCTTGCTTCATGCCCGGTTTCACGGTCAGGTTAATAACGGTCTCTTCTTCTCCGTCATCAAATCCGGTCATTATAGCCATATCGCTTTTCTTATCCAGTACTTGCACTTTATCAATCATCTTGGAAGGGAGGCTTTTGGAAGCTACTTTGGGATCGTCAGAGAAGAATTCTTTTCCGTCTACCATAACCTTCTTGACCTCTTTCCCATTTACTGTGATTTTTCCGTTGCTGTCTATTTCAACACCCGGCATCTTCTTGAGCAAGTCTTCCAATACCGAACCTTCTGTTACTTTATAGGAGTCTGCGTTGTATTCCACCGTGTCGTTGCGAACAACAACTTCCGGCGCTTTTCCGAGAACAACGGCTTCTCCCAGTAGTATACTGCCATCACTCAGTTTTAGTTTGCCCACATTTACCGGATTTATTTTCCCCGTTATACGAAGAGGCTGGTATAATGGGTCGAAACCTACGAAAGAAATATGTAGCAGATAATTGCCCGCTTTCACATTTTTCAAAGAGAAACTGCCATTGCGGCTACTGGCTACGCCCCTTACTAATGTACTGTCTTTTACGCTTAGCAGGCGGACAGTTGCCTGTTCTATCGGTTCGCCATTCCCTTCTTCAACAACAACGCCATTGATGTTTACTCCTGAACTTTGTGCGAAAGCGGGCAAAGTGAGGATCGCTAACAGCATCAAAATGAAATATCTACCCGATCTCTTCATAAACTGGTGTCCTTTAGTTCTAATAAGTCTGAGAAGATAGACAATATTTGTATAGATTCGTTTAATCAATGTTATGTATATTCCGGTTTATTAACAAAAAAATGAGCTATAACTCGTATATTGCAAACCAATCCATTTTAACGGCCTGTCATTCGTGTAACAACAATAAGATAAGAGGAAGATAATCTTTCAGTTTCACCCTGAGTATTTTTAATGATTGGGTAATTCTGTATTCAACGGTCTTTATTGATATATCGAGGACTTGTGCAATCTCCGCATTTGTTTGCTCTCCAAAGCGGCTTAGAGTAAACGTTTCGCGATAGTTTTCTGGAAGTTCGTTTATGGCTTTTTGTATATTATCGGCTAGCTCATTGACAAAATAATAATCGGGGTCTTCAAATTGATCTTTTATCTTTTCATAAAGGACGGTATGTATGCGTTCGTGATATATTTGTTTTTTTATGGCATTAAGGCATCGGTGTTTGGTGGATGTAAACAGATAGGATTTTAAGGAGCTTTCGATGAATAATTCTTCTCTTTTTTCCCAAATAAATAGCATTAAGTCTTGTACCAATTCTTCTGAATCTTCATCCGCTATATATTGCGATGCAAATTCACACAATGGCGAATAGTACTTGACAAACAGTTGTTTATAGGCATCTTCATTTCCCAAGTGTAATAGTTCCAAGAGTGAAGAATCTTCCATTTTAATAGTATTAGCATTTGTTTACAAAGATAATTTTTTTATTGAATAAATAAATGTGGTTCCGGAAAATCAAATAAAATATCAAGAATTATAAAAAAAGCGCTTTTTTGTTTAGGGTATGACCGGTAAAGTTTTGTCTTAATTATAGAATGTATTTTTATGGAAAGAGATGATAAACAAAATAACGAGGTTGGACCAGATGGAACAATATTGTTGAGATATGTTCGTGGTATTGCATCGGAGGAAGAGAAAACTTTTGTTGAGAATTGGGTGGAAGAGAAAAAAGAAAATGAGACTGTTTTACTGCAAATAGCCCGTATTTATCATGCCCAAAAGACGCAAAAGCGTATTTCGTCAAGAGATGTAAACAACGCATTTGCCAAAGTCCGGCAAAAACGGAGAAAGCATGTTCTCAAGCTATATCTGAAAAAAACCTCTATGGTTGCAGCTTGTTTTATTGGTATATTGATTGTATCCTTGGCAATTACCCGCATAGTAGATGAGCAAAAATTAGGTTTATCGAAACCTCAGACAATAAAAATTCAGGCTAATGCCGGTATGCGTACTACATTCGATCTTCCGGACGGAACGATCGTTTATTTAAATTCGGGTAGTTCGGTTACTTATCCGTTACCTTATGATAAAGACAAAAGGGCTGTTTCTTTAGTTGGAGAAGCTTATTTTAAGGTAACCCATAATCCTGAATGTCCTTTTGTGGTTAGTGTGGCGGATGACAGGATGAAGGTGAAGGTGCTGGGTACGGAGTTTAACCTGCAAGCCTATGCTCATGATGATATTATACGAACCACACTGGTAAAAGGGCGTGTGGATATAGAAATAAAGACGAATAAAGGAGAAACCTATTGCCGGCATATACATCCGTCGGAGAGAGCTTCTTATGATTTAAAATCTCAGGACTTGAATGTAGAAACAGTGAATACCATATATGATACGGCTTGGATGGAGGGAAAGTTGATGTTTAAAGACAACCCTCTGCCGGAAGTATTGAAAAGGTTGTCTTATTTCTATAATGTTACCTTCGAAGTGAAAGACCCGATAATAAGAAGTTATTGCTTTACTGGTACGTTTGAAAACAGACAATTATCGCAGATACTGGATTATTTAAAGATCTCATCAAATATAGACTATCGTATTAATGTGGTTACTACAGATGACAGTAAAGGTGTTACACGTACCAAAGTCATACTTTGGAAGAGAAAATAAAAACAGAATACAAACGGGGTTTAATTATAAATGATTCGCCTATGGATAAAACATAAGAATGAAAAAACAGACTTTATTGAATAAAAAACATACGGAAACATGTTACCAGCATCTTCCCGTATGAAATATTCAATAGTTGGTCTTTAAACAAACTAATGAAACTATTTTTTAATCTTAAATCACCACAAAAATATGACAAAGAATTGTTATATCCAACTTGGTACATACTTTTATGATAGATTCAGGTGTGTATCTAAATTTACAAGAGCTATGAAGTTAACCTGTTTATTACTATGCTTGTCTATCGGTGTCGTGTTTGCCTCCCACTCGTACGCACAAACAACAACATTATCTATTCGCATGACAGAAAAAACCGTAGCGGAAGTTCTGGAAACTATTGAACGGCAAACCGATTTCCACTTCTTTTATAATAGCAAACTTATTGATATGGAACGTAGGGTTTCTGTAAATGCACAGAGTGAAAATGTTTTTACTATCTTAAGTCAACTGTTTAAAGATTCCGATGTAGACTATAAAGTAGTGGACAAAGATATAATCTTGTCCAAAGCAAGTGTGAAAGCCAATGATAAGGTGAAAATTACGGGACGTGTCCTGGATGAGTATGATGAACCCGTTATTGGTGCTAATGTCCTGATAAAAGGTACCACATCCGGTACTGTTTCCGATATCGACGGAAACTTTGATTTTGAAGCTCAAACCAGCGACGGTATATTGCAAGTCTCTTATATTGGATATATAACGCAGGAAATACCATTGAAGGGAAAAACGAATATTATTGTAAAACTGGCAACAGATGTACAAAAGGTTTCGGAAGTCATAGTGGTTGGTTATGGTTCTGTAGATAAGAAAGAACTTACTTCTGCTGTTACAGCTGTATCTAGTAAGGACTTTTTGCAAGGAGCTTTTACCAGTCCGCTTTCGATGATTGACGGAAAGGTGTCCGGTGTTAGCGTATCGAATCCGGCGGCAGCCGATCCCAATGCTTCGCCAAATATTCAGATGCGTGGCGCATCTTCTATAGACGCAGGAAATACGCCATTGGTTATTGTGGATGGAATGCCGGGAGCGGACTTAAGAAATATAGCGAATCAAGATATTGAATCTATAACAGTTTTGAAAGATGGCTCAGCCGCTGCAATTTATGGTTCACGTGCAGCGAATGGGGTTATTCTTGTTCAAACAAAAAAAGGAAAGGCCGGTAAAGTCTCCATAACTTATGATGGTTATATGGATCATGATATAGTCGCTAATCAGCCGGAAATCCTTTCAGCCGAAGAGTTTTTGGCTCATCAGAGGGATAAGGATTTTGGTAGCCGGACGGATTGGTATGATCAATTGTTGAACAAAAATAATATAGGACAAAGCCATTATATCGCTGTGTCCGGCGGTGGTGAGAACCTCACTTTCCGGGCCTCTGCCAATTATAAAACGAAAGAGGGATTGGATATCGCTTCTTCCAGAAAAGAATATGGCGTGAGAATGGGATTTACAGCAAAGGCTTTGAAAAATATATTGGAAATATCCGGTAATATATCAACACGTGTTATTAATGAAGAGTATGCTGATTATAGCGTATTTCAGCAGGCTGTAAAATTGAATCCTACTCATCCTATGATGGATGCGGAAGATCCGACCAGATATAGTATATTATATGGCTTTGATACTTATAATCCGGTTGGCTGGCTGAAAGATAAAGAAGATGGTGGAGACCGTCAGTTCTCTTTGGCCGATTTTAAAATAAAACTGAACATCCTTCCCTGTTTGAATACGGAGGTCTCTTTAGGCAGACAGAGCCAAGAATATTTGAAGCGTCTCTATGTTAATTCCGCACATAAAGAATCGGTAGATAACATGCGTCAGGGACGGGCTAAACTGGAAGAAGAGAACTGGACGGATTATACGTTCGAATGGATTGGTAATTATTTTGCGTCAATAGATAAGCATACATTTAAAGTGATGGCCGGATATTCCTATCAGGAATTTAATCATCGGGGCTTTGCTGCTGAAAATGCTAATTTCCCGTCGGATGTGCTATCTTATAATAATTTAGCTGCGGGAGACTGGAATATGTCTGCCGGACGTTTAGGTATGTCATCGTTGAAAGAGAAGGAAAAGACAATCGGGTTCCCGGCTCGTTTGACTTATAATTATGATGATACTTATTATCTGACTGCTTCTGTAAGATATGAAGGAAACAGTAAATTCGGAGAGAATCATAAATGGGGATGGTTTCCCGCTGCTTCGGCTGCCTGGCGCTTATCTAATTTACCGGTAATAAAAGCAATAAAGAATTTAGATGATTTGAAGTTACGCTTTTCTTATGGAGTAACCGGACGTTCGGGATTCCCGAAATATTCGGCATTAGCCCGTTATACCGGAGGTGATAGATGGCAGAATGATTTAGGCCAGTGGATACAAACTTGGGGACCAGCCAATAATCCGAATCCTGATTTACATTGGGAAAAGCAGATTTCCTATAATTTAGGTCTTGACTTTGGATTTTTCCAGAACAGGTTATCCGGTAGTGTTGATGCTTTTATAAGAAAAGGGAAAGATGTGATCTCGAATTACGATGCTCCGCTTCCTCCATATATGTATGACCAAATATTTACAAACGTAGCATCTACAAGCTCAAAAGGTATTGAGCTTATGCTTAACTGGGATGCCGTACGCACGAAAGATTTCAGTTATTCAACAAATATAGTTGCCTCTTATACGAAATCGAAACTGGATAAATTCTCTAATGGAACTTATCAGAAAGGATACATGGATCGGTACTATTTGCCTGCTCCTGGTCTTCCTGGATATGCCCAACGTTTGAAAGACGGAACGGAAGTCGGGACTTTCTGGGGGTTAAAATATGCGGGCGTTGACGAAGACGGCAATATGTTGGTATGGAAAGATGCCAAAGAAGGCGGTGAGAAAATATTAGCAAACGCCGGTGCTAGTGATACGGATAAAGGTGTTATCGGACATGGGGCTCCAAGAATTGCTTTAACATGGGGAAATACATTGCGTTATAAAGGATTTGATTTAACTCTTTATTTTCAGGGACGTTTTGACTACCAAATATTGAATATGTATCAGATGTATTATGGTTTGGTAGCGGAACCGGGTATTAATCTGCTAAAGGATGCTTATGGAAAGAATGGTCATATTAAGTCCGGAAAAGTTATGTGTGATTACTTTTTGGAAGACGGAGATTATTTCAGACTTGATAATATCACTTTAGGTTGGACGCCGAAGTTGAAAACCGAGTGGATAAGTAATTTAAGAATATACGGTACGGTGAAGAATGCGTTTACGCTTACTAAATATTCTGTAATGGACCCGACTTCTGTGGATGTAAACGGATTGGAACCGGGTATCAGCGGACTTAATGTTTATCCGGTGGCCCGTTCATTTACAATTGGTGTTCAAATTTCTTATTAACCTAAATATTTCCTATTATGAAACTGTTTAAATATATAATAATTTTATGTACCTTCGGCCCAATACTGATATCGTGTACAAATTTGGATGAAGAGGTCTTTAGTCAGATTACTGCAATTAACTATTATCAGAATAGTGAGAATATTTATGCAGCATTGACCAGTAATTATGCCCAGGCTCATAGGACTGGATGGGAAGATGCCCGTTATTTCCTGCAAGAAGTAACAGCAGACCAGTTAATGATCCCTACTCGTGGTAAACATGGATATAATGGGGGCGAATACGTTCGTTTGCACGAACATAAATGGACTATACAGGAAAACTTTGTTTACAATGCTTGGGTGGCTCCATTTAAAGGCATTTCTTTATGTAATAATGTAATTGCCGATTTTGAGAAACTGGACTTTACCAAATTCAAACTAACGGATGCAACCAAACAGGAATATATTGCAGAAATGCGTGCGCTTCGTGCGTGGTACTATATGTTCTTAATAGATTTTTTTCGTCATGTCCCTATTGTGACAAGTACGGATGAAGTAAAGGGACAGTCGTCTCCACAGGAAGTGTTTAGTTTTATTGAATCGGAATTACAGGCGGTTATTCCTTTGTTGCCGAAGAATGCCACTTCTTCCCGTTTGGATCAAGCAGGTGCAGCTTCTATTTTGGTTCGTTTGTATCTGAATGCGGAGAAATGGATTGGTACTTCTAAATATGAGGAATGTGCCAGAGTAGCGCAGGAAATTATAGACGGTAAATATGGCAGTTATAGTATAGATCCGGATTATCGTGGTCCGTTCCGTGCAGGTATTAACGGATACAAGTCTCCGGAAAATATATTTGAGTTTGCTCATAAAAAGAATTACCTTGAAGCCTCCTGGATGTATAACATGTGGATGCATTATCAGGATCGTTATTCGCTAGATAATGACTGGCAAGGTTGGAACGGAGGAAATTTAGCTCCGTCAAGGGATTTGCAAGGTAATTTATATACTGATAAGTTAGGCATGCCTTTTGAAAAATTCCCGAATGAAGATATTCGTAAGAAACCTTTCAGAGTTACGAGTGCAGATGGAGATTATGAAGGATTTTTCTTGATGGGGCAACAGTATATGTTTGATTATGATAAGGGATATGGCTATACGGACGAGATTATTACCGGAACGGAAGAATATAACGGTAAACCGCTGATCTACGTAGATCAGGTAGGCCGCTTCTCTGAGGGCGAAGCGGGGCTTGCTAAAGGTTCCCATGTTATATATGGTGAGGAAAACACGGGATATCGTTTGATAAAATTTCCCTGGTTGCCACAGTCTAAAGATTTGTTCCAAATGAATTCAATACCGGAGATCCGGTTGGCGGAAATATATTATTCTTTAGCAGAATGTAAATATCGCGCAGGCGATAAATCAGGTGCAGCCCGTTTACTGGATGCAGTAAGAAAGAGATACTTTTCTGCTGCCGACTGGCCTCGATTCAGTTATGAACAAAATCTGTCTAAGTTGACAGATGATGAATTTGTGGATGAATTGGGCCGTGAATTCTTAGGAGAACGTCACAGACGTATTGATTTAGTTCGATGGAATCGTTTTAGTGAAGGCTCTTGGTGGGATAAGCAACCGGATGCAACAAATCAGGATATATTCCCGATTCCGTATCGCGCTCTGAATGCCAATCCTTTGTTGGAACAGACAACACCTGGATTCTAGTATTATTAATCTAATAAATTACAATTATGAACAAACTTTGTATCGGAAAGCTATTTGCTTTATTTGTGTTATGTCTGGGCTTTGCGGCTTGCAGTGAAAAGACTGATTTTAAACCGTTGTTTGCCGATGATCTGTCGAATGCTGATTATGATAAGACTGTCTGGAGTATTAATGACGGTATCTTAACTGCGACTTCCGACCAGGCCATCTGGACGAAAGATCAATATGAAAACTTTGTACTTGATCTGGAGTTTAAAAATGATGAAAACACAAATAGTGGTGTTATTATTTATTGTCCGGATAAAGAAAACTGGATACCGACTGCCGTTGAAATACAAATTGCAGATGATCACCACCCGCAGTGGCAAGAATATCCTGAGAATTTTCGTTGTGGTGCTATCTATGGGCATAAAGGAGCCAATGAACAGTTGGTTGTGAAAAAACCTGGAGAATGGAACAGAATGATAATTACAGCCAAAGGGCAGCAGATAGATGTGGAATTGAATGGGAAGAAAATAGTATCCGCTAATTTGGCAGACTGGACTTCCGGTACAAAGAATCCTGATGGTACAGATATTCCGACCTGGTTGCCGAAACCATATTGTGAGATTGCTCCGGTTGGATATATAGGTTTTCAGGGCAAGCATGGAGCGTCTAATATTTGGTTCCGTAATATAAATATCAAACAGCTTTAAAGAGAATAGTTGTCTGATGAAATAAATTCGTCAGGCAACTGTTAAACCTTTTACTAAACTTTTAGTCTATTATTTTGAAGCGCTTCACAAAGGAGTATTAATTAAAGTAATAGGTATTTAGTTTATGAAGAAAGTAATAGGTTTATGTTTGGTTGTTTTGTTAAGTTCTGTTTCTGCGTTTGCACGTGAGGGTAGGCATATGGATAGAAAAGCCGGTGATCCGTCGAAACGTTGTGAAAAAATGATTCAAGAACTCAAGCTCGATGATAAACAAGCAGCCGAATTCCGGAAAATAAATGAAGAATTCCGGCAGAAAATGAAAGCTGAACGTGAGGTTGCGAAAGCCGATCGGGAAAAGAAACGGGCTGGAATGCTGGCAATGCGGAATGATCGCGATGCTCAATTGAAGAAAGTGCTGACAGAGGAGCAATATAAACTCTATCAGGAAAAGCAAACAGATCAACAGCAAAAGTCAAAGCGTCATTATAAGGGAAACGGACGTAAATAAGTCAATGCTAACTCCCCTCTACCTGATCTTTGCAGGATAGAGGGGGAGTAATATTTAAATCATTATTGTTATGAAAAAATTGATAATAAGCTTGATGGTAATGATTTTATGTGCATGCCATACAAAAGAATCTGCTTTTGAAATGAGAGGGGTTGTTCTCTCTGTTCACGATTTGGAGACGGTTGATTGGCCCCGTTTAGCAACAAAATCCGGAATTAATACGATTGGTACTCATGTTACTCCTAAAGAGGTTGAAGCCTTTATTACATCGGAAAGAGGGAAAACATTTTTGGCTGATTGCCAAAAGTATGGTATTCAGGTAGAACATCAATTGCATGCTATTCATGAATTATTGCCTCGGGAATTATTCTCAGAAGATTCAACTATGTTTCGTATGGATGAAAACGGTAATCGCATAGCCGA
This sequence comes from Parabacteroides bouchesdurhonensis, assembly GCF_900186615.1. Taxonomy (GTDB): domain Bacteria; phylum Bacteroidota; class Bacteroidia; order Bacteroidales; family Tannerellaceae; genus Parabacteroides; species Parabacteroides bouchesdurhonensis. The sequence goes on from NZ_LT896588.1 coordinate 1,850,441, forward strand.
TTTCAATTGTTGTGCCAGTTCTTCTAACGCTTTGGATATCATAGCTAAGAATGCTGTATATTACGCCCGGCTGTTACCGTCTACCAATCATCGTTATTATTATTGGCTGGATGATGGAGCTCCACTTTGTGCATGTCCGCAATGTTCCTGTCTTTCAGGAAGTGAGCAAGCTTTAATGATAGAAAACCGGATGATTCAAGAACTTAGAACATTTGATCCGGAAGCCCAATTGGCACATTTAGCTTATCATAGTACATTAGAAGCTCCGGTGAAAGTAAAACCTGCAGAAGGTGTTTTTTTGGAGTTTGCTCCATTTTATCGTAATTGGAAAAAGCCTCTTTCTGATGAATCTGCCAGTGGAAGAGGAATGGCGCATGCTGAGAATCTCCGCTGTCTGAAAGAGAATTTAGAAGTATTTCCAGCAGAGACTGCTGTTGTTCTTGAGTATTGGTTGGATGTTTCTCTTTTCAGTGACTGGAAAAAACCGGCGGTAAAACTTCCTTGGCATAAAGATGTGTTTATGTCTGATTTAAATACGTATGCCGGTTTTGGTATTAAAAACATTACTTCTTTTGCTGTTTATATGGATGACCAGTATTGGAAACAATATCCCGATCAATCATTTTTAAGAGAATACGGGAAAGGAATGAAATATTTTAAATAAAAAATCCCTTCCATTTGTATTGGAAGGGATTTTCTGTTTCTTATTGAAAATTACAAAGTTGTCAATTTCAAATTACGCCAGCGAACTTTAATCCCACCTCCGTCATGAATTTGAAGAGCAATACGTCCCTTACCGGCACCGATCTTTTCATCGTTGATATTAACCATTTCTTGACCGTTTAACCATGTTTGAACATTGTCTCCCTGCACTTTGATGCGCATTGTATTCCAATCGCCTTCTTTAAGGATGCTTTCTTTTTCGTCCGGAATTTGAACTAACCAGCCGCGACCGTATGATTCGTAAATGCCACCGGTGTCATGTCCCTTAGGAGCTACTTCAACCTGCCAACCGTTTACTTTTGCACCATTTTCAACGAAAGAACGGATAAATACACCAGAGTTGCCGTCGGCCTCTTGCTTAAATTCAACTGTCAAGTCAAAATCATCATAGTAATCTCTTGTAGCCAGATATCCATATTTTTTATCAGGACCGCTTTCACATACTAAACATCCGTCGTTATCTACATACCACTTTTCGGTTCCATATGCTTCCCATCCGTGAAGGTCTTTCCCATTAAATAAAACGACTTCTTTTCCTGCTTTACGGGGAAGCTCTTTTATCTTGATGTTACGGAATGATGCAGGATAACCATGGTCTTGTAAACAAAGGACACCTTTTTTAGCTAATCCATATTCAGAAGCGTTAGCCCATTTTCCGCTGTTCTTTTTTTCGTACCAATCATCAGTCCATGCTTCAAATTCAAGAATCTTCTCTCCATTTAGCCAATGTTCTACATGACCGTTGTCGAATACAATTTTTGAGTTGTTCCATTCGCCTTGTGGGTTTACTTTCATTTTTGATTTGTCAGGCAAATGCATTGCATAATCTACGCCTAGCTTTTGCCATTCCTCCAAAGGTTGTGGGAAATTAGGTTCGTCTATCAACTGGTATTCCGGACCAGTAACGTATGGTACAGAAAATTGTGGACGTTCCACTACGTGGTACAGCATACCGCTGTTACCGCCTTTTGATAACTTCCAGTCCCATGACAGTTCAAAATTTTCATACTCTTTTTCTGTTACGATGTAGCCGCTTGCATCGCTACCGTCACCTTTTGCTTGAATACATCCGTCTACAACATGCCAAGGTTGGGTAAGTGTAGTTCCGTTGTAATCTTTCCAACCATTTAAGGTTTTACCATCAAACAATAATTGCCAGCCATCTGCGACTTCTTCAGGAGTAAGTGTGTTCTGTGCTTTCTCAGCACATGAAGTAAATAGCGCTAATGAAATTGCACAAGAGGCGAACAAACTCGTGGTAGTTACTCGATTCATAATAAATTCCATTTTTAGAAAAGTTAGACTTAAATACTAAATTGATTTACATTGAGCTACAAATATACACATTCTGTTTTATTTTTTACGCAGAGGGATTGTTAGTTTCTTTTAAACACAAAAATAAGTTGACAATTGTCGGATATTTATTCGATTAACTGTCAACTTAAAGTTTATTTAAATATTACATAGGAACTTCCATAAGGAGAACCTTTGAATTCTTTAGTACTTCTATGAAGATATGGTCTGTCTCCCAAAAACCAGCTCCGTCTCGTTTTGATAAAACGGTGTTGTTTATTTCGACTTCTCCTTCAATAATAAATACGTATACTCCATTATTTTTGTGATGTAACTTGTATTCTTTTACCTGTCCGGCATCCAATGTGCCTAAAGAGAACCATGCATCTTGGTTAATAGAGGCCGGAGCGCTACCATCAGGTGCAATGATTAGTGAGAATTGATTGTCTTTAAGTACCGGACGGATATCATAATTATTGTATTTTGGAGAAGTATTTTCTTCACGAGGCAATACCCAAATTTGTAAAAATGCCAGTTGCTCTTCGGCGCTGTCGTTAAATTCGCTGTGAATAATGCCTGTTCCGGCACTCATCACCTGAATATCACCAGGTGTGATTACTTCGCTGTTCTTTATACTATCACCGTGGCGTAGGTAACCATGTAAAGGTATGGAAATAACTTCCATATTTTTATGCGGATGCATATCGAATCCCTCTCTTGGAGCTACAGTGTCATCATTCAGTACGCGTAACATACCGAAATGCATGCGTTTGGGATTATAATAATTTGCAAAACTAAAAGTATGATATGTCTTTAACCAACCGTGATTTGCGTGACCTCTTGAATTGGCTTTGTCTACTACCTGTTTCATAACGTTCTTTTCTTTTAATTAATATATCTATAAAACATCTGAGAGGTCTGGAAAGTTTTTAACTTCAAAAAAGGGCATATGTGAGCGGAAATAACTACATTTGCACAATTATTTCTTATCATCCTGAAAATATATTAGAATCTTATGGCAATCTATTTAAATGATGTTTCAAGAACATTTGGAGAATATTTACTTATTCCGGGGTTAACGACAAAACAATGTATTCCTGCTAATGTTTCTCTAAAGGCTCCTTTGGTGAAATTTAAGGCAGGCGAGAAGGCTGCGATAGAATTGAATATACCTTTTGTGTCGGCAATTATGCAGTCTGTATCGGGGCCGGAATTAGCTATGGAATTAGCTCGTAATGGTGGTCTTTCTTTTATTTTTGGTTCTCAGCCGATAGAAAGTCAAGCGGATATGGTTCGTAAGGTGAAAAAGTTTAAAGCAGGATTTGTTATAAGCGATTCAAATCTTACTCCTGAAGCTACATTAGCGGATGTGGTGGCTTTAGTTAACAAAACAGAACATTCTACAATAGGAATAACAGATGACGGTACGCCTAATGGAAAATTATTGGGCCTTGTTACCAGCCGCGATTATCGGGTGGAAAAAGATTCCCTGGACAAAAAAGTGAAAGATTTTATGACACCGTTCTCAAAATTAATTGTAGGAGAACTGGGTATGACATTGAAAGAAGCTAATCAGATTATTTGGGAACATAAACTGAATACACTGCCAATTATTGATAAGAATCAGAAGTTGCAATATTTTGTATTCCGTAAGGATTATGATAGTCATCGTGATAATCCGTTGGAATTGTCCGGCTCGGATAAGAAATTATTGGTGGGTGCCGGTATTAATACACGTGATTATATGGAGCGTGTTCCTGCTTTAGTAGAAGCTGGAGTCGATGTGTTATGTATTGATTCTTCCGACGGTTATTCGGAATGGCAGCGTGATACTTTGGTTTGGATTAAAAAAATGTATGGTGATAAAGTCTTAGTTGGGGCTGGAAATGTAGTGGACCAGGAAGGTTTCAACTATTTGGTAGACGCAGGTGCTGATTTTATTAAAGTTGGTATTGGTGGTGGTTCTATTTGCATTACCCGTGAACAGAAAGGCATTGGTCGCGGCCAGGCAACTGCTTTAATCGATGTAGCTCAGGCTCGGGATGTTTATTTTAAAAAACATGGTATTTATGTACCGATTTGTAGTGATGGTGGCTTAGTGCATGATTATCACATGGTACTTGCTTTGGCTATGGGTGCCGATTTCCTGATGATGGGACGTTATTTTGCCCGTTTTGATGAATCTCCAACGAAAAAATTAAAGATAGGTAACAGCTTTGTAAAAGAGTATTGGGGCGAGGGTTCTAATCGTGCAAAGAACTGGCAACGTTATGATATGGGTGGTAGCGAATCGCTGAAATTTGAAGAAGGCGTAGATAGTTATGTACCTTATGCTGGTAAGATGAAAGATAATTTAAATGTAACTTTAGGTAAGATCAAGGCAACTATGTGTAGTTGTGGTTCTATTTCAATTGAAGAGTTACAGAAACAGGCAAAGATAACGCTTGTATCTTCTACAAGTATTGTGGAAGGAGGAGCTCATGATGTTATTTTAAAGGATCAGAATTAATTACGTGAAAATTCTTATAGCCCGACTGGATTCCGTGTGATATGGTAGTCAAGCCGGGCTTTTTAATATTTACATTATACTATTATTTATTCACCATGAAAAAGACATTTTTTTCTATTTTTCTATTTTTACTTTGTTTAGTGCAGTTGGAGGCTGCGGAACAAGGACCCATTCGTATTTCTACTGCAGAGACTGATTTAATTTTAAGAGTGGCTCCTAATGGCCGTGTTTATCAATCGTATTTAGGAAGCTGTTTGTTGAATGAATCGGAGTTTGGAAATCTTCCGATATATGTAAGGTCCGGATCTGATGATGCCGTTTCAACTCGTGGATGGGAAATATATCCTTGTTCAGGTGCGGAAGATTATTACGAACCGGCTTTTGGTATACAACATAATGATGGGAATATGACTAGTATTTTTCGGTTTGTGTCTTCTGACGTGAAAAAATTGGATGACAATGTTACCGAAACTATTATATCAATGAAAGATGATGTATATCCAGTTAATGTGAAGATACATTATATTACTTATGCAAAGGAGAATATTATTAAAACTTGGACAGATATTAGCCATAATGAAAAGAAACCGGTATCTATATTCTTGTATGCATCAAGTATGCTGTATTTTGAGAGCCCGAAGTACTATCTTACCGAGTTTTGTGGTGATTGGGCTAAAGAAATGGGTATGACTAGCCAGGAGTTAAAATTCGGTAAGAAAATTATTGATACAAAACTAGGATCTCGTGCCGCCATGCAATCATATCCGTTCTTCCAATTGGGATTGGGTGATGTGGTTCGCGAGAATGAAGGCGATGTACTAATGGGTACGATTGGCTGGACCGGAAATTTCCGTTTTACTTTTGAGGTGGATAATATGAATAATATTCGTATTATATCCGGTATTAATCCATATGCTTCTAATTATGAATTGAAACCGAATGAAGTATTTGTTACACCTGAATTTATCTTTACGTTGAGTAATCAGGGCGTAGGAAAGGCTAGTCGCAGTTTTCATGACTGGGCTCGTAATTATCAAGTGAAAAGAGGAAAAGACGATCGTCTTACCTTATTGAATAACTGGGAATCTACAGGTTTTAACTTCGACGAACAGAAGCTGGAAGAAATAATGGTAGAAGCCAAAGACTTGGGGGTGGATTTGTTTTTGTTGGATGACGGTTGGTTTGGTAATAAATATCCCCGCGTTAATGATCATGCCGGTTTGGGAGACTGGGAAGTAATGAAGAGTAAACTTCCGAACGGTATTCCTAATTTGGTAAAAGCAGCAAAAGATGCAGGTGTGAAGTTTGGTATCTGGGTTGAACCGGAGATGGTGAATCCGAAAAGTGAACTGTTTGACAAACATCCAGACTGGGCGATTCGTCAACCGAATCGTGAAACCTATTATTACCGTAATCAACTGGTGCTAGATTTGAGTAATCCGGAGGTGGAAGATTATGTATTCGGGGTAGTAGATAAGTTGATGACGGAAAATCCTGAAATAGCGTTCTTGAAATGGGATTGCAACAGCCCGATTACAAATATCTATTCTCCCTATTTAAAAGGAAAGCAAAATCAGCTATATGTTGATCATGTTCGTGGCGTGATGAATGTTTTCAAGAGGGTAGCTGAAAAATATCCGGACTTGTATATGATGATTTGTTCAGGAGGAGGTGCACGTTGTGATTATGGCGCTTTGAAATATTTTACGGAATTATGGTGTAGTGATGATACAGATCCGTTTGAACGATTATATATTCAATGGGGATTTTCTCAGTTCTTCCCATCTAAGGTGATGTGTGCCCATGTAACAAGTTGGAATTGGAAAACAAGTGTGAAATTCCGTACGGATGTGGCTATGATGTGCAAAATGGGATTCGATTTGGGTCTGAAAGAATTAAAACCAGATGAATTAACGTTCTGTCAACAAGCGGTGAAGAATTTTAATCGTTTGAAGTCGGTTATATTAGAAGGTGATTTTTATAGAATGGTATCTCCTTATGAGTCAAATCATACGGCTGTTATGCATGTAAGTAAGGATAAAAATGCTGCATTGCTTTATGCTTATGATCTTCATCCTCGTTATGCAGAAAAACTTTATCCTGTTAAATTACAAGGTTTGGACCCGAATAAGAAATATAAATTAGAAGAAATTAATTTGATGCCGGGGGCTAAATCTACATTTGTAGATAATGGAAAAATATTTAGTGGCGATTATTTAATGAAAATCGGTTTGCGTGTATTTACAATAGCAGAAGCAAATAGCCGTGTAATAGAATTGAAATGTTGTGATTAAACTGTTTAAACTATAGGTGATGAGATATTCTCCTATAGATTATCCAAATAAACAGCCTATAGATGAATTATTCTCTGCCTATAGGCTGTTTTATTATGTTAAAGGGAACACATAAAGAAAAACAATTATTTTATAATCAAGAATAATTGTCTAGATATTGATGTTTTGTTTTTTTTCTTGTGTAACATATGGATTCATTGGATATTAAAGGGTGTCTCCAGTTTCCATGTAAAAAATAATAGTCAAAAGATTTGGAGTATATGTTTAAGAACACTACTTTTGTCCCCGCATTCAAGCGAGAGGGCATTAAATTTAAGTATTAGAAGGAAATGTTTTCCGGGTATCGGGTCACTGAGGTTAGAAGTATCTAAGCAATATGTCGGTTTGTGCGGTGGAAAACAGGTATAAAAACTTTCCACAAAATTTTGTTCATAAAATTTGCGTGAAAGAAAAAAGTCCTTACCTTTGCACTCGCTTTTCAAACGAAAGCAAACAACGTTCTTTGAAAAATTTACATACAACTAAAAAGTAGTACAAGTATTAAAAAATTAATACCGTCAATACTTACAATAAACAAGGTTATTCTGAGCAGAGATAAAAACAATTTAACAACGAAGAGTTTGATCCTGGCTCAGGATGAACGCTAGCGACAGGCTTAACACATGCAAGTCGAGGGGCAGCGAGGTGTAGCAATACACTGTCGGCGACCGGCGCACGGGTGAGTAACGCGTATGCAACTTACCTATCAGAGTAGGATAGCCCGGCGAAAGTCGGATTAATACTGCATAAAACAGGGGCTCCGCATGGAGATATTTGTTAAAGATTCATCGCTGATAGATAGGCATGCGTTCCATTAGGCAGTTGGCGGGGTAACGGCCCACCAAACCGACGATGGATAGGGGTTCTGAGAGGAAGGTCCCCCACATTGGTACTGAGACACGGACCAAACTCCTACGGGAGGCAGCAGTGAGGAATATTGGTCAATGGGCGAAAGCCTGAACCAGCCAAGTCGCGTGAAGGATGAAGGTTCTATGGATTGTAAACTTCTTTTATAGGGGAATAAAGTGCGGGACGTGTCCTGTTTTGTATGTACCCTACGAATAAGCATCGGCTAACTCCGTGCCAGCAGCCGCGGTAATACGGAGGATGCGAGCGTTATCCGGATTTATTGGGTTTAAAGGGTGCGTAGGTGGATAGATAAGTCAGCGGTGAAAGTTTGTGGCTCAACCATAAAATTGCCGTTGAAACTGTTTATCTTGAGTATGTTTGAGGTATGCGGAATGCGTGGTGTAGCGGTGAAATGCATAGATATCACGCAGAACTCCGATTGCGAAGGCAGCATACTAAACCATCACTGACACTGAAGCACGAAAGCGTGGGTATCAAACAGGATTAGATACCCTGGTAGTCCACGCAGTAAACGATGATTACTAGGAGTTTGCGATACAATGTAAGCTCTACAGCGAAAGCGTTAAGTAATCCACCTGGGGAGTACGCCGGCAACGGTGAAACTCAAAGGAATTGACGGGGGCCCGCACAAGCGGAGGAACATGTGGTTTAATTCGATGATACGCGAGGAACCTTACCCGGGTTTGAACGCATTTGGACCGGAGTGGAAACATTCTTTCTAGCAATAGCCATTTGCGAGGTGCTGCATGGTTGTCGTCAGCTCGTGCCGTGAGGTGTCGGCTTAAGTGCCATAACGAGCGCAACCCTAATCACTAGTTACTAACACATCAAGGTGAGGACTCTAATGAGACTGCCAGCGTAAGCTGTGAGGAAGGTTGGGATGACGTCAAATCAGCACGGCCCTTACATCCGGGGCGACACACGTGTTACAATGGCGTGGACAAAGAGCAGCCACCTGGCGACAGGGCGCTAATCTCCAAACCACGTCTCAGTTCGGATCGGAGTCTGCAACTCGACTCCGTGAAGCTGGATTCGCTAGTAATCGCGCATCAGCCATGGCGCGGTGAATACGTTCCCGGGCCTTGTACACACCGCCCGTCAAGCCATGGGAGCCGGGGGTACCTGAAGTCCGTAACCGTTGAGGATCGGCCTAGGGTAAAACTGGTGACTGGGGCTAAGTCGTAACAAGGTAGCCGTACCGGAAGGTGCGGCTGGAACACCTCCTTTCTGGAGCACAGAATTACCGAGTATAGTAACGAAGGTATTAACTTCCTTACTTGTGCTGCTTTAGTTGTAATGTATTTATATATGATCTTAAAACTGGACAACCCAGTAGAGAAAACAGAAGCTTCGACGCGGTATCCCCGCGGAAAGAAAGTTTCAGGAAGAAAAAGATAAGCCAGTCCTATAGCTCAGTTGGTTAGAGCGCTACACTGATAATGTAGAGGTCGGCAGTTCAACTCTGCCTGGGACTACACTCCGGGAGAAGTAGTAAAAGTAGTCAGGAAGTTAAAGTAGATAAGTCTACTAACTACTAACTACCAACTACTATCTACCAAACCAAGAGGGGGGATTAGCTCAGCTGGCTAGAGCATCTGCCTTGCACGCAGAGGGTCAACGGTTCGAATCCGTTATTCTCCACAACACTCAGTAATGAGAAAAGATCTTTGACATGATGGACAGAATCAATAAAGTAAAGAAGTAGAGCGAACTTACAGAGATATCATCCCGACACG